>JAXLVE010000024.1:0-41862 GCA_046329175.1 Flavobacteriaceae bacterium
CGACAGCCGACCGGATCATCCGGGCATTGATGAAGACAGCATTGAGGCGCTTATAACACCTAAAACCAAGGCCATCGTTCCGGTGCATTATGCCGGTGTGGCCTGCGACATGGATAAAATCATGGATTTGGCGCATAAATACAACTTATTTGTGGTTGAAGATGCCGCGCAAGCCATCGATAGTTTTTATACCGGAAGAGACGGCGTGAAACGCGCTTTGGGATCCATTGGACATTTGGCGGCTTTTTCGTTTCACGAAACCAAAAATATTATTTCGGGCGAGGGCGGTATGTTGGCCATCAACGATGCTCAGTTTGAAGCGCGCGCCGAAATTATCTGGGAAAAAGGAACCAATCGCTCGGCTTTTTTCAGAGGCGATGTAGACAAATACGGTTGGGTTGACATTGGTTCTTCATTTTTACCCTCAGAATTGATTGCTGCATTTTTGTGGGCACAACTCGAAAACCTCGACAGTATTCAACAACAGCGTTTGCATCTCTGGAATCAATACCAAGAAAAACTAAGTCAATGGGCGCAGCAAAATCAAATTGACTTGGGCAGCATTCCATCGTTTGCCACCAATAACGGGCATATGTTTTACATTGTTTGCAAAGATTTAGAACAGCGAACTGCTTTGTTGGCGCATCTCAAATCAAACGGAATTCTCGCTGTATTTCATTATTTGAGTTTGCACAACAGTAAATATTACGCCGAAAAACACGACGGCCGCGATTTGCCGATGACCGATCATTTTTCAGATTGCTTGATTCGTTTGCCGATGTTCTATGATATTGATCAAGCAATGCAAACCTATATCATTGATACTATATTGGCTTTTTAATGACTTTGCACGTTGCCATTCCGGATAAGTTTACACGTCCGTTTTATCATTATCTCACCAGCGAACTCAAGCTTGAAGGGCAACAGTTTTTGTTTTTAGGAAATCCTACCCAAGAATGGGCGAATGCTCAAAATGTGCAATGGATTCAAACGCCGATTAAAAATCAGTTGTTTCAGAATTTAAATCGCTTTTTTAGCTTGACGCGAAAAGCCGATAGAATTGTTTTACACGGTGATGCCTTGATTGTTTTTTTTGCGCTTTTTCCGTGGATACTTAAAAAAACAGCTTGGGTTATTTATGGTCAAGAGCTTTATGGACTTCATGGAAATAACAGCTTTTTTACCCGACTCAGAAAATGGGTTTACCGACAAGTTGGGTGTCATATCACGCATATTGAAGGCGATTCAAAATTGGCCAATCAAATGCTCAAATCCAACGCAAAATGGCTTTATAGCCCAATGTATTTGAGCAACGTAACCACAACCAATGACTTTGCTCCACAAGAGATGGCGGCTAAAAACGGTCTTAAAATCATGGTGGGCAATTCAACCGATCCGGCCAATAACCACCAAAATATCTTTGAGATGATTTTGCCCTATCAAGATCAAATCGACCAAATTTATTGCCCATTGTCTTACGGATCCTATGAAGATTATAAAAAGAAAATCACGGCAATTGGGAAGGACTATTTTGCCGAAAAGTTTGTGGTCATAGATCAGTTCATGGATTTTGAAACCTACAAAAAATTCATCAATCAAATGGATGTAGTGATTTTTGATCATCATCGTCAAGAAGCCATGGGCGTGACTTTGACGTTGTTGAGTTTGGGTAAAATTATTTATATGAACCCGCATACAACTTCGTTTGAATCGCTTACCTATCGAGGTTTTCAAGTTTTTGACAATCAACTCATTGCCCAACATGGTTTGAAAGTTAACCGTGAAGTAACCAAGAACAAAGCCTGTTTAGAAAAATATTATTCCCATGAGGTTTTCAATCAATCATGGAAACAGATAAGTCAACAATCATGATGAAAATTACACTGATTGCCGGAGCACGTCCGAACTTTATGAAAATTGCCCCGATTATTCACGCCATCAAAGCATCGGGGAATTCAGATTTGTCCTATCGTTTGGTACATACTGGGCAACATTTTGACGAGAAAATGAGCCATACGTTTTTCAAGCAGCTCAATATTCCCGAGCCCGATGTTAATCTGAATTGCGGCGGCGGTTCACAAGCAGAGCAAACCGCAGCCATTATGGTGGCTTTTGAACAAGAACTGTTGGCGCATCCGGCTGATTTGGTTTTGGTGGTGGGCGATGTTACCAGCACGATGGCATGCAGCATTGTGGCCAAAAAACTTCAGATAAAAGTAGCGCATGTCGAGGCCGGTATTCGCTCGTTTGACTTGTCGATGCCCGAAGAAATCAACCGCATGGTGACCGATTCTATTACCGATTATTTTTTTACCACAACGCCTTTGGCCGGTGAAAACCTCAAGAAAGCGGGTGTTGTTGAAGATCGAATTTTCTTTGTAGGTAATGTGATGATTGATACGCTCGAGGCCAATCGCAATCAATTTGAACAACCCGAATTTTGGAATGAGTTGCAACTCAAAGACAAAGAATATTTTGTTTTGACCTTGCATCGTCCGGCCAATGTTGATAGTGCCGATAACTTAAAAGCCTTGATTTCTGAAATCATCACAAATGTCAACGGATTGCCTATTTTGTTTCCGATTCATCCGCGCACAGCCAAAGTTTTAAACGATGCTGGAATCAAAGCGCCGAATCTTCACATTGTTGAACCGCTCGGGTATCATCAGTTCAATTACTTGGTGGAACGCGCCAAAGCCGTGGTAACCGATTCCGGCGGAATTACCGAAGAAACCACCGTTATGGGCATTCCGTGTATGACGTTGCGTGACAATACCGAACGACCTGAAACCATTGATCTCGGAACCAATGAATTGCTTGGGACAAATCCAAAAGCAATTCAGCCCGCGATGCAAAAACTCTTTTCCGGAGCATGGAAAAAAGGTTCTATTCCGGCACTTTGGGACGGAAAAGCCGCTGAGCGAATCGTTCAACACTTAACACAATTGAGTTCTTAACACCCATGGAATCCAAAAAAATACTCATCACCACCAACGGTTTTTATCCGGATATTTCTCCGCGTTCTTTTCGCGCTACCGAATTGGCCAAAGAATTGGTTCGTCAAGGACATCACGTAACCGTTTTAACACATCCGCGTCCGGGTTGCGCCGATTTTTGTGCACAAAACGGAATTATATTCAAAGATTTGGGTATGATCACTTGGCCAAGCATTCAAATCAAAGGCAGCGGCGTTGTTCGTTTGTTCTGGCGCGTATTGGCTCGATTCAGTTCGCTTTTACTCGAATATCCATTCATACAAATCATGCCGCTGATGAAAAAAGCCCTCAAAGGCGAAAGCGGATACGATATGCTGATTTCAGTCGCGGTTCCGTACCCGATTCACTGGGGCGTTGCGGCGGTAAGAACCCAAAAAAATCCAATTGCCAAAATTTGGGTAGCCGATTGTGGCGATCCGTATATGGGGCAAGAAAACGACACTTTTAAACCGCCGTTTTACTTTGGTTGGTTGGAAAAGAAATTTTGTCGAAAAGCCGAATATATTACCGTTCCGACAGTGGCTTCGATTAGAGGTTATTATCCGGAGTTTCACAATAAAATCCGCGTGATTCCACAAGGTTTTAAATTTGACGATATTCAAAAAAGCAAGGAAGCTTTGCCGAAGGACAAAATTGTTTTCGGTTATGGCGGAATGTTTATTCCGGGGCGTCGTGATCCTTCAGAATTTTTGACGTATTTGAATTCGCTCGATGCTTCTGTTCGCTTTGAATTTCACGTGTATACTACTACGCCGCATTTGGTTGAACCTTTTGTGGCAGCTTCGCACGGAAGAATTCAACTCAAACCTATTGTTGACCGACCAACTTTACTTGAAGCAATGAGCAAAATGCATTTTGTAGTGAATTTTGAAAATGTCGGAAGCACCCAAACTCCAAGTAAACTCATCGATTTTGCCATATTAGAAAAACCGATTTTGTCGATTAAGTTTGGCGCGCTCAATACACAGATTGTCGATGAATTCTTTGCCGGAAACTACCAAAATGCATTGACCATCGAAAACGTAGATCAATACAAAATTGAAAATGTAGCTAGAGCATTTTTGTCTTTGCAATCTTAATAATTCAATGAAAAACGCCTTCAATTTGTTTTTGCTTTCGCCAGTAATCGGCGTGGTACAGGCTTTTAAACATCACCGTGAATTTTGGGCTAAAAACAGCATTTGGCTCTTCATTATTTTTTACGGTTTTACGATGTTTCGCCCCGAACAAATGGATTCGGCCAGATATGTAGCCAAACTGCAAGAATTGCACAGTCAATCAGTTAGTTGGGATTCTTTTATCAATAGTTTTTATACAGAAGAAGGCGATACCGTCGATTTGTACCAGCCTTTGGTAACTTATTTACTTTCGATGGTTACCGATAGCGGAAGTGTATTGTTTGCTGTTTTTGGCGTGGTTTTCGGCTATTTTTATTCCAGAAATATCTGGCTGATGATTGATCTGATTGGCGTTAAGAAAACCGATCGATTTTTCTGGCTGATGATAGCGTCATTTATCTGTGTTGTTGGCTTTTGGAACCTCAATGGAGTGCGTATGTGGACCGCTGCGCATATCTTTTTCTATGGAGGTTATCTATTTTTGATGAACAACAAAATCAAAGGTTTTTTGATAGCGGCTTCAACTATACTGGTGCATTTTTCGTTTGTGGTTCCGGTGCTTGTTCTGGCAGCTTACTACTTCTTAAAATCGTCTTGGCGGGTTTTGTATTTTATTTATTTGGCCAGTTTTTTTATTTCAAACCTCAATGTAGAGTCGGTCAAAAGTAGGATTGAAAGTGCAACTCCTGAATTTTTATTGCCTCGTGTGAATCGTTATACCAGTGACGAATATATAGAAGTGGTTAATGATCTCAACGAAAAGGCTGTTTGGTATATTGAATATTACGGCAAGGCTTTGAGTTGGTCAATTGCCATTTTGCTGAGTGTGATTTATTTTACAGCTCAGAGAAAAAAGGAATTATCGCCATCATTTATGAATTTGTTTGGGTTTACCTTATTGATTCTATCGGTTGGGAATATTTTAGCCATGGTGCCTTCGGGCGGTCGTTTTGAAATGATCGGACAAATGTTTGGCATGGCAGTGATGATTCTCGTTTGGGCACAATACAATTATCCGATTTACCGAAAATGGGTGGTCATATCCTCGCCGTTGATTTTCTTTTTTGTATTTATTTCAGCGCGTATTAGCCTTGAAACACTCACTTTCACCACCGTGTTGACCAATCCTTTGATTGCTATGTTTGTTGATTTACCGTTTCCGCTTATTAATTTGATTAAGTAGTTTTGACTACTATCCAGATACAATTGAAATAAGATTTAAAGATATTCTATGTTATTCAACTCTCTTGAATTTGCTCTTTTTTTACCAATCGTTTTCATATTGTATTGGTTTGTTTTTCAAAAAAATCTAAGAGCACAAAACACCATGTTGCTCTTGGTGAGTTATGTTTTTTATGCTTGGTGGGATTGGCGTTTTTTGTTTTTGTTGGCCTTTTCAACTTTTCTGGATTATTTCTCCGGACTCAAAATTGAGCAAGCCACCACGCAGGCCAAAAGCAAATTCTGGCTTACTTTGAGCATCGGAATCAATCTTGGCTTTCTGGGTTTTTTCAAATATTACAACTTTTTTGTCACCGAATTATCAAATGCGCTCGCACAATCGGGCATTCAAATACATCCATGGACGCTCAAAGTAATTCTGCCGGTCGGGATTTCATTTTATACTTTTCACGGACTCTCTTACATCATCGATGTTTATAAAAAGCGCATCGAAGCCGAGAAAAATTTTGTCGAATACGCCGTATTTGTGAGCTATTTTCCATTGCTGGTAGCCGGACCAATTGAACGTGCGACGCATTTGCTTCCGCAGGTTAAAAAACCTCGAAGTTTTGATTATAACCGGGCAGCCGATGGGATGCGACAGATTCTGTGGGGTTTGTTCAAAAAAGTAGTCATCGCCGATAATTGTGCTACATATGCCAATGCAATTTTCAATGCGAGTGGTGAGCACAACGGAAGTAGTTTACTTCTGGGCGCTTTGTTTTTTACTTTCCAGATTTACGGAGATTTCTCGGGTTATTCAGATATTGCCCTCGGAACTTCACGCTTGTTGGGCATTGAGCTTTTGCGCAATTTTGCCTTTCCGTATTTCTCCAGAGATATAGCCGAATTTTGGCGCAGATGGCATATTTCACTCTCGACATGGTTTAGGGATTATCTTTATTTTCCGCTTGGAGGAAGTCAAGGCGGAACACTCATGAAAGTGCGCAATACCTTTGCCATTTTCTTAGTCAGCGGTTTCTGGCATGGGGCCAATTGGACTTTCTTAGCTTGGGGTTTACTCAACGCGCTGTATTTTATTCCGCTGCTTTTACTCAACAAAAACAGACACAACCTCGAGGTCATTTCAACCCATAAATTTTTACCGTCGCTCAAAGAATTCTTTCAAATCAACCTGACTTTTTTCATGACGGTCATTGCTTGGATATTCTTTAGAGCCGAAAGCATTACTCAAGCGTTGGATATCATCAAGCGAATTTTCTCAAAAAGCTTGTTTCAGATGCCGGATTATTTGGGCAAGAATGATATGTTGTATTTTATCATTCACATCGGTCTTGTGGGGTTTTTGTTGCTTGTTGAATGGATGCACCGCGACAAACAATTTGGGTTGCAGTTCAACGAATCAATGCTCAAAAAAACTTGGGCGCGTTGGGCCGTTTATGCTTTTATCATGGTGCTCATTTTGCTCTTTGGCGGAAAGCAAAGCAACTTTATTTACTTCCAATTTTAATCTGAAAACCAATGAATCAGTTTATTAAAAAATGCTTTTGGTTTTTTGGTGTGATTATTTTGGCCAACCTGATTTATTTAGGTGTTTTGTTCTGCGGAAGCCAAGGGTTTAAAAAGGTTTACGATGTTCATTCGTTTGAAAATCAAAAATACGATTTGCTCATCTTTGGCAACAGTATGGCCTTAGACGGAATCGATTCTGAATATTTGCAGCAAAAAGGAATCAGCAACTACAATATGGCCATAGCCGGAGATCACATTTCGACTTCTTTGATGATGTTCGAAGAATACCTCAAGCACAACCAAAAACCCAAAGTAGTGGCCATCGGTTTATCGTCGGCAATTGGGCGTTCCTATTTAAATCCGGTTGCGTTTCAGAATCCCGAAGTTGAATTTTTTTATCATCCGAGCCTTGCCGAAAATCTCAAAAATCCACCGCTGTTAAACTTTCAGTGGTTGGCGGTTGATATGCTCAAAATATTTATGTCTGCTGATCATCGCCGTGCGCAAATGATTTTAGGCCAATGGAAAACCAAAAAGATTATTCCGGATAATTCGGTTTATAAAGAGCAAAACATCAGTTTGGTGGATTATTCCAATCCTTATTTGGCAAAGATGGTTGCGCTTTGTCGCAATAATGGAATTCAGGTTTTGTTGGTAGAATTACCCGGCTCGAATGACAAGCGAAATCAGATTTCATTCATCCGTACCATTGAATTAAAAGATGGGCAAAAATGTACTTTGCACAATCTGAATAATTATACTTTGACTCAAAATGTTATCGATGCTCAAAAAGATTGGCTTGCGGCCGATCACCTCAATGAATTTGGCGCTCAAAAAATAACCGACTATTGGTATCAGACGGTTTTAAAACCTATTTTTTCTAAAGAATAATATTCAAAAGAATTAAATTTTCGTTGTGACTTCAGCTTTGACATCATTTTTAAGACAATCGGCTACCAACTTTAAAGGTCAAAAGTTGTCGCAAAAAATAGTCGTTTTTGAAAGCGATGATTGGGGAAGCATTCGAACACCGAAAAATTCAATTGATTCACTTTTGAATCGATTTGGTATTGACAAAAACAGAAATCCGTATTTGTTGTATGATCATCCGGCCAGCGCTGGTGATGTTTCAGCTTTGTTTGAAGTGCTCAAATTGCATCGAGATAGTTTGGGAAATGCGCCGACCATCACGGCCAATGTCAATGTAGCAAATCCTGATTTTGATTTTATCAAACAATCCGGTTTTAAGCAATACCAAGCAGAATCTATAGTGCAAACTTTTCGTCGCGTTTTCGATGAGTTTCAAAATCCGATTTCTGTTTGGAAGCAAGGGATGGCCGAAGGTTTGTTTTATCCGCAGTTTCATGGCCGCGAGCATTTGTGGGTCAATGCTTGGCTCGAAGCATTGCAAAGTCAAGAACCGTTGTTTCTGGAAGCTTTTGAACTCGGATTTTGGGGCATTAATCCTGAAGTTTACCCGTCGATTCGGGTGAATTTTCAAGCAGCTTTTGACGGATCGATTCACAAGCAAAGCCAATTTGTAGGACAATCCATCAAAGAAGGCATTGATTTGTTTGAGTCGATTTTTGGATTCAAGCCCAAAACCTTTATTCCGACCAATTATATCTGGTCTGATGCTTATAATTCCTACTTAAAAGAGAATGGTATTTTGGGCATTCAAGGCATGAAATATCAATTATTACCCAAAGAAAAAACCACCGATGCCCGGGCCAAAAGCCGCCGTTGGAACGGACAGTTGCGCGATGGTTTGGTTCAGACGGTGCGCAATGCGGCTTTTGAACCGGCTTTTTACGCTAAAACACAGCGCAAAAATGAAGTCGAAAAGTGTCTCAATCAAATAAGCAATGCTTTTTGGTGGCATCAGCCGGCCATTATCAGTACGCATCGACTCAATTTTTCAGGCCAATTAGATTTGGAACATCGCGATATTAATCTGTCTTTGCTAAATGATTTATTGCAACAAATGTTAAAAAAATGGCCCAATATATTATTTTTGAACTCAGAACAAATCACTGATTTATATCTAACAAAATCCGCATGAGATTTATCAATAAATACCTGCGCAATCTAGCGCCTTACAAGGTTGCTTCGCACAAAATCTGGGATGTTTCGGCTTCAGAGCGCAAAGACATTTTAAAACTCGATTGGAACGAAGCAACTATTCCGCCCTCACCTAAAGTAAAAGAGCGATTGCAAGAATTGGTCACCCAAGACGATATTTATTATTTGTATCCGTCAACCAACAACAAAAAACTGATGTCGCTTTTGGCTGATTATTGCTCACTTCCTGAAGAGAATGTTCAGTATTTTGCGAGCTCCGATTCGTTGCATGAATATTTGGTGCGTATGTATGTAGGCGTGGGCGATCCGATTTTGATTTTGTCGCCGTCGTATGACAACTTCAGATTGACCTGCGAATCGCAAGGAGCGCAGATTTATTACCACGATTATGAACCCGATTTTTCGTTTGACGGAGCGGCTTTTCGCAAGTCAATTGAATCTATTACACCGTCGTTGGTCTATATTTGTACGCCCAACAATCCGTCGGGAAATGTCATTGAAAAAGAATACATCGTTGATTTATTGCAATCTTTTCCGGATACTATTTTCTTGATTGATGAGGCATATTACGAATTCTACGGACATTCGATGAGCAATTTTGTACTCATTCACCAAAATTTATTCGTTACCCGAACTTTTTCAAAAGCTTTCGGTCTGGCCAATTTCCGCGCGGGATATTTGATTTCAAACGCCGAGAACATTGCCCAAATTTCAAAAATCCGCAACCCGAAAAACTTTACCACTTTTACCCAAGAAGCTGTGATTGCAGTGCTTTCAGATGTTCCGTACATGCAAGCTTACGCCGACGAAGTTGTCAAAACCCGCGGTTATTTTGAAAAAGAAGTCAGCGAACTCGGCATTGTCAAACACGTTTATCCGAGTCAAGGAAACTTTTTGCTCATTGAGTTTGTAGATTTTGATACCAAAATGAATGTGTTCAATACGCTGAGCGATCACAATATATTTGTGCGCAATTTGATGCACAACAAGCTTTTGACCAACGCACTGCGCATTACCATCGGAACCAAAACCCAGATGGAACGCGTCTTGAATGTCATTAAATCGGTTTAAAATACAATGAAACTCGTCATTTTTGACTTTTGTGAAACCTTGGTCAACTTTCAGACCGCCGATGTTTTTGTTGATTATGTACTCGAGCAAAGCGGACGCGGTAAAAGCAAAATCACCAAAATACTCATCTCGGTGATGTATCGTTTGCGGTTGATTGCGCTGGCCAATAAAATATTTCCGGGGTTAAATTTGTCAAAAAGAATTCATTTGTATCAGTTGCGCGGGATTCCAACCCAACAAATGCAACTGTGGAGTCAGAATTATGTTTCTGAGAAAATTCGTCCGAACCTGATTCCCGAACTTGTGCAAAAACTCCGAGAACATCAACAAGCCGGCGATTTTGTGTTGCTTATTTCCGGCGGATATGAAGATTATCTTTTAGAATTTGCCCAACAAGAAAACATACCGGTCGTCATGGGCACACGCATCGAAAGAAAAAATAATCGTTTAACCGGTTTTTTTGACGGACCGGATTGCTTGCAACAAGAAAAAGTCAATCGATTAAAGGATTGGTTGTCAAATCAAAATCAATTGTTTGGTTCGTCTGTTTTATACAGTGACAGCATGACCGACATGCCTTTGTTTGAATGGGTGAATCATCCGGTAGTCGTTTCAAAAAACAAAAGCCAAGCTTGGGCACAACAACACAATTTTACCGAAATCATACACGCATAAAATGGCCAACAAAGATTTGAGATATAAAGGAGATTTAGTTTTCACCGTGTACAATTTTATATACAGAATGTACCGAAAATTGCGCTATGATTGGGTAGACGATGCCACACATCTCAAAAGATTGTTCAAAGCGCGTCAAGGATATGAGCTCAATTTAGACAACCCAAAATCGTTGAATGAAAAAATTCAATGGCTCAAAATCCACGATCGAAAACCGCTTTATACGCAATTGGCCGATAAGTACGCTGCACGCGAATTTGTCAAAGATTTTTTTGGCGAAGAGTATTTAATTCCGCTGTTGTATGCAACTACTGATTATCGAGATATCCGTCCTGAAAATATGCCTGACGGACATTTTGTGGTCAAGGCCAACCACGATTCGGGTAGTTTTAAAATCATCCGTGACAAGTCAAAAGTAGATTGGAAAAAACTGCAAGCCGATTGCCGCTGGTGGCTTTCGGTGAATTATTTTTGGTTTGAACGCGAATGGTGTTACAAAAATATTACACCCAGAATCATTGTCGAGCGCTTGCTTGAAACCCGCGAAGGCAAAATCCCGAACGATTACAAAATTCATTGCATCAACGGAAAAGTAGCTTTTATTTATGTTTCGGTCGATCGCGAAGGCACCAACAAACGCAATATTTACGATGCCGAATGGCAACCGCTGGCCTTTACTTGGGCCGCCAAAGTTAAAGATGCCTCTAAACAGCGCGGTGCCGAGATTGATCCGCCAACAAGCTTAGCACAAATGAAACAAATGGCCGAAAAAGTAGCTGCTATGTTTCCGTATGTGCGCGTTGATTTTTACGATGTAGACGGCAAAATTTACTTTGGCGAAATCACCCAATTTCACGGTGGCGGATTTGATCAAATCAGACCGTTGGAGTGGGATTATCGTTGGGGCGAACAAGTTGATTTGTCGGTTTTAAACAAATAAAAGATTATTCAGAATATGGAAAACAAACGAATTTGCCTGGCTCTTCCTTCGCTCAATGTGGGCGGAATGGAACGCGTTATGGTTGAAATCGCCCGTTACATCCGAAATCATTCTGATTATCAGGTGACCATTATCAAACTGGTGCGCACTGAGAAAAACTTTTATCAAGTGCCCGAAGGCGTTGAGCTGATAGAACCGGATTTCTTTTTTAACCGAAAACTCCGCATATATCATTCGTTCAAACTTTTGTGGTATTTAATCAAGACTATTCGTCGTGAAAAGCCGCAATCAGTCTTGAGTTTTGGCGAAATGTACAACTCGTTTGTTTTGCTGAGTTCGTTTTTTACTTCGGCCAAATATTATGTTTCTGATCGCAGTCAGCCCGACCGAAAATGGGGCTTCTTTCACGAGAAAATGCGTCAATTGGTGTATGGCCGTGCCGACGGAATTGTGGCGCAAACCAGTTATTCCAAAGCTTTTTTTGAGCGTGAATTGAACCATAAAAACATTCGGGTAATTCCCAATCCCGGACGCGATCACGATTACCAGATTTCAGAAAAGAAGAATGTCGTTTTGTATGTCGGTCGATTAATTCCGAATAAAAAAGTTGATGTTTTGCTCAATATTTTTGATCGAGTGGCATTGCCCGAATGGGAACTTTGGGTTGTAGGCGACGGACCTGAGCGCGAAAAACTCGAACAGCAACAAACCGGTTTAAAACATCCAAGCCAAGTCAAACTTTGGGGCGCCCGAAAAGACATTGAGAATTTTTACAGCCAAGCCAAAATATTTGCTTTTACTTCTGTTTCTGAAGGTTTTCCGAATGTACTGATTGAAGCGCAATCGTATGCCGTTCCGTGTATTTCATTTGATTGTGTGGCCGGACCGTCAGACATTATCAACGATGGCGAGAACGGTTATTTGATTCCGCTTTTAGACGACAAAACCTTCGCTGAAAGATTCTCAGAATTGATGAACAACCCAAATCTGCTCGAACGAATGTCAAAGCAATCGCTACAAGATTCGAAAAAATATAAAACCGATGTGGTGGCAGAACAATTTTTAAAATTCATTACCTCATGAAGCGCAAAATCAACAAACTGACTTATTATGTGCTCAAGTTCTTGATTAGCTTGTGGATGTATTTTGACTCGCGAAAATACATGCATTATTACAACAAACTTTTGAGACATGTGGGCATGAATTTAAAGGGAGAACCTAGATTTATTGCCAAAAGCGCTAATTTTGACGACTTTGACCGCATTACTTTGGGTGACCGAGTGGTGATTTCGCTCAGAGTATATTTCTTGACGCATGATTACAGCTATACCACTGCGCTGATTTCGATTGGTGAAAAACCCAAAACCGATGTGGGCACTTATCGCGATATTGTGATCGGAAATAATGTATTCATCGGAATGAATTCTATAATTTTACCCGGAACCACAATCGGAGATAATGTAATTGTGGGTGCGGGCTCAGTGGTGCGCGGAAGCATTCCTGAAAACAGCATCGTTGCTGGAAATCCTGCTACTGTTATTGGCGATATTCGCGATTATGCGCACAAAGTGAAAAGCCGCGAAAATCAAGATATGATTATAGACAAAAAATAAAATAAAAATATAAAGAATACTACATGAAAATTTTAGTCACCGGAGGCGCAGGATTTATTGGTTCGGCCGTTGTTCCGAAAATGCAAAAAGAAGGACACGAAGTCTACGTTTTAGACAATTTAAGTTTTGGCAATCGCGACTTTATTTCGGTAGATGATGCGCATTTTTTTCACGGTGACATCCGCGAAGCTGATTTTGTAACGCAAACCCTCGAAAGCATCGATCCTGAAGCCATTGTGCATTTGGCGGCCATTCACTTTATTCCGTATTGCAATGCCAACCCGTTTGAGTCGGCTGACATCAACATCCGCGGAACCATGAACGTGCTCAATGCGGCCAAAAAACTCAAAAACCTCAAAAAAGTATTCTTTGCTTCGACGGCTGCAGTATATCCGATTTCAGATCATGCAGTGGATGAAAACCACACACTTTTACCGTTGGATATTTACGGTTTGACCAAACTGACCGGTGAGAGTTTGTGCCGAGAGTTTCAGTTGCAAACCGGAATTGATACCATTTGCTGCCGATTCTTTAACGCTTTCGGTCCCAACGAAACCAATCCGCATTTGATTCCTGAAATTGAAAAGCAATTGCGCAACGGAGCCCGAAGCATTGCATTGGGAAATTTAGCTCCGAAACGCGATTTCATTCATACCTTTGACATGGCCAACGCGGTGTATGCTTTGGTGATGCTCGAAAATACCGGTTTTGATACGTTTAACCTCGGCCGTGGAATTGAATATGCTGTCACTGAAATTGTGCAAACTTTTGAGCAATTGCTCGGTGAGAAAATCACCGTCGAGATTGACTCGGCGCGTACGCGAAAAGTTGAACGCATGCACTTATTGGCCAATGTTGACAAACTTAAAAACCGCACCGGCTGGGCACCGAATTGGAGCATCGAAGAAGGAATTAAAGATTTAATTGCCAACTGGAACTAATGGAAATCAAACGAAAACGCATTGGAATTTTATATCATTTCTCAACCAAATGGATGGGCGGAGTGATCTATATTGTCAACCTGATTAAGGCGCTTGACTTTTTACCCGATGAAGACAAACCCGAAATATATTTGTTTTATAAGCCCGATTTGCAAAGGTTTGTAGACGAGCTCAACTATCCGTATTTGCACAAAATCATTCGTCCATATCCCAAAGTGCATACTACTTTTCTCAAGTCAATGCTTGTACAAAAAAATCTTTTTGTAGATGATATTATCGATGAATATCAGTTGGATAGTGTTTTTCCGTTGCACGATTATCCGATAAAATCTAAGAAAGATTGTAAGCTCATCTCGTGGTATGCCGATTTGCAACACAAACATTATCCACAATTTTTCAGTTTTGCCAAACGTTTAGAGCGTCACTTGCGCGTGTTGTTTATCCTGAAAAACACCAGAGATTTAGTGGTTTCAAGCCATGATGTAAAAGGTGATTTTTACAGGTTTTTTGAGATTCCCGAGCATGTTCAATTTCACGTGTATCACTTTGTATCGATTGTAGATAAATTTCCGACCTACACCAAAGAAGAAGTTTGCAGTCAGTTTGGTTTGCCGAAAAATTATTTTGTCATCAGCAATCAGTTTCACAAACACAAAAATCACAAAGTTGCCCTTAAAGCGATTGCTCGACTCAAAAAGCAAGGCAAAATTATTCATTTAGCCATCACCGGAAAATTGCCTGAAGATACCCAATCGGCTTATGTGGCTGAGTTGAGAAGAATTCTGGATGAAAATGACTTGCACAACCAAGTCACTTTTCTAGGCGTTTTGCCGCGTGACAAGCAACTCTCAATTATGCGCCACGCCGATGCGATTGTGCAACCGAGCTTGTTTGAAGGTTGGAGCACCGTGATTGAAGATGCGATATCGCTACAGAAACCAGTAATATGTTCTAATCTTTCAGTTAATGTTGAACAACTCAAAGAAAAGGGAACTTATTTTTCTCCGCACAACGACGAAGAACTCAGTGAGATATTGGTCAGTCGTGATTTTTCGGCTATTCCAACACCTATCTACGAAAGCTATGAGCAACGCGTCACCCGCGCGGCCAACACTTTATTAAAAATTTTGACCTAACTATTATACTTTCAAATCAAAATGAAAAAACTATTGGTAACCGGTTCTTCCGGATTGATTGGCTCTGAAGTGTGTATGCATTTTGCCGAATTGGGATGGGAAATTCATGGAGTAGACAACAACCAGCGCGCTGTATTTTTTGGTCCGAGTGGCGACACCCGTTGGAACCAAAACCGATTGGCTTCGGTAATTCAGAATTTTGTGCACCATGAAGTAGACATTCGCGATCGTCAAGGTGTTTTAGATTTGATTCAGAAAGTGCAGCCCGATGCGATTGTACATACTGCAGCTCAGCCTAGTCATGATCGAGCAGCAGCTATACCGTTTGACGATTTTGACACCAATGCGGTAGGCACTTTTAATATGCTCGAGGCCACGCGCCGCTACAGAACCGACATTCCGTTTGTACATATGTCAACCAATAAAGTCTATGGCGATGCACCCAACGAAATTGAAATGGTTGAACTCGAAACGCGCTGGGATTATGCAGATCCAAATTATGCGCACGGAATTTCAGAAAGCTTTAGAATCGATCAATGTAAGCACTCGCTTTTTGGCGCTTCAAAAGTTTCAGCTGATATTTCAGTACAAGAATACGGTCGCTATTTCAATATGCCGAGCTGTGTTTTGCGCGGCGGATGTTTGACTGGCCCAAGCCACAGCGGAGTAGAACTCCACGGATTCTTGAGTTATTTGGTGAAATGCAATCTTGAAGAAAGAGAATATACTGTTTTCGGTTACAAAGGAAAACAAGTGCGCGACAACATTCACTCATATGATGTAGCTCGTTTTATTGAAGAATTCATCAAAGCGCCACGCGTAGCCCAAGTTTATAATTTGGGCGGCGGAAAAGACAACACTTGTTCAATTTTAGAGGCTTTTGACATCATCTCTAAAATCAGCGGCAAACCAATGAAATACAAATACGACGAGACCAATCGAATTGGCGATCACATTTGTTATTACAGCGATTTGCGCAAAATGAAAGAGCATTATCCGAACTGGGACATTACCAAATCATTGCAAACCACTTTTGAAGAAATTTACCAAGCTTGGATGCAACGCGAAGGCATTCAATAAAACAATATTTCATGAATATTTGGCTCGTTTCTATTTTTGAGAATACTCCCATTGACGACAACCTCAATACGCGTTACAACAGTTTGGTAACTGAGGCCAATAAACGAGGGCATCAGGTCACTTTTTGGTCATCAACGTTCAGGCACAATGTAAAGCAACAGCGATTTGACGGTTATAAAGAAGTTGAAATCAATCAGCAAACGCGCGTTAAATTTGTTCCAGCCGATGCTTACCAACAAAATATATCGGTGGCTCGTATGGCATCGCATTATAAATTGGCGAAATCAATGGTTGCTTTATTTGATGCTGAGCCCAAACCGGATGTAATTGTAGTGGCGTATCCGCCGATTTCTACCGCACACGAATTGATTGTTTGGGCCAAAAAGCAAAATATTCCAGTAATTGTAGACATCATTGACCCATGGCCGAATGCCTTTTTAGAGCATATGAAAGGCTTAAAGAAAATCGCGGTGCATTTGGGTATTTTGCCATTAAAACAAAAAGCCAATTCAGTATTCAACAATGCTTCGGGTATTATGGCTATTTCAAAACAATATATTGATTTTGCCAAAACCTATCGAAAATCATCGGTGCCCACAGCGGTTTTTTATCCGGCGGTTCAGTTTGATGAAATGAAAAGGCAGCTCAGTGAGGCGTCACAAAAAGTAACCAAAAAGCCCAACCAAATAACAGTGATTTATGCCGGAAGTCTAGGGTTTTCGTATGATTTGCCCACCATTTTAAAGGCGGCAGAAATTCTTGAAAAAGAACAACCTAATATTCATTTTATCATTGCTGGTGACGGACCGCAAAAAGAAATGGTAGAAGCCTATGAACAGCAACATTCCAATCTTGAATATTTGGGACGATTGCCCAAAGAGAAACTCATGGAAGAGTACTATTTGGCCGATATCGGGATGACCCAACACATCCAAGGTGCCACGCAGTCAGTAACTTATAAACTCTTTGATTTGCTCGCTTGCGGATTGCCGATTATGAATTCGCTCGAAAGCGAGATGAAATCCATCATCCTCGATCATCAAGTTGGATTTCACAATGAGCCCGGAAACGTCAGACAATTGGCCGATAACATTCTCAAATGCGCTGCCGATCCTCAGTTGTTGCAAACCATGAAAAAAGACGCTTTAGCATTGACCCAAAAACTCGGTGATGCGGCCGTTGTTTACAGCAAAGCACTTGATTTTATTGAATCGCAGGTAAAATAATCATGATACATCAAATCAAAAATAACCTGATTCTGAATGCCAAAAATATTGTTGGCTGGAAAACCCAACAGAAATATGTGGTTTTTTCGGTAGATGATTACGGAAACGTTCGGCTAGATTCTGCGCTGGCTCGTTCAGAAATGGATCAGGCCGGAATGAAAATATATTCCCGTTTTG
Source organism: Flavobacteriaceae bacterium (assembly GCA_046329175.1). GTDB lineage: Bacteria > Bacteroidota > Bacteroidia > Flavobacteriales > Flavobacteriaceae > Flavobacterium. The sequence goes on from JAXLVE010000024.1 coordinate 17,750, forward strand.
ATGCCCTTGACACCTTAGAAACCCAACAAGATTTAGAGCAACTTTATGAAGTTTTGCAATCGGTAAAAGGCCAAGACGGAAAGCCGGCGGTGTTTACTCCGTTTGCGCTTCCGTGCAATATTGATTTTGAAACCATGGCCAGCGAAGGCTATGTACAATATCGATATGAAAACCTCGATCGAACTTATGAGAAGCTTTCAGCGCGCGACCCACAAGCTTATCAAGGCGCATGGAATTTGTGGCAAGAAGGCATTCGCGCCGGAATCATGCAGCCGCAATTTCACGGACGCGAACATTTGAATTTGCATATCTTTAACGATCAACTTCAAAAGCGCGATCCACAATTGCTAACCGCGCTCAAAAACAGAAGTTATACAAGTATTTCGGATGAAGATTATCCGCAACATTCCTCAACCGCGGCGTATGATTTTTACGATCCGGCCGAGCTCGAACCTATGAAGGAAAATTTGCGCGACGGTTTGACTCGATTTGAGCAAGTGTATGGATACAAAAGCGATTATTTCACTCCGCCGGTGTATCACATTCATCATTCTTTGTTTGGGACTTTGCTTGATAACGGCGTAAAATATATCGATTTGGATTTGGTGCGCAATGAGCATCAAGGCTTTGGACAATTCAAAAGAGAATTCAATTACACCGGCAAAAAAACACCCGAAGGATTACACGTTATGGTGCGCAATGTGGTTTTTGAACCCACCGAAGACCGCGGACTTGATTGGACTGCTTTTGCACTCAAACAAATCGAGGCAGCCTTTAGATGGAATCGACCGGCGATTATTAGTTCGCACCGCGTTAATTTTTGCGGTCATATTGATGCCGACAACCGAACCAAAGGGCTTGCCGAACTCAAAAAATTACTGCAAGCCATCGTTCAAAAATGGCCAGAGGTTCAATTTATATCTGCCGGTGATTTGGCCAAAATCATGACCCGATGAAAAAACTCAAAAGATTTATTTATTTAGGATATTACTTCAAAAAGCTTGACTGGCCTAAGTTTTTGCTGTTTTTGAATTACACTGCGCAAACCACTGGGAAAAGTAAATTTTCAATCCTCATAGATGTTTTGGCGAGTGTGTTTCAATACAATATTTCGCTGTTGGAATATTTTCAGTTTCGTTTTTTTGAAAAAGATAAATACGAGCGCTCTCAGTGGGCAGGAACCGGTTATATGTATGAATATCAACTCGTGATGAATCCGCCCGGAAGTCGGGATATTCTCGATGACAAATCACTTTTTTATAAAAATTACAAAGCATATTTTATACATCAAGTGGCGACTTTGTCTGAATTAGAAGCCAACCCGCAACTGGAACAAAAGTTTTTAAATGCAGCTTCTGGCAAAATTGTACTCAAAGTGGTAGACGGAAAATGCGGCGCCGATGTTGAGATTTGCCCGATTGAAACCATCAAATCAACAGGTTTGGTTGCTTATATGCAAGCCAAGAAATTTGATTTGGCCGAAGAATTCATCATTCAACATCCATTGTTGCAGGAACTTTCTCCGTCGGGTGTGAATACCGTACGGATTTTTACACAGCTTACCCCGGACAATCAAGTGGTTTTGTTGGGTTGTCGTCAGCGCATATCCGTCAATTCACCGGTTGACAACATGGCCGCCGGAAACTTAGCCGCGCCGATTGATCCCGAAACCGGTTTAGTCAATGGCCCGGGCGTGTATAGCGATATTACCAAAAAAGACGAAGTCAAACATCCGATTACCGGTGTTGATATCATTGGTTTTCAGGTTCCGTTCTGGAAAGAAACCATCGAAATGGTCAAGAAAGCTGCTTTAGCGCATCCGCAAAACAGATCCATTGGTTGGGATATTGTCATTACCGATCGCGGCCCCGGGTTTATTGAAGGTAACCATGATTGGTGTAAATTATTGTGGCAATTACCCGTGCATCAAGGAATGAAAAAAATACTCGAAAGCCATTTGCAAACCAACCGATAAAATGTATCAGAATTACATCAAACGAAGCATAGATTTTCTGGTGAGCGGATTTTTCTGCTTGTTGTGTCTGCCGTTTTTTATCGTGATTGCGCTGTTGATCAAGTTAGATTCTAAAGGCCCGATTTTTTTCAAACAAAAAAGAGTTGGTAAAAACCTCGTTACTTTTGAGGTGCTCAAACTCAGAACCATGACGCATCAAGACCGAAAAGTGGGCAATCAGCCGGTGATTGGCAAAGCAGATGGTGTAACAACTTTGGGATTTTATTTGCGCAGATTTAAAATTGACGAGTTGCCGCAATTGCTTAATGTGTTCAAAGGCCATATGAGTTTGGTTGGACCCAGACCCAGCGTTCCGGAGCAACTTGAGCAAATGACCGAGCAAGAAAAACACCGATATTCAGTCCGGCCGGGACTTACCGGATTGTCTCAAGTATCAGGCAATATTCACTTGAGTTGGAAAGAGCGATATGTTTACGATTTAGAATACGTAGCCCACATTTCCTTGATGAACGATGTCAAAATCATATTAAAAACCTTCCTCATTATTTTGTTTGGTGAAGAAAAATATCTGCACAAATCAAAAAACTTAATCAAAAAGAAATGATTCAAATTAATCAAAATCCGCGTATTGGGTTGATTGGCAGTGTCAACAGCAGTAAGAAGTTGTTAGAAAAACTCATAGCGCATCAATTGAATGTAGTTTCTGTTTTTGGATTAAATCCTGAGGTTTCAGCCAATGTGAGTGGTTTTCAAGATTTAAAGCCGATTGCAGCACATGCGGGTTTGCGTTTTCATTACTTTGATAAAATTTCAGAACCGTGGGTAGCCGAAGAAATCAAACAACAAGAAGTTGATATTCTGTTTGTGGTTGGGCTTTCGCAAATGGTTCGCCCTGAATTGATGCATGTGCCCAAACATTTTTGCATTGGCTATCATCCGACTTTATTGCCCAAAGGACGCGGGAGAGCTGCAGTTGCCTGGATTGTGATGGGCGAAGTTGAGCCGGCGGTGACTTTGTTTAAAATTGATGAAGGCATGGATACCGGCGATATCTTTTTTCAGCAAAAAATTAATCTTCCCAAACATCCGTATGCCCAAGATGTCGTCGATGCTTTGCTGGATGAATTTGGTGTGATGCTCGATGAATTTTTGCCGCAATTAAAAAGCGGACAAATTCAAGCCACGCCGCAAGATCATTCAAAAGCGAGCTATCTTGAAATCCGTCGACCCAATGACGGTTACATTGATTGGGAAAAACCTTCCGAAGAAATATTCAAACTTATTCGTGCGGTATCACAACCTTTGCCGGGCGCTTTTACATATTTCAAAACCAATAAAATCACTATTTGGCGCGCGCATATTGACCAAGATTTGCCGGTTAAAGGCGTTCCGGGTAGAATTTTACGAGTCGATGGCGATTCGTTTTGGGTACAAACCGGCGATCATCCCATCAAAATAACTACCTATACAGTAGAAGAAGAATTCATTCCCAAAGTTGGCATCAAGCTGGGCTTTGGCATTGTAGATTTTGTAAATTTTTTAAAGAATGCGTAAAATATTAATTGTAGCTCCGCATTGCGACGACGAAATTTTGGGTTGTGGCGGCATCATGTCTAAGTTTGCTCAAAACGGAGATGAAGTATATGTGGCCATTGTCACCAACGGACATTTGGGCGCACCTGAATTGTTTTCGGCCGAAGGAACCAAAAAAGTTCGATCAGAAGCATTGCAAGCGCACCAAATTTTGGGCGTCAAAGAAACCTTCTTTTTAGACTTTCCAGCGCCGCGTTTAGATTCTATTCCGGCTTATCAATTGTCGTTGGCTTTCTCAAAAATAGTCAAAGAAAAAGCCATCGAAGTGATGTATTTACCGCACCGAGGCGACATCCACAAAGACCACCGAATTACCTACGAAGCCGCACTGGTAGCTGCGCGTCCGATTAATAATTGTACAGTAAAGAGAGTTTTGGCTTACGAAACTTTATCTGAGACAGAATGGGCTCCGCCGTTTGGCGACGATGCTTTTATTCCGACGGTTTTTGAAAGCATCGAAGGTCATTTAGGCAAAAAACTCGAAGCCTTTAAATGTTTCTCAACACAAATCAAAGAGTTTCCGCATCCGCGTTCGCTCAAAACTATAGAAATTTTATCCAATTATCGCGGAGCTACCGTAGGCATGCGTGAAGCAGAAGCCTTTATGCTCATCCGCGAAATCATCTAATTACTTTTCATCAAAACCAAAAATATGAAAGTCCTTATTACCGGAGTAGGTGGGCCAACGCCCAGAAGTTTTGCCATCGGACTCAAAAAATATTCTTTTTACAAACGATTTGAGCTCATCGGAACCGACATCAATCCGCTGGCGATGGGTTTGTACCAAAACGAGTTATTCCATAAATCGTACGTGGTTCCACCGGCTTCTAGTCCGGATTATTGGCCCACGATGGAAGCGATTATTCGCGAGAATAATATTGAAATTGCGGTGATTTTACCCGAACTCGAAGTCATGGAATGGAGCCGTCGCAAAGAAACGCGCGAATTGCCTTGCAAGGCATTGATTCCGGATATTTCGATGGCTGATTTGCTCGTAGATAAATCTAAAATGACTGAGCTTCTGAAAGATTTGGATATCGTTCCGCCATCGGTGACTTTTCATCGCGATGATGCGAATTTTAATGGCGCTTTTGATGTGCTCAAAGGTGGTTTTTGGGTGCGCAGTACCAGCGGAACCAGCGGACTGGGCTCGCTCAAAGTCGATGATGTTGATTCTTTGAAGAACTGGATTCAAATCAATCCGAACGTACAACAGTTTTTGGCGAGTAAATTTTTGCCGGGTAGAAATCTCGCTTGTAAAATGCTGTATTACAACGGAAAACTCTTGCGCACTGCTTGTGCCGAACGCGTGAATTATATCATGGCCAAAGTTGCGCCATCGGGCATTACCGGAAATACTTCTTTCGGTCGTTTGCTCAACGAGCCTGCATTGGTAGCCGAAGCCAAACGCGCGATGGATTTTCTCTTAGCGCATACCGGAGCAGCACATCAAGGTTTTTTTACTGTAGATTTTAAAGAAGACGAAAACGGTAAACCGTACATCACTGAAATCAATGTGCGACATGTAGCTTTTACCCAATGTTTTGCGGCGGGCGGAGCCAATTTTGCAGAAGACACGATTCGATTGCTCGATGGTGATGTTGATTTTGATTTCAACTATCGTATGTATGAATTTGAAAAGGATTTGATCTTTTTGCGCGATGTTGATTCGTTGCCGATTTTAATGAAAGAAGCAGAATTACTCAAGAAGCTGTAATTCAAATCATCATAAAATAGGTTCTTAAAACAAGAAGCGCTTTGGGGTGTTTTCTTGTTTTTTGTTTCTAAAAACCAATAGATTTTCAGCGTTTTGAAAAGACTTTTTGACTTTGTTTTTTCGGTGGTAGTTTTACTTTCCTTGAGTTGGTTGCTTTTGTTTTGTTATCTGCTGGCCAGTTTTGAAACGCGTTCTAACGGACTTTTTGTGCAACAGCGCGTGGGTCAATTCGGGAAACTTTTTTGGATTTACAAACTCAAAACCATGCATTCACAGAGTCAAAAAATTGGTTTTTTTGGACGCATTTTCAGAAAATATAAGTTAGACGAGTTGCCTCAGTTTTACAATGTTTTGATAGGTGAGATGTCGGTGGTTGGTCCGCGACCGGATGTGCCGGGTTATTACGATTGTTTGCAAGGAAATGATTGTCGATTATTAGAACTTAAACCCGGAATCACCAGTGAGGCATCGATCAAATACAAAAACGAAGACGCTTTGTTGGCCATGCAACCCGACCCGATGAACTATAACGATACGGTTATTTTTCCCGATAAAGTAAAGATGAATATCGAGTATTATGAACATCAATCGTTTAGGAAAGATTTAAAAATAATTTTCAAAACGGTCTTTAATTAATCGCTCAAAAAAGATGACCACAGCGGTGGTTCTGTTATATTTGCTCACGTAAACACAACACGTATGAATCTTCCAAAAATTTGGCTTTCTTCGCCCCACATGGGTGGAACTGAACTCAATTACATTCACGAAGCTTTTGACTCGAATTGGGTGGCACCGCTCGGACCAAATGTTTCGGGTTTTGAAACAGATTTAGAAAAATACATTGGTCAAAACAGCCAAGTGGCCGCGCTCAGTTCAGGAACAGCGGCAATTCATTTGGGATTAATTTTGCTCGGAGTTTCAGCCGGTGATGAAGTAATTTGCCAGAGTTTTACTTTTTCGGCTTCGGCGAATCCGATTTTATATCAAGGAGCGACTCCGATTTTTGTGGATAGCGAACCTGAAACTTGGAATATTTGCCCAAAAGCTTTAGAACAAGCCATTCAAGACAGAATCTCAACAGGCAAAAAACCTAAAGCAATCATTGGTGTTCATTTGTACGGAATGCCTTTTAAAGTAGACGAAATAAAAGCGATTGCTCAGCGATATGAAATTCCGTTGTTAGAAGACAGCGCCGAAGCTTTAGGTAGTACTTACAAAGGACAGAAGTGCGGAACTTTTGGCGATTTTGGTGTTTTGTCGTTTAACGGAAATAAAATCATCACAACTTCAGGTGGTGGTGCTTTGGTGTGTAAAACCAAAGAACTTAAAGACAAAACGATTTTCTTTTCGACCCAATCGCGTGATGCAGCGCCTCATTATCAGCATTCTGAAATTGGATATAATTATCGATTGAGCAACATCAGCGCCGGAATTGGTCGCGGACAGATGGAAGTTTTAAGTAGACATATTGAACTGAGAAGAAAAATGCACGAATGGTATCAGGATTATTTTAAAAACATCGAAGGCATTAAAGTGTTTTCTGAACCTTCTGCGGATTATTATTCAAATCATTGGCTCACTTCAATAGTCATTGACCCTGAAAAGTGTGGTGGTAAAAATCGCGAAGACTTGCGTTTAGCGCTTGAAGCTGAAAATATCGAGAGCCGCCCACTTTGGAAGCCGATGCATTTGCAGCCCATTTTTGCTCAAGCTCCTTATTACGGAAATCAAGTAGCTGAAAATCTGTTTACTAACGGATTGTGTTTGCCGTCCGGTTCAAATTTAATCGATCTTGACAGAGACAGGATTGCTTCTGTATTTAACATTTTTTTTAAATAATTAGGGTTAAAACGGTTAAAATTGTTACAAAAACATTAATTTTAGTCGCCGCTTAAATTAACAAATACAATGGCTAACTCAATTTTTGAGGTATTAAAAAATAGCATCCTAGGCAATAGATTCCGAAACATCGGTTATCTACCGCGTTGGATTATTTTTGCTATTGATGTTTTTATTGTGGGCATTGCGGGGTTGATTACTTATCTGATTATGTACAGCCTCACCGGCATATTGTACACCGCAAATGAGATTCTGATTAAATACGGCTCGTTTATCTTTGTGAATTCTGTATTCTTTTTGGTGTACAGAACTTACTCCGGAATTATTCGCCATTCAACTTTTATTGACGGAGTTAAGTTATTGACCTCTACAACTACCTCGTATTTGTCTTTGTTGATCTTTAACTTTGTGTGGTATGCCGCTACTGGTGAGCAATTGTTTATCAATACACGGTTGTTTATTAATTATGTCATCTCGTTTTTGTTGCTTTTTTTATTCAGAATTCTCATCAAGTATATTTTTGAGAAATACATGAATTTTGACAGCCAAAAAAAGCTTACCAAAGCAGTGATTTACGGAGCCGACGCCAATGCTTTTTCGGTAGCCAATGCCTTGCGTGCCGAAAACCCGAGCCGTTTTAAATTACTTGGTTTTATAGATAAATTCAATTTGAGTTCAGCATCAAAAAGCATGTTGAATTTACCGATTGTCAATCAGAACAAAAAAATATATGTCATTCTTCGTTCGCTTAAAGCCGAAGCGCTCATTATTGCTGAAAAAGGTTTGAGCAAAGAAGAAACCATCGCTATAGTTGAAGAGTGTTTGGAATTCAATTTCAAAGTTTTTACCGTTCCACTAATTACCGATTGGGAAGACCAACAACAGATTTCGAACAAGGTAAAGAGTTTTGAAATTGAAGATTTACTCGAGCGCAAACCTATTGTGCTTGACACCAAATCAATTTCAGAACAACTCAACGGAAAAACCGTTATGATTACCGGTGCAGCGGGCTCAATCGGAAGCGAGATTGTTCGACAAGTTTTGTCTTTCAAACCTCACAAAGTTATTTTGGTTGATCAGGCCGAAACACCGCTTCATTCGCTTAGGCTTGAAATTAACACAATCAATCAGAATGTCCAGATTAGAACTGTTTTGGCCGATGTGCGCCATCGAACGGCCATGGAAGCCGTTTTTGAGAAATTTAAACCTAGTGTAGTTTATCACGCCGCTGCGTACAAGCACGTTCCGCTGATGGAAGAAAATCCTTCGCAATCAATTTATACCAATGTTTTAGGAACTAAAAATGTAGCCGATTTATCAATTAAACATGGGGTTGATCGTTTTGTAATGGTATCAACCGATAAGGCGGTGAACCCAAGTAGCGTGATGGGTGCCAGCAAGCGTATCGCCGAGAAATACGTTCAGACTTTACATCATAAATATTTAGACGAAGGCAAATCAATAAACACCAAATTCATCACGACTCGTTTTGGAAATGTATTGGGGTCTAATGGTTCAATCGTGCCGCTTTTTGCCAAACAAATTTCTGAAGGTGGCCCTTTGACAATCACCCATCCGGATATTATTCGATATTTTATGACCATCCCAGAAGCCTGTCAATTGGTTCTTGAAGCGGGTGCCATGGGGCAGGGTAGCGAGATTTTTATATTTGACATGGGAAAACAAGTCAAGATTATTGATTTAGCTAAGAAGATGATTCGCTTGGCTGGTTTTGTTCCGTATAAAGACATTGACATCAAAATCATCGGATTGCGTCCCGGAGAAAAACTCTATGAGGAATTGCTTAATGATGCTTCAAAAACCATGGCGACGCATAATGAGAAAATTATGATTGCTCAAGAATTGCCTGAAAATTATCAGAAAGTTCACGAAGAAATTCTTGATTTGCTCGAAAATATCTCAACGCTTTGCAATGATGAAATTGTAAGTCGAATGAAAAAAATTGTTCCGGAATTCAAGAGTATGAATTCAGTTTTTGAAACTCTGGATGCATAAAGCTGTAAAATTTAAACCAACATATAGACACTGATTTCTAAATCAAGTATTATATTTGCAAGAATCAATAATCTACACATGAGAAACTACAGAGCATACTTTATTATCAGCATTTGTCTCCTTTTTTTGAGTTCGTGTGTTTCCAGAAAAAAAATAGTTTACCTAGAGAATATTGAACAAAAAGATTCATACACGGTAGCCAAGCAAGAGGTCAAACTGCAGCCGGATGATTTAATCAATATTATTATATCTGCAGAAAATCCGGAGGTAACTGTTCCGTTCAATCTTCCGCAAATCCAAGGTAACTACGATATTAATGACAAACAGAGCGCAATTAAAACTTATTTGATTAATACAGAAGGATATATTGAGTATCCTGTTATTGGTAAAATTAAATTAGGTGGACTTTACCGTTCTGAAGCTATCGCCCTTTTGCGTCAAAAAGTATCTGAATACATTAAGAATCCAACCATCAATTTACGCATACTCAATTATAAAATTTCTGTTTTAGGAGAAGTGGTCAAACCAGGTTCATATACCATACAAGGAGAGCGTATTACTGTTTTAGAAGCTTTGAGTTTGGCTGGCGACATGACTATTTACGGTCGAAGAAACAATGTTTTGGTCATTCATGAAGAAGATGGAAAAAAAACCTATCAACGTTTTGATATGACTAAATCTGATATGCTTGATTTGAAAAATTATTATTTGTCACAAAACGATGTTGTTTTTGTCGAGCAAAATAAAACCCGTATCAACAATTCAGCAGTGGGTCAGAATACCACTGTAATGCTGTCTGGACTCACCGTAATTTTGTCTTTGATACTGATACTTAAGTCATAAAGTCTAATGGATGTAAATTCTTCAAATATAAATGAACGTTCAAGTGAACGTTTTGATTTTCACGATTTAGTTGAACGCTACATAATTCACTGGAAATGGTTTGTTTTTGGTGTTTTTGTTTGTCTCATTTTGGCCTCACTCTATCTGCGTTATGCCATCCCTATTTACAATGCAACAGCAACCATCGTTGTTCGCGATGAGAAGAAAGGCAGTCTGCAATCAGAATTGAGTGCATTTTCGGACTTGGGTATTATGACCGGAGTTAAAAACAATGTTGATAATGAAATTGAAATCATCAAGTCACGTCGCATTATCAGTAAAACCGTTAAAAAGCTCGGATTCAATGTTACCTACATCACTGAAGGTAGGGTAAAGGCAATTGAGTTGTATAAAAACAACCCAGTAGAGTTTAACTTTTACGATTTGAACGATGTCTTTTATAATCACAGAAAAGCATTTACTATCAACTATATCAACGCGAATACTTTTGAATTGATTGACGGTAATCAGGCCTCCCTCGGAAAACATGTTTATGGTTCTATTATCAATTTAGAAGATTCAAAACTCGTTATTAATAAAAATCCGAAATCATTTTCAACTTTCAATAATGCGTTTTCAGTTCATGTCAATGTTAACACAATTGACAATGTAACTGAAAGTTTTAGGGGCAGGCTCAATGTAGCTTCATTAAGCAAAAATTCCAGTGTGGTTTCACTCTCTATTAATGATGCGGTTCGCGAAAAAGCTGAAGATTTTCTCAATACACTTATTGAAGTATATAATGAAGACGCAATTGCTGACAAAAAATATACTTCTGAAAACACGCTTGCTTTTATTCAAGATCGACTTAAAATTATCTCTACTGAATTGGGAGATGTAGAGAAAGATGCCGAAGGTTTCAAAAAGTCTAACGATGTTACAGATATTGCTACACAAGCCGAAATCTTCTTGAATACTTCTGTTGATTTCAGCAAAGAACTCATTGAAACTGAGACCCAAATCAAAGTGGTTGATGCCATGATTGATTATATGAAATCAAAAGGTAAATGGGATTTGGTTCCGAATAATATTATTTCTACCACAGATTCTAAAGACGCTACCAATTTTATTTTACAATACAATGATTTGGTTTTACAACGCAACCGTATTGTCAAAGACGGAACATCCAAAAACTCTGTTGTATACAATTTAGAAGAAAAAATCGAAGAGCTCAATGCCAATATTACTTCAAGTCTCTCCAGAATCAAAGCTTCTTTGACCATTAAGAAAAGTGACTTAGATAAGCAAGATAAATACCTTAAAAGCAGGATTTCAAGGGTTCCTACACAAGAACGTGAGTTCAGGATTATTGATCGTCAACAAAAAATTAAAGAATCGCTGTATTTGTACTTGTTGCAAAAACGAGAAGAGACGGCTATTTCATTGGCAGTTACAGCCCCAATTTCAAAATTGGTGGATAGCGCTTTTTCGCCGGGAGCACCGGTTACACCAAAGCCCAATATGGTTTTTTTGTTTGCCATCGCTTTGGGGTTAATAATTCCGTTTATGATTATTTACCTCAAATCGTTGTTTGACAATAAAGTCAAAACACGTCAAGATGTTGAGTCGATGATTACTGCTCCGTTTTTGGGGGATATTCCTAAATCTGAGACCCACGATGAGGTCATTAATACCAACAGCAAATCGAGCTCGGCCGAGGCAGTTCGCATCATTCGAACCAATCTTGAGTTTATGCTTAGTCAAATTCCCGATGACCAAGCTAAGACTATATTTATCACCTCTACTATTCCCAAAGAAGGAAAAACGTTTGTGGCCATTAATTTAGCTAGTACGATAGCTTTGTCTGGTAAAAAAGTTCTCCTGATTGGGTTAGATGTTCGCAACCCGAAAATTGATCGTTATGTACAGCTTCCGTCTAAAGGATTAACTAATTATCTGTCTAAAAAAGATCAGGACATACACGATTATATTGTAAAACTTGACGGATTTGACGATTTCTACATCTTGCCTTCTGGAGTGATTCCTCCAAATCCGGTTGATTTGCTCATGAATGGGCGTATTGACAAGATGTTTGAACAGCTTAAAAAAGAATACGATTATATCATTGTGGATACGGCTCCGGTAAGCTTAGTTACCGATACTTTGTTGGTTGCTAAAAATGCGGATGTGTTCTTGTATGTTATCAGAGCCAACATCTTAGATAAACGTTTACTCAAAATTATTGAAAATATTTATCGCGAGAAAAAACTTCCGAACATGGCCGCGGTGCTCAATGATACCGAGTGGAGAAAGTCATATGCCTACGCCTACGGATATGGTTATGCTTACGGATATGGTTATACCGATGACACCCCAAAACAGCCTTGGTTCTTAAGTTGGTTGAAGAAAAATACCTAGCGTTTAAAAAACTGATTGTTGGCTATAGCCTCATGCAGTGGTTTGAGATCTTTTACTAACGTTTTTTGATCAAAGGCCAAGAGGTGTTTGTCGTGATGAACATCAGAGCCGACAAAATCAATCAAGCCTACTTTGAGCAATTTTAGCGAAGCTTCAGCAACTACCGGTCCGTAATACCCAACAGTCGATAACAAATTGAGTTGCATCATACACCCCGCATTTTTAATTCTTTGGTATTGATCGAATTTTTTGTGGTAGTAAATATACCGCTCAGGGTGTGCTAATACAGGCTGATATCCTGCAACTTGCAGCTCAAATAAAATATCAAAGAGTTGTACCGGCGGATTCAGATAAGAAATTTCAACCAACACATAATTATCCTTGAGTGTCAGCAAAGGCTCGGTTTGATAGAGTTTGGTAAAATTCGGATCAATCATATACTCGGCCGCATATCCTAAAGACAAAGGCAATTTAGTCGGTTCTGTGATTTTTTTGTAAGCTGAAGAAATACGCTCGGGTGTGTTTTCCCAAGTGTTGCCCATAATGTGAGGCGTGGCAATGCAATGTGTGATTCCGAGTTTCTTTAAAGATTCAACTAAAAAAAGAGAATCTTCGACAGTTGTGGCTCCATCATCGATTCCGGGCAAAACATGACAATGAATATCAACATGGCCGTCGGGAATCAAATCTCTTAAAAACGTCTTTTTGCTAAAAATGCCAAACATCTCATTTAGTTTGTGGGCAAAAGTACACAAATATTATGTTTAGGATGAAGCTTTGCGGTTTTGATTTGTTTATAAACTCTCCAAAGTCAACCGGTCAACTATGGTTAAATTCTTATATTTGCACGCGTTTTACAATCGACTTTAGTCAATTTCAGTAACCGATTAATACCATGACAGAAATTCCTCAATCAGAAGATTGGAGCCTTGTTATCAAAGGGAAAACCTCTCTTTTTGATCTCAAGTTCCAAGACTTATGGCGCTATCGTGATCTTTTGTGGATGTTTGTCAAACGTGATTTCGTCAGCTTTTACAAGCAAACGGTTTTGGGGCCGCTTTGGTTTTTTATCCAACCCATTTTTACCACTTTGGTATTTACTTTTGTCTTTGGAAATTTAGCGGGCATCAGTACTGATGGGCTTCCGCAGTATTTGTTTTACCTTTCAGGAATAACCGCTTGGAACTATTTTTCAGATTGTCTCACCAAAACCAGTACGGTTTTCAGAGACAATGCAGCCATTTTCGGCAAGGTTTATTTTCCGAGACTTATCATGCCCTTAAGTATTGTGGTCAGTAACTTGGTGCGTTTTGGAGTTCAACTTATTTTGCTGTTCATCATGATGGGCTATTTTGCTTTCAAAGGCGAAAACTTCCAACTGACCTATGCAGTTGTTTTTTTTCCTGTACTGGTCTTGCTGATGGCCTTACTCGGCTTGGGTTCAGGGCTCATTATTACAGCCATGACTACCAAGTATCGAGACTTGACTTTTTTGGTGACTTTTGGTGTTCAACTCTTGATGTATGGAACCACGGTTATTTACCCATTAAGTTCAGCACCCGAAAAATATAAGCAATTCATTGAACTCAACCCAATGACGGGTATCATCGAAGCTTTTCGCTATGCCCTTTTGGGTAAAGGCGAATTTTCAGTTTGGAGCATTGGTTATTCAACCCTGGTCACTTTGATTATTTTAATGTTCGGTATTTTGATTTTTAATAAAACCGAAAGAAATTTTGTAGATACCATCTAATGTCAGAAACGGTTATTAAAGTCGATAATTTATCTAAAGCATACCAAATCGGACAGATTGGTACCGGAACTATTTCACGCGATTTAGAAAGGTTTTGGGTTACTAAAATTTTGGGCAAAGAAGACCCATTCCTCAAAATAGGTGAGACCAATGACCGCAGTGTCAAAGGTCAAAGCGATATCGTTTGGTCGCTTAGAGACATCAACTTTGAAATCAATCACGGAGACGCCGTTGGAATCATCGGTAAAAACGGAGCCGGAAAAAGTACCTTGCTCAAATTGCTCTCTCGTGTTACCAGCCCAACCACCGGCGAGATTAAAGTCAAAGGGCGTATTGCTAGTTTACTCGAAGTAGGCACCGGCTTTCATCCTGAATTGTCCGGCCGAGAAAATATTTTTCTCAACGGAGCCATTTTGGGTATGCGCAAAAAAGAAATAGCGCGTAAACTAGATGAAATTATTGACTTTTCAGGTGTTGAGCGATACATCGATACGCCGGTCAAAAGATATTCATCCGGAATGTATGTTCGATTGGCTTTTGCCGTAGCAGCGCACCTTGAAAGCGAAATTCTGATTGTTGATGAAGTTTTGGCAGTAGGTGATGCCGAGTTTCAAAAGAAATGTCTGGGCAAAATGAGCGACATTAGCAAAGGCGAGGGGCGAACGGTATTGTTTGTCAGTCACAACATGGCTGCGGTAAAAAGTCTGTGCAACAAAGGTATAGTATTGGCCAATGGTATGGTGGCTTTTAACGGTGAGGTAGACAATGCTTTAGATTATTACCTCAAAAGTTCTGAGAGTTTTGCTCATAAAAAGTGGGAAGTTACTCAAGCGCCTAAGTCAGATTTTGTGCGACTTTTAGAAGCCGAAGTTTTAGATGTCAATGATCGAGTTGCCTTAAATCATCCGATAACCGATGATGTTCGCATAAAATTTACCTACGAAATCACCAAAGAGAATCAATTGTTCTTGCACGGATTCAATCTATTCAACGGACATGGTGTTCATATTTTGAGTTCACACGACAAGTTTACTCAAAACCTCAAGACGCCTTTACCATTGGGAATCCATTCAACCATTATAACCATTCCTGGGAATTTCTTGGCCGAAGGTTCTTACAATTGCAGTTTTGCCATCATGCGATACAATCCGTTTTATGTAGAGTTTCACGAAATGGAAATCGTCGGTTTCAACGTGATTGATGAAATCAGCGAAAAATCGGTCAGAGGCACTTATGCGGGCGGTTTCCCGGGTATTGTCAGACCATTATTAACTTGGAAATAATTTCAAATGAAAAAAAAATCAACCGGCGAACGTTTAGAAACCTTCATTTACGGTCGTAATTCTATTGAGCATTTGCATCGTTATGCTTTAGTAATGCCTTATATTGAAAACAAAATTGTTTTGGATATCGCATCGGGCGAAGGATATGGCAGTAATCTGATGAGTGCCCACGCAGCTTTTGTTCACGGAGTTGATATCGATGCTCAAACAGTTGCTGCAGCCCAAGTAAAATATAAAAAAGACAATCTGCGCTATCAAGTGGGTAGTGCGACGGCAATTCCGCTCGAAGATCACAGCGTTGATGTGGTGGTGAGTTATGAAACCATCGAACACCACGATCAGCATCAGGAAATGATTGACGAAATTAAACGCGTGCTCAAACCCGAGGGCGTTTTGATTATTTCAACACCCGATAAATTGTATTATTCTGACAAAAGAAATTTTGACAACGAATTCCACATCAAAGAATTATACAAACAAGAATTTGTTGATTTAATTTCGCCTCAGTTCAAAAATATTCAGTTACTCACTCAGATTTATTGCAACGGAAATTCAATTATTCAACCAGAAAACGACCCGGAACCATTGCAGTTTTTTACCGGAGATTATACTTGGGCAGCGCCACAAGAAATTGATCCGCTGTACTTGTTGATCATTGCGTCAGATGTTTCTTTTACTCTGCACAAACGCTCGATTTTTAATGGTGAAATTTTTACTGAATTGACTTGGAAAAGCCTTTGGCAAAGCAGCAATACTCATAAAGTGGGAAGTTTCGTGCTCAAACCGTTCAAGTTTTTGAAGAGTTTGGTCAAATAACCGATTGCTTTACAACATCTGTCATGCTCGTAACCACTATTTTTCTCTCAAGAACGGCTACTCAGAAAACTTTTGAAATGACTTTGGAAGCCATAGCGAGCTTGCAAAAATCAATTTCTGGCGAGAATCTTGAAATTATTTTAGTCGAGTCTAATCCGGATTATCTCACTTCAGGCTTTGAATATCCTGCTCAGGTCAAAGTTTTTCTTCCCAATGAGCCGTTTAACTTTCACCGTTTTCTCAATATCGGAATTCAACAAGCACAAGGAGATTACTTGGCTTTGTGCAATAATGATGTGCTTTTTCATCCGCAATGGATGAATGAGATTTTAAAAGTATCTCAGGAGCATCCTGAAATTGTGTCGTTCAGTCCTTCAGGTAAATGGATGGAGCAACCCGAGCGAGATTATCAATTGGGATACAAAGTCATGCAACAAATCAAAGGATGGTGTTTGGTGGTTAAAAAAGAAGTTTTCAAGACCATCGGATTACTCGATGAAACTTTTAGTTTTTATTACGCTGATAATGATTATGCAATGACTTTGAAATATTATAATTTAAAGCATGCGCTGGTGTATCGGTCTTATGTAGAACATCTTGAAAAGCCATCTACGTTTAATCGTACACAAAACATGAACGTTCGCGCAGCAATGCAACAAAAATATTCACTACCAGATTATTTAGCTCAAGAGCAATATTTGTATGTTTTTGGCAGCGAAAGCAATATGAACGACTTTTTGAAATTTCACAATAAATGGGGCAGTCCCAAAGTATTATATCGCAAAAACAGAATTGCTGACCAACTCATTAAATATAAGTTGGGCTTTTTGAATCGTTTGTTTTTGAAACTCAAATTTTAGCCCGAATTGTTTCGCAGTATAAATTTTTAAATTGTGATTATTCAATTAACTTTGAACGGTCTTTTTAATCCTAGCTGAAGAGCGCATGCCAAAAGTGATTCTCATCTCGCAATTTCCGTTGCCCTACTCAAAAATCGGCAGTTGGCCAACCATGTATAAAAACTATTTTGAGAGCCGAGATCACCAAATTGATTATATTATTTGTGAGCAACCAGAACAGAAATTTGATTCGGTGAACTATGAAATCGCACCGAATGATTTTTGGTTCAAGCTTAGACGGAGATGGCATAAATACTACCGATTAGGCTATTTGGATGCACTAAAAAAAGTATTGAATAAAGAAGATAAGTTTGTTATTCAGGTAGTTGACAACTATCGGATTGTATTTAAAATTCATGAAATTTTGCTGGCCATGGGCATTCGTAAAAATTGTTACATACAGTGTTTTTATCACGGATTTGCACCCTATTTGGCAGCGGAAAATGCACACAGTTTTTACGAAATTACCGATGAGCTGATTCTTTTAACCAAGGATGCATACAAAGCACATATCAAATATTACTCAGCTTTTCCATGTAAAGTATCTTATATCTACAACGGAATTGATACCAAAAAGTTCTGCAAAATTGAATATTCAGTAAAATTACAACTCAAGACTGAATTGGGTTTTACACAGCAAAAAATCTTTTTGTGGTGTTCTAATGATCGCCCCAAGAAAGGATTAAAATTGCTTTTAGATGCTTGGAAACGTCTTTACCCAAAACACCAAGATATAGTTTTGTTAGTCATCGGATCCAAAAGTCAAACACCAGTTCCGGGCGTGGTTTATCTGGGTAGTATTCCCAATGACGACTTGCCGAAATATTACCAAATCTCAGACTGTTATTTGTTTCCAACCTTGTGTCATGAAGGTTTTGGACTTAGTTTGATTGAAGCTTTAAACTGTGGATGTTATTGTATAGCTTCAGCCTTGGGCGGAGTTCCCGAAGTGTTGCAATACGGAAAATTGGGCAAGCTCATTGAAAACCCCAATTTTGTTTCTCAATGGATTCAAGCTATGGATGATTATCTGAATCAAAACGATCAACCTATTGTGATGGATGCTCCTATATATACAGCTCAAGAATGGAATACTCATATGAATGAAATTATTCAAGAAGCCAAAATTAGTCTCTCATAAGCAAATCATTGATGTTTGAAATTCATATATCTACCAAGAATCGCAGAGTAGATTTGCTTTTTACCTTAACCCAATTGCAAACTATTTTAGATCGAACAGATCTTGGCTGTGTAGTTTTTGACGATGGTTCAACCGATGGCACTTATGAGGCTGTATCAAATCAGTTTCCAAAAGTCCGTTTGCTTCGCAATGAAAAGTCTAAAGGTTATTTGTATTGTCGCAATCAAATGCTCAATCAAACTCAGGCAGATTATGCCATTTCATTAGACGATGATGCTCATTTTTTGTCCGCAAATCCGCTTGAGGAAATTCAATCTTATTTTATGCAAAATCCCGATTGTGGACTTATAGCTTTTAGATTGTTTTGGAGTCTGGAATCACCCAAAAGCATACAAACAAGCGAAAAGCCACATCAAGCACAATCTTATGTCGGCTGTGGACACGCTTGGCGTATGAAAGCTTGGCGCGATATTCCGAATTATCCGGAATGGTTTGAGTTTTACGGAGAAGAAAACATAGCCTCGTTACATTTATTTAAAAAAGGTTGGCGTGTTGATTATTTGCCCCAAGTTTTGGTTCAACATCGAGTTGATCTCAAAAAAAGAACCCAATCAAACAACGATTTTGCCTTTCGCTATCGAAGATCTATTCGGTCGGGTTGGTATTCATTTTTGCTTTTTTTTCCAAAAGCGATCGCCCTTGAATTGTTAGCATATTCAATATATACTCAGTTCAAAACCAAAATTTTTAAAGGCGATTTTAAGGTAATTTTGCCTCTGTTTTTGGCCATAACTGATTTGTTTTTAGCGTTACCCAAAATTTTCAAATATCAAAATAGATTGACCGCAGATGAATATAAAAAGTATACGCAATTAAAAGTTGACAACATTTATTGGGAACCTGAAAAATAATTACTTTTACCTCTGCTTCAACAAATACGAAATGAATTCAAAACCCTATATAATTGCTGAAATTGCGCAAGCTCACGAGGGCAGTTTGGGGATATTGCATTCCTATATTGATGCCGTGGCCGACACTGGCGTGAATGCCATCAAATTCCAGCTGCATATAGCCGAGGCTGAAAGCAGTATTCACGAGCCTTTCAGAGTAAAATTTTCCTATGAAGACGCTACGCGTTACGAATATTGGAAACGCATGGAGTTTACTCTTGAACAATGGAAACAAATCAAACAACATTGCGATGAGGTCGGTTTGGATTTTATCTGTTCGCCTTTTAGCAATCTTGCGGTCGATTGGCTCGAAGAAATCGGTGTTTATGCCTACAAAATTGGCTCTGGCGAAGTCAACAACTTTCTGATGCTGGAAAAAATCGCTCAAACAGGCAAGCCGATTATTGTTTCATCAGGCATGAGCAATTTTGACGAACTGGACCAAACAGTGGCTTTTTTAAAGAGCAAGCAGTGTACATTTTCATTGCTTCAATGTACCACCGCTTATCCAACAAAACCTGAGCAATACGGTTTCAATGTTATGACCGAGTTGCGCGAGCGATACAATGTTCCGGTGGGTTTTTCAGATCATTCAGCTAAAGTGGCTACTTCTATAGCCGCGGTTGCTTTAGGTGCCGAGATATTAGAGTTCCATGTGGTATTTGATCGTTCAATGTTTGGCCCTGACGCCAAGGCTTCACTGACCATTGCTGAGGCCAAAGAATTAGTGGTTTCGGTGAGCGAAATAGATATCGCTTTAAAAAGCCCAATCGTTAAAAACAACCATGAGTCGTTTAAGGAACTCAAATCAATTTTTGAAAAATCATTGGCGGTTAACCAAAATTTATCGGCCGGACACGTAATCACTTTTGACGATTTAGAAAGTAAAAAACCCAAAGGCTTCGGAATTTCTGCGGCTGATTTTCAGATGGTCATCGGCAGAAAATTAAAGAGAGACAAAGACCAATGGGATTTTTTGAATGAAGAAGATTTAGCATGAGTAACCCAAGAAAAATAGCAGTTGTCATTACTGCTCGACCTTCTTACAGCAGAGTTAAAACTGTTTTAAGCGCCATCAAGCAACATCCCGAACTTGAGCTACAACTTATTGTGGCTGCTTCGGCTTTGTTGGATCGTTACGGAAGTGCCGTTAATTACATCGAAAAAGATGGTTTTGAAATTGCCGCCAAGGTTTTCAATGTATTGGAAGGCGAGAATTTAACAGCCGCCGCAAAAACTACAGGAATCGGCATTTTAGAACTCTCAACAGTTTTTGACAACCTCAGACCGGATATAGTCGTGACGGTTGCAGACCGATTTGAAACGATGGCCACGGCTATTTCGGCTTCGTATATGAATATTCCATTGGCTCATATTCAAGGCGGCGAAGTGACCGGCAACATCGATGAAAAAGTGCGTCATTCGATTACCAAATTGGCCGATTACCATTTTGTTGCTTCAGAAAATGCAAAAAAAAGAGTCATCCTTTTGGGCGAAAACCCCGAAATGGTGTTCAATACCGGTTGTCCATCTATTGATATTGCCGAGCAAGTAGCCCAAAAAAGTCAGCTGATGTTCAATCCTTATGAAAAATACGGTGGCGTTGGTTCGCAGCCGGATTTGAGCAACGGATACATCGTGGTGATGCAGCATCCGGTCACCAATGAATATCAAGATTCACGAAAACACATCGAAGCCACGCTTTCAGCCATTCAAAAAATTAATAAACCAACGCTTTGGTTTTGGCCCAATGTCGATGCCGGAGCTGACGGAACTTCAACCGGAATCAGATCTTTCAGAGAAAAATACAAAATGGAAAATGTCCACTTTTTCAAAAATATGGAGGGTGACGATTTTCTGAACTTGCTCAATTTTTCAAAGTGTTTGGTCGGAAATTCAAGTGTTGGCATTCGCGAATGTGCCTATTTAGGTGTGCCGGTAGTCAATATTGGTTCGAGACAAAATCGCCGTGATCGCGGTCAAAACGTAGTTGATGTTTCTTATGATCAGGAGGAGATTGTTCAAGCGGTATTGAATTTTTTAGATCAAAAAGAAAGAAAAAAATCAAACATATATGGCGGCGGTGATGCAGGTGAGCAGATTGCTCGATTGCTCAAAGATTTACCATTACAATTTCATAAAACCATAGTCTATTAATGAAAATTTTAGGCTTAATCCCGGCGCGTGGCGGATCTAAAGGCGTTCCTAGAAAAAATATTAAACTTTTAGGGAACAAACCGCTTATAAAATACAGCATTGATTCGGCCAAAGAATCGACTTTGCTAAGCCAAATTGTTGTCTCGACTGATGATGAAGAAATTGCCTTAGCCGCTGAAGTTGAAGGCTGTAAACCACCTTTTCTGCGTCCGAATAAATTGGCGCAAGATGCTTCTACTTCACTTGAAGTTGTAGAGCATGCCTTGGCTTTTTTTGAAGCTCAAGATGTTTTTTTTGATGCGGTTTGTTTGTTGCAACCTACCAGTCCATTTCGTGAGCGAGGATTTATCGATCAAGCCATCGAGAAATACATAACGACTCAAGCCGACAGTCTGGTGAGTGTTTTGCCAATTCCACATGAATACAATCCACATTGGGCTTTTGAAGAAAAGGGTGATGGTTTACTCAAAATTGCCACCGGCGAAAAAAATATTATTCCCAGACGTCAAGAATTGCCCAAAGCTTATCATCGGGATGGTTCAATTTATATCACTTCAACAGCCGTTATCAAAAGCGGAAGTCTATACGGAAACTCTATTGCATTTTTAGAGAGTAATCCCCAATATCATGTCAACATTGACACTATAGACGATTGGCAAATGGCTGAAAAAATCCTCACTCAAATTCAATTGTAAATGTGCGGCATAGCGGGTATAGTTGGTTTTAATGCCACTCGAGAAAAGATACGGTCTATGTTGGAAGTCCAAAAATATCGTGGGCCCGACTATCTTGATGATTACATTGAACCCAATCGAGTTGCTTTGGGCCACAATCGCTTGAGTATTATTGATTTGTCAACCGATGCAAACCAGCCATTTACAAGTGACTGCGGAAATTATGTAATGGTTTTTAATGGAGAGATTTACAATTATATCGAACTCCGAGAAGAACTGCGCTCCAAATATACTTTTAAGACCCAGTCGGATACTGAAGTTTTGTTGAATGCTTATAAAGAGTGGGGTGAAAATTGTCTGGAAAAACTCAATGGGATGTTTTCATTGGCCGTATGGGACCAAACAAAGCAACAACTTTTTGCCGCCAGAGATCGCTTTGGGGTTAAGCCATTTTACTATTTTTTTGACGGACAAAATTTTTATTTTGCTTCAGAAATCAACACCATTTTTGCTGTGGGTATTCCCCAAATAAATCATGAAAAAGTTTGGCTTGATTATTTTTTAAAAGGTGGCTACGGCATGCCCAATGAAACTTTTTGGCAAAATATCGAGCAGTTGCCCGGCGGTCATTTTTTGACTTTACATTCAGAAAAACTACAAATCAAGCGATGGTATTTTTTTGAAGAGAAGGTTCGTTTTTGGCAAAATCAAATCCAAAAAGACGAAGAGTATTACATCACGCAATTGCTTTTAAAAGCTGTCAACTTGCGCTTTAGAGCAGATGTTCCGGTCGGGTTCAACCTCAGTGGTGGATTAGATTCGAGTACGCTTTTGGCTCTGATTAACCAACAAAACATAGACAAATCTGCGATTGAAGGTTTTACATTTATCACCAATGACGCGCGTTATGATGAGCTTATTTGGGTTCAATCGATGTTAGACAACAGCCCGTATCATTTGAATATTTGCCCGCTTGGGGTAGCTGAAGTTCCCGAATTATCGCTAAAAATGGCGCAGCATCAAGCAGAACCTTACGGCGGAATTCCGACTTTGGCTTATTCAAAAATATTTCAAGCCGCCGCGCAAAAAGGCATCAAAGTTTTGCTCGACGGTCAAGGCGCTGACGAGGCATGGGCCGGCTATGATTATTTCACCAACCAAAGTCAGAGTAATATACAAGGCGTTTCTAAATCGCCGTACCGATCGAGTGTGCTTCAAGCTGATTTTGCACAGCAACATAGCAAGAGCGAATACGCCCAACCTTTTGCAGATGAGTTGTTGAATTTGCAGTATCGCGATTTGTTTTACACCAAAATTCCCAGAGCCTTGCGCTTTAATGACCGAGTTTCGATGTTATACGGAACCGAACTCCGCGAACCTTTTTTAGACTATCAATTGGTTGAATATGTTTTTAGTCGTCCGGTTGATTTTAAACTCAAAGACGGCGTTCAAAAATGGATGCTCCGAAAAATAGCCGAACGGTTTTTGCACAAAGAACTTGTGCTTGCGCCCAAAAGGCCTTTGCAAACGCCGCAACGTGAGTGGCTTTCAGTAGATTTACAAGATTGGGTACGCGCCGAAGTTGAAAAACTTTACACCCATTCTTGGTTTGAAAAAAAGGCATTGCAAACCGAGTTAGACTTGTTTTTTAAAGGCGATAATCAAAGTAGTTTTCATATATGGCAATGGATCAGTGCCGCACAATTATTAAAGTAAACAGATGCTGACAGTAGCCAATTTTCACTATATCCGAGAACATTTCGATGCGCCATTTCCGAGTATTTTTGGATTGACTCCTTCTGCTTTTGAATATCAATTAAACGAATTGTCACGCATTGGTAAATTTATCGGTCAAGGCCAATTGTTATGTGATACCGAGGCAATTTTGGCCTCTGATCAAAATCATATCTTGATTACTTTTGACGATGGCTTGCACGAGCAATATGTTTTGGCAAAACCCATACTAGACAAGTTGGGCATTGAGGCAGTTTATTTTATCAACTCAATCAATCACCTTGAAAAAGAAGTTTCATCGGTACATAAAATTCATTTGCTTCGAT
>JAXLVE010000025.1:0-41240 GCA_046329175.1 Flavobacteriaceae bacterium
AAAAAGAAGTTTCATCGGTACATAAAATTCATTTGCTTCGATCGCAGATTTCACCTGTAGATTTGCTGCAAAACATGGCTGAATCTTTATCTGATTCAAATTTAGTTTTGACCGAAAACGAAAAGCAAAAAGCACAGCAACATTACAATTACGATGATGCACAGAGCGCTTTTTTAAAGTATTTGCTCAATTTTAAACTGTCTTCAAAACAAACCGAATTGGTTATCAACGATTTGTTTCCGAAATATTTTGACCGACAAAAA
Source organism: Flavobacteriaceae bacterium (assembly GCA_046329175.1). GTDB lineage: Bacteria > Bacteroidota > Bacteroidia > Flavobacteriales > Flavobacteriaceae > Flavobacterium. The sequence continues at coordinate 264 of JAXLVE010000025.1, forward strand.
GTGGTTGAAAGCTTGTATATGAATACAGAACAATTGCGCGAATTGTCGTTGTTGAATATGCTCGGAAATCACACACACAGTCACTTTGCTTTAGGCTTGTTGCCGACCGAAAACATTGTGGCAGAAATCTCAAAAACCAAAGAAATTATTGATAATTTTGGGCACCCCAACAAACACATGATTAGTTATCCCTACGGAAGTGCTGAGGCTTGTCAATCACCGGTAGCAGATATTGCAAAACAAATCGGTTATCAGGTTGGATTTACTATGGAACGAGGAATCAACCAAGCCCCATCAAATCATTTGTTGCTCAAGCGGTTTGATTGCAATGATGTGCCCGGCGGAAAAAACGAAAGATTTTTTAAAAATGAATATAGCTTTATTTACAAGTAATCATCTCAGGCATAAATATATAGCCAATCAATTGGCTCAAAACCTGCCACTGAAATTGATTCTTTGTGAACAGAAAAGCGATAAAATTCAAGACGCTTCAGCTTATCAAAAGCCTGATCAGCAATTACTCGAGATGCATTTTGCCGAAAGAGATCGTTCTGAAAAGTCTTTTTTTGGTGAAAACCAACACTTTCCACAAAGAGTTGAAGCAGTGATTTTGCCTTTTGGGGCTTTAAATTCTGAAAATACTTTGGCGCTTTTAGAAGAACATCAGATTACCCATATTTTATTGTTCGGAACTTCGATTATCAAACCGTTTATTCTCAATCGATTTCCCGAAAAAGTAATCAATCTTCATTTGGGTTTGTCGCCCTATTACAAGGGCTCGGGAACCAATTTTTTTCCGATTGTCAATCAAGAGTTTGAGTGCATTGGAGCTACTTTTCACTTGGCGACCGAAAAAGTTGATGCCGGAGCGATTTTGCATCAAATCCGTCCGGATGAAGTTTCACCCGAAGATACGATACATAGCTTGGGCAACAAGGTAATTCTCAAAGCGGGAAAAGTTTATCCGAAAGTGGTTGAATTATACCAATCGCAGCAAATCAGATTGCATTATCAAAATCCGATTGAGCACAGCCATGAATACAGAATCAAAGATTTTACCCCGAGCGTTTTGCGTCAAGCACATGAAGTTATAGCTCAAGGCGGTGTAAAAAAATATCTCGAGAAACAGTCTGAAAAAAACAATGACAAACCAATAATTTCCGGTTTTTGATGCCTAAAAAAATATTTATTTTATTACCAGATGGAGTGGGCTTGCGCAATTTCGCCTTTACTAAATTTTTAGAAACAGGTAAGGCTGCTGGGCATGAAGTTGTCTTTTGGAACAACACTACTTTTAATTTGTCAGATATCGGAGCCACAGAAGTCAAGATAACCTCTTCAAAACTCCACAAATTTACCGATCTTCTCAAATCAGCCAAAATCCATATCGGATTGAACTTATTCATCAATAGGTCAGGAGATCAGGTTTATGATACGTATCGTTTTCCGTACAATAAAGATATTAGTATTAAATTTAAAATCAGAAACTTACTCTCGAGATGGGTTGTTAGACTGTGTAATTCTGAAAAAGGTTTTTTGCGTGTTGAAAAGGCCATAGATTGGTTTGAAAGAAGAACCGATTACTACCAAACTTGTCGTCAAACCTTGTTGATTCATAAGCCAGATTTGGTTTTTTGCACCAACCAAAGACACATCACCGCAATTGCACCATTGTTGGCGGCGCAGGATTTAAACATTCCTACGGGAACTTTTATTTTCTCTTGGGACAATCTTCCCAAATCAACGATGATTGTCGCGGCAGATTACTATTTTGTTTGGAGTCAGTACATGAAAGATGAGTTGCTGAAATATTATCCGAAAATTAGCAAGAATCAAATAATTATTACTGGAACCACACAATTTGAACCGCATTTTAACTGTACACTGTTATGGTCTAAAGAAAAATTTTTCAAGCAATATCAGCTTGATGCTAACAAACGATATTTATGTTTTTCAGGAGATGATATTACCACCAGTCCTGATGATGAACAATATCTAGACGATGTTGCAACGGCCGTAGAAAAAATAAATGCAAAAGGAAACAATTTGGGCATCATCTTCCGCAGATGTCCGGTTGATTTTTCTGACCGATATGATGCAGTTTTAAAAAAGCATACCCAAACCATTGTGGCGATTGATCCAAAATGGGAACAACTCGGGGAAACCTGGAATACAGTAATGCCCACAGCTGAAGATTTGCAACTCCAGGTAAACATTATTGCCAACACAATGTTTGTGATTAATATTGCCTCGTCAATGGTTTTTGACTTTGCTGCTTTTGGCAAACCGTGTTTTTATATCAATTACAATGCACGCAAAAAGCGCATCGAGAATTGGAATGCACAAACTATTTACAATTTTGTCCATTTTAGATCGATGCCAGATAAAAACGCTGTCTATTGGTTGAATTCAGCAGATGAAATTCAGGAAAAGATAGAAAATTTGCTTAAAGATGATAGCCCAGAAATTGTAAAAACTGCACAGAAGTGGTTTCAAATTATCAACCAACACCCTCCTGAAAAAGCATCAGAAAGATTCTGGGACGCCATTGAATTGATTACCTCTAAAAACTCTTAATTTTGTGCTTGAAATAAATTTTCGCTCATAGAAATACAGCTAATTTTTTTAAATATGTCATATCAGTCACTGATTCCGTTAATAAAAAAAACAGGTTCATCTCTTAGTCCTGAAAAATTTCATGAGCGAATTAATATTGTATTTCACGATTTTGAAGCGGCGCATTATGACGAAATACATGATGATATGCGAATCAGTTTGCAAGAGCAAATAGATTTATTGATACATGATTTATGGACTTATAAGCCGGTTGAAAATACATCGATCAAGTTGTTAGATATTGGTTGTGGAACAGGACAGAGCTCACAAATTCTGCTTCGATCCAAATTGGGCAACTACATTAATCAAATTACGCTGTTAGATACCTCGGCCAACATGCTCAAACAAGCTGAGATGAAAGCTCAAAAATGGTCAAAAGATTACAAAACAGTAAATGGGTATATTGGCGACTTAGATGAAAAATTTGATGTTATTTTAATCAGTTCGGTTTTACATCACATTCCTGATTTAGAGATTTTTCTCAAACAAGTAGATAGGCTATTGAATTCTGGTGGATTTTTAATACACATTCAAGATCCCAATGGTGATTATTTGAATGATCCAATATATCTTCAACGCAAAAAAGAATACGCAGAGTTTGGATCTTCGCATGTCAATAAATGGTATTTATCTGATTTGTTGCCTTCAAAATGGCTCAGAAAAATCAAAATCATTTTGAATCGGAAAGATTATCTTGACTATATCAATGACCAGTTGTTGGCTGAAAAAACAATAAAAAGAAGAATGACTCCGGACGAAATTTGGAGTGTAACCGATATTCATGTTGAAACTAAAAAAGACAAGTTTAATAAAGGGATATCGTTACAGTTTCTAAAAAATCAGTTACAAAATTTTGAGTTAATTAAGATGAGGTCCTATGCATTTTATGGTTATCTCAAGAGCGATTTGCCATTGGTATATCAAGAAAAAGAATCTCAACTCATAGCAGAAAATATGCTCAATGGGCGCAATATTGGTGCTGTATGGATTAAAAAATAAGTAAATGAAAATAGCATTTCTTACCTGTGAATATCCGCATCCCAAGGCTCATTTTTCTGCTGGAATCGGTACGAGTATTTTCAATCTAAGTAATGGCTTGATTGCTCAAGGACACGAGGTAATAATTGTTTTATACGGCCAAGATAAAGACGAATTCTTTTCAGAAAACGGCATTAGTTTTTACAAAATAAAAAATGTAAAGCTCAAAGGATTTTCTTGGTGGTTAACACAAAAAAAAATCCAGAAACTCATTTGCAGTTTAGTTGATTTAAAAAAAATAGAAATTGTTGAAGTGGCCGATTGGACCGGAATCAGTTCAAATATTAAACTAAATTGCCCCTTGGTAATCAAGCTTCATGGTTCAGACACTTATTTCTGTTATTTGGATCATCGTCCTGTTAAGATGATTAATCGATTAAGAGAAAAACGCGCTTTAAAAAAGGCAGATGCTTGGGCATCCGTTAGCCAATATGTGGCTATAATGACTCAAAAAATATTTGGTTTAAAAAATGATTTTAAAGTATTACCAAATGGAATTGACCTTGAAAAATTCTCATTGAGCAAACACCTGATTCCTGAAGAATCACAGGTAATACTATATTTTGGTTCAATCATCAGAAAGAAAGGTTTACTCGAATTAGCATTAATTTTCAACGAGGTGATTAAATTAAATCCCCACGCAAAACTAATACTAATCGGAAGGGATACTCCGGATGCTATTACGCAAAATCCTTCAACATGGCAGATGATGCTAAGTTTGTTTGATGGAAAAGCCAAAGCTCAGGTTTCATATCTTGGAAGCGTGTCATATTCAGAAATAAAAAAACATATCGAAGCTGCGACTGTCTGTGTGTTTCCTTCATTTGCCGAGGCTTTGCCTGTTTCTTGGCTTGAAGCTATGGCTCTGCAAAAAGCAATCGTAGCATCTGATATCGGCTGGGCAACAGAAATTATTGACCAAGGTATAGACGGTTATTTAGTTGATCCAAAAAACCACGAACAATTTGCTCAAAAAATAAATGATTTGCTTCAGAACCAGGCATTGAGAATTAAAATTGGGCAAAAAGCCAGACAGAAAGTAGAACGAAAGTTTAGTAAAGAAATAGTTGCTCAACAAAATGTTTCGTTTTATGAAAGTGTGTTAAAAGCATATAAAACAAAAAAAGGATGATTGTCATTTATCATAACCAAAATAAAATCACTTTGGCTTATTCAAGTAATGGCGATGATCTTTCAGGCTTAATTCATCAAAAAGTGTCATCAGGCATATTAGCCATTGCTGATCAATTTTCAGAGCATATTTTGGTTTGGTGTGATGAACTTCAAAAGGAAAACCTGAATATTGATGCCATCGATAAACTTTTTCATCACAATAAATTTATATTTTCATACGCTAGATCTGAAGATACTTATTTAGGAAGTAAGCTGGGATATGTTGAGGCTACACCGTATTTGAAAATTCATAAAAAAGTACAGTATGGAACCTGGCAAATGAGTAGTCAAGTAGGAGCCATACATGCGAGTGTTTTATCTGCTATCAAAGATCAATTGAAACCGCAAGATGAGTTTGATTATTTCTTGAATTCGTTGGCAAAACTAGCAATGCCTTTTGGGTTGTTGTGTTATTCAGAACCCACACTATTTCTTGACAATTCGCCTCAAAAAACATTAAATAAACCGAATTATTTTGAGCTATTTCGATTTGTCAAGCAACATTACAGAACACGATGGATTTTTTTACTTTTTTTGAATTTAATGTATTACGAGAAGCAATTTCTTTTGTTACCTTTCTTATATACGTTTTTATTCAGAAAGCGATCTTTTAATCCTTCTGGACTCAATGCGATTATTCCGCAATCTAAGCGGAACATCCTTGAGAAAAAAACAATCGATGTTTTAATTCCTACCATAGGAAGAAAGGAATATTTGCACGATGTGCTCAAAAGCTTGGCTCGACAAACTCATCAGCCTTCGAATGTTATTATTATTGAGCAAAACCCAGATGTCAAAAGTGTTTCCGAATTAGATTATCTCAACCAAAATCATTGGCCGTTTCAGATAAAACACGAATTTACCCATCAAGCCGGTGCTTGCAATGCAAGAAATATCGGACTTAAGCTCATTGAAAGCGATTTTTGTTTTTTAGCTGACGACGATTTGATTTTTGATGATTTTCTAATTGAAAATGCAATGCAGGCATTTCAGACAATTGCCAACGAAGTTTTCTTGGTAGCTTGTCATCTAAAAGACGAAACAATTCAAGTTCAAGCGCCTAGACAGTTTCCGGCTTTTGGCTCTGGAGTTGCCTTTGTTAAATCGGCATGTCTAAAAAAATTGAGTTTTCGCAACGGATACGAGTTCGGTTTTGGCGAGGACATTGATTTTGGAATGCAGCTGCGCAACATAGGTTTTGATATTATCTATCTTTCAACTTTTAAAATACTCCACTTAAAAGCGCCCATGGGAGGATTTAGAACCAAACCTATTTTGCCTTGGCATAATGAAACATACTCGCCTAAGCCCTCGCCGACAGTTATGTTGTACAAACTTTTGCACAACACACCTGAGCAGTTTAATTCATACAAGTCCACTCTTTTTTTTAATACACTCAACAAAAAATTTTGGTTCAATCCACTCAGAGAAATAAATCTTTTCAGAAAAAAGTGGAATATTAGTTTGTATTGGGCTAAGCAATTAATCGATAAATAGAATGAAATTTACGCTCGTTATCTGTACCTATATGCGTCCAAAACCCTTGCTAGATTTACTTAAATCAGTCAAGGAGCAAACTATTTATCCCGACCAGATTGTTATTGTTGATGGTTCTACAAATAACCAAACGCAACAAACATTAATTAACTATAATTTTGAACACTTAGATTATTTTTTGGTTGAACCACAGTATAGAGGTTTGACAAAACAGCGAAATTTTGGGGTTTCAAAAGTGCGTCAAGATTCTGAAATTGTATGTTTCTTGGACGATGATACAATTCTGGAGCAAAATTATTTTGAAGAAATTATTGCCGCATTTCAATCAGAATCAACTATTGTCGGTGTTGGTGGCATTGCCATCAATGAAAATCAATGGCAACCCAAAGACAATCATCGAACATATAATTCTAAAAAATTTTATGAGTTTGACGGCTATGTTTATCCTGAAGGTTTGCGCAATATTGTCCGCAATTATTTAGGATTAGAATCACATTTGCCGCCGGGACGCATGCCCGAATATTCGCATGGAAAGACCTGTAGTTTTCCGCCCACTGGCAAAATATATGAAGTCGATTTATTGGTTGGAATGTCGTTTTCGTTTAAAAATAGCTTGTTTCATCACATTGATTTTTCGACTTATTTTGAAGGATACGGATTGTACGAAGATGCTGATTTTAGTATCAAAGCGCTCAGGTTTGGCAAAAATGTAATCACCACAAAAGCACAATTATCTCATTTTCACGATCCGGCGGGTCGACCCAACAAATACAAATACGGAAAAATGGTTGTGAGAAACGGTTGGTATGTTTGGCGTTTGAAATATCCAAATCCTTCATGGACAGCTCAATTCAAATGGCATGCAATTACGTTGGTTTTAGCAAGCATCAGATTCGTCAATGTTTTTACAACGTCTAAAAGAAAGGAAGCATTTACTGAATTTCTAGGCAGAATCATTGGCTGGTTTTCTTTAATTTTGAATAAGCCAGAAATTAAACGATGAATATATTTCAACTCATTCACTCCGATTACAAAAAGTACCGAAAATATGGAGGAAGTTTTATTGGTATTGTTTTTTTTACCCAAGGTTTTTGGGCTATTTTTCAGTATCGCTGGGCTCATTGGGTGTACAGAAAAATAAAAATTCAGCCGTTTCGTCTTGTTTTTAAAGGTTTGATGTTTTTGTGGCAAAAAACCATTGAGATGACCACAGGTATTTCAATTCCGGCTTCGGTTCAGATTGGTCATTCGTTTTACATTGGTCATTTCGGAGGAATTTTTCTCAACCAAGAGGTCATCATCGGTGATGATTGTAATATTTCACAAAATGTCACTATTGGTGTCTCAGGTTTGGGCGAAAAACGAGGAGTTCCCGTCATCGGAAACAACGTCTACATCGCAGCCAACAGCATCGTGGCCGGCAAAATATATGTGGGTGACGGGGCGCTGATTGGAGCTTGCTCATTGGTAACTTCAGATGTTGCCCCAAATACCACGGTGTTGGGCGTTCCGGCACAAGTCATTTCTCAAAACGGTTCCAAAGAATATATTTAATGAAAGTTGCCGTTATCTCATCATCGCCTTTTGTCAAAAAATCAGGAACTTTTCATGCCTATAGTCCGTATGTGAAAGAGCTCAAGGTTTGGGCGAAACACGCTGATGAAATGGCTTTTTGTTGCCCTATTTGGCAAGAAGACAAAGGTTTGCTGATTGCTCCGATTGATTTTCCGTTTGCGATGTATGAAATCAAAGAATTCAACATCAAAAACCCGCTGAATTTTATCAAAGCCTTTTTGTTTTCGTTTGGCAATTTTATTCAGTTGTTCAAAATCATGCTTTGGGCTGATCATATTCATTTGCGCTGCCCGGGCAATGTTGGACTGATGGGCTGTTGGGTACAAATCTTTTTTCCGAGTAAAGCAAAAACGGCCAAATATGCTGGGAATTGGGATCCAAAATCCAATCAACCGCGCACTTATAAATGGCAGCAAAAAATTTTGAGTAATACATTTCTAACTCGTAACATTAAGGTTTTAGTGTATGGAAATTGGCCCGGAAGTACCGCTAATATTTATCCGTTTTTTACAGCAACTTACACCGAAGCCGATAAAATTGAGGTAAAACCCAGAAATGTGCAAAACGGGATTGAGATGATTTATGTCGGAACTTTGTCAATAGGGAAGCGCCCACTGTATGCTATTCAATTGGCACAGAAACTACATGCACAATATTCGAATTTCAAGCTTTCTTTATACGGTCACGGAAAAGAAAAAGAAAACCTTGAGCATTATATTGAGCAAAATCAATTACAAGATTTTGTGACACTTAAAGGTAATTTTTCACAACAAGAAATGATTTCAGTGTATCAAGCTGCTCATTTTATGATTCTTCCATCAGAGAGTGAAGGTTGGCCAAAAGTAGTAGCCGAAGCGATGTTTTGGGGTTGTGTTCCGGTGGCTACGCGGGTTTCGTGTGTTCCGGATATGTTAGGCGAGGGTAATAGAGGCTTATTGTTGGATATGAATCTTAAGACAGATTTTGACAAAATTTGTCAAATGATTGATCATGAAAATCACTATCGTGAAACCGCGTCAAAAGCAATGGATTGGTCAAGAGGTTATACGCTTGATAAATTTGAGTTTGAAATTCAGAAAATGTTACGCTCATGAGGATGCTTCAAATCATTGATTCTCTTGAAGTTGGTGGTGCAGAACGCATTGCTGTGAATTTTGCCAATGCGTTGGTTAGTCGAATTGAATTTTCAGGAATTGTATCAACACGCAAAGCAGGAACTTTACAAGGCGATTTACTGCCAAATGTTCCATATTGGTGTTTGTATAAGCGCTCTGCTCTGGATTTAAAAGCTCTGTTTGCTTTGCGCAAGATTTGTATTGAAAACAAAATCGACTGGCTTCATGCACACGGGACATCCTATTTTCAGGCCTTTTTACTCAAACTGGTATTGCCTAAAATGCGAATTGTTTGGCATGAACACGCCGGAGCACGCGCTTTTGAATCGGCAAAATCAAATTGGGTTTTGGCTTTTTGTTTGCGTTTTTTCGATGGTATTGTTGTGGTGAATCAACCACTTAAAAAATGGTTCAAAGAGCAACTTAAGTTTAATCAAGTATTGTATTTGCCTAATTTTACGATGACTGATAATCGTGAGCATAAAGAAACAAACCTCAAGGGCAGTGATGGAAAACGCGTTTTGTGTTTGGCAAATTTGCGTTCACCTAAAAATCATCAGTTGCTCATAGAAGCGGCCATTATTCTCAAATCGAAACACCCAGAATGGACTTATCATTTGGTAGGTAAAGATGCCCAAGACAATTACTCGTTAGCGTTAAAAAAGGCCATTAAGCAAAATAAATTAGAAAATACGATTTATATTTATGGCCTGCGCAAGGATATTCATCATATTATTGAACAATCAACTATTGCTGTCATTACATCAGAATCTGAAGGTTTACCAGTAGCTTTGCTCGAATATGGAATGCACAAAAAGCCGGTTGTTTCAACTGCTGTAGGTGAAATTCCTCAAATTTTACTCGATGGAGTCAGCGGATTTAGTTGTGATGTGGCGCAGAAAAATATGTTTATCGATGCCCTTGATATTTTAATGAACGATGGTTCAATGCAACAAAGGTTTGGGGAAGAATTATTTAAAATTGTTGATAAAAATCATTCCTCAGATGCGGTTGTTAGTCAATATCTCAATTGGATAAATCTAATTTAAAGTATGAATTTAAGCGATAAAAAATATTTTTATTTAATCCTTCTTCATGTTGTTATAGGGATTTTGATTTACACGGTGCCCTTATTTCCGAAAGTTTATGGCTTTAGTATTATTTTCGGAGGTATTTTTTATATTGTCAATTCAAGAAATTCTAATAACGAAGTACTTTATGCCACTGCTTATATGGTAGGCAGTGAAATCATTCTTCGGATGACTGACGGAAACCCTGTTCACGAATTTTCAAAATATGGGGTGATGCTATTTATCGCGATTGGAATTTATTTTAGAGGCTCCTCAAAATATGCCGTTCCGTATTGGATTTTTTTGTTGTTGCTTATTCCGGCGACTATATATACCACCACCGAGCTTAATTATTCAATTAGTTTGAGAAAAGAGATTTCATTTAATGTCTCAGGACCAGTTTGTTTGGCTATTTGCTCTATTTATAATTATAACCGAAAAATCACTTCTGAAGAATTGAGCAATGTTTTTTTGTGTATTGGAATGCCCATAATTACTTGTTTATCTTATTTGACGCTTTACACCCCAAGTCTTAAGGAAGTTATTACCGATACCAATTCAAATGCCATGACATCGGGTGGTTTTGGTCCCAATCAGGTATCAACGATGCTGGGTTTAGGAATGTTTGTTTTTGTCTCTCGACTGATGTTGAATTCAAAGAATAAATGGACCTTTATTATGAATTTAATTATTTCTCTTTATGTTACTTATCGTGGGCTGATTACTTTTTCTAGAGGCGGAATGATTACGGGTTTTGTAATGATTGCTACACTGATAGGGGTTACTTTTTTCTTTATCAGCCAAGCCAATCGAATCAGAATGCTTATCATGATTGGATTCGTTGCGCTTATTTTTTCTGTAGCTTGGAGCTTCTCGTCAGAGCAGACCAATGGCCTGATTGAAAAGCGCTATTCAAATAAAGATGCAGCGGGCCGTGAAAAAGAAGATGAACTTTCCGGTAGAGGCGAATTGGCTGAAGATGAATATCAGACCTTCAAAGAACATCCTATTATAGGTATTGGAGTAGGAAGAAGTATGGAGCAACGATATGCCAAAACAGGAGAAATTATTGCCTCACATAGTGAAATTACCCGAATGATTTCTGAACACGGTTCATTCGGTATTTTAGCTTTGATTATTTTGTTTGTAACTCCGTTGATATTGTATCTTGATAACAAATACAATGTATATTTATTGAGTTGTTTGCTTTTTTGGATGTTGACCATCAATCATGCCGCCATGCGATTGGCCGCTCCAGCGTTTATGTATTCGCTTGCGTTGGTAAAAGTTATTATCAAAAGAGATGAAGCCTAAGTTGTTATACATAGGGAATAAATTATCCAAACACGGAGTTACTTTAACTTCAATTGAAACTCTTGGCGCATTGCTCGAGAGAGAAGGATACGAAATTGTATACGCTTCGTCCATTAAGAATAAATTTTTAAGGCTGTTGGACATGCTTTTTACAACTTTCCGACACCGTAATGAAGTTGATTATGTGCTCATTGATACCTACAGTACGTATAATTTTTGGTATGCTTTTTTTGTGAGTCAATTGTGCCGTTGTTGCCATTTAAAATATATTCCGAAACTACATGGAGGAAATTTACCCAATCGAATTCAGAAAAACCCCAGATTGAGCGCAATGATTTTTAAACATGCTTATTGTAATGTGGCTCCATCGGCTTATTTAGTAGAATCATTCAGCGGTCGAGGTTATGCTCATATAGAGTATATTCCCAACACTATTGAACTGGTTAATTATCCGTATAAAAACCGTACTCAAGTACAACCGCGTTTGCTCTGGGTTAGATCATTTGCCTCAATTTACAATCCGTGTATGGCTATCGAGGTATATCAAGAGCTCAAAAAAGAGTTTCCGGATGCTGCACTTTGCATGGTTGGTCCCGATAAGGATGGAACTTTAGAAAAAGCGCATCAAATGGCTAAAGTCAACAATTTAAACGTATTATTTACAGGGAGTTTGTCTAAGAAAGATTGGATTGAAGTTTCAAAGCAATACGATATTTTTATCAATACTACCCATTTTGATAATACTCCGGTAAGTGTCATTGAAGCTATGGCGCTTGGGCTTCCGATTGTATCAACCAATGTTGGAGGGATTTCATATTTGCTCGAAAACGAAAGAACAGCACTTTTAATTCCCGATCGAGATGTTCATGCGATGGTTGCGTCAATCAAAAGATTACTTTCAGATTCTGAATTACAGAGAAATTTGGTTGAAAATGCAAAAAACTTAGTTCAAGATTTTGATTGGGACAAAGTCAAAACCAAGTGGGATACTTTACTGGGCTAAATTGCAGGATTTTTTTTAACTTGCGTGCTTCAATTCTTAATTGAGTCATGACTGCCAACAAAAAAATTCACTTTGAAGTTTCTGAGCGTAAAGTCCTATTGCGGGTTTTTGATGTAGTCTCGGTTTTGTTGGCTTTGTATGTGGTTGGCAGAATTTTCAAATTCAATTATTTCAATATATCATCTGATAATTATTACTGGACTATTGTTTTAGGGATATATATCACGACCATCGGAACGGTGTTCGAAATGTACCACCTTCAAGTAGCCAGTAATCAAAACCAGGTCATCAAGAGTATTGTACTCACTTCTTCAACCACGGTTTTACTCTATTTACTCACCCCGATTTTCACGCCCAATTTGCCCAATAATCGAATGCAGATTGTGTTCTTTTATTTAGCCATATTATTCTCGCTGATGCTTTGGCGCTTGTTTTATGTCAAGCTTTTGGCATCGAGCCGATTTGAGAAAAAAGTGATTTTGGTTTGCGAAAAAGAAGAAGCCGAAGAACTCATTCATGCGCTTCAAAGTGTTGACCCGCATTATAGAGTTGCCGGATTTGTCAATTCAGACGGAAGCAGTTCAATAGATGAGGTTGTCAAAAAGAAAAAAGGCTCGGTGCGCAGTATACCGGTAGATCAACTCGAACGATTTGTTACCACACATTCAATATCTGAGGTGGTCATTGCTGCTCAAAAAACAGATGGAATTACCGTGAATTTATACAATCAGTTGATACATCTGTTGGAGAATGGCTACATTATCCGCGAATATACCCAAGTATACGAAAACATTACCCAGCGTATTCCGGTACAATATGTGGCGCGCGACTTTTATCGATATTTTCCTTTTAGCCGTAGCAATCAAAATCAATTATATTTAATAATCGTCCGATTGCTCGAGATTGTACTTTCATTATTAGGATTATCCGTCGGTATAATTTTAGTACCTTTTATATTGCTCGGAAACTTGTTGGGCAACAAAGGAAACTTGTTTTATGTTCAAGAGCGAATCGGTAAAAATGGTATTCCTTTCAAAATTTATAAATTCCGAACCATGGTCAAAAATGCCGAGAAACATGGGGCGGTTTTTGCCACTACAAATGATACGCGCATTACGAGTTTTGGAAAATTCCTCAGAAAAGCTCGAATTGATGAGTTCCCTCAGTTTTTTAATGTACTCAAAGGTGACATGGCCGTCATTGGGCCCAGACCTGAACGCCCTGTTTTTGTTACCGAAATTGCCGAAGTCATGCCTTTTTATGAAACGCGCCATGTGATTAAACCCGGACTCACCGGTTGGGCACAAGTCAATTATTCATACGGAGAAACCATTGACGACAGTTTGATAAAACTTCAATACGATTTGTATTACATCAAACACCGCAGTATTTTTCTCGACATCAACATCATGCTCAAAACCTTGAGCACCGTATTGTTTTATCGCGGACAATAGTTAAGATTTCTTTCTGAATACGATTAAAATACTCAACAAAAGCAGAAAGAAAGAGGCCAGATAAGCAATATAATCTCCACAAAAAGTATAAAAAGTCATTTGGTTATTCAAGTGAACTACCCCGCGAATTGCTGTTTTTTCACCGTATTTAGTTTGGCTTGTCAAATCGCCTCGCTGATTGATAAAGGCCGAAATTCCGGTATTGGCGCTTCGGGCTACATCGCGGCGATTCTCAATAGCTCGCAGAATTGAAAAAGTCAAATGTTGTTTATGGCCTTGGGTTTCGTTCCACCAAGCGTCGTTGGTGATAACCGCGAGAAACTGAGCGCCGTTCTGGACAAATTCACTCACATATTCTCCGTATACAGATTCATAACAAATAATCGGAGCCACTTTGGTTTGGTCATTAGACACAAAAGGAGTTCTGTCTTTTTGGGTGGTTTTGGTAGAAATAGTTCCGCCCAAATCGAGCATGATGTTGCCCAAGAGCGGTTCTAAAATACTTTTATAAGGCAAATTCTCGATTCCGACAACAAGTTTAGATTTGTAGTATTTCTGAATCTCCGGTTTTTGATTTACAAACAAAGCTGCGTTGTAAAAATCAACCCAAATTCCATCGCGAAATTTGTTGGTTGATGGCTGTACAGATGTAGAATCATAAATAAACTGATAAGTATCAATGCCCCACAACAATTGAGTTTTCGGATGATGCGCAACATAACTCTGCATAATATATCGAGCTGGTGAGCTATAAAAAGCATCATACGGTGCATTCTCAGCCAAGACGGTTTCGGGCGCGATAACAAATTCCGTTTTATCGGTAATGAGCGAATCAGTTTGGTGTAATAACCCCTGAGCGATCAAAAAATTCGGAGTATCGTATTTTTCGGTATAAGGATCGACGTTGGGTTGTAAGACGATGACTTCCTTTTCAGCGCCTTTTTCTTCATAAATCGAATAAATCCAAAGTGAGAAAACAATCGGAATCGCTATCATTGTGGCCCATTTTCCAAAAATTGCTGGGAATCTTTTTTCTTGTTTTGACAGCTGATAAAACAACCAAGCATTCACGGCTAAAACCCACAGTGAGCCGCCAAAACTTCCGGTATATTCATACCACTGAATCCATTTCGGAAAAGAGGCAAAAACATGTCCTAAGTTGAGCCAAGGCCACGAAAAATCCCAAATCAGATGGAATTTCTCAAAGCTGATCCACAAACACATCCAAAACAGTAAACTGACTTTGGCGACTGTTTTTTTAGCTGCCAAGTGATACAGTAAAAACAAAAAACTCATCAGTAAAGCGTTCACCAAAACGGCAAACAACATCCCAAAACCTGAAGCGTAGTAAAGCCACCAAGTCGTCAGGGCATTCCAAGTCACAAAAGTGATATAACCGTGAACGAGTATTTTGAATTTGGTTTTTCCGCCTTGTTCACGAATGGTTTTTTCGGCCATGAGCAGCGGAACAAAAGCTGCAAAAATCAGAAGCGGAAATCCATAGGTTGGCCAACTTCCGGCCAATAATAAACCGGTAGCAAGCGCTTGGAAATAAGTATTTTGAAGGATTTTTTTCATCTATTCAAAAATACTCAAATCAACTTTAAGCGAGAAAATATTTGAATACAAGGCGGCACTTTGGTTTCCTAAATCGGTCAAAGCATAATCAACCTGAATACCTTTGTATTTAAAGCCCAAGCCAACATTGGGCTGAAAGCTTAGTTTGCTGGTATTGTCAATTTGAGTTTGTTTTTGAAAATTGCCAAAACCAGTGCGTACAAAAACCAAATCGGTATAGCCAAATTCAAGTCCGGCTGCAGGCGCAATGCTTACTAGGTCTGAGGCAATAATATCGTTGGTTTTGGTGAATTCCATATTGAGGTTGAGCGCGGCCAAAAAGGTATAATCGCGGTCGTATTCAAACAAACGCGAAACGCCAAATTGTGCTTTGGGCAAGGTGATTTCGGTGCTTTCGGGTTTTTCTTGGTTTTGGCCTTCTACCGCTTGTTGGATTTTGGCATATTCATCTTCGTCGATGTTCCAAATGTTGTAAGTCGTAGTTATATCGCGCAACATAAGTCCGATGTCCCAAGGCCCGGATTTAAATTTCAAGCCCAAATCAAAACCAAAACCCCATGAATTGGCAAATTTTCCGATAACGCGGCGAATCACTTTGGCATTGGCTCCGTATTGCAAACCGTCGAGCGGCAATTTGTGGGCATACGAAAAAGTAAATCCATAATCAGCGGTTGAGAATTTGCTGATGCGATTATAGTCAATATTGCCTTGGTTGTCGATAAGTTGTGTCGTATTTAAAATATCGTCCACCCCAAATCTGATGAGTGAAATACCCCAAGAACTTCGGTCGTCAATGGGTTGGGCATAAGCAGCATAATCATATTGGGCGATGTTGGCAAAATAACTCGCGTGCATCAGTGCAACTTGACGGCTTTCTATGCCTAACAAACCCGCCGGATTCCAATAAACCGAATTCACGTCATGCGACGAAGCCGTTACTGCATTGGCCATGCCTAGAGCAGCGGCATCCACTCCAATATTCATAAATTCATTAGAATATTTGCGCGCTGTTTGTGCCGATGAACACAGGCTAACAAATAGCAAACACCAAAAGAGTGAATTCTTCAAAGCAATTTTATTTTCGAAACTAAATTTTGCCAAAAATAGATATTTTTATTGAGCTTTACGGCTGCCCATTTGAAATCGGGCCAAAAAAGCAAGGGTGAAAACTGTTTTTCAAAAACGCAGCAGACTTGAACTTATTGTATTACTTTTGCGATTCAAAATAAATTTCATGCAAATCAAAAAACACATTCCCAATACCTTAACTTTATTGAATTTGCTTAGCGGATGTCTTGCCGTTGTTGCTGTGGCCGAGCAGAATTTTCAAATGGCTTTTTTTTGGGTATGCTTGGGTATTTTCTTTGATTTTTTTGACGGATTTTTCGCGCGGTTGTTTCAAGTTTCTGGGCCTTTAGGGCTGCAGTTGGATTCTTTGGCCGATATGGTCACCAGCGGTGTTGCACCGGGTTATGTAATGTATGCAATGTTCGAGAAAACTCAAGGATGTGATTATATGTCGTATGCGGGATTCATTATCACTTTGGGCGCTTGTTTCAGATTGGCCAACTTTAATATTGACACACGTCAAACCGATTCGTTTATTGGTTTGCCTACTCCGGCCAATGCGTTGTTTTTTATGAGTTTACCACTCATTCCTCAGTCGTTGTTGGTGATTGAGCTGTTCAGCAATCCGTGGTTTTTATTGGTGCTCTCGCTGTTGAGTGCTTACGTAATGAACGCCGAATTACCTCTGTTTTCACTCAAAGTCAAAAACTTTAGCTTTTCAAAATACAAACTGCAAATCTTCTTTTTGGTGGTTTCAGTTTTGCTGTTGATTGGGCTGCAAGTATCGGCTTTACCGATTATAATTGTGACGTATGTTTTGCTTTCGGTGGTTGATAACAAATTTAAAATCACCCGAAAGGATTGATTTATTTGCGTTCTATCATATAAAGAATAAACCCGAAAAAGGCAAACACAAGCAGTAAAAATCCGTAGGTTTTAGGTTGCGCAAAATTCAGTGTGATTCCATCATTCGGATTGGGTTTATCGACAAAAACGCGTTGGTCATTTTTGTTGAAATAGAACAGACCCCAAATCCAATTCTTAGTATTTAACTCAGGTTTGTCTGAAGAAGAATTCATCTTAAAATTCTAATTTCTTTTTGCGCAATTCGAAGTTTTGACCGAGGTAAACGCGACGTACCATTTCATCTTCAACCAATTCTTCGGGCACACCCGCTTTGAGAATTCCGCCTTCAAACATCAAATAAGTTTTATCGGTAATGGCAAGCGTTTCTTGTACGTTGTGATCGGTAATGAGAATACCGATGTTTTTATTTTTGAGCTGGGCCACAATGCGCTGAATATCTTCAACCGCTACTGGGTCAACACCTGCGAAAGGTTCATCGAGCAAGATGAATTTCGGATCCGTGGCCAAAGCGCGCGCAATTTCTGTACGACGACGCTCACCACCCGAAAGCAAATCACCGCGGTTGGTGCGAATGTGTTGCAAACTAAACTCATCAATGAGCGATTCCATCTTGGCTTCTTGTTCGGCTTTAGACAAATTGGTGAGTTGCAGCACACTCATGATGTTGTCTTCAATACTGAGTTTTCTGAATACCGAAGCTTCTTGCGCCAGATAGCCAATGCCTTGCTGGGCGCGTTTGTACATCGGATAATCGGTAATTTCAAGCTGATCGAGGAAAATTTTTCCGGCATTGGGTTTGACCAACCCAACAATCATATAGAATGAAGTAGTTTTTCCGGCTCCGTTCGGACCGAGCAAACCCACAATTTCTCCTTGGTTTACTTCAACCGAAACACCTTTGACAACGCTTCTTCCTTTGTAGGTTTTGACTAAATTTTCCGCTCTTAATTTCATCTGAGAATTACTTTATCGTATACAAATAAACGAATTAATTTGATTGTTCAAGCGCTTCCCAGAATTCATAAGCACGACGCAAATGCGGAATTACAATGGTTCCGCCCACTAAAGTGGCGATGCTCATGGCTTCCATCATTTCGGTTTTATTTACGCCATTTTTGTAGGCGGTTTCGAGATGATATTTGATGCAATCATCACAACGCAAAACCGTCGAAGCTACCAATCCCAACAATTCTTTCGTCTTGACATCGAGCGCGCCTTCGCTGTAGGCATTGGTATCGAGGTTAAAAATGCGTTTGATGACTTTGTTGTCATCGGCCAAAAGTTTTTCGTTCATTTTGGCGCGATAATCATTGAATTCTTTTACTAAATCAGCCATTTTCTTTGAGTCGTTTTTTGTGAACTAAAACAGATATATAAATGCTCGCTTCGTAGATAATTAACATCGGAATGGCCACAATGAGTTGACTGACCACATCGGGTGGCGTCACAATCGCAGCGACAATTAGGATGATTACCACGGCGTATTTCCAGTATTTACGTAAAAAGGCCGGGGTAACCAGTCCGAGTTTGGTTAGGAAATAAATGATGATTGGAAGCTCAAAAAACAATCCGCTGGCAATAAGCGAGGTTTTGACCATACCGATGTATGAATCAAGTGTAAAGTGATTTTGAACGACTTCACTGACTTTAAAGGTAGCAAAGAAATTCACCGACATCGGAATCACCACAAAATAGCCAAACAACACACCTAAGAAAAATAAAATCGAAGCTATGAAGATAAATAAACCGGCGTTTTTTCGTTCTTTTTCATATAAAGCTGGGCTGATAAAACTCCACAGCAACCATAATATATAAGGAAACGAAAGGATAAATCCGGCCACCAAACAAATCCAAACCAAAATATTGACTTGGCCTTCCATATCGGTATTTTGGATGATGAACGGCAAACTGTCTACGCAAATGCTGTCTTTAAATCCAACGTAATGCGATAAATCACAGAAAAATCGATAGGTGATAAAACTCGTGCGCGTTGGTCCGAATATAATGGTGTCAAAAATAAAATCGCTGATAAAAAAAACTACTGTCGCCATGATGATGATGGCCAGCGTAGCGCGAATGAGGATTTTTCGAAGCTCTTCAAGATGCTCCAAAAACGACATTTCTTTGAGGTCTTTTTTACTCATCAAACAATTCCTTCTTTTAAAATGTCATGCAAGTGAATAATGCCTTTGTATTGGTTGCCATCTACCACCACCACTTGAGTAATGGCATTGTCTTCCATGAGATTAAATGCATCAATGACCATGGCATCGGCTTGAATCATTTTTGGATTTTTGGTCATGATGTCGCGGGCACTCAAGTCGGCAAAACTATCTCGTTCGTTGAGCATTCTACGAATATCCCCGTCGGTAATGATGCCGACAATTTGATTGTTTTCAACCACCGTAGTGACGCCTAAGCGTTTTTCAGAAATTTCCATGATGGCTTTTTTGATGGGCGCATCGGGCGAAACCATTGGTTTGAGCGCTTGGTCAAGCATATCGCGAACGCGCAAGAGCAATTTTTTGCCCAAAGCACCTCCGGGATGAAAACGCGCAAAATCTTCAGCTTTGAAGTTTTTTAATTCCATCAAACACACGGCCAATGCATCGCCCAAAACAAGTTGCGCAGTAGTGCTGTTGGTCGGCGCAAGATTATTCGGACAAGATTCCGTTTCTACCGTTGCATTCAAAACCAAATGAGCTGACTTGGCTAAAAATGAAGTAGTATTACCTGTGATGGCAATGAGTTTGTGCGCATATTCTTTTAAAAACGGAACCAGAACTTTAATTTCTGGACTGTTGCCGCTTTTAGAAATGCACACCACAACATCGTTTGAGTCAATCATTCCTAAATCGCCGTGAATAGCTTCTGCCGCATGCATAAAGGCCGCAGGTGTTCCGGTAGAATTCATGGTAGCCACTATTTTTTGAGCAATGATGGCACTTTTTCCGATGCCGGTTACAACCAATTTGCCTTTACATGCGTTGATAGCTTGAACTGCAAGTGCAAAATCTTCTGAGAGATAATCGACCAATTTTTTGATGGATTCGCTTTGAGAAAGAAGAGCTGATTGGGCCGTTTTCAGTATATTTTCGTGTGTTGTCAAAACGGAGTTCTATAAAATTTTGTACGAATAAAAAAAGTTGTACTTTTATGTGTCGCAAATTTATACAAATTACCATTAATATCGAGCATGAATTCAAACGAAATTGACATACACAAAGAACTCAAGAAGTACTTTGGTTTCAATCAATTTAAAGGCCTACAAGAGCCCGTTATCAAAAGTATCCTAGCCCAGCAAAACACCTTTGTCATTATGCCTACCGGAGGCGGCAAGTCGTTGTGTTATCAATTGCCAGCATTGGTGCAAGACGGAACCGCCATCGTGGTTTCACCGTTGATAGCTCTGATGAAAAATCAAGTAGATGCCATTCGAAGCCTTTCTTCAGAGAGCGGAATTGCTCATGTACTCAATTCATCACTCACCAAAACCGAAATCAATCAAGTCAAAAAAGATATTACCAGTGGTATCACGAAATTACTTTATGTTGCTCCTGAATCTCTGACTAAAGAAGAATATGTTACTTTTTTGCAAAGTGTCTCCATTTCATTTGTGGCCATTGACGAGGCGCATTGTATTTCAGAATGGGGTCATGATTTCCGTCCTGAATACCGAAATTTGCGTCACATTATCAGACAATTGGGGCAAATTCCCATCATTGGTTTGACGGCTACTGCAACACCCAAAGTTCAAGAAGATATTCTTAAGAATTTAGATATGACCGATGCGACTACTTTTAAAGCATCGTTCAATCGTCCGAATTTATATTATGAAGTTCGTCCGAAAACCAAAACTGTTGAGACCGACATCATTCGTTTTATCAAACAGCAAAAGGGCAAATCGGGTATTATTTATTGCTTGAGCCGCAAAAAAGTTGAATCTATTGCTGAAGTGCTCCAAGTCAACGGAATCAGTGCGGTGCCTTATCATGCCGGACTCGATGCCAAAACCAGAGCCAAACATCAAGATATGTTTTTGATGGAAGAAGTAGATGTGGTTGTGGCCACCATTGCCTTTGGAATGGGTATTGACAAACCCGATGTTCGCTTTGTGATTCACCACGATATTCCCAAATCCCTTGAGAGTTATTACCAAGAAACCGGACGCGCCGGACGCGATGGAGGTGAAGGTTATTGCTTGGCTTATTATTCTTATAAAGATGTAGAAAAACTCGAGAAATTTATGTCTGGCAAACCGGTGGCTGAGCAGGAAATAGGTTTTGCATTATTGCAAGAAGTAGTGGCTTATGCCGAAACATCGATGTCGCGCCGCAAATTTTTATTGCATTATTTCGGTGAAGAATTCGACAGTGAAACCGGAGAAGGTGCTGATATGGATGACAATGTTCGCCATCCGAAAAATAAGAAAGAAGCTCAAGATCAAGTGGTCAAGTTGCTTCAAGTGGTGCGCGATACCAAGCATTTATACAAATCAAAAGAAATTGTATTCACATTGATTGGCCGTGTAAATGCCGTGATTAACGCGCACAAAACCGACGCCCAGCACTTTTTTGGTTCGGGCAGCGATTTTGAAGAGCGTCACTGGATGGCATTGATTCGCCAAGTTTTGGTGGATGGTTTATTGAGCAAAGACATTGAAACCTACGGAATATTGAAAATCACTGATAAAGGACTCGATTTTCTGCAAAATCCTCAGTCGTTTATGATGACCGAAGATCATGATTATACCGATGCTGATGATGATTCGGTAGTGGTTGCCGGCAAAGGTTCCGGAACCGCCGATGAAGCGCTCATGGGCATGTTGCGTGATTTGCGAAAAAAAGTAGCCAAAAAGCTCGGAGTTCCGCCGTTTGTGGTGTTTCAAGATCCATCCCTCGAAGACATGGCGCTCAAATATCCGATTACCATTGAAGAATTAACCAATACGCACGGAGTCGGAGAGGGCAAAGCAAAAAAATATGGAAAAGATTTCGTCGAACTCATCAGTCGTTACGTTCAAGATAACGATATAGTCCGTCCTGATGATTTAGTGGTGCGTTCCACCGGAGCCAATTCGGCCAACAAACTTTATATCATTCAAAATATTGACCGCAAACTTCCGCTCGATGACATTGCTTCATCGAAAGGTTTGAGCATGGATGCCCTTTTGAAAGAAATGGAGCAAATTGTCTATTCGGGCACTAAACTCAACATCAGTTATTGGGTGGATGAACTCTTAGACGACGATCAGCAAGAAGAAATTCACGAGTATTTTATGGAATCTGAGACCGACCGTATTGAAGATGCTTTGCGCGAATTTGACGGTGATTATGACATTGATGAATTGCGATTGATGCGCATTAAATTCATCAGTGAGGTGGCCAATTAACTATATACTTCGCCTCGGTGTGGTCTCAAAGCATCGCGCACCGAAATCATATCTGATTCTTCCACAACCATATAAGCAATCGAATACAACTCATTTTTGATTTCAAACCCGGTGATGTTAACCTGTAAACCTTGAATTTTAATGTATTCTTTAAGGTGAATTTCATGGTGCTCAGCAGTTTTTTGAGCGCCTTCGCCACGAAAATCCCAGATGAGTTTTATTCGACGCATAAAAGCTTAATAATTAGATAAATATTTTATATTTGTTACAAATTGCTAACTTAAAAGAAACAAATTATGAAACAAAAGTACATTCTTTTTATCGTTTTTGCCCTATCGGTTTTTAAAGGACATGCGCAATCAAATTACTCTGTTGCACCCATTCCGTTTCAACCTTTTTCAGGAACCTTGGCATCACTTGCAACGCAAGATGATTTATATTCAGATCCAATAGCCTTGCCCTTTAGCTTTGATTTTTATGGGGTTACTTACTCAGCTATGCGCATCAGCACCAATGGTTACATTTATTTTGGAAATCCGTCGAGCTCAAATTCACCTTGGCAATTTTCACAACCGATTCCGAGCGCGAATTTTCCGGTAGACAATTCTATTTTAGGATGTTATGAAGATTTGTACAACAATACAGGTACAGGTACTTTAACCTATGGTAGTTACGGAACCGCGCCGTATCGAAAATTCGTTGTTTATTTTAACAATCAACCTCACTTTAGCTGCGGAGTTAATTCAATTAGTTCTTTTCAAATGATTTTGAGTGAGACCACCAATGTGATTGATGTACAGATTATCGACAGACAGTCGTGCACATCTTGGAATCAAGGAAATGGCGTTATTGGCTTAGTTCTCAATAGCACTCAAGCCATAGCAGCTCCGGGCAGAAATACCGGAAACTGGTCAACATCACAAGAAGCATGGCGTTTTTACCGTCCGGGTTATTACCCAAATTATTCTTTTGTGCGTTGCGACGATGATACCGACGGTTTCCAAACTTTTAATTTGTCAGTAGCCACAGCTGATATATTTGGCGACGCCCAAGTACCGGTTGCTTATTACAACACTTTACAAGATGCCCAAATGGGTTCTAATCCGATTCTTACCAATGCTTTTGTGAATACGTCTAATCCGCAAACCATTTATGCAATGGGCAACGGAATGATCAAAGCCGTTAACTTGAGTGTTATCGATTGTGCTGTCGATGCAGATAATGATGGTGTTTCTTCAGATTTAGAAGATGTAAACACAGATACAAATTTAGCCAATGACGATACCGATTTTGACGGATTGCCGAATTATGTTGACAACGATGACGACGGAGATTTGATTTTGACCAATGTTGAATATGTGTTCAACAGAAATACATCTGATGTAATGACTGTTTTAGATTCAGATTCAGATGGCATTCCGAATTATCTAGATAATGACGACGACGGTGATAACGTATTGACTTTCCTCGAAGATTACAACCACGATGGTAACCCTGCCAATGATGATACCAATACGAACGGAACTCCGGATTATTTAGAAAACGCAGTGGCATTAGGAGTTCAGGCCATTGCAGTGAAAAATGAAACTGTAAAGGTTTTCCCTAATCCGACTACAAGTATTTTGAATATTCAAAATATGACTACCAATGCTTTGACATCCATTGAAATTTATGCGGTGAATGGAGCAAAAGTAAAAACCATCAAACCAACCGAAGCTTTGACAACCATCTCGGTGGCTGATTTGCAAAGAGGTGTTTATTTTGTCAAAGTGCAAATGAACAATCAGGTTGAGAATTATAAATTCTTGAAAAATTAATTGTTCAATCATAAAAAAAGAAAAAGGTTTGGCGCAAGCTGAACCTTTTTTCATTTATACCCGCTCATTTGAGTATTTTTGTTTCAAAATTTTAAAAAATGCCACGCGAATTACAGTTACAAGTTACCCCTGAAATAGCCGCCAATGAACAACTGCTTCATGAGTTTGTGGCTAAACTGTTTCAGATTTCTGTCACTGAAATACAAAAAGTAATCATACTCAAACGTTCGGTTGATGCCCGCCAACGAGCCATCAAAATCAACCTCAAAATCAACGTTTATACGCAAGGCGAAGCTATCGCTGATCAAACTATATCACTGCCTGCTTATCCGAATGTACAAAACGCGCGTGAAGTCATTGTGGTGGGCGCGGGGCCGGCCGGATTGTTTGCGGCTTTGCAACTGATAGAACTGGGTTTAAAGCCTATTGTCCTAGAGCGCGGTAAAGATGTTCGTGGCCGAAGACGCGATCTCAAAGCCATTAATCGCGATCACATTGTTGATGAAGATTCCAATTATTGTTTTGGAGAAGGCGGCGCCGGAACCTATTCAGACGGAAAACTGTACACGCGTTCAAAAAAGCGAGGCGATGTAAACCGAATTTTGGAATTGCTCGTCGGATTTGGCGCGTCACCTGATATTTTGGTCGATGCACACCCGCATATAGGCACCAACAAATTGCCGCAGATTATTCAAGATATGCGCGAGCAAATCATCGCCAGTAGCGGTGTGGTTTTGTTTGAAACGCGTGTGGTTGACATCATCATCAAAAGTCAAAGCGTGCGCGGAGTGATTACCCATGACGGAAAAACCATTGAAGCAGAACATATTATTCTGGCCACCGGACATTCGGCGCGCGATATTTTTGAACTCTTGCACCGAAAACAAATTCTCATTGAAGCCAAACCATTTGCGTTGGGCGTTCGCGCAGAGCATCCGCAAACTTTGATTGACCAAATTCAGTACAGTTGTGCCCAGCGCGGTGAATATTTGCCACCCGCTCCGTACAGCATTGTCAAACAAGTCAACGGCCGCGGGATGTATTCGTTTTGTATGTGTCCGGGCGGTGTGATTGCGCCTTGTGCCACGAGCCCCGGAGAAGTGGTCACCAACGGATGGTCGCCGTCTAAGCGGGATCAGGCCACAGCCAATTCCGGAATTGTGGTTGAGTTGAAGTTAGAAGATTTTAAAGCCTTTCAGAAATTTGGTCCGTTGGCCGGTATGGAATTTCAAAAAGACATTGAACAACGCGCTTGGCGTTTGGCAGGCGAGACGCAACGAGTTCCGGCGCAGCGCATGGTTGATTTTACCCAACACAAATTATCGGCGGATATTCCGAAAACGTCTTACGTTCCCGGCACAACTTCGGTGGAACTCGGGCAAGTGTTTCCGGGTTTTTTAACGCAAATCATGCGACAAGGTTTTACCGAGTTTGGCAAAACGATGCGCGGTTATTTGACCAACGAGGCGATTTTGCACGCGCCGGAATCGAGAACATCCTCACCGGTGCGGATTCCTCGGGATGCTGAGACTTTGCAGCACGTGACCCTCAAAGGTTTGTATCCGTGCGGAGAAGGTGCGGGTTATGCCGGCGGAATTGTATCGGCAGCGATTGACGGTGAATGGTGCGCGCGCAAGATTGCCGAGTTATATGCTTGATTTTTTGGTTACGGATTTGCGTGAGGGATTGCCGCGATATCTTTGCGAGGCACGAGCAAAATAAAGCGAAAAGCCCGACCCATAGGGGCACGCCCGACATATCATCAATTTTTTTAAATTGCTCAAAAATATCTTATGAGTCAATCAGAGGTTTTGGCAGGTCGTTTTCGAGAGGTGATGCTCAGCGGAACCTGGATTGCCAATACGAATTATCATCATCAATTACATGGTTTAGAGCTGCAAACGGCTACGGCAAAAGTGGGCGATTTGAACACCATTGCGGTTTTGGCGCAACATATTCATTATTATATAGCCGGAATCAAGCAAGTATTTCAGGGCGGAAGTCTCGACATCAGAGATCGTTTTAGTTTTGATTTTCCGGCGATGGAAACCCAAGCGCAATGGGATGCTTTTTTGGAAAAGTTTTGGAAAGATTGCGAAGAATTTGCTCAGTGGGTAGCACAAATGCCCGATGAACAATTAAACGCTGCTTTTGTCGATGAAAAATACGGGAGCTATGGGCGCAATATAGACGGTATGATTGAGCATGCATATTATCATTTGGGACAGATTTCGTTGATTAAAAAAATGCTTTTGAACGCAAAAACAGGGTGATGAATTTACGCAAAGCAACTATTGATGAGGTTCCGAAAATCTGGAAAATTCTCCAGCAAGCTATTGAACGCCGCCGATTAGACGGAAGCCAGCAGTGGCAAAATGGGTATCCGAATGAGCAGAGCATTCATCAAGATTTAAGCTTGGGCAACGCTTATGTTTTGGTTGAAGATGATGAAATTTTGGCGTATGCAGCTATTATTTTTGACAAAGAACCAGCGTATGAAGTGCTTGATACTTGGCTTACTAAAGGTGATTACGTAGTGATTCATCGCGTAGCAACTTCAGATAGAGCCAAAGGCAAAGGATTGGCCACGAAACTTTTTGAATTAATCGAAAACTTGGCTGTTTCAGAAGGCGTTTTCAGTATTAAAGTCGATACCAATTTCGACAACGCGCCGATGTTGCGGATTATGGATAAACTGGGCTACACTTACTGCGGAGAAGTTTATTTTCACGGTTCAGCGCGCAAGGCTTTTGAGAAAGTGTTGCACAAAGTTTAGAAAGTTTAAAGTGTTTACAAGTTTAGTTTGTGAACCCACAACGCCCGATGATTAATGCAAACTCACGACTTTGGCAATTCTCCAAAGCTCGTTTTCTTTTTTCCAAACAATGATGAATTTGCTGGGTTTTGATTCGGCGTTGGGTTCTTGATTGTTGAAAAATCGGTGAAAACCCATTTCAACGGCGCCATAATTATTAATAGGATATACTTCAATTGAACCCGGAATCAGAATGCGTGTGACTTTGCCGCAGATGTTTTTTTTCGTGGCATCCAACAACTCTTTTTTGGAAGTCATTAGTCCGCCTTTGTCGTGAAAGAATTCGATGTCATCGGCATAAATGGCTTCTTGTTTTTTCATATTGCACTGATTGTAGGCATCAAAAAAAGTTTGATCCATTTGTTCGATTTGGCGATATAACTCGGGGTCGGACGGGATGTATTTTCGAATGCTATTGTCTTGAGCCTTCACAGATAAACCAGTAAGAATTATGAGTAATAGGAAAAGTAATTTGAAATTCATGATTGAAGATTTGCGGGATTGGTCGTAGAAACAAAATATTGTAACAACATGAAAACATTTAAAATGTCTCATTTTGTGGAAAGTTTATGAATAACTCTTGTTTTTTTATTTTTTAAATTTCGTTAAAACGTTGATATTTGGGCGACTCGAATTTTTCGTAATCTAAGGTTTTATGCTTTTTAATTCATTATCATTTTTGGTTTTCTTTCCAATCGTTTTTATACTTTATTGGTTTGTATTTCCGAAAAAAAGAAAAGGACAAAACATCATGCTTTTGGTTGCCAGTTGTTATTTTTATGCAACTTGGAACTACAAGTTTCTTTTTTTGCTGCTTTTTTCGATTCTATTAGATTTTTTTTCGGCTTTGAAAATCGAACAAGCCCGCCAAAAAAGCGCTAAAAAGTTTTGGTTGACCTTGAGCATCGGAATTAATTTGGGGTTTTTAGCCATTTTTAAATATTACAATTTCTTTGCTGATTCATTGGCTGATTTGCTCAGCAATATCGGTTTTTCGGCTCATTTTGAAACCTTGCAAGTGATTCTTCCGGTGGGAATTTCGTTTTATACTTTTCACGGATTGTCCTACATCATTGATGTTTATAAAGAACGAATAAAAGCCGAGCGGAATTTTATCGATTACGGTCTGTTTGTGGCGTATTTTCCGTTGCTCGTGGCGGGTCCTATTGAGCGGGCTACGCATTTATTGCCACAAATTAAAGCGTCGCGCAGTTTTGAGTACGAAAAAATGGTGAGCGGTACCAAGCTCATTATCTGGGGCTTGTTTAAAAAAGTTGTGGTGGCGGATAATTGTTCGTTTTTTGTCAACCAGATTTTTGGCGATTTTCAGCATAAAACTTCAACCGAATTGTTTTTGGGAATGTTGCTGTTTTCGTTTCAGATATACGGAGATTTTTCGGGTTATTCAGATATTGCCATTGGTGTTTCAAAACTCATGGGAATTGACTTGCTGATTAATTTTAAATTTCCGTATTTCTCAAAGAACATTGCCGATTTTTGGAAGCGTTGGCATATTTCACTTTCATCGTGGTTTCGGGATTATTTATACATACCGTTGGGCGGCTCCAAAACTTCTAAAACGCAACACATCAAAAACGTATTCATAGTTTTTTTGGTTAGTGGATTTTGGCATGGAGCCAATTGGACGTTTATATTTTGGGGATTGTTGCATGCACTTTTGTTTGTTCCCTTACTTTTTTTACCAGACAATCCGACTCAATACAATCAAAGCCAATTGAGCATATTGGACTATTTTAAATTTTGCATCACCTTTATTTTAGTGAGTCTTTTATGGGTCATCTTTAGAGCTAATTCTATTTCTGAAGCTTATGAGTATTTGCTCAGGATGCTCTCTTTTAATGGTTTTGAACCAAAATTGTTTGTAACCAATGCCAAATATCTGCTTCTTTTTGGACTGACAGGTTTGTCGGTTTTGTTTATGTTGGGCATAGAGTTTAGCTGTTTTAGAAAAAATCTGGTCGTCGTAAATTTTTCTAAATATACAGCGGTGATAGTCATTTTACTAATACTACTCATGGGTGCATTCAGGAATCCGATGAGTTTTATTTATTTTCAATTTTAAGCGATGAAGAAATTTTTAATTAAAACAACTCGCTATCTGATTATTGCACTGATTTTAATCAACCTAATTTCATGGGGAAGCTTGTATTTTCTGAGAAATTCATCGTTTTATAAACCGGAGTTTTTTACCCATGAAGTCAAAGACAAATCATTTGATTATATCGTTATTGGTTCGAGCGTCGGATTAACCAGCGTTAATACCAAACTTATCGATAGTCTTGACCACGTAAAAGGTATTAATTTGAGTATTGATGATACGTCAATTAGCAGTAACTATTTGATGTTGGAGCATTTTTATAACCAAGGCGGAACAACCCAATACTGTATATTATCTGTCAGTTACTGGGATTTGGCGATTACAAACCCTAAGTTAAGTGATAATGATTATCGATTTTTGCCTTATGTTTCAAATGATTACGTTTACAAATATTACAACCAAATGGAAAAAGGCCCTTTTAAACCTTTGACCTACTCGCGTTTTTTACCTTTTTTGGGTGTTTGTTATTATAATACTGAAGTGTTTTACCCATCGCTAATAGCAGCCGTTCAACCCAATAAACGCAATCGTTTTGATGATAAAGGAGATTATTTTTATCCGGCCACCGGGGCTGTAATTGATTGTAAGCCACAAGAAGTTAAGATTTTGTGGAACAATCCTTTTGTGTCAAAAATTCAAAAACTTTGTCAAACTAATCATACGCAGTTAATTATATATCAGGCGCCTGCTTTGAGAACATCAGTAATAAACACAAAGGTCGATTATAGCTTTATTAATCATGCCGCAATTTTAAAACCCACAGATGGTTTTTATGACGAAATTCATGTTGATGTGCACGGTAGAAAATTAGCTTCGCTGGCTTTGGCTAGAGAATTACAAGAAAAGTATTTTAAAAGTAATCCGAAATGAGGTTCTTTTTAAGTATCTTTTTAAAGATTGGAGAAATTAAAATTTTAGGCATTTTTCCTTAAAAATATCCTTCATGATTTTTCCGTTTGATGTTGGCATTTCAAACCCCATCAATTTTGCTAGCGTATGAGCAATATCAATTTGTTCATAAGGTGTTGAACAAACATAATTTTTTTTAAAATCAGGGCCTAAACCAAAAAACTCAACATGCCGGCAACCTTCACACAAATCTCCGTGCGAGACAAAACCATCTAAATGCCCTTCAGAATGGCGACCGTGGTCGTTGGTTACAATAAGCGTTGTTTTGTCTTTGTAAACCGGATTGTTTTGCAGGTAATTCCAAAAATCATATACATATTGATCGGTGTCTAAAATACCTTGTTTGTATGCTTCATAATTTCCCGAATGCCCTGCAGCATCTGGTTGTTTGAAATTGATGATGGCCAAACGAACGTGGTTTTGAGTGGTAATTAATTTTAATTTTTTAAAAGTAATGCTGTCTTCTCTATAACCGGTAAACAGGCCGTTATTTCCGCAGTCGGTGCTGGGTTTATATGTTCCTTTCATAATGGATTGACACAATCTGAAAGAATTTCCAATTTGTCTTTCGAAGCAATGATCCATGCCTGTACATTGGGAAGATTGGTTTTTTTTAACCAATACTGAAAAATGGTTGGGTTGCTCGGGTTTTGTAATCCCGAATTGTTGATGTTTTCATAAACTCCTGTACACATAGCTTGATGACCTTGACAGGTTTCGGTAAAACCATTGTTGTAAAATTTATTACACAAAACACCCTGCTGCAACATAGCTAATCGATGCGGAATCAAGGTATTATTTTGCTCGCCCCAAGTCTCAGTATAGCGTGCACCGTCAACCACTATTATAAAAACATTTTCAGTTTGATATTTTTGAACACATGTTTCTTTTTCACAACTATTCGTTAACCAAGTAAATGTTAATAAGGCCAGACACGAAATGGCGATGGTAGAACTTTTTACCAAGTCATTTTTATTGCTAAACATAGTTAAGTAGTCATTTTTAACCTCTATAAATGTAAAAAAAACAATCGGTTTACAACTTTTAAAATCTTGAAGTTAATAAAGACAAAGCGAATCAGTGTTTCAATCGACTTTTGAAGAGTTTTTCAAATTTCTCAACTTTGGGTTTGATGACCAATTGGCAATAGGGCTGATTCGGGTTTTTGGCAAAATAATCCTGATGATAATTCTCGGCTTTGTAAAACTTTGTGAGCGGTTCAATAGTGGTGACAATCGGTCTATTATAAACTTTGGCTTTTTTCAGAGCAGCAATAATATTTTGCGCAGCATTTTTTTGTTCCGAATTTTGATAGAAAATTACTGAGCGATATTGTGTTCCTTCATCGGCGCCTTGACGGTTGAGCGTTGTTGGGTCGTGAACACTAAAGAAAACTTTAAAGATTTCATCGAGTGAAGTAACTGTCGGATCGTAGGTAATTTGTACGCATTCGGCATGACCGGTTTCTCCGGTGGATACTTCTTCATAACTCGGATTCGCAACAGTTCCACCAGCAAAGCCCGAAACTACGCTCTGCACGCCACGCAGATTTTCATAAACGGCTTCTACACACCAATAACAACCGCCGCCCAAAGTGATACTTTCGAGTTTGGGTTTTGCAATTGTCGGATTGTTTTTGTTTTGAGCGAATAAACCTGTGCTCATCAGTAATAAAATGATTATTTTTTTCATGTTATTTTTTGTTGTCGGGTTCAAAATCAAGAGCGATTGAATTCATGCAATAACGCTTACCGGTCGGCGCAGGGCCGTCATCAAATAAATGACCTAAATGTCCGCCGCAGCGGCCACAAAGTGCTTCAATACGTTGCATTCCCAATGAATTATCAGATTTGAAAACAATGCTGCTTTTGTCAGATTGTTCAAAAAAGCTCGGCCAACCGCAACTGCTCTGAAACTTGGCATCTGAGCGAAACAATTTTCGGCCGCAAGCCGCGCAATAATAAGTTCCTTTTACATCGGTTTGCCAATATTTTCCGGTAAACGGACGCTCAGTGTCGGCTTCTCTGGAAACCGCGTACAAATCTTCAGGTAAGATTTTTTTCCAAACCGAATCGGCCAGCACTAATTTTTTTGTTTCGGTTCTAGAGTAATACGGGTTTTTTGAATGGTTTTCAACAGTAGTTTTGTTGGCGTGCGAAGTTTTGTTCTGACTACAAGCAGAAGTCATAAAACCCAGCAAAATGGTCAGTAAAAACATGTGGTTCAATTGATTTTTCATAAGTTCTATTATTTAAGACAAATGTATCACACGATATACGAGCCTATTTGTCAGCTGGATGACATTAAACTTTTTTTACAAAAAACTTAACAGCCACCGCTAAATTAATTTTCAGATAAACAACCATCTATAAACGCCCGTTAAACTTATCACAATTTAAAATTCAGCCCAAACGACTGTTGTTTTTTTGTATTTTTGAATCCCATTCAACGCTATGAACGAAGAAAAAGTCATATTAGTCGACAACAACGATCAGCCGATTGGTTTGATGCCCAAACTTGAGGCGCACCAAAAAGCGGTTTTGCACCGAGCTTTTTCGGTTTTTATCCTCAATGAAAAAAATCAAGTGATGTTGCAGCAAAGAGCACATCACAAATATCATTCGCCACTGCTCTGGACCAATACCTGTTGCAGTCATCAACGCGCCGGAGAGACGAATCTTCAAGCTGGTAAACGTAGATTACAAGAAGAAATGGGAATTGTCACCGAACTCAAAGAACTGTTTCATTTTATTTACAAAGCGCCGTTTGATAATGGTCTGACCGAACACGAACTCGATCATGTAATGGTAGGATATTATGAACATGCTCCGCAAATCAACCCCGAAGAAGTCGAAAGTTGGAAGTGGATGCACATCGAAGAAATTCGACAAGATTTACAACAAAACCCTGATTTGTATACGGTTTGGTTTAAGATTATCTTTGACGAGTTTTATCATTATCTCGAAGCACATACTTTATCCAAATGAAAGTAACGGTCAGCAGAAAAGCCCATTTTAATGCAGCGCACAGATTGTTCCGACCCGATTGGTCTGATGAGCAAAACGAGCGTGTTTTTGGCAAATGCAACAATCCCAATTTTCATGGGCACAACTATGAACTTATTGCGAGTGTTACTGGTGAGGTAAATCCTGAAACCGGTTATGTAATTGACATTAAAGATTTGGCAGATATTATATATCAAGAAGTTGAGTTGGCATTTGATCACAAAAATCTCAATTTAGACGTTCCGGATTTCAAAGATTTGATTCCAACGGCTGAGCATATTGCAGTTGTTATTTGGAACAAGTTGTCGCGAAGACTCAAACCAGAATTTTCCCTAGAAGTAACTTTATACGAAACGCCGCGCAATTTTGTGATGTACAAAGGCGAATAATTTAATTTTCATGCAATTATATCCATTACAATTTACACCGATTTTAAAAGAGCGCATTTGGGGCGGAACCAAGCTCAAAACTTATTTAGGCAAACCTATCACTTCGGATATTACCGGTGAAAGCTGGGAATTATCGGGTGTTTCGGGCGATGTAAGTGTTGTTTCGAACGGAACATATAGCGGTGTTTCGCTCAATGATTTGATTGCTCAATTTCCGAAAGAATTGCTGGGCAAAAAGATTCACAAACAATTTGGGTATGAATTTCCGCTGTTGTTTAAATATCTCGACGCACGCGAAGATTTATCCATTCAAGTGCATCCGAACGACGTTTTGGCGCAAGAACGGCACAATTCATTTGGTAAAACTGAAATGTGGTATGTGATGCAGGCCGATGCCGGAGCAGAACTCATTGTTGGGTTTAAAGAAGATTCCAATCAAAAGGAATATCTCGAACATTTGCACAACAATACGCTCACGAATTTACTCGATTACAAAGCGGTACAAAAAGGTGATGTGTTTTTTTTAGAAACCGGAACCGTGCATGCCATTGGCGCCGGAATGGTGATTGCCGAGATTCAACAAACTTCTGATATCACCTATCGTCTATACGATTTTGATCGAACTGATGCGCAAGGAAACAAACGCGAACTACACGTTGATTTGGCTTTGGAAGCGATTAATTACCAAAAAATCGAGGCTGAGAAAAAGTACAATCGTACCGAAAATTTTGCCAATGAAATAGTGGATTGTTCTTATTTTACGACGAACATGATTCCGCTCAACGGAAGTATTGAAATCAATCATGAACTAGATTCCTTTGTAGTATATATGTGTGCCGAGGGCAGTTTTGACTTTATTTTTAACAAGCAAACATATACTTATCAAACTGGCGATACGATTTTGATTCCGGCGGCTTTGAACCATTATCAAATGAGCGGTCAGGCGACTTTGCTTGAAATTTTTATCCGTTAGTTTTTTTTACCGATCAATTCGCTGTATTTTTGCGGCAAATTCTTAAAAGAAATACCTATTATGGCAAATGTTAGAAATTTAAAAAAGGATATCAATTTTGTTTTGGGCGATATCATTGAAGCGGTTTATTTGTATGAACTTTCTACCACCGGAAAGCCTTCAGATGCGAGCAATGCTGTGATTGAAGAAGCCATTCGCGCTTTTGACAATTTGATTGCCAAAGTGAATGCCAAAAACGTTGAAAATAAAAAAGCACACTTCAAACAAATCAATCAAGAACTCGAAGAAACTGCCAATCAATTGGTTGACAAAATCAACGCCTTGCAATAGTTTGATTTGTTCTAAAAAATTGTGATTTTATTTTGCATAATTAAAATACACTTCTATATTTGCAATCGAAATCACCATTCGCCGGTGTAGCTCAGCTGGCTAGAGCAGCTGATTTGTAATCAGCAGGTCGTGGGTTCGAGTCCCTCCATCGGCTCAAAAAAACCATCTTTATCGGGTGGTTTTTTTATTTGTATTAAGTTCCGCTTTTTACTCGGGCTTTGAACAATTCCATCATTTTTTTGCCGTACAAAGATTGTTTGATTTTCTCCGGAAGCGACTTTTGAATCGTATCTAAATATTTAAGCCCGACATTGGGAATTTCCGTCAAGACAACATAGGGCGCTACTTCTCGATTGCGATGGTTCAGCGCAAAATTCACTGCATACAAATAACGTCGTTTGAGTACTTCTTTTTGTGCTAGACGAATACTGTCAAGTTGTTTTTGATTTTTGTTTTTATAGGCTTTAAATCCCATTTGAATCAGCGCCAAATCTTGATCGTTGAAGCGGTTGTTGATGTTTTTGAATTCTTCATAGATTTTTTGATTGGACGATCCGGTAATTTTTCCGGACGAGAACGCATCGAGTGAAGTGGTAATTCTAATATGACCCGGTTCTGCAAAAAAAGGCAGTTGATCATCTTTTGAATGTGTGGCACCGCGGTCTAGAATCAATTGAAGCATTTCGGGTTCTTTCACATCTAATTGAACCTGAAAATCAGAGCTTCCATTGATGTGAATGGTATCGATGTTGACCAAAGTGCTGTCGCCGAACTTTTGAATATAGATAGTTCCTTTTTTCAAATCTTCAACTCTGCCACTAAGATCTAATTGTTGGTTGTTTTCAATTTTTGTACAAGAAATCAACACTATTCCGCTGAGGTATAAAAGAGCAATTTTTTTCATGAAATTATTTTGGGCAAATAAATAAAAAAATCCCCAAAACTGAGTGTCTTGAGGATTTTATTGATTCGTTTTCATCTATCCTTTGAGCCAAGCTTCGCGCAATGTTTTCTGAACATTTTGATCGGCTTTGAATCCGACTGTGAATTCTGACGGAAGCTGAACAATGCCCTTGATGAATTGCTCTTTGCCATCTCGCTTGATTTTTACGCTTACTTGGTCGCCTTCTTGCCATGTTTGACTGGCCATGATGAGTTCATAAATATTATCGAGATTATAAGCTTTTTGATTCACTTCAAGCAATTGGTCGCCCGGTTTGATGCCTAGATTCATAAAAAAAACATTCGGCTCAAGGTCGGCGCGTACTGAAATTTGCTTGGTTTGCTGATCAATGTCAATGGTGGGCATT
The DNA here is from genome assembly GCA_046329175.1 of Flavobacteriaceae bacterium. Taxonomy (GTDB): domain Bacteria; phylum Bacteroidota; class Bacteroidia; order Flavobacteriales; family Flavobacteriaceae; genus Flavobacterium. The sequence continues at coordinate 36,691 of JAXLVE010000025.1, forward strand.
TGGCCTTTAATAAACGGATTGCCCGGATTTTTAACCGAAGTTTTGGTTACGCCCATTTTTGCTAAATATTCATCATATGGAATCGGATTTGGACCTGCCACATATTTCTGTAAAAATGCACCGACTTCCGGATAAGTTAAGGCTGTAATTTTGCCAAACAATTCGCTGTCGTCAAAAGCTTTATGAACACCGTATTCAGCTGATAACTTGCGCATCAAATCAAGAATGCCGCGACTTCCGTTGCTTTTCTCCCGAATGATGATGTCAATACACATACCAATCAAGGCTCCTTTTTCATATACATTTAAGTATTGATCTTTGTACGGTTTGGTCAATACGTTGGCGCTCATTTCGGTAAACGGCATGGTGTCATTTAAGTTGGCAGCATTGGCCATTTTAGAGGCGATGCGCGCATAAAAATCATCCTCTGAAATCAAGCCCTGATTCACCTGAAATAAGTTGGCAAAATACTCGGTTACTCCTTCATACATCCATAAATGCTCAGACATTTTAGGCGATGAGAAATCAAAGTTTTGAATCTCTTTTGAATGAATAGTCAGTGGCGTTACGATGTGAAAAAACTCATGTGAAACCACATCTTTGAGTTGTTCGGCTAAATCGCCCACAGGCATTTGCTCGGGCATAACTACTGTGGTTGCTGTTGGATGTTCGAGTGCGCCAAAACCTTGGGCATCGTGTCCGGATTGCATGTCTGACAAATAAATCAAAACACTGTATTTGGGTGTCGTATTGATAGAGCCCAGAAAATTTTTCTGAGCGGTCATCATAGTTTCCATGGCCGGAGCTACTTCTTCAGCAGTATGCACTCCGTTGGGTGAATACACCGCAATGAGAATATCCATCCCGTTTACCTTGAAAGTTTTGTAATCAGGCTTGCTGTACATAATGGGGTTCTCGACCAATTCATTGTAACGACTGGTGGCAAATAAATCAATGGTGTTTGACGCATTGCCATCGGTCATTGAGGTCGCGCCCCACAAACTTTCAGGATGCTCAACAGTAAGTTGGTAAGCGTTTTCAGCGCAGTTTTCGAAGAAACCTACAAAACAATGCGTGTTGAGTAAGATGTTTTTTCCGGCGTCGATGTTGCTTCCGGCCGGCGAAAATATATCGTGGGTGTCTTCAACATCATAAGTGTCATTTACTTTGTAGCTTATGGATTCCAGTTTATTGGCGTTGCTGATTTTCCACGAATTATCGTCTACTTTAGTCACATCCAGATAAGCGCCTTTTTTGTCATAGGCTTTAAATTGCTCGACAAATTTCCCGTAGTTATCGGCCGAGTATGTGCCTGGGATAATTTTGGGAATGTGGTATATCACTTCAGAACCGCTAATTTTAGGAGCAATTACAGTGACCGGAACCTGATCGTTTTCAATGGCGTTCAAATCAATTTTTACCTGAACCGCATTTTTACTTTGAGCGTTGACTTGCCATGTTCCAATAAAAGCAAGCGTTGTAAGAACCAAAAAAAGTTTTTTCATAATAGGTTTTAAATGTGCCTTTTCGACGCCAAAAGTATGAAAATGTTTCGGTGCTAGAGTGATTTTATGAATTCATTAATCGCGAGGGTCAATTCAGGCATAATCGGTACCTCGGGTTGGCTGCTCAAATTGGCGTTGGCCATCATATCATCAGTAGTTATTTTTTTGAAAACGTGGTTCATGTCGTTAATGATTTTGAGCTGTGCATCCGGTTTGGCCGTTTTGAGTAATGCTGCATCCGAAGCCGGAACTTGTATATCGCGACTTCCGTTAATAAGCAATACCGGTATTTGGAGTTTTTGAATTTCTTGGCGCGGATTGTATTTGAGCCATGAAATCATATAAGGCTGCACGCTTTCGCGGAACAATATGCCCATCGCCGGGTTTTTGAGCTCAAAAGTTTGCCCTTTTTTAAGGATTTCTAAATCTTCTTTGACTTCGGCGGTCATGCTAGGCGCTTGCTTTTGAATTTGCTCGATCAAAACTTCGTCAATCGGACGACCCGGTCCGGCAATCGATACATAAGCATCCGCCTGCGTTTGTGCGGCCACCATGCCAATCAATGAGCCCTCGCTGTGACCGATGAGAATGATTTTTCGGTATTTTTTCTGCGCTTTAAAATACTGAGCAATTTCTTTGACATCGGTGATAAAATCTTCAAAGGACAAATCTTTTTCAGACAAAGTTCCTTGAGCCATTTGCGCGATGATGCGTTTGTCAAAAGTATAAGCAGCGATTTGGTTTTGCGCCAAACTTTCGGCTAAATATTTTAAAGAGTTGTTTTCTAACCCAGCTTGGTTTCCGTTGCGATCGGTTGGACCTGAACCCGCAATAATAATCGCTAAATCAGTGTTTTTAGATATTTTATTCGGACTGTACAAAGTGCCTTTGAGCAAGCTGTTGACATCGAGTTCTTGTTGCGTAATCTTTTCTTGTGCCCAAGTTTTTCCGAAGATAAGCAAGGCTAAAATCAGTATTTTTTTCATCTTATTGTTGGTTTAAAAGTGACAATGCGTTTTCAGGATTTTCAACTTAAATATAGAGTTTGTTATAGTATTGATTTTTTAGTTCGACGATGATGGTATTTTTCTCACGCGTCATATCCCAGAAATTTTTTTTTCCTTTCAAAAAATAGGTTCCGGCAATAATCACAAATGGCACATAAGTTCCGACTCTGAATCCGCAGAATTTGTGCAATTCTTCTTGATCTTGATAGGCTCTGACAATGTTGTCTTTCGGGACGATGATCTCTGATTTGAGCGCCCATATTTTGTGTAAGCCTTTGATCTTAAATATGTAATTACTGTCTTGGGTTTCGATAGCTACCATAATATGATGTTTTTAATTAATTGTTGAAATAAGGTATTTTGATGTAATTTCTGCTAGCAACAGAATCAAAATAAACGCAATATTGTTGCGGATGCCTTTGCTGTTGGTGGCCAGTATAAAGCCGTTGAACAGCCAAATAACACTGAGGATCAAAGCCGCAAGCATGACAATGGCTTCTATTAATAGCAAAGCCAATGTGACGGTCGATGGTTCGTAGTTACCTCCGTTTTGAAAGGCTTCCACGATTTGATTTCCGCTTAAATAACTCGCTTGATGGATGTTGAAAAAAGTCATCAAAACATAAGGCGCTTTGGCCCAAAGAGTCGGATAGAGCACATCAACAAATCGGGTTTTTGCATTGATGGTTTTGCCCAAGCCAAAGAGCAAAACCGAAGTAATTGCGATAGTAATGAGCAAGTCGAAGAAAGGTTCCGAGTAACTTACTTTTTCGGTAAAATGCAAATCAATGACACCGTCAAAACGCGCGTTGAAAGAGTAACCCAAAACACCTCCGGTCAACAGGGTCAGCAATCCTACAAGCAATTGTTTTTGTTCGGAAGTTTTTTCAAACGGATGTAAAAAAGCAGTCATCATGATTGATATTTTTCTTTGAGAGTTTGTACTTTTTGAATCAAATCGTCGAGTTTGTTGCGCACGGTCGGATAACTATTGCCCATTTGCGCGGCCATTTCTTTAAGACTGCCGCTGTTGAGCAAAAACTGAATGATGAAGTTTTGTTCATCTTCAGATAATTGCAAGAGCATAGGCAAGCTGTAAGTTCCCGAAACCTGTGTGCTGCAAACACTACAACTGAGCTGGGAAACCGAAAGTGGGTTTTCGCAACCTGGACATTGAATTGGAAGTTTTGGACGCATATTGTTTGAATTTGATAAAGCAAAATTAAATAAAATTAAATACAAAATAAATAAAATTAAAAAATATTTTTATTTGTTTAAGTATGAGAACAAAAAAAGCATCCGTATTGGATGCTCGTGTGCATAAAAAAACTCCCGCCGATGGATAGGGCAGGAGTTGATTTTAAAATTTATTTTTAATGTAGTATTTTCCGTCTAGTTCGTCGTCAAAATCATCTATGCGAACCGGCTTTGGTTTGGGTTTGGCCGCATTGGCTTTTTTCTTCCATGCCTCATATTGGTCGGTGGGCATTCGTTTTTTCATAATTTCGAGCACTTCTTTTTCATCAATGCCGAGTTCTTTTTTAATTACCTCAAAAGGGTTTCTTTCTTCAAGGGCCAGCGAAATCAGTCTTTCGTTTTCTTCCCTAGTAAGCTCGCGTCTACTCTTTTTCATGGGTTGAAAATTATTTCAAAGGTGTTTTTTCTAGTTAGTTACGTTTTATACATCCAATATTAATAAAAAAAATTATTCGTTCACCTTTGCCTAAAAAAAATTATTCCGGTGCCGAAGCCTTTCGCTTGGCTTGAAACGGAATCACAAGCAACGCTTTGATGCGATTGTGTTCTCGTTCATCCGGATGCGTATCAACACCATACACAATATTTTCTTTCGACAAAGTCATATAAGTGCCGAAGAGTCGATCCCAAACCGAGAAAATATTGCCATAATTGCTGTCGGTATAAGGCAATTTGTAGTGATGATGAACTTTGTGCATGTCGGGCGAGACAATCAAATAACTCAGCCATAAATCAAGTTTTCCTGGTAAGCTGATGTTGGCGTGATTGAATTGCGTGGCCA
>JAXLVE010000026.1:0-36399 GCA_046329175.1 Flavobacteriaceae bacterium
AGACCACCGGCAATGGCAATGGCTTTGGCTTGGTGTTTTGTGCCTTTATTGGTAGTAACTATAAAGCTGTCATCTTCGAGTCTCTCGATGGTTTCTGCGGTTTCACCGAGGGTAAATCCCGGTTGAAATTGCTTGATTTGCTCCATCAGATTGTTGACCAAATCGCCCGCCAAAACTTCGGGATAGCCCGGAATGTCAAAAATGGGTTTTTTCGGATACAACTCGGCCAACTGACCGCCGGGTTGCGGTAAGGCGTCAATCAAATGACATTTGAGTTGCAATAAACCTGCTTCAAAAACAGCAAACAATCCGGTTGGGCCGGCGCCTATGATGAGAATATCGGTTTGAATCATGTTCTAAGTTTCAGATAAACGTTGTATCGGGCAAAATTCTGCAAGTACAACTGAATGAAAAATGACAAATGTCACACTTGGGACACTTTTTTGCGCGAGGGGTTGCAGCGGATATCCTCCCGAAGCTTCGGGAGATAGCAGCGAAAAACCCGACCCGCAGGGGCGCGCCCTAATCCATTAGGCAATATTGACTACGGTTTCAATTTGTGGCGCATATTTTTTGATGGTGGTTTCAACACCGGCTCTGAGCGTCATTTGGTTTACACTGCAGCTCGTGCACGCGCCTTCAAGACGCACCTTGACGTGTTTGCCCTCGTCAATCGAAACCAGCGTAATGTCGCCGCCATCTGAATTGAGAAACGGACGGATTTCTTCGAGTGCTTTTTGTACGTTGGTGGTTAATTCTTCTGTGGTCATGTTTTTATCTTTTAGCGGATGCACTAATTCTTTTTAACGGCCGAACAACCCGCCATCGTAGTGATTTTAATGGCTTCTGTTGGCGGCAAAGTTTCGTTTCGGCTCACGACTTCTTGCACGACGTTGCGCGTGATGTCTTCAAATACTTTTTCAATCACCGAGGCGGTTTGCATAGCGGCCGGTCGGCCAAAATCACCAGCTTCGCGGATACTTTGTACAATCGGCACCTCACCTAAGAACGGTACTTGTAAATCTTCGGCTAAATTGCGCGCGCCTTCTTTTCCGAAGATGTAATATTTGTTTTCAGGAAGTTCTTCAGGCGTAAAATAAGCCATGTTTTCTATGATGCCCAACACCGGCACTTTGATGCTGTCGGATAAGAACATCGACACGCCTTTTTTGGCATCGGCGAGCGCCACAGCTTGCGGCGTACTCACCACCACAGCTCCGGTTATCGGCAGCGATTGCATGATAGATAAGTGAATGTCGCCCGTACCCGGTGGCAAATCGATGAGCAAGAAATCAAGTTGGCCCCAATCGGCATCAAAAATCATTTGGTTGAGCGCTTTGGCTGCCATCGGTCCACGCCAAATAACGGCCTGACCGGGAGCGGTGAAAAATCCGATGGAAAGCATTTTGACTTCGTAGCTTTCAATCGGTTTCATTTTTGAGCGTCCGTCAACAGTAACCGAAAGCGGTTTTTCGGTTTCAACATCAAACATAATCGGCATCGATGGTCCGTAAATATCGGCATCTAAAACCCCAACCGAAAAGCCCATTTTAGCTAAGGTTACCGCCAAGTTGGCCGTTACGGTTGATTTGCCCACACCGCCTTTGCCTGAGGCTACGGCAATGATGTTGCTGATGCCCGGAATAGCTTTGCCCTTGATGGGATCTTCTGGTTTTTCGGGTGTTTCTACTTTGATATTGACTTTGACCTCGGCCTCGGCTGAGACCAAATTGTGGATGGTTTTGCGGATGTCGTCTTCAGCGCGCTTTTTGATGTGCATCGCCGGACTGTGCAAGACCAATTCTACCACTACTTCGTTGCCAAAAGTGAGCACATTGGTCACGGCTCCGCTTTCGACCATATTTTTTCCTTCACCGGCCACCGTGATGGTTTCAAGGGCGGCCAAGATGGCTTTTCTGTCTATTTTCATTTTGCTGTCTTAAAATATCGTTCAGCTTAATTTTTATTTAAACTGATTTTAGACGGCAAAGATAATATGAAATGTTGTGAAACAAGGGTTAATGAATTGAAAATCTTTATAGCGGTTTTGCGAAAAACTTTAGAGCGTTTGCCCTTGCATAAGCTTGATTTTAAAATCGGTAAACTGAATCATCAGTTGATTTTTAAGATGGTCATACTGAGCATTGAGCCATTGATTTTTAACCGACGAAAACACCACTGCATCCATTTTTCCGGAGTTGAATTTGGCTTGTGAAGTTTTGAACGAGGCCTCGGCCAGCTTTGTTACTTGCTCAAATTGCGGGCGAAGTTGCTCGTAATTGGCTTTTTTTTGCGCTTCGGTATCGAGCTGATTTTTGAGTTGTCGCTTGGCTTGTTCGAGCGCGCATTTGCTTTTTTGTTCTTCGATACGGGCCGCCGAAACAGAACGATTATTTCTAAAACCATTGAACACCGGCACATACAACTGAATCCCGACTTGCTGGTTTTTGTTGTTTTTAAATTGCGTGTGAAAATCATCGACCACCACATTCGGCTGATTGAGCGGTTTGTAATAAAAAGTCGAAGCGCTATAGTAGGTAGACAAGGTCGGTAAATTGCGTGCCCGCAGGCGTTGACGATCGGCCATACTTGCTTTTAAATTAAGCTCCGCCGCTATGATTTTCGGGCTTGAAAAATCGGTTTTGCTCATTAAAGACGATTCAACACTTTGTGGTTTTTCAAGTGCAATTTTTTCAGGCAATACTGTATCAACGCTGATGAGCTGCAACAATTCACGTTTGCGCAAAGCAGTGAGTTGCTGGGTTTCTGACAGCCTGATTTGCTCTTGAGCATGGCTGAGTTGCATGTCGTATAAATCGCTGTTGGGTTTGCTGCCAAGAGTGACTTCCTTAGAAATCCGCTCAAGATTGAACTGTGAATTTTTGAACTGTTCTTCTTGAATGGCTTGCAATTCTTGCGCGAACAAGGCTTGCAAGTAACTCTCGAGAATCTGCAATTTGTATTCGCTTTCAAAAACGGCTAAATCAGCTTGGGCAATTTTTTGTTCAATACCACTGCGCGCTCGACTGGCCAGCGATTCAAAGTTGAGTAAATTCATTTGCGCATTCAAGAAAAAACTGTCGTTTTGAATGTTCGAACTGACCCTGCCATTGGTGGCCGGATCAATCGTAGAACCAAAATTATAACTCTGAACACCGCTGAGCGAAACCTCGGGCATCCACAACAAAGCCAAAGGTTGATGCAATTTCTGTGTTTTTTTGACCTGAAGATTTTTGATTTGAGCCTCAAGACTATTTTTCATGCCTTGATCAAAACAGCGCTGCAAAGTCCAAACTTCAGTTTGCGACCAGCCCAGAGTTGCGCTAAAAAACACGAAAAACAAAACGAACTTATTCATATTTAAGGTATTGAAGCACATCTACTCTGGTAGCTTGATAGGCTCTTGAAAGCACTACCAGCAAAGTCAACACAAGCAAAACCACAAAGCCTACCACAAACGGAACCAGTGAAATTTCAATGCGAAAAGCAAAATTGTCGAGCCACCTATTGAGCAAATAATACACCGGAAAAAGCGCCAAGGCAAAACCAGTCAAACAAAAGACAATGTATTGTTTTGAAAGTGTTTTGAGCAAAACCGAAGTGTCGGCGCCCATGGTTTTTCGGATGGCAATTTCTTTCATGCGGCGTTGAATCGAGAAAGTCGCCAAGGCAAACAATCCGAACAAAGCAATCAAAATGACAATCAGATTGAGCAACGAAAACAAATTGCGCTGTTTGACGTAGTTTTCGTACGTGCGTGCATAGGATTTACTGACAAAATCATAGACAAACGGATATTCGGTGTCGACATTTTTGACCCAGAATTTGCGGATATCATCAAGGGTTTGCTCGGGATTTTCTGAACTGATTTTTACGTGCATTTTGTTGACGTTGTTGATCATCCAATCAATGGTTTTGAAATGAAAAAACACCATCGGCGGAATTTCTTCTTGCGGGCTAAACAGATTAAAATCTTTGACGACCCCGATAATTTTGAGCTTATTGCCGTTCCAATCGATGATTTTACCAATCGGATTGGGTTCGTGCATCATCTTGAGTGCCGTTTCATTAATGAGCATTGAACTGACGGTATCTGACGCTATTCTTTCTGATAAAAATCGGCCTTGTTTAAGCTGAATCTGCATCATTTCGAGCATCCCAAAGTCAACACCCATATTTCGGCCCTGAATGTTGTTGTTGTTATAGGCAAAACTCGAGGTCGACCCATTGCTCGATCCGAATGAAAAAGCACCCGAAGCCACTTGTTTCACGCCTTTGATTTTACTGAGTTCGGCTTTGACCAAATCATAGCGATTGCGCAATTTTTCTTGATAGCCTTCCTCGCGCCAATCGAATTTATTTCGGTAGTCAATCACGATGACTTGATCGCCTTTAAAGCCCAAATCGCGTGTGCTGATGAATTGCACTTGCTCATAAACAATGTAGGATCCGATGATGAAAAAAGTCGCAATGGCAAACTGAAGCACTAGCATGCTGTTGCGCAACCAAACGCCGCTTTTGCTTCGGCCGAAATTGCCTTTGAGCACTTTGAGCGTTTCAAAATTTGATACATAAACCGCCGGAAAAACGCCCGCCACAGCAATGGTAAAGACGAACACCGATAACAATTGCACATAAAATTGACTGCCGTAAATAATGAGTTCTTTACCCAAAAATTCGTTGTAATACGGCAGCGATACCTCGACCAAAACCAGTGAAAGCATCAAAGAAAATGCAGTAATAAGCGAGGTTTCAAAAATAAATTGCGCGATGATGTTGCCTTTGCTCGCGCCGATGATTTTGCGCACACCGACTTCTTTGGCGCGTTTGATGGCACTCGCCGTAGCCATATTGACGTAATTGACAATTGACAGAACCAAAATCAACACCGACAAACCTACCATAATCAGCAAAAACTGATAGTTGCCTTTTCCTTCGGCCATGCATTCAGCTATAGCGTGCAGTCTGACTTCTGACAAAGGTTGCAATATTGTTTTAAAAGTATCTCCGCCGTTTTTCTTGAGCCATTCTTCGGGCGTGATGCCTTCTTCTTTGGCCCATTTAATCACGCGATTTTGATACATAAGTTTACTGATGTGGGCAATGACTTTGTCTTTGTTTGTTGGGTTTTTGAGTTTGATCATGAGCCCATAACTGAAATTGCCCCAATTATCTTTGTCACTGTCCATGCGGTTTTCAATTAAATGTGTCACTGCTTCGGGCGCCATGGAAGATTTGCCCGGAATAGAATACACTCCGTTAACGGTAAGCTGCTTTCCGCCACAAATAACTTGTTTACCCATCGGGTTTTCAGCACCGAAAAGTTTTTGCGCGGCTTTGTCTGAAAGTGCAATACAAGAAGCGTCTTTAATGGCTGACTGCGCTGTTCCGTGGATAAAGTGAAACGGAAAACACGCAAAGAAAGGCTGCTGCGCATCAATGATTTTAAAAATCTCTTTGCGGTTGCCATAGCGCACGTTTTCGCTGTTGTACCAATTGTCAAAATAGCAATAAGCTTCTACCTCAGGAAAATCTTTTTTTAAATAAGCGCCCAGCGGAGCTACATTGGTTGACCAATATTCGCCATGTGCAACTTGGTTGATCGAGACAAATACCTTGTCTTTTTCGGTATTCCATTGGTCGTAACTTTGCTCGTCGTTCCAATACAGAATGGCAAAAATTAGCCCAGCCATGCCTAAGCTCAGACCCAAAACATTGAGCGCGGTAAAAAGTTTGTTTTGTTTTAAGTTGAAAACAAAAAGATGAAACCAGTTTTTAATCATGACTGTTCGTTTTTTGATGATGATGATTATTTGTGGGTGATGCTGCCCGATGAGTTTTTGTCAAAATTTGTTTTGGTTGGTGATCCGTAATAGACCACATCGGCACTCGAACTCGCGCTGATGCTCAATGATTCTGAGGCATTCAACGTCACGTCGGCTGAGCTGCTGGCTAAAACTTCCGCTGATTTTGCTTTTAGATTGCGCAACAAACAATCGGCTGAACTGCTGGCTTCGACATTTAAAGTATGCGCCTCACCTTCGAGTTGTACATCGGCTGAACTGCTCGCGTCAATGGATAAATTCTGAACCTCAACCTGCGCTTTGACATCGCCGCTTGAAGAAGCTTTGATTGTGAGCGAATCTCCTTTGAAATTTCCCGAAATACTGCCTGACGAACCGACATCTAAAGTGAGTTGCTGTGCTTGCAAAGTGTTTTTTACGGCAATATCAGCCGAGGCGCTGGCTTTGATGGATTGCAAATTCGGTCCGCTCACCTGCACTTGAACATTTTTAAAATGCAAATGATTGCCGTGTCCTTTTTTGTTTTTACCGATGAACGAATCGACGAAAATATCTAAAGTTCCGCCTTTGACCTCGGTTTTGACATAGGCTAATTTCTCTTGGTCTTCACATGAAACTTGGATTTTGATTTCATCCGAAACCGTATAAACCACATGCACCTGAGTCGATGCTTTTAATTTGTTGAACGAGCCCACCGTTCTGTTTTCAGAAGCTTGCGAAAATACCACCATACTAACCAGTGCAGCGGTAAGGGTCATTATAAATTTAATCATGCTCTTTTTTATTTTAAATTAGGAAACAAATACGTCTACATTTCTTTGGTTGTTCTTTTCTGAAAGGATCATTCCGTCTTTCATTTGAATGGTTTTTTGCGAAAACGACGCGTCGTAATTAGAATGCGTTACCATCAGAATCGTCGCGCCTTGCGCATGCAAATCGGTGAGCAATTCCATGACTTCGTTGCCGTTTTTACTGTCGAGATTTCCGGTGGGTTCGTCGGCCAAAATCAGCTTCGGATCGGTCACTAAAGCACGCGCCACGGCCACTCTTTGTTGTTGTCCGCCCGAGAGTTGTTGCGGATAGTGTTTGAGTCGGTGCGAAATGCCCAAACGCTCGGCTATATTGGTTACTTTTTGTTTGCGATCGGCCGCCGGAACGTTGTTGTAAATCAGCGGAAGCTCAATATTGTCATACACCGAAAGCTCGTCAATGAGATTGAAATTCTGAAAAACAAACCCAATGTTTTGCTTGCGGAATTTTGACTTTTCGCTTTCGCTGAGCGCTGTCATTTCATGTCCGAGCAATTGGTAACTGCCATCAGAAGCGCTGTCGAGCAACCCAACAATGTTGAGCAAAGTTGATTTTCCGCTGCCCGATGCGCCCATGACCGAGACAAATTCTCCTGAGTTAATAGTGAGCGAAACACCACTGAGCGCGCGGGTTTCAACTTCTTCGGTTCTGAAGATTTTTGAAAGATTTGAAATTTGTATCATAGATTCGTTTTTTGATGATTGATTATTGTTCTATCGTTAATTCGTCTTTGTTAATATAGTCTTTATATTGAGATGTGATGACTTGTTCTCCAGCTTTAAGCCCGTTTAAAACTTCGTAATACAGTGGATTTTCACGACCCAATTTGATTTTTCTGCGCTCGGCTTTGTGGCCGTTGACTACAAAAATCCATCGACCGGAAGTTTCGGCAAAAAAGGCGCCTTTGGGCAAAACCAGTGAGCGCGTTTTCTCGGATAAATTCAATCGAACGCCAAAGCTCAAACCTTGTCGGAGGCCCGTTACTTCTGGCGATAAAAAATTCAACTCGACTTGAAAGCGTCCGTTTTTGACCTCGGCAATGACTTTACTGATTTGCACTTCGAGGTTTTTTCCGCCAAATTCAATGGTTCCTTTTTGACCTTCGGCAATTTTTTCGAGGTAAAATTCATCCACCTGAGCGATGAGTTTATAACCTTTCATCACATCTATTTTGGCCAAGGATTGTCCTTGCTGATAGGTTTTGCCCAACACGGGTTCAAACGAAGTCAACCTTCCGGATTGCGGCGCCAGAATCAAAAAGTTTTGTTTGTTTTTGCGCAAAACTTCGAGGCTTTTTTGCATGATACCAATGGATTGCGCCATTTGACCCATTTGCATGCGATTGGCTTGTTTTTCTTTGGCGATGCTTTGTTTGATGATGTCCATGCGCTCTTTTTGAAAGCGATAATTTTCTTGGGTGCGCTCCCATTCGTTTTTGGCGAGAATTTCTTGGGCGTATAATTTTTTGTTGAGCTCAAACAATTGCAAAGCATCTTGATAATCGTGCTCAATCCCGATTAAATCTTTGGCCATACTGAGTTCTTGGTTGCGCAAATCCAGTCGAGCTTTGTTCAAGTTGTTGATTTGCTCGATGATGGCCGTTTCTTGTTGCATATAATTGAGCTCGGTATTCGGATTGTACAAACGCACCAAAGGTTGCCCGGCACGCACTTGATCGCCATTGCTGACATAAATTTCTTGTACCGATCCGCCTTCGACCACATTGACCAACACCGAATTGAGCGGCTCAACTTCGGCTTGAAAACTCAAGAAATCTTCAAAATAATCTTGCTCTACGCGCTGAATGCTGATTTCAGATTTAGAGACATTTAAATTGCGCTTTTTGCCGAGCGTCGTATAGGCTAAAAAACCCAACAGCACAATCGCCACCGCGGCCAGGCTCAGATACTTTTTTTTGTTATTTTTACGAGGAATCAAAACGTCCATAATTGATTTGTTTGGCACGGACATTCGGAAAATAATGCCACGATTTTAAAATTTACAAATCACTGCAAATCAATCAACTATAAAACAAACTAAAACACCAAGTGTTCGCTATCGGACACTTTTTGTACGAAACCGAACAATGCATGAAAAAAACGCTGGCTTCCATTCTGATTATTGACGATCAAGAAGACATTCTTTTGGCGGCGAAAATGCTTTTGAAAAAACATTTCGAGCATATTTACACGGCCAACAATCCCAAAAATGTGGTTCAATTTTTATCCGAAAACGACATCGATGTGGTGTTGCTCGACATGAATTATCGCATTGGCTTTGAAGACGGACGCGAAGGCTTGTATTTTATGAAAGAAATCAAAGCGTTCTCACCCAAAACTGTCGTGGTTTTGATGACGGCTTTTGGCAAGGTCGAAACCGCTGTTGAAGGGCTCAAATCGGGCGCTTTTGATTATGTACTCAAACCTTGGGAAAACGAAAAACTGCTCGAGGTGATGCGCAGTGCGGTCGATGAAAGTCGAAAACTCAAAAAGAAAACGGTAACCGTTTCTGCGACCGAAAAGTTTTTTACCGGAAGCGCTCCGGCGATTAAAAAAGTGTATGCCGTGGCTGATAAAGTCGCACAAACCGATGCCAACGTGTTGATTTTGGGCGAAAACGGCACCGGAAAATTCGTCATGGCGCAATATATTCACAACCAATCGGCACGAAAAAACCAAATTTTTGTGCATGTTGATTTGGGTTCTTTGAATGAAAATATTTTTGAAAGCGAACTGTTCGGATATGCCAAAGGCGCTTTTACCGATGCCAAAACCGACACCGCCGGACGCTTTGAAAATGCGCAAAACGGTACTATTTTTCTCGATGAAATTGGCAATGTTCCGCTGCATTTGCAATCGAAATTATTGCAAGTGATTCAAACGCGCAGCGTGATTCGATTGGGCGAATCCAAACCCAGACCGCTCAATGTGCGTATCATCACCGCGACCAATTTGAATTTAAAAGAACAAGTATCGGTGAAGAATTTCCGCGAAGATTTGTATTACCGCATCAACACCATGGAAATTACCTTGCCACCTTTGCGCGAAAGACATGAAGACAAAATTCCGTTGGCTGCTTTTTTACTTGAGAAAATGGCTGAAAAATACGAGCGCGGCCAGTTGTCATTTGCACCAAATGCGCTCACACAGATAAGCAAACATGCCTGGAACGGCAACATCCGCGAAATGGAAAACCGCATTGAACGCGCGGTTATTCTGTCGGATCAAACTGAAATTTCTGCCGCCGATTTAGATTTAGAAAATGTCCATTTGTTTGAAATGCCCGAAGATTTAGCGCTATCAGACCTCGAGCGACATACCATTGAAAAAGTCTTGCACAAACATCATTTCAACATCAGTAAATCGGCTGAAGAATTAGGCTTGTCACGCGCGGCTTTGTATCGCCGAATGGAAAAATACAACCTCAACACGCCTTAAAATGCGCGGACAAAAAATATATCAACTGCTGTTTTTGCGTTTGCTGCTCCTATTGGCTTTGTTGGGATTGAGCGTCTTTTTATACTTCAGACAACTGCAATACAGCAGCCTTTTTGTGGGGCTCATCTGCATTTTGTTGTTGTATGAATTGTATACCGCATTGCGCGAGGCCTTCCGAATGTACGACCGCACGATTGACTCTATTTTACAAGGTGATTTCTCGTCGGATTTTAGCGGACACAAATCGTATCAAAATTACGAGCGTCTTTTTGCTTTGTACCATCGTTTGCGTGGGGAACAGCACGAGCAAATTTCGCGGGATATCATTTATCAATCCATCCTGAACAACATTGAAACCGGCATTGTGATCCTGCAAAAACAATCTGATGGTTGGCATATTTTTTTGATGAACGATTATTTCTCAAAGCATTTTCAGGCGCCCAAAGTCAGTCATTGGAAATACCTCAGAGAACGACTTCCGGCTTTGTGCGAAGTCATTGAAAAATCTGAATTCGGCGAAATCAAAACATCGCTGCAAATTCGCGTGAACAAAGAAGATACTCAAACCTTTATGTTGCAAACTTCGGCTACGCGCACTTTTGAGCAAGATTACTTCATCCTGATGCTCGACAGCATTCAAAAAGTCGTCGAGCGCAAAGAAAAAGAAGCCTGGATTAATTTGATGAAAGTCATCTCGCATGAGCTTTTAAATTCGCTTACACCGATTCGTTCGCTGTCACAAAATCTACAGGAATTGGTAGCACAAGAACAGCTCTCGACTGAAGATCTACAAGATATTCGCCTGAGTGTGCACACCATGCTCAACCGCAGCAACCATTTACAGGAATTTGTAGAGAGCTATCGAAAACTCGCCATGTTGCCTTCGCCGCAAAAAGAAAAAGTCGAGCTGTCTGAACTCATTGAACAGTGTTTGCTGTTGATGCAACCGCTTTTGAAACCCAAGAATATTTCGGTGCACAATGAAGTAAATTTTAAACGCTGGATTTGGGTCGATAAAAACCAAATGGAACAAGTGCTCATCAACTTACTCACCAACAGTATGTATTCACTCGAAGGGAAGTCTGAAGGCGATATTTACCTGAGCTGTGAACTCAAAGAAAAGCGCGTGTACCTCACTATTTCTGACAACGGTTCAGGAATTGATCCAGCCATTGAAGACAAAATTTTTCTTCCGTTTTTCACTACGCGTAAAGAAGGAGCCGGTATTGGTTTGACGCTTTCTAAGAACATCATTGAAGCCCACGGCGGTTATTTGGCCTTTGAAAGCACACCAGAGAAAACTTCGTTTACGGTTTGTTTGGTGGAATAATCAACCTTGAATTTCCGGTTGCCAAAAATGCTTTTCAAAATCGACAATTTGGTTGTCAACCACTTCGATTCCTTCATTCTCGAGCAATTGTTGCATCAGATTGGTGCCATGAAAATGATGCTTCCCGGTGAGTACGCCGGTTCTGTTCACCACCCGGTGCGCCGGAACGTCATCACGCCCGTGGCAGGCATTCATCGCCCAACCCACCATGCGAGCCGATCGCGCAGTGCCCAATGCTTTGGCAATGGCTCCGTAGGATGTGACGCGACCAAACGGAATTTGTCGGGCCACGGCATAAACGCGTTCAAAGAAATGGTCTTCCATATTTATCGGCAACAAAGTTTAACCACGGTTAAAACGGCCATCAAGGCAGCAATAGAACCTATGATTTTATTGATGTTCTGCATCAAAAAACGCGTCTTTTGCTCTACTTTTTTAAAGGCAACAAGATAGGCATAAAACACCGAAAAAGAACCCGCGGTAACCCCGAGCACAAAACCAAAAATAGACGCTACTTCAAATTTAAAATATCCAGATGTAGCCAAACTGATGCTCGCAAAAACATAAAACGGAATCGGCAGAAAATTAAGACCAGAAAGCAACATGCCAAAAAAATAGCGGTGCATTTTCTTTTTGAGCGAAACCTCTTTGGGCAAGTTTTTAGGCTTTTTGGCAATCCAGAAAAAGTAAATGCTCAAGCCTGAAAATATGAGTACGCCAATTTCTTGTAGCAGCGCAATAATTTCTGTGTGAATGTTGATGAAACGCGCAAACAATACGGCGATATAGGTTTGGATAAAAACCACCGTTGAGGCGCCAAAAGTAAATTGAAGTGCTTCGCGTTTTGTTTCCTGAAGGCCTATTTTGGCTACGGTCATATTGATCAGACCCGGTAGAATAACCGCCATCACCGAAATGAAATAACCCAAGAGGAACGAAAACAAAAAAGCCATCTACTTGATTTTAAAACGAATATACGTAATTGGCTTGTTCTTTTCCAAATATAGTTTTTCGTAATGCGTTTGAATCTCAAGAACTTCGGCCGGACTGCCTTCGTTGTGGTAAATATTGTGGTTGGCATAGAGCACTTCATGACCCAATCCGTGGAGCAAGCCCAAAGTGTATCCATGCATGAATTCGCTGTCGGTTTTTAAGTGCATCAATCCGTCTTTCTTGAGGATTTTTTTATAGCGCTGCAAAAAGTCGGCATTGGTCATGCGGTGTTTGGTGCGTTTGTATTTGATTTGCGGATCCGGAAAAGTAATCCAGATTTCATCGACTTCATCAGTGGCAAAAGCATACTCGATGAGTTCGATTTGCGTGCGTAAAAAGCCGACATTAAGGATGCCCGATTCAACAGCGGTCTTGGCTCCGCGCCAAAAACGAGCGCCTTTAATGTCAATACCAATAAAGTTTTTATCCGGGAAACGTTCGGCCAAACTCACTGAATATTCTCCTTTTCCGCAGCCGAGCTCCAAAACAATCGGATGATCGTTTTTAAAAAAATCGCGCGCCCAATGACCTTTGAGCGCAAAATCGCCTTGCATGAGGGCTTCGCGCGTTGGCTGAATCACGTTGTTAAAAGTGTCGTTTTCTCTGAATCGTTTGAGTTTGTTTTTACTGCCCACAATAATGTCTTAATGTTTTGGCAAAATTAATTAAATATGCCGCATTTGAAATCTTTTTATCTTGCCGATGTAAATCTGGTTTTAAAAATGACTGATGCTGCTCAAAAAATTCTCGTCGCGCCGCTCAATTGGGGCTTGGGACACGCCACGCGCTGCATTCCGATTATTCGGGCTTTGCAAACTTGCGGATACACGCCTATTTTGGCTTCGGACGGACAAGCTTTGGCGTTGCTCAAAAAAGAATTCCCTGAGTTGACCACGCTTGAACTTCCGTCGTATGACATCGAATATGCCCGAGACGGCGCTGAGTTTAAGTGGAAGATGATCAAAAATCTGCCGCGTATGGTTGATGCCATCCGGCTCGAAAAGAAAATGGTGCGTCAGTGGGTCAAAGATTATGATTTATCAGGCATTATTTCAGATAACCGTCCGGGCGTGTTTAGCAAAAAAATTCCATCGGTGTTTATCACACATCAATTGCGCGTGCTTTCGGGCAATACCACTTGGATCAGCAGTAAATTGCACCAGCACATCATTAAAAAGTTTGAAGAATGTTGGGTGCCCGATTTCGAATCATCGCACAATCTGAGTGGAAAACTCGGCCATCTCAAAAATCCCGACGACAAAATTAAATACATCGGCCCACTGAGTCGATTTGAAAAAAAAACAGAGCCGATTCAATACGATTTGATGGTTTTGCTTTCGGGCCCCGAACCACAACGCGGTATGCTCGAAGAACGGTTACGGACACAAATCGACCGATACAACGGACGCGTAATTTTTATCTGCGGACGCGTCGAAGAAAAACAAAAAATTACCGAAGTAGACGGCATTACTTATTATAATTTTATGACTTCGTCCGAACTTGAAAAAGCCTTTAACCAAAGCGCTTTTGTGCTGGCCCGCTCTGGTTACACGACACTTATGGATTTGGTCAAACTAGACAAAAAAGCTTTTTTTATCCCAACGCCCGGACAATACGAACAAGAATATTTGGCCAAACGAATGCGTAAAAACGGTTGGTTTTTGAGTGCGAAACAAGATGATTTTAGATTTTCGGATATAACGCAAGGACAATTACATCAACCTCCGAAATTGGTCGAAGAACCGGTGCATTGGAAAAATCTGTTTTGTTTGTTTGAGCAATAGTCAATCGAGCTATTACTTGGCTTTTTCAAGCGTAAAAGAAAACTCTGAACCTTTGCCGAATTCGCTTTTGACGTAGATTTTTTCTTGGTGTACCTCGATGATGTGTTTCACGATTGACAAACCTAAACCAGAGCCTCCTTCGCTGCGCGCGCCGCTTTTATCAACTCTGAAAAATCGCTCAAACAACCGCGGAATATATTGCGCTTCGATGCCTTCGCCATTGTCGTTGATGCGCACGATGACTTTGTCGTCGGTGAGGCTTTCAATACTGACTTCAGTGGAGCCTTTTTCTTTGCCGTATTTTACCGAGTTCATGATGAGATTGATGAGTACTTGTTCAATCTTTTCGCGGTCGGCCATCACGTAAATCGGCTTGGGATACTTCATATCAAACAAGAGCATGATGTCTTTTTTGGCGGCTTCCATCTCGAGCAAATCAAAGACATTTTGCACCAAAGCCACAATGTCAAAACGGTTGATTTCAAGATTCAAATCGCCCATTTCGAGTTTAGAAATCATGTCTAAATCTTGTACGATATAAATGAGTCGCTCGACGCCTTTTTCAGCGCGTTGCAAATATTTTTTGCGGATGGTTTTGTCGTTCATCGCGCCATCAAGCAACGTAGAAAGATAACCTTGAACGGTAAAAAGCGGTGTTTTGAGTTCGTGCGATACATTGCCTAAAAATTCCCGGCGGTATTCTTCGCGCACTTTGAGCATTTCGATTTCGAGTTTTTTATCGGTAGCAAACTTCTGAACTTCGCGCGTGAGCGTAGCCATATCAGTTGTAATGGGCTGATTGCGCAAGGTGGATGAATCTAACAGCGACACATCGTCGTAAATTTTCTGAATGCGTCGGTAGATGAAATGCTCGACGCGGTGTTGGATGACAAAAAATGAAAATGCGCCGACTACCAGCGCAAAACCCAAACAAATTAAAAACGAAAAAGTAAAAAAAGCAAACAACAAAACACCGAGTATCGCCGAACAAAACAAGGCTACATAAGCCGCAGAAACCGCCGCAAAAGTGTATGTTTTTTTAAACTTGATGGCCATTAAACTTCAAACTTATAGCCGACGCCTTTGATGGTTTTAAAGTAATCGTCGCCAATTTTCTCGCGCAATTTACGAATATGTACATCAATGGTTCTGCCGCCTACAATGACTTCGTTGCCCCAAACTTTATCGAGAATTTCATCGCGTTTGAAGACTTTTCCAGGTTTGGAAGCGAGTAAGTAAAACAACTCAAATTCTTTGCGCGGCAAGATGATTTCTTGATCTTCTTTGATGATTTTGTATTCTTCGCGGTTGATTTCAATGCTGCCCACGCGAATGCTTTCGGCGGTGGATTTTTCATCGTCTTTCAAACGACGCAAAAGCGCTTTTACTTTGCTGACCAACAATTTAGGCTTAATCGGTTTGGTGATGTAATCATCGGCTCCGGCATCAAATCCGGCTACTTGTGAGTAATCTTCGCTGCGCGCGGTGAGAAAAGTAATAATTACTTGGCTGAGCTCGGGCATTTTACGGATTTGTTCGCAGGCTTCCATTCCGTCCATTTCAGGCATCATCACATCCATAATAATCAGATGCGGCAAGTCTTTTTTGGCTTTGGCAATGGCTTCTTTTCCGTTAGAAGCGGTGAGAATTTGATATCCTTCTTGAGACAAATTATAACCGACAATTTCTAAAATATCCGGTTCGTCATCGACCAATAAAATTCTAATGTCCTTTTTTTTCATGACTCGGCATGCGTTGGTTTAGCGGTTGTAAATGTAAAGATAAAATAATAGTGCTTACGGCATTAACCGTAATTTAATATGTTAACAATTCGGTAATCTTAACCCAACTTAATGGTAACCCGAGAGTAACATCAACTTTACAAAACGGCCGTTTCTTTGCACCAAAATTTAACACACAACAGATGAAATCTAAACTGGTTATCGCTCTGCTTTTCATTGGACTACTGACTTTTGCTCAAAACAAAGGAACTATTTCAGGCACATTGACTGATAAAGATGCCAACAACGCGCCGCTGCCTTTTGCCAATGCGCTGATTAAAGGAACACAAATAGGCACAACCACCAACGAAAAAGGCGTGTACAGTTTGGCTGTGGCACCCGGAAATTACACTTTGGTTTTTAGCTTTTTAGGTTATGAAAATCTAGAAGTTTCTGTAAGTGTTGCTGCAGGACAAACCGTAACGGTCAACCGCGCTTTGGGCTCGGGCAGTTATAAATTGCAAGATGTCGTGGTCAAAGCCTCAGGCGGACGCGAGAAAGAGACCGCCACCATGCTCGATCAGAAAAAAGCCGTTGAAATCAAACAAAGCATCGGCGCTCAAGAAATGGCGCGCAAAGGCGTGAGCGATGTTGAAGAAGGCCTCACAAAAATTACCGGAATTACCAAAGTAGGTTCGCGCGGTTTGTTTGTTCGCGGACTTGAAGATCGATACAACAATTTGCTGATTAATGATTTGGCCGCACCGACCAACAATCCGTTTAAAAAGATTGTGCCGCTGGATTTGTTCCCGACGGATATTGTGAGCGTGATTGAAGTTTTTAAAACCTTTAACCCGAATATTTACGGTGATTTTGCCGGCGGAACGTTTAACATCGCGACCTCGGCCACCGGAAAAAGTCAAACCAAAATCAGTTTTGGTGTGGGCTATACGACCGATAACAACTTGAGCCGTTTTTTAATGGCTGACGACACCAACACCACCAAAGGGTTTTTCGGGCTCATTGGCAGTGATCGTCAATTGCCGAGCGCTTTTGGAAGCGTGCCGTCAAACGCGAGTTTGTCGTCAGAAGATTCAAAAAACAAAGTCAAAAACGGTTGGAATGTCAACGACCGATTGAGTCCGCTGAATACAAGTGTAGGTATTTTGCATTCAGAAAAATTTGACTTTTCCAACAACAGAAAGCTTTCGTATTTGTTCTCGCTCAATTTTGACAATGCTTACAAGGTGAGAGACGGTGTGAACAATACCATCAATGCCAACGGTGAATTCAACAACCATTTGCACGGAAAAGAAAGCGCTTATAAAACCAATGTTTCTTCTTTGTTGTCGATGGAATTCAAAACCAATCGCTGGAAGTTTTGGGGCAATACGATGTTTTTGCGCTCTACCGAAAGCACCATTTTGGACCAAATCGGAACTTTTGACGGAAACACCGCGAGTTATATTTTAAAACGCACCAATCAATTCGAGGTTTCTGATTATTTAAACGGACAAATCTTTGCGCAATACAACTTGACCGAAGATAAAAACCAAACCATCAAAGCGGGCGGGTCATTTGCCAAAACTTCATATCAACAACCGGATCGCAAGTTTTTTAGTGCCGCTCCGCAAGGCGATGGTCAGGGAATTATCAACTATGGTGGCAATAACTTTATCAAACAATATTTAGACATTACCGGAAATTTCTTTTACGCGCATTTGTTGGAATATAACTTGAAATTCGGCTCTGGCGATGAAAAGAAAAATCGTTTGACCATCGGCTACAACGGAAATGGCAACAACGCCAAAACTTCGTATCGATTTGTGTTCATTAGAGAAAATCAGCCAAGCCAAGGAGCATTTAGCGTTCCGGTGAATAGTCTTGACAGTTATTTGAATGAAGATTTTTCGCTGAACAATATATATTATGCCGAAGGTTCTAATGCTTCGTACAAAACCAAACTCAACGAATTTACCAACGCTGGTTACGCTAATTTACTTTTGAACTTTGGTGCGTTTGAAATCAACGGAGGTTTGCGTTTTGAAAAATACACGCGTGAAATTAAATACCGCTACAACGGAGCTTTTACTGATCCGTACAGCAAAAAAACCATTGACAAAAATTATATCTTGCCTTCGGTGAATGTAAAATATGCGCTCAATGAAAAGAGTAACTTGCGTTTGGCGGTTTCAAAAACCTACTCCAAACCGGTACTCATGGAAGCTTTGCCGATTACCATTATCAATGCCGACAACACCAGCCAACAAGGAAACCCGTTTGCAGTGAACAGCGATAATTTAAACGCTGATTTAAAGTATGAACTTTTTCCGACGTCCAAAGAAATGTTTGCCGTGGGTGTGTTCGGAAAGAAAATCGACAACCCGATTGAGCGCACGTACAAAGCAGATGCCGGTGGACAAATTACCACATTTTTGAATTCTGACGATGCTACTTTGTATGGTGTTGAATTAGAATGGGGCGTTGAACTCAGCCGTTTGAGCAAAAGTTTATCGGCTTTTTCATGGGGCTTCAATACATCGATTATGCAAACCCGAGTAAATGTGGCCGACAAAACGGTGAATCCTGATGGTTTGACCAGCACATCTATCGAGACACACAAAAGCAGAGACTTGCAAGGCGCGTCTAAATGGCTCATCAATTCTGATTTGAAATACCAATTCAACTTCAGAAAAGACTGGAGCAATACTTTGACTTTGGTGTATTCGGTTTTTGGCAAACGAATCTACAGTGTTGGAACTGCCAACTTAGATCATATTTATGAATTGCCGGTCAGCCGATTGGATTTGGTTTGGGGCAGCAAAATTGGCGAGCATTGGAATTTGAAATTCTCTGCCGACAACTTGCTTAACCCGAAAGAATACTATCAGCTAGGCGACAACAACAAAACCACTATTTACGCTGACAGTCGCTATGTACAAGACTACAAACGCGGCGTTGGATTTTCGATGAGTGTAG
The DNA here is from genome assembly GCA_046329175.1 of Flavobacteriaceae bacterium. GTDB lineage: Bacteria > Bacteroidota > Bacteroidia > Flavobacteriales > Flavobacteriaceae > Flavobacterium. Next base: position 18,859 of record JAXLVE010000026.1, read on the forward strand.
GCTATACGTTCTAAAAATTAAGAGCTCCTTGGTAACATTAAATTTACCATAACCTTTGATTTATATAACTTTTTTGTAACGATAATCTAACCGCTTTCAAATTTGGGGCAGCTAGCTTTGTATCAACAAAAAACCAAAAAAACAACATGAAAAAATCATTCTTTACACTATTATTATTTGCCGGTTTGTTCGCGTCTTGTACCTCTAATGACGACGATGAAGTAAGCACACCAACACCACAAACGGGCGAAATTACAGGTAACATTACTTCAGACAAAACCTATGCAATGGGCAACTACACCTTGAAAGGAATTGTAAAAGTTCAACCGGGTGTTACTTTGACTTTTGATGCCGGATCAACCATTACTTGTGATATCGCTACAGGTGACAACGCATTGGTGGTTTTAAATGGCGGAAAACTCATCATTAATGGAACTGCTTCACAACCGGTAGTGTTTACTGAGAAAAATAAAACACCGGGCAACTGGGGCGGCATCATCATGTATGGCGACGCACCTATCACAGCGGCTTCGGGTGCTACTACAGCACTTTCTGAGGATGGAAACGTACAGACTTATGGCGGAACCAATCCAACGCACAACGGCGGAACTTTGCGTTATGTTCGTGTTGAATATGCTGGAAAAAAATTAGGTGACGGTCAAAAAGAAAACAATGCCTTTACTTTTTATTCTTGCGGATCAGGGACTATTCTAGACCACTTGGTTGCTTATAAAGGAGCAGACGATGGTTATGAATTCTTCGGAGGAACCGTAAGCGCAACCAACTTGGTATCATACGGAAACTTTGATGATGCCTTTGACTGGCAAGACGGTTGGAGAGGGCAAAACAATGAAAACTGGTATGCCTACCAAACCGGAAAAGGGAACTTCGGTATGGAAATCGAAGCCTCAAACAACAACAATGCTTTTGGTCCGAAAATCAGCAAAATTACATTGAGAAAAGCGGCAGGAACTACACCGGAATCTGATACAGATATTCAAGTGGATGCTTTTCAATTCAAAAAAGAAGGCAACGGTGAATACGACAACATCATCATCGACGGTTACGGTGATTATACCGTAGGAAGCACTGTTTATCACGGTTCTGTGGTAAAAATTCAAGACACCAACACCAATACCAATCAAGTAAATGGCGGCAAACTAAAATTGACGAATGTTAAAATTGTCAATACAGCGGTAACTACTCCGATTGGAGCTACTGATGCCATCAGCGTATCATTTCCAACAGGTAATTTTACAACGAGCACTTCAGCAACAGGCGCTAGCATCAACAATGGAAATTGGTCTAATGTAGACGGAACTAATTTGGTCCAATAGTACCCAATAATTGCACTATATATTTGAAAAGAGCACTTCTGTATGGGAGTGCTTTTTTTATGATTCATTTATGAAATTTATTTCTATCTTTACCGCGGTGAATTATATGAAAACGAACCTACTACATATCGCCCTGTTTTTTACTTTGCTTTGCTCTACGGTTGTAATGGCTCAAGACAACAGACAAAGCACGAATGCCGATGTGTTGGGTTTTTATCCGAATCCGGTAAGCAACGGAAAAATTTTCATTACTTCTAAAACATCACTCGACAAAGACATCACAATTTTTGATGTTCTCGGTAAAAAGGTTTTGCAAACCACCATCAACTCTAAAGAGCTGTCGATTGCCAACTTATTACCGGGTGTCTATATCATCAAAATTCGCGAAGGCGAAGCAACCACAACTAGAAAATTGATAGTCAAGTAGTTGTTTTAACATTTTATCTTTTCTTAAATTTTATTTTACTTGAATTTCTTTTTTGTAAAGGAATTTACTTTCTATATTTGTAGTCCGAAATATTAAAAACTCGAAAATGAAAAAACTTTACATTTTGTTATGCGCTGTAGTGAGTTCAGCGTCTTTCGCCCAAACTTTCTATTCTGAAAACATGGGTACGCCAAGTGCACCAACAGCCATTAGCGCAAACGTATTTCAAAACTCAGCTCCGATTGTTTATTCTGGTACAGCTGACGTTCGTGCTACTTCTACATCATCAGGTTACAATGGCGCTTCAGCCGGAGGTAACGTTTTGATCAATGCTGTTGATGAGTATTTCCAAATTGATGGTTTGAATAGTTCAGCATACAATTCAGCAGATCTTCAACTTTCATTTGGTATCAACACACCTTCAAACGTTTCTAACGTATTAACAGTTGAAGTGAGCACTGACTCAGGAGCAACTTGGTCTCCGCTTACTTACACACCAACTGCAACAGGTTGGACTTTAGCCACTATTGGTGGCGGAACCATACCTTCTTCAGCAACACTTTCTTTGAGATTTAAATCTACATCAACTGCTCAGTTCAGAGTTGACGACGTTAAATTGAGCAGTGTTTCTGCTTCTTGTACCTTATCATTAGGTGCTGCTACTGGAGTTTGCGATGCTTTCAATTTCGGTACAGATACCTACACAGCAACCATCCCTTACACTGGTGGTGGTAATGCTACCTATGTAGTGACTCCAAACGCAGGAACTGTAGGCGGTGATGATGTTTCAACTGTTGCTGCTGGTAATATCATTATTACAGGTATCCCTGAAGGGACTAATTTGGTAGTTACTGTAACAGGAGGTACTTGTAATACTTCAGCTACTTTAAACTCACCTGAGTGTAAACCAGTCAACCCACTGCCTTTCCACGAGCATTTTAACTATGCTGCCGGTGCTTCATTGGGAGCTCAAGAATCTTGGACCAACATCAACTCTGGTGACAACATTGTTGCCGCTGCGGGTAGCTTATCGTATCCAAATGTAGGAACATCTGGCAACTCAGTTACTTTTACTGGTGCAGGTATTGATTGTTTCTCACCGTTTACCCCAGCTACTTCAGGAACAGTGTATGCTTCATTTATGGTAAACGTAGCTGACATGACCAACGTAACAACTGATTTGGCTGAAACATATTTTGCGGCTCTAACAGATGCTACTAAATCTTTCAAAGCTAGAATGTTTGTAAAGAGAAACGGAACACAATTCCAATTAGGATTTGATGCTGCTTCAACTACAACCAACTACGACGCAACTTTAAGAAATGTAGGTGAAGTTGTTTATGTTGTAATGGGCTATGATTTTGGAACGAACACTTTGAGCTGCTGGTTGAATCCTGACTTGACTACTTTTAGCGCATCAACTCCAGCTACTTTGACTTCAACACCAGCTACTGCTATTATTGAATTAGGTGGTTTCATCATCCGTCAAGATGCTGATAACAGAACTCCAAGTATGGTGTTTGACGAATTGAACATTGCTACTGATATTGCTAGCTTATTGGCTGTTAAACAAAACAACATTGCAGGTTTAGAGGTTTATCCAAACCCAGTAACCAACGGAATGTTGTACATCAACACTGCAGCTAACCTTGAGAAAAATGTTGTGATTTATGACGTTTTAGGAAAACAAGTATTAAACGCAACTGCTTCAAACTCTGTAAACGTTGCTTCTTTGAAATCAGGTATGTACATCTTGAAAATTACTGAAGCAGGTAAAACTTCTACCAGCAAATTGGTGATTAAGTAATCACTACCAACATAGAACAAAAACGCCAACCCAACCGTTGGCGTTTTTTTTATTGATATTTTTGCCTTCCTAAAAAGAACTTTCATTGATTACTCCTGACGACATATTTACCCTAAACAGCCGCAAAGCCTTTGATAAACTGGCGCTTAAAGTTTTTAGATATCAGCACGAGCACAATGCAGTCTATCGCTCGTTTTGTGATTATTTAAACACAGATGTTCAGAAGGTAAAATCCATTGCGCAGATTCCGTTTTTGCCGATACAGTTTTTTAAAAGTCACGAGGTGATTAGCGGTCAGCCCAACATCGAGCAAATCTTTACAAGCAGCGGAACCACAGGCATGAGCACCAGTCGTCATTTGGTCAGCGATGTTTCGCTGTACGAGCAAAGCTATCGATTGGGCTTTTCTGAATTTTACGGAAACATTCAAGATTACGTGGTTTTGGCGTTGCTTCCGTCCTATTTAGAGCGCGAAGGCTCATCGTTGATTTATATGGTCGATGATCTCATCAAAAGCAGCCAACATCCCGAAAGCGGATTTTATCTGTACAACTTAGACGAGCTTGCTCAAAAACTCAAAACACTCGATGCTTCCGGACAAAACGTTTTGCTTATCGGAGTTACTTATGCCTTGCTGGATTTAATCGAGCTACATTCATTTTCGTTACAAAACACCATCATTATGGAAACCGGCGGGATGAAAGGTCAACGTCGCGAGCTCATTCGTGAAGAATTGCATCAGATTTTATGTACAGGTTTTGGCGTTCGGTCTATTCACTCAGAATACGGCATGACGGAGTTACTCTCACAAGCCTATTCACTGGGCAACGGCATTTTTGAATGTCCGCCTTGGATGCAGGTTTTGGTGCGCGACACCGAAGATCCACTGCAATATATTGATCCTGGGAAAACCGGTGGCATCAACGTGATTGATTTGGCCAACCTGAATTCATGCGCGTTTATTGCTACCCAAGATTTAGGCAAACAACATCCTGGCGGCAGCTTTGAAGTGCTCGGACGATATGACCACAGCGACATCCGCGGCTGTAATCTGATGGTGATGTAAAGTGAATTATACTACTCTGAGTACAAAATAATTTTTCTTACCGCGTTGCAAAAGCACAAACTGATTGTTGATCAAATCAGCGGCGGTGAGGCTAAAACCTTCCGCTACCTTTTCGCGATTAACCGAAATTGAGTTTTCTTGCAAAGCTCTTCTGGCCTCGCCGTTCGATTTTAAAAAGCCTGATTTTTCGTTGAGTAAAACCACAATGTCTATGCCTGCTTCAACTTCAGCTTTGGAAATTTCAGCTTGTGGAACTCCATCAAAAACTTCCAAAAATGTCGCAGCATCAAGTTGCTTTAAATCATCAGCCGTTGCATTGCCAAACAAAATATTCGAAGCTTGTACTGCTTTTTCATATGCTTCTTTTGAATGTACAAACACCGTTATTTCTTCGGCCAATTTGCGCTGTAAAACACGTAAATGCGGAGCTTGTTGGTGTTCTTCAATTAAAGTATTGATGGTTGGCTCATCCAGAAACGTAAATATCTTGATGTATTTTTCGGCATCCACATCTGTCGTATTGAGCCAAAATTGATAGAATTTATACACAGAAGTTTTGTCGGCATCCAACCAAATATTTCCGCCTTCAGATTTGCCGAATTTAGAACCATCCGCCTTGGTAATCAGCGGACAAGTCATCGCAAAAGCTTCTTTAGCACCTTCGGGATTCATGCGGCGAACGAGCTCGGTTCCGGTGGTAATATTGCCCCACTGATCGCTTCCGCCCATTTGCAAAACGCAGTTGTAATGTTTGTGCAGATGGTAAAAATCGTATCCTTGAATAAGTTGGTAGGTAAACTCGGTAAACGACATGCCTTCGCCCTCGCCCGACAAGCGTTTCTTGACTGAATCTTTGGCCATCATATAATTGACAGTTATGCGTTTTCCTACCTCACGAGCAAAATCAATAAAGGTGAAATTTTTCATCCAATCATAGTTGTTCACCAAAATCGGCGCATTGGCTGCAGTTGAATTAAAATCGATAAAGCGCGAGAGAACTTGTTTGATGCCTTCAACATTGTGATTGAGTGTGGCCTCGTCAAGCAAATTGCGCTCGTCTGATTTTCCGGATGGATCACCAATCATACCGGTCGCACCACCGACCAAAGCAATCGGTTTGTGCCCGAAACGCTCCAAATGTACCAGCAAAATAATCGGTACCAAACTGCCAATATGCAACGAATCTGAAGTTGGATCAAAACCAATATAAGCGGTGGTCATTTCTTTGAGTAATTGTTCTTCAGTTCCGGGCATCATATCGTGCACCAGTCCGCGCCATTGCAATTCTGCTACTAAATTTTTCATATCGATATTATTAACGGCCGTTTGGATTATTTCGGCGAGCGCAAAGATAGTTATTTGTAGAATTTGAAAATCGAACAATCTATTTATCTTTACAAAATGATACTCATAACTGGCGCTTCAGGCTTGGTCGGCTCACATTTAACTCTTGCATTGCTCCAACGCGGGCAGACAGTTCGGGCGTTGTATCGCACCCAAGATTCACTTGAAAAAGTTCGCGACTTGTTTGCACTATATGGACAAGCCACATTATTTGAAAAGGCCCATTGGGTGCAAGCCGACATTACCGATGTTCCTGCTTTAGAGCCTCATTTTGAAAATATTGAAGAAGTTTATCATTGTGCCGCACTGATTTCGTTTGATCCGGCCGATGAAAAAAAGCTGCGCAAAATCAACATCGAAGGCACGGCCAACATCGTCAATCTCTGTCTGGATTTTAAAATACAAAAACTGTGTTATGTGAGTTCAATTGCCGCCTTGGGCCCACCCATAATTGAAGGTTCAGCCATGAATGAATCTACCGATTGGAACCCAGAATACAACCACAGCGATTATGCGATTTCAAAACACGGCGCCGAAATGGAAGTTTGGCGCGCTGAGCAAGAAGGCTTATCAGTGCGCATCATCAACCCAGGCGTGATTCTCGGGCCAGGTTTTTGGGATCAAGGCAGCGGACTTATTGCCCAGCGCGTCTCTCGAGGCCTTTTGTTTTACACCCGCGGAACCACCGGATTTGTGGGCGTTGATGATGTAGTTCGGTCTATGATTCAAAGCATGCAAACACAATATTCAGGAGAACAGTTGATTGCGGTGGCCGAAAATCAATCTTATGAATGGTTGACTAAAACCTTGGCGCGTGAACTTAAAGTAAGCGCTCCAAAATTTTATGCTCCTTTTTGGCTCACTGTTTTAGTCGCAAGATTTGATGGTTTGTTCAGTTGGTTCGGAAAGAAAAGAACCCTGAGTTTGTCGATGGCTAAAAGTCTGCACAGTCAAGATGCTTATGAAAATCTAAAAGTACAAAATCAGCTCAAAATTCAGTTTGAACCACTCGAGCAAACTTTAGCAAAAATGTGTGCTTACTACCTAAAGAAAAGATAATTATTCAACTTTAGGCAAATCGGTTAGCGGAAGCGGCTCTTCTTTTCCGGTTGCTTTTTCGGCCTTTTGCTTTTCTTGGGTAAGTCTTTCGTTGACTTGGTCGTACATTTTTTTATAAATTTCAACCTGCGAAATATAATAGCGATTGCTCAGCACCAATTGCGCACTATCCACTTGGTATTTTTGGTAGATAAATTTACGAGCGTCAACCTTAGGCTTTCCAGGAGAATAGGGCGCTTGAGTTCTAATCGCATCCAACAAAGCCATATCGTATAAAATCTCGGTCATCTTTTTTTCGGGAATAAGATTCTTGGGTTTTTCAACCGGTTGATTGTTACAAGCTACAAGACCGAGAAATATTATGAGTACAAAAAGATATTTTTTCATTCTTTATCGATTAAACAACAATCGTTGACCAGCTTGAAGTTCGCTTACTTTTTGGTTTTCATACATCAAAACGCCATTAACAAAAGTGTGCGAAACCGACGCATCAAATCTCTGACCTTCAAACGGCGACCAGCCACAATGATACAAAATATTTTCACGCGAAACCGTCTGCGGTAGATTCGGATTGATCACCGCCAAATCAGCATAATAACCCTCGCGAATAAAACCGCGTTCTCTGATTTTAAAAACAATCGCCGGATTGTGCGCTGTTTTCTCAACGATTTTTTCGACTGAAATTATTCCTTGACGGTGTTTTTCAAACAAAGCCGGAAGAACATGTTGCACCAGCGGACCACCCGAAGGCGCCATCAGATAAGGCTGACTTTTTTCTTCAAAAGTGTGCGGCGCATGATCGGTAGCAATCACATCGATGCGGTCATCAAGCAGAGCTTTCCATAGCGCATCGCGGTCTGCAGCGGTTTTTACGGCCGGATTCCATTTGATGAAATTGCCTTTCTGAACGTAATCTTCATTGGTAAACCACAAATGATGCAAACAAACTTCGGCTGTAATTTGCTTTTGCTCGAGCGGAATTTGATTGGTAAATAAATCCATTTCTATCGCCGTCGACAGGTGAAAAACGTGTAAACGCGCTCCGGTTTTTTGAGCCAAAGCAATAGCTTTTGACGACGACAAATAACAAGCCTCGGCACTTCGAATCAAATGATGTGCATTGGCCGGAACCGCTTCGCCATACATTGCTTTGTAATGCGCTAGATTGTTTTTGATGGTTTGCTCATCTTCGCAATGTACCGCAATGAGCAACGGCGTTGAAGAGAAAATCGCTTCAAGTGCTTTGGGGTTATCCACCAACATATTTCCGGTCGAGGATCCCATGAAAATTTTGAGCCCAGCTACATTTTCGCGGTTGGTTTTGAGGATTTCCTCAAGGTTATTGTTGGTCGCACCCATCATAAACGAATAATTCGCATACGAACTTTGGGCGGCAATTTGATATTTTTGTTCGAGTAATTCTTGGTTAACGGCATTGGGCACCGTGTTGGGCTGCTCGATAAACGAAGTCACGCCTCCGGCCACCGCCGCTCTGGATTCTGAAGCAATGTTGCCTTTGTGCGTCAGACCCGGTTCGCGAAAATGCACCTGATCGTCAATCATGCCCGGAATCAAATACGAACCTTCAACATCTATTATTTTTGCATTCGCAGTGGCCGATATGTCGCCGGCTATTTTTTCGATGCGTGTTCCAGAAAGCAAAACATCGCCTTCGAAAGTTTTCCCTTCATTGACGATGCGCGCGTTTTTGATCAGCGTTGTAGCCATTATAATTGTTTGAAAAGTTGTCGGATTCTAAGAGAAATTACGCCCCAAACCGCTTCTTGAATGATGGCGTTACTCATTTTGGATTGTCCTTTGGTTCGGTCGGTAAAGATAATCGGAACCTCAACCATTTTGCATTTTTGCACATAAGCGCGGTATTTCATCTCAATCTGAAACGCATAACCGATAAATTTAATTCGGTCAATATTGATTTTTTCAAGCGCACTGCTGCGATAACAAATAAAACCCGCCGTGGCGTCGTGCACTTTCATACCGGTGATGACCTTTACATAAATGGAGGCAAAATACGACATCAATACGCGGCTGAGCGGCCAGTTGACCACATTAACCCCTGAAATATATCTTGACCCAATGGCCACTTCTGCACCGTCTTGCGCACAAGCCTTGTAGAGTTTGACCAAATCGGCCGGATTGTGTGAGAAATCGGCGTCCATTTCAAAAATATATTCATATGAACGCGCCAAAGCCCAACGAAAACCATGCACATAGGCAGTTCCTAAACCGGCTTTTTCAGAGCGTTTTTCAAGAAACAATCGGTTGGGAAATTCTGATTGCAGTTGCAGCACAATGTCGGCAGTTCCGTCCGGAGAATTGTCATCGACAATCAACACATCAAACGGTTCGGCTTGCGCAAACACCGCGCGAATAATCGCCTCGATGTTTTCACTTTCGTTGTAGGTTGGAATAATAACGAGTGCTAGATGCATTTTGCTTGATTCTGATGCGGCAAAAATAAACTTTTTACAGCAGTTGGCTCTTAAGAAAACGATAATTGTAAAACCATTTAATTAAAAAGATCGTCGGCTGTAAAGCAGTTGCTAATTTTCTTAATTTTGCGACAGTTATGATGGATATTGTCTTTGAACCGCGAACCATTGGCGCCCGTGATTGGGCCACGATTGTTTTTGTCTTGCTCATTGCAACGGTTGTGGTGGTCAAGTCTGTCTTTGAGACGCGTTTTCAGGAATTTATGCGCTTGGCTTTCTCTGAAAAATACATCAAGGTTTATCGCGATTCATCGTATTTGATGAGTGGATTTACGATTTTTCTGTTTGTGGTGCAATTGGCTTCGTTGGCTTTTTTTGTGCAACTCATGCTGCATCATTTTTTTCACACTTCAAAAATCGACGGCATTCTTTACATTCAAATTTTGACCTTTTTGAGTGTATTTGTTTTGTCCAAATTCCTGATTGAAAAAATCATCGGAACTGCTTTTAGCATAGAAGAATTTACCGATCAGTACAATTTGCAAAAAGTTAGCTACCGAACCTATGTCGGATTGCTGTTGCTTCCGGTGAACCTTATCTTGTTTTACAATTCTGATCCGTCAAATTTTCTGATATATTTCTTAATCGTTGTGATATTGTTAGCAAATGTGTTAACATACGCCTTATCTTTAAAGAATTATCAAAATTTGCTGCTCAGCAAGTTGTTTTATTTTATTTTATATCTTTGCGCACTCGAAATAGCGCCCTACTATTTCATCTATTATTGGTTTACAAAAAGTTAGCATACAGATTATGTCAAACATGAAAGTGAAAACGATTTTGGTGTCGCAACCCGAGCCTAAAGTAGAGAATTCTCCGTACTTTGAGTTGCAACAAAAACACAAAGTCAAAATAGATTTCAGACCTTTCATTCACGTTGAAGGTGTTAGCGCGAAAGACGTCAGACAACAAAAAATCGACCTCAATAATTTCACGGCCATCATCTTAACGAGTAAAAATTCGGTCGATCACTTTTTTAGGGTAGCTGAAGAAATGCGTTATAAAGTTCCCGAAACGCTTAAATATTTTTGTCAATCTGAAGCCATTGCATTTTACTTACAGAAGTATGTAATTTATCGCAAGCGCAAGATTTATGTGGGTCAAAAGGATTTTGCCGATATGGCTCCGTTGATTAAAAAATACAAAGACGAGAAGTTTTTGCTCCCAGCTTCAGACCAACTCAATGCAGATGCGCCGCAAACTTTGAACAATTTAAAAGTCGATTGGACACAAGGCACATTCTACAAAACCGTGATGAGCGATTTATCGGATTTGGCGGATGTGTATTACGATATTTTGGCATTCTTTAGCCCAACGGGAATCAAATCTTTATTTATGAATTTCCCAGATTTTCAGCAAAACAATACACGTATTGCAGTTTTTGGCAGCACGACCCAAAAAGAAGCTTTGGAACATGGCCTGAGAATTGACATCTTGGCGCCAACTCCGGAAACTCCGTCTATGACCATGGCTTTAGAGAAATACATCGCAGAAGCCAACAAAACAAAATAAAACCAAAGGCCTGTTCACTGCAGGCCTTTATTAATTAAAGCCGTTTCTTACAGTGCAATCGTTTTCGATGTTATTTTTTCTTAAAGAAACTTTAATTCGCTTTCACGCCAGATGAGATTGCTTAATTTTGAGCCCCAAATGAGAACGTTGTTATTTGTCATCAGCCTTTTTTCTTGTCTGCTTAGCGGCGGACAAACTGTTTTGGCTTCGAACCAAACTTCGGTTTATGAACAAAAACATCATTTAACAACTCAGTCTACCAACCTAGTTGACATCGATTCACTGATTACTTTTGTTGAAGATTCAGATGTTGATTCAGCCGATGAAAATGACCTAAACAAAGAGAACACCTCTTATAGCTTTGAAAAAACTTCAGCCATTCCGCACTTTGTGCATATTCCGTGGCTCAAAGCGCCGCCCGTTGCATTAGTCAGCGCCAGAACTTTAAAAATTTACTGCTTTACTCCGCCCTATAACGGAGGTTTATCTATTTATTTAAAGCACCGCAATCTAAGAATTTGATTCTTGGACCAGCGATTGCTTTAACCATGCTCCATTTATATACTTCATTGGGATGCAATGCACCGGAAAATCCGGAAGCAATCGTTGATGTTTGATTTGACCAAATTTATTTCAACCAATATTATTTATCCCATGAACAAAAATGTCCTGTATGCAGGCTTGTTGCTTACTTTTACGTTTTTAACAAGTTGCAACAAAAAAGTCGAAGAAAAAGAAGAAGCCGGAAAATACGCCGTGACCGAGCCAGTGGTTCTTGACACTACTTTAACCAAAGAATATGTAGCGCAAATCCGATCGCTGCGCAACATCGAACTCCGCTCGCAAGAGAAAGGTTATTTGCAAAACATTTATGTAGACGAAGGTCAAAATGTTCAAGCCGGACAACTTTTGTTCCGCATCATGCCCAAAGCCTACGAAGCCGAATTTTTAAAAGCCAAAGCCGAAACCAAAGCGGCCGAAATTGAGCTGCAAAACACCAAAACATTATCAGATAAAAATATTATTTCTAAAAACGAATTGGCGGTTGCCCAAGCGCGTTTGGATCAGGCCAAAGCCGAAATGGCGCTGGCCAAATTGCATTTGTCGTTTACTGAAATCCACGCACCGTTTGCCGGAACCATTGACCGCTTGCCGATGAAACTCGGAAGCCTTATCGACGAAGGTGAATTGCTCACGAGCCTTTCTGACAACAGCCAGATGTATGCATATTTCAATGTTTCTGAGCCGGAATATCTCGATTATCAAACCAACATCAAAGGCCGCGGCGATCAGCACGTTCAGTTGATGTTGGCCAACGGTGAATTCCTCAAAGACAAAGGAACCGTTGAAGTTGTTGAAGGAGAATTTGACAACGAAACCGGAAACATTGCCTTTAGAGCGCGGTTTCCGAACCCAAACAAACTCTTGCGCCACGGCGAAACCGGAAAAGTTGTGATGGCTTTCCCAATGAAAAATGCGCTGATCATTCCGCAAAAAGCTACCTACGAAATTCAAGACAAAAAATATGTTTTTGTAGTGGATGCTGCCAACAAAGTACACTCGCGTGAAATTACCATCTCAGGCGAGTTACCGGATATTTATGTCGTTTCTTCAGGCATAAAAACTTCGGATAAAATTCTGTTAGAAGGCGTTCAAAAAGTCAATGACGACGATAAAATTGAATACGTTTTCCACAAACCGCAAGACGTACTGGCTCATTTAAAACTCAAAGCCGAATAACCTAAGCCCTCGCAACATGTTTAATAGATTCATACAAAGACCCGTACTGTCTATTGTTATCTCGCTCATCATAGTTTTTTTGGGTGTTTTAGCTTTGGTTCAGTTGCCTGTAACTCAGTTTCCATCCATTTCACCACCCAAGGTAAATGTAACGGTTGAATATCCGGGCGCCAATAATGAGCTTCTCATCAAATCAGCTATTATTCCACTCGAGCGCGCCATCAACGGAGTACCGGGCATGAAATATATGGCTTCTGATGCCGGTAACGACGGTGAAGGAACCATTCAAGTTGTTTTCAACCTCGGAACCGACCCCAACGTTGCCTCGCTCAACGTACAAAACCGCGTGGCTTCGGTTACTAATAAACTTCCGCCACTCGTTATCCGCGAAGGAGTGAAAATCTCGCGCGAAGAATCGAACATGCTTATGTATATCAACTTGTACAGTAAAGATCCGCATGCCGATCAGAAATTCTTGTTCAACTTTGCCGATATTAACTTGCTCCCAGAACTCAAAAGGGTTGATGGTGTAGGTTATGCCGATATCTTGGGGAACCGTGAATATGCCATGCGTATTTGGCTCAAACCCGATCGTATGCTCGCCTATAAAATCTCGGCCGATGAAGTTATGGAAGCCTTGAGCGCACAAAGCTTGGAAGCCTCTCCGGGAAAAACCGGAGAAAGTTCGGGTAAGCGCTCGCAATCATTTGAATACGTGCTCAAATATTCAGGCCGTTTTACCACCAAAGAACAATACGGAAACGTCATCTTGCGCTCATCATCCGACGGTGAAATATTGCGCTTAAAAGATGTAGCCAATATTGACTTCGGAAGTTCGATGTACGATATTTACTCAAACCTCAACGGACGACCTTCTGCAGCGATTGTCCTCAAACAATCATACGGAAGTAACGCGAGTCAGGTTATTGAAAACGTCAAAGCCAAATTGGCCGAGATCAAATCGAATTCGTTCCCGAAAGGTATGGATTACGAGATTAGTTATGACGTTTCAAAATTCCTCGATGCCTCGATTGAAAAGGTTTTACACACCTTGGTTGAAGCCTTTATTCTTGTGGGCTTGGTGGTATTCATTTTCTTGGGCGATTGGCGCTCAACGCTGATTCCAACCATTGCCGTACCGGTATCGCTCATCGGAACTTTTATGTTCATGCAAGTATTTGGTATTACGCTCAACCTCATTACGCTTTTTGCCTTGGTATTGGCCATTGGTATTGTAGTCGATGATGCGATTGTGGTCATTGAAGCCGTCCACGCCAAGATGGAAACCGAACACCTATCGGCGCGGAAGGCTACCAAAAAAGCCATGGTTGAAATTGCCGGAGCCATTGTCGCGATTACGTTTTTGATGGCAGCGGTATTTATTCCGGTCGCGTTTATGTCTGGCCCAGTGGGTATTTTCTACCGACAATTCTCCATTACAATGGCTACATCCATTATCCTATCGGGGATTGTGGCTTTGACGCTCACCCCGGCTCTTTGTGCCATCATCCTCAAAAACCACCACGGTCAGCCTAAAAAGAAAACGCCGGTCGATCGTTTCATTGATGCCTTCAACAGCCGATTCAACAAAACCACGAATCGCTACATGGGTATTTTAGGAAAATTGGTCAACCGACGCAGTGTAACTTTTGGCGTGCTCATCGCTTTTTGTATCGGTACTTATTTCATCAACTCTAAAGTCCCGTCCGGATTTATCCCGAATGAAGATCAGGGAATGTTCTACGCGATTATTCAAACCCCGCCGGGTTCATCACTCGAGCGTACCAACGAAATTTCTGAACGTTTGCAAAAAATCTCAGAAACCGTTGACGGCGTGCAATCGGTATCCTCACTTGCGGGTTATGAAATCTTATCTGAAGGAACGGGCTCGAACTCCGGAACCTGTCTCATCAATCTCAAAGACTGGAAAGAGCGCAAACATTCGGTGCAAGAAATCATGCAGGAACTCGAAGAAAAATCCAAAAATATTACGGGTGCGACCATTGAGTTCTTCCAGCCACCAGCCGTTCCGGGTTATGGAGCTGCAGGTGGATTTGAGCTGCGTTTGCTCGACAAAGCCGGAACCAACGATTACAAAAAAATGGAGCAAATCAACAACGATTTTGTGGCGGCACTCAAAAAGCGTCCTGAGCTGACTTCGGTATTTAGTTTTTACAGTGCGAGTTTCCCACAATATATGTTGCGCGTAGACAACGACATTGCCCAACAAAAAGGCGTGAGCATTGAAAATGCCATGAACACGCTCTCGACCTTAGTGGGTAGTAACTACGAAATCAGCTTTATTAAGTTTGGTCGTCAATACAAAGTAATTGTCGAAGCAGCTCCGGAATATCGCGCTCTGCCCGACGACATCTTAAAATTATACGTCAAAAACAACCGCGATGAAATGGTACCGTTCTCGGCCTTTATGCGTATGGAAAAAGTATACGGCCTTTCTGAAATCACGCGCCACAATATGTACAACGCTTCCGAAATTAGTGGTTCGGCCGCACCGGGCTACAGTAGTGGCGAGGCCATCAAAGCCATCAACGAAGTGGCCGAGAAAACCCTTCCGCGCGGCTATGGCATTGACTGGGCAGGGATTTCAAAAGACGAGGTCAACCAAGGAAACCAAGCCATTTACATCTTCTTGATTTGTTTGGGCTTTGTGTATTTGATTCTATCGGCTCAATACGAAAGTTTCATCTTGCCGCTGGCTGTAATCTTATCATTGCCGGCAGGTATTTTTGGTGCGTTCTTGCTCTTGAGTTTGATGGGACTCGAAAACAACATTTATGCACAAGTAGCGATGGTTATGCTCATCGGATTGCTTGGTAAAAATGCCGTGTTGATTGTAGAATTTGCGGCACAACGTCACAGCACGGGCTTATCGGTACTCGAATCGGCTTTAGAAGGTGCCAAGGTGCGTTTCCGTCCGATTTTGATGACTTCGTTTGCCTTTATTGCCGGATTGATTCCGCTGGTATTTGCTACCGGACCGGGTGCACTGGGGAACCGAACCATCGGAACTGCCGCCGCCGGAGGTATGCTTGTCGGAACCATTTGCGGGGTCATTATTATTCCGGGCTTGTATTTCATATTCGGAACCATTGCCGCCAGACGCCAGTTTATTAAAGATGAAGACGAAAATCCGTTAACCGAAGACTTAAACGATCATGTATACTAAAATAAAATCCACTATTCGCCCGGCTGTATTAGCTGTGGTTTTATTGGCTGTCGGATGCAAAACGCCGGCGCTGGTAACTCCGGAGCAAAAAGGCAAATTGCCCGAAAACTATGCGAGTTCAACGGCACAAGACACCGTGAATTCAGCAACCGTTCAATGGAAAAACTTTTTCAAAGATCCATACTTGGTTGATTTGATTGACACCGCGCTCAAAAACAATCAAGAGTTGCAGATTACTTTGCAAGAAGTCGAGATGGCCCGCAACGACATCCGCATCCGCAAAGGCGCGCTCTTGCCCACTGTGGGTGTCAAAGCCGGAACCGGTGTTGAAAAAGTAGGCCGTTATACCAGCCAAGGCGCGGGTGATGCCTCAACTGAAATCACACCGGGTCATGAAGTGCCCGACCCGTTGCACGATTATACCATCGCGGCTTATGCCAATTGGGAAGTTGATATTTGGAAAAAATTACGCAACAGCAAAAAAGCAGCGGTCAATAGGTATTTAGCAACCACCGAAGGAAAGAACTTCGTGATGACCAATTTGATTGCTGAAGTTGCTGAATCGTATTATGAACTTTTATCGCTAGACAGCCAATTGGCCATTGTCAAACAAAGCATTGGCTTGCAGCAAAACGGATTGGAGATTGTCAAAATTCAAAAACAAGCGGCTCGTGCCAACGAATTGGCCGTTCAAAAGTTTGAAGCCGAAGTGCGTAAGTCTGAGAGTATGGAGTTTGACATCCGCCAACAAATTGTCGAAACCGAAAACCGCATCAACTTTTTGCTGGGTCGTATACCGCAACCTATTGCCAGAGCACAAAGCAATTTCTTTGATCAACCGCTTTTGGCCACACAAGCCGGAATCCCATCGCAATTACTCGCTAATAGACCCGACATCAAACAGGCAGAATTTGAGTTAGCCGCCGCAAAGTTAGATGTCAAAGCCGCGCGTGCCGAATTTTATCCGTCGCTGGGTATTTCGGCATCGCTCGGTTTCCAAGCTTTTAAACCGTCGTATTTGTTTACGATGCCCGAATCGTTGTTGTACAGTTTGGCCGGTGATTTAGCCGCGCCACTCATCAACCGAAACGCCATCAAAGCTGAATACAAAAATGCCAATGCCCGACAAATTCAAGCTTTATATAATTATGAGCGCGCTATTTTGAACGGCTATATCGAAGTAGCGACCCAGCTTTCAAAAATGGAAAACTTACAGAAAAGTTATACCCTTAAGTCACAACAAGTAGAGGCCCTGAACCGTTCTATAGACATTTCTGCCGATTTGTTCAAGGCGGCTCGTGCCGATTACTTAGAAGTTTTGATGACCCAACGCGATGCGCTTGAAGCCAAGTTGGAGCTCAACGAAACCAAGAAAGAACAGCTCAGCGCCACGGTGCGTATGTACCGAAACCTGGGCGGTGGTTGGAAATAAATTGGGTTTGAGAGTCGATAAAAATCGGCTCTCTTTTTTTTGCAAAAAAACCCGCATTCACTACTTTCGGGCTTCTTAAAAATTCCATCATGCAAAAAAAAACATTATTGAAATCGC
>JAXLVE010000027.1:0-33020 GCA_046329175.1 Flavobacteriaceae bacterium
GGCAATTTGCTCAAGGAAAATCACTTTGAATCATTTGTTCGAATTCACCGCAGTTATGCCGTTCCGAAACACCGCGTTGAACGCATCGGAAGCACTGAAATTGAATTGGTCAACAACATCAAATTACCGATTGGAAACAGTTTTAAACAGAATCTAAGCCTTCTTTAAAAAATGAGAATTTACCTATTAATCACTTTCTTTTTCTCTGTAATTTGCTCGGGACAAACACCACATAACACTCCTGAATATTGGCAAAAAGAAGTCGAAAAGACCACCGATTTATTCAGATCTTCAGATTTTGAAGCTTGTCTAAAGATTTGCAAGAAAATTCTATCATCTAAAGAAAAAAAATTACCCGAAACCGATGAATTGGCTATGAAAAACACCTACCGATCCTACATCGGTCTGGCCGAGATTGATTCGGCGCAAATATTCTTAAACAAAGGCATTGCGCTGGCCAAAGCCAATCATTCTGAAAAATTCTTAGCCGATTGTTACTTTAATCAATCACTGGTTTATCAGTACAAAGCAGATTTTACCAAACAAGCCGAATTTAGTTTGAAATCGATTGCCGTTTGTAAAAAAATAAAACTGATGCCTTTGTTGGAACAGAATTACCGCAACATGACAATGCTTTATCTGGATCAGCAAGATTACAACAAAGCCCTGTGGTTCAGCAAAAAATCGGTAGCCTGCGCTTTAGAACTCAAAAATGACAGAATCTTGAGTATGGCTTATGGCGCTTTAGCAGAAACCTATAGCATGATGTATCGAGATGCTGAAGCCAATCACTATTTTGCCAAATCGTTTGATCTTTCTGAAAAAATTCAATACACCATCGGAAGCGCTTGGACATTGACCAATTGGGCCAACGTAAAAAAAGGAGACGACGCGCTCAAAACCCGTGAAAAAGCGCAGGAAATCTGGAACCAAATCAGTCCAGACAACATTATGTCGATGAATAATTTGGGGCAAATTGGGAAGATTTATTTTGAAAAAGCCAACCATCCCGCCACAGAAGCTAAACTAAAGAAACAATATTTGCTGAAGTCACAAGATTATTTGAATCAAGCCATTGAAAAATCAAAGCTTTCTGACAACATGACCAATCTGATTGAATCACAGAAGATTTTGGCTCAAGTGTTTGCTGCTTTGGGGAATTATCCAAAAGCATATCAAACCGAAAAAGAATATCACCAATTAAGCGATTCTCTGTATTCTCAAGAAAATAAAAACAAAATTGCCGAACTTGAAAACCGTGAAAAATTAATCAAAAAAGACCGCGAAATTGCCGTCAACAAATTGATTATCGACCAAAAAGAAAAGCAAAAATGGTATTTATTCGGTGGAATTTTCTTGTTGCTTTGCATTGGGCTTTTGTTGCTGTATCAGAATCAAATTCGCCGCAAAAACAACCAAAAACTGCAGGCTTTAAACCAGGAATTAGACCAGGCCAATAAAGTAAAAACCAGATTTTTCAGCATATTGAATCACGATTTACGCAGTCCGGTTTCGAATCTGATTGACTTTTTGCATCTACAAAAAAACAGCCCTGATTTACTGGATTCAGAAACCCGCGAACGATTGAGTGAAACTACATTGGAATCGGCTGAAAATTTACTGCATTCGATGGAGGATTTATTACTCTGGAGCAAAGGGCAAATGGAGCATTTTAAACCTGATTTTAAAACCGTTTCGGTCGAGAAAATCTTCCAAGATACCGCGCTTTATTTTAGCAGTGAAAAAATCAAAATCAACTTTGAAAATGCGAGTCAACTGGTTTTGACAACCGATGAAAACTACCTCAAAACCATCGTTCGAAACCTGACTGGAAATGCGCTGAAAGCACTTTCAGAAACACCGAATCCTACTATTGTTTGGAAGGCATTTACCCAAAACAATCAAATTTTTTTGAGCATTACCGATAATGGCCCGGGCGCCGATCAACAACAATTAAAAGCTCTTTATGACGAAAGCGAAATTGTCGGCGTCAAATCGGGATTAGGGCTGCATCTGATTCGCGATTTGGCCCGGGCTATCGGATGTTCGATTAAGGTAGCATCTGAAAAAAATACAGGCAGTACCTTTACGTTAACGTTTAATGAATTGCTCTAATTTTTCAAGTCGCGCAGCTAAATCTTGTAATTGTTTTTGCTGCTGCTCAATGATTTGTTGCTGCTCTTGTACGGCTTTGACCAGCGGAACTACAAATTCTGCGTAGCGCAATCCGTAGTAATCATTTTCATTTTTAGGTTTGTCCACTCCGGAGAATTCATAGCCGATAGATTGGGCAGCGGCTTCGACATCTTGAGCCAAAAACCCTGAATATACCGAACTTGGAAGCTGGCTTAAATAAGCAGCCTTTTCATCATCAGATTGGTTTTTATGCGTAAAATCATAAACTTTTCGGGCGTTGACATGATAGGTTACTGGTTTGAGTTTGCTAATGAAACTCAGCCCGGGAACATTCTCTTGAATATCTTCTTTAAAACGTTTGTCTGACAAAGTTGTCCAACCTACTTGCCCACCAATACTGGTAATTCCGGTATCGCCCACACGCACTTGATTATTAGCCGTAACTGTTACTCCATCACCCAAAGCCATTGAATTACTAAAATTTCCGGTAATGTAAGTCGAGCTGCCCACTGCGGTATTAAAACTGTTGTTGGTCAAACCTGACAGAGCCAGTGAACCAATAGCCACATTGCGCGTTCCGCCGGTTTGTTGGTAGGCTGTTCGATATCCAAGCGCGGTATTGTTATTCGCCGTTGACACCCTTAAAGCATCAACGCCAATAGCAGTGTTTTGATTTCCTGTAGAATTGCTTGCAAGAGCGTAATAGCCAAGGGCAGCGTTGTTGTTACCGGTGCTATTTTGCGACATTGCATTAGAGCCTACAGCCGTATTGGGTGTACCTGAGGAATTGCCAAATAAGGCATTGCTTCCAACAGCCACATTATCTGAAGCCGTATTGGTATACAAAGTATTAGTTCCGACAGCAGTATTGTTGTTTCCACTGTTATTTGAATACAATGAAGAACTACCGATGGCAACATTACTACTCCCTGAACTATTGTAATACATTGTGGCGATTCCTTGTGCTACATTGAAATTTCCTGAAAGATTGGAATATAAAGAATTGGCACCTACTGCTGAATTATTGGAACCCGCATTGTTGTTGCGCAATGCAGCAGAACCAAATGCCGAATTAGAATTGCTCGTTATGTTTGACAAAAGAGCGCTGTGCCCAAAGGCGCAATTGTTATCGCCTGTTGTATTGGCCGATAGTGCACTTTTACCAAAAGCACTGTTATTCAATGTTGTAGCAGATAAACCTAAAGCCGATAAACCAAAACTAGTTGCGTTTATACCTATTTTCCCAGAAACCGTGGCATTTCTCTTAAAAACCAAGTCGGCATTGTCAGAAGTTCCGATGAAATGAGTCGCCGGATTCGTCCCCGAATTTCCGTTCAATAACCAACCGTAGCTTCCCATTACAGATGAAGGATTTTGCCAAGTAACATTCCCAGAGGCATCGGTTTGCATGATTTGTCCGTTGGTTCCGCGTTGCAGCGGCATGATGTAATTGCTTGTTCCGAAAAAACCATTACTCGGGCCAATGGAAACTCGTCCTAAGAAGTAACCGCTGTAACTATTACTGTCATCCGGAACTACGGAAAATATACCATAATTTGTTCCTGTACCACCAGCGCTGGATATCTCAGCCGCATATCCATATCGATCTTCTGTAGAAGCGGGATTACTGTTATTCAATTGCGCATAGCTGCCGTAATACCTAGTTAAACCGCTTCCGTTGATTTGGGCATAATTTCCAAAAACGTATTGGGTATTATCAGTTGTTGAATCATCTATGAACGTATAAATACCATGAGCACCATTGGGGGCAATAATATAATTTGAAACACCTATAGCATGAGCCGTTCCTGAAGATAAAATGTCATTTTCAACCCCAACCATGTTGCCTCCATCTCCATTAAAACGATTCAGCAATCCGTAGTGCGCTGTGTTTCTACCAAAGGATTCAAAATAATTATATTGCCCGTAGTCATTATTCGATGTGCTCTGAAAAAAGTTGTAACTGCCATATTTGTATGAATTAACCCCTGATCTAAAATAATTGTATGATCCATATGTAAGGGCTAGGCTCCCGCTGCCTTCAAAGGTACTTTTGATGCCGTAGTGCGATGAATTATCACTACTTAAAAACTGATTTTCTACCCCGACTTGTTCACCGGCCGAGTAGGCACTAAAAATATTTCGGCTGCCAAACTTAGGCGATAAACCTGCGTTGTCAAATTGATTTTTCAAACCGGTGATTTCATAGGTCGATACATTGCCGCCGGCTGATCCGTCAAACTGATTGGATACTCCGAGTGTTTTGCCATTGTTGCTGTCTTCAAAATAGTTCTTAATTCCGGCCACATCGCTTGTGTTGAGCGGATTCAAACTAAAAAGTTGGTTGTCGATTCCGGTGCGTTCTCCGGTTCCTGGCGCATTGACAATGTTCTCGATTCCAATGGCCGATTGAGTTTGCGAAGTACTGGTTTCAAGGCCGGTCATTAAAGCAGTTTTAGGACCCGTCCCATCCAAAGAAACTGAACTGTAAATTCCATATTTTGGATTTGTACCAGTTGCATTGTTTTCAATAGTGGCTCCATAGGTAATGCCGCCCGCGGAAGTATTGTTGTTGTTGACCTTTAATCCGTTGAAAAGTCCGGCTCCGTTTCCGGTGACTACGTCTAATTTAGAAGCGGTTCCAGCTCCCGGTCCAATGGTCACTTTATCGTTGTTGTAGTTGGATTTCATCACACCGGTTCCAGCTCCTGACCAATCATCGTCGGCTCCGCCCAAAGCCAACCAAGTTGTTGTAGGATTGTTCCAATAATAAAACCCTGGGGATTTACCCGCCGAAGTCGTCGTTAAATACACCATCATGCCTTGTTGTGCAGCGGTTGGATTGGTGGCCGGGAAAGCATCAATTTTAGGAATGATTACACCATCGGTGTTGGCCGGTGTGGCCTGATTGCTCGATTTGATTTCGAGTTGAGCATTGGGTGTGGTGGTGTTGATGCCAACCTGCCCAAACATAGCTTGTGCAAAAAAACAAACTATGAATAAAAGTTGCAGCCTTGTTTTCATAATTTAATATTTCAAGCAAAGTTGCTGTCTTGATTTGGACTTAAAAACAGCCAATAGACGAACGACGTTTTAAATAGACGAGCGTAAATCAGACGGCCTTTTCTCATATCTATTTTTTTGTACTTTTGGACAAACGACTTGTAAATGAGCTTACATCCGTGCTTGATTATTGACGACGACGAAATTGACAGACTCACCGTTTTGGCACACGCCAAGAAGCATGATTGTTTGAAAATCACCGGGGTATACAGTTCAGCCGATGAAGCATTAAAACACGGTGTTCCGTCTGAAACAGACATTTTATTTTTGGATATTGACATGCCCGGCCTGAGCGGATTGGAATTCAGAAAAATCATGCAGCAGGTTCCGGTTTGCATTTTTATTACAGCACATCCGGAACATGCCGCCGAGAGCTTTGGTCTTGAAACTTTAGATTTCATCATCAAACCAGTCAAGCAAGATCGTTTTGCACAAACCATTGCCCGCATAGAACAGTATTTTGATGTGCACCAAAAAGCGGCTTTATTTGAAAAAAGCGTCGGAACCGATACAGTCGTCATCAAAGAAGGACACAAAGAAACACGCATCAAGATTCAAGAAATTCTGTATCTCGAAGCGCTCAAAGATTATACGCTCATCATCACACCACAAAAAAAGCATTGCGTGCTTTCGAGCTTGGGCAATTTGCTTAAAGAATCTCATTTTGGGTCATTCGTCCGGATTCATCGGAGTTATGCGGTGCAAAAGTCATATATCAAACATAAAAAGCCACTAGAAGTTGAACTTGAAAACGGAAAAGTTATTCCCATTGGGCGCAGTTACAAAGAAACCGTCATGCATTTGTTATGAAAAAAATCGGACTCGTTTTATGTTTTCTTTTCAACCACTCCCTTTGGGCGCAAAGTGCCCGAATAGATTCATTGTATCAAATCGTCAAAAAAGAGTCTAATCTTAAAAATCAAGTCGATCAGCTCAACGCATTTTCGGTACAATACAAAACCAAAGATTTTGACACTTCAAAAGTCTTGGCCGAAAAAGCCTTGACAATTGCCGAACAAGAAAACTATCCTGACGGCATGGCCATCGCCTACCGAAACATGGGTATTGTAGCCACCAATCAATCCAATTTTGAGCTGGCTTTTACTTATTACAACAAAGCTTTAAAGCTTACCAAAACACCTAAAGTACTCGGGCAACTCCACGGAAGTTTGGCCAGAACTTATGCCGAAGTTTCAAATTTTGATCAGTCGCTTGACGAACAATTCAAAGCGCTCCAAGCCTTTGAAACTTGTGGCGATTTGCAACTTCAGTATATTACTTTGTACAATATTTCTAACACCTACATTCAGTTTAACAACCTTGAAAAGTACAACGAATACAAGAACAAAGCTTTGGCCGTAAAAAGTCAAATGGAGAACCAAAGCATCGTGGCGCCCAAAACAGCAACACCTTTACACACGCAAGATGCCGTTAAATTAGACCCAAAAATCAACCACCAAACCCAGCTATATAGCCAAGAAATCGCTCAGGCTGAACAAGACAAAAATCTTCCCGAAAAAGCCGAAGCTTTGCTCAAACAAGCCAAAATAAATATTTCTTCTGGTCAGTTAAAAGTCGCTTTAAAACAACTCGAAGAAGCATTACAGCTAGAACAACAACTGGACAATCCGGTCAAAGAGGCTGATATTGAAAAACATTTGGGCGACTTGCATCTTGAATTGGGTAAAAACAATCGTGAAAAATCCAACTTGCAAAAAGCCGTCGATTATTACCACAAAGCTTTGCAGGTTTTTGAACGGAAAAATCAATACCTCAACGCTTACGAAGGCAGCGGAAATTTATCGCTCGCCTATGCTCTGCTCGGAAATTTCAAACAAGCTTATGTGTATCGCGAAAAATCGATGCTGTTTTATGAGTTGATGTTTAATTCAAAATCCAAAGAATCGCTCAAAAACATCGAAGACCGCTATATTATTGAAAGCAAAAACAAACAATTGCGCATCCGCGAGCTTGAACTCGAAAACAAAACCAGACAACAAACGATGCTTTATTTGGGTTTGCTGGCCTTGATTTTGATCGGAGGTTTATTGTGGTTTCAGAGCCGACAAAGGCAAAAAGCGAATCAAAAATTACAATTACTCAACCAAGATTTGGAGCAAGCCAACCGAAATAAAACGCGCTTTTTCAGCATTTTGAATCACGATTTGCGCGCACCGGTTTCGAATTTGATCCATTTTTTACACCTTCAAAAAGAAAACCCCGATTTGCTTGATGATGAAACCAAAGTTCGATTAGAAAAGAAAACCATTACCGGAGCCGAAGATTTGCTCACTTCAATGGAAGATATCTTGCTGTGGAGCAAAAGCCAAATGGAACAATTCAAACCCAACTTAAAACCAACCGAAATTCAGCAGATTTTTAACGATACTCAAAAGGTTTTTTCGGGTTATATTAACATCTCATTCGCATATGATATTCCTGAAAACCTTGTGGCTTATACCGATGAAAACTGTTTGAAAACCATCATTCGAAACCTAACCAGCAATGCCATCAATGCTTTTGTCGAAACTGAGAAACCATCCATTCGATGGAGCGCGCGCGAGGAAGACCACCAAATCATTTTGACTATTACCGACAATGGACCGGGCGCTGCTGAAAATCAATTTAAAGCCTTATACGACACCAACCAAAAAGTGGGAATTAAGTCAGGATTAGGTTTACATTTGGTGCGTGATTTGGCCAAATCTATCGAGGCTGAAATCGAGGTAAAAAGTCAAATCGGGCAAGGAACGACTATTGAGATTCGGCTATAAAAAAACCCGGATGAACCGGGCTTATCATTGAAATCATTTGCTGTTACAACAATGCGTTCAGGCTGTCTGCATAGGTTTGCTTTGGAGCTACACCCACTTGACGACCCACAACTTCTCCGTTTTGAAATACAAGTACCGTTGGAATGTTACGCACACCGTATTTAGCGGCAAATTCTTGGTTGCTGTCTACATCGACTTTCCCAATAACAGCTTTGTCTGAAAACTCTTCGCTGAGCTCGTCGATGATTGGACCAACCATTCTACACGGACCGCACCATGCTGCCCAAAAATCTACCATTACGGGTTTATCTGATTTTAATACTACTTCTTCAAAAGTAGCATCGGTTATTGCTAATGCCATAAAATTATTTTTAGTGAATTGTCTGCCAAAATTAGAGATTTATTTTCAAAAGAAATGGCTCTAAAATTAGTTTTAATTATTCAGATATTAACACAGACTATTTTATATCTTTGAGCTATCCCAATCCAAAAATTCTTATTTACATCAAAAATAAGATGATTTGGCGTGGGGTTTTTTTATGTTGATTTGTTATCCATTTTAGGCAAGTTACATCTTGCTAGTTATTAACCTCAAATAATGAATAAAACGATGCATTTAATTCAAAAAATTTTTGCTCTTGTTGCTTTTTCAGGGCTCGTCATTTCGTGTAACAATGATACAACCGAAAGCAATCAAACTCAAAACAATTCTAAAGCGCTCAGCCGAACCGCTACGCCTAAACGTTATTTGTTTGACGCTACCAAAGCCCAAACCGCCGGTAATGCCGACTGGGTTATTTGCGAAAATACCAGCGGAACGCCGGTGAGATATCCAAGTCCAGCACAAACCTCGATTACAACTTCTACCCCTGAAACTTATTGGCGTGGAGGCATTTCGGCTTGGGGTGTGGCTCTAGCTGCCGAAGGACATTATGTAGAAACGTTGGCTCCGGGTGCTGCCATTACGTACGGAAGCACGACCAATGCACAAGACTTATCTAAGTTTGACGTATATGTAATTGACGAACCGAATACTTCATTTACAGCGGCAGAAAAAACAGCCATCATCAACTTTGTCAAAAATGGTGGCGGATTGTTCTTAATTGCTGACCACACCAATTCTGACCGCAACAACGACGGTAAAGATTCTCCGATGATTATCAACGATTTGTTTACCAACAATTCCGTACAAGCAAATCCGTTTGGTTTGGCGGTTGAATTAACCAACTATTCACAAACTTCAACCAATGTTTTAAACGATGCAACCAACACCATCCTGAACGGAATGGCCGGATCTGTTACTCAATTAAAATACAGCGCAGGAGCTTCAATCAAAGTAACCACGAGTGCCAACAGTACTGCCAAAGGTTTGATTTGGAAAACCGGACTCGCCAGAACCAGCACCACGGGAATCATGGCGGCATCAGCTACTTATTTCAACGGTCGCGTATTTTTGTTGGCCGACAGTTCACCGGCAGATGACGGAACCGGAAACCCAAGCGATACGCTCTATGCAGGCTGGACTGAAGTAGGCGGAAACCACGCCAGACTTCATTTGAATGCTTCTTATTGGCTCGCCAAATTGCAATAAAAAAACAAAAGCCGGATTTAATGTCCGGCTTTTTTATTTAGTTGAGTTTGTAATTCAGTTGCATCTGATCAAGTTCTTGCAACAATTCTTTGGATATTTTTATTTTGAGTTTTCTGCTCGGCATTGAAAGTTTGGTGACAACTTTAAACTGTTCCGTTTCTTGCGGCGCGGCATCTTGAATTTCTTCTTCGATGAGCATTTCAGCTTCGGGATTATCGGGATCATCACCTTCAACACTTACCGCAGAAACTGTAACTACAGAAGTTGGCGCAGGTTGTTCGATTTTAGTTTTTACTTTTTCGATTTCAAGCACTTCAAAACTCACTTGGTGTTCGCCTTTGTTCGATTGAAAAAGATTTCCAAGCAAACCAATCATGTCTTGTTGCAATTCGTGAATATTGAGTTGGATTGACAATTTCTTGGCAAAGCTAGGTAACACATCTGCCAATAATTTGACTTCTTGAAACGAAATCCGCGGATCTGATTTTTTCCCGGTTTCGCGATTGAGCCAGCCTTCACGCACATTAATCTTAAAGAACAAAAACTGATTGTTCACCAAAAAATGTCTGAACTTGAGGTATTCTTCGTCAAAAATCTTGAATTCAAAACTTTCGTCGTAGCCTTCTAAATTAAAAATCGCCCAATCTTTTCCGTTTTTACCGGTTCGGTATTGAACGCCGGTCACTATTCCGGCAAAGGTTAAGTTCTTGCCTATGTAACTCTCAAGATTCTTGAGCTGATTGAGTCGAACCGTGCAGAAATATCGCATTTCATATTTATAATCATCGAGCGGATGGCCCGAAATATACATGCCCACGACTTCTTTTTCACGGGCGAGTTTTTCCATGGTTGTCCAATCTTCACTGGCCGGTACCACAGGTTCGGGAATTTGCACATCGCTGCTTTCTCCGAACAAACTCACTTGTGATGAATTCTCGTTTTCTTGGAATTTTGAACCATAACGCATGGCTTTTTCCAGGAACGTAACGCCATCGGTATCTATATGAAAGTACTGGGCGCGCAAAACTCCGTCAAACGAATCAAAACCTCCGGCCAAAGCCAAATTCTCAAAGGTTTTTTTGTTCGCAGCGCGCAAGTCTATACGTTTGGCCAAGTCAAAAATAGATTTGTATTTGCCTTTTTTGCGGTTGTCAACGATGGTCTCAACAGCATTGAGTCCGACGCCTTTTACAGCGCCCATACCGAAGCGAATCGCATAGTTTTCGTTTACGGTAAATTTATAAAATGACTCATTGACATCTGGCCCTAAAACTTCGAGCCCCATGCGTTTGCATTCTTCCATAAAGAACGACACTTGTTTGATATCGCTCATATTGTTCGAGAGCACGGCCGCCATATATTCTGCCGGATAATTGGCCTTGAGATAAGCCGTCTGATAGGCCACCCAAGCATAACAAGTTGAGTGCGATTTATTGAACGCATACTCAGCAAAAGCTTCCCAATCTTTCCAGATTTTTTCGAGTTTTTCTTCTGCGTGCCCTTTGGCCGCAGCCTGTCCGATGAATTTAGGTTTCATCTTATCGAGTACATCGCGCTGCTTTTTCCCCATCGCCTTACGCAAAACGTCAGCATCACCTTTAGAGAAATCGGCCAGTTTTTGCGACAAAAGCATTACTTGCTCTTGATAAACGGTAATTCCGTAGGTGTCTTTGAGTAATTCTTCGCAAGCTTCAAGGTCATATTCAATAGGTTCTTCGCCATTTTTACGACGAATAAAACTCGGAATGTACGCAATCGGTCCCGGTCGATATAGTGCGTTCATGGCAATCAAATCATTGAACACCGTCGGCTTGAGTTCTTTCATGTATTTCTGCATACCGGGACTCTCGTATTGGAAAATCCCGACCGTTTCACCGCGCTGAAAAAGCTCGTAGGTTTTGACATCATCAATCGGGAATTCATCCGGATTGAGCTCAACGCCCGTGCGGTATTTAACGAGTTTGACCGTATCTTTAATCAGGGTCAACGTCTTGAGTCCCAAGAAGTCCATCTTGAGTAAGCCCGCACTTTCAACCACTGAGTTGTCAAACTGCGTCACAAACAAATCCGAATCTTTGGCCGTTGCCACCGGAACAAAGTTGGTGATGTCACTTGGCGTGATAATCACTCCGCAAGCGTGGATTCCGGTGTTGCGCAAATTTCCTTCGAGCACACGCGCTTGTTGAATGGTTTCACTGCTGAGATTGCCTTCATTAGACAGCGAAATCAATTCTTTGATGCGATCAAAATCTTCGGGACGTAGAACCTTTTTGATTTCGGGTTCTTCTTCTTTGAGAAAACGAGACAAACTCCATTTAGACGGAATCATTCCTGGTAACAACTTGGCAATTTTATCGGCTTCAAACAACGGCAAATCAAGCACACGTGCGGTATCGCGAATCGCTGATTTAGCGGCCATGGTTCCGTAAGTGATGATTTGTGCCACTTGGGTTGAACCGTATTTGTTGATGACGTAATCCATGACTTTACTGCGTCCTTCATCGTCAAAGTCAATATCGATATCGGGCAAAGACACACGATCTGGATTCAAGAAACGCTCAAAAAGCAAATTGTACATCATCGGATCAATGTTGGTGATGCCCAAACAATAAGCCACCACCGAACCGGCAGCCGATCCACGACCCGGCCCCACCGAAACGCCCATACTGCGTGCCGCGGCAATGAAGTCTTGTACAATCAAAAAATATCCAGGATAACCCGAGTTTTCAATGGTGGCCAGCTCAAAGTCTATGCGCTCTTTAATTTCAGGGGTAATTTCGGGATAACGTCGTTTCGCTCCGGCGTAGGTCAAATGATGTAAATATTTATTTTCACCGCGTTTGCCGCCGTCTTGTTCATCTTCGACCACGCGAAAATCATCGGGAATTTCAAATTTGGGCAACAAAACTTCACGAGCCAAATTGTATACTTCGGTTTTGTCAATAATTTCAGCAATATTGGTTATTGCTTCAGGCAAATCACCGAAGAGCAATTTCATTTCATCGGCTGACTTGAAATAGTATTCTTGGTTGGGCAAACCGTATCGATATCCGCGTCCGCGACCAATAGGTGTGTTTTGCTTTTCACCATCGCGCACACAAAGTAAAATATCGTGGGCATTGGCATCTTCTTTATTGATGTAAAAAGTATTGTTGGTGGCTACCAATTTAAGCGCATGCTTTCTCGCTAGAGCAATCAACCCTTCATTCACACGGTTTTCGTCTTCTTGGTTATGCCTCATGAGCTCAACATACAAATCATCTCCAAATTGTTGCTTCCACCACAAAAGCGCTTCTTCAGCTTGGTTTTCGCCCAAATTGAGCAATTTGTTGGGCACTTCGCCGTACAAATTTCCGGTGAGCACCATCAAATCTGATTTGTATTGTTCAATCACCGAGCGATCAATGCGCGGCACGTAATAAAATCCATCGGTGTAAGCTATCGACGACATTTTGGCCAAATTGTGATAGCCTTTTTTGTTTTTGGCCAAAAATACAATTTGGTAACCGTTGTCTTTTCGGGATTTGTCGCGGTGGTCGTCGCATACATAAAACTCACAACCTACAATGGGTTTAATCACTTGTTCGGTTGGTTCATCGCCTTTTTCAAGCGCTGCTGCATTTTTGGCTTCGGCAGCTTTGTTGTGGTTGAGGATGTCGCGCACAAAGTGAAAAACACCCATCAAATTGGCGTGATCAGTAATGGCCACTGCGGGCATTTTTTGTTCAATAGCCGCTTTGACCAAAGCCGGAACACTGATGGTAGATTGCAAAACAGAAAACTGGGTATGGTTGTGCAAATGCGCAAATACCGTGTCGGCAAGTAATTGTTTGTTTTGCGAAACATCTTTGGGTGTAACCGGAGTAGTTGTTGGACCACCCATTTTTTGACGCAAAGCATCCGAAGCTTGTTTTAAGTTGAGATGCTTGAGCCCGACTGCCTCAATCGGGCGCGGGTTTTTGAGTCTGAATTGCTCAAGATAATCATCAGAAACACCGAGTTCTTTGGTCGTGAAAATACCTTGACGAACCAATTCTAAGAAACAACGCGAAGTTGCCTCAACATCGGCCGTGGCATTGTGCGCCTCTGCGAATGGAACGCCAAACAAATAATCGTGTAATTCGGTGAGGGTAGGCAATTTAAATTTTCCGCCGCGACCTCCGGGTAATTTGAGCAAGTTGGCCGTAACTTCCGTACAAGTGTCTAAGATAGGCATCTCGGCCATCGGCGATGTCACTCCGGCGCGATAAAATTCGCAACCCATGATATTGACATCGAAACCCAGATTTTGCCCGACAATGAATTTGGTCTGAGACAGCACTGCGTTGAAGCGCTCTAAAACATCCAACAAAGGAACCCCTTGCGCTTGGGCAAGCTCGGTGGATATTCCGTGAACGCGCTCAGCATCATACGGAATATTGAAACCTTCGGGTTGAATCAGGTAATCTTCGTGTGAGATAATCTTACCATTTTCATCATGCAGCTGCCACGCGATTTGAACGCAACGAGGCCAGTTGTTTACATCAGAAATGGGCGCGTCCCAACGCTTGGGAAGCCCCGTGGTTTCAGTGTCGAATATTAAATACATGTAGCGTTGATTTGGTCAAAAAACGAACTTCAAATTTAGTCGATTCAAACCAAAAAAAGCGAGCAAGTTATCAACAAAAAGCCCGAATAATTGACCACTTCAACTATTCGGGCTTTGAGATTTTTAGGTTTAATACACTAAGAATTTTTGGCAACAGAAGGGTTTACAACTATGGAACGTCCTTGAACCGTTGCGCCATTAAGCTCAGCAATTGCTTGTGTGGCTTGTTCTTCGTCAGGCATTTCGACAAAACCGAAACCTTTGCTTCTGCCGGTAAATTTATCCGTAACGATTCTAACCGAATCAACAGTTCCGAAGGTTTCAAACGAAGCGCGTAAATCTGATTCTTGAATGCTAAACGGAAGGCTAGCGACAAAGATGTTCATATGAAATTCAATTTAGTTTTATACGAACAAAGATAGTTGATTTTGCCCTTAAAACTTGAAAAAACAAGCATAAAAAAACCACCCTTTGAGGATGGTATTATATTTTTTATTTCAATGTTACTACGGATTGACTGGAACTCTGTAAAAAACACCATTTTGAAAATAAACTTCTTTCTGAGCTAGCGATTCTGGATCTGTATTGACCGCTTTAAATCTGAAAGTTCCCGAAATAGTACCGCCGTTGTATTGTGAAACAACTACTTCGCCGTCACCAACTCCGATGGCAGTTTCATAAGTATACAAATTTGTATTGTCGGTTAAAGTATAAATGGCTTTGCGCGTCAAACTAGTTCCTAATGGATAAGTCACAAAAGTTGCCGGATTTTTGGGATCAATAGGTGTTGATGGCGCTGGAATTTTAATGGCTACTGTTTCATTGAGGGTCGAAGCTTGAATGGTAAGTTTATTGCCAATCTCAAGAATAGCTTTGGCGTTGCCGCCTTGCCAAAATCCGTTGTCTTTATCACCTTGAAAAACCGCTGAATTATTGACCTTAATATCTTCTCCGCAAGACACCATCGAGGCAACTATGGTGAATAAAAAAAGAAATTTTTTC
This sequence comes from Flavobacteriaceae bacterium, assembly GCA_046329175.1. Taxonomy (GTDB): domain Bacteria; phylum Bacteroidota; class Bacteroidia; order Flavobacteriales; family Flavobacteriaceae; genus Flavobacterium. The sequence continues at coordinate 15,155 of JAXLVE010000027.1, forward strand.
ATTATTGATTTTGAATTTTGAAAAACAAAAATAGCTTTTTAAGTTATATAACCGACTTTTATTTTAAAAAAATAATATACCTATCCAAATTGAGACAAACCGACCTCATTTTAAGCCAAATAAAAAAACGTAAAACCGTTAGATTTATTGAATATTAATTTTATCTTTGCGCCCTCAATTAACCGAGGTCGAGTACCTCAATTTTAATCATTTAAGATTATGTCAGTAAAAATTAGATTACAAAGACACGGTAAAAAAGGAAAACCTTTTTACTGGGTAGTAGCGGCTGATTCCCGCTCAAAAAGAGATGGTAAATACCTTGAAAAATTAGGAACTTACAATCCAAACACCAACCCTGCCACCATTGATTTGAATTTGGACAGCGCAGTACAATGGCTACACAACGGTGCTCAGCCAACTGATACTGCCAGAGCTATCCTTTCATACAAAGGTGCTTTGCTCAAACATCACTTGGACGGAGGCGTTCGCAAAGGTGCTTTGACACAAGAGCAAGCTGATGCGAAATTGGCGGCTTGGTTAGAGGCTAAAGTAGCAAAAGTGGATGCTAAAAAAGACGGTTTGTCTAAAGCAAAAGCAGATGCTAGAGCCAAAGCTTTGAAAGCTGAAAAAGAAGTAAATGAAAAACGCGCCAATGCTGCTGTTGAAGCTGCCGCTGCTGCCGTAGCCGAAGAGGCTGCTGAGGAAGCTGCTGTTGAAGCAGTTGCTGAAGAAGCTGCCGAAGTAGTTGCCGAAGAGACTGTAACTGAAGAAGCGCCTGCAACCGAAGAAACTTCTGAAGAAGCTGAAGCTTAATTATTGCTGCGATAATGCGTAAAGAAGATTGTTTCTATTTAGGTAAAATCGCAAAAAAATTCAGTTTCAAAGGCGAAGTCTTAATCTATCTCGACACAGACGAGCCCGAGCTATACGAAAACATGGAATCAGTGTTTGTTGAATGCAACAACCATCTGGTTCCATTTTTTATTGAGCAAAGTTTGCTGCATAAAAACGACTTGTTGCGCGTGCGTTTTGAAGACGTAAAAACCGAGCAAGAGGCCGATGAACTCGTGGGCAGCTCGGTTTATTTGCCGCTCAAAATGTTGCCCAAACTCAGCGGCAACAAATTCTATTTTCACGAAATCATTGGCTTTAGCGTTACTGACCAAAGACTCGGAAAAGTGGGCACAATCAAAAAAATCCTCGACAACACCGCCCAACCGCTTTTTGAAATCGAGCACGAAGGCCGCGAAATCCTGATTCCGATGGTGGATCACTTCATCATTAAGGTAGATCGCGCTCAGAAAAACATCACGCTTGATGTGCCGGAAGGACTGATTGAGATGTATCTTTAGGGGACTGTAAGATTTTAGGATTTTTAGAAGCCGGGAACCTGCTGTTCGCTATATCTTTTTTTCCGCGATGCTCCAAAAAAGGATGCCGCGGCCATCAGGGCTAGGGTTCCTGTTGACCACAAAATTCTGACTTCAAGACGAGCCCGCGTGAGGGATCGCAGCAGTAAGCCCGCAGCGCAGCGAGGACTTATCGCGTAGAGCCCGACCCGCAGGGGCACGCCCAAAAAATAAAAACCATGAGTACTTTTCAGTTCAAACAATTCTCTGTCAACCAAGACCGATGCGCCATGAAGGTGGGCACCGACGGGGTTTTGCTGGGCGCATGGACACCGCTGGATCATGACCCCTACAACATTTTGGACATTGGCACCGGCACTGGGCTTATTGCGCTTATGCTGGCCCAACGCTGCGATGCTGAGCAGGTTGACGCGCTTGAAATTGATGCGGATGCCTTTGAACAAGCCGTGGATAATTTTGAGCAATCGCCTTGGAACAATCGGTTGTTTTGCTTTCACGCCTCGCTGGACGATTTCATGGACGATTTGCAAGACGAGGAGTATGACTTGATTGTTTCGAATCCACCGTTTTATACCGAACAAGTTTCATCGGGCAATGCCAGCCGAGATATGGCGCGACAAAATGCATCGTTGCCTTTTGAAGATTTGTGCGAAGCCGCGGGTATTTTGCTGTCTGAAATCGGGGTTTTGGCGGTAATTATTCCGTTTAAAGAAGAAGACAAGTTTTTGCAATTGGCCGCCGAAAATGAGCTTTATCCTTATAAAATAACGCGCGTCAAAGGAACGCATGAATCTGAAATAAAGCGCAGTTTACTCGCTTTGCGCCGCGATGCACAGAAAACGCCAGAGGTTGACGAGCTTGTTTTAGAAATCCGCAGGCAGCTATATACCAATGAATATATACAGCTGACCCGGGATTTCCTTCTCAAACATTAACTACTTATTTTTGATTTTTTCGATTTCTGAAATCAGGTAATCCAACTTTTTTTGTTGCTCTGAAAGTTCGAGCTTGAGCACTTCGTTGTCTTTTTGAAGTTGATTGTTTTTGGCGTCCAATTCTTTGAGCGCATTGATAGAAGCAATCAAGATAGGATGCAAGTCAAAATTCAAATAGCCGTCAGCATCAGTGCCCACCGCTTCTGGAAACAAAGGCTGAACTTCTTGGGCCAAAAATCCATAAGCTTCTTTGCGAAGTACTTTTTCGTCAAATATTTTTTTGTCGGTGTTTTTGTAGTGATAGCGCACGGTTCTCAACTGACGAATTTCAGATAAGCCTTTCTCATAAGTGCCGTGAACATCTTTGAGCCGCGCATCAGAAGGAATTGTCCAGGTGTTTGAAGTAGGTTTGCGCCCTTCATTGAGTGAAAGCTCAAACTGTCCGCCTGGAGCCGCGGTTCCGATGCCGACATCGCCCGCCGAAGTGATGGTCATGCGTGTAGTATTTCCTCCGGCTCTAAACTGTAAACCGAGTGTGTTTCCTGGGTTATTTGCGATGATGCCTGAATGAATACTATTGAGATTAGAGCCAAATAGAATGCCGGTTTCACTCGTTGATGGGGTTAAAAAATGTTGATAGGTGGCTCCATTACTCTCTACAACGAAATCTGCATTAGCATTTGGTGTGGCGCCACTGGCTCCGGTAGATACATGAAGTGCACGAAGAGGCGAAGAAGTTCCAATTCCGACGTTGGTTGAAGCTGTCGCTCCGTTGACTCCGTTGATGCTTCCTAATACAAGAGAATTACTGGTATCAACTTGTGAATTATTACCAATAGCTGTGGCATTAGTAAGATTGTTGGCGCCCAGTTCGGCATTAAAACCCAAAACCGTATTTCGAGAACCTGTTGTATTTGCTCCTGCCGATAGATTTCCAACAAATACATTAAAACTTCCAGTAGTATTTTGACTCGCAAATGCGCCCAATATTAGGTTGCTATTACCTGTATTATTTAGCCCTGCAGCATAACCTAGATATGAATTTTCATTTCCTGAAGCACCATTTGCGCCTGCCAAACGACCAATAAACGTATTGTCATCACCTGTCGCATTGGCACTACCAGCACCTTGACCAATGAACGTGTTATAATTACCTGTGTTCACTAAACCACTACTGAGTCCAAAAAAAGTATTGGTTGCTCCAAGTCTACCTGAAAGCACATTGTTTCGTCGAAAGACCATATCTACGTTGTCAGTAGTTCCGAGGAAATTGGTCGTTGCATTTGTTCCTGCATTTCCGGTTAGTGACCAATTATTAGATTCTAAATACTCTTTGGTTACTACAGCTTTTCCATCGGCAGCCGTAATCATAGCATTGGTGGTTGATGGCAAACGTGTAAGTCCGTTTTTTAGGACAATCATAGCATCACTCCTTTCTGCGGCATCCACTGTGTCATCATTGTCCAAATCAATGGCATTCCCAATGACAAATAACCTGTCAGATGCGTTAGCAGTTCTAAATTGATTTGCCCCATTTGTTGAAGGTATGTAGGAAGTTGCTCCGATACCTAAAACCACTTCTCCAAAACTTTGCGCTTCGTTACTCACACCAAATGAAGTTGAAGCACGACCACTCGCAATTGTTAGATAGCCGTATGCCGTCGAGTAAATATTATTAGCATTTGTTCCTAAACCAAAGGCTGTTGATTGGGTGGCATTGGCAGTTGCGCTCCAACCAAAAGCAATCGACCCCATTCCTAAAGCTGAACTCCCACTTCCTAATGCGACAGAAGTGTAACCGAATGCCCTGGTTCCAAAACCCATCGCTATTGAATTGGTTCCAACATTGGCGTCATCCCATTCTGTCCCAGCTGCTGTACCCGCCCTAAACGCTGCCTTTCTGGGATTCCAAACCATACGTGTTCCGGCTCCCGAAGGTACAACTGCGCCACTACCAGAAGTTCCTGTCGAAACCAATCCGTGGGTACCATTGATTGTAACCGCTCCTGCATCAGCAGTGATGGTTCTACCCAAACCTGCACCGCCAAAATCATAGGCTTGATCGAGCGTTCCGGATGTGTTGCTTTGTAAATATTCTTTCGTCACTACTGCTTTTCCATCTGCGGCTGTTATCATTGCATTGGTGGTAGATGGCAATCGAGTGAGGCCGTTTTTTAGAATAATCAGCGCATCGCTGCGTTCCGAGCTTTCAACTAAAAAATTCGCATTGGCATCAATCGCATTACCGATTACAAACAATCGATCATTCACATTACCCGCCTGAAAATTAATATTCCCTCCTGATGAAGGAGTATAGGTGGTCGCTCCTATTCCCAAAACAGTTTCGCCGTAACTGGGCGCGATTCCGGAATCACCAAAAACGGTTGAAAGAATCCCATTAGCTTGGGTATTATAACCCGCCGCGAATGTGTGAGCATTGGCAGATTTTGTGCCCAATCCAAAAGCTGTCGCATCAATTCCGCTGGCTTCAGACGACCAACCAAATGCAGATGAATAAGATCCGCTGGCCTTTGTTTGACTCCCAAAAGCAACCGATTCGTACCCAATATTGGTATCGTCCCATTCATTAAAAAACACTCTTCCTGCGCGAAAGGCAGCTTTTCTGGGGTTCCAAACCATTTTGGTTGCACCTCCTGAAGGAGCTAATGCGCCCGAATTATAGGTTCCTATAGATACCAAACCATCGGTACCGTTGATTGTGACAGCGCCTGCATCGGCGGTAATTGTTCTACCCGCACCTGAGCCTCCCCCATCGTATGCCTGATCCAAAGTTACATTATTGACAACCGGACTGGTCCAAGAAGCCGTTCCGTTAGCATCACTCGTCAATATCTTGCCAGCAGCTTGATTACCATCAACCATGCGGATATTACCTACTACATGAAGTCGATCTTGTGGGGTTGTAGTGCCAATGCCAACATTGGTATCAGTAAAAGCGCCGTTAACCCCATTGATGCTTCCTAAAACCATCGCGTTATTTGCACCAACCAAAGCATTGGCTCCGATGGCAGTTGCATTTTGCAGACCGTTATTGCTAACATCGGCACTGTAACCTATGGCAGTGTTAAAACTACCGGAAGTATTAGTCTTTAAAACTTCGTTCCCAAATGCTGTGTTTCCTGTTCCTCCGTTATTAATTAGCGCATTTTCACCAAACGCTGAATTCCAGTTTCCATTTATATTATTGAGCAAAGCATTCGCCCCGAAAGCAGAATTTGAATTTCCAAAAGTGTTATTTCGAAGTGAGTAATAACCAACCGCTGTATTAATTCCAACGGTATTGTTTCGAAGTGATTCATATCCTATTCCGGTACTGTAATTACCCGTTTGATTGGCAAATAGGGATAAATTACCTAAAGCCACATTTCCTGAGCCAGAAGTATTGGAACCAAGTGCATCGCTACCCACGGCCACATTCTCGAGCCCTCCGATATTGCTTTTTAAAGCGAAAAAACCGATTGCAGTGTTCCTGCCTCCCGAAGAATTACTAAAAAGAGCACTACTTCCAAGTGCAACATTAGCGCCACCATCAAGATTACTGCGCAAGGCATCATCTCCAAAAGCTGAATTGAAATTGCCAATACTGTTATTTATCAAAGCATTTGACCCAAAGGCGTTGTTATTTGTTCCAAAGGTATTGGATCTCAGCGATGAATATCCCACAGCAGTATTAGAACTCCTTTGATTTTCACGAAGTGATTCCGACCCAATTGAAGTATTAAAACTTCCGTTAATATTGAACAATTGAGATGAACTGCCAACGGCTACATTACTATTCCCTCCTGCGTTAGCGTCAAGTGCCTGATGCCCAAGCGCCACATTTTCATTGCCTATACCGTTGCTACGCAAAGCAGAATATCCCATGGCTACATTGGCTGAACCTATGCTATTGTTTTTCAGAGCATCTGTCCCAAAAGCAAAATTTGAGGAGCCACTAACATTACTCAATAGTGAGTTTACGCCGATAGAAGCATTGAAACTCTCAATGGTTCCCGACTTGATATTGTTCCGCTTAAAAACCAAATCTTTATTATCAGTTGTGCCGAGAAAATTTAACGAAGTTGTTCCCGAGTTTCCGGTAAGCGCCCAACCGCTGTTGCTGTTCCCCACAGAAAGCCAAGTGGAAGTATTGTTATCCCAATAATAAAAACCCGGCGCATTACTTCCTGATGTTGTCGTCAAATACACCATCATGCCTTGTTGCGCGGCTGTAGGATTGATCGCCGAAAAAGCATTTACTTTCGGAATAATTAATCCATCTGTATTGGCCGGAGCAGCTTCATTGCTGGATTTAATTTCTAATTGGGCATTGGGCGTGGTGGTGTTGATTCCTACCTGAGCCAAAAGACTTACGGTGCTGAACAACAGCAAAACTGAGAGCAAAAATCTGATGCGCATACCTAATCTTGTAATGTTTTGAGATGAAGTAAAATTCTAGCATTCATTCAAAAACCACAATACGATATTGCGCGTACACAACTACGCTATTGAACTGATTTTTTGGCGCTTTACACAGATTTTGAAGATAAAAAATACGCCAAAGCGCGTATAGAACTAAAAAGGAATTTCGATGATGACCCGCAATCCTTCGGATTCTTGAAAACGAACTTTTCCGCCCAAATCTTCAATGCGGTTTTGAATGTTTTTAAGTCCGTTGCCAAATTGATTTTCATGTTTGAGTCCGGTTCCGTTATCGGCGATGGTGATTTGCAATTGATGCCGAAGCCCCGAAATATGAACCTCAACCCGAGTGGCTTGGGCATGTTTGAGGATGTTGTTGAGAATTTCTTTGAGCGCCAAAAACAAATTCTTGCGCACATGTCCGTCAATAGCTTTATCGCTCAAAAGTCCCAATTGTGCATGACACTGAAAATCTATAAAAGTTCCTTCAAAGAGCTTTTCGCTGTAGTTCAGAAAATAATTGGTAAATCCGGCCAGCGTATTTTGCTTGTCGTTGAGCGACCAAACAAAAGTACTGACACGTTGAGAGATTTCAGAAGCAGTTTCGTTGATTTTCTCAGACAATACTTTGAGTTCAGGCGCACTTTGGGTTTGCTTTTGCAACAAATCAGAGTGAATCAAAATGCTCGATAATCCGCTGCCGATATCGTCGTGTAAATCTTTGCTGATTTCGTTTTTCTGACGCAAAAGTTTGAGATTTTCTTTGTTGCGACGGCGAATGATGACCACCACTAAAATCAAAGCCAAAACAAAAAAAACCGCCATCATCAACTGAAAAAAAACAATGTCTTTTTCTTTCCTGAGCCTTTGCACTTCGAGCGAAAGAATTTTGCGCTCGTTTTCAATGTATCCTTTGGTCATGCTTTGCAGATAATAATTATTCAAGTCAGAGGTTTCTTGGTTGAACTGAATAATTTTAGCTAAAATGAAATTTTCTCTTTCGGGTTGTCGGCCTTTGAAGGCTGTAAGTGCTTTTTCAAAAAATATTTTTCTAAAAGCCAAATTGATGCTTTGCGATTGCATCAGTTTTAATCCTGCCTGATAATAATTTTCATCTTTTGAAATATCGTTTGGTTTGCATTCCATCAAAAATCCGTATCCAACCAGTTCAATATCGTGATAAACACTTCGCTGCGCTGAGTTAATGCTTTTGACAAAATAAAATTGTGCGCTATCGAATTGTTTTTGTGACAAATAAATTTCGCCGAAAGTCTGTTCACAGTTGGGAATCCCGCGTCTACTGTGGGTTTTTTGAGCGTATCTGTAGGCTTTTCGGTTGTAATAAATTGCTGTATCGGGTTGATTGATTTTGAGTTTGGCCTGCGCTAGATTATTGGCGATGTGATCTGGGCGAATGATATTTTTTAATGGATTCAACCGCGGTTTTTGCGGATAATATCGTTTGGATTGTTGCAAACTCTGCTCGGCTCGTTGATAGTTTTTGAGTTCAAACTCGTTGATGGCTTTAAAAAAATACGCATCGGCAATCAAAAGCGAATCATTGATTTTAACCGCCGCATTGATGCTTTTTGCGCCTGTGTTTTGCCGAATTCATACAGACCGGTGTAATAAAACAACTCTGATTGCAAGCTGTTGATGTAACAACTCATGGTATCAACTACCTCAAAGTCAGTTAGATTTCTGGTGGCATTGAGCCATTTTTGGGCATGGTCAATTTCGTCTGTTTCGAGATAAAATTGTGCTTGATTAAAGGTTTTGTTGATTTTCTGTCACTGCTCATGGGTCATTTCTTGGCCAAAAACCAAAACCGAAAACATCAGTAAAAACAGCGTTAGAAATTTTTTCATCTTATCTTTTCAGGTACATATTGACCGCTTCCACACGCGTATTGACGTGTAGTTTTTCATAAATATGCTGAACGTGTTTGCGCACTGTTCCCACACTAATGTCCATGTCGGCGGCCACTTCTTTATTCATTTTGCCGCGCGCTAGCGAATCGAGAATTTCGCGTTCACGAGGCGTGAGCTCTTCAACGACTCTATTCCCGCTGGCCGAAGCACTAGAGAAACTCGCCACCACTTTTCGAGCAATACTACTGCTCATCGGGCTTCCGCCGTCAAAGAGTTCATCGAGCGCTCGGATGATTTTGGCCGGACCATCCGTTTTGAGAATATAACCGCTTGCACCGGCTTTGAGACTTTCAAAAATAACTTCGTCTTCTTCAAACGATGTACACATCATAAAAAAGCAATTGCGGATGTTGCCACTTGAGTTTGCGTACACATTCAATTCCGCTTTCGCCCGGCAAGTTGATGTCCATCAAAACGGCATCAATAGTTAGAGACGGAATGCCTTCAATAGCTTCTTCGGCATTTTGAAAAGCAGCTATTACTTGATAATGCTCCGTGTATTGAATCATCAGGCACAAGGCCTCGCGCAAATCTCGGTCGTCTTCAACTATGGCAATCGGGCGTTTCATGTTTTATTTTTCAGCAATATTAAAGATAGATTTTTTATTGTGAAATACGCCATTGCGCGTAATAAAATAGCCTCCCAAACTGAGAGGCTAGCTTGATTATTCAATAAAAAATGCTTTGAAAACACCTTTTTATTGAACTTTTTGCTGAAGAGCATTGTTTTGCAAAACCATCATTTGCGTTTGAATCAAACGTTGGAGCGCATCGCCCACTCGTTGTTTTTGAATCCCAGACAAATCGTCGATTTTTAAACAACCTGCAGCCAGCGAACGGTTGTACCGGTTGATTGCTTCATTGGTTTTTGCCAAATCTGTAGCTGCGGGTGATACTTGTGCGAAATAATCTTCAGCCGAACCTTCTGTAATGTATTTCCCTTGGGCAATATCTAACTCGGCGCCTCCGGTTTCACATTGAATCAGGTATTTTTTGATGTTTTGACACAAATCATACACTTCGTTACCCGTGATTTCTGCGGTGTCGTTCATTGTTAACTTTTGGTTCTGTTGTTGTTGGATTTTGAGAATTTGCTCGCTGCGCAAAACCGAGGCTGTGGTGGCGGCATAAACATCTTCGGTTGCTTTGGGTGAGCGCACCAATATCAAAATCAACGAAGCCGCACTCAAAATAATCACCGACGATACCATCGTGTTGACTTTGGTTTCAGCCTGACGAATTCCGGTAAAAAAATACACCGGTAAAAACACGAGCAATAAAGCGCCAAAACCAACTACAATGAGCATATTCGCGCCGGCCCAGTGCATTACTTTAAAGATGAGTCCAATGCTCATAAGCATACCGCAAATAGTTGCGATGCCCGAAATGGCTTTTTCACGTGAAGTTTGTTTTTCTTTGATTTTCAAGGTAAAAAGCAACGGCAAAAACACAAAGTTCAATATGGCAACGCCCAAAACCAACATTACAGCAGCTCCGGGTAAATGCATAAATTTTAAGGTGAGTCCTACCACGAGCAGAGCCGTGAGCACACCGCCTGAAAGCAACATTATTTTTTTCATGACATAATAATTTTTAAAGGTGAGCAGGGCGATTGTTTCTTCTTCAATTTCCCTAAGTTCCCGTTTGTAAAAATGCTTGATCCGCTGCTGATAAAACACTTCAAAATCATCTTCGGCGGCAAGTTCATGCTCAACCACACAACAAATGTGATCGAGCAGATCTTGCTGCAAACCTTCTAATTGGATTCCTTGCGCCAGGAGATCCCGCCGTATAAACTCTATTTGCGCATCGGTTAACAAATACATACCTAGGATATTTGCGGTTTGAGGTCTAAAAGGAATTTCATCGTCTCGATAAACTCAGCCATTTCACTGATTTTTTCATCGATTTTAGATTGTCCTTTTGGGCTCAGACTGTAGTATTTTCGGATGCGTTTGCCTACAAATTCGGTTTCAACGGTGACCAGGCCTTCGGCTTCCAAAGCGTGTAAAGTCGGATAAAGCGCGCCTTCGGTAATTTGGATTCTCTCCGAAGTAAGCTCCTTGACACGTTGGGTAATCTCGTAGCCATACATCCGCTGATTGGCCTCGAGTTGCTTGAGCACAATGGTTTTTAAGGTTCCTTTGATGAGTTCTGAAGAAAATATCATAACGGGCATTTGTTTTGTACAACGCAAATATACATAAGAATATTATGCATTAATGATTTATGTATAATTTTTTTTCGAAAATGAAAACGAATTGATTTTATAACTCTAAAAATCAAATGGTTAAACAATTGATAAATTTTTAAAAAACGTTGATAAAAGCTGAAAAACTTGCAGCGAAATCGCTTTCGTAACCTTGCAGAAAGTATTTTTCTGCGTACATTTGCCCCGATTTAAAAACAGATCCACTGATTATGAAACCAGATTTATTTCAAGCTCCAGATTATTATCTTTTGGATGATTTGCTTACCGAAGAACACAAATTGGTTCGCGATGCGGCCCGTGAATGGGTCAAAAGAGATGTTTCTCCTATTATTGAAGATTATGCACAACGTGCCGAATTTCCGACGCAAATCATTAGTGGTTTGGCTGAAATCGGAGCCTTCGGACCATACATCCCAGAAGAATATGGCGGTGCCGGTTTAGATCAGATTTCTTACGGACTCATCATGCAAGAAATCGAGCGTGGAGATTCTGGGGTTCGTTCAACTGCATCGGTTCAATCATCCTTGGTGATGTATCCAATTTGGAAATACGGAAACGAAGAACAACGCAAAAAATATTTACCAAAATTGGCCTCAGGTGAATGGATGGGCTGCTTTGGACTTACCGAACCCAACCACGGTTCTGACCCGGGCAGTATGATTACCAACTTCAAAGATATGGGTGATCACTATTTGCTCAACGGAGCCAAAATGTGGATTTCAAACGCGCCGTTTGCACAAGTGGCAGTGGTCTGGGCCAAAAACGAAGAAGGTCGCATCCACGGACTGATTGTAGAGCGCGGTATGGAAGGTTTTACCACGCCTGAAACGCACAACAAATGGTCATTGCGCGCCTCAGCCACGGGTGAACTTATTTTTGACAACGTAAAAGTTCCTAAAGAAAACTTGCTTCCGGGCAAATCAGGTTTGGGCGCTCCGCTAGGCTGTTTAGATTCAGCTCGATTTGGTATTGCTTGGGGTGCCATTGGTGCTGCGATGGATTGCTACGACACCGCACTTCGTTATGCCAAAGAACGCACTCAATTCGGAAAACCGATTGCAGCGACTCAATTGCAACAGAAAAAATTAGCCGAAATGATTACCGAAATCACCAAAGCACAATTGCTTACTTGGAGATTGGGTGTGCTCAGAAACGAAGGCAAAGCGACCACCGCACAAATATCTATGGCCAAAAGAAACAACGTCGATATGGCCATCAACATCGCACGTGAAGCGCGTCAAATTTTGGGCGGAATGGGCATCACCGGAGAATATTCAATCATGCGTCACAGCATGAACCTCGAATCGGTGATTACTTATGAAGGAACCCACGATATTCACTTGCTTATTACCGGAGCTGATATTACAGGGCTTCCGGCTTTTAAATAAATCAGCAAAAAATCTCCATACAAAAGCTTCTCATAACAGGGAAGCTTTTTTTGTGCCATAAAAAAGGGAGCGCCTTAAAAGACAACTCCCCTTTTTCCCCATAACAAATAGAACTATCGTTTATCGTTTTAGTCTGCAAGCAGAAGCTAAAAAGATTGAGTATAAAGCTGTAAGCACGGTAGCTAGTTTAATGTCCCAAATTAATTTTTAACCGAGGCTTACAGCAAAAATAAGAACGACTTATATTCTTGATTCAAAACTATTTAATCGCTTTTTGGTTTGAAAATAATTGCGGTATTTAGCCTGATTTTGTAGGTAAACATTTGGCTGATTTTCATAAGAACAACAACGCTTTTACCGCTAAAAACGTCAGACTGGCCGCAATTTTTTAAAAAGCAATTATATTATAATTAGCTTTGACCAACTTATAACAAACATGAGCAAAAAAACCCTAACCATACTGCAACATTTTTTGGGCATTTTGGCCTTTTTGTGCATTCCGATTTTCTCTTCGCCTGATTTTAGTTGGGCTTTTGATTTTTTGCACATCCGAGGTTTTCAACGTGATTTTACGAGTTACGTTTTGTTTGTTTTTTTCTTTTATGCCAATTATTACTACCTGATTCCGCGCTTGTATTTTACGGATCGAAAAAAAATCTATTTTCTGAGTGTGCTATTATCGTATGTTTTGTTGAGCGGCATCAACAAGCTTTTATTTTTTAGCTTTGAGCCACAGCACATTCCGATGCACGCTGCCCACGGACATATGCCTTTCGGACACAAACCGCTCAATATGCCTATCGGAAGCGATTTCTTTAAATTTCTATTGGTGTTTTTATTGTCGTTTCTGTTTCGCATCAACAATCGCCTGACCGATATTTACGAAGAAAAACTCAGAGCCGAAGTCTCGTATCTCAAAGCGCAAATCAATCCGCACTTTTTGTTCAATACGCTCAACAGCTTGTATGCATTGACGATACAAAAATCTGATGCAGCGCCCGATGCTGTTATTAAACTCTCGAGCATGATGCGCTATGTAGTTACCCACAGCGATTCCGACCTAGTTCCGCTGCAAAGCGAGATCGATTATATTGCCGATTATATTGCCTTGCAACGTCTGAGAATTTCTGAACCTGCGAATTTGCTTTTTGAAGTGACCGGAAATACTTCTGAAAAATTCATTGCGCCTTTGTTGCTGATTCCGTTCATTGAAAATGCCTTTAAATATGGCGTCAACAGTGAGCAGGATTGGCATATTGACATCCGAATCAAGATCACAGACACCGATTTTAATTTGTATGTGGACAACCAAAAAGTTTCGGTTCCGATGCACGAAGACGGAAGCACCGAACAAGGTATTGAAAACACAACCAAACGACTCGAATTGATTTACCCAAACAAACACCACCTGCAATTAAACGACTTGCCCAATCGTTATGAAGTTGATTTAAAAATTCACTGGTCATGATCAAAGCCATTGCCATAGATGACGAACCGCTCGCACTTCAAGTAATCGAGAGCTTTTGCGCGCGGCTTGATTATATTCAGTTGGAGAAAACCTTTACCAAAACTTCTGAAGCGCACAAATACTTGCGCAAACAACCCGTTGATTTGATTTTTCTAGATATTCAGATGCCCATGCAAAACGGTTTGCGTTTTTATGCCGATATCGAGCAGAATTGCCAAGTGATTTTTACCACCGCTTTTAGCGAATATGCCGTCGAAGGTTTTAATGTGAGCGCGACCGATTATCTGCTCAAACCTTTTTCGTTTGAACGTTTCGCCCAAGCCGCCGAGAAAGCCAAGCAAAATTTTGACACGCGCCATAAATCGCCGAACACCGAAGCGCAATATCTATTTATTCGGGCTGATTACAGTTTGAACAAAATCCTCATTTCAGACATTTTGTTTATTGAAGGCTTAGACGATTATCTCAAAATTCACATCCGCAACCAAAAAACCATCGTTGCACGCATGACCATGAAATCGATACTCGAAAAGCTGCCCGTAGCTGATTTTATGCGTGTGCATCGTTCGTTTATTGTTCCGCTTTCGGGCATTGAAAAAGTCCGCAACAAAATCATTTACATTGGCGACGAAGAAATTCCGGTGAGCGCAAGTTATGAAGCGGCTTTTCAAGAAGCTATTTCAGGCAAAAAATAAATATGGGTGCGCAAATTTTCAAATCCGCTTGGCGAACAGTGAAGCAATCAGACGAAAGTTTGACACAATCGCTCTCGATTAATTCAGTCGAAATTCCAATAAGCCTATCATATTTTGACGAAATCTTCCTTCGTCCACAAGCCAAATATATTTACCCATTAAAGGAACAAAGTGAATGCTTACTTCTGCCTTTATCAGGCGCGATTGACTTTATATCCGGAAATTTAGAAGGTTTTGTTCACATCGGACAATTGCAGATTATTGCTTCTGAGCAAACTTCGACCTGCGTCATTTCAAATCCATATCCTGATGATACAGTCCATTTTTTAGCCATTCAGCAACCGACAAGTTCAAACAAATCGTCCCTTTCAGCGTTCGATTTATCTAAAACAAACCAAATCATTCCAATCGCAACAAACAGTCTTTGCAGCCTATCCATCGGAATGTTTGAGGGTAGAGCCGATGATACTTACCGTTTATCTTCCGATGAAAACACTTTGATGGTTTTTGTTATTCGCGGCGCATTTGAATTTCAGAATCGATTGCTTGAAGCCGGCGACACCTTAATACTGGACCAAACGCATGCAGCTGAATTTGAAGCGCTTTCAAACAACGCATTACTCCTTTTTATCGAAAACTTTACCTCAAAAAAATAATCGTTTACCTCTTTTGTTTTGGGCGAAAATCAAAAAAAACTAGGTTTGGCTTGATTAACTTAACGGCTCAAATTATGGAACGAAAAGAATTTTTAAAAAAAGGCGCCAGTTTGCTCGGTCTGGCCATTGTAGCACCCTCGCTACTCAAAGCCGAAAATTCAGGTGATGCTGCGGTTTGCTCAGTAACCAATTCAGAAACTGCGGGTCCGTTCCCGACCATCAATCCCTCAAGCTTGACCAGTGCTAACATCGTGAGTGATCGAACCGGAATTCCACTGACCATCAACATTACCATCAACAATACCAACGCCAACTGTGCGGCGCTTCAAGGAGCTCTGGTAGATATTTGGCATTGTGACAAAGACGGTTATTATTCTGAATATGGCGGAACCGGCATGCAAAGTGTCAATTATACAGCAGTTCACTTTCTTAGAGG
Organism: Flavobacteriaceae bacterium; assembly: GCA_046329175.1. GTDB lineage: Bacteria > Bacteroidota > Bacteroidia > Flavobacteriales > Flavobacteriaceae > Flavobacterium. Next base: position 30,668 of record JAXLVE010000027.1, read on the forward strand.
TAGACAAGTCACTAATGCAAACGGACTAGTTACTTTTCAGTCTATATTTCCGGGTTGGTACACGGGTCGTGCAACCCATATTCACGTTCATATTTACAATGCAAGCGGAACTTCATTGCTGGTTACCCAAATTGCCTTTCCTGAAGGAACCGATAGCGCTGTGGCCTTGGTGAACGCTTCAACCGCCAACGGATACACCAAAGGAATGACCGGATATACCTATAACGCCAACGACAATGTATTTAGCGATGGAGTAACTAGCGAACTCAGCACCATCAGTGGTAGTAACGCTGCGGGTTATACTTTGAACCACACCATATTTGTGGCCGGACCAACTTTAGGCGTTGATGAAATCAATATTGTACAAAATCAGGTGGGGCAAAACTTTCCGAATCCGTTTAGCGACAGCACCCAAATTCCATTACAACTCACTTCAAACTCTGATGTATCGCTCGAAGTATACGATATGACGGGTCGCCGAGTTATAAAACCAATCGAAAGAAACCTATCAGCGGGTACGCATCAAATTAGCCTTAATCGGGTAGAGTTTAGTTTGAGTAGCGGCTACTATATTTACAAAATAACCATTACCAACCACCAAGGTGTTTACACCGAAAACAAGAGGATGCTCATTAAATAGGTTGTTTCTTTAGTGAGTTAGTTTAGTGAGGAAAAGCGGGTGAAAAATCATCCGCTTTTTATTTTATGCTTCCGGTGCCAATTCTAAGGCTAGACCGTCTAAATCTTCGCTCAGGTGAATCTGACAACCCAAACGGCTGTTGGGTTTTACGTTGAAGGCTTCCCAAAGCATGGCCTCTTCGTCGGGGTTTTTCTCAGGCAGCGCTACATCGTTCAAAACATAACACTGACACGAGGCGCACATGGCCATCCCGCCGCAAATGCCTATGGTCCCTTCGGGCGCGAGTTCATAAGCGCGCACGAGTTCCATAACGTTCATATTCATGTCGGTCGGCGCCTGAACACTATGCGTTACGCCTTCACGGTCGGTAATGTGAATGGTGATATCCATGCTTTTTTATTTTTTCAAAAGCTCTTCCGGCTGTTCGCTGTATCTTTTGTTTTGAACCCCAAAACAAAAGGATGCCGCTGCCATCCGGGCTAGGCTTCGCTCCTATTAATCAATTGATTTCACGACTGCTTTTTCAGCTTCTTTTCGGCTGCCGTCAAAACCGTCCACGCCCGAAACCGTCGTGTATTTGAGTACATATTTTTTTCCCGGATTCAAACGTTGATACACACTCTGACACATCAAAGTCGCCTCGTGAAAACCGCACAAAATTAGTTTGAGTTTGCCCGGATAAGTATTCACATCGCCAATGGCATAAATCCCCGGAATGTTGGTTTGATAGTCAAGCGCGTTGTTGACTTTGATGGCGTTTTTCTCAATTTCTAAGCCCCAGTTGGCAATGGCGCCCAATTTTGGTGTGAGTCCAAATAGCGGAATAAAGAAATCAGTATCGAGGGTTTGCATTTCACCGTTGATGTCCAAAGTCAAACGTTCCACATGGCCGTTGCCTTCGATGCCGACCACTTCAGCCGGAGTAATCAAATTGATTTTGCCGAGCTTTTTGAGTTCTTGCACTTTCTCAACCGAATCCAACGCGCCGCGAAACTCATTGCGTCGATGAACCAAAGTAACCTCTGAAGCTACATTCGAAAGAAAAATACTCCAATCCAGCGCCGAGTCGCCACCGCCTGCAATCACGATGCGTTTATCGCGAAACAGTTCCGGATCTTTAACAAAATACTCTACGCCTTTTTCTTCGTATTGAGCAATGTTTTCAATGAGTGGTTTGCGCGGCTCAAAAGTGCCCAGACCACCCGCAATGGCAATGGCTTTGGCTTGGTGTTTTGTGCCTTTATTGGTGGTGACCACAAAGCTGTCGTCTTCGAGTCGTTCAATGGTTTCAGCGGTTTCGCCGAGGGTAAATCCCGGTTGAAATTGCTTGATTTGTTCCATGAGATTGTTCACCAAATCGCCCGCCAATACTTCGGGATAACCCGGAATGTCAAAAATGGGTTTTTTCGGATACAACTCAGCCAACTGACCGCCGGGTTGCGGTAAGGCGTCAATCAAATGACATTTGAGTTGCAATAAACCTGCTTCAAAAACAGCAAACAATCCGGTTGGGCCGGCGCCTATAATGAGAATATCGGTTTGAATCATGTTCTAAGTTTCAGATAAACGTTGTACCGCGCAAAATTCAGCAAGTACAACTGAATGAAAAATGACAAATGTCACACTTGGGGCACTTTTTTGCGCGAGGGGTTGCAGCGGATATCCTCCCGAAGATTCGGGAGATAGCAGCGAAAAACCCGACCCGCAGGGGCG
>JAXLVE010000028.1:0-32596 GCA_046329175.1 Flavobacteriaceae bacterium
CTTTCGCTGACTGATGGCTTGAGGATTGTCAAGAACGTCTGTGTGCGGAAATTTCAACGAGTGAATTTGCTCTTTTGCAATGTTTTCAAATGGAGTAGCCATAACAGTAATTTTTTGGTTAGTAATAGATTAGGGATGGTGAAAGTAGTAAAATAATCTTACAAACCCTATTCTTTTGTTGATTTATCGATGTATAACGTTAACAGCCACTTTTTCATATACCCTACTTCATAAATTTTTCATAACATTGAACCACTAAAACAAACCTATGCTCAGCTTTAATTTTAGCCCTTTTCCGATTTTAGAAACTCCGCGTTTATTGCTCAGAAGATTGACAGCTGATGACGCTCCGCAGATATTCGCCTTGCGCAGTAACCCTGAAACGATGAAGTTTATTCCTCGTCCGCTCGTCACTTCGATGGATGAAGCTTTAGAGCATTTTAAAATGATTGATGATAAAATCAACAGCAATGAAGGCATCAATTGGGCGATTACTTTAAAAGACAATCCGCAACTCGTTGGTATCATTGGGCATTATCGATTACAACCCGAAAATCACCGTACAGAAATCGGTTACATGATTTTACCTGAATTCAACGGTCAAGGCATTACCACTGAAGCGATTGATGCGGTTTTGGAATACGGATTTGAAGTGATGCAATTACATTCGGTTGAAGCTGTGATTGACCCGGAGAATTATGCCTCTGAAAAAGTCTTAATCAAAAACGGATTTGTCAAAGAAGCCCACATCCTCGAAAACGAATTATACGAAGGTAAATTCTGGGATACGGTGATTTATTCTTTGCTTAAAAGAAACTTCAGAAAATAAAAAAAACCGCCAGAAACTCCGGCGGCTATCACATTTTGTTTTTCGTGCTGATTACTGAACGGCAGCGGCTGCATTGACATTTCCGTAGCCTAGTTCAGCATTTCTGTTCGGATAATAACTTCCCGATTGACGCATCTTAGCCAAAACCTGATCGCGTGTCCAAGTGGTGTTTTTTGACCAAACCAAAGCGGCAATTCCGGCCGTGGTCGCGGTGGCTACTGATGATCCGCCCACATAATTGGTTTGGTTGTCGTAGTAGCTGTTCACTGGCACCGAGTTACCCGAACCGGCCCGTTGCATGACTACGGTAAAATCTACTTTACTTCCGCTATGACAAACATCACATTTTTGCGGAGTAGCTCCTTCTTTAACACCCGTTACAGCAACGGTTTCTGGCATCCAAGCCGGAAAAATAACCCCGACAAAAGTGGTGAAACTTGTAGAAGTTCCGGCAGCGCAAAAAATCAATTTTCCTTTGCTGTAGGCATATTTAATGGCATCTTCAATTTTTCCGACTGAAAAAACATACCCCATCGACATCGAAATGATTTTCACACTCGTATTATTTCCCAAAGCAGTAAAAGCTTTTTTAACGCCTTCTTGCTCTTGGTAACCGTCCAAAACTACATTTGAAGCGGCTCGGTAAGTCACCAAATTAGCATTATACGCCACTCCTACCGGCATTCCGCGGTTATTTCTCGGAGCTGTTGCCACCGAAGCCATACTGGTTCCGTGCCCACATTGATCGTTCGGCCCATCAGTGGTAGTGCTCCATGGCCAAATCGAATCTACATAAACGCCAAATTTTTGTATGGTTCTTCCGGCTGAATCTCCGTTGTTGAAATTAGTGCCCAGCAAAGTCTGATTCGGAGAAACTCCAGTATCAACAATGCCAATAGTCACTCCGCGACCGGTACTGTAATTCCAAGCGGTTGGAATGTTGTGCTGATAAAATGTCCACGGAGCTTTGGCGTTGGGTGTCACAGTAGTATAATCGGCCGTACTCAAAGCTTCAATGTCAAAACCGCAACCGGATGAACCAGACGAACTCGCCGCTGCAGCCGAACGATGGGCATTATTTTTTAGAGCCACATAACGATAATCCGCAGGTTCAATATAGCGAATGAACGGACTTTTGCGCAAAGCAATAATGGTTTCTTGATTGTGGATAACCACGTTTAATTGTGTTAAATAACGATCGGCCGAAACCAAAATTTTATCCATTGGCTGATCTTCGTATTGAACAATGGTTTATAATAATTCGTCTTGAATTTTGGCTTGATTCGCTGATTTGCTACGGTCAAAATCAGCCGCATTATTGCCAAAACCGATGCTCACTAAGAAATTTCCTTGGGCAATAGCGCTCCAAAGCAAATGTGAAGAAGCATTTTTCCAACGAAAATCCTCACCAATCATCGTTTTCTTGTCAATTTCAGCATTGATTTGCGCGGTCGTCAAAGGCTCTTTTTGCGCCGACGGAATCGAAATTTCAGATTCTGAATTGTGGTCAGAACAAGCCACGGCAAAGGCCAGAATCAAACTGTATCGAGCTAGTTTTTTCATCATAAGTCATTGTTTTATTGAAGGTTGAAAAACGAATTTAGTTAAATAAATCTTCTAAACCAACTGCAATCAAGTAGTTTATTCACTTTTTATTTAACAACAATTTACCGCAGAGCATGTCGTCAAATAATGATTTCTATTACCTTTGTGCCCCTATGCAAAAAGCGGCCAACATACTCAATAAACGCGCGCGGTTCGATTATGAAATTCTCGAAACCTACACGGCGGGCATTGTACTGACCGGAACCGAAATCAAATCAATCCGCTTGGGCAAAGCAAATATTGCCGAAGGTTTTTGCGAATTCAGCGGTCATGAACTTTTTGTGATCAATACGTATGTCGAAGAATACGCGTTTGGCAATCAATTCAACCACAAAGCGCGCAGCGAGCGCAAATTATTGCTCAACAAGCGCGAGCTCAAATCGCTCCACAAAAATGTTCAGGTAAAAGGTTTGACCATTATTCCACTGCGATTATTTACCAATGAAAACGGTTTGGCCAAGCTTGAAATCGGCTTGTGCCGCGGAAAGAAAACCTACGACAAACGCGAATCGCTCAAAGAACAAGACACCAAACGCGATTTAGACCGACTTAAGAAAAGTTTCTAATTTGTGCGTTGATTGACTAAATTTGTCTTCACACAAAAAAGTCATGAAAGATTTACTCAAAAAAGCGCGCGAACAAAGCGGTTACACTACCCGAGAAGTTTCGTTGCTTTTGCATATTGACCAAGCGCTCATCAGCAAATTTGAAAACGGTCAACGCCAGCCAACGCGCCAACAAATCTATCAACTTTCAGAGCTTTTAAAAATTGATTTAGAACAACTTACCATAGCTTGGCTCAAGCAAAAAATACTCAAAGAAATCAACAATGAGCCGTTGGCATTATCAGCACTAAAAGCGGTTGAACAAGAACTAGCGCCAAAGCAAAATTCTGCGCTCGACGAGTTGTTTCAAGAAATGGAATCGCTCAAAAATAAAATGGAAAGTTTGCGTCAAAAAGGTGTTTAATTTTTGTTCTCTAAAAGCGGAACAAATCTAAATTCACCAAATTCGTGTTTTTCAAACTGCGTGGCATTTTTGCGAATGAGCATCGTCATAATCTGGTGTTTTTCGCCCAGCGGAATCACCAAACGCCCGCCAATTTTGAGTTGCGCCATCAGTGCCTGCGGAATAATCGGTGCTCCGGCAGTGACAATAATACTGTCAAAAGGCGCGTGATTCGGCAAACCTTTATAACCATCGCCAAAAGATAAATGTTTGGGTCTGATGCCTAATTTCGGTAGTAGAATAGAAGTTTGTTTGAACAGTTCATTCTGGCGTTCAACGCTATACACTTTAGCGCCCATCACGCACAAAACCGCTGTCTGATAACCCGAACCGGTACCGATTTCGAGAATTTTATGATCTTTCTGAACTTCGAGCAATTGACTCTGAAAAGCCACCGTATACGGTTGCGAAATCGTTTGTCCGGCACCAATCGGAAAAGCCTTGTCTTGATAGGCAAAATCTTCAAAACCGGAATCTAAAAACAAATGGCGCGGCACATTGCGGACTGCCTCTAAAACCCGCTCGTCTGTGATGCCTTTCTCTTTGAGTTGGGCGGCCAACTGATTTCGGAGTCCTTTATGTTTGTTGGTATCTTTCAAGGTTGATGCAAATTTTAGGGCTTTTCAAACTCAGGGCAAATATAATTTTTTGAAGCTGTTTCCCGCCATTCGCTATATCTTTTTTTTTCGTGCCTCTAAAAAAAGGATGCCGCTGCTGTCGGGGCTAAAATATTCAGCGTTTCGGAATGATTCCAATCCAATTAATTTCTATTTTTGCTCAAAACTTTCGAATATGTTAAAAGTCGGCGTACTGGGTGCCGGTCATCTCGGTAAAATTCACCTGCGTTTATTACAACAATCTGAAAAATACGAACTGGTTGGCTTCTATGATGAGAATGCCGAATATGCCGAAAAAATCGCTGCTGAATTTGGTTATCAACGTTTCGATACCATCGCAAAACTGATTCATGCCGTCGATGTGATTGACATTGTCACGCCTACATTGTCGCATTACAAATGTGCCAAAGTAGCCATCAAATCGGGCAAACACGTATTCATCGAAAAACCCATCGCCAACACCGTTGAAGAAGCTGAAGAAATCATTGCGCTTTCAAAAGAATACAACGTCAAAGGTCAAGTAGGCCATGTAGAACGCTTTAATCCCGCTTTTACAGCCGTCAAAGATCAAATCGAAAATCCGATGTTTATTGAAACGCATCGTTTGGCCGAATTCAATCCGCGCGGCACTGATGTTCCGGTGGTTTTAGATTTGATGATTCACGACATTGACGCCATTTTGAGCGTGGTGAAATCAAAAGTAAAAGCGGTACATGCCAGTGGTGTTTCGGTTTTGAGTCAGTCACCGGATATTGCCAATGCGCGTTTGGAATTTGAAAACGGTTGTGTGGCCAATATCACTTCGAGTCGTATTTCGATGAAAAACATGCGCAAGTCGCGTTTCTTTCAGAAAGATGCATATATATCGGTCGATTATCTCGACAAAATCTGCGAAGTGGTCAAAATGAAAGATGCTCCCGAAGTGCCCGGTGATTTTGATATGATTTTGCAAAATGCCGAAGGTGAGCGCAAACAAATTTATTTCAACAATCCTGAAGTTTTGCCCAACAATGCAATCTTGGATGAACTCGAAACGTTTGCCGATGCCATCAATAACAATACTACACCCATTGTTACACTTGAAGACGGAACCGAAGCTTTACGCGTAGCCTATCAAATCATAGAATCTTATCAAAAATAAAATATACACTTTATGAAAAATATTGCAGTTATCGGCGCAGGAACTATGGGCAACGGAATCGCTCATACTTTTGCCCAAAGCGGATTTACCGTAAAACTCATCGACATTTCTGAGAAATCTTTAGACAAAGGAATGGCCACCATTGCCGCCAATCTCGATAGAATGGTCGCCAAAGGAACCATTACCGAGGCTGACAAGCACCAAACCATCGGAAACATCATTACTTATACCGACATCAAAGACGGCGTAACCGGGGTTGATTTGGTGGTGGAGGCTGCCACCGAAAACGTCGATTTGAAACTCAATATTTTTAAACAACTTAGCGAAGTTTGTGCGCACAACACCATTTTGGCCACGAATACTTCGTCCATCTCCATTACACAAATTGGTGCTGTGGTGGTTCATCCGGAACGCGTAATTGGTATGCACTTTATGAATCCGGTGCCGATCATGAAACTCGTTGAAATCATCCGCGGATACAACACGACCGACGAAGTCACCAAAATCATCATGGATTTATCGGTAAAATTGGGCAAAGTTCCCGTAGAAGTAAACGATTATCCGGGCTTTGTGGCCAATCGTATTTTGATGCCGATGATCAACGAATCGATTGAAACGCTATACAATGGCGTCGCTGGTGTTTATGAAATAGATACAGTAATGAAACTCGGAATGGCGCATCCGATGGGACCGCTTCAACTAGCTGATTTTATTGGGTTAGATGTTTGTTTGGCGATTTTAAATGTAATGTACGACGGATTTAAAAATCCAAAATATGCGCCTTGTCCGTTGCTCGTCAATATGGTTCGCGCCGGAAAACTCGGCGTTAAATCCGGTGAAGGTTTTTACGATTATTCCGAAAGCAAAAAAGCCGAGAAAGTAGCCCGAATGTTTACCAAAAACTAATCAAAATTTATTGTGGCGCAACTGATTCCCTTTCAAGCCGTTCGACCAACACCCGACAAAGTTGGCTTGGTAACGTGTCGTACTTATGACGATTACAGTCCGGCTGAATTGGCGGCGTGGCTTGATTTTAATCCGTTTTCATTTTTGCATGTGCTCAATCCGGCCTACGTAAATGCACAAAAAATAGGATTAGAAAAACGCTTTAAGAATGTGGCGCACAAATATCAGGATTTCAAAGCTGAAGGCATTTTTGTACAAGACGAGACGCCTTGTATTTATCTGTACGAAATCAAAAATAAAACGCAAACCTTTACCGGTTTTGTGGCCGGAACCTCGATTGCTGATTATCAGAACAACATCATCAAAAAACACGAAGATACTTTTCAGTACCGCGTTGAGTTGTTTAAAGATTATTTGCATCAAACGCGCTTTAATACCGAGCCGGTTTTGATTATGTATCCCGACCGAATAAAACTCAATGATTGGATCAATCAAAAAAAGACAACTCCTTCATTATATGAGTTTTCAACCACCAATAAAGAAAAGCATACGCTCTGGAAAATTGAGCAATCCGAAGAAATTTTGTGGCTGCAAAAACAGTTTGATCAAATTCCTGAATTATACATAGCCGATGGGCATCATCGATCGGCTTCGGCAGAAATGCTTTATGAGCAAGATCGCGCACAAGGCGATGAACGGCTCGACTTTTTTATGAGTTTCTTAATCGCTGAATCGGATATCAAAATTTATGAGTTCAACCGAATGGTGCGCGACCTCAATGGATGGTCCGCTGAAGCTTTTCTGGAAAAACTCAACGAAGATTTTATTGTCAAAGACAAAGGCCACGAAGTTTGGAAACCCGAAAGCAAATACGAATTTGGGATGTATCTACAGGGGAATTTCTATGCGTTGTTTTACCGACAATCGGCGGAACATTCAACTGAGATTCTCGATAATCTCGATGCGCAGATTCTGTATGACAAAGTACTCAAGCCGCTGTTGGGCATTTATGATTTGCGCAACGATGAACGCATTGATTATATTCCCGGAAAGCAATCCATTCATACACTTCAAGAAATTATTGACGAAGGTGAATTTGAGGTGGGTTTTATGCTCTACCCGACTGCCGTTTCTGAAATCAAAGCTTTGGCCGATCAAGAATTGATTATGCCGCCCAAAAGCACCTATATTGAACCCAAATTCAGAAGCGGTCTGCTGATTTACGAACTCTAATTATTCGCCATGTCTATTGCGCAAAATCTTCAAAACATTCTGGCTGAACTTCCAACTGAAGTGACTTTGGTAGCGGTTTCTAAAACCAAACCTGTAGAAGATATTTTACAGGCTTATCAGGCCGGGCAGCGCATTTTTGGCGAGAATAAAGTTCAAGAAATGACCGATAAATACGAACAATTGCCCAAAGATATTCAGTGGCATATGATTGGTCATTTGCAAACCAACAAAGTCAAATATCTGATTCCTTATATAAGCTTGATTCACGGTGTAGACAGTTTAAAATTGTTGCAAGAAATCAATCGCCAAGCGGCTCGTTTTGATAAAAAAATAAACTGTTTGATACAAGTACACATCGCGCAAGAAGAAACTAAGTTTGGTTTTGACGCAGCCGAAATTGAGCGTTTATTACATTCTGATGAATTTAAGTCATTTCAAAATATTCAAGTATCTGGCTTTATGGGTATGGCCACATTTACCGATGATCGATCACAAATCAAAGCTGAATTTACTGCTCTCAAAAATATTTTTGACCAGTATAAAAACCTGATTTTACCTAACTTTAAAGCTGAAATTTTATCAATGGGTATGTCAGGCGATTATGCTTTAGCGGTGCAATGTGGCAGCAATATGGTGCGCATCGGCAGCAGTATCTTCGGAACCAGATAAAAAACCACTAACTACTAACCCCTACTTTGTACGCAATCCTCGACATAGAAACCACCGGCGGCGCCTACAACGAAGAAGGCATTACTGAAATCGCCATTTACCGCTTTGACGGACACGAAGTCGTGGATCAATTCATCAGTTTGGTCAATCCGGAAATTCCTATTCAGCCATTCGTAGCAAAATTGACCGGTATCAACAATGCGATGTTGCGCTCGGCGCCCAAGTTTTATGAAGTAGCCAAACGCATCATCGAAATCACCCAAGATTGCATTATTGTGGCACACAACGCCTCGTTTGATTATCGCATCCTCAGAACTGAATTCAAAAGGCTTGGTTATAAATACGAACACAAAACGCTCTGCACGGTTGAACTTGCGCAAGAACTCATTCCCGATCAAAAATCATATAGCTTGGGCAAACTCGTGCGTGCTTTGGGCATTCCGATGGCCGACCGACACAGAGCCAGCGGAGACGCGATGGCTACCGTCAAATTGTTTAAAATGTTGCTCGATAAAGATCTCGAGAAAAACATACTGCAAAAGTATATTCAAACCGAAGTTATCAAAGGCATGGCACCCAAATTGGCCGATATTGTCGAGGCTTTACCATCGGTGACCGGTGTGTATTACATCCATCGTGAAGACGGAAAAATCATCTATATCGGCAAGAGCAAAAACATCCGACGCAGAGTGAATCAACATTTTACCGGCACCACCAACAAATGCAAAAAGATTCAACTCGAAGTATTTATGGTGACTTTTGAAGAAACCGGCTCTGAACTCATTGCGCTTCTGAAAGAAAGTCAAGAAATAAAAATCCATCAGCCTATTTACAACCGATCGCAGCGCAAAAGTATCTTTCAATGGGCGTTGTATTCTGAAGTAGATGCGCAAGGATATATCAACCTCAAATTGCAAAAAGCCGATGGTCGCAAAAAAGAAATCACAGCCTTTACTACTTTTCAAGAAGGCAAAAATGCGCTGTTCAGAATCTCTGCCCAATACAAATTGTGTCAGAAACTCAACGGCATTTACAACACCAATTCAAACTGTTTTCAGTATACGATTAAAGAATGTAACGGTGCTTGTATTGGTCAAGAAAGCCCTGAAAGCTACAACCAGCGCGTGATGGAGTTTATCAACAACCATCAGTTCGAAAACAAAACCATGGTGATTGTCTCGCGCGGGCGCAACGTCAACGAACGCTCGGCGGTGCTCATTGAAAATGGCATCTACAAAGGCTATACTTTTTACGATCTCAACTACCAAATCCGCAACATCGGCATTCTGAAAAACATTTTGATTCCGATGCACAACAACCGCGATGTGCGCATGATTATTCAAGGGCAGTTGCGCAAAGACAAGCATCTTAAATTGATTTATTTTTAGGCAGCTTTTCCCGCTGTTCGTTGTATCTTTGGCGCTTCAGAACGCCGCCAAAGGATGTCACTTCCATCGGGGCTGATTGTTGAATATGAAACACCTCATTGTTATTGTCGGGCCCACAGCCATCGGAAAAACTGCTTTAAGCATTCGTTTAGCGCAAGCATTTGACGCTGAAATTCTCTCCTGCGACAGCCGACAGTTTTTTAAAGAAATGAGCATAGGCACTGCCGCGCCAACTCCTGATGAACAAGCTGCATCCACGCATCATTTTGTGCAGCAATTGTCTATAAATGAACATTACACCGTGGGCGATTATGAAAAACAAGCTTTGGCCCTGCTAGATGACTTATATCAAAAATCAGACATCGCGGTTTTGGTGGGTGGATCCGGATTATATGTAGATGCGGTGCTTAAAGGTTTTGATGCATTTCCGGATATTGCGCCAGAAGTGCGTCAAGAAGTGCAGCAACAATATCAAACCCAAGGCTTGCCTTATTTGCAAGATCAACTCAAGAAATTAGATGCTGTTTATTACGAGAAAATTGTAGCTGAGAACCCGCAAACGCTGCTCAATCCGCAACGGATGATGCGTTTTGTAGAAGTTTGTTTGGGCACGCAAAAACCGTATTCTTCGTTTTTGAATCAAGAAAAAATACAGAGAAATTTCACCCCAATTATCATTGGTTTAGAAGCCGAACGTTCTGTTTTATATGATCGTATCAACCGCCGTGTTGATGTGATGATGCAGCAAGGTTTGCTCGAGGAAGCCAAAAGTCTGTACACCTTTAAAAATCTGAATGCTTTGCAAACGGTTGGTTACAGAGAAATATTTGAATATTTATACGGAAGTTTAACTTTAGAAACTGCGGTTGAAAATATCAAAACCAATACGCGACATTTTGCCAAAAGACAACTTACTTGGTTCAAACGAACGCCTGAGGTGACTTGGTTTGATTACACCACAGATGCACAAAACATCATTGAATTTGTCCAACAAAAAGTAAAAGAAAATGTCAGTAGCCTCTGATTTTACTTCGGTTTTAAGCCTAGATTGGGGCATCAACTTTATTCAGTGTATGCCCAACGGTTTGCTCAAATACACCGAATTGTGTCAACTGATGCAACTTACCGCGGCACGACATTCAGAATTAGGCGGCATTAGCTTTACCGATATGCAAGTACACCATCAAGCTTGGGTGCTCAGCCGAATGCGTGTTGAAATCCATCAGCTTCCGCGTTGGAAAGACCAAGTCACAATTAAAACTTGGATCAATTCACTGGAGAATTCTCGTTCTATTCGGGCTATGGAAATTTGGGTCAACAACGAAAAATATGTAGGCGCCGAAACTTTTTGGGCCGTCTTCAATACACAAACCCGACGGCCGGAAGCTTTGGTTTTGTCCCACGAGCATTATGAGAAATTTGCTGATTGGCGCGCCACACAAAAATCTTTTGACAAAGTAATGCCGGTGGCTGAAGCGCCGGTTTTATATCAGCACAAAGTAGCTTTGTCTGATTTGGATATTGTGAATCACGTGAACCATGTAAAATACTTGGAATGGTGTTTAGATGTTTTGCCCAAAGAAATACTGCTCGAACAAAAAATCAAAGCTTTTGACATGAATTTCATCAAAGAACTTTATTGGGGCGATGAAATTATGGTGCGCGGAAGTATAGAAAACCATCCGCTGAAGATGAGTATTCACCGCGAAGATTCGGCGGTGTTTAGTTTAGCTTTGGAACCCGATTTTTAAGCTACTCGACTGCCCTAGCCCCGATTGCAGCAAAGTGCCGCGCACTGCGAAAAGCGGGAAATAGCTACCCATAAAAAAAGCCCTGATTTCTCAGAGCTTTTGTATTTAACTGGCCATTTTGTTTTTGACAACCAATCGGAAACCTTCGCCGTGGATGTTGAGGATTTCAACGTCTTCATCGAGTTTGAGGTATTTGCGCAGTTTGGCAATGTATACGTCCATACTGCGTGAAGTAAAGTAGTTGTCGTCTCTCCAGATTTTGGTGAGTGCCAATTCGCGCGGCATAAGATCGTTTTCGTACATGGCGAGCATTTTGAGCAATTCGTTTTCTTTAGGTGACAATTTGATTGGCTCGTCATTTTTGAAGGTTAAGAATCTCAGTTTTGAATTCAAATGGAATTGACCAATTTGGAATTCGAATTTAACATTCTCAGGTTTAGCATCAGATGCTTTGCGCTGGATAATCGCTTTGATTTTCATAAGTAAAACCTCTGAATCGAAAGGTTTGTTGAGATAATCGTCAGCGCCTACTTTGTAGCCTTTGAGTACATCTTCTTTCATGGATTTGGCCGTTAGGAAAATAATAGGCACTTCTTTGTTTTTCTCACGGATTTCTTTGGCTAAAGTGTAACCGTCTTTATAAGGCATCATTACATCAAGGATGCAAAGATCATAAGTGTCTTTTTTGAATTTTTCAAAGCCTTCCATACCGTTTTTGGCTAGAGTAACTTCAAAATCATTGAGCAATAAGTAATCTTTGAGAATGGCTCCGAAGTTTTGATCGTCTTCGACTAATAGGATTTTTTTGGTTTCGGTGTTCATAGCAAATATAGTTTTAGTTGATTAGTTGCATTTGTTAGTTAATTAATGGTAATTTTAAAATGAAAGTGCTTCCCTTTCCTTTTTCGCTTTCTACGAATATCTGACCATTGTGGTCATCGACAATTCGTTTTACGTAGGCCAAGCCTAAACCATGGCCTTTAACGTTGTGTACATCTCCGGTGTGTTCGCGGTAAAACTTCTCGAAAATTCGCTTTTGAGCAGCTTTACTCATTCCGACACCTTGATCTTTAATTTTAACAATAACGTAATCTTTTACGTTTTCAGTATAAATATCAATTTTGGGCGCATCGGTTGAATACTTGATTGCATTATCCAGAATATTGACAATTACATTGGTAAAATGCACATCGTTGAGCAAAACGGTGGTTCGCGTTGCTTCAAAATGGGTTTCGATGCTGCCTTGTCTGTCTTCAATAATTAGATGAACGTGTTCAATGGCTTCTTCAATGATTTCGTCTAATTGGTGTGATTCTTTACTGATATCCAACTCTTTTTTTTCGAGTTTTGAGATGCGCAAAACATTTTCGACTTGAGCATGCATGCGTTTGTTTTCATCGCGAATCATTTGCAAATAGCGCTGAATTTTTTCTTTATCGTCAATTACTTTCGGGCTTTTAATCGCATCGAGTGCCAAGTTAATAGTTGCAATCGGCGTTTTAAATTCATGCGTCATGTTGTTGATGAAATCGGTTTTGATTTCTGAAATCTGACGCTGGCGAATCAGTTGATTAAGCGCACTCGCATAGGCAATAATGATGACCAAAGTGAAAATAATCGACAGTAAAGTAATTCCGACTAGCTCCGAAAACAAGAATCGCTCTTTATGCGGAAAGCTAACCAATAATTGATATTTGGTTTGGCCTTCGTTGTCTGTAAAAACAGGAATTGAATAGGTTTTGTCTTTTTGGTAATTAAAGTTTTCTGATTGGATTTTGGTAGCCAATCCGTCGCTGTAAATACTAAATTCAAAAGGTGTTTTTACCGAATACTGACGAAGTTCATCGTGAAGTAATTGTGCCAAACGCTCTTTTGAAACGCGCTCTTGTAAAGGCTTCGCGGCGGCAATGTCTCTGAAAAAAATTTCAAATTGGGCATTGTCTAGCACATCCATGTTTCCGGCTTTCTTGATTTTGATGTCAGGGGTAATTTTTTGTTGCATCCCTGATTTATCAATATTTGCATTGTTATAAACTTCAGTAACTCGCTTAGAGGTAAAATTCTTGAGTCTGATACTGTCGGCTTTTTTGTCAAAGAGCGTTGAAGATATATTGTAATCTTCAGAAATAATATTGTTTGAATAAATAATGGTTTCGTTGGTTTTTGAATTGCGTTGGTAATAACCAAATTCTAAAAAATCACTTTTTTGAGGTTCTTTACCAATGCTGTCTTTGAGCTTTTTGTACTTGTCAATAAAACTCAGAGCTTCGTCTTGTTCAAGCTTATTGGCCACATTGCCAATCACCTGTTTTACATGAAACCTAAATTGTTCTTCATTGTTTTTGAATGAAGTATTAAACCAATAAACTTGTACGAGTATGATGCCGATTAACGACAAGCTCATGAGCAGTACAAGCAATCGAAAAAACAATTTATTCATCGAATCAAAATTAACATTTTAACATTTAGCCAATAAATAGATTAACCAAACATTAACACCCGAACTAAATTTTAAATAATTGTTAGTTTTTTCAGAATTTCTTCGACTTGTCGCTTAGTGTTTTCAGGTGTTACATTCTCAATCACAAAATCACTTTTGGCGATGCGTTGTTCATCGGTCCATTGGTTGTTGATACGAGCTAAAACAGCTGTTTTATCGACTTGGTCGCGCTGCATAACCCGAGAAATTCGCTCTTCAACCGGAGCGATTACTGAAATGATGAAATCGCAATCGTGATAAGTTCCGCTTTCGAATAAAATAGCTGCTTCTCTAACAACAAAAGGAAATGCCTGATGTTCATTGAGCCACTGTTGAAAATGCTTTTTGACCGCCGGATGAATGATTGAATTGAGTAAGGCTAATTTTTCTGGATGATTAAAAACAACTTGCGCTAATTTGGCTCTGGATATTTGGTTATCTTCTAAAACTGAATCTCCAAAAGTTGCTTCAATTTGAGAAATGATTTCAGGTTGATACAATATTTTTTTAGCCTCTTCATCGGCTATATAAACAGGAATTCCAGCTTCTGTGAACTGTTTTGCAACGGTGGTTTTCCCACTGCCAATACCGCCTGTTAAACCGATGATTTTGGTCATTTTTTGAAGAATAATTCCGGAAAAGCTTCCTGAGGATTTTGATTCAGTAGTCTTATTTTAATAAACGATTGCAGAAAGCCTAATCCATAGCCTTGAAACTGTTTCCAAGCAGCTTTAACAGACAACAATCCAATCAACACATTTCGATTCTGAAAAGAAGAAACCAAAAACAACAGAAAGAAATAAATAAAATACAATTTCAGAAGGTTGTCTTGCGCGAAAATCAACAAGAATAAAGCAAAGTAAAATCCGAGTATAAATACGGTCGGAAAAAAATAGGACCATTTTCGGTAATGCGGATGCCAAGAATCAAGAATTGGCCTTGCCTTGCCAAATTTATTGACTTGAGTATAGAATTTATCCCAATCTATTCGGCGCTTGTGATACACATATGCTTTTGGAAATAATCTGGTTTCAAAACCCAATTGCCATAATCTGATAGATAAATCCGGATCTTCACCGGGATGAATTGAGCCAAAACCGCCAGAAGCTTCAAAGGCTTTTTTAGAAATGCC
The DNA here is from genome assembly GCA_046329175.1 of Flavobacteriaceae bacterium. Taxonomy (GTDB): domain Bacteria; phylum Bacteroidota; class Bacteroidia; order Flavobacteriales; family Flavobacteriaceae; genus Flavobacterium. The sequence goes on from JAXLVE010000028.1 coordinate 14,759, forward strand.
CATATTAAAACTACGCGGTTGAAATTTGTTGAGGGTTTCTGAGCCACCGCGAATTCCACCGGTCGTTATGAATGAAGTCATTGAGAAGTTTATGGCTTTCTGAACTTTTGAAAACGATTTTAGGGCTTTATCCGGTCCGCCAAAACAATCGACATAATTGATTTGGAAAGCCTTTTCAACTTCAGTAAGATAATGGCTTGGAACAATACAATCTGAATCAAAAAGAATAAAATAATCTCCGTTGGCATGCTTCATTCCGTAGTTTCTGGAATCGCCGGGGCCGGTATTACTTTTACTCAAATAAGTCATTTGAAGTTTACCCTTGTATTTTTCTAAAACAGAGAGCGCCGGCAAAGTTGACCCGTCTTCGACAATAACCACTTCAAACTTTTGTTTATAATCAAGTTGGGTTAAACTCTGGAGCAATTCATCAATTTCATCAGGGCGATTATACACCGGAATAATGATAGAAAACATATAGGATTATTTTGAACAAATATAAATCATATTAAAAAGAAAAGCCACCCTTTTGAGGTGGCTTTTGCAGTAAAACGAATTAATTATCGTTTATTAATTTTGATAGTTTTTACTTGATTATCAGAAGTTACTTTTACTAAGTAAGTTCCGCTAGCTAAGTGCGACATATCAATTTGAGTAAGGTTATTGCTGGTTTTAGCCATTACCTCTTGACCAACCAAGTTAAATACTGAAACTGAAGAAATGTTTTTTACATAGTTCAAGTTCAACACTGTATCAACTGGGTTTGGATAGTAAGTAAAGTTTGCATTGTCAAATGAACTGGTTGCAGCCGTTGGGTCGTAAACAGATACTTGGAATTCACCATCAGCAGATGTTCCCCAAGTCCATACACCTACATAAACAGTATCACCCGGAGTCAAACCAGTAACGTTTGTTATTGAGAAGTTTCCGTTACCTGTGTCATCATCACAACCAACTTCGGTTAAAGAACCACAAGTTCCTGTAAACACACTAAGTACAGTATCAGTAACCGATGTTCCGGCACTAGTATCTGTTTCTACTGTTACAGATCCAGACGCAGGTACAGTGAAACTATACCAAACATCATTTTTACGGTTAGTTTGACAGTTGTATGTTAAACCTGAAACTGTACTAGCAGAAGCAGTAGTTCCTACTACAGCAAAATCAGCAAAAGCAGTTCCTACAGTAATTGACTCAGCACCTGAACAATCGTCATTAGCCGGTGGCGGAGGTAGAGTTCCAACGCAAACATCAAAAGTTGTATCAGCCAAAGCTGTTGAACCTGATGTATAAACACGGATGTAATAAGTATTACCAATCGTTAAACCTGATGGTGCGCTTGTATCAGCATCTGAACATGAACCAGCCACTAAAGTTAAACCAGCGCAATCACCTTCCCATAATGAATGGAACATATCAGTAGTTGAACCAGTAACATTTGTTAAACTAATTTGATGTCTTGTATCAGTTGCTACAAATGAGAACCAAACATCGTCATCTTCTGTACCACCACAAGCGGTAGCGTCAACTGATGAAGCTGTTGCTCCAAAAACAGTTCCTGAAGTTACTGAACCACATGATAAATCAGGGTTAACAGTTACAACATAAGCACCTGAACATTCGTCATTATCTGGAGCAGTTGGTGGAGCTTGACAAGTGAGTGATAAATCAAAATCAACAGCAGGGTCTCCATTAATCCAGCTACCTACGTGTGCAAAATAAACAGATCCACTAGTTGTATTGAAAGTCAAAGTTACAGCAGTTTCTCCTGTTCCTGCAGCCGCGTAACAAGTTCCCGGAGTAAATCCTCCACAAGTACCATCAGTGCTTTCATAAACTTCTAACTGAGGGCCTTCAGCCCCAGTAGCAGTAGCAGTTAGAGTGAAAATTTGTCCGTCACCATTAAAAGTATACCAAACATCATCTCCAATAGTACCCACACATGAAGTACCGGTTCCACCGGTTGCCCCATTAGTTGTTTGACCAGTAAGAGTATCACCACAAGCTAAAGAAATCGCATTAGCACAATCATCATTAGCTGGAGCTGGCGGTGCATCTGCACATGTCAATGATAAATCAAAAATCACAGCTGGATCACCATTAATCCAACTACCCACATGAACATAATACACAGTAGTGTCAGTAGTATGAACATCCAAAGTTACAGTAGTCTCACCTGAACCGGCTGCTGCAATACAAGTACCCGCAGCAAATCCGCTACAAGTTCCGTCAGTACTTTCGTAAACTTCAACTTGAGGGCCTTCGCCATTTCCTGAAGTGGCAGTTAAAGTGTAGATTTGTCCGTTACCTGTAAAAGTATACCAAACATCGTCACCGATGGTTCCTACACAAGAAGTGCTGGTTCCACCTGTAGCACCTTCAGTAGTTTGGTTCGTTAAAGCATCACCACAATTAAGCGTTACAGCATTAGAACAATCATCATTAGCCATCGGACAAGCAAAAATAACTAATGGATCACTCGTAACTGTACAGAGCGAATTATCATCATTAGCAACTGATAATGTAACCGTTGTACCAAAAGAATATGGCCCAAAAGTTACTACGCCTGGTGCATTTACTGATTGCGTAGGACTTGATTGATCATCTGAAACTGTCAAAGTTGCAGCCGAACCCAAACTACTTACGTCTGCTAAAATTGTAAACGTTGAGTTATCACAATCTCTCTCGGTTGAAAAAGCAACTGTTGAAGAAACACATGGAGGAATTCCACAAACGTATGATCTTGTTCTGGATACTTGTTCTCCGCCACATTGATCATCCAAATGTGTGTAAAAACGAATAGGACCGGTTACATCAGCAACCCATACTACTGGTGTAGTTCCAAAAGCGGCTGCAGTTGCGCCATCATCAGAACTAATGGTAATGTAATCCGTCGCTACTGAACTTCTGAAAGTGTAAGTTTCACCAGCAGTTACATTGACTAATGAGTATTCACTAGCCCAACCTGCAGTTGTAACTACTGTTGCAGTTAAACCGTCACAAGTTGTTGCTGTTGAAGTTGCAGATGGATACTGCCCTTCAATAGCATCAAGACATTGAGCTTGAGTTGCAGCGCTGAGCAACAAGCCAATACCTAAAAAGATTTTTGTAATTTTTTTCATATCGATATATTAAAGTTAATACCGCATAAAAATAACAAATATTAATAAAACAAAAAAGCCATCCTTAGGGATGGCTTTGAAATATTTTTAAACAATTTTTTATAACTTGTTGATTTTAATTGTTTTCACTTGGTTGTCAGAAGTTACTTTTACTAAGTAAGTTCCACTAGCTAAATGAGACATATCAACTTGATTTACGTTGTTGCTTGCTTTAGTCATTACTTCTTGTCCAACCAAATTGTAAACTGAAACTGAAGAAATGTTTTTCACATAGTTCAAATTTAGCACCGTATCAACAGGATTTGGATAATACGTAAAGTTAGAATTGTCAAATGAGCTGGTAGCTGCGGTAGGATCATAAACAGATAACTTGAATTCTCCGTCATTACCTGTTCCATAAGTCCAAACACCAATATACAAAGTATCGCCAGGGTTTTGACCGGTTACAGATACTTTAGAGAAGTTTCCGTTACCTGCATCATCATCGCAACCTACTTCAGTTAATGCACCACAAGTTCCACTGAATACGCTAAGAACTGAATCGGTCATAGCAGTTCCCGTGTTAGCGTCAGTTTCAACTGTAAATGATCCTGAAGCAGGTACTGTAAAGCTATACCAAACATCATTTTTACGGTTGGTTTGACAGTTGAAAGTCAAACCAGTAGTTGAACTTGCAGAAGCATTGGTTCCTACAATAGCAAAATCAGCAAAAGCAGTTCCAACGGTAATTGGCTCAGCTCCTGTACAATCATCATTTGCAGGCGGTGGAGGGAATGTTCCAACACAAACGTCAAAAGTAGAGGTTTGTCCAGCAGTAGCTGTGTAAGTGTTTACACGGATGTAATAAGTTTGTCCAATGGTTAATCCAGATGGATTACTAGTATCAGCATCTGAACATGAACCGGTTACTAACGAAAGTCCAGTACAATCACCTTGCCACAAAGAATGATACATATCCGTGGTTGAACCAGCTACGTTGAGTAATTTAATTTGGTGTCTAGTATCTGTAGCAACAAATGAAAACCATACATCATCATCTTCTGTTCCGGAACAAGCAGCACTATCAACATTTGATGGAGTGGCGCTTAGCACAGTACCAGAGGTCACAGAAGTGCAAGATAAATCAGTATTTACAGTTACTTCGTAAGCTCCTGTACACTCATCATTAGCTGGTGCAGGCGGCAATGTACCTACACAAACATCAAAAGTAGTCGTTTGTAATGGTGTGGCTGTATATGAATATACACGGATGTAATAAGTATTACCTACTGTTAAGCCGCTTGGAGCACTTGTGTTGGCATCAGAACATGAACCTGCTACCAAGGTTAAACCAGTACAATCACCTTCCCACAATGAATGGTATAAATCTGTAGTTGAACCGGCTACATTATTCAAGCTAATCTGATGTCTTGTATCAGTAGCAACAAATGAAAACCATACATCATCGTCTTCTGTTCCACCACAAGCATTAGCATCAACGGCAGAAGCAGTGGCACCAACAAGAGTACCCGAAGTTACTGAACCACAAGATAAATCAGGGTTAACGCTTACAACATAAGCACCTGAACATTCATCATTATCTGGAGCTGTCGGTGGAGCTTCACAAGTAAGAGACAAATCAAATTCTACCGCAGGATCCCCATTGATCCAACTACCTATATGGGCATAATATACTGTTCCATTAGTTGTACTAAAATTAAGTGCAACCGTAGTTTCGCCTGAGCCTGCAGCCGCAAAACAACTTCCGGCCGTGAATCCACTACAAGTACCATCAGTACTTTCATAAACTTCAACTTGTGGTCCTTCACCATTGGTTGAAGTTGCTGTTAGAGTCAATATTTGCCCGTCCCCGGTAAATGTGTACCATACATCATTTCCGATAGTTCCAACACACGAAGTGCCTGTTCCGCCAGTAGCTCCATCTGTTGTTTGTGTTGTTAAAGTATCACCACAGTTAATTGTCACAGCATTAGCACAGTCATCATTAGCCATAGGGCAAGTTGCACCTTGAGTGAAGGTATTACTCACAAGTGTACAAGATGTGCTTTGATCATTTGTGACGGTTAATACCACCGATGTTCCACCAGGATAAGGTCCGAATGTTACTAATCCGGGAGCATTTATGGTTTGGGTAGAACTTCCTTGGTTATCTGATATCGTTACTGAAGTAGCCGATGCCAAACTAGTTATATCAGCTGTCAATGTAAAAGAGGAATCTAGCGGACAGTTTGATATTTTTTCAAAAGTAGCTACGGGCAAACAAATAGAAGGATCGGTTAGTGCAATACTAAATGTGCCTTGTTCAGCACCGTTACTCCATACTTGAACATAATAAGTATCACCAGCAGTCAAAGTTGTCATTGATTGTGTAGTGGTGGTTGTAAAATTCGAAGTACAAGTCATTTGAATCAGTCCACCCGCACAGTCACCTGAGTATATAGCCATATTTCCAGAAGTCATAGTGCCCAAGTTTACAACACAATCAACAGTTGCTGATGTCGGAGTAAAAGAAAACCAAACATCTTGAATGTTTCCAAACAAATCACAGGTAGGTTGATTAGGACTTACATCACCGTATGAATTATCTGAATTTGTTGATGAACCGTCAACATTCAATGTTAAAGCGGTTGCACAGGTTTGGTTTGTCACAGCTGGAGGGTTCACTGCAGCGCAGGTTACATCCATGGTGTACGCACCCACACTGCCGGCATTCCATCCTTCGATAGCAATGTAATAAGTTGATAAACCATCAGAGGTAAAACTCAACCTTGAACGGGTAGTTAAACCAACACCGCAAGTGTTATCATCATCATTTCCAGCAATCAAAGTCAAGTTGCCAGAAGATCCGGTATACACCAATACCGATGAGTCATAAGATGAATTACACAAATTAAGTGTGATGGTTTCTGCTGATCCGGATCCTGTGTACGAGTACCATACGTTTGGCGCATCCATATCGGCACCAAATCCATCAGGAGCTGAATCTTCATCCAGAGTAGCTGTTGCAGTAGTTCCGGTGTAGTTACCTCCGCAACTGATGGCTTCTGCATCTGCGAAATTGTCATTCGCTTGTCCGAAAATTAAAATCGGAAATAACAATGCAAAACCCAACATTAAATTGAATGTAGTTTTTTTCATTCTGTGTTTTTTTAGTTAATAAATTGTTTGGCCTAAAATTATTAAAAATAACTTAACAAAATGAAAAATAAACCTTCAGAATTTAGGTTTTAACACAAAAAAACCGAATCTCAACGATTCGGTTTTTTAAATATTATTAGTTAACTCAATCAATGCTTGAAATTGGCACGACCTCTTGCGTATCGATTAAATAATCAACTCCTTCAAAACCAAATCCGAATAGGTTCAAAAATTCTTGTTTGTAACCTGCTAAATCACCAATTTCCGGAAGGGATTCTGTCGTAGCTTCTTGCCATAGAGCAGCAACTTTTTCTTGTACATCGTCACGCATTTCCCAATCGTCAATTCTGATTCTTCCTTCAGCATCGGTTGGAATAGCTTCGTCGTGAAAAAGTCTCTCAGAAAACAAACGTTGCATTTGTTCAATACAACCTTCGTGAATTCCTTTGGCTTTCATTATTTTGTATAAAAGTGAGATATACAAAGGAATTACCGGTATAGCCGAACTTGCTTGGGTAACCAGTGCCTTATTAACCGAGACATAAGCCTTACCTCCTACTGAAGCTAAATTTTTGGTAATTTCTGATGCAGTAGCTTCTAAGTGATCTTTGGCACGACCAATTGTTCCTTTTCGATAAACTGCCTCAGTAACCGCAGGTCCAATATATGAATAAGCAATAGTCATGGCGCCTTGAGCTAAAACACCTGCCTTTTTCATGGCTTCCATCCACATAGACCAATCCTCACCACCCATAACAACAACCGTATTTTTGATATCGTCTTCAGTAGCCGGCTCAATCGATACTTGACTTACAACACCGGTGTGAAAATCAACCGTTTTATTGCTAAAAGTACTACCAATCGGTTTCAAGGCTGAACGATACAAAACTCCACTTTCAGGATGCAAACGCACTGGTGAGGCCAAACTATAAATAATTAAATCAACCTGACCCAAATCGGCCTTAATCATATCAATGGTTTGCTGTTTCACTTCATTTGAAAAGGCATCTCCGTTGATGCTTTTAGCATACAATCCCGCTGCATGTGCTTCTTTTTCAAAAGCGGCGCTGTTATACCAACCCGGTGTAGCTGTTTTACCTTCAGAGCCCGGTTTTTCAAAAAATACACCAATGGTTGATGCTCCAGAACCAAAAGCTGCGGTAATCCGAGAAGCTAATCCAAAGCCTGTTGAAGCGCCAATGACCAAAACTCTTTTTGGACCATTGATACTGCCTTTTGACTGCACGTATTTAATTTGATTTTTTACGCTTTGTGCACAACCATTCGGATGGGCAGTTAAACAGATAAAGCCTCTCATTCTTGGTTCAATAATCATAACTATGAATGTATTTGTATGTTAAAATAAAATCTAAAAAATGCGAAACAAATATAACTCAAATAATTAGTTGAGCAAGGATTTCGCGTGATTTAAAGCCGATTCTGAAACCTCTGCGCCAGATAACATTTGAGCAATTTCAGTAATACGCTGCTCTTTATCTAAGGCGTTGATTTCAGTAGTTGTTTTTTGATTATTAGTTGTTTTAAATACTTTAAAATGTTGGTTTCCTTTAGCCGCAATCTGTGGCAAATGTGTAATGGCAAAAACCTGCATCTGTTGACTCATTTGATTCATAATCTCGCCCATTTGATTGGCAATCTCGCCTGAAACCCCAGCATCTATTTCATCAAAAATTATAGTTGGAAGTTGTGTATATTTGGCTAGAATTGCTTTAACTGAGAGCATAATTCTCGAGAGTTCTCCGCCTGAAGCAACTTTTCTGAGCAATCCGTATTCACTGCCTAGATTGGCAGACAATAAAAATTGCAACTGATCTTTCCCATTGTTAAAGTATTCGCCGACAGGCTCAATTTCAATTTTAAAACGCGCATTGGGCATGCCTAATTGAGCAAGCATTTCTTGAAGTTGTCTTGTCAAATCAAGAGCAGCTTTCTGTCGGTTTTTACTAATTCTGTAAGCTATTTCGTCTAATGTTTTTTGAGCCAATTCTATAGCTTTTTGTAAAGTTTCAATTTGCTCTTGAGCTTGATCAACCACCAAAACTTTTTGTTCTAATGCTTTTTGAATTTCAATGAGTTCGGCTACCGATGTTACCTGATGCTTTTTCTGTAAAGCGTACAGAAGTTGTAGTTTTTGCTCAATTTCTTCGGCTTTTTTCGGATCCAAAACCAACTCGTCACCAGATTGCTCAATTTCAGAAGCAACATCTTTGAGCTCAATAAAAGCGCTTTCGAGGCGTTCATTCAACGAGGCAAATCTCGATGAAAATCCTGCCACTTTTTGAATGGCCGATTTCATTTCATGCAACAAATGCATCACACCAAATTGTTCGTCTTGAGCTGCGGCGTATGCTTTGTGCAAATTCTCTTTGATGAATTCAACATGGCTGAGTTGTTCAAGTTGCGATTCCATCTCGGTTTGATTGATATCCGTCAAAGAAATTTGTTGCAATTCTTGTAATAAAAACTGATGATAATCAAACTCTTGTTGTATTTGCTTCAAATCAGACTCAAATTGTCTGAGATTTTGCACTTGTGATTTATAAATTTTGAGTTGTTCTTGATATTGAGTTAATTCTAAGCCGTTACCCGAAAACGAATCGAGCATTTCAAACTGATATTGATTTTCAGAAAGTTCTCTGGTTTCGTGCTGCGAATGTATATCGATGAGTTGTTCGCCCAGCGCTTGCAATTCTTGAAGATTGACCGGTGTGTCATTGATAAAAGCGCGTGATTTTCCGGACGGAAGAATTTCTCTTCGCAAAATGCTTATGTTCTCGTAGTCAAGATCATTTTCAGAGAAAAATTCTTTTAAATCATAAGCAGAAATATCAAAATGCGCTTCAATCACACACTTTTCTTCTTTGTTTTTAAGTGAAGATAAATCGGCACGTTTGCCCAAAACCAAACCCAAAGCACCTAAAAGAATCGACTTTCCGGCGCCGGTTTCACCGGTAATGATGGTAAATCCGGGTGAAAAATCCATTTTGAGTTGCTCAATCAAAGCAAAGTTTTGAATGGATAAAGATTGGATCATGAAAGGTTATTGAAAAACTAGTTCTCTTATATTTTGATTTCAGACCACTTAGCTGAATTCATCGGAGATATTGTAAATAATTTATCAACCAAAACTGAATTGTCTACTGCCGGACCACCGGTAAATATCGATACAATTTCATCGGCTTTGGCATCAAAAAATATACGTGTCAAAAATGAATTGGGCTTACTGAGTTCCATATAAGATAGCTGCGTAATGGCTGAGATAATTTTTTCTTTGGCCATTTTTTGGTTTTTATGCATCATATCCATGCCTTCAAAATGATAGCGGTATAAAGCATCTCTGAATTGAACATATAGGGTTGACAAAACATTGTTGATGAGAAAATATCTGTTTTGATTGGTGTCGCCCATATTCCAACCTGCATATCCACTTGATTGAGCTACTGTAGCAATATCTTGGGCCATTTCGTAGTAAGCTGTTCCGCCGTCTTGTGCAAAAGTATCCGCATCAAAGCCAATAATCATCAAACAATAATAAGAAACAACCGATACCAAATTTGATTCAAATGTGTTGGGATTATAGTTCAAGTTTTGGAATTCGGTATATTCAAAACTAAAATCTTTGTCGTTGTAATTAAAAATCGGCGTACTAAAAGCTGAGTTATAGACCGGTCTAGACGATTGTACCTGTATGGTTCCTTTATATTTATTTCCGTTGGCTTCATCAATGGTAATAAACATAGAACATGTTATTCGCTCACTGGTTTTGAGTTTGAGGGCATTGTTAGTCCAAGAAGTCTTATTGACAAAATCATTTAGCGAACGCTCAAGTGTTTTGAATACCTGCGCACCCGCACCTCCGCCGCCCACTTTAGCAGCGTTAACCTTAACGGTACAATTCAATTCCTGAGCTTGAATTGAAGTCCATCCAATAAACAAAAAAAACAAAACAATTTTACGCATCATAATGAGCTAATATTTTATTGATAATATCCATGGCAACTTGTTCTTTTGTTTGCAACGGCTTGGGTTCAATTTTATTTTCTGCATCGATAAAAGTCACTTGATTGGTTGGCGTTCCGAAACCTGAACCCGCATCGCGCAGTGAATTTAAAACAATCAAATCTAAGTTTTTTTTCTGGATTTTCAATTGGGCATTTTCAATTTCGTTTTCGGTTTCCAAAGCAAAACCAATTAAAAATTGGTTACCTTTTATTTTTCCGAGCGAAGCTAGTATGTCTGGTGTTTTTTCGAGTTCAATTTGAAACTCAGAGGCATTTTTTTTAATTTTTTGATCTGATACATTTTTGGGTCGATAGTCCGCTACTGCAGCCGCGCATATAGCAACATCCGATGACGAGAAATGTTCATGACATGCCTCATACATTTCTTGGGCGCTCACCACACGAATAAGTTCAATGTTAGAATGATTGGTTTTTAAATGAGTTGGACCAGAAATTAAAACGACTTCAGCGCCTAAATCAGCTGCGCATTGAGCAATGTCAAAACCCATTTTTCCTGACGAATGATTTCCAATGAACCGAACCGGATCGATGGCTTCATAGGTCGGACCGGCAGTTATCATGATTTTTTTTCCTCTAAGCGGTAATTTTTCCGATATATCAGCTTCGATAAATGCCAATATATTTTCGGGTTCTGCCATTCTACCCTCGCCCGATAAACCGCTCGCTAATTCACCTGATTCGGCCGGAATCATCACATTGCCAAATTGTTGCAAAGCATGAAAACTAGCCAAAGTTGACGGATGTTTGTACATGTCTAAATCCATGGCCGGAGCAAAATAAACCGGACATTTAGCCGACAAATAACAAGCAATTAAAAAATTGTCGCAATTGCCGTTGGCCATTTTTGAGAGTGTATTGGCCGTAGCCGGAGCAATGAGCATCAAATCTGCCCAAAGTCCTAATTCGACATGGTTGTTCCAAAGGGCATTGTCTTCGGCTTGTTCATCGTCATTGAAAAACGATGAATATACCGGATTTTTAGAAAGTGTCGATAAAGTGAGTGGGGTGATAAAATCTTTAGAAGCCGGAGTCATGACAACACGTACATGAGCACCGGCTTTAATAAAGAGTCGAACCAAATGTGCAGTCTTGTATGCGGCAATTCCGCCAGAAATGCCTAGCAATATATTTTTTCCGCTTAAGACCGACATGGCAATGTATTATAATTTCTCGTTTCGGTGGTATATTTTACCATCCATCCACTCTTGAACAGCCAAAGCATGTGGCTTAGGAAGTTTTTCGTAGAATTTTGAAACTTCGATTTGCTCTTTGTTTTCGAAAACTTCTTCTAAGCTATCGTTGTATGTTGCAAATTCTTCAAGTTTCTCAGTCAATTCTTTTTTGATTTCAGAATTGATTTGATTAGCTCTTTTAGCCATAATGGTAATGGCTTCATAAATATTTCCGGTTGGCTCTTCAAGTTGAGACTTGTTGTAGGTAATTGTGTTTACCGGAGCATTGGTTTTTTTCAAATCCATGACGTTTTATTTAGCGTATTTTTTTAAACCTTCTTCTATTTTGGCCAACATTTCATCGGCTTTTTCTTTGTATTGTGAATTGTCTTTAAACTTTATCAAACCGTTGTAGGCTGTTTTAGCATTTTTATAGCGTTCTTCCATTTTGGCCGGAATACTGTTTACAGCCAACTTAAAAGCCGAATCCAATTTGAGATATAAAGCCGCTTCTTTGTATTGAGTTCCTGGATAATCTGAAATAAAATTATCTAAAGCAACCAAGGCAGATTTGTAATCGGCAATGGTATTATATTGTTTGGCAATTTCAAAGTACTTTTTTTCAATTTTATCCGTAAGCTTTTTGAGCGTAGCATTGGCTTCCGGCAAATAGGTCGAGTTTGGATAAGTATCAATAAATGATTGCAATTTATTGATGGCTTTATAGGTATCAACTTGGTCTAGACTGTAAACCGGAGATAATTTTGAATAACAAAATCCCTCTAAATAAGCACATTCTTCAATTTTTTCGCTCTTCGGATAACTAGAAACAAAACTCTCAAACTGATAGGCTGCTAAATAATATTGTTGGGTTTTGTAATACGATTGAGCAAACATATAAAACATTTTCTCAGATTGCGGTTTCCCTCTAAAAGCTGGAGCCATCTGCTCAAATAAGCGAATGGCTTTGGTGTATTTTTTGGCATCGTACTTCTTAACGGCAGCTTCATATTTTACGGCCATATCTTCAGACTTAAGCGCCTTTTGATACTGACTACACGAAACCATTAAAAACGGCAAGCAAAATAATAGAAAAAGTTTCTTCATAAAATTTGTCTGGATACGCGCCAGAATACGTCTTTAAAAACGAACTGCAAATGTAGTTATTAATTAGTTACCGCAAAATATTTTTTCTTATACAAAATACTGTGCTTTCTATAGGCTTTTGACGAATTGATTTATTCTATCAGCCAAATCATTGTTGACGTTCACAAGTGGCAAACGAACCGTATTTTCAGACAAGCCAAGCGATTTGAAAACTTCTTTGATTCCGGCCGGATTTCCTTGTTCAAAAATCATATCAATCAAATCGGCGTAGCGATAGTGCAATGCATAAGCTTCATCAACTTTTCGTTGTAATCCCAAGCGTATCATTTCAGAAAAATCTTTCGGGCAACCTTCTGCAATAACCGATATGACTCCGCTTCCACCGGCTAAAACCATCGGAAGCGCTATCATATCATCTCCCGAAATCACTAAGAAATCTTTGGGTTTATTTTGAATAAGTTGCATAGCTTGTACGATATCACCGGCAGCCTCTTTGATAGCCACAATATTTTTAAAATCATTAGCCAATCGAATCACCGTTGACGGCATCATATTGCTAGAAGTTCTGCCCGGAACGTTATACAAAATAATGGGTTTAGATGACACTTCAGCGATGGATTTAAAATGCTGATAAATACCTTCTTGTGTTGGTTTATTGTAGTACGGAGAAACCGACAAAATTGCATCAAAAGCTGATAAATCTCTGGTTTTAAGTTCTTCAATAACCTCTGCTGTGTTGTTACTTCCAATACCTAAAACCAAAGGTAATCTTCGGTTATTGGCTTGAATCACCGTTTGTATCACAAGCTCTTTTTCGGCTTTTGAAAGTGTGGCACTCTCTGCGGTAGTTCCCAGTACAACCAGGTACTCAATTTTGTTTTCGACTTGAAAATCTACGATTCTTTTGAGCGCCTCAACGTCTACGGAAAAATCATTTTTAAACGGTGTGACCAGAGCGACTCCGGTGCCAATAAGAGATTGCATACTATATTTTGTTTAATATTTTTAAATATCTGAAAAGCTCTTCAGCAAACACCTGATAATTCTCCGCATGGGTATTGATCATCAAATTGTTGAGCTTTTTATCTACCGAGGCAAAACCTACTTTAAAGTTTGCTTTGGATTGATGCGAAACCAACAGCAAAGCAGCTTTTTCGGTATCGTAATAATTGATTAACAAATCAAATTTTTGAGCTATAAAATCCTTAACTTCAGACTTGTCAAAAGTTGCGCGCCAACTCAAATCTTTGTGGCTAAAAACCGGATAGTCGAACGTTTCTTTTTTCTTGATTTTATCTTTAAAAACCAATACTTTAACGTTGGTTTCTTGAATTCCGTTTTTAACTAATTCACTCACCAAAGCTTCACGCTCATAAAAGTAGGTTTCGTCAAAAATAATCCCAACGGTTTCGATGGTTTTCGGCGATTCGATATGTTTTACATTCGATAGATTTTTCTTAACGGTTTTTTGGGTAAAAAAATTCTTCAAATAATTTAAAAACATACTACTTTTACTTGGTTCACAAATTTAATTAAATAAGTTTCACTTCAGGATGCCAAAACTAAAAAACTATAACGTTGTCGCGGTTTATTTTGTTTTATTCTTAACATTTATACTCAGTAGTTCTTGCCGTCAACAAAAACTCTATGTCGATCAGATAACCGGAAAAGAAATCGGAATTACCGACACCCAAAAAGAAGCTGCTGACATTGAACAATTTATCAAACCTTATCGCGACCACATTGACCAAGATTTGAGTGCTGTTTTGGCTTATGCCCCGCAAACACTTGATAAAAACGGACAATGGCAAACACCGATGGGCAATTTATTTGCAGATGTTGTCATGCAAAAAGGCAATCCGGTGTTTCAAACCAGAGAAAAAAAATCCATGGATATTGTGTTGCTCAACCACGGAGGAATTCGTTCGATTATTCCGCAAGGTGATGTAACGGCCAGAACTGCTTTTGAAATCATGCCTTTTGAAAATAGTTTGGTGGTGGTAGCGCTCAAAGGCGAACAGATTGAAGAAATGCTCAATTATATCATCACCGAGAAAAAACCGCATCCAATCAGCGGATTGACTTTTACTATTGGCGCAGATCAAAAGCCCAAAAACATTCAAATTCAAGGAAAGCCTTTTTACCCAAATCAGATTTATTATGTAGGCACTAATGATTATTTATCGAACGGTGGCGACAACATGAACTTCTTTAAAAAAGGGATTTACAAATACGATTTAGACTATAAACTCAGAAACATACTCATTGATTATTTTAAGGATGTTGATACGATTCCGCTCATTCAGGATAAGCGAATTACTGTGGAAGGTCAGCAGCCCTAGCCCCGATTGCAGCCGGCATCCTCGCGTAGTTTACGCAGCGAGATATAGGCGAAAAGCGGGAAATAGCTTCAAATAAAAAATCAATTATTACTCATCATTGTGCTCATGAAAAGACGCGATTTTATTGAAAAAACATTGGCATCAACTGCTTTGGTTGGTTTGGGACTCGGTTTGAGCAGTTTTCAATCGGCCAAGAAAAAACATTTGACGGTGCTGCATACCAACGATGTGCACAGTTATATTGATCCGTTTCCGCCCACGCATCCGAAAAACCCGAATATGGGTGGCGTGGCCCGAAGAGCGACTTTGATTGAATCGATTCGCGCCGAAAATCCGAATGTTTTATTGCTTGATGCGGGGGATATTTTTCAGGGAACGCCCTACTTCAATTATTACGGCGGCGAGTTGGAATTTAAGCTCATGACGATGATGAAATACGATTTGGCGACTTTGGGAAACCACGATTTTGACAATGGAATCGACGGTTTTTATGCGCAATTGCCCAATGCCGGTTTTGGATTTGTTTCGGCCAATTACGATTTTAAAAATACGGTGCTCAATGGGTTGATTCCGCCGTATAAAATCTTCAATAAAGACGGAATCAAAGTAGGCGTTTTTGGTTTGGGAGTGCAGCTGGAAGGCTTGGTAGACAAAAAGAATTCCAAAGAAACGGTTTACAACGATCCGGTTGAAATTGCCCAAGATATGGCGCGCATTCTCAAACATGAACAAAAATGTGATTTGGTGATTTGCCTCTCACACATAGGTTATCAATACAAAAATGAGCCGGATAAGATTTGCGATTTGAAATTGGCAGGATTAACTCAGGATATTGATTTGATTATTGGCGGACACACGCATACTTTTTTAGACAAGCCGACCATCGTTAAAAATGCTGCAAATCAAGATGTTTTGGTCAATCAAGTGGGCTGTTATGGTGTGAATTTGGGCCGAATTGATTTTTACTTTGATTCAGACAGCCAAAAAGCTACTCATGGAAGAGCGATTGTTGTATGATCTTCTGATTCTGTTTCTTTCATAAACATATAGAATGCATAATGCCCGAGTGAGAAAACCAATGCTGAAACGGGCTGAAATACGATGTTTGACAGATAGAAATGCTGAATCATAAATACCACTACTAGAAATGTAAACAATAATGTACTGATGATGAGCCAAGAATTTTGCTTGTTGTCATGCATCACATATTGGGATAACCCTAATCCACTAAATATAGAAATAATCAAATCGTTGATGATGCTCGGATAAAAATTCGGATTATCAGGCGGAATTATGATGTAAATTAAGTAGGTAAACACAAAAATAAATGGCAGTGTAGCCAATACTAGCGGCAGCAACAAAACTGGACTCCCTACTTTTACAACCGTAATGATGGTGGCAATTCTATAAAACAAAAATGATATTATTCCCAACAATACACATTCAGAAGCATTAGATAGTAAAAATAAGTTGGACAAAAAAGCAAAGCCCAAGGCTATGATATACCAATAGCATTTATGTTTAGCGGTTAAGATGTATTGCCACAAAAGCAATGGAATGAGCATGGGTTTTAAAATATACAAAACCATTTCCCACTGATTGTATTCTGCAAAAATCAATACAAGCGTAACACTGAAGAATAAAATACTGACAATATGCGACTTAAGAATTTGCATGATTTGTTTCATTGGCGGTCAATACAAATTTATAAAAAGAAAATGTTGCCAACGAAGATAAAATGATTTCAAAAGGCTTATAAATTAAATTTGCTTGTTCGTCCAAAAAATAATGCTCAACAAAAACAATAAATCTCAGACCAATATACAACAACGTACTGATGAGCAATAGTGAGTGGGTTCGATTATCATTCTTGAGATAATTCACTACTGATAAACCACCCAAAATCGATATGAGTATATTCTGAAGAATCAAAATGTCAAATTCAATATCTGAAACATCGCTGGTCACCGATGCCAAATAAAAAAAGATCAGCAAAAACGGAAATGAACCTGTGAGTATATGCAAATAGTTTCTTTCGGTGGTATTCTTAAAAACCAAAATAAGCGATAAAACCCTTAATAAAATAAAACTTACCAAAGTATATACATATAAATTGGTCATGGCAAAAAAGAAGTAAACATTACTGATGATTTGCAGGATCAACAAAACCAACATTAGCTTTGACTTGATCTTAAATTCAGTAAAATACAAGCCTAACAACAGAATCGGTAGAGCAACATGAGCTGCAAAAATCAAAGGTTGATAGTCAATAAGCGCAGCTGCTATTTCGACAAAAATCATCAAAAAATAAGCGCTTGTAAGCACTTTGACACGCGTATGTTGATCTGAAAGAACCATGTATATGTTAAGCCTTTACTCTTCTGCTTTGGTTAACAATAGAATAACGTCTTATTTTTCGCTCATCGCGCATCATAAACTTATACAATAAATATTGTGCAGCCACAAAAAACAACATGGCAACCGATTGCAATCTTCCCAAACTCGGATGAAAACCTTTGATCACGACGATAAACTGAGTAGCGGTAAAAAGCATCGTGCTAATCAGTAAAAAAGTATTCGAAGTCGATGGCTTAATCACGTAGCTGCTTAGACAGAATCCTCCGAAAAGAACCATGAAAATACCTTGAATTAGGTATAATATAAAATGTTCTGAAAGTTGACTATAAGCAAGATTAGCAACGAACAAAAAGATAAATAAAAAGGGCAAACATCCCAATATAAAAGGCAAGTAACCCGAAAATTTAACTCTTTTTAAAACCAATGACATAACCAACAAACGATAAATCAGGATAAATGTTGCCCCAATGATAAAATGTGTCGGAGTACTTTTCATTAAAAACAAATTTGCCAACCATGCAGCTAGTAAGGACGACACAAAATACAAATCAAATCT
>JAXLVE010000029.1:0-24347 GCA_046329175.1 Flavobacteriaceae bacterium
AGTTGTTATGTGGTTCAAAAATACCAAGGCGTTGAAATTTTCAATGCACAGTCAAACGTTTCTGTGAAAGATGGTCAAGTTCTAAGATGGGCCAATAACTTCCATGCAAATGTTGCTCAAAAAGTGAATACAGTAAATCCTTCTTTATCGGTGATTCAAGCTTTGAACAAAGCGTACGCTGATATGGGATATGCTGCTGAAAACTTCTCAATTTTGTCTTCTGACGGAAAAAACTTCAACGTTTCAGACGGAAAACACGAAGATCCGATTTTGGCTAAATTAGCTTTCTTGCCTGTGGCTGACAAGTTGAATTTGGCTTGGGGTTTTCAATTCTATTCACCAGATGCTAAGCATTATTGGGATGTGAAAATTGACGCTGTGAATGGAAGAGTTTTAGCTAAACAAGATTTGACCATCAGCTGTAAAATGGGTGATGCAGATCATGTAAATCACGATGCGAGAAGCAATTTCAATTTTCAACTAAACGCTTTCAATCCAACTTCAGTTTCTTCATTGGTGGCCAACCCTGGTAACTACAGAGTCTTGCCTTACAATGTTGAAAGTCCGAACCACGGAAACTTTGAATTAATTAGTACTGCAGGTAATACTTTAGCTTCACCTAATGGTTGGCACGATGCCAATACAATCGGTGGAACTTCAGCCGCTTTGAAATTTACCTACACCAGAGGGAACAATATTTTGGCTCAAGAAGATGCGGATGGTAACAATGGTAACGGCATTCGTCCGGACGGAACTTCAACCTTGACTTTTGACTTTCCGTATTCGGATCAAACGCACCAACCAACAGATTATACTCCGGCTGCGACCACTAATTTGTTTTACATGACCAACATCATGCACGACATTTGGTATCAGTATGGTTTTGACGAAGCTAATGGTAACTTCCAACAAAATAACTTAGGTCGTGGTGGAACTACTTCGGCTACCGGTGATGCTGTTTTTGCAGATTCACAAGACGGTTGGTCACAAACCACTGCTACTTTGAACAACGCTAATTTTACACCAACCAATGATGGTGTAAGACCGAGAATTCAAATGTTTATGTGGACTTTAGGTGCGCCTCCAACTAACTATGTAACAATTAATTCACCCGCTTCTATTGCTGGCGCTTATCCTGCAACCACCAACGTTTTTGAAGGAACTGATAGAATTCCTGTTCCGGCTGCTCCAAACGGAATCACCAGAGATTTAGCTCTATATCAAAACAACCCAACACCTCCAGGATATAATTCAGCTTGTCAAGCACCAACCAATCCTTTTGATTTAGCTGATAAAATTGTATTGATTAGACGTGGTGGTTGTTTCTTTAATTTAAAAGTTAAGAATGCTCAAGATGCGGGCGCTGCAGCGGTTATCGTTATGGATAGTATTGCTAACAACCCAACCAGACTTTCAATGAGTTCAACTGGTTTGTTGGGAATTACCATTCCGGCGGTTTTTGTAACCAAAGAGATCGGAGATTCTTTTGTAGCAGAATTAACCAATGGTTCAGTAAATGCCAAAATTGAAGTTCCAGCTGACTTGTATTTATATGCAGACGGAGATTTTGATAACGTAGTGATTGGTCACGAATATGGTCACGGTATCTCGAACCGCTTAGTTGGAGGGGGTCAAGCAGGTTGTATGGCCAACTACGAGCAAATGGGTGAAGGATGGTCTGATTGGTTCGGATTAATGAATCAAATCAAACCAACAGATACTGGCGATATGCCAAAAGAAATAGGAACTTATGTTATCAATCAACCGACTACAGGTTTTGGACTCAGAGATTTCCCTTATTCAACTGATATGGGGCTAAATCCAAGAACTTTTGCAGATTCAAATGCCGTAATTCCTACTGACCCAGCAGATACAGCTTACAGATATGTAGTTGGAGAGTTTTGGGCTTCATGTTTATGGGATTTGACTTGGGCTTATATTAATAAATATGGTTACGATCCTGATATTTACAACGGAACAGGCGGTAACAATAAAGTGATGCGTTTGGTTGCGGATGCCCTTAAATTAGAAAACTGCGCTGCTACGAACATTGTAACCGGAAGAGATAATTTATTTGCTGCGGATCAAGCTACAACTGGAGGTCAAGACTATTGCTTAATTGCGGATGTTTTTGCTCGTAGAGGAGTTGGTTTGAATGCTAGTTCAGGAAGCAACAATGATTGTGGGGATCAAGTTGAAGACTTTACAGCGTTCCCAGCAGGCCCTAACTGTACTTTGGCAGTGAATTATTTTGATAAAGCCGACATGTTCCGCATTTATCCAAACCCAGCCAACAATATGGTAAATGTCCGTATCAACAACTACACAGGTAAAGTAAACATTCAGATTGTTGATATCAACGGTCGCGTAGTAATAAACCAAACCGATGCTAACTTTAACGTTGAAAAATCACTTAACATCAGTGGATTGCAAGCCGGTGTTTATGTGGTAAAAATCGCGGGAGACAACATCAACCACACACAGAAGTTCATCAAGAAATAATCATCAAACTTGATACTAAAAAGCCCAGTCGAAAGATTGGGCTTTTTTATTTTAACTTATTGAACAGAGCGGCTAAACTATCCGAATCTATTTGACAAATTTGTTGTAACTCGGCCACAGTTCCCTGTTCGACAAAAACATCAGGAACGCCTAGATTTTGTATCGAAATCAAATATCCGTGTTGTTGCGCAAATTCATTGACGGAACTGCCAAATCCTCCTTTAATACATCCATCTTCAAGGGTAATTACTTTTTTAAATTTTTTAAATATTAGGTGTAATGCTTCCTCGTCTAATGGTTTGACAAAGCCAAAATCATAATGAGCAAATTCTTCAAGAAATCTTGTTTTATTTAAAGCTTGCGTAACATTATAACCAATAGTTCCGGTTGAAAGAATGGCTGTTTTTTCACCTTCTTTCAAACAAACAGCTTTTCCAATTTCGATTTTTGAATAAGGAACTTGCCAATCTGTATTGCGTCCGCGTCCTCTTGGATAACGAATAGCAATGGGGTGCTCCAAGCCCAATTGCGCAGTATATAAGATGTTTCTTAGGGCTATTTCGTCTTTAGGCGCATGGATGATTAAATTCGGAATACAACGCAAATAAGCCAAATCATATAAACCGTGGTGTGTGGCACCATCTTCGCCCACCAAACCGGCTCTGTCCAAACAAAAAACAACAGGTAGGTTTTGCAGCGCTACATCGTGAATGACTTGATCATAAGCGCGTTGTAAAAAAGTTGAATAAATATTGCAAAAAACCGTCATGCCTTGGCTAGCCATTCCGGCAGAAAGCGTCACCGCATGTTGTTCTGCAATTCCAACATCAAAAGCACGCTCAGGTAGTGCATCCATCATGATTTTAAGAGAACTTCCGGTGGGCATGGCCGGTGTAATACCCACAATATTAGGGTTTTTACGGGCTAGGTCAAGTAAAGTTATACCAAAAACATCCTGATATTTCGGAGGTAAATCTGCATCCGTATTAGTCAGGATTTCTCCGGTGGTTTTGTCAAATTTTCCTGGCGCGTGGTATTTTACCTGATGCTCCTCGGCCATCGCAAAACCTTTTCCTTTGGTTGTAATGATGTGTAAAAACTTAGGGCCTTTGACGTTTTTGAGGCGATTGAGCTCTCGAATTAAACTCGGAATATCGTGACCGTCAATCGGACCTGAATAATCAAAATTGAGAGATTTAATTATGTTGTTTTCGATGTGATTTTTTCCGTCTTTAACCGAAGTCAAATAGTTTTTGAGCGCGCCCACACTCGGATCGATTCCGATGGCATTGTCGTTGAGAATCACCAGTAAATTGGCATCGGTCACGCCGGCATGGTTCAAACCTTCAAAAGCCATTCCTGAGGCAATAGAAGCATCGCCAATCACGGCAATGTGTTGGCGATGATGCTCGCCTTTGAGTTTAGAAGCAATAGCCATGCCTAAAGCAGCTGATATTGATGTCGATGAATGTCCGGTGCCAAATGCGTCATAAATACTTTCAGAACGCTTCGGGAAACCCGAAATTCCACCCAATTGTCGGTTGGTGTAAAATTGGTTTTTTCGTCCAGTAAGAATTTTGTGTCCGTAGGCCTGATGTCCGACATCCCAAATGAGTAAATCATAGGGAGTGTTAAAAACATAATGTAATGCGATAGTCAGCTCAACAACACCCAAACTAGCACCCAAATGACCTTCTTTGACCGAGACGATGTCAATGATAAACTGTCTGAGTTCTGCGGCTAGTTGCGGCAGTTGTTGCGGGTTGAGTTTCCGCAAATCATCAGGGCTTTGAAGCTGTGTGAGCAAATTTTCAGACATAAAGCAAAGGTAACAAATTGAATTCCTATTTTTGCGCATAAACTTTACACCCAAAGTGAAATACAAAATACTATTTTTAATTTTCTTTAGATTAGCGGTTCATGCTCAAGATGGTTCATTGGACAATTCATTTCTTGTAGGTACTGGTGTAGACCTTGATGTTTTTTTGATTCATCAGTTAAGTTCTGAAAAAATTTTAATAGGGGGACAGTTTACAAATTATAATGGTTTTGTTGTAAATGGTTTGGCGAGACTTGATTTGCAAGGCAACTTGGACAACAGTTTTCACAGTGGTATTGGAGGTAATTATTTTAAAGTATATGACTTGGTTGAGGAGGAGAATAAACTCTTAATTGTAGGAGAGTTCGGGCTGTATGATAGTGTAAATAGATATGGCTTAGCCAGATTGAATCTAGATGGGACTCTTGACCCAACTTTTGATCCTGGTCTGGGAGCCAATCGGAGGGTTTTAAGAATTTCAAAGCAAGCCGACAAATATATTATTACAGGTTCATTTAGCTCATACAATGGTTATCCATGCGGTAATATTGCAAGAATTAATTCTGACGGTTCCATTGATCAATCATTTTTTTCTCAAGGCACAGAAGTTGGTTTACAAAGAGCTATTGTAGATCATATTATTCAATCAGATGGTAGAATTATGATTGTTGGTGAATTTTTCACATACAATGGTATACCCACCCAAAGAATAGCCAGATTAAATGCAGACGGAACTCTTGATAATACATTCAATCCTGGCACTGGCCCCAACAGAGTTGTTAGGTCAATTACTATTCAAGCAGATGGTAAATATATTATAGGAGGTCTTTTTGGTAACTACAATGGTTTTTCTGCACCCTTGATAGCTAGGATAAATTCTGACGGAAGTTTTGATTCAACTTTTTCACCCGATTCAGGATATGGAATAGCAGCTTCAAGTTTGATTGTTCAGCCTGATCAAAAAATACTTGCAGCGGGTGTTATGACAACCCTAGGCGGAGATGGAAAGTTTTTGCATAGGTTAATGCCTGATGGTACAATTGATTCGGATTTTGACTCAACTCAAGGATTTAACAATGATATTAATATTATGACCATGCAGCATGATGGAAAGATACTTGTCGGAGGGCTGTTTGATCGGTTTAATGATTTTGGAATTAACAGAATAGCGCGCATTAACAACAATTTAAATTTATCAACTCATTTTTCTAAAACCGAGCATGATTGGTATCCAAACCCCATAAAAGATAAATTATTCTATAAATTAAATTCTTCAGAAGAATTAGTTCTCGTGACAGGTGTTGATTTATCGGGTAAAGTTTTAATGTTGCCATTAGAGTATTATTCTTCTGGTGTTGTTGTTGATACAAGTAAATTATACCCAGGTGCTTATTTATTTAATTTTCAAACATCAAAAGGAAATACTATAATAAAAGTTTTTAAACAATAAGATTTTGGAACCGATTTTCACCGACGAGTATTTTATGCGAAAAGCCTTGCAAGAAGCTGAATTGGCTTATGAAAAAGGCGAAGTGCCTGTGGGTGCCGTAGTAGTGGTGGATAATCGCGTAATTGCCCGAACACACAACCTTACTGAAGTTTTACACGATGTGACAGCGCATGCTGAGATGCAAAGTATTACCTCTGCAGCCAATTTTTTAGGCGGAAAGTATCTTGTGAATTGTACGCTCTATGTAACTCTTGAGCCTTGTCAGATGTGTGCAGGAGCTTTGTATTGGAGCCAACTTTCGCGTTTGGTGTATGGCGCTTCAGATGAACACAGAGGTTACCAAGTGATGGGTACCAAATTGCATCCGAAAACCGAGGTTAAAAGCGGTGTGATGGCTCAGGAAGCTGCTGCTCTGATGCAACGCTTTTTTTCCGAAAGAAGAAATAAAAAGTAATCAAACATCCAAAAAAAATAAATAATGAACACCCCAATTGAACACCTCAGAAATGTAATCGATCCCATTAGACAAGAAATTCTCAATCATCCGGCATATCCGCAAATTCAGACGCCCGATGATTTAAAGGTTTTTATGCAATATCACATTTATGCCGTCTGGGATTTTATGTCACTTTTAAAAACGCTGCAAAACAACTTGACTTGTACTTCAGTTCCTTGGTTTGTGGTCGGAAATGCACAAACGCGGTATTTAATCAATGAAATTGTGGCTGGTGAAGAATCTGATTTGAATAGTCAAGGTGAGCGCATGAGCCATTTTGAGTTGTATTTGAGCGCTATGAAGCAATCCGGCGCCGACACAACAGCGATTGAAACGTTTATTGCCGAACTAAAGCAATCCGGTGATTTTGATCATGCTTTTGAAGTGTCCAATACACCACAGGCGGCTCGAAAATTTGTTCAATATACTTTTGAAGTCATCAACAGTCAAAAACCGCACTTGCAGTCGGCGGTGTTTACCTTTGGTCGCGAAGATTTGATTCCGGGGATGTTTATGTCGCTTATTGGTGATATTGACCGAAATTTTCCGGACAGTATTTCTGAGTTTAAATATTATTTAGAGCGCCATATTGAAGTAGACGGCGATCACCACAGTCATTTGGCCTTAGAAATGACCCAACAATTGTGCGGCGATAACCCAACTTATTGGCAAGAAGCCGAAGCAGCTGTAGTGAAAGGTTTGCAAATGCGCCAAGCGTTGTGGGATGGCGTTCATAAAGAGCTCATTGCTCAGCGTGTGCCGGTGTAATTTTTCTTTGGGAAAAGAATTTTCACTAACCCGATTTTGCAGCCCGGATGGCAGCGGCATCCTCGCTCTGAAAGGGCGAGATAAAGCGAACAGCCGGAATTGTCTGCCCAAAAAATAAGCATAAAAAAAACCGCCACTTGGACTAAAGGGCGGTTTTGTTTTTTTAAGAAATCATCTTTCCGTCTTGATCGTAAAAGTGATATTCTAGGTACGTGTAAGCATCACGAGGTATGATTTTCACCCATTTCTTGTGCTCGAAAAACCATTTCAAGCGCAAGGATGGAAAACCTTTACTGAGGTAAGCAGCCACAAACGGATGTGCATTGAGCACTACTTTGTTGTGGGTTTTTGAGAAGCGTTCTAAGTCTGAGGCAATTTTGTCAATGATGACAATTGGTGCGTCAACTTCGCCGTTTTCGTTGTTCGGATCTTCTTCTCTGGTTTTAATGTTTACTTCGGGCCTTACGCGCTGGCGGGTGATTTGCACCAAGCCAAATTTACTGGGCGGTAAGACTTTGTGTTTGGCTTTATCGTCGTTCATTTCTTCGCGCAGAAAATCAAACAAGACTTTGCGATTGTCAGGGTTTTGCATATCGATAAAATCAATAACGATGATGCCGCCCATGTCGCGTAATCGGAGTTGTCTGGCAATTTCTGCTGCTGCAATCATGTTGACCTCGAGTGCGGTGTCTTCTTGATTGGTGGCTTTGTTCGAGCGGTTGCCACTGTTGACGTCAATAACGTGCAGGGCTTCGGTGTGTTCTATGATCAGATAAGCACCTTTGCTCATTGAGACCGTTTTTCCGAAAGAAGTTTTGATTTGGCGTTCAATGCCATATTTTTCAAAAATCGGAGTGTCTCGGGACTGATAAAGCTTGATTATAGATTGTTTCTCGGGTGCAATTTCTTGCACGTAATCTTTGATTTGATCGTACAACTCTTCATCATCTATGTGGATACCAGTGAAAGTATCGTTAAAAACGTCTCGTAAAATAGACGATGCTCGGTTGAGCTCGCCCAATACTTTAGACGGATGATGAGCCGTTGGTAATTTTTTACACATTGCAGTCCACCTACTCATGAGGTTCTGCAAGTCTTTTTCTATTTCGGCTGTTTTTTTGCCTTCGGCTACAGTGCGAACTATAATACCGAATCCTTTTGGTTTGATGGTTTGTACTAGTTTTTTGAGGCGGTCTTTTTCGGCTCTTTCTTGAATTTTTTGAGAAACCGATACGCGATCTGAAAACGGAACCAGTACGATGAATCGCCCGGCGAGTGAAAGTTCAGAACTAATGCGAGGCCCTTTGGTTGAGATGGGCTCTTTGACCACTTGAACCAGTACAGATTGATTGGTGCCCAGCACGTCGGCTATGGCTCCGTCTTTATCAATCTCTTTTTCAAACTGAAAGTTTTTGAGTGAGAAATCTTTTATTTTACCTGTGCTTACAAGTTTGATGAATTTCAGCTGAGAAGCAAGATTCGGTCCGAGGTCGTGATAATGTAAAAAGGCATCTTTTTCAAAGCCTACATTTACAAAAGCCGCGTTGAGTCCGGCAACGGGTTTGCGAATTTTTGCAATAAAAATGTCGCCGACCTGGAAGTTGTTTTGTTCTTGTTCTTTGTGTAATTCAATTAGTTTTCCATCTTTTAATAAGGCAAAATCTACGGCTTCAGAACTAGATCGGATGATTAATTCTTTATTCACACGTTAAATTTTTATCCGTGAAGTGGTTGTCGGTTTTGGCCAGCTCAGAAGAACTAACTTGAACTGCCAACTTCTCAAGGATGGATTAAACAATATTTTACAGGTATATTACCCGGTGAAAATTGGATTTTAAGACATCTACAATCTTATGGTCTAATTTTCAATTTCAAGGAACGTTTAAAAAGAAAAAAGTAGTTTTTAGACTACTTTTTCTTTTTGTGACGGTTAGCTCTCGCTCTTTTTTTACGCTTGTGCGTCGCTACCTTATGTCTTTTTCTTTTTTTACCACTTGGCATAGCTGGTGAATTTGTGATTAATAAAATTTTTTATTTGGCCTCGTTGTTAGTTTTTACGCCTTCTACGAAAACTTTAGCTGGTTTGAAAGCCGGAATGTTGTGCGCCGGAATTTTGATAGTGGTGTTTTTAGAGATATTTCTTCCGGTTTTTTCAGCTCTTGTTTTGATGATAAAACTACCGAATCCTCTTAAATAAACATTGTCTCCTGTTTCTAAAGAAGTTTTTACTTCTTCCATAAAAGATTCTACAGTGGCTTGAACATCTCCTTTTTCAAGACCTAACTTCTCAGAAATTTTCGCTACGATGTCTGCTTTCGTCATTTTCTTTCGTATTTTAAAATATTAATTTGGTTTTTTTTGAGGCCGCAAATATATGAATTAATAAAACAATAAATCAACCTAATTGACTAAAATTTAATTACATAAACTTTTATTTTTGTTGACCAAAAAATTAACATGGATTTTGCCTTCCAAATTACCAACTGGTATCTTCAAAATAAACGCGATCTACCTTGGCGAAATACCCGAAATCCTTATCATATTTGGCTTTCTGAAATCATGCTCCAACAAACTCGTGTAGTGCAGGCCATGCCTTATTATTATGCATTTACCGAAGCTTTTCCAACGGTTGCTGATTTGGCCAATGCTTCTGAAGAGCAGGTTTTAAAGCTTTGGCAAGGTTTGGGTTATTATTCTAGAGCGCGCAATTTGCATCAGACGGCGCAAACAATAGCTTTTGAACTAGACGGTAAATTTCCGGAAACTTATCATGAGTTGCTCAAACTTAAAGGGATTGGTCAATATACAGCTGCCGCGATTGCTTCGTTTTGTTTTGATCAGAAAGTTCCGGTCGTTGACGGAAATGTGTATCGCGTTTTGGCTCGTTATTTTGCCATTGAAACCGACATTGCTTCGTCGGGTGCGTTTAAAGAGTTTTTTTCTTTGGCCAATGAGCTGATTTTACCTGAGAATCCGGGTTTGTTCAACCAAGCGATGATGGAATTCGGCGCGCTTCAATGTGTGCCACAGAATCCGGATTGTGCAATTTGTCCTTTGAGCAGCGCTTGTTTGGCTTTGGATCAGAAAAAAGTAAATCAACTTCCGGTGAAAATCTCCAAAACCAAAGTGCAGCAAAAGCATTTTAATTATGTGGTTTTTGAAGATGACAACAAAAAAACCGTACTTCAACAACGGTCCGAATCGGGCATTTGGAAGCGATTGTATGAGTTTCCGTTGTATGAAACAGAATCAGCTGCGGATGAAAAGATGATTGTAGAATGGCTCTTGAAATCTGAATATAAAAATCAAATTGCAGCCATTAAAGAACTAACTTCTGAAGAAATTTCGCATCGGCTTACCCACAGATTGTTGCACATAAAATTCTGGAAAGTCAAGCTCTCAGGCAATCTACAGAATGCAATGTCTCATCAGGCTGCAATGGAGCTTCCGACACCGATTGTAATTTTTAATTTTATGACAAGTCAATGGAGTTAGTTTTCAAAAAATTACTACATTTGGTCGAATTACAACCATCCCAAAAAACCTCTAAAAAATGAGTGGAACCTTAAATAAAGTAATGTTGATCGGGCACTTAGGTGAAGACGTCAAAATGCACTATTTTGAAGGAGGAAACTGTATCGGAAGATTTCCTCTGGCAACCAATGAAACCTACATCAACAAATCAACTAACGAAAAAATTACCTCGACCGAATGGCATAATTTAGTCGTGCGCAACAAAGCGGCTGAAATATGTGAAAAGTATCTTTCTAAAGGTGATAAGATTTATGTTGAAGGCCGAATCAAGTCAAGACAATGGCAAACCGACGAAGGCGTTACCAAATACACTACAGAAATTCAGGTAACCGAATTTACGTTTCTCAATGTCAAAAAAGAAATAGAACCAAGATCAACCGATAAAAACTCCGGATTTGACGGAAGCTCGAATTCGATGCCGGACAACGATATGCCGTTCTAAGAAGTCTCACCAATTTGTTTTCATTTGGACCCAGAGCCCAGTTATTCTTTTTGGTCAACGCTAGACACCCAGACTTTGTTGGGGTTTGCAGGAATTTTTGTTCTGCTGTTTT
This sequence comes from Flavobacteriaceae bacterium, assembly GCA_046329175.1. GTDB lineage: Bacteria > Bacteroidota > Bacteroidia > Flavobacteriales > Flavobacteriaceae > Flavobacterium. The sequence continues at coordinate 11,124 of JAXLVE010000029.1, forward strand.
GTTCTGCGATGGTTTCGGCTGCTGAAGTAGCCTATTTTTCGCTGACACCAAAAGATATAAATGATTGCGCTCGAAAATATCCTGAAAAGGCCAAAATCATTTCTGCCTTACTCGAAAAACCCAAAAAATTTTTAGCCACTTTGCTTGTTGCGAATAATTTCATCAACATCGGAGTGGTTATTTTATTTTCGGTGGTTGGTCAACATGTTTTTGAAACCATTGCGTCTGCGGTTTTGCGCTTCATTACCGAAGTTATTTTGGTTACCTTTTTAATCTTGCTTTTTGGCGAAGTTTTGCCCAAAGTCTACGCCAATCGGAACAATCTCAAATTTGCGCAATGGGTTGCTTATCCACTGTTGTTTTTAGACAAAATCCTTTCGCCGGTGAGTATTCCGATGCGTTCTATCTCGATTTATTTACACGATAAACTCGGAAAGCAGAAAACCAATTTTTCAGTCGATCAGCTTTCGCAAGCACTCGAGCTTACTTCTAGCGAAGACACTTCACATCAAGAACAAAAAATTCTCGAAGGCATCGTTTCGTTCGGCAATACCGACACCAAACAAGTCATGAGTCCGCGGATTGATTTGTTTGCGCTCGAAATAACAGAAACTTTTGCGGAGATTTTGCCCAAGATTACCGATAAAGGTTATTCGCGTATTCCGGTCTATCGCGAGCATATTGATCAGATTCAAGGCGTTTTGTTTGTCAAAGATTTGCTGCCCTATATTCACAAAAAAGAATTCAATTGGACGTCGCTTTTGCGCGAACCTTTCTTTGTGCCCGAGAACAAAAAGCTCGACAATTTGTTGCAAGATTTTCAGCGTATGAAAAGCCATTTAGCGGTGGTCGTCGATGAATATGGCGGAACTTCGGGCGTGGTTTCGTTGGAAGATGTCATCGAAGAAATTGTGGGCGATATCAGCGATGAATTTGACGATGAAGACATTCATTTTTCGCAAATTGACGATCAAAATTTTCTGTTTGAAGGCAAAGTCAATCTCAAAGATTTTTATCGAATTACCGGCGTAGATGAAGATTTATTTGAAACCCACAAAGGCGAAGCTGAAACCTTGGCCGGCTTTATTTTGGAAGTTTTGGGTCATTTCCCGAAGAAAGGACAGAAAATACATTTTGAAAATTATCGTTTTACCATTGAATCGCTCGATAAAAAACGCATCAAACAAATCAAAGTTACCTTAGAATAAGTATGAAAAACCAGCAGTCTATTTTGTTTTTAACGTTGATTTTACTCGCAGTTTCGGTCATTTCTTGCCGCAAAGAAATATTGCCCAAACCCGAAGGCCAATTGCGTTTGGATTATCCCGAAGCGACGTATGATCATTTCGAAAACGACTGTCCGTTTACCTTTGATATGAATTCTGAGGCCGTGATTAAAGAAAAATCCGACTGCAATTTTGAGATCCATTATCCCAAGATGAAGGCGACCATTTACTTAACGTACAAACCGGTTTCGGGTAATATCAAAGTGCTTTTGCGCGATGCTCAGAAACTCACCTATGAACATGTTATCAAGGCTGATGATATTCTCGAACAGCCTTTCATAAATAAAGACCACAAAGTATACGGAATGTTTTATCACGTTGACGGAAACGCTGCTACCAACGGACAATTTTATGCTACCGACAGCACCAAGCATTTTATAGATTGTTCGGTATATTTTTATGCCAAACCCAATTTTGATTCGATTATGCCGGCAGCGAGTTACGTAAAAAACGATATGCAGCGCCTGCTTGAAAGCCTTCGTTGGAAGAAATAAAAAAGGAACCCGATCAAGGTTCCTTAGTTTTTTATAATATGCCGGGTTTATTTTCCGGCGACCATGTTAGAAACTTTATACGTTTTTCCATCGGCGGTAGCTTCTACCACTTTGGTCAAAGATTCAGGTGTTTGCAATGAGCTGTCAAAACTCACCGTAGCAAGTTTTTTGTCAAAATCAACGGCTGCTTTTTGAACACCGTCTAAATCGGTTAATTCGTCCTGAATAGTTTTGGCGCAACCAATGGCACAAGTCATTCCGTCAATCGTAAAAGTGGCGGTTTGTAATTTTTCAGGGTTAATTGTGTGTTTTACTTTGGCGACCGCTTTTTCCGGAGCCGGGCTGGCAGTTTGTTTGCAACCGGTAGCGATGATTCCGCAACAAGAGGCCACAGCGAAAAATTTTGATAAGTTCATGAGATGAGGATTTAGTTAGAGGGATGCATCATCTGAAGAATCCGCAACAAAAATAATTAATTTTCTCAGGCTCAATTCATAAAATTATTACAAATTTGAGCTCAAATTAATCGCTATGGAAACCCGTCAACTCAAATGGTTTTTACTTTTGGTACTCGCGCTGATTTGGGGCAGTTCGTTTATCTTGATTGAATTGGGTTTAGATGGGCTCAATCCATATCAATTAGGCTCGCTTAGAATTGTATGCGCAGCCGTGTTTTTGCTGGCGGTGAGTTATAAAAATTTGCCCGAGATTCCACGCCATCAATGGAAGTATGTTGCTTTGGCCGGTTTGTTTGGCAATTTTATTCCGGCGTATTTTTTTGCTTTGGCCGAGACGCAAATCTCTAGTTCAGTCACATCGATTCTTAATTCACTCACACCGGTGAATGCCTTGATTTTGGGAACCGCTTTTTTTGGGCTCAGCGTCAAACGCAGTCAGGTAATTGGGTTGATTATTGGTCTGATTGGAACGATGATTCTTATTTTAAGTGGCGCGATGGATCATCCAACTCAAAATTATTGGTTTGCCGGATTTGTGCTGGTGGCCACGATGTGTTATGCGACCAATGTGAATTTGGTCAAAAAATATTTGTCTGATTTGAGTCCGAAAGCCATCACCGCCGGAAACTTCGCTATCATGCTTTTGCCTGCGTTGATCATTTTATTGACCACGGGTTATTTAGACATTGCCACCACGCCACAAACGCTCAAAGCTTCGTTTTTTGTTTTGCTTTTGGGTGTTTTCGGAACCGGAATCGCCAACATTTTGTTCTATAAACTCATCCAGATTTCCTCGCCGGTTTTCTCAACACAAGTCACTTATTTAATTCCGATTGTGGCTTGTGCTTGGGGTATTTTATACGGAGAATCTTTGAGTGCTTTGCAGCTTTTGGGCGCGGCTATCATTTTGGTTGGCGTTTATTTAACTGGAAAAAAATAAGGCCGCCCCGAGAGACAGCCTTTTATTTTTGAATGTATTTCTTTTATTTGAAATCTTCGTCTGAAACACCTTGGTTGATTTTGACTTCGGTGGTTACCAGTAAAATTTCGATACCCAAGTTGATACGCGTTTCAAACGGAAACTTAAGACCGTTCACTTCGCGATAATCACCGAATGAAATAGTTTGGGTAATTTCCTTTCCGCCTACATTGAGGGTCAAAGCTTCGGCAATTTTCAGACCGGTTTGCGCATCAAAATACTTCAGGTTTTTTCCGTCTTTGATCACATAAGCATCGCTGCCATTGTAGTTTTCTAATCCTTGTAATGTAACGCCTGGTTTGGTGAGCAATTCCAATTCATTAAACGGACGTGCTACTTGTTGGTATTCTTTGAATTCTTCGGGTGTCAAGTCTTTGCGTTGGCCTTGTTGTATGATATAACCCGATTTGTCATTGATGACTTGTTTCATCATCGACATGCCCATAGCTTTCATTTCGCGCATCATTTTGCCCGAAGAAGTACTTTTAGAAGTGAGCTCCACCGGGGCGCCTTGAATAGTTCCCGAGGCCACGCTCATCAAGGTTTTTACTTCAGAAATCGCTTTTTGTCCACCGATGTTTTTGAGGTAATTTTCTAAAACTGATTTTGCTGTTACTGAGTTTGGAACGATCCTTTTATAATCAGGTTTGGTGGTATTTCCGCCCCATTTGTCAAAGTAAAACATCGGAATTTTGAGTTTTTCCAGCGCCGGAATAATTTCTTCGCCTTTGCCGGCAATCACAATTCTGGCCTTGTCGGGTTTGAGGTACAAATTGGCCACACGCTGAATATCTTCGGATGATACCGCGTTGATGTTGCGGATGTAATTTTCGTAAAAATCCTCAGGTAAATTTTGAGTTCTGGTGCGCAAAGCATAACCGGCAATGGCTTGTGGTTTTTCGGTTTGCATCACAAATTGACCAATGAAACTCGCTTTGGCATCTTTGAGTTCTTTATCAGAAACTTTTTCGGTGCGCATGCGTTTTACTTCGCCCATCATTTCAACCACAGCACTATCGGTCACAGCGTTTCGCACCTGCGCATAGGCAATAAAACGGCTGATGTATTTTTGTGCGCTTATGTTTGACCCAGCATCATAAGTCCAGCCGTGCTTTTCACGAATGTTATCCATCAAATGGCCGTTGCCGCCACCCAAAATGTAGTTGGTGAGCATCACCGGAAAATAATCGGCATCGGTCATTTTGAGTCGGCTGAGATTCATGATTGAAATCTCAGACTGAACGGCATTCGGCACGTCGACAAAATTGATTTGCGTGTACTGAACGTCTTTTGGATCGGTATAACTCAAATTCGGAGCGGCAGCTTTGAGCCATGGCCCGAACAATGTTTCAATCTGGGTTTTGATTTCATCGAATTTGACATCGCCAATCACCACCAAATAAGCGTTTTCAGGAACAAAATAAGTGTTGTAATTCAAAATTACATCGTCAAGAGTGATACTGTTCAAGGAATTTTCTGAAACATATTCGCCAAACGGATGGTTTTTGCCATAACACAAAACATTTTCTGCTCGGCGGGCAATGGTTGAAACATCTTTTTCGCCGGCTTTAAGACTTTCGAGCATTTTGGCTTTTTCTTTGTCAAATTCGGCTTGATTAAAAGCGGTGTGCAAAGCGCCTTGAACCATAAGTTCTAAAATGCGTTGGCTGTATTTTGAAAGTCCGCTGGCGCTGGCTCCGTCACTGCTGAAGTTGACCGAAGCGCCCAAGAAATCGACTTCTTCGTTAAAAGCATCTTTGGTGGTGTTTTCAAATCCGCTGCCCAAAAGTGTGCCCATCAAATCTGAAACGCCTTTTTTGTTAGCTTCGGCATACGGAGGATTGTCAAGGGTTAAATTAAAAGAAACCCTCGGCAGTTTATGATTTTCAACCACCAAAACCTTGAGTCCGTTGCCGAGTTCAAAAGTTTGTGGTTTGCCAATGTTGACTGTGGGCGCCGGTCCGGGTTTGGGCATCGGAATGATTTGCGCCTGCAAAGTCAAGCTCAAAATCGATAAGGTAAAGGCTAAAAATCTTTTCATAAACGGTCGATTAATTAGATTTTGGAACATAGTTCAATATAAGGCGTTGGTTGGCATTGAGGTATTTTTTGGCGGCTTCGCGGATTTCTTCACGCGTGATCGAACGATACAAATCAGCCTCGGTGTTGATGAGGTTGACATCGCCATACAACAGATAATATTTGGCCAAATTCTCGGCGATTTTTTCAACTCCGGAATTTCTGCTCACAAAATCAGTGTCAATGGCATTTTGCAGTTTTTGATAATCGCGCTCTGAGATAAGTTCGGTTTGCAACTTGAGGATTTCTTGGTCAATTTCGGCCAAAATACTGTCGGTTGAATTGTTGCCCATCGGCAATCCGTAAATCACATACATACTGTAATCTTCTTGGCTGACCGGAAATGCGCCAATCTGTAAGGCCATTTTTTTCTCGTCGACAATTTTTTTGTACAAACGCGAACTTTTTCCGTCGCTCAAAATAGACGCGATTAAATCGAGTGTTCGTGCCTCGCGTGTTTTCATAGATGGAATTCGATAACCCACCACTATGGCCGGAATTTGAATGTTCGGATCTTCATAACGCGCTTGAATGGTTTGGGTAATGGGTTCTTCGGCTATATTGATTTTTTCAGGGTCAGCAGATTTTTTGATGGGGCCAAAGTATTTCTTGATCCATTCAACGGCTTGTTGGGTTTCAAAATTTCCAGCCACGACCAAAACTGCGTTGTTGGGCACATAGTATTTTTTGTTGAAAGCCTGAAAGTCAGCTAGAGTAGCAGCATCAATATGTTCCATCGAGCCGTCGATGTTCCAGCGGTACGGATGTTTCACAAACAAACTTTTGCGCACTTCTGAGAGCAAATTTCCGTAGGGTTGGTTGTCCATTTTGAGGCGTTTTTCTTCTTTGACGACTTCTTTTTGGGTGTCGACGCCTACTTGGTTGATGATGGGTTGACGAAGGCGGTCGGCTTCCATCCACAAGGCAAGTTCAAGATTATTCGACGGAAATACTTCGTAATAATAGGTTCGGTCAACCGTAGTGTTCGCGTTGTTGTAGCCACCGTTGCCCGAGACAATTTTCATCCATTCGCCTTTGGGAATGTTGGTGGTGCCTTCAAAGAGCAAATGCTCAAAGAAATGCGCAAATCCGGTGCGGTTGGGGTTTTCATTTTTGGTGCCTACGTGGTACATGACCGACGTGGTAATGACCGGAGCGGTTTTGTCTTGATGCAGAATGACATGCAAGCCGTTGTCTAAGGTGTATTCTTGAAATTCGATTTTTTGGGCGAATAAGTTGCTGCTCAAAACAGTCAGGAAGCAGCCGATGAACCAAGTTTTTCTCATAATGAATCGCAGTTTTGCAGATTTTAGTCTGCTTTGAACAAGATTGTGTTACGCCAAATGTAGCATTTTTAGTTGAAGTTTTCTAGCATACGGTTTTGCGTGAGCGATGGCAGCGGAAATCCTTTTGCGGCTTTTTTTACAGACGCAAAAGATTGAAGCGAACAGCGCGACGGCGCACTCCGCGGCTTTTTGGGCGAAATGGGTATGAACGCCGGCACGCCCAGAAAAAATATTTTGCAAGACTTGAAGCTGCGATAATCAACAAAAAAGGGCGATTAAAATTTTTTTGATAAGATGTTGTGGGTGTCGATTTTAGCTGTATATTTGCGCTCATTTTATAAACAAAATAAACATTATTGTTATGTACGCAATCGTAGAGATAGCAGGGCAACAATTCAAAGTAAGCAAAGACTTAAAGGTGTATGTACACCGTTTGGCTAGCGAAGAAGGTTCAAAAGTTTCTTTTGACAAAGTTCTTTTGTTAGACGATAACGGAAACGTTACTTTAGGCGCCCCGGCTATAGAAGGAGCTTCAGTTGAAGCCAAAGTGTTACAACACTTAAAAGGAGACAAAGTAATTGTTTTCAAAAAGAAAAGAAGAAAAGGGTACAAAAAGAGAAACGGTCACAGACAGGCTCTTACCCAAATCGTTATTGAAGGCATCAATGCTTCAGGCGCTAAAAAGAAAGCAGCTCCTAAAAAAGCAGAAGCAACCACTGAAGAATAATTAACATTAAAAACTAATACGTCATGGCTCACAAGAAAGGTGTCGGTAGTTCTAAGAATGGTAGAGAATCAGAATCGAAACGTTTAGGTGTTAAGATTTTTGGAGGTCAAGCTGCTATTGCAGGGAACATCATCGTAAGACAAAGAGGTTCTAAACACAATCCGGGTGAAAACGTTTACATCAGCAAAGATCACACTTTGCATGCAAAAGTGGACGGAATTGTGAAGTTCCAGAAAAAATCTGATAACAAATCATACGTTTCTATTCTTCCGTTTGAAGCATAAGAACTAGATTTTATCTCATAAAAAAAGCCCGATTCATTGAGTCGGGCTTTTTGTTTTGTATGGTGATTGATTATTTGACCATCATTTTACGGGTTTCGGTTTGGTTGTTCTGGTCGTTGAACTTGATTAGATAAACACCGGCTTGCAAAGCATTGGTTTCAATCGGTAATGTTGTTGTGCCCTGAACAGCGATGGTATTTTGGCGGATGATTTTTCCTTGTATATCACAAACCGTATAAGTTAGCTGTTTTGCGTTTGGCCAGTTGATATTGCATAAAATGATTTTTTGTTTTTCGGGATAGCTGAGCGTTACAAAATGAGTGCTCTGATTGTTTTGTGTACTTCCCAATAAGCCGACAACGTCAATTGCTAAACCGCCCAAATTGACATTGAAATCAGAAATGTTTGTATCAGATTCGAAACGCAGACCTATTTTAATTAGTTTTCTAGAGTAAAATTCAGGACTGTTTCCGAGAGAAGTTTGGCTCATCAACCAACCGTTGTTTAAATCGAATCCTGCCAAAATAGGGAAAGTGTATTTTGTATTGGGTTCATCAGCGAATACAGCAACCAACTGCATGTGCGCGTCAGCTAAATTACTTTTGTAGGTCAGTCTTGAAATGAAGACCATCGGATCAGCAGAATTTGTAGCATCAAGACTTAACTTATAAAGCATTAAGTCAATCGGGTGATTGGCCGGTAGATTTCCGGAAATTTTAATAGAATTACCGTTAAAAGCCGCATCATCAAAATCCCATCGAGCGCTGAGTAAATTGTTTTCTGAAAAAGCCCATTGCCATGTCGGAAGAAGCGCTTGTTTGTTTATGTCGTGCCAACTATTTGAGTTCAGTAGCGCACCATATTCAAATTTTTTAGTGCCATGTCCAGTACAAAAATCAGTCGTGAATGATGAGGTAATAACCGAAGCCTCCGGAATCCAATTACACAATCCTTTAAATCCGGTAGCGTCAACTGTTGCAGGGTTGTTGTCATCGCCTGAAAACAAATGGTTTTCTGCATTATAAAAGGTTGCGAAATCGGTTGGATCGTTGTTGAAATTGGTATAAGTTGAATTGTTATACACACAGTTGGGCGCGAACAATCCGAGTGAAGTGACCGGTGTAATGCCATCAGTTTGATGCAAATTACTCATAAACGTATTGCCGCTAAGTTCAAAATCGCCTTGGTTGCGTCCGGGCCAAATATCAGCGCCGGTAAACACATCAAATTCAGAACGACCAATAGTGGCAGCTCGCGTACGGGAAGCATTGGGCAGCGTGGTTCCGCTCCAGAAAAAATTAATAAAAATGCTGCTGCTTACTCGACTCTCAAAACCGTTACTAGAATCACCGTCGGCATCGTCTTGTACCAGCGGACTGTTGTTGGCATTGAGTCGGTTTTGCCAGCCCACAGCGCCGTTGAGTCGCATTGCATCATACCACATGACTTCTTTACTAACAGCCTCGGCGGCAGCGGTCAATGCTTTGACAAAGTCGCGCATGAGCAAAGCAGTCGTGGCATTGGTGGCGGTTTCTTCGTTGATGAACCAGCCGTCAAAACCATAATATTGCATCATGTCAATCATTTTGGGCAGAATCACAAAATTTCCGGAGCCGTCTTGTTCGAGAAAATTGGTCAATGTGGTGGTTGATCCGCCAAAAGCAGTCGGCGCAAAAAACACATTCCCAAAAACCTTTACACCATTTCTATGGGCAGCATTCACCCAAGGCGAAGAAGGAAGTTGCAAGGTCTGCGAGGCAGTTCCGCCAAACCAAATTAACTTGTCGATGTAAGCCCAATGGGTAAAATTGTATAGGTTAAACTGGCTCTGCTCGCCGAAGTAATTCCCTAAATTGTTCATGCCGTCGGGAACATAAGTAATCTGCATATCGTTGGTCAACATTGGATTGAATTGGGTAGCGGCGTCGGAAAAACGAGGCACTAAATTAACCGTTGCAATTAAATCAGTCGATGCGGTCGGCCCATTTTGGGTCCATTGTTTGGCCTGGTCAACTGTTAGAATATAAGGTGCTGAGTTAATAATTTGCCCAAAGCTCTGAAATGTCAATAACAACATTCCATAATATAAGGTTGTTTTCATGGTTTGGTTTTTTAGCTTTCTAAAGGTAGAAAAATTCAAATAAAAAAACCCTCAACTTTTCAGCGAGGGTTTTTGTAATCTTAAGATCCTAAAATCTTACAGTCGTTTTAGTATCTGTAGTATTCCGGTTTGAACGGACCTTTTACTTCAACTCCGATATAAGCCGCTTGATCTTCTCTTAAAGTTTCGAGTTCAACACCCAATTTCTCCAAGTGCAAAGCAGCAACTTTTTCATCTAGGTGTTTTGGCAACATATATACTTCGTTGTTGTATTTATCGCTGTGGTTCCACAATTCAATTTGCGCCAAAGTTTGGTTGGTAAACGAGTTACTCATCACAAAACTTGGATGACCTGTAGCACAACCCAAATTCACCAAACGACCTTCGGCCAAGATGATGATATCTTTTCCGTTGATGGTGTATTTGTCTACTTGTGGTTTGATTTCTACTTTAGACGCGCCGTGGTTTTTGTTGAGCCAAGCCATGTCGATCTCGTTGTCGAAGTGACCGATGTTGCAAACGATGGTTTTGTCTTTCATTTTCTCGAAGTGGCTGCCCAAAACGATGTCTTTGTTTCCGGTAGTAGTGATTACAATGTCGGCGTTGCCAACAACCGTATCTAATCTTTTTACTTCATAACCGTCCATCGCCGCTTGTAAAGCACAGATTGGGTCGATTTCAGTTACTGTAACGATAGAACCAGCGCCACGGAATGAAGCAGCAGTACCTTTACCCACGTCACCGTATCCGCAAACTACCACTCTTTTTCCGGCTAACATTACATCAGTTGCACGACGAATCGCATCTACCGCTGATTCTTTACAACCGTATTTGTTGTCAAATTTAGATTTGGTCACCGAATCATTTACGTTGATTGCTGGCATCACCAAAGTTCCGTTTTTCATTCTTTCGTACAATCTGTGAACGCCTGTAGTGGTTTCTTCAGATAAACCTCTGATTCCGGCTACCAATTCTGGGTAACGGTCAAATACCATATTGGTCAAATCGCCACCGTCATCCAAAATCATGTTCAGCGGTTTTCTGTCCTCACCAAAGAACAAAGTTTGCTCAATGCACCAATCGAATGATTCCTCATCCAAACCTTTCCAAGCATATACCTGAATTCCTGCAGCAGCAATCGCAGCAGCGGCTTGATCTTGAGTCGAAAAAATATTGCAAGACGACCAAGTCACTTCAGCGCCCAAAGCAATCAAAGTTTCAATCAAAACCGCCGTTTGAATGGTCATATGCAAACATCCGGCAATGCGCGCACCTTTGAGCGGTTGCGAAGCGCCGTATTCTTTGCGAAGCGCCATAAGTCCTGGCATTTCAGCTTCTGCCAATTCAATTTCTTTTCTTCCCCAAGCTGCCAGAGAAATGTCTTTTACTTTATAAGCCACATAAGGCATAGTTGTCGTACTCATTTAAAAAGTATATTTGTGTTTATATTTTGAGTGGGCAAAAGTACAAACTAAGTTTTTATTTCAAAAGCTTTAAAGTAATTTTATGAATCGTTGACTCGGTTTAACCTGCTAAGAATCAGAAAAATAATTTGAAGCTATTTCCCGTTATTCGCTTTATCTCCTGATTTTCTTTCGGCTAGCCTACAAAAAATCAGGAGGATGCCGCTGCTACCGGGGCTAGAGAATGTTCAGACTATGCCTTTTTACCAAACCATTCACATAAAACCACATACCCAATTACACCTCTGGAAAATTGAGGAATCGGTTGAACAATTGACCGAAAATCTCATTTTAAAACCCGAATCGCAACAACGTCTCCAAAACATGAAGTCTGTTGAACATCAAAAAGGGTTTTTATCGGTGCGCCAAATTCTCAATCATTTGGGGTTGTCTGATTTTGATTTGAGTTATGACGCGCACGGAAAACCGCATTTGTCCAACGGAAGTTTTGTCTCGATTTCGCATGCGCATGGTTTTTCAGGAATCGCCATTAGTGACCAAAATTTAGGGCTCGACATCGAAGCTATCAAACCCAAAGTGCTGCAAATAGCCCCGCGTTTTATGGATGTTGATTTGCATCTCAAAAACTTGTCAGTAGCCGAACAAACTGAAAAAGCCACCGTAGTTTGGGGCATCAAAGAATCAGTTTTTAAAATCAAAAACGAAAAAGGCATCAGTTATCCGAATCACATTAGTGAATTCCCTTTTGAACTTTCAGACACAAGAACCACAGCGCGATTGGACTTCAACAACCAAACAGAATTTTTCCCGGTTCATTTTATTAAACGCGAAGACTATATCTTTGTCTGCACTTTTGAATCTGAATGAGTTCTATATATTCATCCATACTACAAGCAAAGCAAAACGGTCAAAAACTTTTGGCGGTATTAATCGACCCTGAAAAAACTTCAGTAAACGATGTTTTGCCTTTGTCTGAAAAGATAAAATCGGCTCCGGTAACCCATATTTTTGTTGGCGGAAGTACTTTTCACGGAGATTACCTAGATGAATTGGTTCAGCAACTAAAAATACACACCCAATTACCGGTGTTATTATTTCCGGGAAATTCTGCTCAAATATCGACTTTTGCCGACGGTATTTTGTTTTTGTCGCTCACCTCAGGGCGCAATCCTGATTATTTGATAGAACAACAAGTCAAAGCGGCGCCGATATTGCAAAAAGCAACAATGGAAGTCATTTCCACTTCGTACCTTCTCATTGAAAGCGGAACGCAAACAGCGGTTGAGCGCGTTAGTCAGACAACGCCCATCGACAGAAACGATTCTGATTTAGTCGCACAAACTGCTTTGGCAGGACAATATTTAGGGCACAAACTGATTTATCTCGAAGCTGGGAGTGGCGCTTTGAATCCGGTTCCAACAGAGTTGATTCAAAAAGTGGCGCAAACCGTTTCAATTCCGGTGATTGTGGGTGGCGGAATCAGAAGTTTATCCGCAATTCAATTGGCCTATCGAGCCGGTGCAGATATCGTGGTTATTGGGACGGCCTTTGAAGAAAACCCTCATTTTTTTGAAACACAATCATGACGGATTTCTTTTTTAATTCCTACAAAGATGCTTCGTTGATTCGGGTTTTTCTCGAGTTGGTTGTCTTTTTGTTGGGTATTTGGAGTGTTTGGCTCGTCAAAAAAGTCAATATACTAGCTTATCCCACCGGTTTGATTGCGACAGTCATTACCACTTATTTGCTATATGAGGCGGGTTATTTGGGCGATATGATGCTCAATGGCTACTTTTCAATTATGAGTATTTACGGCTGGTATCAGTGGGGAAGAAATAAAGAAAAAAGCACACCAAACGAGCAGATTTCGCGAACCAATAAAAAAGAAAAAATCATCGGGATTCTATTGTTTTTACTGACAATTTTTGTAGTTTTCGCGGTCTATAAAACCTTTGATTATCCGATTCGCCCAGACAACTATGTCGATATGCTGTCATCGGGACTTTTTTTTACTGCTATGTGGTATATGGCGCATAAAAAAATCGAGAATTGGACGCTCTGGATTATCGGTGATATAGTCGTGGTGCCGCTTTATGCCTACAGAGG
>JAXLVE010000003.1:0-197655 GCA_046329175.1 Flavobacteriaceae bacterium
TTTGTGAATAGGTGTTCCACTGGCTCCTTCTTTAGGCAAATCTCCCAAACCGTCGATGGCATCACCCACTACGTTGAAAAGTCTTCCGTAAATGTCTGAACCAATCGGCATTTGAATTGGAGCTCCGGTAGCAAGTACATCAGTACCTCTGCTCAAACCGTCTGTAGAGTCCATTGAGATGGTTCTTATGGTATTTTCACCGATGTGCGCCTGAACTTCAAGCACTAATTTTGAACCGTCTGCTTTGTTGATTTCTAATGAATCATAGATTTTTGGAAGCTCAACATCTTTTCCGTTGAATGCTACGTCGACTACAGGGCCGATGATCTGTGCAACTTTTCCTATTACTTTTGACATTGCTTATGTATTTATTAAATAGCGTTTTAGATTTGTAAAACAGCCGTCAAATAACCGCTGTTTTTTCGAGCGCAAAGATAATTTTTTAAAACAGAAAATCAACAACTTTTTAATAAAAAAATATTCAGTTTTTACAAGATTGTTTGCTTTATAGCTCGAATGCTAAATTTATGTCGATAATTCCCAAAAAAACAAAGCCCGTTATGAAAATCACAACAGGCCTTGGAGTTATAGACTTTTATTTTTTAGAATGCATTGGGATTCGCTGGGAACAGAATTCTGTATTTGCCTAAATCTTTTGCTTTCATGTTGGAGCCATATTTAGCATTGATGGCTTTGATAAACTCGTTCGCAATTAATGCATATCCGCGCGGGCTCGGGTGAATTCCGTCAAGCGAAAAAGCTCCTCCGGTTACAAAGTTAGCCGTAAGTGTAAATCCGTTGGCAGTGATTCCTCCTTCTGTAAGTTTTCTCATCACCTCTTTGGCATCCACGTAAGCAAGGTTGTTGGCTGTGGCAGCTGCTTGAATAGTGGCGTTGTATGCTTCAGTTGCTGTCTGAATTTCTGAGACTTCGCTCGGCAACAAAACATATCTGTCAGGCAAAGGGAAAGTAACACCCAGTTGAGACAATGAAGGAGATGGTGAACTTACCCCGTCAATAGCAGTTGAAGGTGCTTTACCTATTCTAGCTGAAGCGCTCAAACAGATTAAGTCTGTAGGAAGCGTTTGACGAGCCTGCCCAAAGATTTGTCCCATAACGGTAGCGGTTGTAATATCCAAACCACCGCCGTTAAGCACCGCTGTTAATTGAGCTGATAAATTTGGCAGATTTTCATCTACCATCAACATAGGATTATTGCCAGTTGTTGACAACAAATTAATTCTATCTCCTTGTCCTAAAAATGCTAAAGCATTGTGCAAAGGCCCATATAATTGCGCATTCAAAGCCGCTACTTGGCTAACGCCATCAACCGTTAAATTCACTTGAGTTAACTGATTATATTGGATGACATGAAAATGAGGAAGCGTCACAACACTTGGCAAATTGGCCACCACACCTTTAGCGCCTCCTGAAACCAATCTTGCCACTAAAGCATTATAGGCTCCTTCAAAATTTGCTGGTGGTGTTAAAGGGTTTACGGTTGCATCACCTCCGGCTGTTGCATATCCTAATTCATCATTTCCACCAATCCATAGAGAGAAAAAGGTTGGCGATTGTGCCATGGCATCATCTATTACAGAAGATGAAGTAGAAGACGCAAATCTTACATAATAAGGGTTGGCCGTTGGCGGAACAGTAGTTAAACCAGCCGGGCTACCATAACCTGGGGCAAGCAGATGGTAACTTTTTGCGCCAGGAACTCCTAAGTTGCTAAAAGTCCCCGATAAATGATTAGCCACATCGGTCGTTGGCAAATCGGTCACAGTAACCGGAGTAGTTCCATTAAAATATAGTCTTGGCCCAAAACTCGGATTAAATATTCCTCCGAAAAGCAAACCTCCATTGTTGTCATTCATAAAAGGAGTAGTGAAATCACCGCCTCCAACGGTAGCAAATTGCTCTGCCAACAAATTAGGATAAGCTCCTTTTTGGCCCTCGATAAACAAAGCTCCATCACTGAATCCCGCTGCAAACGAATCGCCTAGAGCGACATATTTTGAAAAGTCAGCCTCGCCTGATGTGAGTGGTTTTCCATCGGAAGAGTTATACACCGGATCGGTGTCATCGCTATTATCACATGCTACTATGGTCAACGAAGCCAATAGCAACCATTTAAAATTCTTTATCATGATACTGTAATTTTAAATTTAAATTATGGGTTGATTGTCCATGAGGCAAAATACTGTTGCCCGACTAAACCGGCTCCTAAAACTTGCGTATAGTCTTTACCTCCGATATTGGCTGCTCCTAATTTGATTACTGATTTCAATGCAGGAATGCTGTAATTAATCTGTGCGTCGATGACTGTATTGGCTTTTACCGTTCCGTCAACCATGGTTGATTCCCAACGATACTCACTGTTCCATCTTCCGCTTAAATTAAATCCGAAGTTTTTGAACAATTTATCATTGCTGATTGAAGCTTTAACTCTGTGTTTTGGTGTGTTAAATCCAGCCTCAAAACTTGGGTCTTTGGCCTGATCAAAATCAAATTGGGCATAGTTATAGTTGGCGCCAAATTCAAAGTTAGCCGGAAGTTTTTTAGAAAATCCTGCTCCAAATCCGAACGATTTAATTTCAACATCTGTATTGGTGTATAACTGATACGCTCGGTAGTTTTCGTTGCCTAATGCGTGAAGCGATTGAACTTCAGGGTTATTTAAATACAATGGAGCATCATAAGCAAAATCAAAAGTTTGACTTGCCTTACCATAATAAGGTGCTACTACATTGAGATTCCCGATAAAATCAGAATAGGTGTTGTAATATGCGCTCAAGTCATACGTAAATCCTTCTAATTGTCCGCGATAACCTACTTCAAAAGCCTTTACTAGTTCTGGTTTTACATAATCAACATTGGTTTTTCTAAGCTTAGCGGCAGCACCTACCGTGTTGCCCGGATTGGCTTTCAAGAAATCAGAAAAAGCCGAAACCGACGCTGCTGTATATGAATTATTATAGGCATTAACACCTGTCATGATGGCCGTATCACCTCCTGCATATAGCTGACCAACAGCCGGTGAACCATTGGCTACCGGTAAAGTTTCAGAATAACGTGTCAAGTTGTCTTTGGCAGAACCAATCAGCACAATATTTCCGATGTTAAACCCAATATACTGTTCTTGCGTTGAGGGATTTCTGAATCCTGTTTGAAATGAAGCGCGGAAATTGTGATTTCTTTTTTCGCCAGCCGAATATACCAAGGAAAGTCTAGGAGATACATTTCCGTCAAAGTTTTTGCTTTTGTCGTATCGCGCCGATCCGGTAAATTTCAAACGATCATCAAGGAGTTTTTTAGTTACCTGAGTATACGCTCCGTAGTCGGTGTAATGAATAGGGCCATCATCGTCGGTATAAATTCTGCCGTGAGAATTCAATTGGTATTCTCTGTAGGATCCGCCCACTTGAATTTCAGCAAATTTGATGATGTCTTTAAAGTTGTAATTCACATCTGAATGATAAATTCTTGAATTGTCAACCAATTTTGAACCTTTGGTTACATCGGCCTCGGCAATTACTTTATTGAAAGCAGCTTTAAACTCTGGTGTTCCCGGAATTAGTCTGCCTGTATCGGCTGTCTGACGAGCAAAGTTGTGCGCTTGTTGTGGTGTCATTCCGCCCAAAGTTCCTTGCACATAGGCTCCGGCATATTGACCAAACCAAACTTTATCTTCTTTCCATTGACGGTTCACGTTGATACCAGTAAAAAGCATATCGTATGAATTTCCGCCATCTTCGGTAGTGGTATATCCGCGAACAAAGAAGTTTTTGCCTTTGAATTCCAATTTATGTTGTTGCATAAAAAAGTTGTTCAAGTAGTAGCGGCTGGCTCCTTGATAAACGGCATTACCAAAACCAAATTTACTTTGCCAAATAATTTCAAAATCGTTGGCAAATGGTTTAAAATGCAAAGACATATCCGCTTTTGCATTGGTTACTTTATTATCGGTTAAGTCAGTTTCGCGATATCCGGTTCTACTAACACTTACATCGGGTAAAATAGCATTGAACGCTGCCAATTGTGCATCAGTAATAGCTCCAGCGGCAAATAGTTTTGGCCCAACGGCTTTGATGTTGGTTGAAACCTCATCTCCATAAACGTTGATACCGTCATAATTCGGATCGAAACGATCAAAACCTTGTCCTTGACGGTACTTATCGTCATAATTTACAGCCAACCAATCGGTACCTTTCATAAAAGTAAAGTTGGCTTTGGCCGCAAATCTCGGGCAAAATGCATGAGCTACACGAATGCCATAATCATAAAAAGTATTAGCTCCAGCAGCTGATTGATTGGTCTGACCATATTTAACATAAGCACTAACACCCTGACTGGTAAATGGACTCTTACTGTTCATGAATAAAATACCATTAAATGCATTGGCTCCGTATAAAGCAGATGATGCTCCTGGAAGTAACTCTACGCTTTGCACGTCTAACTCAGAAACACCAATCATATTTCCTAAGACAAAGTTGAGTAGCGGAGATGAGTTGTCCATTCCGTCAACCAATTGCATAAAACGCGTATTGGCTACTGTGGCAAAACCTCTGGTATTGATTGATTTGAAAGCCAAACTACTGGTGTTCATATGCACCTCTTTGAGATTTTCAAGACCATCGTAAAAACTTGGCGAAGCGGTTTTCTTGATTTCTTTGAGACCCATTCGTTCAATGGTAACCGGAGATTCCTTAACGCGTTCAGCTGTTCGGGATGCCGATACAACAATCTCGTCGAGTTTAGTTTCTTCAGAAGTCAAAACAATACTCACGTCTTGGTTGTCAGATTTGACTTCTTGATTCAGGTTGCCAAAACCAACACTAGAAATCTCTAGTTTGAAGGGTGGTTTTTTTGCCGTGGTTAATTTGAATTTACCGTCAGCATCAGTAGTGGTTCCAGAATCATCGCCGTGAACTTTGACGTTGGCGCCCGGAACAGGTTGTTTGTTACTGTCTGTAACTGTCCCCGTTACTGTGCTTTGCGCTTGTGCCCATCCGCAAAACAACAGCGAGATCATGATTAAATAGTATTTCATCGGGTTTAAATTTTGATGGTTTATGTAGCCAAAATACGAATATTTTTATCATTACTAAAAAAACTCACTTTAATTTTAACTATCCTCAAAACACCCCGCCCTCGCTTATTAAATAAGTATTTTTTCTGTGTTTATTATGATTTTATTAACGGTTTAGCCAGAGTAATAAAAAAAATATTATGCGCGCCTATGATTCAAAAGTTTTATTGCGGAAATCTCAATATAATAAAATAAAAAAGCGGGCAAAAAACCCGCTTAAAATACATTTATTTAAATAATTTTTTATTCAACCGTTACCGATTTAGCTAAATTTCTTGGTTGATCTACATTACAACCACGCATAACAGCAATGTGATATGAGAGCAATTGCAACGGAATGGTTGTCAACAACGGAGAAAGCGCATCAGATGATTCTGGAATTTCAATCACATAGTCAGCCAAATCACGCACTTGAACATCGCCTTTGGTAACTACCGCAATAATTTTTCCGCTACGCGATTTAATTTCTTGAATGTTGCTCACAACTTTATCGTAATGACCTTGCTTAGGCGCAATCACGATGACCGGCATTTGCTCATCGATAAGCGCAATCGGACCGTGTTTCATTTCGGCAGCCGGATAACCTTCGGCATGGATGTATGAAATCTCTTTGAGTTTGAGCGCCCCTTCGAGTGCGACCGGAAAATTATAACCACGTCCTAAGTACAAACAATTCGAAGCATCTTTGAATTTAGCCGCTATTTCTTTGGCTTTTTCATTGGTTTCTAATGCTTCTAAAACTTTGTCTGGAATAATTTCAAGTTCTTGCAAATATCTGTGGAAGTCAGAGTTAGAAAGCGTTCCTTTGGCTTTGGCTAAACGAAGCGCAATCATAGTAAGGACCGTAATTTGTGTGGTAAAAGCTTTGGTTGAAGCAACTCCGATTTCCGGCCCTGCGTGTGTGTAAGCACCCGCATGCGTCTCTCTTGAAATAGACGATCCTACTACATTACAAACTCCAAATACAAAAGCTCCTTGCTCTTTGGCTAACTTAATTGCGGCCAACGAGTCGGCGGTTTCACCAGATTGCGAAATAGCAATGACCACATCGCCTTTGTTGATAATTGGGTTTCTGTATCTGAATTCAGAGGCATATTCTACCTCAACCGGGATTCTGGTAAATTCTTCAATAATGTATTCAGCAACCAATCCGGCGTGCCATGAAGTTCCACAAGCCACAATAAGAATTCTTTGTGCGTTCAGAAACTTCTCAATGTTGTCTTCAACACCCGCCATCTGAATGATGCCTTGGTTGGCCAACAAACGACCGCGATAAGTATCTTTGATTACGCTGGGTTGCTCATAAATTTCTTTAAGCATGAAGTGATCGTAACCGCCTTTTTCAATTTGCTCCAAATTCATCTGAAGTTCTTGAACATAAGGATCAACGAGTGAATCATCTTTAATTTTGCGAATTTTCAATGGCTTGTGCAAACGAACAATGGCCATTTCTTCGTCTTCTAAATAAATAGCGTTTGAAGTATATTCGATAAAAGGCGAAGCATCTGAAGCAATAAAAAATTCATCGTTACCAACACCAATCGCCAGTGGGCTTCCTAATCTGGCTACGACAATTTCATCGGGATTGGTTTTGTCAAAAACACAAATCGCGTAGGCCCCAACTACTTGATTGAGCGCAACCTGTACTGCTTTTCCGAGTTTTAATTGGTCTTTTTTCTGAACTTCTTCAATCAAATTGACCAACACTTCGGTGTCAGTATCTGATTTAAAAGTATATCCGCGTTTGATAAGTTCCTTTTTAAGTGGCTCATAATTTTCAATGATACCGTTGTGTATAATGGACAAATTACCTGAGTTGGATAAATGCGGATGCGAATTAACATCATTCGGCACCCCATGCGTAGCCCAACGAGTGTGTCCCATACCAATCACTCCATCAATGCTGATTTCCTTGGCAGATTTTTCTTCTAAATCCGAAACCTTTCCTTTGGTTTTTGATACTTTAAGTTCTCCGTTATTATATAACATAATTCCGGCACTGTCGTAACCGCGGTATTCTAATCTTTTTAATCCTTTAATTATAATGGGATAGGCCTCTCTATGCCCAATGTATCCTACAATTCCACACATAATTTAGTTTTGTTTAGGTTTAGTAAAATATATTTTGAATTTAATCCTATCATCTTCGTTAATAGACGCGTCAGTACCGTAAATAATGGTTCCCAACGGGTTCATGACAGATGAGGTTGGAATCTGCTTGATTCCAAATGTAGGAATTTCTGTTTTAAGTTTCTTATTATTAATCTCACCAATGTTCTCAGTTACCACCAACCCAAGTCTAACGTTGGTCGAATCTTCATTTTTGAGCAAAGCTCTAATGTAATTGGTCAGGCGTATTTTGTATTCGTAACCTCGGTTATCTTGTTTTTTGATAATTCCTCCAAAAACCGATTTAGCATATTTGGTTACCGAAGATGAAGATTGGTCTGAATAATAATCAACTATTGGTCGCTTATTAGTCAAGTCATACAAATAAATTCTATTGGGTTCATAGGCCGCTGACGACATTAAATTTCTATTCACTCTAAATGTCAGACTTGCATCGTTGACCAACCATTTTTTTGCTCTTAAATCGGTCAATTCTTGAGAATTTCCATGGTCATCACGCCCAAACAAATCAACAATGGCCATCGAACCTTGGTGACCTTTAAGATACAACATATTAGGGTCAGCTGGGGCCGACATCGGTTGTCTTTCTATGAAATTAACCGACCTTCCGTTTAAATTCAAGACAAAAGTCTTTTTTTCTCTTCCGGGTGCTGGGTTGGTCGAAGAAGGTTCTTCTTCAAGCTGGGTATAGTATATAACAATACTACCTGCTTTAATGTTAAGCATAGCTAAATTGCCCAAAGAGCTTCCCGAATGTTCCACCGAAAAGTATAATCCTCTGAAATATTCTTTAAATATACTATTGTTTAAAAGCTTTCCAGATGGAGCCTGAAATATTTTAGTTTTAAAAAAGTCTTTGTTTAGGTACATACGCATTCTTGGTGCGTAGCGCGTTTTTTGGACAACACCTGAACTATTTAAAGTATGGTCAACAATCTCTTTATTGTCAAAAAAGAACTCGTCGTTTTGTGCGTAAGCTGGATGATTAGCACGAGTATCAACAAAATCATTGAGCCAAGTTCCTTTGGCGTTTTCAAAATCTATACGCTGATCATTGAAATATTTTTTTGTTTCGCCGGTTGTGCTGTTTGGATCAAGATTTTGAATAAAATAATTTGATTCATGCACCCTAAGTTTTATTTTTCCGCCTGTATTCGGGCCATAAATTGAATCCAAATCATAGGTAGAACTCCCATCTGTTTCGGTCTTTAATCTTGTAAAATTGTAAGGCACCGTTAAAACAACACTATCAATTTGTGGTTGGAGTACTTCGTCAAAAGTAGGATTCAATGTCGCCAATTGAACCTGAACCGCCAATGAAGCTGTCGTTTCACCAAAAATAGGGTCATTGTATATGCCGAGCGAATTGATAGACAAATCGGAAGTTTCAACCGGATCTAAAACTTGATTATAAGCTTTGACAGTAAAATTCTCCGGTTCTCCAACTTCAAAACTATCTTCACCAATCATATCGGCTCCTAGCTCATTGTAATCACTATCACAAGAGGCAATCACAAAAAAACCAAAACAAATAAAAAAACAAGGAAATAAAATTCTTTTGTACATGTAAATCAGGGATTATAGAAGCTCGTAAAAACGTGTATACGCTTCGGCAAATTGATCTTTAGGAACGAAAGATAAAAAAGGTTTGCCTGATGACTCTATATATTTTGTTAAACTTGGCAATAGCTGATCGGTAGCCACAATAACACCATCAGAGTGATCAACTGTGGCTTTCATTAGGTTTTCAAAATTGGGTTGGGTCAATGCTGACACAGCCGTTTCGGGCACACCGTCAAATTTAACCTTATTGATCATTTCTGGATCTAATTGTCCTTCAAAAGATTGTGTATAAACAGATGTGACAATTTTAGTATCGGCAAAAAGAGCTTCGTCTTTATAGTAATGCTTCATATAAATCGGAAGCATCGAAGCCAACCAACCGTGAACGTGAATGATATCTGGCACCCAGTTGAGTTTTTTAACGGTCTCAACTACGCCTTTTGCAAAGAAAATTGCGCGCTCATCATTGTCTGGATATAGCGTTCCGTCTTCGTCTGTAAAGGTTGCTTTACGTTTAAAATATTCGTCATTATCAATAAAGTAAACCTGAATGCGCTCTTTCGGAATCGAAGCTACTTTAATAATCAGCGGCATATCTAAATCATTGACCACCAAATTCATACCCGAGAGTCTAATCACTTCGTGAAGTTGGTGTCTTCGCTCATTAATATTGCCATATCGAGGCATGAAAATTCTAATCTGACCGCCCTGATCATTGACCATTTTGGGCACATCATATGACATCATTGATACTTCATTCTCTGCCAAATATGGCACTACCTCAGATGATACATATAATATCCTCTTATCCTGCATAAGTAATTCTCTTTTGAGTAATTCTCGTCAAAAAACAGGCAAAAGTACAAAAATTTATGCTTGTATAAAGTAAAATCTTAAGTTTGCAGTCTATTTCAAGAAAGCTTCGATGAAAATATTCGAAAAACAAGCCGATTTAACTCTGTATATAAAATCGGTTTCGAAGACCCACACCAGTATTGGTTTTGTTCCGACCATGGGTGCGCTGCACGAAGGTCACTTATCGCTTCTGCGCGAGTCAACATCTCAAAACGCGCTCACGGTAATGAGTATTTTTGTCAACCCAACCCAGTTCAACAACCCAGAAGATCTTGAAAAATATCCCCGCACACTTGACTCGGATATTGCGAAAATAAAAACAGTTTCTGATGATATTATTGTTTATGCTCCCAAGGTAGATGATATCTATCAAGGCAAAACTCAATCTGAGCATTTTGATTTTGACGGTTTAGAACATCAAATGGAAGGTGCGTTTCGCCCCGGGCATTATGATGGCGTTGGAACCGTGGTTAAAAAACTCTTCGAAATTGTTGCTCCAACACGAGCCTATTTTGGCGAAAAAGACTTTCAGCAATTGCAGATTGTTAAAAAAATGGTCGAGAAATTAAAGCTGCCCGTTGAAATTATTGGCTGCCCCATTTACCGCGAGTCAAACGGACTGGCTATGAGTTCACGTAACCAACGTCTCAGTGCTGAGCAAACAAAACAAGCCGCCATCATATACAAAACGCTCAAAACAGTCAAAAGCAAATTCAAAAAAAACAGCGCCAACGCAGTGCATCAATGGGTAATAGGTAGTTTTGAAAAAATTCCGGGTATGAAACTCGAATATTTTCAGATTGCCGATGAATCAAAATTACTTCCGTGTGAGCGCAAAAGTAAAAGCAAAAAATACCGAGCTTTTATAGCCGTATTTGTGGGACAAATCAGACTCATTGACACCATAGCATTATACTAATCTTATGCAAATTGAAGTTTTAAAATCAAAAATACACCGCGTTCGCGTAACCGGTGCCGATTTGAACTATATCGGCAGCATCACCATTGACGAGGGTCTGATGCAAGCCTCGAATATCATCGAAGGCGAAAAGGTCTCAATTGTAAACATCAACAATGGTGAGCGTTTTGAAACCTACGCGATCAAAGGCAATTCTGGCAGTGGCGATATTGTACTCAACGGACCGGCCGCACGCAAAGTGCAGAAAGATGATATCATCATTATTATTTCGTATGCACTCATGGACTTTGAAGTAGCCAAAAGTTTCCGCCCGTGGATTATTTTTCCTAATGAACAAACCAATTCACTGAATTAATTCGATATTCAAAATGAATGTTGAACCCAACCAAAATCAACTCGAAAAAGAAGGATTCAAAACGCACTTAACGCGTTGGGCTTCGATTATTTTGCCTTTTTTGGTGGGCGTCTTTTTGGTGGTTTACACTTATTATAAGTTTAGCGATGCTCAGATTGAACAAATCAAAAACTACTTTAAAACCGCCGACTACTTTTACATTTATTGCGCAGGAATTGTGGCTGCTTTAGGCAATGCCTCCCGCGCTTATCGATGGAAATATTCACTGGCGCAAATGGGTTACTCATCGAGTTTTGCCAATAACTTTATGGCTGTAAACATTGGTTATGTTCTAAATTTAACGATTCCTAAATCGGGTGAAATTTCTCGGGCATTACTGGTTAAAAAATACAATTCCATTCCGTTTGACAAAGGTTTCGGAAGCATTGTCGCTGAGCGCATCATCGATTTATTGGTGCTTTTGCTGTTTATGCTTTGGGCCGTTTCGCTTCAATTTGATTTGGTCGAAAAATTTATTCTAAACCAATTGCCTTTGGGTCAATTGATTGCCCTAGGGGTTTTGGGTTTATTGCTTTTAGCAACTGCATTTTGGTTTTATCGTTATTCAAAATGGCGCTTTGTTCAAAGTATTCGAGACAAAATCAGCGGGCTACGGGAAGGTTTAATGAGTGTGATTTATATGAAAAACAAAGGGGCTTATTTATTACACACTGTTTTTATTTGGTTTTCATATTTGTTGACTTTTTACTTAGCCCTATTTGTTTTTCCCGAAACCAGTCATTTGCCCGTTGATGCCGTGGCGAGTGCCTTTGTGGTGGGCAGTATTGCCATTGCTTTTACCAATAGTGGCTTTGGATCGTATCCGTTTTTAATTGCTAAAATTTTACTGTTTTATTCCATCGCCGAGACTACCGGACAAGCCTTTGGTTGGATTGTTTGGATATCTCAGATGCTTGTCGTTGTTGCCTTGGGCGCAATTTCATTTATATTAATGCCCATTTTAAACAGAAAAAAATAAATTGCTATATTGCTAACTGTTTTTAAGCAATTAATACCTTCAGCAAAAAATGAAAAAATTAGTTTTACTGCTTAGTATCTTGTTTACTGTGAGCAGTTTTTCGCAAAAAATCACAGAAGAAGTTTTCTCTCCAAAACTCAACGAAAATCGCGAAATTACCATCGGCCTTCCGGCTTCTTACCTTAAAAACCCAAACCAGAAATACCCCTTGTTGATATTGCTTGACGGCGATTATTTATTTGATCCATTTCAAGGCGCCCTTAATTACGGTGCTTATTGGGATGACTTGCCTGAAGTAATCATTGTGGGCATCAACCAAAATAAAAACGACGAACGTACGGCAGATTGTGCGACCAATGAAATTAGCGGTTTGCCCGACGAAAAAGGAAATCAGTTTTTTGAATTCATCGGGATGGAACTCGTGGGATATCTCGAAAAAAAGTACCGCATCGCTCCATTTAAAATCATTGCCGGACATGACGTAACCGCTGGATTTTTGAATTTTTTCCTATATAAAGAAAAACCGCTATTTGATGCCTACATCTCGATGAGTCCTGAACTGCCATTAGGCATGGAAGAGCACATCCCGAGCCGATTAAATTTGCTGGACCAAAACATTTACTATTATCAATCTACCGCTGATGGTGATTTGAAAAAAATGCAAGACCGCATCAAAGCATTAGATACTGCTGTGAAAGAAATCAAAAAGCCATCGCTCAATTATCAGTTTGACGAATTCAAAGGCGCTTCGCATTATTCTTTGGTTTTACACTCTATCCCAAATGCTTTATATCAATTTTTCTCAGTTTATCAACCTATTTCCATGTCTGAATACAATGAGAAAATTGCGGTTTTATCCTCTGGATATGTTGATTATTTAGTCAAGAAATACGAAACCCTTGAAAAATCTCTGAGCCTAAAAATGAACATCCGCATCAACGATTTCAAAGCCATTGAAGCGGCGATCTTAAAAAACAAAGCTTACGAAGAATTGGACAAACTTGCCGATTTAGCCAAGAAAAACTACCCAAAAAGCATGTTGTCTGATTATGAATTGGGGCTGATGTATGAAAACATGGGCGATCTTAAAAAAGCGGTCAAAGCCTACCAAGCGGCTTTTCAGAAAGAAGAAATCGGCGATTTGACCAAAGACATGATGCTCGACAAAGCGGACGAACTCAAAAACCAATAGGCTTTATGGCCAAAGTGAAAACTGCTTTTTTTTGTCAGAGTTGCGGCAGCCAATATGCCAAATGGCAAGGACAATGCAATGCCTGTAAAGCCTGGAATACGATTGTTGAAGAAATCGTCCAAAAAGAAGAAAAAACTTCGTGGCGAAACACTACTTCTGAAGTAAAAAAAGCACCTCGCCCGCTTAAAATCAAAGAAATCGACAGCGCTCAAGAAGTGCGCATGGATACGCTAGACGGCGAACTCAATCGCGTTTTGGGCGGTGGCATTATTCCCGGATCACTTATTTTATTGGGCGGAGAACCCGGAATCGGCAAAAGCACCTTGTTGTTGCAAATCTCGCTCAAACTTCCGTACAGAACACTTTATGTTTCGGGCGAAGAAAGTCAAAAGCAAATTAAAATGCGCGCCGAACGCATTACCGATAAAGCCGACAATTGTTACATTCTGACCGAAACCAAAACGCAAAATATCTTTCGCCAGATTGAAGAAATTGAGCCCGAAATTGTCATAATTGATTCCATTCAAACGCTGCATACCGATTATATAGAAGCCTCGCCGGGCAGCATTTCGCAAATTCGCGAGACTACTGCTGAGCTCATTAAGTTTGCCAAAGAATCGAATGTTCCGGTCATTCTCATTGGTCATATCACCAAAGATGGAACCATTGCCGGTCCGAAAATTCTAGAACATATGGTCGACACGGTTTTGCAATTTGAAGGCGACCGCAATCACGTTTATCGAATTCTGCGTTCGCTTAAAAACCGATTTGGCTCCACCGCAGAATTGGGCATCTATGAAATGCTCGGCAGCGGATTGCGCGAAGTTTCCAATCCGTCTGAGATATTGATTTCACATCAAGATTCAGGCTTATCGGGCACTGCGATTGCCTCAACGCTCGAAGGTTCTCGCCCATTGATGATTGAAATTCAAGCGCTCGTGAGCACCGCAGTATACGGAACTCCGCAACGCAGTACCACAGGCTACAACGCCAAACGACTCAACATGATTTTGGCTGTGCTTGAAAAAAGAGCAGGATTCAGGCTCGGCGCAAAAGATGTATTTTTGAACATAACCGGCGGAATCAACGTAGACGATCCGGCCATTGATTTGGCGGTTGTGGCGGCCATCTTATCATCGAATGAGGATATTCCAATCGAACAAGGTGTTTGCTTTGCCGGCGAAGTAGGTCTTTCGGGTGAAATTCGTCCGGTGAACCGCATCGATCATCGCATACAAGAAGCCGAAAAATTGGGTTTTTCGACTATATTTGTTTCAAAGTACAATAAAATTTCGCTCAAAAGCACCGCTATTCAAGTCAAGTTGGTGTCAAAAATTGAAGACATCGCCAGCGAATTGTTTGGATAAAATCGAAACTCGATGAAGAAAACCCGCAAGAAAAAAATTTTCCTCGCCTTAAAAATTACAGCCGCTTTGTTGGTTGTCTTGATGGTTTTGGCCATTGTTTTTCGCGATTCACTTTTGCAGGAAGCCATTGCACACATTTCAAAAAAAATGGCCCGTGAGTACGACAGTCAATTCTCTGTAAAACATGCCGAGTTTAGCGGACTGACCGGAGTTTCTATGCAAGACATCGTCCTCAAACCCAAACATTCAGATACCTTATTATCGATGGCAGAGGTTAAAGCTGATGTGAGTTTGTGGCATTTGTTTTTAGGCGATATTCAACTCACACAGCTCGATGCCCGCAACGGATATTTGCAACTGATTAAAAATCAAAACGGCTGGAATTTCAAATCGTTCTTACCCAAAAAAGACACCATTGACGATGGCGAAAAAACCAATTATGCCAAACTGGCCTATAAACTGCTCAACAAAGGCCTCAATTTGGTGCCGACCGATTTAAAATTGAATAATCTGTCTTTGCGGGTGAACGATCAGGGAAAATCGGCTACGATGCGCCTGAATCAAATGGTTTTGGCTGACAAACAACTCGAATCGTCCATTGAAGTGCATACCAATACGTTTTCGCAGCGATGGAAAATCAAAGGTTTTGCCGATCCACGCAACAAACAAACCGACTTGCGCTTTTTTAACCTCGACACCGGAAAAATCAAAGTGCCGTATTTTGACGAGCGGTATAACCTGAAATCGAGTTTTGATTCCATCCGATTAAAAGTAACCGAAATTGAAATGGACAATGGTGAGTTGCACATCAACGGTTCGAGTTCGGTGCGCAACTTGACCGTTAATCACACCAAAATTGCGAGCAAAGATGTCGTGATTAAAAATGCTCGTTTGGATTACCGTTTTGTTTTGGGAGAAAACTTTATTGCGCTCGACAGCAGTTCGACGGCGACTTTAAACAAAATCAAATGTCATCCGTATGTTTCGTATGACAATGAATTTGACAAAATTTACACACTCAAAGTCAAGATTCCGAAGATGAGCGCACAAAACTTCATCACTTCGTTACCCGAAGGTTTGTTCACCCATTTTCAAGGAATGGAAGTAACCGGAAATTTTGATTATCGACTCAATTTAGCCATCAACAAAGATCATCCGAACAAGACGCTTTTTGACAGTGAATTTAACAAAGAAAACCTCGAAATTCTCAAATACGGCGAGGCCAATCTCACCAAACTCAACGGGCCATTTATGTATCATGCCATCATCAACGGCGTCGAACAGCGCGGCGTTATGGTCGGACCATCGAACCCGAATTACACACCGCTGAGTGAGATTTCACCTTACTTGAGAAAATGCGTTTTAACCACTGAAGACCCATCGTTTTTCTCGCACAAAGGTTTTATCAAAGAAGCCTTTAAACAGTCAATTGTCAAGAACATCCGCACCCGTAAATTCTCACGCGGCGGCAGCACCATCAGCATGCAGCTGATTAAAAATGCCTTTTTAACGCGTGAAAAAACACTCTCGCGCAAACTCGAAGAAATCTTGCTCGTCTACATCATGGAGAACAATCATATTGTGAGCAAAGAACGCATGCTCGAAGTGTATTTCAACATCATTGAATGGGGACCGAACGTATACGGAATTGGCGAAGCGGCACATTATTACTTTCAAAAACATCCGTCGCAATTGACCTTGAATGAATGCTTGTATTTGGCCAACATTATTCCGAGCCCGAGAAGATTTATGTATCAATTCAACACCGAAGGCAACTTGCGCTCTTTTGCAACCAACCGTGACGACCAACTCATTGGACTGATGATGCGGCGCGGATTGATTACTTCAGAAGATACTATTAACCGATTACCGATTATGGTTTCAGGTCCTGCGCGTTCGCTGATAAAAATTCGTGTGGACAACCCGACCGAAGCCGACACCATTTCGACCATTGAAGAGTTTGATTTTTAGATAGTTCTACCGCAGATTGTTGGTCTGTATTTTTAGGATTCCTATATTTACAGTCTAAACAATCAATTCTAAAGCTATGAAAAAATTCTACTTGCTGATATTTATCAGCTTATCGGGCTTGGCATCTTCACAAACCATTGGCCTAAGCACTTTCGCTACCGGATTTTCATCACCCATTGAAATCACACATCCTCTAGGCGACCCACGTTTGTTTGTCGTACAAAAAGGCGGTTCTATTAAAATCTTGAATTTAGATGGAACGGTAAATCCGATTAATTTTCTCACGCTTCCTTCGGGAACAGTCTCCAATGGTGGTGAACAGGGTTTGTTGGGCTTAGCCTTCCATCCCAATTACGCCACCAACGGTTATTTTTATTTAAATTACACCAATGCCGCCGGGAATACGGTTATTGCTCGTTATTCGGTTACAGCTAATCCCAATGTGGCCGATCCGGCTTCGGGAACCATTCTGCTCACCATTAACCAACCCTATACTAATCACAATGGCGGAACCATTCGTTTTGGTGCTGATGGTTATTTATACATTGGTATGGGCGATGGCGGAAGTGGCGGTGATCCGGGCAACCGCGCACAAAACATCAATGAAAATTTAGGCAAGATGCTACGCATTGATGTGGACGGACCGGCTCCGTACGGAATTCCGCCAACGAATCCGTATGTGGGTGTTGCAGGGAACGATGAAATTTGGGCGATTGGGCTTCGTAACCCATGGAAATTCTCGTTTGATATGCTCAACAACGATTTATGGATTGCCGATGTAGGTCAAGATGCTTATGAAGAAGTCAACCACAATCCGGCTCCGGTAGCTGCGGGGTTGAACTTTGGATGGAAATGTTATGAGGCCAATAATGTATACACCAATGGATGCGCGGTTCCAACCACAACCTATACTTTTCCGGTGGCGCAATACAGTCATAGCGTGGGATGCTCAATTACCGGTGGATATGTATACCGCGGAACCACTTATCCGAACTTCTACGGAAAGTATTTTATGGCCGATTATTGCTTCAACAAAATTGGAATGATTACCGTGGGTTCGAGCACGATTGCTTGGTCGAACGCTTTTACCGGAAACTTTACCACTTTTGGGCAAGACCTCAATGGAGAAATGTACATTGCGGGCATCAACAACGGAACGGTTTATAAACTCATCGATACATCTCAATTGTCCAATAATGCTTTTGATATGGATGATTTACAAGTTTATCCAAACCCGGCCAGATCTGAAGTTTTTGTCAAGTCAAGCAAAATCAATTATCCGGCTCAAGCCAACATTTATGACTTAACCGGAAAGTTATTGCGCTCACAAACGCTGCTTAAAAACGATCTATCAATCAATACTTCTGAATTGTCTTCGGGTGTTTACTTAATGAATATTCAAGGAAGTGACCAAACACAATGGCAGTCAAAATTAACCATTCAATAAAAAAAGGGCTCTGAAATAGAGCCCTTTTTTATGTTACATTTGATTCAGCATTTTTGAAATCTCGTCAAGTTTTGGGGTCAAAATAATTTCAATGCGACGATTTTTAGCTTTGCCGTCTGAGGTTGCGTTGCTGGCCACCGGAGCAAATTCACTGCGCCCGGCAGCCGTTAAATTCTGCGGATTGATGCTTTTGTTCTCGGCCAAAATATTGACAATTACGGTGGCGCGTTTGGTCGATAAATCCCAGTTGTCAGCAATTGGCCCAGAACCGTTATAGGCATCATCATCGGTATGACCTTCAATAAGCACCGAAATATCCGGATTGGCCGCGAGTACTTTGCCGACTTCTACCACGGCGCGACGACCTTCAGAGCCCACCGCCCAACTTCCGGAGCTGAAGAGCAATTTGTTCTCCATCGACACGTAGACTTTGCCGTTTTTTTGCTGCACGGTGAGCCCTTTGCCTTCAAAACTATTGAGCGCGCTCGATAAAGTTTCTTTGAGTTTACGCATGTTGGCGTCTTTAGCAGCCATTAAGTTTTCGAGTTCAGTAAGACGCTCTGAACTGGCTTGCAAATCGGCTTTGAGTTTGTTGAGTCGAGATTGTTCATTTGCCAAGGCTTTTTCTTTGGCTTTGAGCTCGTCGAGCAAATCGCGGTTTTTGGTCATATTGGCTTGCAAAGCTTCGTTGCTGTTTTTCTCTAAGGCTTCATAAGATGACTGAAGCGCTTTGAGGTTGTTGCTCGCAGAAGTGTAATCGGCTAGATTGCGGTCGCGCTCAAGTTTGGTGCTGCTGAGTTCGTCTTTGAGTGCGTTGTAAGCCATGTCTAAATCGGCTTTGGATTTGACGCAATCATCGGTTTCGTCTTGCAAGCGACGATTTTCTTTTTTAAGGTCGGCATATTTGTTTTCGAGGTCTTGATAGACTTTTTTGGTCACGCAAGACGAAGTGAGCACGAGTATGCAGAGTAAAAGGGTTGCGGTTTGTTTCATATTTTGTTGTGGTTCAAATGATTCTTTTTGTGCTGCTGCCCTAGCCCCGATCGAAGCGGTTATCCTTTTGGGTTGGGGTTCAACCCGAAAGATAAGAGCGCAGAGCGGGTTCTTGGCTTCTAACTAATTTCAACAGTGGTCGGACAATGATCGGAATGCTTGGCTTCGGGCAAAATGAGCGCACGTTTGATGCGGTTTCGCAACGGTTCGCTGACCAAACAATAATCAATACGCCAACCTTTATTGTTGCCGCGGGCTCCGGCTCGATAACTCCACCAAGTGTAGTTGTGCGGTTCGGGATTGAGCATTCTAAAACTGTCGATAAAGCCTGATTTCATAAAGCGATCCAGCCAAGCGCGCTCTTCGGGTAAAAAGCCTGAAACGGTTTTGTTGCGCACCGGATCGTGGATGTCAATGGCCTGGTGACAAATGTTGTAATCGCCGCAAATAATCAGATTGGGAATGGTTTTTTTGAGCTCATTGATGTAGCTCTGAAAATCGTCCATATACATGAATTTGTGGTCAAGCCGGTCGATGTTGGTGCCCGAAGGCAAGTACAAACTCATGACCGAAAAATCGTCAAAATCAACACGCAAATTGCGCCCTTCAAAATCCATGTGGTCAATGCCGGTGCCGAATACGACATTTTTAGGTTGCACTTTAGACAAAATCGCCACACCGCTGTAGCCTTTTTTCTGTGCCGGAAACCAATAGTGATACGGATAACCTGCCAGTTCTAAATCAAGCGTCGGAATTTGATCGGGCGTTGCCTTGATTTCTTGAAGACAAATCACATCGGGGTCTGCGGCTTGCAACCACTGGATGAATCCTTTAGAGATGGCTGCGCGAATTCCGTTGACGTTATAGGAGATTATCTTCATTTTTGCATTTTGAAATTAGTGGTTCAAAAGTAATAAAAAAGTGCCGAGGAAATTCAACAAAAGCCTTTCAAAGTAGAGTTTTTTGCTATCTTTGTTTCCGGCTCAATCAATTTAAAATTTATTCATGGGTTTAGTTACAGCTAAAGAAGTTGCCAAGGCGATTAATGTCGATAAATACGGCGTTTTTGGCACTTTTACAGGTTGGTTGCTCATGAAGGTTTTGAAGATTTCTACGCTGAATAAAATCTACGATCGCAACAAACATCTGCGCGATTTGGATTTTCTCAATGCCATCTTAGACGAGTTTCAGATTAAGTTTGAAATTCCCGAAGAAGACCTCAAACGTTTGCCCAAAGACGGCGCTTATATTACCATTTCAAACCATCCGCTGGGCGGCATTGACGGCATTTTGCTCTTGAAACTGATGCTGGAGCGCGAGCCGAATTTTAAAATCATCGCCAACTTTTTACTCCATCGCATTGATCCGATGAAACCGTACATCATGCCGGTGAATCCGTTTGAAAACCACAAAGATGCCAAGTCGAGTGTGGTGGGCATCAAAGAAACGCTGCGTCATTTGAGCGACGGAAAACCGTTGGGTATGTTTCCGGCGGGGGAAGTTTCTACTTATAAAGATGGCAAACTCGTCGTGGACAGAACATGGGAAGAAGGCGCGATCAAAGTCATTCGCAAAGCCCAAGTGCCCGTAGTTCCGATTTATTTTCACGCCAAAAACAGCCGCTTGTTTTACTTTTTGTCGAGTTTGAATTCAACTTTGCGCACCGCGAAATTGCCTTCGGAATTACTCACCCAAAAAGACCGCGTAATTAAAGTGCGCATCGGGAAACCTATTTCAGTAGCCGAACAAAACGAGCACGCAACCATTGACGAATACTCAGAATTTTTGCGCAAAAAAACCTACATGTTGGCCAATTCGTTTGACGATGAAGACAACAAACTTTTGTCTGCGCCCAACCTCAACAGTCTTAAATTACCGCGCAGTCCGAAGCAAATTGCCACGCCGGCCAACCGCGAAAAAATGGCTGCCGAAGTGGAGCGTTTGCGCAACTCAGATTGCCGATTGACCGTGAGTAAAAACTACGAAGTATTCTTTACCGAGGCGCATAAAATTCCGAACATCTTGCATGAAATCGGGCGATTGCGCGAAGTGACTTTTAGAGAAATTGGCGAAGGCACAAACAATTCAATTGACCTCGACAAATACGACGAATATTACCACCACATGTTTTTGTGGGACGAAGAAACCCAGCAAATTGCGGGCGCTTATCGCATGGGATTAGGCTCAGAGATATTTACCAAATACGGCATCAGCGGATTTTATTTGCAGGAATTGTTTCGATTTGAGCCTGAGTTGTTCGATATGATGAGCAAGTCTATTGAAATGGGACGCGCCTTTATTACCAAAGAATATCAGCAAAAACCGATGCCGCTGTTCTTGCTTTGGAAAGGAATCGTGCACACGACTTTGCGTCATCCGGAGCATCGATATTTGATTGGCGGTGTGAGCATCAGCAATCAGTTTACTGAATTCTCAAAATCGCTGATGATTGAGTTTATGAAGTCGCACTATTACGATCCGTATGTAGCACAATATGTCTATCCGAAAAAAGAATACAAAGTAAAACTCAAAGATGCCGACAAGGATTTTGTATTTGAAGAAGCCGAAGCCGATTTGAACAAATTCGACAAAATCATTGATGAAATTGAGCCAGGCACTTTGCGTTTGCCGGTGCTGATCAAAAAATACATCAAGCAAAACGCGCGCGTGATTGCCTTTAATGTCGACCCGCTGTTCAACAATGCGGTGGATGGTTTAATGTATATTCGCATTGCCGATTTACCTGAGAGCACCGTCAAACCGGTCATGGAAGAATTTCAGGCAGAACTCGAACGCAAACTCGCCGAAAAAGGCGAATAAATATTCATTACAATGAGCGCATCTAAAACTCCGCAACCTGTTTCGGTTTCTAACCACGAATTAGTTTGTCCGATTTGTAGAAACAATTTATTTTATACCAGACAAGCCCAACTTAACACAGCAGTTGCTTCTTTTTTCAATCTAGATTGGGCTAATAAAAGCGCCACTTGTTTTGTGTGTTCAGAATGCACGCACATTTCGTGGTTTTTGGGTAAATAGTTATTCTTTAATACGCCACGGCGGATTGAGTCTGTTTTCGCCGGCATAATACAAAATGAGTTGATGCCCGTCTGGATCTTTTAGCCGCGATTCCCGCCAAAGCCAAGGTTTATCGTTGGGCAATTCTTCAAAATCAAAACCTGCTTTTTGCAATTCGTGTACTTTTTGGTCGAGGTTTTCGATTTCAAAATAAATCCAACAGCCTGAATTTATTTTCTCTTCTTCGAGATGTAACGAAAATGTAGTTTGACTATCCGGACATACAAAACGAGCATAATGCGGCGCAGAATAAACAATAAGTTCAAGACCGAGTTTCTTATAAAAATCTACCGAGCGGTCTAAATCTTTGGTGGGTAGGGTGAGTTGATTGAGGTTCATCAAGGCCGATTTTTAAAACCAGCCCTTTTTGTTTACCTGATACATTTGATAGAATTCTTCATCGGTTTTGGTCAGATAGATGATGCCTTCAATCAGGCCAATCAAACTGCCGGCGATTCCACAGGTAATGATGCTAAAAACAATTTGAAGAATTCCTTCGGTGGTATAACCTAAAACAAATTTGTGGACGCCCAAACCTCCAAGTAAAATAGCCAGAATTCCAGCGGCTACTTTTTTGTTGTCAGGACGATATTGCGGTTGTGGTTCAGGTTGTGGCTGATTCCAAGCTTCGAATTTTTGTTCTTCCATGATGTTTGTTTTAAAGTTAGCGTCATAAAAGTAAAAAAAGTTTTATAAAAAAGCACGGTCGTAGGCTTGCCAAAGTTCAATTTTATTTCCTTCCGGGTCGAGTATCCAACCAAACTTACCATAATCATAGCTTTGCGGTTCGCCAACTAAAGTTACACCCGATTGTCGCAATTTTTCGAGCAAAGCTTCTAAGTCATTCACGCGATAGTTGAGCATGAGCGGAGCTTGACTGGGTTCAAAATACTTGGTATCATCAGCAAACAACGACCATTGTGTCATGGCATCATTACCTTGCGGGTCTTTCCACCAAAATGAACAACCGTAATCATCTACCGGCAAACCCAAATGTTCGGCGTACCAAGCTTTGAGTTCTTTAGGGTTTTTAGCTTTGAAAAATACGCCGCCAATTCCGGTGACTTTGGGTTTTTCAGGCTCAGCTGTACTGATGCCAAAAATCTGTTCTTTGATTTTATCGACAATGACTTGCGCCAATCGCTCGTGACTTTCAAACGTCCAACCGGCGATGTGCGGCGTAAGCAAAACGTTCGAAGCTTTGAGCAAATACTGATAAGCCTCAGGCAAAGTTTCACTGTTCAGGGTTTCAAACGATAGATTTTCATATTCAATCACGTCGAGCCCAACGCCGAGAATTTTATGGGTTTTAAGCGCAGTAACCAAATCAGCAGTAACCACATTTTTGCCGCGCGAAGTATTGATCAGCCAAAACGGCTTGGCAAAAGCATTGATGAAATCAGCATTGACCAGGCCATTGGTTTGTTCGGTCCAAGGGATATGCAAACTGAGCACATCGGCTTTTTGCTGCAATTCTTCGAGTGAAACTTGCTTAGCGTTGGCATCGCCTACATGTTCTAAAATGTCATAACACAAAACTTCCACATCAAAACCACGGAGCTTTTTAGCAAAAGATTTTCCCATGTTTCCATAACCGATGATTCCGACGGTTTTGCCATCGAGTTCGTGTCCGCGGTTGCCCTCGCGGTTTCGGACGCCTTGTCTGATTTGCGCATCGGCCTCATTGAGATGATTAAAAAGAGAAAGCAACATGCCCAAAGCGTGTTCGCCCACCGCGTTTCTGTTGCCTTCAGGCGCGGCAATGAGCGCAATGTTTTTTTCTTGGGCGGCGGCCAGGTCAATGCTTTCGAGTCCGGCGCCGACGCGGGCGATGAATTTGAGTTGGGTGGCTTTTTCTAAAAAAGCGCGATCTATAGAAAATCGGCTGCGAATAACAATACCATGATATTCATGGATTTTAGCTTCAACTTCAGCTTTGGAAGAAGTGTAATCTTGGTGGTTTTCACAGCCTAATTCTTGCAATTGTTGCCACAAAAGCGGATGGTTGCTGTCGAGATGAAGGATTTTGAGTGGTGTGTTTTCGCTGCTCATTCTTAGACGTAATGGTTGTCAAAAATACAAATAAGATTCAGAGAAAACGCATGCGTGAGGGATGGCAGCGGCATCCTTTTCTGAAATGCAATGAAAGAAAAGATAAAGCGAACAGCCCGACCCGAAGGGGCACGCCCAAAAACTCTATTCTTTTATTTTGTTGAGCGATGTTTTGATGCCTTTGATGAGTGACGAACTAAAGCCTTGATGTTCCATTTCATTGAGCCCGACGATGGTGCAGCCTTGCGGTGTGGTTACGCGATCAATGAGTTGTTCTGGGTGGATTTTTTCTTCGAGCAACATGCGCGCTGCTCCTTTGGCGGTTTGGGCCGCGATGGCTAGTGCGGTTTGCGAATCAAAACCGATTTCGATTCCGGCTTGCATTGAGGCGCGAACATAACGCAAAGCATACGCAGTTCCGCAAGCGCCGAGCACCGTTGCGGCATCCATGAGTTTTTCTTCAATAATCGGAGCCGTGCCGAGTTGAGTAAATAACGCGACGACACTTTCAGCCGATTTTTGATCTTGGGTTTGATACGAAATACACGTAGCCGATTCGCCAAATTGAATGGCAATATTAGGCATGATGCGCACCACCGGAAGGTCATTCTCGAGCATGGTGCGAATGTCTGTCAAAGAACAACCGCTCACCGCTGAGGCAATGATTTGCGCTTTGAGCTGCGGTTTGATTTCTTGTAAAACTGTTTGAACTTGATAAGGTTTGATGGCCAAAATGACCACATCGGCCTCATGGATGTTTTGGATATTGTTACTCGAAACCGTGATTCCGTGATTTTGCAAATGCGCTATGGCATCAGCCTGACGACGCGTAACGGTAACCGAATGTTGTGTATATTTTGAAATACCTAATGCAATGGCGACTCCTAAGTTGCCACCGCCGATGATGTGAACGTTCATAATTTTTGGTTTTTAGAATCCTAGTATGAGTCGGGCAATGGTAAAATAAAGAACAATCCCGAATACGTCATTGGTGGTCGTGATAAAAGGACCCGTTGCGATGGCGGGGTCAATTTTGTTTCGGTGCAAAAACAGCGGAACCAAAGTGCCCAAAGTAGCTGCAAACAAAATCACCACTATAATAGAAATAGATATGGCCAAACCAACTTGATATTGTTGGTACATCACCGAATGATACAACAACAAAAACATCGAAATGATGGTACCCGATATCATGGCCACGGTGAGTTCTTTGCTGAAGTATTGTTTGCTGAATTCTTTGAGCGTTCCGTTGGCCAAACCTTGTACGACAATCGCCGAAGCCTGAACGCCAATGTTTCCGGCGGTGGCCGAGAGCAGTGGTACAAAGATGATTAACGTAGAATATTTTTGAAAAGCGACTTCGTTGCCTTTGAGTACATAGGAGGCGACAATTTCAATAACCATCCCTATGAGTAGCCACGGCAAACGCGCTTTGGTGAGTTCAAGAACGCTGTCATTAGCCTCAACGTCTTGGGTAATACCCGCTGCCAATTGGTAATCTTTGTCGGCTTCTTCTTTAATCACATCCACGATGTCATCAATGGTGATGCGGCCTACCAAACGCCCGAGTTCATCGACCACGGGAATCGCCTCAAGGTCATATTTTTGCATGATGCGCGCAACTTCAATATCTTCGGTATCTACCTTAACATAGTTGAGTTTGCTGATATATACATCGCGAATTGGCGTTTTGGTGGAAGTCGTGAGCAAGTCTTTGAGCGACAAACGGCCTTTGAGTCGGTCTTCGTCATCGACCACATAAATCGAATGCACGCGCGAGATGTTCTCGGCCTGAATGCGCATTTCTTTCACACAAGTGAGCACGTTCCAGTTTTCGTTGACCTTCACGAGCTCTTTGTGCATGATCCCGCCAGCAGTGTCTTCTTTGTAACGCAACAAATCGACAATGTCTTTGGCGTGCTCTACATCTTCAAGCTCTTGAATTACTTCTTCTTTCTTGGCTTGTGAAAGTTCGGCAATGATATCGGCCGCATCGTTGGTCTCGAGTTCGTCGAGCTCTTCGGCAATTTCTTTTGGCGATAGACGACTGAGGATGTTCTCGCGCAAATCGTCTTCAAGTTCCAGGAGAATCTCGGCCGTTTTTTCGCTGTCGAGCACCTTGAAAATATAGGTAGCGTCGTCAAAGTCAAGCTCGTCGAGAATTTCAGCAATATCCGCGTGGTGCAAGTCATTCAACAAGGCTTCGAGTTGCTCGTCCTTTTTGGTTTGAATGAGTTGCTCCAGTTCTTGGATCAGTTCTTTGCTGATTTTAAACTCCATCGGCCTGAATTTTTTGCGTCAGTTCAATAAATTGCTCGACCGAAAGTTGCTCCGGCCGGAGGTCAAAGATAGTATCTTCTCGTAAATTATCGGACAAATTTAGCGATTTTAAACTGTTGCGAAGCGTTTTGCGGCGCTGTTGGAAAGCCGTTTTGACCACTGTGAAAAATAGTTTCTCTTCACACGGCAAATGATAATTTTCTTTGCGGATAAGTCTAAGCACACCCGATTTTACTTTGGGCGGCGGATTAAAAACGTGTTCGCCCACGGTAAAAAGATATTCCGCATCATAAAACGCTTGCGTTAAAACCGAGAGAATTCCATAGGTTTTACTACCTTTTTTTTCGCAAATTCGCTCGGCGACTTCTTTTTGAAACATCCCAGAAAATTCAGGAATTTGTGCCCGAAGCTCCAGCGTTTTAAAGACAATTTGCGAGGAAATATTATACGGAAAGTTTCCGATGATGGCCAATGGTTCATCTTTAAAAACTTCGTTGAGGTTGTATTTGAGAAAATCCTTCGAAAGAATTTTTCCGTGCAATTTAGGATAGTGTTGCTCGAGATAAGCCACCGACTCGGTATCGATTTCAATTACGTAGGTATCTAGTGGTTTTTCGAGTAAATATTTAGTCAAAACACCCATGCCCGGTCCAATTTCGAGCACCTTCTGGTATCCGTTCAAGGTAAGCGTATCGGCGATTTTGGCTGCTATATTCTCGTCTTTGAGAAAGTGCTGTCCGAGGTGTTTTTTGGCCGTAACTTTATCCATGTTTGAGGCGTTTATAATTAATTATTGTTCTGCCAAAACTCTGAAACCAACTCGAGTTCAGTTCTAAACGCGACCATTTTATCGCCAAACAAACGTGCGCCTTCTTCGCGCAAACGCGGCGCATCTTCGAGGTAATATTTGTCTAAAGTATCCTTGCTGTCGGTGGTATACTGAATGGCGTAGGTTGTGCCGCCCATTTCTTCGGTAATGAGTACTTTAATCAGACGAGCCGAGGTGAATTTTCCGGTGGCCAAAACCTCAGGAATGTGTTTTTCTTGCATCCAGTTGAGCCAAATGTCATGCACGCTGTTGTCAATATTGATGGTGACGTTGTAAAGAATCATTTTGTTTGGTTTTAAAGACGACGCCCGGCATCATCTCAGATTTATAAAGTATTATCGCCGCGCAATTCTCGGTATTTTCGGCGCGCGTCGGTAAAGTAAATACTGTCTTCGTGGTGAAAGATAATTTGCTCGTACAACGCTTTGGCCTTGGCGGTATCTTTGAGTTGGTTGTTGTAGATTTCGGCCGAAAAATAATAGGCTTCGTCTATGTATATTCCGTCTTGGTAATGATCGATGATGGTTTGATATTGCGATAAAGCCGACTGATAATCACCGAGTTTTTCATAGACTTTGCCCAATCGATATAAAGTTACCGGCTCAATTTCTTGACCTTTAAAACTTTTGAGAATTGCCTGAAACTGTTCAAGCGCTTGTTGATTTTTGTTTTGATACAACAAAAAGTCCGCCTTGGCGAATTGTTTGAGCGCGGTTTGGGTAGAATCGGCGACGGTGTTGTCATTGATAAGCAAAAAATACTCAAGCGCATCATTAGCTATCAGCTGAGAAGAAGCCGATTTGAGTTCTTTGAATTGTTTTTGCGCCCATGAAAAATCGGTTTTAAAATAACTCGTGCGCGCTGCCTTAAAACTGGCTTCATGTCCGACGATGTCATTTTTGAGATCTTCTTCAATTTGGGCGTAATAAATTTGCGCTTGACTAAACTTTTCTTCGTAGAGATAAATATCCGCGAGTTCCATTTTGACATCGGCTTTCTGGAATTCGTTGAGCGGAAGATTGAGCGCGTTTTTCAGAATGGTCTTTCCGGCTTCGGCTTGCGAAAGATGAAAAGCTTTGAAATGCGCTTGTAAAATCTGCAACGGCAACGAATATGGACTCACGCCAAATTGTTTGATGAGCATATCGAGTTCAGCATCGATGACTGGCAAATCTTTGGCGGTGGCTCCATCGATTTTGAGTTGCATCAAATAGGTATGTGAGCGAATTTTGAGTTCAGTATCTTGGGTATTTTCAAGCACAAAACCAAAAATATCAGAGGCGGTGGTTTTATCGCCTTCTTCAATACACAATTGCGCGAGGTTGACAATGTTGGCAAAGGTTTCGGGATTGCGGCGATAAATGGCTTTTTGCTGGATAAAAGCTTTGCCGTATTCTTTTTGCTGTACGTAAAACCAGCTCAGATATTCGTTCCAAAACAAATCTTGACTTTTCTGAGCCCGCACAAGCAGCGCCTTTCTGAGCGCCTCGTTGAAATTCACATCGGCATCTTCGGTCATAAAACGCGTGAGCTGATTTTGAATCATGACGTTGTTTTGCGGATTGCGCTGTGCCTCGGTCAAGAACATTTCAATCATCATATCGGTATTGCCCAATTGTCCGTAGAGCAAGGCCATCTGAAAATTAAAATTGAAATTGGGCTCGACTTGCTGAGCTGTTTGATACGACTTTAAAGCATTTTCAAATAAAGAATGTCGCTCAAAAGTGCTCGCAATCATATATACTTCATTCGGGAATTTGACAATTTTATCAAAGGCCTTTTCGTAGAATTTCTGTGCCTGAGCGTTGTCTTTTTGCAGCTGATAATTGTAGCCCAACTCCACCCAAAGAGACGCCTGTTGAAAAGTCTTAATGCGGTCTTCGAGTACTTGTTCGGCTTGTTTGTATTGCTCGAGTTGCTGATAACATTCAATGATGCGCTGAAAGTAAACGTAATTATACGGTTGGGTTTTGAGCAATGATTCGTAGCTCAGACGTGCCTTTTCAAAATCGCCTTTGTCAAAATAGTTTTGCGCCAATTGCTCATTTTGCGAAAACACCATTCCACAACAAAACACAGCAAGCAACAAAACAATCTTTTTCATGAATCAGCAATCAATTAAGGTTGGTCTAAGATATTGGTTTTAACCGCAAACTTATCACAAGTGTAAAAAGATTAACTTTTAGTTGATGATATCAAAGCCGGTGTACGGACGCAATACTTCAGGCACGACGATTCCGTCTGGCGTTTGATAATTCTCGATAATTCCGGCCAAAACGCGTGGCAAAGCCAAGGCGCTTCCGTTGAGTGTATGCGCCAAATGGTTTTTGCCGTTGGCATCGCGATAACGCAATTTGAGGCGGTTGGCTTGGAAGGTTTCAAAATTAGATACCGAACTGATTTCGAGCCAACGATCTTGCGCGGTTGAGAACACTTCAAAATCATACGTCAAAGCCGAGGTAAAGCCCATATCGCCGCCGCACAAACGCAAAATTCTATACGGAAGTTTGAGCTCGCGCAGCAAGGTTTTGACATGTTCGACCATGCCGTCTAAAGCTTCATAAGATTTGTCTGGATGCTCGATGCGTACGATTTCGACTTTGTCAAACTGGTGTAAACGGTTCAGTCCGCGCACATGCGAACCATAAGATCCTGCCTCGCGACGGAAGCACGGCGTATATCCGGTACACAACACAGGCAATTCGCTCTCCGGCAAAATAACATCGCGGTATAAATTAGTCACCGGAACTTCAGCTGTTGGAATCAAGTACAAATCATCAATGCCTACGTGATACATTTGGCCTTCTTTGTCCGGCAATTGTCCAGTTCCGTAGCCTGAAGCTTCGTTGACCAAATGCGGTACTTGAAATTCTTTATAGCCGGCTTCGGTATTTTTGTCTAAGAAATAACTGATCAGTGCGCGCTGCAAACGCGCTCCTTTGCCTTTATACACCGGAAAACCTGCTCCGGTGATTTTTACGCCGAGTTCAAAATCAACAATGTCATATTTTTTGAGCAATTCCCAATGCGGTTGAGCACCTTCGTGCAAAGTCGGGATTTCGCCTTCTTGATGCACAGTTAAATTGTCATCAGCTGTTTTGCCAGGCGGAACAATATCAGCTGGCAAATTGGGCAACGTATATAGTTTTTGCGTAAGCTCATGCGCCAAGGCATCAACTTTTTCTGAAAGTTCTTTGCTTTGTTCTTTGAGCAAAACGGTTTTTTCTTTGAGAATCGCTGCTTTGGCTTGCTCGCCGCTTTTCATGAGCTGACCAATGGATGCCGATAGTTTATTAGATTCTGAAAGTGTGTTGTCTAACTCAACTTGGGCAGCTCTGCGCGCCTCGTCCATTTCAACAATTTCAGACACCGTTGCACGCGCATCGAGGTTGCGTTTGGCCAATGCCTGAATCACTTTTTCTTGATTTTCTCTAATAAATCCGATCTGTAACATGTTATTGGTTTTAAATTGCGTTAAGCAGCGCAAATGTAATAAATGATTTGCTTACCGTGGTGAGAAATTGACAAATAGCGGGATTTCTGTTATCAAGCATTAATTTGCTGAAAATTAACAACTGTAGTTTGAATTATTGATTAAATTCGCCAAAAAAATTTCGCAAAATGAAAAAATTATACCTACTACTTGCTTTGCTTCCTTATCTGCAAATATCAGCGCAAACACTCGATAAA
Organism: Flavobacteriaceae bacterium; assembly: GCA_046329175.1. Lineage (GTDB taxonomy): Bacteria > Bacteroidota > Bacteroidia > Flavobacteriales > Flavobacteriaceae > Flavobacterium. The sequence goes on from JAXLVE010000003.1 coordinate 30,832, forward strand.
GAATTTGAGGTTTTAGTCAATTCTGAACGAAAAGCCGCCTCAAAAAGAATGGCGGTGGTCATCAATCCGGACACTTATAATTATGATGTGACTTATCATAAACTTGAATTCAAAGTGGACCCGGCCAATTTTTACATCGACGGAAAAGTAACCACCACCTACACCGCCGTGACCGATATGACCACTTTGGTTTTTGACTTAGCGCGCATAACGGATACTTCTGACCCGAATTATGCCACACAAATTGAAGTAAGTTCGGTAAAAATGAATAACAACAATTTGGCTTTTACGCGCAACGACGAAGAAATCATCATCAACTTACCGACCACCCAAACCGCAGGAACTTCAGCCACAGTTGAAATTACTTATGCCGGTGCTCCGGCCGGAAGCGGTTTTGGCTCGTTTATTACAGACAACCATAACGGAACTCCGGTTATGTGGACGCTTTCAGAACCCTTTGGCGCGCGCGATTGGTGGCCATGCAAACAAGATTTGAATGACAAAGCCAATTCTATTGATGTATATATTACGGCTCCGAGTGAATACAATTCGGTATCCAACGGTTTACAACAATCTAAAACAGACAATGGCGATGGCACTTCGACTACTCATTTTCACCACGGATACCCAATTGCTGCTTATTTGATAGCCATGGCCGTGACCAATTATCAGATTTATGAGCAACAAGCCGGATTGGGAACCGCTGAGAGTCCATTTTTTCCGATTGTCAATTATATGTATCCCGAAACGGCTCCGACCAACACCAACAGTGTGGCTGTAACACCGACCATTTTAAATTTTTACGAAACCAAGTTTGGTCCTTATCCGTTTAGAAATGAAAAATACGGACATGCTCAATTTGCTTGGGGCGGCGGAATGGAACACACTACAGTCTCATTTATGACGGCTGGAAACAATGGCGCTTATTCACGAGGCTTGATCGCGCACGAAATGGGTCATCAGTGGTTTGGAGACAAAGTTACTTGTGGCAGCTGGAAAGACATTTGGCTCAACGAGGGTTTTGCCACTTATTTGGCCTCAATGACCATTGAATTTTTAGATGGCGATGCTGCCTTTGTCAACAACAAAAACAGCATGATTACATCAATCACTAGTAGCCCGAATGGTGCTATTTACATGACCGATACCGAAGCACTAAATGTGAATCGAATATTCAGCAGCAGACTCTCGTACAACAAAGGCGCTATGGTGCTCAACATGTTGCGATTTAAATTGGGCGACACTGATTTCTTTCAAGGTTTGCGCAATTATTTAAGCGATCCGAATTTAGCTTATGGTTATGCGCTGACTCCGAATTTGAAAGCGCATTTAGAAAACGCCTCAGGGGTTGATTTAACTGACTTTTTTAACGACTGGGTGTACAACCAAGGATATCCGATTTACACCATCAGCGCACGAATGATTGCTCCGGGCCAGGCGCGTATTACACTCAATCAAACGCAGTCTGACCCATCTGTGAGTTTCTTTGAACTTCCTGTTCCGGTTCGTTTGACAGGAAGCGGTGGTCAACAGCAAGATTACGTTTTAAACAATACAACCAACGGCCAGCAATTTGTGGTGAACGTTCCGTTTAATGCCACCGGAATTGAATTCAACCCGAAAAAAGATATTATTTCAAAAAACAGTACGGCTACTTTGGCGGCAGATGCTTTTGAATTTGAAGCAACTGCGACCGTTTATCCAAATCCGGCTACTGACGAGTTGAATATTGTGGTTCCGCAAAACCAAATGCTTCAATCGGTTGTTTTGTATAATGCTTTGGGGCAAAAAATAGGTGTTTACAATGCTGAAAAAGTAAACCTGAATGGTTTGTCTGCCGGCCTGTACAGCGCTGAAATCATGACCAATTCAGGTCGTTCACTTAAAAAATTCATAAAAAAATAAGTCTCAAGCCGAATCACATCGGTTCGTGAATAGAAAACCTTACTTTTGTGCGCTCAAAACGCATTAAAACACACTATGGAAATTGCCATCAAACTCTCTCAGTTCTTGTTAAGCTTATCGTTATTGATTATCTTACACGAACTAGGACACTTCATACCGGCCAAACTTTTTAAAACCCGCGTAGAAAAATTCTATTTATTTTTTGATGTAAAATATTCATTACTCAAAAAGAAAATAGGCGAAACCGAATACGGAATCGGCTGGTTGCCTTTGGGCGGATACGTGAAAATTTCGGGGATGATTGACGAGAGCATGGATACCGAACAAATGGCGCTTCCGGCTCAACCGTGGGAATTCCGTTCAAAACCAGCTTGGCAAAGACTTATCATTATGCTCGGCGGTGTAACGGTTAATTTTATTTTGGCGTTTATCATTTACATCGGAATGGCCTTTTTTTATGGCGATTTATATTTAAACAATTCTGAGCTTAAAGACGGAATTGCTGTGACTTCAGAAGTCGGCGAACATTTAGGCTTTAAAACAGGTGATAAAATTGTATCGATTGACGGTGAGACGAATTTGCGTTTTGAAGAAATTCCGAATAAAATTTTGTTTTCAAAAAATGTGGTCATCAACAGAAATGGGCAGCAAATGACTTTGAAAATGCCGATAGATTTGATTTCCAAATTGCTCGACAATCAAAAGAGAAACTTTATTGAATGGCGCGAACCGTTTATAGTAGGCATGGTTTCAGATTCATCTGCCAATAAAGATGTTTTGAAAGTTAAAGATGTGATGCGTTCCATCAATGGAATTGAAACCAAATATGCCGATCAAGTCGTTGAAATCGCCAAAGCCAATAAAGGAAAAACGCTTCCGGCAGTTATCTTACGCGATGAAAAAGAAGTTCCGATTAACTTGCACATCTCTCCGGCTGGAAAACTTGAGGTTTATGCCGCTTCTTTAGGCGTGGAAAGTCTTGAAAAATTAGGCGTTTACAAATTCAGCAAACAAGAATACGGCTTTTTTGAGTCGTTCCCGGTGGGCATTGAAAAAGGGAAAAATCAACTCATTGGTTACGGAAAACAGCTCAAAGCTATCTTCAATCCAAGTACCGGAGCCTACAAAGGTGTGGGCGGATTCAAAGCTATTTTTGATATTTTCCCGAAAAGTTGGAGCTGGGAAATATTCTGGAATATCACTGCTTTGTTATCCATTATGTTGGGCGTGATGAACTTGTTGCCGATTCCGGCGCTCGATGGTGGACACGTAATGTTCTTGCTCTATGAAATGATCAGCGGCCGCAAGCCCAGCGACAAATTCATGGAATATGCCCAAATGGTTGGCTTTGTGCTCTTAATCAGTTTGTTGGTGTTTGCCAACGGAAACGACATTTATAAAGCTATTTTTCACAAATAATATTTTTTGAAAATTTTGCGGTTTTTATTTGCGTAAAATATTTTTCGCATTATATTTGCACCGCTTTTAAAGGCAACACGCCTTCCTCCTTAGCTCAGTTGGTTAGAGCATCTGACTGTTAATCAGAGGGTCCTTGGTTCGAGCCCAAGAGGGGGAGCAACAAAGCAAAAGCCTTCACAGAAATGTGAGGGCTTTTTTTTACTAAATCTAAAACTTATGAAAACACTCCGATTAATCCCTATCGTTCTAGCATTCATTCTTGTTTGTTTATCTTGTAGTTCAAGCGAAAGTAGCTCTAAAATGAGTTGTATGGAAGCAGTTAGCAAAAGTGACGTAGCTAGTGAAGCATACGATAATGCCACAAGTTCTAATTATGTTTCTTTGTGTAATGCATACAAAAATGCTCTACAAAATGAAATAAATGCCTGTGGCGACCCAGATGGTGATTTACAAAACATCATTGATAATTTGGGAGATTGCGGTTCAACTCCAGCCCCAAGCGTAACAGTCACCGTAGGCACACTTGAAAAGACTTTTGAAACCAACAGAACCGTTACCGTGGTGGGTACGACCCGAAAAATAAAGGTTTACGACAATGTCAATAACAGCGATTTTGTCTATTTTGAAATTCAACAAGGAGCCACTGGAGTTAACAAGATTAACAACTTCAACATTCACTTAATTTCTTCGGATTACAATCCAATGCCTGTTGATGAAGGAGGAAATTGGACGTCTAACATAACTACCAATACAACAACCAAAATTAACGGTACTTTTTCAGGTTATGTTACCTCTCCTACAACTGGAGCTGACCTTTCATTAACCCAAGGCATTATCAACATTAACTTATAATTTAACCATCTCTTATATAAATAAAATCCCAGAGTAAATTCTGGGATTTTATTTATATGTCTGGTTTTAAAATTAACATAACTACTCACGGCAAAAAAGCATAGCCTCTTTTGGTTTTCCACAGAAAGTATTTTTCGAGCAAAACTTTGCTGAAATCATAGAGAACATTCGGAATCATCAGCGCAATAGTTCTGGGTTTGAACAAATGATTTGAAAAAATAATCACTTCTTTTTTGCCGCAATCCATAATACAAACTCCGGGAATTTTGCCCCAAGCTTTTTGTTTTAAATCTGTTCTGCCTTGGCTAACGCGTAGGATGTTTTCGGCGACAATCTTTCCGGTTTCGTCAGAAGGATAACCCGTTTTTGGGCTGGCAAACGGAATGGTTTTAGGGGTAAACGGCAACTTGACATCCACGGCAATTCCGGCCGCCCAAACATCCGGAACCGTTAAATGTCGGTAATCATCACCTACTGGAATATAACCATTGGCGGTTGCTTGCAAAGTGGGTGATTGTGCAACAAAATCAACACCTACAAACGGAGGCATCAACATCGTGAATTTACTCGGCAAAACCTCACCAGTAGACAAAACAACAGCATCAGGTTTGACTTCTTTAACCCCAACTTGTGTGCGGTAGTGAATATGAAACATCTTCATAAAAGCTTTGAGCATTCCTTCGCCCAAAGGCATCCCATCAATCCCGAAATGACCCAAATAATCCTCAGGCGTAATCCAATATAAATCTACTTTCTTACGGATGTTTTGTTCGCGCAACCATTTCTCAACATTAAACAAAAACTCATAAGCTGCGCCCATACAACCCGCATTTTGCGTGGCGCCAATCACTATTGGCCCCGGATTGACTTTAAAATCTTCTAGGGCTTTTCTGGTTTTCATGGCTCCGTTTGGCGTTCCGATATAGTGCGCATACTCTTCAACGCCCGGAGCAATATCATATTTAACTTTTGGTCCGGTGGCTACTACCAAGTAATCGTATGTATAATCTCCGTGATCGGTTTTGACCACTTTTTGGTTGGCATCGACAGATAGGGCTTCGGCGTGTACAAAATCAACTCCTTTTTGGGTTAAAATTTTATCTTTTCTGAATGAGATGTCTTTGATGTCTCTTCTGCCAAAAGGCACCCAAATCAGCGATGGAATAAATAAAAACAACGGAGATTTATCAATCAAGATAACTTTGTGGTTTTGTTTTCCTTTTCGTTTGAGTTCCAAAGCTGTTGTCATCCCGGCAAAGCTTCCTCCTATTATAACAGTCGTTTTCATTTGTTGTGAATTTGTACTTCAAAATTACGGCTTGAAAATCGAGCCGAATGTGTCAAATGTCACGTATAGCATAAGTTTTAGGCTAAAGTTTGACTGATAAATCTTTGTTGAAATTCAATAATCGGACAAATGTTAAAAGCGAAAAATAATATTATTTATAATTTGTCTAAATAAATATAGATTGTATTTTTGCTCGCGAATCAAACAATCCTATTATGAAATATACTTTCCAAATCCTATGCTTGAGTCTTGTCGGACAAATGCTGGGACAAACTTCTGTTCAGAAAAAAGACAGCACTGTTGTTTTGAACACCGTCATTGTTGCGCCCAAACAACAAAGCCCCGAACGCATGCCTGAAGTCAAAAACAACACGCTTTACTCCGGCAAAAAAAACGAAGTCATCAAACTCGAAAATATCAATGGAAATTTCGCTAACAACAATGCGCGTGAGATTTTCTCAAGGGTGCCTGGAGTAACCGTTTGGGAAAACGAAGGTTCGGGAATACAAGTAAACGTCGGTGTTCGAGGTTTGAGCCCCAACCGAAGCTGGGAGTTTAACACGCGTCAAAACGGTTATGACATTTCATCGGATGTTTTTGGCTATCCAGAAGCTTATTACAATCCGCCGATGGAAGCCGTTGAAAGCATACAAATCATCCGCGGAGGCGCATCATTGCAATTCGGACCTCAGTTTGGCGGTATGCTGAATTACATCCTCAAAAGAGAAAACAACAAAAAGTTTTCATTTGAAACGCAAAATACTGTGGGCAGTTATGATATGCTAAGCTCATACAATGCCTTGGGCGGAACCTACAAAAATTGGTCGTATTATGTTTACAACGACATACGCAGTGGAAACGGCTGGAGAAAAAACAACCGATATAATGTGCGCAACACCCATGCTTTTGTAGCATATCGATTTACTGAAAAAACAAAGCTTTCAGCCGAATACACCAACATGGACTACAAAATGCAACAACCCGGAGGCCTTACCGATGCACAATTTGAAGACAATCCGCGACAATCCTTCAGAGAGCGCAACTGGTTCGGTACGCCTTGGAACGTTTTTTCTTTGCAAATAGACTCAGAAATTAATGAACATTTCTCTTGGAACACCAAGCTTTTTGGTTTGGTCAGTCAGCGCAACAGTGTGGGATTTACCGGTGCCGCAAGTACTTTAGACGAGATCAATCCGGACACGAATTCATACGCCAATCGACGTGTAGATCGCGATTCGTATGAGAATTTCGGGCTTGAAACACGCGGCATTTACAAATTCAACTTAGGTAAAATAAAAAACAATTTGGCTTTTGGGGTTCGTGTTTATCAAGCCAAAACCCATCGTCAGCAAGAAGGAAAAGGCAGCACAGGTTCTGGTTTTGATTTGAGTATTGAAGGAGATTTTGCGCGCGATTTAGATTTCAAAACCCAAAATCTGGCTTTTTTTGCCGAGAATCAATTTAAACTTTCGGAGAAATTCAGTATCACACCGGGCTTGCGTTATGAAAATATTCAATCTGAAGCGAGTGGTCAGTTTGGCCTAAATTCTGGGAATCCGGTGATGTTAGACAAAACTACACTCAAAAGAAGCCAACCGCTTTTGGGCCTAGGGCTTGAATACAAACTCAGAACAACGAATTTTTACGCCAACATTTCGCAAGCTTATCGCCCGGTTTTGTTTTCTGATTTGACTCCACCAGCCGTGACCGATGTCATTGACGCTGATTTAAAAGATGCCGACGGATTCAATGCCGATTTAGGCTACCGCGGAACCTATAAAAACATACTCAACTTTGACTTCGGCTTATTTTATTTAAGCTACAACAATCGAATTGGCGGCGTTCGTCAGTTTGTGAACAATGACCCAACACAAGGAACTTATTTGTACCGAACCAACTTGGGCGAAACGGTGAGCAAAGGGATTGAAAGTTTTGTCAACCTAAACATTACAGAATTATTTGCAGTAAAAAATGCGTACGGAAATGTGGATGCCTTTGCCTCTATGAGTTTTATCGATGCCCGATATACCGACTTCAAAACCTATACCTCAAGCGGTTCGGCTCCGAATATCGCGATTCAACAAAGTAATCTTTCGGGTAATAGAGTTGAAAACGCGCCGAGATACATCCATAGTTTTGGCTTGTCTTGGAGCACAAATCAATTTTCAAGTACGCTTCAATATCGCATGTCCGGCGAAATCTTTACCGATGCGAACAATACAAAAGCCCCTTCAGCTAGCGGAACTACAGGACTGCTCGACGGATATCAATTGCTGGATTTATCAGCTGAATACAAATTCATGAGTTCCTATAATATCAAAGCAGGCATCAATAACTTAACGAATGAATCTTATGCAACGCGTCGATCTGGAGGATATCCCGGCCCAGGAATTTTACCCGGCGATGCCAGAACGTTTTACATTTCTTTGGGTATGAAGTTGTAAAAAACAGAGAAATTAAAACCAACCAAAAGCTCGATCCTGTGTCGGGCTTTTTTTATTAAAAATTCTAAAACTTTGAACGTTAAAATCATCTTAAAAAAAGAATATTTTTTTATATTTGTTCATGTAGCCTATTTCGAGATTTATCAGGTTTTTTTATAAATTTTAAAGCATATCTCAGCGATAGAAATTAAAACTTGTATAAGCCCCACAGAAATTAAGATTTTAACCCATTTTTTATTTCTGAATCCATCTGATAGAATTCAAAAGCTGCTCAGATTAACTATGAACCTATTGTTTTTTTTGACCCATCAGAAAAAACTAAGCTATGATAACATGAAAAAAAACTACATCGCATCCCTCGCGCTGGTTTTTTGCGCTCCGATTTGTTTGGCACAAGAACAAAAAAAAGAGACTAATTCCGAGTCTAAAATTCAACTGGAAAAGACCGCTGAAGAAAGCAAAGCTTCACCTCAAATTGCACCTTTACAAACTGGTTCAGCTCAGAAAAAAGTAAAAGCGGCTCCTGAAGTTTTTTATATAGTTGATGACAAAGCGGTTGATTACAAAACATATCTGCTTCATTTACAAAAAACCAAAAATCAACATTAATGCATCGCGGTTTATTGCATAAACTGCTTTTTTCAATTGTCGTCTTTTTTGCTGGCATAACTTCTTTGTGGGCACAACCAACCAACGATTTGTGTAGTGCAGCTCAAGTATTGACGGTAGAGGTTGGCACCTGTACTTCTGCGTTTTACACCAACGTAGCCGCAACAACTACCGGAAACCCTACAACTCCACCCTGTTGGAATCCGGCAACCATGAGTAATACCGTTTGGTTTTCATTTGTTGCGACCACTGCAGATGTTGAAATCGGAACCAATTTCGGAGGAACGCTCTCCAATACGCAAATTGCGGTTTATAGCGGAACTTGCGCTTCTTTGAATCTATTAGCTTGTCAAGAAGATGTCAATACTGCCGGAGGTTTACTCTTTAACAACGTGGTTTTGCACGGACTTACCGTTGGAAACACCTATTACATCGCTGTTGACGGAAATGGAACCCAAACCGGAACTTTTGGGATCTGCATACAACAAGCTGCTCCGGTGGGACCACCGTTGCCTACTCAAGATTGTGCCGGTTCACAAACCCTTTGCAACTTAAATAACATTACAGTGCCTGATGGCCCCGGTGGCGTTGGCCCTACCCAAGAATGGCCCAGCTGTTTTGGGTCGCCCGGCGAACGTTCATCCAATTGGTATTCATTTACTGCCGGAACTTCTGGTACACTTTGCTTTACGATTAATCCAAGCACAGACATCGATTATGATTTTGCCGTATACAATAGTTCAACAGGGTGTCCCGGAACTGAAATCGTCTGTAATTGGGATCCGGATTCTCCAGTAACAGGTTTAGGTTGTACCGGATTTCAATGTGAATCGTGCATTGCGGTAACCGCCGGACAAACCTACACAATTTTGGTTGATCGATTTACAGCGGCTTCCACTTCTGGTTTTACTTTAGATTTTGCCGGAACTACCGCAACCATTGCCAGTCCGAACCCAAGTTTTACTGCAACAACTGTTTGCTTGGGCTCTCCAACACAATTCACCAATACTACTCCTGGAAATTACACTTATAGCTGGAACTTTGGAGATGGCGGTACTTCCAACCTTGAAAACCCAACGCACACCTACACCACCACGGGTCCGCATACGGTTACTTTGTTGATTACAGCGGTTCCAGGTGGATGTCAAAATTCAATTTCGCAAACCGTTACGGTTAACCCAATGCCAACGGCAAGTGCCGGAACAGGCACTACTCTATGTTCTGGAGCATGCTATAATTTAAGTGGTTCTACCGATGCTGTTGGGTATTTAGGAACAACAACATTCAGCAACAATACTTCTTTTGCTATTCCGGACGGAAGTACTACCGGTGTTTTTTCACCCATCATAGTTTCGGGCATCACGCCAACAACGGTCTCCAACACAACCATTGCCTCGGTTTGTTTAGACATTTCACATACTTTTGATGGTGATTTGGATATTTTTCTACAAGCACCCAATGGTGTTCAAATAGATTTGTCCTCTGACAATGGCGGAGGCGGAGACAATTACACAGGCACCTGTTTTAGCTCGTCGGCCACAACTTTAATTACCGCTGGAACCGTTCCTTTTAATGGGTCATATATACCTGAACAAGCCTTTAGTACTTTAAACGGATCCAACGTCAATGGAACTTGGCAATTATTTGTTCGTGACGACACCGGAATTGACACCGGAACCATCAACAGTTGGTCGATTACTTTAAGCAATCAGGTTCCTGCATTTTCGTGGTCGCCCATAACGGCTATGACCAATGCCAATACATTAACGCCAACCGTATGTCCTACTTCAACAACAACCTATACGCTCACGGCAACCAACGGCCCAGGATGCACCACTACAAGTTCTGTAATTATTAACGTTAGCGGTGGTGCTACCGCGAATATTAGTTATCCAGTAGCTGCGGTTTGTACCACAGCTGGAACACAGGTGGTTACACTTACCGGAACTGGAAGCTACACCAGCGGGACCTATAGTGCGGGAGCCGGGCTTTCAATTAACACTTCATCGGGTTTGATTACTCCAAGTTCAAGCACGCCCGGCCCATACACAATAACTTATACGATTCCCGCTTCAGGCGGATGTCCAGCCGTTACGGCAACTACAACCATAACCATTACGGCTCCACCTACTGCCGGAACTTTATCGGGAACGCAAAACATTTGTATTGGTGATTCGGTGACTTTTGGTTCTACTGTTTCAGGCGGAACTTGGACGTCTTCTAATCCTGCGGTGGCGACTATTAATGCTGCTAGTGGAGCAATCGTTGGCATTTCTGCCGGAACAGCGACCATGACCTATACTGTTCTGGGTTCGGGTGGATGTCCTAATGCTTCGGATGTGCGAACAATTACCGTAACTGCTGTCGGCCCGGAACTCAATCCATTTGTATAGGGGATTCTGTGACTTTTAGTTCTTCTGTTTCAGGCGGAACTTGGACGTCTTCTAATCCTGCTATTGCTACAATTAATGCTTCAACCGGAGCCATTGTCGGAGTATCGGCTGGAACAGCGACCATGACTTATACCGTTTTGGGTTCAGGTGGATGTCCCAATGCCACAGCGACTAGAACGATTACCGTAACTGCGCCTGTGTCGGCCGGAACTTTATCCGGAACTCAAAATATTTGCATTGGTGATTCAGTTACTTTTAGTTCTTCTGTTTCAGGCGGAACTTGGACTTCTTCGAATCCTGCGGTGGCGACTATTAATGCTGCTAGTGGAGCAATCGTTGGCATTTCTGCCGGAACAGCGACCATGACCTATACCGTTGCGGGTTCAGGCGGTTGTCCGAATGCCACGGCGACGAGAACCGTGACCGTAACCGCGCCTGTGTCGGCCGGAACTTTATCCGGAACTCAATCCATTTGTATAGGGGATTCTGTGACTTTTAGTTCTTCTGTTTCAGGCGGAACTTGGACGTCTTCTAATCCTGCAGTGGCAACCATCAATGCTTCAACTGGAGCCATTGTCGGAGTATCTGCGGGAACTGCGACCATGACCTATACTGTTCTCGGTTCGGGTGGATGTCCGAATGCTTCGGATGTTCGAACAGTAAATGTTAATAGCATTCTATCACCGGTGATCAATTGCGGAACTTCGACCACTTCATCGGTTCAATTCACTTGGACGGCTGTTAGTGGTGCTACCGGATATAATCTCACTTATCAAATCAATGCCGGAGCGGTGACTAATGTCGGGGCCATCGGAAATGTAACTTCCCTATGCGTTCTCTTCTTTATCGCCGGGTGATGTCATTACGCGCAACACTGCCCCGACTGGGCCTGCGCCAAGTTGTTTCACTTCGAGTTCGCTTTCGTGTACAGCCAACAATTGCGTTTTGCCAACGGCTTCGATTGCTTATAGTGGAAGTCCGTTCTGCACAACTCTGTCTTCAGCTCAATCGGTAACTCTGAGCGGAACCGGAAGCTACACCGGAGGAACATTCTCTGCACCAGCAGGGCTTTCTATCAATGGTTCGAGTGGAGATATCACACCAAGCACTTCAACTCCGGGGCCGTATACGGTGACTTATACCATTTTGGGAACTGGCGGATGTCCGAATGTGGTGGCTACAACCAGTGTCATCATTACCGCGCCTGTGTCAGCCGGAACTCTTTCCGGAACGCAATCCATTTGCGTTGGCGATTCAGTCACTTTTAGCAGTACTGTTTCAGGCGGAACTTGGACTTCTTCTAATCCTGCAGTGGCAACCATAAATGCTTCAACTGGAGCCATTGTCGGAGTATCTGCCGGAACAGCAACCATGACCTATACTGTTCTCGGTTCGGGTGGATGTCCCAATGCCACAGCGACTAGAACCGTGACTGTAACTGCGCCGGTTTCTGCAGGAACTTTATCCGGAACACAATCCATTTGCATCGGTGATTCCGTCACTTTTAGTAGTACTGTTTCAGGTGGAACTTGGACTTCATCCAATCCTGCAGTGGCAACCATCAATGCTTCAACTGGAGCCATTGTCGGAGTATCTGCGGGAACTGCGACCATGACTTATACCGTTTTGGGTTCGGGCGGTTGTCCGAATGCAACAGCGACGCGAACTATAACCGTGACTGCGCCTGTGGTAGCTGGAACTTTATCGGGAACTCAATCCATTTGTATCGGTGATTCAGTCACTTTTAGTAGTACTGTTTCAGGCGGAACTTGGACGTCTTCTAATCCTGCGGTGGCAACCATCAATGCGTCAACCGGAGCCATTGTCGGGGTGTCGGCCGGAAGCGCCACCATGACTTATACCGTTGTGGGTTCAGGCGGATGTCCGAATGCAACAGCGACTAGAACTATAACCGTGACTGCGCCGGTATCAGCCGGAACTTTATCCGGAACGCAAAACATTTGTACCGGTGATTCGGTGACTTTTGGTTCTTCTGTTTTGGGCGGAACTTGGGCTTCTTCTAATCCTGCAGTGGCAACCATCAATGCGTCAACCGGAGCCATTGTCGGGGTGTCTGCCGGAACTGCGACCATGACTTATACCGTTTTGGGTTCAGGCGGTTGTCCCAATGCTTCGGATGTCCGAACGATGACAGTGAATAGCATTCTATCGCCGGTGATCAATTGCGGAACTTCGACCACTTCATCGGTTCAATTCACTTGGGCTAGTGTTAGTGGGGCTATCGGATACAATCTCTCCTATCAAATCAACGCTGGCGCTGTGGTGAGTGTCGGAGCCATCGGAAATGTAACTTCTTATCTTTTCTCTTCATTATCGCCGGGTGATGTCGTTAGCATAACACTCACCCCGACTGGGCCTGCGCCGAGTTGCTTTGCTTCGAGTTCACTCTCGTGCACAGCCAATAATTGCGTTTTACCAACGGCTTCGATTGCTTATGCAGGAAGTCCGTTCTGCGCAACTCTGTCTTCGGCTCAAGCGGTAACTTTAAGCGGAACCGGAAGCTACACCGGAGGAACTTTCTCTGCGCCAGTAGGGCTTTCCATCAATAGTTCGAGTGGTGATATCACACCAAGCACTTCAACTCCGGGGCCGTATACGGTGACTTATACCATTTTGGGAACTGGCGGATGTCCGAATGTGGTGGCTACAACCAGTGTCAGCATTACCGCGCCTGTGTCAGCCGGAACTCTTTCCGGAACGCAATCCATTTGCGTTGGTGATTCAGTTACTTTTGGCAGTACCGTTTCAGGCGGAACTTGGACGTCTTCCAATCCTGCAGTGGCAACCATCAATGCTTCAACCGGAGCCATTGTCGGCGTATCGGCCGGAACTGCGACCATGACCTATACCGTTGCGGGTTCAGGCGGTTGTCCCAATGCCACAGCGACTAGAACCGTGACTGTAACTGCGCCGGTTTCTGCCGGAACTTTATCGGGAACGCAAAACATTTGCATTGGTGATTCCGTCACTTTTAGTACTACCGTTTCAGGCGGAACTTGGACTTCTTCTAATCCTGCAATCGCGACTATTAATGCGGCTAGTGGAGCCATTGTTGGTGTGTCTGCCGGAACTGCAACCATGACTTATACCGTTCTGGGTTCGGGTGGATGTCTGAATGCAACAGCAACGAGAACCGTAACCGTAACTGCTCCTGTGTCGGCCGGAACTTTATCCGGAACTCAATCCATTTGTATAGGGGATTCTGTGACTTTTAGTTCTTCTGTTTCAGGCGGAACTTGGACGTCTTCTAATCCTGCAGTGGCAACCATCAATGCTTCAACCGGAGCCATTGTCGGGGTGTCGGCCGGAAGCGCCACCATGACGTATACCGTTCTGGGTTCGGGTGGATGTCCTAATGCTTCGGATGTGCGAACAATTACCGTAACTGCGCCGGTATCAGCCGGAACTCTATCCGGAACTCAAAATATTTGCATTGGTGATTCAGTTACTTTTAGTTCTTCTGTTTCAGGCGGAACTTGGACGTCTTCTAATCCTGTAGTGGCAACCATCAATGCTTCAACCGGAGCCATTGTCGGGGTGTCGGCCGGAACTGCGACCATGACCTATACCGTTGCGGGTTCAGGCGGTTGTCCCAATGCAACAGCAACGAGAACCGTAACCGTAACTGCGCCGGTATCAGCCGGAACTCTATCCGGAACTCAAAATATTTGCATTGGTGATTCAGTTACTTTTAGTTCTTCTGTTTCAGGTGGAACTTGGACGTCTTCTAATCCTGCAGTAGCAACCATCAATGCTTCAACTGGAGCCATTGTCGGAGTATCTGCCGGAACAGCAACCATGACGTATACCGTTCTGGGTTCGGGTGGTTGTCCCAATGCAACGGCAACGAGAACCGTAACCGTAACCGCGCCGGTATCTGCCGGAACTTTATCGGGAACGCAAAACATTTGTATTGGTGATTCGGTGACTTTTGGTTCTTCTGTTTCAGGCGGAACTTGGACGTCTTCTAATCCTGTAGTGGCAACCATAAATGCTTCAACCGGAGCCATTGTCGGTGTGTCTGCTGGAAGCGCCACCATGACTTATACCGTTCTGGGTTCGGGTGGTTGTCCCAATGCAACGGCAACGAGAACCGTAACCGTAACTGCGCCGGTATCAGCCGGAACTCTATCCGGAACTCAAAATATTTGCATCGGTGATTCAGTTACTTTTAGTTCTTCTGTTTTAGGCGGAACTTGGACTTCTTCCAATCCTGCGGTGGCAACCATCAATGCTGCTAGTGGAGCCATTGTTGGTGTGTCTGCCGGAACTGCGACCATGACCTATACTGTTCTGGGTTCGGGTGGATGTCCGAATGCTTCGGATGTTCGAACAGTAAATGTTAATAGCATTCTATCACCGGTGATCAATTGCGGAACTTCGACCACTTCATCGGTTCAATTCACTTGGACGGCTGTTAGTGGTGCTACCGGATATAATCTCACTTATCAAATCAATGCCGGAGCGGTGACTAATGTCGGGGCCATCGGAAATGTAACTTCCTATGCGTTCTCTTCTTTATCGCCGGGTGATGTCGTTAGCATAACACTCACCCCGACTGGGCCTGCGCCAAGTTGTTTCACTTCGAGTTCGCTTTCGTGTACAGCCAACAATTGCGTTTTGCCAACGGCTTCGATTGCTTATAGTGGAAGTCCGTTCTGCACAACTCTGTCTTCAGCTCAATCGGTAACTCTGAGCGGAACCGGAAGCTACACCGGAGGAACATTCTCTGCACCAGCAGGGCTTTCTATCAATGGTTCGAGTGGAGATATCACACCAAGCACTTCAACTCCGGGGCCGTATACGGTGACTTATACCATTTTGGGAACCGGCGGTTGTCCGAATGTGGTGGCTACGACTAGTGTAACCATTACCGCACCGGTATCAGCCGGAACACTCTCTGGAATACAAAATATTTGTATCGGAGATTCCGTCACTTTTGGCAGTACTATTTCAGGCGGAACTTGGACATCATCAAATCCTGCAGTGGCGACTATTAATGCTGCTAGTGGAGCCATTGTCGGCGTATCGGCCGGAACTGCGACCATGACTTATACCGTTCTGGGTTCAGGCGGTTGTCCGAATGCGACAGCGACAAGAACGGTGACGGTGACAACGCCTGTTTCTGCAGGGACTTTATCCGGAAGTCAATCCATTTGTATTGGTGATTCTGTCACTTTTGGAAGTTCTGTTTCAGGCGGAACTTGGACTTCTTCTAATCCTGCAGTGGCAACCATAAATGCTTCAACTGGAGCCATTGTCGGTGTGTCTGCTGGAACAGCAACCATGACTTATACCGTTGTGGGTTCGGGTGGTTGTCCCAATGCAACGGCGACTAGAACTATAACCGTGACTGCGCCGGTATCAGCCGGAACTTTATCCGGAACTCAATCCATTTGTATCGGTGATTCAGTCACTTTTAGTAGTACTGTTTCAGGCGGAACTTGGACTTCTTCTAATCCTGCGGTGGCAACCATCAATACTGCTAGTGGAGCCATTGTTGGTGTGTCTGCCGGAACAGCGACCATGACCTATACTGTTCTCGGTTCGGGTGGATGTCCGAATGCTTCGGATGTCCGAACGATGACAGTGAATAGCATTCTATCGCCGGTAATCAATTGTGGAACTTCAACTACTTCATCGGTTCAGTTCACTTGGGCTAGTGTTAGTGGGGCTATCGGATACAATCTCTCCTATCAAATCAACGCCGGAGCGGTGACTAATGTCGGGGCCATCGGAAATGTAACTTCTTATTTATTTTCTTCATTATCGCCGGGTGATGTCGTTAGCATAACTTTAATCCCGACTGGGCCTGCGCCAAGTTGCTTTGCATCGAGTTCACTTTCGTGTACAGCCAATAATTGCGTTTTGCCAACGGCTTCTATTGCTTATGCAGGAAGTCCGTTCTGCGCTTCTTTGACTTCTGCTCAAGCGGTAACTCTAACCGGAACCGGAAGCTACACCGGAGGAACTTTCTCTGCGCCAGTAGGGCTTTCCATCAATAGTTCGAGTGGTGATATCACACCAAGCACTTCAACTCCGGGGCCGTATACGGTGACTTATACCATTTTGGGAACTGGCGGATGTCCGAATGTGGTGGCTACAACCAGTGTCATCATTACCGCGCCTGTGTCAGCCGGAACACTCTCTGGAATACAAAATATTTGTATTGGTGATTCTGTGCCTTTTTCTTCTTCTGTTTTGGGTGGAACTTGGACGTCTTCTAATCCTGCAGTGGCAACCATCAATGCTTCAACCGGAGCCATTGTCGGAGTATCTGCCGGAACAGCAACCATGACCTATACTGTTCTCGGTTCGGGTGGATGTCCCAATGCCACAGCGACTAGAACCGTAACCGTAACTGCTCCTGTGTCGGCCGGAACTTTATCCGGAACTCAATCCATTTGTATAGGGGATTCTGTGACTTTTAGTTCTTCTGTTTCAGGCGGAACTTGGACGTCTTCTAATCCTGCAGTGGCAACCATCAATGCTTCAACCGGATCCATTGTCGGGGTGTCGGCCGGAAGCGCCACCATGACGTATACCGTTCTGGGTTCGGGTGGATGTCCTAATGCTTCGGATGTGCGAACAATTACCTTAACTGCGCCGGTATCAGCCGGAACTCTATCCGGAACTCAAAATATTTGCATTGGTGATTCAGTTACTTTTAGTTCTTCTGTTTCAGGCGGAACTTGGACGTCTTCTAATCCTGCTATTGCTACAATTAATGCTTCAACCGGAGCCATTGTCGGAGTATCGGCTGGAACAGCGACCATGACTTATACCGTTTTGGGTTCAGGTGGATGTCCCAATGCCACAGCGACTAGAACGATTACCGTAACTGCGCCTGTGTCAGCCGGAACTCTTTCCGGAACGCAATCCATTTGCGTTGGCGATTCAGTCACTTTTAGTTCTTCTGTTTCAGGCGGAACTTGGACTTCTTCTAATCCTGCAGTGGCAACCATAAATGCTTCAACTGGAGCCATTGTCGGAGTATCTGCCGGAACAGCAACCATGACGTATACCGTTTTGGGTTCAGGTGGTTGTCCGAATGCTTCGGATGTGCGAACTATAACAGTGACCGCACCGGTGTCTGCCGGAACTTTATCCGGAACTCAATCCATTTGTATAGGGGATTCTGTGACTTTTAGTTCTTCTGTTTCAGGCGGAACTTGGACGTCTTCTAATCCTGTAGTGGCAACCATCAATGCTTCAACCGGAGCCATTGTCGGTGTGTCTGCTGGAAGCGCCACCATGACTTATACCGTTCTGGGTTCGGGTGGTTGTCCCAATGCAACGGCAACGAGAACCGTAACCGTAACCGCGCCGGTATCTGCCGGAACTTTATCGGGAACGCAAAACATTTGTATTGGTGATTCGGTGACTTTTGGTTCTTCTGTTTCAGGCGGAACTTGGACTTCTTCTAATCCTGCGGTGGCAACCATCAATACTGCTAGTGGAGCCATTGTCGGCGTATCGGCCGGTAGTGCTACCATGACTTATACCGTTCTGGGTTCGGGTGGATGTCCGAATGCCTCGGCGACGAGAACCGTGACCGTAACCGCGCCGGTTTCTGCCGGAACTTTATCCGGAACTCAAAATATTTGCATTGGTGATTCCGTCACTTTTAGTAGTACCGTTTCAGGCGGAACTTGGACTTCTTCTAATCCTGCTATTGCTACAATTAATGCTTCAACCGGAGCCATTGTCGGAGTATCGGCTGGAACAGCGACCATGACTTATACCGTTTTGGGTTCAGGTGGATGTCCCAATGCCACAGCGACTAGAACTATAACCGTAACTGCACCGGTTTCAGCCGGAACTTTATCCGGAACACAAAATATTTGTATCGGTGATTCAGTTACTTTTAGTTCTTCTGTTTCAGGTGGAACTTGGACTTCATCTAATCCTGCAATCGCGACCATTAATGCGGCTAGTGGAGCCATTGTTGGTGTGTCTGCCGGAGGTGCAACCATGACTTATACCGTTGCGGGTTCAGGTGGTTGTCCCAATGCAACAGCGACGCGAACTATAACCGTAACTGCGCCGGTATCAGCTGGAACTTTATCCGGAACACAAAATATTTGTATCGGCGATTCAGTCACTTTTTCTTCTTCGGTTTTAGGAGGAACTTGGATTTCATCGAATCCAGCGGTGGCAACCATCAATACTGCTAGTGGAGCGATTGTCGGGGTATCTGCCGGTAGTGCTACCATGACCTATACCGTTTTGGGTTCAGGCGGATGTCCCAATGCAACAGCGACTAGAACCGTGACCGTAACTGCGCCAGTCTCTGCCGGAACTTTATCCGGAACTCAAAATATTTGCATTGGTGATTCAGTTACTTTTAGTTCTTCTGTTTCAGGCGGAACTTGGACTTCTTCTAATACCGCCGTGGCGACTATTAATGCTTCAACCGGAGCCATTGTCGGAGTAACTGCTGGAACTGCCACCATGACGTATACCGTTCTGGGTTCGGGTGGATGTCCTAATGCTTCGGATGTGCGAACAATTACCGTAACTGCGCCGGTATCAGCCGGAACTTTATCCGGAACTCAAAATATTTGCATTGGTGATTCAGTTACTTTTAGTTCTTCTGTTTCAGGCGGAACTTGGACGTCTTCTAATCCTGCGGTGGCGACTATTAATGCTGCTAGTGGAGCAATCGTTGGCATTTCTGCCGGAACAGCGACCATGACCTATACTGTTCTGGGTTCGGGTGGATGTCCTAATGCTTCGGATGTGCGAACAATTACCGTAACTGCGCCGGTATCAGCCGGAACTCTATCCGGAACTCAAAATATTTGCATTGGTGATTCAGTTACTTTTAGTTCTTCTGTTTCAGGCGGAACTTGGACGTCTTCTAATCCTGCAGTGGCAACCATCAATGCTTCAACCGGAGCCATTGTCGGGGTGTCGGCCGGAACAGCAACCATGACTTATACCGTTCTGGGTTCGGGTGGATGTCTGAATGCAACAGCAACGAGAACCGTAACCGTAACTGCTCCTGTGTCGGCCGGAACTTTATCCGGAACTCAAAATATTTGCATTGGTGATTCAGTTACTTTTAGTTCTTCTGTTTCAGGTGGAACTTGGACTTCTTCGAATCCTGCGGTGGCGACTATTAATGCTGCTAGTGGAGCAATCGTTGGCATTTCTGCCGGAACAGCGACCATGACCTATACTGTTCTGGGTTCGGGCGGTTGTCCGAATGCCACGGCGACGAGAACCGTGACCGTAACCGCGCCGGTTTCTGCTGGAACACTCTCTGGAACGCAGTCCGTTTGTATCGGAGATTCGGTCACTTTTAGTTCTTCTGTTTCAGGCGGAACTTGGACGTCTTCTAATCCTGCTATTGCTACAATTAATGCTTCAACCGGAGCCATTGTCGGAGTATCGGCTGGAACAGCGACCATGACTTATACCGTTTTGGGTTCAGGTGGATGTCCCAATGCCACAGCGACTAGAACTATAACCGTAACTGCACCGGTTTCAGCCGGAACTTTATCTGGAACTCAATCCATTTGTATTGGTGATTCCGTCCCTTTTGGTTCTTCTGTTTCAGGTGGAACTTGGACTTCATCTAATCCTGCAATCGCGACCATTAATGCGGCTAGTGGAGCCATTGTTGGTGTGTCTGCCGGAGGTGCAACCATGACTTATACCGTTGCGGGTTCAGGCGGATGTCCGAATGCCACAGCAACGCGGACTATAACCATAAAGCCATCTCCGCAAATACTAAATCCAAGTACTTATTCAATTTGTACCGGCGAAAACATCACCATAAACCTCACTGCTAATATTCCGGGCACAACTTTTACATGGTTGGTGACGCAAAACAATGTAAGTGGCGCGAACATCGGTTCCGGAAATACCATTTCAGCTACCCTAACCAACAATAATGGCAATGCCGGGTCAGTCGTTTATGGTGTGATTCCGATGGCCAATGGCTGCGAGGGAAATCCGTTTTACATTACCGTGCGCGTCTGGCCATTGCCTAAACCACAGTTGAACGACGGTTTTGTGTGTCTGAACATTTTGACCAACCAAGCGGTGCAAAGCCATTTGTTGCAAACCGGATTAGATAATTCAAACTACACTTTTGATTGGTATTTTAACGGAACGCACATCAGCGGAGCCAACAGCAATAATTATGAAGCCGAGCAAGCCGGAACCTATTCAGTGGTTGCAACCAACGTTCATACGAATTGCGTTTCTGAGGAAGTATTTGCCACGGTCACCTCATCGTATGTGGCCAATAGTTTTGTAGCCGAACCTAGCGAAGCTTTTGCCGACGCGCCATACATCATTGTGCATACTCCGGCAGGCACCGGTCCGTTTTTGTATCAATTGGATTTTGGACCGCTCCAAAATTCGAATACTTTTTACAATGTAAGCAGCGGTTTGCATACCATTCGCGTCAAAGATGAAGTAGGTTGTACGGATTTACTCGGGCAAGTTTGGATTTTGAATTACCCGAAATTCTTTACCCCGAACAACGATACCTATAACGACACATGGAATATTCCCGATTTGGCCAATCAGCAAAATGCGCACATTTACATTTTTGATCGATACGAAAAATTCATCAAAGAAATTAGTCCGCAAGGCGAAGGTTGGGATGGAACTCACAACGGATATCCGCTGCCTTCGACCGACTATTGGTTCTCGGTAGATTATACCGATCCGAACACGTTTGTACGCAGAAATTTTAAAGCGCATTTTTCTTTGAAACGCTAAGCCCGCGTGAGCGATGAACGCGGAAAGCCCGCAGCACAGTGAGGACTTGAAGCAAACAGCGCGACCCGTAGGGGCACGCCCAAAAACAAAAAAGGCCCTTGAATAAGAGCCTGTATTTGAAGTTATTTTTTGAGTACTCCGAGCACCGTTCCTAGCAATACTTGAGCGCCGGTGGCCAAATCTTCGTAGGATGAATACTCGAGCGGATTGTGACTGATGCCGTCTTTGCAGCGTACGAAAATCATTCCGTAATCGCAGGCGTAGGACAAAGCAAGCGCATCGTGAAAAGGCCCGCTCATGAGTTCGGGCGCATCTAAATTGAGTTTTTCGCACTCTGCATGAATGATTTTTTTGATCCAATCGGCGCAATAACGCGGCTCGCTGTTGGTGTCTTCAGAAATAGAATATTCGAGTTTGTGTTTTTGACAGATGGCATCGATGCGATCGCGTAGTTGTTTTTCGTAGCGATTCCGACGATCTAGGTCAATGTCGCGCAAATCAACGGTCATCTCAACTTCTTCGGCAATGATGTTGCGCGAAGCCGGAAAGACTTTCATGGTTCCCACGGTTCCCACAGTAGGATTGCCCGGAACTTGAGTTGCGATTTCATGCAAAGCGACAGTAATTTCAGCGGCACCCAACAGAGCATCGCGACGCATTGGCATTGGAACTGAGCCCGCGTGACCCGCCATTCCTTTGAGTTTGACCGTCCACCAAAGCGGACCGGAAATGCCCGAGACAACACCGATGGGTTTTTGGGCCACGTCTAGAACCGGACCTTGTTCGATGTGTAATTCGAGGAAGCAAAAAATACTGCCTTGCGGATACTCAGAGGCTTTGAATTGAGTGATGTCACAGCCAAAATCTTGGAGTGCTTGGGAGCGTGTGATGCCGTCTTTGTCAGCGCGGTTGAGTTCGCCTTCTTCGAGTTTGCCTAAAATACCGCGCGAACCAAAAAGGCCTTTGTTGAATCGCCAGCCTTCTTCGTCGGCGAAAGAAATGACTTCGATGGAGCGCTCGGGTTGCAGACCGTTTTCGTGTAAAGTGCGGACTACTTCAATCGCGCACAACACGCCGGCAACTCCGTCAAAACGACCACCATAGGGTTGTGAGTCAAGATGTGAGCCCATCATCAGTACAGGCAAGTCGGGATTTTTGCCTTCGAGTCTGCCGATTAAATTGCCGAAATTGTCGATGCGCACCGACATACCGGCTTGTTTCATCCAAGAACCGGCCAGTTCAAAACCTTGCTTTTCAAGCGCAGTGTGCGCCGGGCGACAGGTTCCGGTTTCGCCGATTTTGCCGATTTCGCTCATGGCTTCAAAATAACTTTGAAGACGGGAACTGTTTATTTTCATAGAGTTATTGTTGTTTGATGAATGCCCGCGTGAGGGATGGGAGCGGCTATCCTTGGGTGCCGGTGTCCGGCGCTCAAGATAATAGCGAAAAGCCCGACCCGCAGGTGCACGCCCTCATTTTAATGATCGTTAAGCGGTAAGCCTTGCGCCTGCCAATCTTTCCAGTTGATGTATTCGGGAGCGACGCGTTGAACTTGCATAGTGATGCAATTGTCAACCGGACAGACCAATTTGCAAAGGTTGCAACCCACGCATTCTTTTTCGTTGATGGTGTAGTTGTTATACGGCACGCCGCGCTCGATGTTGATGGATTGATGTGAGGTGTCTTCGCAGGCAATATAGCACAATCCGCAGTGAATACACTTGTCTTGATCGATGTTGGCTACGTGGTGGTAGTTGATGTCGAGGTCTTCCCAATGCGTGATTTTCTCGACGGATTTACCAATAAAGTCGGTGGTTTTTTGATAGCCTTTTTCGTCCATCCAGTTGCTGAGGCCTTCGCACAAATCTTCTACTATGCGGAAACCATGCGTCATGGCAGCGGTACAAACCTGAACCGAAGTAGCGCCCAAAAGCATGAATTCGGCGGCGTCTTTCCAAGTGCTCACGCCTCCGATGCCCGAAACCGGAACACGACTCGCAATCGGATCTTGTGAAATGGTGGTGAGCATTTTGAGCGCAATCGGTTTGACGGCCGGCCCGCAATAACCGCCAAAAACACTTTGTCCGGCCACATACGGATTGGGTACTAAAGTATCGAGGTCAATTCCGGTGACACTTTGGATGGTATTGATCAGACTCAGTGCGTTGGTTCCTCCTTCGACGGCTGCGCGTCCGGTGGGAACGACTGAATGCACATTCGGAGTCAGTTTGGTGATGACGGGAATCGTGGCTTTTTCCATGACCCATTCGACGACCATTTTGGCGATTTCTGGATCCTGACCCACGGCAGCGCCCATTCCGCGCTCGGTCATTCCGTGGGGACAGCCAAAATTGAGCTCAAAGCCCATAGCACCGGCATCTTCGCATTTTTTGATGAGTTCGTGCCAAGCAGTTCGATTGTTGTCGGCCATGAGCGAAACAATCATGGCGCGGTCTGGGAACATTTTGACGACTTCGGTAATTTCGCGTAAGTTGATCTCGAGCGGTCTGTCGCTGATGAGCTCGATGTTGTTGAAGCCCATGATGCGTTTTTTTCCGTAATCAACAGACGAATAGCGCGAAGAAACGTTTTTGACTTGTGAGCCCAACGTTTTCCAAACCACTCCGCCCCAGCCGGCTTCGAAAGCACGGACAACGTTGATTTTTTTATCGGTGGGCGGCGCACTGGCCAGCCAAAATGGATTCGGTGATTTGATTCCTAAAAAATCGGTTGATAAATCTGCCATATACTTTGTCTGTTAATTGTTGAACGTTGGTTTTAATTCGCATTCCAAAATGTAATCGGGCGCAATGATTTCTTTGACGATGGCCGCTGCTCCGTCTTTTCCGGCTTGAACCGCATCGACGACTTCTTTGCCTCCGTTGACACAATCTCCACCGGCAAAAACTTTAGCCGTTGGCGTGGTTGATTTTCCGGAGACCGCAATTTTGCCTTTGTTGTTTTGCAGGTTGCTGGCTTGAACGAGTTCTTCAAACGGCATTTGCCCCGCCGCTTTGATAACCATATCCACATCCAAAGTAAAAGTTTCTCCGGAAGCTACTGGGCTTCTTCTGCCGGAAGCATCAGGCTCTCCGAGTTTCATGACTTCGCAAACCAATTGAGAAACTTTGCCGTTTTCGCCTTTGATTTCTTTGGGTGCGGCCAACCAAATGATTTTACATCCGTCTAATTTGGCGATGTCTAATTCTTTTTGGGTACACGGCATTTCGGCTTGGGTTCTGCGGTAAATTAAGGTAACCTCAGCAGCGCCCAATCGTTTGGCTTGTGTAGCCGCATCAATAGCGGTCATCCCCATACCAATGACAGCTACTTGATCGCCCACGGCAATTTTTGAATAATCGTTGTTGCGCAATTCGTAGATGAATTTGATGGCATCTTCAACGCCTTCTAAATCTTCGCCTGGAATATCGAGTTGACGCGCCATTCCCACACCAAAAGCCAAATACACCGCGTCGTAGTTTTGGCGCAATTGCTCGAGCGTGATGTCTTTGCCTAAAGCATGATTGTATTTAATATCAATGCCACCAATCGCTGTGATGTAATCAACCTCGTCCTGGCAGAATTCAGGCGTTACTTTATAGGCCGCGATGCCGTAGGTCATGAGTCCGCCGCCTTTGGCTTCTTTTTCATAAATGGTCACATCGATGCCTTCGCGACTCAAGGTATGTGCACAACTCAGTCCGGCCGGACCGGCGCCTACAATGGCTACTTTTTTGCCAATCGATGGTTTGCGCTCAAAGAGTTGCCATTTGTTTTCCATGGCTTTTTCGGTTGAATAGCGTTGCAGACGAGCAATATTAATCGGCTCTTCGTGCATCATATTATACACACAAGCACCTTCGCACAATTTCTCGACCGGGCATACTTTACTGCAACCGGCGCCCATGATGTTGGAAGAGAAAATGGTATGCGCCGATCCTTTGAGGTTGTCGGTGGCGATTTGCTTGATGAATTTCGGCACATTGATCGATGTCGGACAAGACTTCATACACGGTGCGTCGTAACAGAACAAGCAGCGGTTGGCCTCTGTAAGCGCCGCGTCGCGGGTTTCAAACGGCGGATGGATATCGGCAAAGCTTTCCTGATATTCAGCCGCGGTTAATCGGTTATTTTTGATAGCCATAAATCTTTTTCGTTTATTGGTTTGGTTAATTTTGTCTTTATAATTGCGTGATTTCGGTATAGGTTTCCGGTCGACGGTCGCGATAAAACTGCCATTTGCCACGGATTTGCTCGATGAGTTCCAAATCAAATTCGGCTACGAGCAATTCGTCTTTATCTTCAGAAGCACAGGCAAAAATTTCACCCAGCGGATTCACGAAATAAGAAGTTCCGTAAAAACGCCCGAGATTCCACGGTTTTTCTTCGCCCACCCGGTTGATACAACCCATAAAATAACCATTGGCTACAGCATGAGCGGGTTGTTCGAGCTTCCATAAATATTGCGATTGACCCACGGTTGTAGCCGATGGATTGTACACAATTTCAGCTCCGTTTAAGCCCAAACATCTCGCGCCATCGGGAAAATGTCGGTCATAGCAAATGTAAACACCGACTTTAGCATACTTGGTTTGAAAAACGGGATAACCGAGATTTCCGGGTTTGAAAAAATATTTCTCCCAAAAACCGCCTGTTTGCGGAATGTGGTTTTTTCGGTATTTGCCCAAATAAGTTCCGTCGGCATCAATGACTGCGGCGGTATTATAGAGCACACCGGCCTGATCTTTTTCATACACCGGAACGATGATGACCATTTGGTATTTTTTGGCGTACTCTTGCATGAGCTCGGTAGTTGGCCCCGGAACAGATTCGGCCGAAGCATACCATTTACTGTCTTGCCCCGGGCAGAAATACGGCGTATTGAAGATTTCCTGAAAACACAAAATTTGCACGCCTTGTCGGCCGGCTTCTTCGATGTACGGAATATGCTTTTGCAACATCGCCTCTTTGATTTCATCGATGGTGCCTTCGCCTTCGGTTTTGGCCAAACTCAGTTGAATTAAACCTGATTTTACAATTCTTGCCATATATTTTAAATTTTTCCGTCTACTTTGTTGCGTTTGATGAATTGTCCGTATCCTTTCGGGACTTTGCACTCGTTGTTGTCGATGGCAATTTGACCGCGCAACAAAACAGTTTTGACTTTTCCGGTGAGTTGCCAGCCCTCATAACCGCTGTAATCGACATTCATATGATGTGTAGCGGCTGAAATGGTGTGTTTTTCATTCGGATCAATCAGGATGATATCGGCGTCGCTACCCACGGCAATGGTTCCTTTTTTCGGAAACATCCCAAAGATTTTCGCAGCGTTGGTCGAGGCCACTTCAACATATTTATTCAAGGTAATTTTGCCTTTACTGACACCTTCGCTAAAGAGCAATTCCATGCGGTTTTCAATGGCCGGATGTCCGTTCGGGATTTTTGAAAAATCGTCTTTACCCATGAGTTTTTGTTCCCACATAAACGGACAGTGGTCAGTAGCCACCACATTGACCATGCCTTGATTCAAGCCGGCCCAAAGTGCTTCTTGATCTTTTTTCTCACGAAGCGGCGGCGACATCACCCATTTGGCTCCTTCAAAATTTTGCTCATACAGACTGGCATCTAAAATCAGATACTGAATACAAGTTTCAACAAAAACATGTTGGTTGCGACGGGTGGCAAAACGCACGGCATTGAGCGCGCCTTCGCAGGTGAGATGCACAATATAACCCGGACAGCCCGTATAATCGGCCATGTCAGCAAATCGGCTGCTGGCTTCGGCTTCTGTGACTTCGGGTTGTGATAAATAATGATAGAGCGGCGCTAGTTTTCCTTCGGCTTTATGCTTGGCAATCAAGTAATCAATCATATCGCCATTGGTCGCGTGCACGTTGATGAGCCCACCGTGTTTTTTGACTTCTTGCATGAGCCCAACCATCTGACGATCGTCAATCATGAGTGCACCTTTATAAGCCATAAAAGTTTTAAACGAGGTGATGCCTTCGTTTTCTATAAAGTGCTGAATTTCTTTCTTGGTTTCGTCGTTAAAATCGGTCACGGCCATGTGAAAACTGTAATCGCCTACAGCGTTGTTGTCGCTGCGGCCTTTCCATTCTTGCAAAGCTGAATTCAAACTTTTTCCTTGGGTTTGCAGGATGAAATCAATCACCGTCGTGGTTCCGCCAAAAAGAGCAGCACGGGTTCCGGTTTCGTAATTATCGCTTGAATACGTGCCCATAAATGGCATATCTAGATGCACATGCGGATCGATTCCGCCGGGCATCACGAGTTTTCCGGTGGCGTCAATCACGGTATCGGCCGCAACGTTGAGGTTTTTGCCGATGGCCGAGACGGTCTCGCCTTCAATAAAAACATCCGCCATATAATCGTCAGTGGCAGTGATGACTCTTCCGTTTTTGATTAAAATACTCATATCTTTTTAAGTTGCTGAGTGCCTAAATGCCTGATTGGCTGAGACTACTCACATTAAATTGTTCTATTTTTCATTAAAATCCAATAAACAAAACCGCTGATGCCGAATCCAACAAACCAAGCGTAGTGGTATAAATCCGAAAGCCAGGCCGGAAAAGTATCGACACTAACCGCTTGAATCGTAGTTAAAAAACCTGGAATATTGGGTAAAATGCCCAAGATAAGCGCCCAAATTGCTAGGGTATTAAACCCTTTGGTAAAGCTGTATTGCCCTTGCGGATGATATAAATCGTCTAAGATTAAAGTCTGTTTGCGAATGAAATAATAATCGGCAATCATGATGCCGCCCACCGGACCAAGTAAACTCGAATAGCCTACGAGCCAGGTAAAAATATAGCCCGACGGATCAGCGATGAGTTTCCAAGGAAAAATCAAAATCCCGATGATTCCGGTAATATAACCGCCCTTTTTGAAATCAATTTTAGAAGGTGAAAGATGCGCAAAATCATTGGCCGGACTCACGATATTGGCCGCGATGTTTGTTGCCAAAGTGGAAATAGCCACAGCAATCATCGCGATACTGACCAGTAATTTGCTGTCAAATTTTCCGGCCAAAACCACCGGATCCCAAATGGTCGTTCCAAAAACAATGGCCGTAGCCGAAGTAACCACCACGCCTACAAAAGCAAACAAAGTCATCGAAGTCGGAAGTCCGTACAATTGCCCTTTGATTTGCGCTTGTTGTGAAGTGGCATATCGAGTAAAATCAGGGATGTTGAGCGATAGTGTGGCCCAAAACCCAACCATGCCCGTGAGCGCCGGAAAGAAATAGGTAAAGAATTCTGTACTGCTCGTAAATTTAGAAGGCGTATTTAAAATCGGGCCTAACCCATGTGCGGCATTGAGTGCCCATAAAAGTAAAGCCAGAGCAGCCAAAGGCAGAAAGAACGCTTTAAACACCAAGAGTTTTTTGATGCTGTCCACGCCTAAATACACCACATACATATTGAGCAACCAAAACAAAATAAAGCAAATAGCCGGTCCGGTTTGTAAGCCCCAACTGTCTGGGAAAATTTGTGGTAAAGTCTCAAGCGAGGGCATCCATAAGCGCGCCATTTGATAAAGCGCAAAACCACCAATCCAGGTTTGAATGCCAAACCAACCGCAGGCCACAATGGCTCGGAGCAAAGCGGGAATATTCGCGCCGACGGTTCCGAAACTTGCGCGCGCAAACACCGGAAACGGAATGCCGTATTTGGCGCCGGCGTGTCCGTTGAGGATCATCGGAATGAGCACAATAGTATTGCCTAAAAAAATTGTCAAAATGGCTTGCCACCAACTCATGCCGCCTTCAATAAGCGAACTCGAAAGCATATAAGTAGGAATACACAAACTCATGCTGATCCAAAGGGCTGCATAATTCCAGGTCGTCCAACTTCGTCTTTGGGCCGCAATAGGCGCCAAATCTTCGCTATACAAAGCGGTGTTTGTATGGTTTTGGTTTTCGCTCATAAGTGATTGATTTTATTCCATGGCAGCGTCGGCAATTTTGAGCGCTTCGCTGATAATGGTCAAACCTTCGTCGATTTGTTCTTTGGTGATGTTGAGCGGAGGCGCAATAAAGATGTAGCCCCAACGCACAAAAGTGTACATACCGAGTTCTCTGATTTTGGCTGCCACTTGGTTGGATACTTTTAAATCGTCGCCGGCCGCGTTATAAGGCGCCATGAGTTCGCCGGTGGTTTTGTTTTTGAGCACATCTAAACAACCCAACAATCCGGTGTTTCTAAAAGTACCCATGCTTGGGTGCTGCGCGCGCATTTGGTCAATGCGCATTTCCATGTAAGCGCCCATTTCACGGGTGTTTTCAATCAGACGATCGCTTTCGTAGATGTTGATGACCGCGAGTGCCGCTGCCAGAGCCACCGGATGCGCATTATAGGTAAGCCCAATCATCATAGGCGTGGCATCGAACTTGGCGGCAATTTTATCCGAAACCATCAAACAACCGAGTGGTAAATATGAAGCGGTCAAACCTTTGGCCATACAAACCATATCGGGAATGATGTCGTGATTTTCAAAACCGAACCATTTTCCGGTGCGGCCAAATCCACTCATGACCTCATCGGCGATGAACAAAATACCGTATTTCTCACACAGTGCTTTGACGCCTTTAAGATAACCTTTTGGATAATGCAAACAACCCGAAGATCCGCTTTCGCCTTCAAAAATAAAAGCCGCAATATTGGTTTTTCCTTCGAGGTGAATGATGCGCTCGACGTATTCTAAACTCAACGAAAGTTTGGTCGCGTCATCGAGATTTTTCATACCGTAGAAATAATACGGATCATCTAAATGAACCACATTGGGCATTTGTTGCGAATCATTGGCGAGTTTTCGCGGGTCGCCGCCAACGGTCATTCCACCGATGGAACCACCGTGAAAAGCGCGATAACGGCCGATGATTTTATGTCTGCCGGTATACAATCTGGCAAGTTTGATGGCGTTGTCAATAGACGAAGTTCCGCACAAAGTAAAAAAGGCTTTGTTGAGATCGCCCGGACAAATTTCGGCAAGCTTGCGCGATAATTTGGCGCGCACTTCGGTGGTGCAACTCGGCGTAACAAAGCTGACTTTGTTCATTTGCTCAACCACCGCATCGGTAACACGTTGGTCTCCGTGGCCGATATTCACCGACATGAGGCCGGAAGAGAAATCGATGATGCGGTTTCCGTCGCAGTCATATAAATAGACGCCCTCGGCGCGATCAATAGCAATAGGATTGACAGCGGCTTGGGCCGACCATGAAAACAAACTGAATTGTTTGCTGTCGTTGATGATTTGTTCTTTTGATAAGGTTTCTTCTGTTGTCATTGTATTTTGTTTTTGAAGAATCTGTTTTGGGTTTAAGCGAATCTTTCTGGCAGACTCGATGCCCTAGCCCCGATTGCAGCGGAAATCCTTTTGGCGCTGGCGTTCAGCGCAAAAGATTGCAGCTTAAAGCGGGAATAGCTTCTAGTAATTCGTAATTTATAATTCTTAATTGACTCTAGCTCATCCAGTTCACACCCGCCTCGGCATTCCACTTGACGGTGGTTTTCTTGAGCTTGGTCCAGAACTCGATGGAGCTTTTTCCGGTGATGTCGCCCACGCCAAACTTGCTCTCGTTCCAGCCGCCAAAACTGAACGGCTCGCGCGGAACCGGCACGCCTACATTGACGCCCACCATTCCGGCGCTGGCTTTTTCCATGATGTAACGGGCCATGCCTCCGTTTTGGGTGAAGACGCTCGCGGCGTTTCCGTACGGGCTTTTGTTTTCAATCGCCAAGGCTTCGTCAACCGTGTTGGTGCGCATGATGGAAATGACCGGTCCGAAAATTTCTTCGCGGGCTACACTCATATCTGGCGTGACATAATCAATGACCGTTGGGCCGACATAGGTTCCGCCTTCTTTGCCGGATACTTTGGCATTGCGGCCATCGACGAGGATTTTGGCCCCGTCTTTTTCGGCTTGGGTGATATAACTTTCGATGCGCTCTTGAGATTCTTTGTTGATGACGGCTCCGAGGTTTTGTCCGGGAACAATTTTTCGGGCTTCGTCGCAAATTTTAGCGATGATATGATCGACATTTCCGACGCCGACCATCGCGGAAGCGGCCATACATCTTTGACCGGCACAACCGGACATCGATGCAGCTACGTTTTGTGCAGTCATATCCGGAATCGCATCGGGCAAAACCATCAAGTGATTTTTAGCACCGCCCAACGCCAAACATCTTTTTAAGTTTTGTGTGGCGCGTTGATAGACAATCTTGGCCACTTTGGTCGAGCCGACAAACGAAACGGCCTCGATGTTCGGGTGGTCGCAAATGGCGTTGACCATTTCTACATCGCCGTGCACCACGTTAAATACACCGTCGGGCAAACCTGCTTCTTTGAGCAATTCGGCGATGCGACCACAACTGAGCGGCACTTTTTCAGATGGTTTCATGATCATGCAATTGCCGAGTGCGATGGCATTGGGAATCGTCCAGTTGGGTACCATCGAAGGAAAGTTAAACGGAACAATCGAAGCAACCACACCCAAAGCCACATGTTCGGTGCGGCATTCAACACCTTTGCTGACTTCTAAAAGTTCTCCGGTAATGAGTTGTGGAAGTGACGTAGCAAACTCGGTGAGTTCGATGCATTTTTCGATTTCGGCGACAGATTCACCATAGGTTTTTCCGTTTTCTTCGCTGCACAGTTCAGCGAGTTCTTTCATGTTTTTTTCGAGCAAGGCTTTATAGCGGAAGAACACTTGTACGCGTTCTTTAATCGGGGTTCGGCTCCAGGCAGGAAATGCGGCTTGTGCGGCTTGAACGGCCTTATCTAAATCTGATACGCCCGACATGGGGACTGTTGAGAGTAGATTTCCGTCTAAAGGTGAAACCACGTTTAAGGTTCGGGCTGCAGAGGCCGGTGTAAACTTTCCGTTGATGAAGTTTTGAATCGCTGGGTATTTCATGTAGTACTATTTATTTTACAAATTATTAATAAAAATAATAACAATAACTTAATATGCAACCTGCAATAATACACAATTGACAACATTAACATAACATTGTTTCGGATTTTATTTTTACAAACTATTGAAAGATGGTTTATTAAAAAATTAAAATTGCTGAAAATGAACAAATTACACCTTTTAATAAATTGTTTCATCATGCTTTCTTACAAAAGTTAAATTTTTAGCCGAAATGCCTATTTCTGTATTATCCTTTGAATAAAAGCCTAATTTTGAAATTCCTTGCTTGAAAATATGGCTATGAAAAGACTTTTTTTATTATTCCCGCTGATGTTGTTGTTTTATTGCAGCAATGTTGAAATGAATGAAAATGCTGATGCTTCGGTACAAAAAGCAACCAATCCGGATGTGGTCACGGAAGTTTTCAACCTTAAGCAAGTTCCCACCATCACCGTTGAAGTGAGTTTGGATCAGTGGAATAAAATCCTCACCAACTACGATTTGAATCCGGCCAATGATAAAAAAGTGGTCTCGAAATTTACTTTTTCGGTAAACGGCAGAACGACTGTAATTGACAGCGTTGGACTCAGACTCAAAGGCAATACAAGCCGACGCCGTCCTGAAGGCGATACCGGTTTGTTACACGATGCGGTTAATCCAGATTGGCATCATTGTCATTTTGGTTTTGACTTTTCTAAATACCGTGACGGACAAAATTTTAAAGGTCTGGACAAACTCAATTTGAAGTGGTTCAAAGACGATGCGGCCTATTGTCGCGAAATCTACAGCTATGATTTGTTTAAAAGATTTGGTTGTTGGAACGCGCCCTCGGCTTCGTATTGCAGACTATACATTAAAGTACAAGGCGATGCACAACCGTCCTATTTTGGGGTTTACGCAATGATTGAAAACATCGACGAAGTATTCATTGCCAAAAATGCCGCTCAATGGGGCGCTGGTGTTGGTTTTTTGTGGAAAGGCGGCTGGAGCGGCGCTAACAATGCCAATTTTGTTTCAACCGAAAGTATCGGTGTTGAGGATGTGAACATCAATCCGGCACTGTCAACTTATTACGCCTATGATTTAAAAACCCGCAAAAGCGAACTGACTTCGGCCAAAACTGAATTGTTGCAATTTATCTCAGATTTAAATACCCGAACTGGAACTGATTTTCAAAATTGGATTGCCCAAAAAATGGATGTGCCTTTGTTTTTAAAAACCTATGCCGTGAATGTTGTCTTGGGCATGTGGGACGATTATTGGGTTAACGGAAACAACTTTTATTTTTATTTTGCACCCAACGGCAAAGCTTATTTTATTCCGTATGATTATGACAATACGCTCGGAACTTCGCAAATAATCGCTAATTCAGGAACACAAAATCCGCTTGCTTGGGGCAATATGACGCAGCGTCCACTAATTACTAAAATCTTGGCTATTCCACAATATCAACAGCTATATAAAAGCTATTTGTCAGAGTTGGTCAGCACTAATAAAGATTATTTTTACTACAGCAAAAGTGTTCCGCGTATTCAAGCCTGGCAGAGTATGATTGCTCCTTATGTAAGCAACGATACCGGCGAGGACATGCTGATTGAAGACAAACCTGCCTTTTGGGGTAACCAACCGAATTATCGTTTGTTAACCGGAGGCCCTTTTGGCGGAAGCTCCGGCCCGGCCAATTTCTTTACCAGTAAAAGAACCGTAATTCCTTGGTAATAAAAAAAAGCCGCTCTTGTGGAACGGCTTTGGTTATTTTGAATTATTGCTTAAAATTTAAAAGATGCTCCGAGTTGAATGACTTGGTGTTTTGCGTCAACATCTTTGAAAATGTTTGTCAAACCATGTACATAACGAGCACTTAGCGATAATCCAACCGGGAAATTTATTCCCAAACCTCCGGCCACCGATGCGTCAAAGCTGTTTAAATCATCATTGTTTTCAAGATTGTCATTGACTTTGTAACCGATTTGTGGCCCGGCTTCAAGACTAATGGTTTTGAGCATATATACGCGCGCCATAACCGGAAGTTGCAAATAGCCAATGGTGTAATTCGTGTCGTTGGCTTTGTATCCCTGCATCGAATATTGCAACTCAGGTTGAATGAAAAACAACTCCGGAACTACCACAAATTCTTTATAAACACCTGCATAAAATGAGGTAATCGGTTTTACATCTGATACATCTTTTCCGGTAATCGTCGCCACACTCGCTCCTGCTCTGATGCCAATTTTTTGCGCTTGAACAGTCGATAATGCCATCAGGCCCATAGTCAAAACTATTGTTTTAAAAATTTTCATATTCATATCATTGTTGGGTTTAACGCTTCAAAAATAAACATTAATCTCAAAGACAAATTATCGCTTGAAAATTAGTTCCGATAATCGTCCGTCTCGTTTATAAACATCGTCATAAAAACGCAATATTCCTTCGCGGTCAACCCAAGCAGTGAAATAACCAATATACACCGGAACGGGTTCTTTTAAAGTATACCACGATTCTGTTCCGGCATACATTACTTTTTCAACCTTTTCGGGCGTCCAATTCGGATCGTCTTCGAGTAAAGTTTGCGCCAATTCTAGCGGTTTGGCCACGCGGATACAACCATGGCTAAAAGCTCTTGAATTTCGGTTGAACAGACTTTTAGCCGGAGAATCGTGCAAGTAAATATTGTTCGAATTCGGGAATAAAAACTTCACCCAACCCAGTGAATTTTGCGCGCCGGGTTTTTGTCTGACGCGCCCTTTGTTCCATTCCATATCGTGTTTAGCGAGGTAATCTTTGTCTTTTTCGATGGCCGGTTTGATCTCTTTTTTGATGATGCTCGGCGGCACATTCCAATACGGACTAAAGACAATGTATTTCATCATTCCGCTAAAAATCACGGTTTGATTCATGACTTTTCCAACCACAACGTTTGATTCTAAGGCGGGCTTTCCGTTTTTGTAATACACCAATTCATACGACGGAATATTGACAGCTATATATTGTTTGCCTTGGCTCATCTCGGCGGGAATCCATCGGCAACGCTCCATATTAACCATGAGCGTTTTGATACGACTTTTGAGCGGAATATTCATCGAACGAATCATTTTTCCTGAAATCAATTCTGATGGCGTTAAACCAATGGTTGCTTTGTATTTTCTGACAGGGCGAGCCAAAGATTCGTCAAAAATTGCACTTTGATTGTCTTGATTCAGATAACCCATCAAATACAATCGCTTGCGCACATGAGCCACCAAATCTGAAGTATCACCAACTTTGAGCGGATCCATATCAAACGGAATTTTGACCGTATCTACATCGTTTTTACGCGCTGCTTTTTGGTAACGCCCGAGCATTTCTTTGAGCTTGTAATATTGTGGCAAAATATTTCGCTCGTTCTTTTCAATCAGCTTCGGATTGGCCATCAGTGAATCGAGATAATGCACATAAGAAACCTTCTTACGCGGCAAATACCAACCCAGTTCCCGAGAGGTTTTTGCATCAAATCCGTGAAAAACTTTGTCGGCATAAAAAAAATAAAAAGCCGAAATCAGATAGTCATTTTCAGAATTGCTCAAAGCGGGTTTGCCGGGTTGAAAAATTTCTTCAAGATAAGATTTGTAGAGAATTTTAGTGTGAACGCCTTCGGTTTCAATCGTGTTGATTTTACTGTGCAGTAAATGACCTAATTCTGTAATTCCTTTAGCATCAAACCAAATAAATTTCCAGTGATGGTTTCGATATAATTCGCGCATTTGCGGCTCATATTGGGCCAATTTCGGATATCGTTTGACAAACCAATGTAACTTTAGGCTATCGGGAGCGACTTCTTCAATGGGCTTTTCAGGAAGATTTTTTTTGTGAGACTGATGATTTGATTTTTGATGATCATCGCGTTTACAAGCGGTCATCGCCAAAATAAAAATCAGAGTAAGACGCAAAATCCAAAGACGACCCAACATGAAGAAAAAATTTAGCTGTGTAAAAGTACACAAACTAAAGGCACATCAATGTTGACAAAACCGAAGATTATCTATTTTTAAAAAATCAAATGTAAAATTATGAGAAACTTATTCTTTTTATGCCTGATGATTGTATGTTCCGGCAGCATGCTTTGGGCGCAAAACAAAACGACCATCGAGATTGATGCCTTGCTCAATCAATGGCACAAAGATGCCGCAGTGGCCGATGCTGAAGCCTATTTTGGCGCTATGGCAGATGATGGAATTTTTATCGGAACCGACGCTACCGAAAACTGGAACAAAAAGCAATTTCAAGCTTTTGCCAAACCTTATTTTGACAAAGGAAAAGCTTGGGATTTCAAACCTTTTGAGCGTCATATTTATCTAAGTGCCGACGGAAAAACGGCTTGGTTTGATGAACTTTTAGACACTTGGATGAAAATTTGTCGCGGTTCGGGCGTATTGCAAAAAGAAGGAAACGCCTGGAAAATCAAACATTATGTGCTTTCGACAACGGTTCCGAATGACAACATTAATGAAGTAGTCAAAATTAAAACGCTCATTGAAGACGAGCAAATCAAAAAACTCAAAAAAACCAAATAAGCCTTATATAAAAAATGTTGAATTCCTGCTTTTCAAAAAAGAGCAGGAATTTTTTTTGCCTCAAAAAAACCCAAAATGAATTTATTGCGTACATGGCTCAAACAACCTAAATCTTAATGCCATGAAACTTCGTAAAAAAATTGAAATCGCTTTGGTTAGCGCTCTCGGCATCTCGCTCATGCTGTCCATCATTTTGCTAACGCAATATGCCACAAGCCAACCGATTGAAAAAACAAAACTTGAAATAAGCAAAATCAAGTTCAACCAACCGCTGGGCCCAATGAAAAAAATGGAGGTAAAAGCTATTCTTCGCGCCATTCCCGGAATTGAAGACGAGGTGATTGTTCAAGGCAATACCGCGGTTTGTTTTAGAGATGCCAAAATTTGTGACGAACAAAAAATGATGGATCAATTATCGGCGGGTCATTATCTCGGTCAAATATCCAGATTAACTACAGAATACGACCATTCAGTCTACAGAGGAAAGCTCCACCGATTTGCGATTGCTACCAGAAATTCCGAATAAATTTTATGAAATAAACAACCCTTTTTTTCCCAATCAACCCATCCAACCCTAGATAGCTGTTCAGGGCAGCTTTGATAAAATTTAAACCCGCGGCCCATCACTGCATCAAGAAAAACCCTGGATTTCTAACGCAAAGTTAGATTTGCTCCCGCCTGTCAAGTTGATGATGGCAGGCGGTTTTTTTAACTAAACGAAACAAACAAAATGAAAAAGAAAATCAAATTAGTCCTCTTGGGTCTTAGTGGAACGGCTTTGCTTTTATTTTTGGTTTTAATCGTCCATATTGCTCTTGTTAAACCTCCTGAAAATGCGACCATTCAAATTAGTCGAATTGATTTTGACCAGCCATTTGACGTTCAAAAAACGGCTGAAATAACCCGACAAATAGAATCCATTCCGGGTGTAAAAAAAGGTGTTTTGGTCAAAAAAAATGTGGTGGTTTATTTTCATGATAACCGCGTGGCTGATTCCAAAAAAGTCTTTGATGAACTCACGAAAAAAGGAAACTACAAAGCCAAAAGATTTATCATCAGCGCTGATTTATCGCAAAAACAAGTTTGTCCAGTGATGAATCAAAACAGTTTTTATTTCAAATTATCCAAAATAGTTCACAAGTACATTCACCCATAATTTATAGAAATCATGAAAAACAATTTTAAACTTTGCCTTTTAGTTTTGATGGCTGCGGGCTCATTCTCTTCGTGTAGTAAAGACGATGACTCATCAACACCCGCAAAACCCTCTATTTATGCCCGATTGGGCGGAACCGCTTTAGTTCAAGACCCTGATGCTCCCACCGGAACGATGATTGAAGCCGGAAGATTGAGCTACCGAAAAGTCGTCAATTCAACCGTGCAGCTCATCGTTGCTGATATTCAAGCGGATGCTCCAGGCAATTTGAGTGCGCATTTTGCTCCGTTATTGTCTGAAGTCGGTGCCGGAAACACAACCAATTTGGCCATTTTAACCGACAATCTAACAGACTTCTTTTCGTACAATACCGGCGGAACGAATCCTGTGAATAAATACGAAGGAAAAAACATGGCCGATGCGCACAATCCTGCTACCAACCCAAGAATGGGCGTTAAATCAACCAACGCCGATTACGACAAATTTGAGGGCTATGTAGGCGCAGCTGCTCAAGCGAATGGGGTTGCTGCCAATACAGAATTATACAACGACGTTGTAGCTGTTTTGGAATCGCTTAGAAGCCCGATTGTACAAACTCCTTAAGAAACCTCTTTTGTTTTTTATGAAAAGCCGCCTCGTAAAAAAGGCGGTTTTTTTATTTACTTAAATTTTCGAGCATTTCATCTGTAATCGCTGATAAGTCAAAACTGTGTTTCCAGTTCCAATCTTGGCGAGCCGAAGAATCATCAATGCTCGCCGGCCAACTGTCAGCTATTTTCTGACGGAAATCCGGCTTATAACTAATTTTAAAATCGGGAATGCGCGTTTGAATTTCGGCGGCAATTTCCGCCGGAGTAAAGCTAATTCCAGCCAGATTATAAGAGGAACGAATTTTAATCTGTTCAGAAGGCGCTTGCATGATTTCAATAGTGGCGCGAATTGCGTCGTCCATATACATCATCGGAAGTTTTGAATTTTCAGACAAAAAGCACTCAAAGGTTCCCTCTTTTAAAGCTTTGTGGTAAATGTCTACGGCGTAGTCGGTGGTTCCGCCGCCGGGTTCTGTTGTCCAACTAATCAAGCCCGGATACCGGATGCTGCGGACATCCACACCGTATTGATGGTGATAATATTCGCACCAACGCTCACCGGTTTGCTTCGAAATTCCATACACCGTAGTAGGCTCCATGATGGTGAATTGCGGCGTGTTTTCTTTGGGCGTTGTCGGGCCAAAAACCGCAATGCTCGAAGGCCAAAATATTTTTTTGATTTTTCCGGCCTTGGCCAAATTGAGCACGTGAAAAAGCGAATTCATGTTCAAATCCCAAGCAAATGCCGGGTTTTTTTCAGCAGTTGCCGAAAGCAGTGCCGCCATCAAATACACATCGGTAATCTGATATTGTTCGATAAGATGTTCAATTTGGTTGTAATCGAGCGCATTGACCACTTCAAAAATACCATTGTTGACAATGTCGTTGTTGAGTTTTCGGATGTCAGACGCGACAACATTTTCAACGCCGTACATATTTCTCAGACGCGTGGTCAGCTCGGTGCCGATTTGTCCGCAAGCGCCGATAATGAGTATTTTTGTGTTCATTTGTTTTGGATTTGCGTGTAAAGATAAAGCAATTTGAGCGGTCGAAAATGGTAATTAATTCACAAAAACACAACTCAAACTACAAACTGTTGGATTTCTTTCGGTTTACCTTTGTAAATTTGCCACTCAATTATATGATGATGAATTTTAAATCGCTGTTGATTCTTTTTTTGATGTCCTTTCCGCTGGCTTGTCAACAAACCGACGAGCGCGAATTGGCGCAACAGCAAAAAGCACTTCAAGCCCGCACACTCATCTTGAACGAAATCAAAAGCGGTTGGCATTTTCACACACCAGCCTTACGCCCGGATACACAGAATATGTTGCGCAATTGGGCCGAACTCAGACAATTCAACTCTGAGATTATGCAAACGCCAGGAAGCTCCATCGGCGGATTTCAGAAAAAAGCCAAAACCCTATCCAAAAAAGCAGCAGAATTGGGCAAAAGTATTCCGGCCGAATTTGATAAACCCGAAGTAAAATCGCGGATTGCGGCGCTAACCACCAAAATTAATCAAATCAATTTATACCTCAATATTCGCGAAATTCCGGCCAAAAAAATCAGCGCTTTGGTAGCCGATGCTGATGCGGCTTGGTC
The DNA here is from genome assembly GCA_046329175.1 of Flavobacteriaceae bacterium. Taxonomy (GTDB): domain Bacteria; phylum Bacteroidota; class Bacteroidia; order Flavobacteriales; family Flavobacteriaceae; genus Flavobacterium. The sequence goes on from JAXLVE010000003.1 coordinate 71,346, forward strand.
AGCACTCTATCGCGAAATGAACGAAATTGTCCAAAAAAGCAAAATCCCGCTTGAAGAAGGCGAATCAGATATTCTCATGATGCAAGATTCTTCACGCGCCATTCCGGATTTAGCGACCCAATAAAAGCCTATTACATTGAGCAACAACAGCGTTATTCAGATTTTTGACGCTTCGGTAAAAGCCAAGCAAATCAGTGAAAACCTCAGCCTTGACCGCAGCAAATTGCATGTTAAAGGCCTCGTAGGTTCGGGCTTATCATTGCTGGTTCAATCGGTTTTTAAGCAAAGTCATCGCCCGTTTTTACTGATTTTAAACGACAAAGAAGAAGCGGCCTATCACCTCAACGATCTTGAGCAAATGCTCTCTGAAGAAGATGTGCTCTTTTATCCGGGCTCGTATCGTCGGCCTTATCAAATTGAAGAAACCGACAACGCCAATGTGCTTTTGCGCGCCGAGGTGCTCAACCGGATTAATTCGCGCAAAAAACCCGCGCTGATTGTGACTTATCCCGAAGCTTTGTTTGAGAAAGTCGTGACCAAAAAAGAACTCGACAAAAACACACTCAAAGTAGCCGTGGGCGATCAGATTTCGATTGAATTCATCAACGAAGTTTTGTTTGAATACGAATTTAAGCGTGTTGATTTTATCAGTGAACCCGGCGAATTTTCGGTGCGCGGTGGTATTATTGATGTGTTTTCATTCTCGAACGACCATCCGTATCGCATCGAGTTTTTTGGCAATGAAGTTGACAGCATCCGAACCTTTGACGTCGAGACGCAATTGTCAATTGAAAAGAAAAAGAAGATTGCCATTATTCCGAATGTTGAAAATAAATTCTTTCAAGAATTGCGCGAGAGTTTCTTGCAATACATCGCGCCGGACACCGTCATTTGGGCACAAAACTCTGAACTTTTATCGTCTAAACTCGACAAATTATTTGACAAAGCCTCCGATATTTTTCGCAGTCTCGACGCAACGATTCAGCAAGTTGAACCCGAGAAAATTTTCTTGAACGGAACAGCCATCGCCAAGCAAATGTTTGATTTTTCTTGTATAGAACTCGGAAATGAAACGCTTTTTCAACCAGCTAAAACTTTTGAATTTTTACAGCGTCCGCAACCTTCGTTCAACAAACAATTTGATTTGCTTTTGAACGATTTGAGCGAGTTGCATTTTAACGGTTACAAAAACTATCTTTTTTGCAGCAATACTTCGCAAGAAAAGCGTTTTCACGATATTTTTGAAAGCCTCGAAGACGAAGGCCAAAGCCTTTCAAGCCGTCAATACCACACAATTAATCTGCCTTTATATCAAGGTTTTATTGATGACGAGAATCAATTGGCGTGTTATACCGATCATCAGATTTTTGAGCGTTACCACAAGTTCAGCATCAAAAACGGTTATGCCAAAAAGCAAACCATCACACTCAAAGAACTCAATACTTTGTCTGTGGGCGATTATGTGACGCACATTGATCACGGCATCGGAAAATTTGGCGGTTTGCAAAAAATTCAAGTCGAAGGCAAAACCCAAGAAGCCATAAAACTGGTCTATGCCGACAACGACATTGTGTATGTGAGCATTCACTCATTGCACAAAATCTCAAAATACAACGGTAAAGACGGAGCGCCGCCCAAAATCTACAAACTCGGTTCGAGCGCCTGGAAAGTGCTCAAGCAAAAAACCAAAGCGCGCGTCAAACACATTGCGTTCAATCTGATTCAACTGTATGCCAAACGCAAACTCGAAAAAGGTTATCGCTATGCGCCCGACAGCTATATGCAAGCCGAATTAGAAAGCTCGTTTATTTATGAAGATACGCCCGATCAGCTCAAGGCCACGCAAGAAGTCAAAGCCGACATGGAAAGTGATCGCCCGATGGATCGTTTGGTCTGTGGCGATGTCGGATTCGGAAAAACCGAAGTGGCCATTCGCGCTGCATTTAAAGCCGTCGACAACGGAAAACAAGTAGCAGTGCTGGTTCCGACGACAATTTTGGCTTATCAACACTTTAGAACTTTTTCGGATCGACTCAAAGATATGCCGGTAACGATTGGTTATTTGAATCGATTTAGAAGCGCCAAACAAAAAACCGAAACGCTTAAGCAACTCGCCGAAGGTAAACTCGATATTGTGATTGGAACGCATCAATTGGTCAACAAAAATGTACAATTCAAAGATTTGGGATTGCTCATTGTGGATGAAGAACAGAAGTTTGGTGTGAACGTAAAAGACAAACTCAAAACGATTGCGGCCAATGTCGACACGCTGACTCTGACGGCCACGCCGATTCCGCGAACACTGCAATTTTCACTGATGGCTGCGCGCGATTTATCGGTAATTTCGACGCCTCCGCCCAATCGCTATCCGATTGAAACCAGCGTGGTAGGCTTTAATGAAGAGCTCATCCGCGATGCTATTTCGTATGAAATTCAACGCAACGGACAAGTGTTTTTTATCAACAACCGCATTGAAAACATCAAAGAAGTGGCCGGTATGATTCAGCGCTTGGTGCCCGATGCGCGCATTGGTGTGGGCCACGGTCAAATGGACGGCAGCAAACTTGAAGAACTGATGCTCGCCTTTATGACTGGAGAATTCGATGTTTTGGTTTCGACCACGATTATTGAAAGCGGACTCGACGTGCCGAACGCCAATACAATTTTCATCAACAATGCCAATAATTTTGGGCTTTCAGACTTGCATCAGATGCGCGGTCGTGTGGGTCGAAGCAACAAAAAAGCGTTCTGTTATTTTATTTGTCCGCCGTTTTCGGCCATGACCGAAGATGCGCGCAAACGCATCCACGCTTTGCAACAATACAGTGAGCTCGGTAGCGGATTCAACATCGCTATGAAGGATTTAGAAATTCGCGGCGCTGGTGATTTACTCGGCGGGGAACAAAGTGGTTTTATCAATGAGATTGGTTTTGAGACCTATCAGAAAATCATGAACGAGGCTATTGAAGAGCTCAAAGAAAACGAATTCAAGGAATTGTATGAATCCGAAGATAACGCAGAGAAAGACTATGTGAAAGACATGCAAATCGACACGGATTTTGAATTGCTCTTTCCCGATGAATACATCAACAATATTTCAGAGCGTTTGAATTTGTACAATGAACTCAGCCAAATCAAAAACGAAGATGAGCTCAAGGTGTATGAAAACAAACTCATTGATCGCTTCGGGCCGTTGCCAAAACCAGCCGTTTCGCTTTTGTCAAGCATCAAAATGAAATGGTTGGCCACGCATTTGGGTATCGAAAAACTCGTGCTCAAACAAGGCAAAATGATTGGGTATTTTGTGTCGGATCAACAGAGTGATTACTACACTTCAAATCAGTTTCACAAGGTGTTGCAATTTATTCAAAAGCAAGCGCAATTGTGCAGAATGAAAGAAAAACAAACTCCGTCAGGCTTGCGTTTGCTAATTACTTTTGAGAACGTCAAATCCATCCGACGAGCACTCGAACTCATTGAGCTCATGGCCGGTTAATCAGAAAAAATTGTGGATGCTTTGTGCTAAAAAAGCAGCATCCATTTGTTCTATAGAATGTGGAACTTCTTTGTGCACTATACATTGCGCATGTGGCAAAAGATGTGTCATGTGGCGTGTTTCATCAATGCTCACCATTTGATCTTTATCGCCAATGGTGAGTAAAACTGGAGTGGCAATTTGCTCAAATTCTTTCTCACTAAGCGGTGGATTCTCTCCCATTTCCAACATCATTTGGGCTGTTTTTTGCATCAATTCAGGCCATGATTTGCCGTGGAGTTTTTCTAAACTTTTGGCCCATTGCGGCACTTTTTTCAGAACTATTTCAGGCTGTAGCATTTGTGCTTCACGGATTGCGCTCTCGGGGTTCCAATCCCATTTGGTGCCCAAAGTAAAAATCTTAGAAACCTTTTCAGGATGTTGATTTGCCAGATAAACTGCGACATAACCGCCCATACTATATCCGAAAACATTGATTTTTTCAAGGTTATTTTGATTGAGATAATCGCTGACTTCTTCCGCAAAAACAGCGATTGAAAAACCTGCCGGACTTGCCGGTTTATCCCCGTGCCCTGAAAAATTGAGCGTGTACAATACGTAGTGCTGATCCAGAACAGCCATGAGCGGTTTAAAATAAGCGGTGCTGCCGAGCGCTCCGTGCAAGAGCAATAGTTTTGGTTTCATAGCGATAAAAAAACCACTCCGAAGAGTGGCTATAATTAGTTGGTTTTCACGATTTTAAAATGCGCTTCTCGGTCTCCGAATTTAAGCGTAAAGAAATAGGTTCCGCGCGCAAACGAAGACAGATCAACTTGTGCTTCGGGTTTGTTGATTTGTTTTTGGAACAACAAACGACCTTCTAGGTTATGCACTATAACTTCTCTTAGATTGAGTCGAGCTGAAATATTCAAATTCCCTTTGACCGGATTGGGCCAATATGTAAAGTCAATGTCGGATTCAAAAGCGGTGTTTGCGAGTCTGTTTTCGCAGGCAATATTTGCTTGGTAACCCGCTGCTGTAACTCCGCCGTCTGAGTAAAATTTAATGGTTAATGAACCATCACTTGCGGTTGAGACGAATGGCCCAGGAATGTTGTTTCCGGTAAAACCTCCTCCGCTTAAATCAGGTGCGCTAGTTGAGTTTCCGTCATACACATACAAGTAATCATAATCTTGTTCCAAGTCAAATTCTGTAAATGTCAAACGGATATTTTTGTTGGGTAAATTCGGAATAATGGTTCTGACATAGGTTTCAGAATCTTCGTAATTATCGGTGGTTCCGCCCGTATCGGTAATCGAAATACCACTGCAATAATTCGCACCCGTGATCACGATGGTTTTTTCGTCCGGGGCAAACAAACCACCAGTACATATTGGACGCACGCGTACTTTGTAGTAAACATTGGCGGACAATCCGGTAGCGCTGTATGATGGAGCACTCACGTTATTCCACACGATATTGGTACTACTAAAAGGTGTTACGGCTACTTGCCAATTGGTGGTTCCCGAGCTGTCAACCCATGTAATTTGCGCAGTTCCGCTGGTAACATTGGTCGTTGAAATACTCGAAACCGTATTGATACAAGTGTGAATACAATCGGTGCTCAAGCAGGTTCCTCCGTTAACTTTCCCCAGAATGCGCGCCGCCGGTTGCGGGCCAAAACCGTTAGAGAAATTAATCCCTACATTGAGCAAATGACAATAACTCATGATGGTTCCTTTAACCGAGTTGGAAGGTATCGGCCCTACATCACAATTGCCTTCTGCATAACTTGAATTGGCCGTTGGACCACAACCGTCAATAGCGGTGTTGTTCCCGTTCCAAACACAGGCGTGGGTATGCGGCGATCCCATCAAATGCCCTAATTCGTGGGTGATTACTTCAATGGTCCAAGAAAAAACAGGAACCGTATTATAATCAATCGACAAATCTGAATAACTAAAATTATCTTGGGTACAAATACCATTGATGCCCACAGCTACTCCGCCCAAACCTCCGTCGTCGCGACCTACGAGTTGGCCTAAATCGCCATCAAAAACCGGTCTGACTTCATTGAATTTGAATAAATAATCAGACGAAGAAGTTCCGATGCCATCATAAGGATCAGCGGTTGTCCAAATGTAAATAGACTTAATCGCGGTGGTGATTCCGTCGTTGTTATAAATGGTTTGCACGTTGTTGAACACGGCAGTCATCCAGTTGGTGGTCGTAGTCGTGCTGCTGTTGTTGTCTTGATATAAATCGTTGTCAATTTCAAAATAAATAGTCACACATTTTAGACTCAGAGCCTCTGCTGAACGGTTTGTTTCTGTTGTCGATGACTGATTATTATCGCGGGTATGACAATTAAAATTATGGTTGATTTTGAGCTCAGCGTCGGAATAAACCAAATAATCTGTAGCGTTGTCTTTCTTGCGGATTTTAGCCACCACAATGTTTCCGAAGCCTTCAGCCGAAATCACACCGTAAAGTTCATCGTTGAAAAAGCTAAAAGCGACCAATGAATTTTCATCGCCTTTGATGATTCCTCGGTAATACAACCCAGGACTGTAGGGTAGATTTCTTTGGTTTGGCGCATCCACGTGAAAACCTTCGGCCAAAACATCTGCTCGATACATTTGAACGGTGATGTTTTTTTGTTGATACGGAACGGTGATTTCAATGGCACTTTTGGAATCGGTCATCAGCTGCTGCAAAACATCCATTTGCAATCGAACCGCACCCGCTTTGTCAACTGTTTTTTTGATATCAGCCGAAAGCGGATAATCAGACTGAGAAAGAATAGAATAATTGTGAAAAGTTTCATTTCTGGAAATAAGTTCTTGCACCTTTTGCGCTACCTTTTTCTGGGCAAACAATGCGGTCGCAAAAACCAAAAGAGCCATCGTCAATAGTTTTTTCATAGTAGATTTTTTTCAAATGTAGTAATTAAGTCGGCTGAATCAAACTTGTTGGGGTATCAAAAGTGAAAAAAGGCATCTTCTAAATGTTCTATAATGAACTCATTAGCCTTTTTATAAATAGAAATAATATCAAATCGAACCGAAACATCTAAGTTTTGCCGAACTACATAAGCATCGATGGCCTGAGTCAGTAATTTGATTTTTTGCGGTTTGACAAATTCGTGGGGCAAACCAAAATCAACACTTGAGCGGGTTTTGACTTCGACGGCTGCCAAAATGGAATCTTTAATAGCGATGATATCGACCTCGGCTTTTTGGTAATACCAATTGGTTTCAAGAATGTGATAACCTTGCTCTTCAAGGTAAGCAACCGCTTTTTGTTCGCCTTCTTTTCCGAGTTGGTTGTGCTGTGCCATGACTGCTACATAAAAGTGACCTCAGCTCCGGAATCGGTCACGTTGACTTGAACCGTTTTGCCCAAAATGAGCGCACGATTATCTTTGATATGCCCAGCCGGAAAGTTATAAATTACGGGGATTTTGCTGTCTTTAAGAACGTCTTGAATAATCTCCACCGCATCTTTACCCCACGGAATTTCGTTGTCGTTCATACTGGTCATTCCGCCCACAATCACCGCTTTGAGTCCGTCAAAATAACCATTGCGTTTGAGGTTCATCATCATGCGATCGATGTGGTATAAATACTCATCCAAATCTTCGATGAACAAGATTTTTCCTTTGTAATCAAGTGCCGATTTTGATCCGATGATGCTGTAAATTACCGATAGATTTCCACCCACAAGTTCACCTTTGGCCGTTCCTTTTTTGTTGAACGGATGCGCTGGAATGCTGTATTTCAATGGTTGCCCGAACAGAGCTTTTCTCAAACTCTCGAGCGCTTCCGGTGTGGCTTTTTCAAAACTTTGCGCCATAATGGCGTGTAGCGTTTCAATACCCATTTGATTGATGTGGCTGTGCAAGACCGTCATATCACTAAAACCCACAACCCATTTGGGCTTTTGTTTGAACTTTGAAAAATCAATGCGGTCCACAATACGCACGGTTCCGTAGCCGCCTTTGCCGCCGAGTATCGCTTTGATTTTGGGATTGTCGAGCATTTCCTGAAAATCTTCGGCGCGCAACCAATCGGGGCCGGCTAGCTGATGATCTTCTTTGCCGATGGTTTTGCCCAAAACTACATGTAAACCCCAACTTTCGAGGATTTTAATCGCCGGTTTGAGCGCTTCTTGATCTATTTTTCGGGCGGTGGCCAAAATACCGATGGTGTCTCCTTTGTGTAAAAATTCTGGTGTAATCATTTTTCGTTGGGCTATAGATTGCGCGTAAATGAAAAATCCGATGATGAGATAAACGAATGTGAAACGGTGACTTTTCATTACTTAATTTGTTCGGTAAGCAAATATAAACATCTTGGTCAGATTATCGAGCGTGAACAGATTCTCTAGCGCTGATAGAAGCGGCATCCTTGGGCGGCCGGGTTGGCCACCCAAGATACAGCGGATAGCAGCAAATAGCTCCTGATAAAAAGCATCAAAATCCGGATTCTATTGTTTATTTTTGCGGTCAATTATTCCGACGTATGATACAAAATCCAAAAAGATACACCATCACGGCTGCTTTGCCTTACACCAACGGCCCGATCCATATTGGACACTTGGCCGGTGTTTATGTTCCCTCTGATATTTATGCCCGCTACCTTCGCTTGCAGGGTAAAGATGTGGCTTTCATCTGCGGAAGCGACGAACACGGCGTGGCTATTTCGATGAAAGCGCGCAAAGAAGGCATTACCCCGCAGGAAGTGATTGACAAATACGATGGCATCATCCGTCAATCGTTTGTTGATTTTGGTATTTCGTTCGACAATTACTCACGCACTTCTGCCGAGATTCACCATAAAACCGCTTCTGAATTTTTCAGAAAACTCTACGACGAAGGAAAATTCATCGAAGAAGAAACTGAACAACTCTACGATGCCAAAGCCGGGCAATTTTTGGCCGATCGTTTTGTAACCGGTACTTGCCCAAAATGCGGCAATGAAGAAGCCTATGGTGATCAGTGCGAAAAATGTGGTTCAACGCTCAATGCAACCGATTTGATCAACCCAAAATCAACCATTACTGGTGAAACGCCTGTTTTAAAAACCACCAAACATTGGTTTTTACCTTTAGACCAATACGATGCTTTCCTGCGCGAATGGATTTTGCATGGACACAAAAACGATTGGAAACCCAATGTTTATGGCCAAGTAAAATCATGGCTGGACGATGGCTTAAAACCTCGAGCGGTGACCCGCGATTTGGATTGGGGCATTGATGTTCCGGTAGCCGGTGCAGAGGGCAAAAAACTCTACGTTTGGTTTGATGCGCCGATTGGTTACATTTCATCCACCAAAGAATGGGCAGCGCGCGAAGGCAAAGAGTGGGAACCATATTGGAAGAGTGACGACACCAAACTCGTGCATTTTATCGGGAAAGACAATATTGTTTTTCACTGTGTGATTTTCCCGGCCATGCTCAAAGCAGAAGGCAGTTATATTTTGCCCGATAATGTTCCGGCCAATGAATTCTTAAACCTCGAAGGCAACAAACTCTCAACTTCAAAGAACTGGGCGGTTTGGTTGCACGAATACCTCAAAGATTTTCCGGAGCAACAAGATGCTTTGCGTTATGCACTTACGGCCAATGCGCCCGAAACCAAAGACAACGATTTTACTTGGAAAGATTTTCAGGCGCGCAACAACAATGAGCTCGCTGCTATTTATGGCAACTTCATCAACCGTGTAGTGGTTTTGACCCACAAATATTTTGACGGAATCGTTCCGCAACCGAATGCTTTTTCACCCGCTGATGAACAAGTCTTGAATGAACTGAAAACTCATCCAGCCGTGATTGCCAGTTCCGTTGAACGTTACCGATTCCGAGAAGCCTTAGGCGAACTGATGAATGTAGCCCGTTTGGGCAACAAATACCTGGCCGATGAAGAACCTTGGAAAGTCTACAAAACCGATCCGGACCGTGTAAAAACCCAACTTTATGTTGCCTTGCAAATCGCAACCGCATTGCGGGTTTTAAGTGAGCCTTTCTTGCCGTTTACCGCTCGTAAATTGCATCGTATTCTGAATTTGTCGCAAGCACCATCTTGGAATTCACTAAGTGAAAAACCAGAATCTTTGGCGGTTGGGCATCAACTTGGCGCTGCTGAAATTTTATTTCCGCAAATTGAAGACACACAAATTCAACAACAAATCGATCGCCTAGAAGCGACCAAAACCGCGAATCTTGCACAATCCAAAACTATGACTCCACAAAAAGAACTTGTCTCGTTTGACGACTTTGCTAAAATGGACCTGCGTGTGGGAACCATTTTAGAAGCTGAAAAAATGCCTAAAGCCAATAAACTTCTGGTCCTTAAAGTGGATACTGGAATTGATGTCCGCACTATTGTTTCGGGCATTGCCGAAAGCTTTTCGCCAGAAGAAGTCATCGGAAAAAAAGTAACCGTTTTGGTCAACTTGGCTCCCAGAAACCTCAGAGGTGTTGAAAGTCAAGGAATGATTTTGATGACATCGGACGCAAGCGGAAAATTAGTATTTGTGAATCCGGATGCTGAGGCTGAAAATGGAGCTACAATTAGTTAGCTTTTTTCAAACGTTTTGTTGAAATCTTCAATTAAATAAATGGTCTTTTATGGAAATGAAAAATCTAAAAGTAATCGCCTTTGACGCCGACGATACTTTATTTGTCAACGAACCATATTTTCAAGAAACAGAACAAAAGTTCTGTGCTTTGATGAGTGATTATCTCTCGCAACAAGGTTTGTCTCAAGAATTATTCAAAACTGAGATTGCTAATCTAAACCTCTACGGCTATGGAATCAAAGGTTATATCCTATCAATGATTGAAGCGGCTATGAAGATTTCAAACAATACCATTTCGATTGAAATTGTTGAGAAAATCATCCAATACGGAAAAGAATTGCTAGAAAAACCTATTGAATTGCTCGACGGTGTTGAAGACACACTCAAAGCGCTCGAAGGAAAATACAAACTCATCGTAGCGACCAAAGGCGATCTCAAAGACCAACAACGCAAACTACACGATTCAGGTTTAGGGCCCTATTTTCACCATATAGAAGTCATGGCCGACAAACAAGAAATCAATTATCAGAAACTACTCAAGCGCCTTGAAATTGAGCCTCATGAATTTTTTATGATAGGAAACTCGCTCAAATCAGATGTTTTACCGGTTTTGGCCATTGGCGGTTATGCCGTTCACATTCCGTTCCACACAACTTGGGAGCACGAAAAAATTCACCATAAAGTAGAACACCCAAACTTCAAAACGCTCGAGAAAATTACCGATGTACTTGGTCTTCTGTAACCCAATTTTTATGAAATTCAAGTCATCGAAAGTTGTGTTATTTACCCAAGAGTAACATATCGTTTAATACGACTTCGGTTATATATTTTTTTTCACCGTTTTTGTCATCATAACTTCGATGCGTGAGTTTGCCTTCAACAGCAATCTGCGTTCCTTTTGAAGTATATTTTTCGATGATTTCAGCCGATTTTCCCCAAGCAATTAAATGATGCCATTGGGTTTCGGTGACTTTTTCTCCTTTGTCATTTTTGTAGTTTTCGTTGGTAGCTAAGGTAAACTTAGCTCTTTTCTTCCCTGAATCTAAAGTCATAATTTCAGGATCATTTCCGATGTTGCCAATTAATTGGACTCTGTTTCTTAATGCATTCATGGCTTGTAAAAATTTTAAAGTTATTATAGCATTTATCAGCCCTTTGAGAACTGTGTTGCCAAAGTTGGAATATTGCTCCGAAAAGATTCGGTTGTTAAGCGTTTATTTTCGTTTGTAGCCGTTTGCAATTGTTTGTCACAACAAATTTATTCTTACATTTGACTGAGCCTAAAACTCTTAGAAACTGTTTTTGGCAGCTACGTCAGCGCAGTTGTATCAATGGCCCCGGCAGTTTGAGAGAGCAATTTATTTATATGCCATGAAAACTTGTTTAGAATGCCACGAAAGAGTCATCGGTCGTGATGACAAAAAATTTTGTAGTGATGGATGTCGCAACAGCTACAACAACCGAATCAACAAAGACGCCAACAACCTGATGCGCAATATCAATCATCAGCTACGGAAAAATTATCGGTTATTGCTAGAAAACAATCCACAAGGAAAAAACAAAATCAACCGAGACAAACTCATCGAGAAAGGATTTGATTTTTCGTTTTTTACTGGGGGGCAACAAACCAAGAAGGGCTACACTTTTTTTGTCTATGATCAAGGATATATTCTCTTGAAAAACGGCTGGTTGAAGTTGGTTCAAACAACCCGAAAAACTTAACCGATATGAAAAAAAACTATGCATCTCTGTGGGCAACTTTCTGGATTGCTGCGCTGCTGATTGTGATGTATTTGACTCAAATGCCCAGGTGGGCTTCGAGTTCTACTAATCTCAACGAATTTTCTACCGCCAAAGCACTTGAACACATCAACAGTATGGCTCAAAAGCCGCATTTTGTTGGTTCAGAAAACCATGAAGTTGTTGCTCAATATATCATCAGTGAACTCAAAAAACTAGGCCTTCATCCACAAATTCAGCAAGGCACAACGCTCACAGAATGGGGCAATTTGGTTCGTTCTAAAAACATTTTAGCTCGAATTCCGGGTTCAGACTCCTCAAAATCATTGCTGCTTTTATCGCATTATGACAGCGCTCCACATTCATATTCATTAGGTGCAAGTGACGATGCCTCGGGTGTTGCCACTATTTTGGAAGGATTGCGCGCGTTTCTGCATCAAAAAACCAAGCACAAAAACGACCTCATTATTCTCTTTACCGATGCTGAAGAACTCGGTCTGAATGGTGCTGCTCTGTTTGTCACCCGTCACAAATGGGCCAAAGAAGTTGGATTAGCCATTAATTTTGAAGCTCGAGGAAGTGCCGGTCCAAGCTATATGCTCATGGAAGTAAACCACGGAAATGCCGCCATGGTGGATCATTTTATTCAAGCCAATCCGACCTATCCGGTGACCAATTCCCTTATGTACAGTATATACAAAATGCTGCCCAACGATACTGATTTGACCGTTTTTAGAGAACAAGGAAAAATACAAGGATTCAATTTTGCCTACATTGACCATCATTTTAATTATCATACCGCACAAGATTCTTTTGAAAATATTTCTCCTCAAACCATCGAGCATCAAGGCAGTTATTTGATGCCGCTTTTAAACTATTCTTCAAACGCTGATTTAACTCAATTAAACTCTGTGTCGGATTTGGTTTATTTCAATACCCCGATGGGCATGTTCAGCTATCCATTTTCGTGGAATATTCCTTTGGCATTTGGTGCGCTCGGATTGTTGGTTTTATTGGTTTTTATCGGATTAGGCAAGCGTATTTTAAATGGACGCGAAATCGGGAAAGGTTTTCTAAAATTCATCCTGTTGCTACTCGTGGCGGGCGGAATGAATTATTTGGGATGGCAAGGATTGCTCAAATTGTATCCGCAATATCAAGACATTCAGCAAGGTTTTACCTACAATGGCCATTATTACATGATTGCTTTTACCTTTTTAAGCCTTGCTACAGCGATGTTGTTTTATTTCAGAACAAAATCGGCCGGACAACATTTGAATCAAAGTATTGCTCCGCTTGGGTTTTGGATTCTCATCAACCTTCTGTTGGCCTTTTATTTACCTGGAGCTGGATTTTTGATTATTCCAACTTTTTGCGGATTGTTGATGCTGGGTTGTTTTGTTCTTACTCAAAAAACAAATTCATTCCTTAACGCCTTATTGATTGTTCCGGTTTTGTGGATTTTGGTGCCGCTCATTGCGCAATTTCCGGTAGGTTTGGGATTAAAAATGTTGGCCGGAAGCTCCGTTTTATTGATGTTGCTCTTTGGCGTTTTGCTGCCGCTACTGACTATTTATCAGAAAAAGGCACGATGGGTCGGTTTCTTTTTGTTGATTTCTTTGGTATTTTTCGGCTGGGCGCATACCTTATCTGATTACAAAATCAATCGCACCAAACCCAATTCTCTGGTTTATTGGCAAGATCAAGAAAAACAGCGTGCTTATTGGGGCACGTATGACCGGAATCTCGATTCATGGACTCAGACTTATTTGGGTCAAAACCCAGCTAAAGCCGATGTGCTCAATGCGCAACATCTCTTCAGTAAATACGAAGCTGATTTTACATATGCTTCACCAACTCTGGACAAAAATATTCTGGGGCCAACCATTGAGTTTTTAAAAGATTCTACTGCTCAAGGACGCAGGTATCTACACATCAAAATCAGTCCGAATCGAAAAGTCAATCGCTACGATGTTTTTGCTCCCGAAAAAGTTCAATTATATCATCTGAGAACTAACGGAGTAGGTCGAATTGGACAAAAAGATAATTTGTATGAACGTGACAACGCGCGGATTTTGAGTTATTATGTAGTCGACAATCAACCTTTGGAACTTGCTTTTGATGTTGCCGCTCATGAGGTGCTCAATATGGAGCTTATTGAAAGTTCTTTTGACTTGCTCAAACATCCCGCCTTTGGCATCCAGAAAAGAGAAAAAAACATGATGCCGATGCCTTTTGTTTTGACCGATGCCGTCATGATTCATCAAAAAATTAAACCAACGGCTCTGGTATCACCCCAGAAATTTGCCCTACCTTTACACCCGAAAATCGTACAAGATTCACTTAAAACGGTACGAGACACAACGGCGCAACATTAAGATCATTCATGAAAACAATCAGCATTTTAGGTTGCGGATGGCTCGGAAGACCGTTGGCGGTTCAACTGCTGTCTGACGGTTTTCGAGTAAAAGGCTCCACAACTACCGAAGAAAAATTAAACCAACTCAAACAAGAGGGCATTCATTCATGGCTGATTAAAACCGAGGCTGCGGGTGTTGTTGGCGATTGGAACAGTTTTATTGAAAACGCAGATTGGCTATTGGTGAATATTCCGCCGGGGATGAAAAAAAATGGTTCCGCGAATTTTGTTGCTTCTATGCAAAAACTTTGTGAACAAATTGAGCGAAGTGGCATCCAGAAAATAATTTTGGTGAGTTCGACTTCGGTTTTTCAAGATATTCATCAAACTTTTACTGAAGCAGATGTTCCAAATTCAGATGCTGAAAATGGTCAAGCTCTATATCAAGTAGAGCAAATATTTCAAAATATTGCTTCGGCCAAAACCACCATTATCAGATTTGGCGGGCTTATTGGAAACGACCGACATCCGGTAAAATTCCTTTCTGGAAGAACCGGAATTCCCGCGCCCAAATCTGTTGTGAATTTGATCCATTTAGAAGATTGCATCGGAATTATTTCAGCTGTTATCCAAGGTGATTTTTGCGGAGAAGTTTTACATGGTGTGACACCTTTTCACCCAACGCGCGAAGCATATTATACCCAAAAAGCGATTGAACTAAATCTGCCTGCTCCTATTTTTGATGTAGATGATTTATCTCTTGGCAAAACCATCAACAGTCGTAAGCTTAGTACTCAATTGGGTTATACTTTTTTAAAACCAGAATTGTAATTTGAAACAGAAAATTCAAAGTGCCATCCATCAAAAAGTCAATCACATTGGACTTCCGATTCTGGCTTTGTGCTGGGTCAGTTTTTTTTGGGGCACTACATGGATTGCTTCAAAAGAAGGCGTCCAACATATGCCGGCCATGCAATTGGTGGCCATCCGGCAATTTTTGGGTGGATTGGCTTATGTGCTGTTTTTTGTTTTAAAAAAAGAACCTTGGCCCAAAGCCAAACAATGGAAAACCATTCTGATATTGGCTTTGCTCAATTTTGTTCTCAGCAACGGACTCAGTACTTGGGGCGTTAAATACATCAGCAGCGGATTGGGCGCTATTCTCGGAGCGATATTTCCGATTTGGGTGGTGCTTATTAGTTTGTTTCGCGGAGAAAAATTAGCGCGCCTTTCTATTTTAGGAATGTTGATTTGTTTTGGAGGCGTTTGTATTGTTTTTTCAGAACACTTAAAAGATTTCTTGCGACCTGATTTTAGATTTGGAATTTTATTATCGCTCACAGCCACTTTTACTTGGGCTTTTGGCATGTTGTACACCAAAAAGAAAGCGGCCAGTTTTAATCCGTATTTTAGTTTGGGATTACAGATGCTCATCTCGAGTATATTTTTATTTTCAGTAATTGGAGCAACCGGAGCATCTATTCCTCTCGATGAAATTCCGGCAGTTTCGTGGTGGTCAATTGCTTATTTAGTCATTGTGGGTTCATTGCTAACTTTTGCTGCTTTTATTTATGCTTTGCAGAATCTTCCGGCCGAAATCAACAGCATATATGCTTATATCAATCCGATTGTAGCCGTGATTTTAGGAGCAATGTTGTTTGACGAGTCGTTGACTTTTACCATCGTTTTCGGCGGCATTATTATCCTCATCGGACTCTACACCGTAAACCATTCATTGCGCAAACAAAAAAAGAAAGTATAAAAAAACCCCGATTTTAAGGCCGGGGCTATTTGTTTACCAGATTTTTACTCGTTTATCAGGTGCAATATACATTTTATCTCCTGGCTTGATGTTGAACGCTTCATAAAAAGCATCGACATTCAAAAGTGGTACATATCCTCTGTATTCACCGGGTGAATGTGGATCGGTTTTTACTTGGCTTTTGATGGCTTCTTCTCTTGATTTAGTGCGCCAAATGGTTGCCCAAGAAAGAAAGAATCTTTGTTCTGGTGTAAATCCATCAATCAACTCTGACTTGTTTTGAACTTCTTTGAGATATAATTGTAAACCGTCATAAGCAGCATTAATACCTCCTAAATCTCCGATGTTTTCACCCAAAGTAAATTTGCCGTCTACATGAATACCCGGAAATGGTTCAAGCGCACTATACTGATTTGCCAATGCCTCGCCTAATGTCGTAAATTGTTTTAAATCTTGCTCGGTCCACCAATCGACCAAATTTCCGTTGGCATCAAATCTAGCTCCAGAATCGTCAAATCCGTGGGAGATTTCATGTCCGATTACCGCACCGATTCCACCATAATTGAGGGCTTCGTCTACTTTATAGTCATAAAAAGGTGGTTGCAAAATAGCCGCCGGAAACACGATTTCGTTATAAGATGGATTGTAGTAGGCGTTTACTTCTTGTGGCGCCATCATCCATTCAGTTTTGTCAACGGGTTTGCCCAATTTGTTGACGTCTTTGCGAAATTCCCATTTTGATAGGTTTCGCATATTGTTAAAGTAGCTTCCTCCTTCATCCGTTGAACCTATACTTAAGGTTGAATAGTCTTCCCATTTATCAGGATAACCAATTTTGATGGTCATTTTGTTGAGTTTTTCGATGGCTTTTACTTTGGTGGCTTGTGACATCCAATCAAGCTTGGCAATTCTACCTTGATACGCTTTGATGATATTTTTAATCATACGCCCCGCTTTTACTTTGGCTTCGGCCGGAAACATTTGTTGCACATACAATTTCCCTAAAGCTTGACCAATGCTTCCATTTACTGTTTGAAGTGCTCTTTCGTCTAATGGTCGTCTTTGCAGTAGACCGTTGAGTGTTTTTCCGTAAAATTCAAAATTGGCGTTCCCAATGTTTTCAGCCAACTGATTAGCAGTACGGTTGAGCAAAGACCAACGTAAGTATGCCTTCCATTGATCAACTTTGTTGGCTGTCAAAATGGTTTGCAAAGCCTGCATATAACGTGGTTGCGTTACAATTACCTGATCAACTTTGGTAATTCCTAATTTGGCAAAATAATTTTTCCAATCAATAGCAGGAGTCATTTTTTGAATTTCTTCCAAAGTCATCGGATTGTATTGCTTGCGAGCATCGCGACGTTCAACTCTGTCTAGTCTAGGCTCAGACATAGCTGTTTCGATTTCTAAAATGCTTTGCGCTTCGGCCAGTGTGTTTTTATCTGATTCTTTATTGAGAAACGTTAACATTCTCGCTATATGAGCAACATATTTCTCGCGTTTCTCTTGTGAATCCTTATCTTTTGAAACGTAGTAATCTCGATCGGGCAATCCAAGTCTTCCTGGCATTAAATTAATCGAGTTTTTGTTGCTGTCTTTATCATCAGCGCCAATGGCAATGCCAAAAAAACCGGCTCCGCCTTCGGGTTGCATTTCAATAATGAAGTTTTGCAAGTCCTGAACGTTTTTGATTGCATTAATTTTGGCCAAATATGGTTTCAATGGATCTATGCCTGCTTTATTACGAGCTACAGAGTCTATGATGGTTTTATATAAAGAAATAGCTTTTCCTTCATCTGTATTGGGTTTGTACGAAGGATTTGACGAAGCTTCTTTGAGAATTTTTGCTACATCTTTGTTGGTGTTTTCATAGAGTTCTTCAAACGAACCCCAAGAAGTTTTATCATTGGGAATTTGGGTTTTGTCTAGCCAAGTTCCGTTGACATAACGATAAAAATCATCATTCGGACGTGTTTTTTTATCAAAGTTATCGAGATTGATGCCCGGTTTGGTTTTTGGTGCTTGTTGTGCCTGCGAAGCTTGCCAACTCAAAAGCCCGCAAGTGAGGAGCAACAGCGTTTTTTGGGTATGCTTTTTCATTAATTAAAGTTTGGTTATGGTTGCAAATCTATTCTTTTTTTTAAATGGGCATAAGTCGGGTTTTTATACTTTTGTTACAAATTTTAAAACATGCTTGAATTCTTCAAAAGTTTTCGAATTTTCTTCGGAATCATGGCGGTCATATCGGTCATTTGTATTACTCTTTTTTATCAGGCGCTCAAACCTAAAAAATCTCTTCCTATATATAATCCGGCTGATGTAAACCTCGAAATGGTCGATAGCACTGTTCAGTATATCAAAAAATATCACACGATTTCCGATTTTTCATTCACCAATCAAAACGGCAAAACCATTACCCAAAAAGACTACGAAGGCAAAATTTATGTAGCCGATTTTTTCTTTACCACTTGTGGTTCAATTTGTCCGATTATGACCCGCAATATGGTCGATGTACAAAAAGCTTTTCTGAATAACCCAAAAGTGATGATTTTATCGCATACCGTTATGCCGGATGTTGACAGCGTTCCGGTGCTTAAAAAATATGCCATCGAAAAAGGCGTGGTTGATACCAAATGGAATCTGGTGACCGGTGATAAAAAAGATATTTACTCGATGGCACGAAAATCTTATTTAGCGGTCAAACTAGGCAAACCTTCAGAACTATACGACATGGTGCATACCGAAAATTTTGTTTTGGTTGACACAAAGCGCAGAGTTCGCGGCTTTTACGACGGCACCAAAAAAGAAGAAATTCAGAGATTGATTGACGATATCAACTGGCTGTGCAACGAAGAATAAAATTTTGATAAATCTGATTTTTATCATTTCACTTTTCTATTTAATCGTTACTTTTGCAATCTAAATTCAATCTAAATAAGATTTGCAAACCCATCTTTGTCATCTCAAAAAAGGCGAAAAAGCACTCATCAAAGATTTTGATGTAGAAGCCCTTCCGCTCAAACTTCTTGAGATGGGCTGTTTGCCGGGCAATTTGGTCGAACTTATTCAAGTGGCTCCTTTTGGTGATCCGTTGTATCTGAACATCAACGGCGCGCATGTGGCCATTCGGTTAGAAACGGCCTGTATTATTGAAATTGATTGCCTCTAAATCCAAGCCATGAAAAGCAAGCAAACCATTAATGTCGCGCTAATTGGCAATCCGAATACCGGAAAAACTTCAGTGTTTAATCAACTCACCGGACTCAACCAACAAGTCGGAAACTATCCGGGTATTACGGTTGAAAAAAAAGTTGGCTTTTGTAAACTTCCGGGCAACATCAAAGCCAATATCCTTGATTTGCCGGGCACGTACAGCCTCAATGCGAGTTCAATGGATGAGAATGTTGTCATTGAATTGTTGCTCAACAAAAACGATCAACTGTTTCCGGATGTGGCCGTGGTGATTGCCGATGTCGAGAACCTCAAACGCAATTTGCTGCTTTTTACCCAAATCAAAGATTTAGAAATTCCAACCATTTTGGTCATCAACATGGCCGATCGCATGCAATACAAAGGCATCTCGCTCGACTTGGCCATTTTAGAAGAAAAACTCAAAACCAAAATTGCCCTAATCAGCTCTCGCAAAGGCATCGGGATTGAAGCATTAAAAGAGCTTATCGTCGGTTATAAAAACCTCTCGACTGAGCCTTGTGTGAATGCTTCGAGCATTGATCCGGAGTATTTTGACAGACTGCGAAAAACCTTTCCGAATCAGCTTTTGTACAAACTTTGGTTGGTCATTACCCAAGATGTAAATTTTTTGAATTTAGAGCGAAAAGAACTCGACAGCAATTTTACGCGTTCACATTCTGATTTAAAAAGATTGCAGCAAAAAGAAACCATCAAGCGCTATCAGTTCATCAACGAGGTTTTAAAAGAAGGACAGAAAATCGACACCGCAAATGCCAAAGATTGGCGCAGTCGCATTGACCGTGTGCTCATGCACAAATTCTGGGGCTATGTGATTTTCTTTATGATTCTGGCGGTGATTTTTCAGTCTATTTTTGATTGGTCGCAAATTCCGATGGATTTTATTGATTCATCGTTTGCTGCCTTAAGCGCTTACGCCAACCAACATCTGCAACCGGGAATTTTAACCAGCTTAATATCTGAAGGTATCATTCCAGGCATTGGCGGCATCTTGATTTTTATTCCGCAAATCGCCTTCTTGTTCATGTTTATTTCTATTCTCGAAGAAAGCGGTTATATGAGCCGAGTGGTTTTTTTGATGGACAAAATCATGCGCCGTTTCGGGCTTTCGGGCAAAAGTGTGGTTCCGCTCATTTCGGGCACGGCCTGCGCCATTCCGGCCATTATGGCTACGCGCAACATCGAGAATTGGAAAGAACGTCTCATCACCATTTTGGTCACGCCTTTTACCACTTGTTCGGCGCGTTTGCCGGTGTATGCAATTATTATTGCGCTCGTCATTCCCGATGAATATGTTTTGGGCATTGTCAATTTACAGGGTTTAACGTTGATGATTCTGTATTTGGTTGGCTTTGGCATGGCGATTCTCTCGGCGTATATTCTGAATAAAGTTTTGAAAATTAAGAGCAAATCTTACTTTGTGGTCGAAATGCCCAACTACAAACTGCCGATGTTCAAAAACGTTTTGATTAATGTGGTCGAAAAAACCAAATCTTTTGTTTTTGGCGCGGGAAAAATCATTTTGGCTTTGTCGGTGATTTTGTGGTTTTTGGGTTCCCACGGTCCGGGCAACGATTTTGAAAATGCCGAGTCGATTGTTAAAAATAAATATCAAAGTGTTGGCGCTTCCGCAGATGTTACGCAGCTTGAAAATCATATTGCCGAGTACAAACTCGAGCATTCGTATATCGGAATCGCCGGAAAAATGATTGAGCCGATTATTCAACCGCTGGGTTATGATTGGAAAATTGGGGTGGCGGTAGTGAGTTCATTTGCGGCCCGCGAAGTATTTGTCGGAACTTTGGCAACCATCTACAGCGTTGGCAATCAAAGCGACGAAGAAGCCACGATCAAAGAACAAATGAAGCGCGAAGTTCGCCAAGACGGAACACCGACTTTTACAATGGCTTCGGGCGCATCGCTGCTTTTGTTTTACGCTTTTGCCATGCAATGTATCAGTACGCTGGCCATTGTGCGCAAAGAAACCAACTCTTGGAAATGGCCGATGATTCAACTGCTCATCATGAGCGGATTGGCTTATCTGGTGGCTTTATCGGCTTACCAAATACTACAGTAAAATGGCACAAGAAATTATAGCTTACCTGATTTTGGCCGCGGCCGTTGCTTTTTTGGTGCGCAAATTTTGGATCAAACCCAAAAAGAAAAACTGCGGCTCAGACGATTGCGGTTGTCATTGATTTATTCAATATCTACGCGAATAGCATAGCTTTTCACAGGCGTTTTTACTCCTGATTTGGGTCTGGGAACCAACATCAAAGATTTTATTTTCTCCAGCGGAATGGCCAAAGTTTCTGCCAGCCATGCTTTGTTTTCGTCTTGATTTTTGGCCGAAAATGTCAGCACGTTTTCATCCGTCCATTTCCCATTTTTATAAACCGAAACAAGCACTTGCGCCTCGCCTGCCCACATGCATTCAACATCTTCAGGGCAACGCGTATCGGATATGACTTCTTTAATAAAAACCTGAATGCCGGTTTTTTTGAGTCCGGTTTTATAGGTAATCGAGAAATCTTGCAACTTGGCTTTTTTGCGTTTTTTCTGTGCGGAAATATTCAAGGCACACAAACAAAGCAGCAAAAGGAGTAAGCGTCTATTTATCTTGAATGATTTTGACATAAAGGTTGTTGGCAATTTTGTTGGAGATAACATGTTGCTGATCTTTGATTTGAACTTTTAAAGATAAGTCAAATTCTTCAATCGACAGGATTTTAATCGGCGTGCCCAATGCAATTTGATGGTTGTCCAGGTATTTCAAAAACGCCGCCGAGGAATCTTTCACGCCCACACACTGACACGCCTGTCCCGGCAAGACTTCAGACAACAAAACTTTTTCAATGGCAATGATATTTCCGTCACGATCAGGAATCGAATCGCCATGTGGGTCTCTTGAGGGATTGCCCAAAAAATCATCGAGTTTGTTGATGAGTTGTTCTGATTTAATATGCTCGAGTTGTTCGGCAATATCGTGGACTTCATCCCACGCAAAATGCAATTTATCCACCAAGAAAAACTCCCACAAGCGATGTTTGCGCACAATCATTTTGGCAGCTAATAAACCTTGTTCGGTGAGCGAAACACCTTGGTATTTTTTGTAGAAAATCCAGTTTTTATCGGCGAGTTTCTTGAGCATATCGGTTACCGACGAAGCTTTGGTTTCCATCTTTTCGGCAATGGCGTTGGTGCTCACTTCGCTTTGCGTTGATTGTGTGAGATGATAAATGGTTTTGAGATAATTCTCTTCAGACAACGTCATTTGTGATAGGATTTGGTTTGATTTTACAACAAATATACGCGGATTAATTTTGATGTTTGACCAAATACAGCGGAACAGAAATTTCGTGTCGCACTTTATCGACCGTGGTGCCCAGAAGCAAATCTTTAAATGTGTGATGCCCGTGTGTGCCCATAATCAGCAAGTCAAAATTTCCTTGGTTGACAATAGTTGAAATGGCGCGGCCGGGCTTGCCAAAACCGAGTTTGGTTTGTACCGAAAAACCTTTATCGGCAAGCTGCTCATAATATTGATGCAAGAGTTTTTCATCCATTGTGGTTTCGTGGTCAATAATGTCATTCCCGTACATCATCGCGCCAACGGTTTCAACAATGTGAATCAGCGTATATTCAGCATCTTTTCCGCCTAAATCAATCGCGTGTTGGAGCGCTCTTGAATCTGCCTGAGAAAAATCAACTGTTACAGCTATTTGTTTGCGGACATAATTTTTGTGGGTATCAATCGCTAAAGACACATGGTGTGGCGAATGGTTGAAGGCTTTTTGTTTGGCTTTAGAGAAAAAAGGTTTGAAAACGATATACAACAACAAAACCATAAACCCGATTACCACTGGAACTACCGTAAAAACCAATATTGTTGGATTTTCAGAACTCAATAGCCACGCACTGATTTCTTCATACACCAAACGAACATTGAGCGATACTATAATCAAGGCGACTATCCACGAAGCGATTTGGGTGATTTTACCAATTTGAAAGCCTTTCATTTTAACCGGATCGCTCACAAAATGAATCAGCGGAATAATCGCAAAACCGAGTTGCAAACTCAAAATCACTTGACTCAAAATGAGCAATTTCCCGGTGACCGCTTCGCCAAAAACCACAATGGCAATAACGGCCGGAACAATCGCAATCAAACGCGTGATGATTCTTCTTACCCAAGGCTGAATGCGCAAATTCAGATAACCTTCCATGATGATTTGCCCGGCTAGTGTTCCGGTAATGGTTGAACTTTGTCCGGCGGCAATCAAGGCTACAGCAAACAGTATCGGCGCCCATTCAGAGCCCAACATCGGAGCCAACAATTTGTGCGCATCTTGAATTTCACTAACTTCAAAAAGGCCATTGTTGTAAAACGCGGCGGCAGCCAAAATCAGAATCGCGGCATTGACAAAAAAAGCCAAATTGAGCGCAATGGCACTGTCGATAAAATTGTATTTGAGTGCTCGTCGAATACCTTCGGGATTTCGATCAAATTTGCGGGTTTGCACCAGCGAGGAATGCAGGTATAAATTATGGGGCATGACCGTAGCACCAATGATTCCGATGGCAATGTAGAGTGCGGCTTCGTTGGGTAAACTCGGAATAAGTCCGGTGGCAATTTTTCCGATTTCAGGTTGGGCAAATATCATTTCGGCTATAAACGACAATCCAATTATCATGATGAGCGCAATGATAAACGCTTCCATTTTACGGATGCCTTTGTGGATGAGAAACAGCAGCAAAAAGGTATCTAGCACGGTAATAATCACCCCTTGAATCAGCGGCAAGCCAAAAAGCAAATTGATGCCGATGGCCATGCCGAGTACTTCGGCCAAATCACAGGCAGCAATGGCAATCTCGGCCAAAAAATACAAGATATAATTGACAAATGGCGCATAGGTTTCACGCGAGGCTTGCGCCAAATCGCGTTGGGTAACGATGCCCAATCTTGCGCTAAGACTTTGCAGTAAAAGTGCCATCACATTGCTCATGAGCAACACCCAGATAAGCGTATAGCCAAACTGACTACCGCCGGCAATATCAGTCGCCCAATTGCCGGGATCCATATAGCCCACACTGATCATATACGCCGGGCCTAAAAAAGCGAGAATTCGTCTGAAACCAGTTTTCTTGTACTCGGTGTTGACTGACTCATGAACCTCTTCTAAAGACTTACTCATAGTAGTTTTTTTGACAAATATATAAAGTTTAATTTGTCTTGAGTAAATATTTTTTTAGGTTTGTCTAAATTTTATTTTATGCACAAACTAATTTTAGTAACACTGTTGATTCCTTTTTCTATTTGGAGCCAATCACCCATTCAATGTGATCGCCCGGATCAAACCGAAACGCCGTTTACCGTTCCCAAAGGAAGATTTCAAATAGAATCGGGATTCAGTTATAAAAAAGACCTCGATCACATCAATTATTCGGTTCCGTCGAGTTTGTCAAAATTCGGATTAACGCAAAAACTAGAGCTTCGCCTCATCACCGAATGGAATATTGAAAGCTACGACAACACACAAAATTCAGGGTTGCAACCCATTCAACTCGGTTTTAAAATCAACTTTTGCGACGAGAAAAAAGGACGCCCGAAAACGTCTTTAATCGCGCATATAACGATTCCTAAATGGGCTTCGGCTGATTATCAATCCAACTATTTTATGCCGAATTTTCGCTTTACGATGCAACACACGCTTTCTGAAAAACTGAGTTTGGGCTACAATTTGGGCGCACAATGGGATGCCGAAGATCGCCGCAGAACCTGGCTGTATACGGCCACTTTGGGCTACAGCTTAAGCAATAAGCTTGGTTGTTATGCCGAAGTTTTTGGTTTTGCTCCGCAATTTGAATCGGCTAATCAAAGCGTCGATGGCGGATTTACTTATTTGATTTCGGATGATTTTATGCTAGATTTGTCTGCAGGCAAGCGCATCGCTGGAGAAACCGCCGAATATTACACCGCGCTGGGCCTTTCGTTTAGAATTTGATGCAGCATTATCACTACATATTTACCGGCTCTGGACTCGCAGCGCTGATGACCGTTGAGCAAATGTTGCAAAACGAATATTTCCGCGATTATCAGATTTTATTGCTCGATTCCGATGCCAAAAAAACCAACGACCGAACTTGGTGTTTTTGGGATGAACAAAATCATTACAACTCGCTCACGCATCGCACTTGGAACCGAGCCTTGTTTGCCGATGAACGTTTTAGCCGAACGTTTGACTTGGCGCCCTACACTTATAAAATGGTGCGCGGCATTGATTTTTACGAGAAAATTTTTTCAAAAATCGAGCAGCATCCAAATGTACATTTCCTACAAGAAGCTGTGGTTGATTTTCAAGAAATGGGTGAGCATTGCATCGTGAAAACCCATAACAGCAGTTTCAGTTGCAACTACATTTTTAATTCGATTTTTCGACCGGAAATCATTTGGAAACAAAAGAAATATCCGCTAGTCCAGCAGCATTTTGTGGGTTGGCGCGTCAGAACCGAAAAGCCTATTTTTACAGAGGATTGCGTAACTTTTATGGATTTCTCGGTGGAACAAAAAAACAACACTCGTTTTATGTATGTGTTGCCGATGAGCGAAAACGAAGCTTTGGTAGAATATACTTTGTTCTCGCCTGATTTATTGCCCAAAGAAGCCTATGAGGCCGAAATCAAAGCGTATCTAGAAAAACGCGAAGCGGGAACGTATGAAATACTCGAAACCGAACAAGGCAATATTCCCATGACGTGTTACCGGTTTTGGAATCACAATTCAAAGCGCATTTTGCACATTGGTTCGGCCGGTGGTTGGACCAAAGCCAGCACAGGTTATACCTTTAAAAACACCCTCAAAAAATCAAAAGCGCTTGCTGAGTTTCTAAGCACGCAGAATGACATGCGGAAATTTCACCAAAAGAATAGGTTTTGGTTTTATGATTTGCTGTTGATTGATCTACTCTATCACAAAAACCAAATCGGAAGCCGCATTTTTGGGCAGATGTTTCGCCGCGGAAAAGTAGCAACCATCTTTAAATTTCTCGATGAAGAAAGTTCTCTCTCTGAAGACTTGAACATTATTTTGCGCTGTCCGAAACGCTGGTTTGTCTTGGCGCTGGCGCATCGGATTTTCAAATAATGCAAGGGCGATTTATAACAAATCTTTATCATATCTGGCCTGACTACATCTGAAAAACTTTGTACTTTTGCCGAGCATAACTTAAGATAAAATCCTATGTATCCAGAAGAAATGGTCAACCCGATGCGTGCTGAGCTTACAGACGCCGGTTTTCAGAATTTATATAGCGCTGCCGATGTTGAAAATGCTTTGCAACAAGACGGAACCACTTTGGTCGTGGTGAACTCTGTGTGTGGATGCGCTGCTCGCAATGCGCGTCCGGGTGCCAAAATGAGTTTGACCGGCGCCAAAAAGCCCGATCAATTAATCACAGTTTTTGCCGGTGTAGACCGAGAAGCGGTAGATGCTGCGCGCCAGCATATGTTTCCGTTTCCGCCTTCGTCACCGAGCATGGCGTTGTTCAAAGACGGTGAACTCGTACACATGTTAGAGCGTCACCACATTGAAGGCCGTCCGGCGGAAATGATTGCCGAAAACCTTATGGACGCTTACGCGGAATACTGCTAAAAAAGTCTGTTTTGGAAAACAAAGCCCCAGCCCAGTGTTGGGGTTTTTTTATGGATATGATTTGCGTGAGGGATGGCAGCTAGGTGCCGCGCACCGCGAACAGCCCGACCCGCAGGGGCACGCCCAAAACCCTTGGACGATTGAAATAAAAATGTACCTTTGCCGACGAATTCCGCCAGTGTGAATTCATATATCTCACTTAATACGTTTATAGCATGCAACTGTACAACACATTAAGCGCAGAAGAAAGAGCCCGACTTATTGACGAAGCAGGACAACAACGCCTAACTTTATCTTTCTATGCGTACGCCAAAATTGAAGATCCCAAAAAATTTCGCGACGATTTATTTTTAGCCTGGAATGCACTCGATGCATTGGGCCGAATTTACGTGGCTCATGAAGGCATCAATGCGCAAATGAGTGTTCCGGCCGACCATTTTGAAGCTTTTCGCGCAACCTTAGACGCTTATGATTTTATGCGCGGCATTCGTTTGAATGTGGCCGTAGAGCAAGACGACCACTCGTTTTTGAAGCTCACCATCAAAGTGCGTCACAAAATTGTAGCCGACGGTTTGAGCGATGAAACTTTTGACGTGACCAACAAAGGCGTGCATTTGAACGCGCGTGAATTCAATGCGATTTTAGACGACCCGAACACCATTGTGGTGGATTTTAGAAATCACTACGAAAGCGAAGTCGGTCATTTTAAAGGAGCGATTACGCCAGATGTGGAAACTTTTCGCGAGTCGTTGCCGATCATCAATGAGCAACTCAAAGATTTTAAAGAAAGTAAAAACTTGGTGATGTATTGCACCGGAGGCATTCGTTGCGAGAAAGCCAGCGCTTATTACAAACACCAAGGTTTTCAGAATGTATATCAGCTTGAAGGCGGCATCATCAACTACGCCAAGCAAATCAAAGAAGAAGGTTTAGAGAGTAAATTTATCGGGAAAAATTTTGTGTTTGACCACCGTTTGGGCGAACGCATCACCGATGACATCATCGCGCAATGCCACCAATGCGGCGCACCTTGTGACAATCATACCAACTGCGCCAATGAAGCTTGTCATTTGTTGTTTATTCAATGCGACGATTGCAAAGCAGCAATGGAAAACTGTTGCTCGACCGAATGTCAAGAGTGGATTCACTTGCCGATGGACGAGCAAATTCGACGCAGAAAAGGCTTACATGTGGGTAATAAAATCTTTAGAAAAGGAAAGTCTGAAAACTTGAAATTCAAACATTCGGGTGAACTTTCGGCGACGCCTCTGGCTAAAGCAACTGGTGATATTCGTCAGAAAATCAAAGTCAAAAAAACACTTTTGGGCAAGGTAGAACATTATTTTGTCAAAGCCGGAGTGGGATTGATGCAAATGCAAAACGGCAGTTTGCAAAGTGGTGACCAAATTCTGATTTCGGGCCCAACCACTGGCGAACAAACTTTGGTTTTACAGCAATTCAAAGTCAACGGCCAAGAGAATACTTCAGCACAGACGGGCGATAAAGTGACTTTTGAAGTACCTTTTAGAGTGCGATTGTCAGATAAAATCTATAAAATACTCAGCTAATGACCGCCTCAGGAAAGATTGAGCTTATGGCTCCGGCCGGCAACTTTGAATCGTTGCAAGCGGCCTTGGACAACGGTTGTGATTCGGTATATTTTGGCGTAGAGCAACTCAATATGCGCGCTCGTGCCACGGTGAATTTTGTGTTGGATGATTTGCCGGAAATTGCCCGTCGTTGCAACGAAAAAAACGTACGAACTTATTTAACGCTCAACACGATTATTTACGACCACGATTTATCGGTAGTTAAAACGCTTTTGACAAAAGCCAAAGAAGCGGGAATCACCGCGGTCATTGCTTCGGACCAAGCCGTGATAGCAACGGCCAGAAGCTTGGGCATTGAGGTGCATATATCCACCCAGCTCAATGTGACCAATGTCGAGACGGTGCGTTTTTACAGCTTGTTTGCCGACACCATCGTTCTTTCGCGCGAGTTGAGTTTGCGTCAAGTCAAGAAAATTACTGAAGCAATTGAAAAAGAACAAATCAAAGGCCCGTCAGGAAATTTAGTTGAAATTGAAATTTTTGGTCACGGCGCTTTGTGCATGGCGGTTTCGGGTAAATGCTATTTGAGTTTGCATGCGCACAATTCATCGGCCAATCGCGGGGCTTGTAAGCAAAATTGTCGCAAAAAATATACGGTCATTGACCAAGAAAGTGGCTTTGAAATCGAGATTGACAACGAATATATGATGTCGCCCAAAGATTTGTGTACGATTGACTTTTTGGACCAAATCATCGATTCGGGTGTGCAGGTTTTAAAACTTGAAGGACGCGGTCGTGCCGCCGATTATGTAGCCACGGTAACGCGTACATATCGCGAGGCCATTGATGCTATTTACGATGGAACTTATAATACTGAGCGCGTTCAAACTTGGATGAAAACGCTTTCTACTGTATACAATCGCGGGTTTTGGAGCGGTTATTATTTAGGACAAAAACTCGGTGAATGGAGCGACAATCCGGGTTCGAGCGCGACACAGAAAAAGGTTTATGTCGGCAAAGGCATGCATTATTTTCCGAAGTCTGGCATTGCCGAATTTAAAATCGAAGCCTACGATATCAAAAAAGGCGACAAAATGCTCATTACCGGACCCACCACGGGAGCGCAAGAATTTGAACTCAACGATTTTTTGGTCAATGACAACTCCGCCGATAAAGCCATCAAAGGCGACAGTTGTACATTTAAGGTTCCATTTCGCATTCGCTTGTCGGACAAACTCTATAAAATGGTTGAAGCCTAATGGTGATTGTAACTTTGCAACGAGACAAATGCATTGGCTGTAACTACTGTGTAGAGATGGCTCCCGGGCAATTTCAGATGTCTAAAAAAGACGGCAAATCAGTGCTTTTAAAATCGATTGACAACAAGGGTTTTCACACCTTAAAATCACCCGACCACAACATAGAAGAAGCTTGTTTTTTGGCTGAAAAAGCTTGTCCGGTGCACATCATATCGGTCAAAACCACTTAAAATATCCTTTAAAAGAAGCCTGAAACTATGAAAATCAGGCTTTTTTTATACCGCTTGGGCAATTTAAATTTGACCTTCGCATAAGCGAAAAAATACTATCTTTACCCTCGAAACGTTTGTGAAAAGTAGTGGCGCGGCCACGATCAATATATATTCTATTTATGGCATGTAACAGTTGTTCCACCGCTGACGGCTCTGCGCCGAAAGGGTGCAAAAATAATGGGCCTTGCGGCACCGATAGCTGCAACAAATTAACGGTTTTTGATTGGCTCTCGAACATGAGTTTGCCGGGCGGTCAAGAACCTTTTGATTGTGTAGAAGTTCGCTTTAAAAACGGGCGTAAAGATTTCTACCGAAATACCGAAAAACTTACTTTAAGCATTGGCGATATTGTGGCAACCGAGGCTTCTCCGGGTCATGATATCGGCATTGTGACGCTCACCGGCGAATTGGTGCGCGTGCAAATGAAGAAAAAAGGCGTCCAACCCGAAAGCCCAGAAATCAATAAAGTTTACCGAAAAGCTTCTCAAAAAGACATCGATGTTTGGTCGGCGGCACGCGATCGCGAAGAACCGATGAAAGTTCGCGCGCGCGAATTGGCTATTGCCCACAAACTCGAAATGAAAATTTCGGATATTGAGTTTCAAGGCGATGCTTCTAAAGCGACGTTTTATTACACCGCCAATGACCGCGTTGATTTTAGAATGTTGATTAAGGATTTTGCCAAAGAATTCAGCATTCGCATCGAAATGAAACAAGTCGGTTTCAGACAAGAAGCTTCTCGTTTGGGCGGCATCGGATCATGCGGTCGCGAATTGTGTTGCTCGACTTGGCTTACGGATTTTAGAAGCGTGAACACTTCGGCGGCGCGTTATCAGCAATTGTCGCTCAATCCGCAAAAATTAGCCGGACAATGCGGAAAACTCAAATGTTGCTTGAATTACGAACTCGATACTTATCTGGATGCTTTGCAAGATTTTCCGGATTTTGACACCAAATTATACACCGAAAAAGGCGATGCAACTTGCCAGAAATTGGATATTTTCAAAGGGCTGATGTGGTTTTCGTATACCGATAGCCCGGCGGTTTGGCATATGCTCAACATCGAGCAAGTCAAAGAAATCATGGCCGAGAACAAGCAGAAAAACAAAGTGGCTTCACTCGAAGATTTTGTGGTTGAAATCGCATCCGAACCGACCCAAGATTTCACCAACGCCATGGGACAAGAAAGCTTGACGCGCTTTGACAAACCCAACCGTAAACGCAAACCCAACAAAAAGAAAAAACCAGCCGGTGAACCCAGAACTGCCGAAGCGCAGCAACAACCCAAAGCCAACAATAATTCAGGCGGACAGCCATCGAACCCAAATCAAGGCAACGGCGGAAATCGTCCAAAAAACAAACACCACAAACACAAAAAGAATCCAAACCGAAATGAGCCTAAAAACTAGTCTTTTATTCCTTTTGACTTTGATTCTTCTTGTCTCTTGTGATAAGAAGCGCGTTTTTGACGAATATCACTCGGTGGGGAAAAGCTGGAATAAAGACACGATTGTCCGCTTTGACTTGCCCAAACTCGACACCAAAAAACCGTACAATTTATATTTGAATTTACGCGGAAACAACGACTATCCGTACAACAATATTTTCTTGATTGTGTCGCTGCAACAGCCCAACAAAAAAACGGTGGTCGACACACTCGAATACCAAATGGCCGATGCAGAAGGCAACTTGCTCGGTGATGGTTTTACTGACATTAAAGAAAGTAAACTCGTTTATAAAGAAGGCATGCGCTTCATGCCCGGACCATACAAAGTAAGTATTAAACAAGCCGTCAGACAAACCGGTAAAGTGGCCGGTGTGG
Source organism: Flavobacteriaceae bacterium (assembly GCA_046329175.1). Classification (GTDB taxonomy): domain Bacteria; phylum Bacteroidota; class Bacteroidia; order Flavobacteriales; family Flavobacteriaceae; genus Flavobacterium. The sequence continues at coordinate 103,027 of JAXLVE010000003.1, forward strand.
TACAACTCGACGGCATTACCGAAGTAGGATTCAGAATAGAAAAAACAAACTAAACTTATGGCAACGCTCAACAAACCTATGCCCGAGAAAAATCTGGAATACTATAAAAAGAAATTCTGGAAAGTGTATTTATACACGCTTGGCGGTATCTTTTTGTTTTTCTTGTTTGCTTCGTGGGGCTTGTTCGGATCGATGCCTTCGTTTGAAGATTTAGAAAACCCGGATTCAAACCTTGCCACTGAAATTATTGCTACCGACGGCGCGACCATTGGTAAATTCTACAATGAAAACCGAACGCCGATTAAATATTCCGACCTTCCGAAACACTTGGTAAACGCCCTAGTCGCAACAGAAGACGAGCGTTTTTACGAACATTCCGGCATTGACGGACGACGTACTTTAGGCGCTGCGGTGAAACTCGGTTCAGACGGTGGAGCCAGTACATTGACGCAACAATTGGCCAAATTGCTTTTTCACGGTGAAGGTTCGCGTTTCTTGCCGCTGCGTATCATTCAAAAAGCCAAAGAGTGGATCATAGCGATCAAACTCGAGCGTCAATATACCAAAAATGAAATCATTGCCATGTATTTCAACAAGGCAGATTTTGTCAATACAGCCGTGGGAATTCGTTCGGCGGCCAAAGTTTATTTCGGAAAAGAACCGCGCGATTTGACCGTTGACGAAGGCGCGATGCTTGTAGGCATGCTCACCAATCCATCGTTGTACAATCCGGTGCGTCGCTTAGAAAAAGTTCAAAAACGCCGCAATGTGGTTTTGGGCCAAATGGTGCGCAATGGATTTTTGAGCGAAGCCGAAAAGAAAACCCTCGAACAAAAACCGATTGTTTTGCACTTTCAGCCTGAAAGTCATACCGACGGAATCGGAACTTATTTTCGCGAATATTTACGCGACTTTATGAAGAATTGGGCCAAAGAAAACAAAAAGCCCGACGGTGGTGAATATGACATTTACAAAGACGGTCTGAAAATTTATACCACCATTGATTCGCGCATGCAAACTTATGCCGAAGAAGCGATGAAGCAGCACTTGCCGAACCTGCAAGCCGAGCTCAGAAGTCAACAAAAAGAAAATAAAAATGCGCCTTTTGTGAACATCTCAGACGATGAAACCAAAAAGCTCATGACAAAAGCGATGAAGAATTCCAGCCGTTGGAAAATCATGGCCGACCAAGGAAAATCTGAAGATGAAATCATCAAATCATTCGGTGTAAAAACCAAAATGAAAGTCTTTACATGGAAAGGCGAGCGCGATACCATAATGACGCCAACCGATTCGATTCGGTATTACAAAAGCTTTTTACAAACCGGAATCATGGCCATGGAACCGCAAACCGGACACATCAAAGTTTGGGTGGGCGGCATCAATTACAAATATTTTCAATACGACCACGTGGGGCAAGGCGCGCGACAAGTGGGTTCGACCTTCAAACCTTTTGTTTATGCCACCGCCATTGAACAACTCAATATGTCGCCTTGTGATTCGATTATTGACAGCCCATTCATGATTCATAAAGGACGTCATCACGTGACCGAAGATTGGGAGCCGCGCAACTCAGACAACCAATACCGCGGCATGGTGACGCTCAAAAAAGCGTTGGCCAATTCCATCAATACCGTTTCGGCCAAACTCATCGACAAAGTGGGCCCGGAAGCGGTGGTTGATTTGACCAAAAAACTCGGGGTAAAATCAGACATTCCGGTGCAACCTTCGATTGCTTTGGGCGCGGTTGAAATTACCGTTGAAGATATGGTGGCCGCTTACAGCACTTTTGCCAACGAAGGGGTGTACATCAAACCGCAATTCATCACGCGCATCGAGGACAAAAACGGCGTAGTCATTTATGAACCGACTCCTGAATCGCACGATGTACTCAACAAAGACATTGCTTTTGCGGTGATTAAATTGCTCGAAGGCGTTACTGAAGGTGGATCGGGCGCCAGACTCAGAACTCAGGGCGGTGGCAACGGTTACAACCGCGTAACGGGTTATCCGTATGTATTTACCAATCCGATTGCCGGAAAAACCGGAACCACGCAAAATCAATCAGACGGCTGGTTTGTAGGTATGGTGCCGAATTTGGCCACCGGTGTTTGGGTCGGTTGCGAAGATCGTTCGGCGCGCTTTAAAGGCATTACCTACGGACAAGGCGCTACAGCGGCGCTTCCGATTTGGGCCTTGTTCATGAAGAAATGTTATGCCGATTCATCGCTCAATGTTTCAAAATCTGACTTTGAACGACCTCCTAATTTGTCTATTAAAGTGGATTGCTGGGCACCGGTTAAAGACACTACCGATACTGAATTTGAACAAAATACCGATGAGTTTGGTTTGTAACCATCCTCGGATAAAATCCATAAGCATATAGCTATGATCAATAAAAAAGTAAACTCTGTAGCACAAGCTTTAGAAGGTATTCAAGACGGAATGACGTTGATGCTCGGCGGATTTGGACTCTGCGGAATTCCAGAGAACAGCATTGCCGAACTCGTTCGTAAAGAAACCACGAATCTAACTTGCATTTCAAACAATGCCGGCGTGGACGATTTTGGACTCGGCTTGCTCTTACAGAAAAAACAAATCAAAAAAATGATTTCGTCTTATGTGGGTGAAAATGCTGAGTTCGAACGCCAAATGCTTTCGGGCGAACTAGAAGTCGAACTTACTCCGCAAGGAACTTTGGCCGAAAAATGCCGCGCTGCGCAAGCCGGAATTCCCGCTTTTTTTACGCCCGCCGGTTACGGAACCGAAGTAGCCGAAGGCAAAGAAACGCGCGAATTCAACGGAAAAATGCACGTTATGGAACTGGCCTATAAAGCCGACTTCTCGATTGTAAAAGCCTGGAAAGGCGACGAAGCCGGAAACCTAGTTTTCAAAGGAACCGCGCGCAACTTCAATGCCGTGATGGCCGGCGCTGCCAAAATCACCATTGCCGAAGTCGAAGAATTGCTCCCGGTGGGCGCGCTTGATCCGAACCAAATTCACATTCCGGGCATCATGGTTCAGCGTATTTTTCAAGGCGAACAATTTGAAAAGCGAATCGAACAAAGAACCACCCGCAAAAAAGATTAATCATGGCTTTAGATAAAAATCAAATTGCAAAACGCATAGCCAAAGAAGTTCAAGACGGCTATTACGTCAACTTGGGAATTGGCATTCCGACCTTGGTGGCCAATTATGTGCGCACCGATATTTCGGTAGAATTTCAGAGTGAGAACGGCGTATTGGGCATGGGGCCGTTTCCGTATGAAGGCGAAGAAGATGCCGACATCATCAATGCCGGAAAGCAAACCATCACCACGTTGCCGGGCGCTAGTTTTTTTGATTCGGCTTTTAGCTTTGGCATGATACGCGCACAAAAGGTTGATTTAACGATTCTCGGTGCGATGGAAGTTTCTGAAAACGGTGATATAGCCAACTGGAAAATTCCCGGTAAAATGGTCAAAGGCATGGGTGGCGCTATGGATTTGGTAGCCTCAGCTGAAAATATTATCGTTGCGATGATGCATGTCAACAAAGCAGGCGAAAGCAAAATCCTCAAAAAATGTACGCTCCCGCTCACAGGCGTGGGCTGCGTCAAAAAAGTAGTCACTGAACTCGCTGTGATGGAAATTACACCGCGCGGATTTAAGCTACTAGAGCGCGCTCCGGGCGTCAGCGTTGACGATATTATTCAAGCCACCGAAGCCGAACTCATCATTGAGGGTGATGTTCCTGAAATGGCGATTGATTAAAAAAATACAAATCACTTATTAAGCCACAATGCATAATTAATCTTGTGTATTTGTGGCTCATTTTATCTTATGAGTTTTCCGAAAGTAATTTTAAAATCAGGTAAAGAAAAATCACTGCTGCGCCGCCATCCATGGGTTTTTAGCGGAGCGGTTTACGGCGTGAGCCGCGAGATTGAAGACGGCGAAATGGTCGAAGTAGTCGATGCCAAAAACACACCTTTGGGCCACGGTTATTTTTCTGACAAAGGCAGCATAGTGGTGCGCTTACTCACTTTTGGCGAAGAAACATTTACCGCTGATTTCTGGAAACAAAAACTACAAGCCGCTTGGCATGTGCGCACAATCTTGCTCGATTTTTCGCAGACCAACGCTTTTCGCGTCATCCACGGCGAAGGTGATGGAATTTCCGGATTGATTGTAGATTTTTACAACAATCACTGGGTTTTGCAAGCGCATTCCACAGGTGCTTTTCAGCAAATGGAAGCGATTGCTGCGGCCATTGCCAAGGCGTTTCCCAAACAATGTGAAACCATTTACTGCAAAAGCAGCGGCACACTACCCAACACCGGAACCGACTTTTTCTTAAAGGGAAACACACCCGAAACCATCGCCCAAGAAAACGGCATTTCATTCCATGTCAATTGGGTTGAAGGTCAAAAAACCGGATTCTTTTTGGATCAGCGCGACAACCGAAAATTACTGGGTTCATTCTCTAAAAACAAAAAAGTACTCAACACCTTTTGCTACACAGGAGGCTTTTCGGTCTATGCCTTACAAGCCGGCGCTGAACTCGTAACTTCGGTGGATATTTCTCAAAAAGCCGTCGATTTGGCCACTAAAAACACCGAACTCAATTTCCCGAAAGCAAACCACTCGGCGGTGGCCTCAGATGTTTTTGAGTTTTTGCGCAACCACAACCAACAATACGATGTAATTGTACTTGATCCGCCGGCCTTTGCCAAAAGCATCAAAAGCAAACACACCGCTACCCAAGCCTACAAAAGGCTCAACATGGCCGGGCTCAAAGCCTTGGCGCCCAACGGAATTTTGTTTACTTTTTCATGCTCGCAGGTCATTGACGATGTCTTGTTCTACAACACCGTGGCGGCTGCGGCCATCGAAACCGGACGCACCATTCGCGTGTTGCACAAACTCACCCAAGGGCCCGATCATCCCACCAACATTTACCATCCTGAAGGTCATTACCTCAAAGGATTGGTTTTGCATGTCGAATAGTTTTTGGATGATTTGAAGCGATACACAAATGTTCTAAAAAACTTCGGTCCTGCGCTCGGCAGTCGCTTTTTCGCTGCGCTGCAAGAGCTCCGACAATGCCTCGCTCAGGGCTAATTCGAAAGTGAAGTGCTTCGGTAGAGACAACACTTGCGTGAGGGATGGAAGCTGGGTGCCGCGCACCGCGAACAGCCCGACCCGCAGGGGCACGCCCCAATAAAAAAGCCTCCGATGAAAGAGGCTTTTGTTACTTATCAAGGTGAATATTTTGAAGTTTAATGACTCAGAGCCGCAAAGAAATCATTGCCTTTGTCGTCGGTAATGATAAACGCCGGGAAATCTTTGACCTCGATTTTGCGCACGGCTTCCATGCCGAGTTCTTCAAAGTCGACTACCTCAACCGAGAGGATGTTTTCTTTGGCAAGGATCGCAGCCGGACCACCAATAGAGCCCAAATAGAATCCTCCGTAGGTTTTGCAAGCGTTCATAACTTCTTTGCCGCGATTGCCTTTGGCGAGCATGATCATGCTTCCGCCGTGTTTTTGGAATTCTTCTACATACACATCCATACGACCGGCCGTGGTAGGACCGAAACTGCCCGACGGCATGCCTTCAGGGGTTTTGGCCGGGCCTGCATAATACACCGGATGGTTTTTGAAATACTCAGGCATCGGTTGTCCCGCATCTAATAATTCTTTGATTTTGGCGTGGGCAATGTCGCGCGCCACGATGAGTGTTCCGTTGAGTTTTAAACGCGTTTTGATCGGATATTGCGACAACTCGGCCAAGACTTCTTTCATCGGTCGATTCAAGTTTACAACCACCGGCTCTTCGAGATGCGGCGCTACTTCAGGCAAGAACTGCGCAGGATTGGTTTCGAGTTGCTCTAAGAAAATACCGTCGGCGGTGATTTTGCCTTTGATGTTGCGATCGGCCGAACACGATACGCCCATGCCTACCGGACAAGAAGCAGCGTGACGCGGCAAACGAATCACACGTACATCATGGGTTAGATATTTCCCGCCAAATTGAGCACCGATTGAACTTTCTTGACAAATTTGCTGGATGCGCGCTTCCCATTCAATGTCGCGAAACGCTTGACCAGCCATGTTTCCGGTGGTGGGTAAATGGTCGTAGTAGCCGGCTGATGCTTTTTTGACAGCTGCTAAATTGGCTTCAGCCGAAGTGCCTCCGATGACAATTGCTAAGTGGTACGGCGGACAAGCCGAAGTGCCTAAATCCATGATTTTCTCGCGGATGAATTCATTTAATGACTTCTCGTTGAGCAACGATTTGGTTTTTTGATACAGAAAAGTTTTGTTGGCTGAGCCACCGCCTTTAGCCAAAAATAAGAACTCATACGAGCTTCCTTTTTTGGCATAAATATCAATTTGGGCCGGTAGGTTTGAGCCTGAGTTCTTTTCTTCAAACATTGAAATCGGCACAATCTGCGAGTAGCGCAAGTTTCTGTTTTGATACGTATTGAAAATCCCGCGCGAAAGCCACTCGGCATCATCGGCCCCGGTAAATACATTCTCGCCTTTTTTGGCCATAACAATCGCGGTTCCGGTATCTTGGCACGATGGCAATTCACCGCCTACCGCTACAACTGCGTTTTGCAATAAATTGTAGGCTACAAATCGATCGTTGTCGGTAGCCTCGGGGTCGTCAATGATGTTGCGCAGTTTTTGGAGATGCGACGAACGCAACATAAATGAAACATCTTTCATGGCTTCTTCGGCCAAAAGTTCCAAGCCTTTCGGGTCAACCGTTAGAATTTCGCGGTCGCCTAATTTTTCGATTTTGACAAAGTCAGAAGTGAGTTTTTTGTAGGTGGTATCGTCTTTTAAAATTGGATACGGATCCTGATATATAAAGTCCATCGGGTTGATTTTTAAGTTAGGTAAAGGTATGAAAAAAGCCCTGAAGCGAGGTTATGATTCGGGGTGTTTGTTGCTCATTTGGTATAGATTTAACTAGAAAAACCAACCGGCCACCAAGACCGCGGCCAACACGCAAATAAAGTCCACCAAGAGCATGGTGCCTAATGTATAACGCGTGTTTTTGATGTTGACCGAACCAAAATAAACGGCAATCACGTAAAAGGTTGTTTCGGCGCTGCATTGAAAAATACACACCAATCTGCCCGTAAATGAATCCGGTCCAAAGTTGCGCATGGCATCAATCATAAAACCGCGCGATCCGCCCGAGCTAAACGGACGCAACATGGCAACCGGCAGTGAATCGGTGATTTCTTTGGACACGCCTATATGCGAGAATACAAATGAAATTCCGTTGCTGATGATTTCAAACAAGCCGCTGTTTCTGAAAAAAGAAATCGCAACCAACATCGCCAAAACATACGGAAAGATTTTCACGCCTGTGTTGATTCCGTTTTTGGAACCTTCCACAAATGTGTCAAAAATGGTCGTATGTTTTTCGGTGAATTTTCGTTCGTTGGCAAATGAAAAAACCAGTGTCGCACCAATAATCGCCACGAGCATCAAGCCCGATAAGTTCGAGGTAAAAAAGCTCTTTCCTATCAAATCAAGTCCGTTGATGTAGAACAGTAAACCGACAATCGCGGCCACAACGCTCATAATCGACACGAGCAAAGTAGCGCTCAAAAAATTAATGCGCTGACGAATACCAACAATAATGAGTGCGGCAATGGTTCCGATGAACGAAGTAATGATACACGGCAACATCACATCGGCCGGATTGGTAGCGTTCTCGGCTGCGCGATAGCCAATAATCGACGTTGGAATCAAAGTCAAACCTGCCGCGTGCAAACACATAAACATAATTTGCGCATCGCTGGCTTTGTCTTTATCAGGGTTGATTTCTTGTAAAGATTCCATGGCTTTGAGCCCAAAAGGTGTCGCGGCAGAATCGAGTCCTAAAAAGTTCGCAGCAAAATTAAGCGTCATATACGAAATCGACTCGTGGTTTTTGGGCACCGACGGAAACACTTTGGCAAAAATCGGACTGAGTTTTTGCGCCATTTTTTCAGAAGCTCCTGATACAATGAGCAGTTCCATGAGTCCGCAGAAAAAAGTCAAATACGCCAAAAGCGGCAGAATCAAATCGATGAGCGTGTTTTTACAAGTCGGCAATAAACCGTCGGCTTTTTGAACACCGCTGTAAATTTTGACTGTCTGATTTTTGTAAACATAAGTGGTATCTGCATCCGCCTCATTTTTATTGATAACGATGGTTTGCTCAGGTGCTTTTTCAATGCTGTCGCGCAGTAAAATCGGCAGTTGATTTTTGTACTTTTCAGCAATCAGTACCGGATCGTCTTTTTTGCCGTTGAGCACATAATCAATGGTATATTGACTTCCCGAGGCCAGACTGATCACTACAAAAAGAATCGACGAAATAAAAATCACCAACCAAAATCTACTGAGAACCATAAAGTACTTTTTTGGTAAAAATAACTAAATAGTCGGTCAGACGTGCAAAATTTCTTCGTCGATGAGCAAATCTTCGCGACGCAAACGCAAAAATACTTGAGCCACGGCAATCACATCTTTTTCGCAGTAGGTAATAATGCGGTCGATGTCTTTTTCTACATAAAAAACATGCGCAACCTGACTGCCGTCAATATCGTTTTTAGACGAAGGAATCCCGAGTACTTTGGTGAGCAATTTGAGCGAAGTGAAATGTTTGTAGTCGCCAAACTTCCAGAGTTCGAGCGTGTCTAAATGCGGAACTTCCCAAGGTTTTTTGCCAAATAAATTGAGTTTGTCCGGCAAGGCGATTCCGTGAATAATCATGCGACGTGCAATAAACGGAATGTCAAATTCTTTGGCGTTGTGACCGCACAAAATATGTTGGGCCTGGCCAAAATGATCCTGAAGCAGCTGCGCAAAATCTTTGAGTATTTTGACTTCTTCGCCAAAAAATGAGGTGACCCGAAAATGACGCACATCGCCTTTTAAAGTAAAATATCCCGCAGAAATACATATGATTTTTCCGAATTCGGCCCAAATGCCGGCACGCTCGTAAAAGTCTTCAGGCGTGAATTCATCGCGGCGTTGGTATTGGGTTTTTTGTTCCCAAAGCGATTTCATTTCCGAGTCAAGTTGTTCATAGTTTTCTTGCTGCGGAACGGTTTCGATGTCGAGAAACAGAATGTTGCTGAGTAAAATTTTTTGAATCATGGCGTGTAAAATTAAGAGTTAAACGGCTTTTAGAAGCTGCAATTTAGCGATTTCTTTTTTTGGATTCTTAAAAATAGATTTGAAAAAATCACTTGACTTGAGTTCATCGTGTCAACCCTAAGAAATATTTGTTTACTTTTAAGGTGATTGCTTTGATTTGGTTTTCAGCTAATTATCAAAACAAACAAACTAAAAGAGCTATATTATGAAAAAGAAAATCCTTCTGTGGGCTACTTGCCTACTGCCTTGTTTTGCCCAGTCGCAAATCAATCTGGGCAACACCGTACTCACCAACACCGTCGTGGCAACTAATCTGAGTGTTCCTTGGGATATGACCTATGGGCCTGATGGCTGGATTTGGTTTACGGAACTCTCGGGCAACATCAAAAGAATGAATCCGAATACTTATGAAATTCAACAGGTTTTTGCCTTGAGCGATGTGGCACTTTTTGGCTTTAGCGTGGGTTTGCATTCGCTGGTTTTGCATCCTGATTTCAACAACAACCATTTTTTGTATGTGCATTATGCCTACACGAATACAACTTCTAAAATTGTTCGCTATGAATACGACACGGCCAACAACACGCTGATCAATCCGACTTTAATCTTGGGCAGCATTCCGGCCGGAGTTTCACACAACGGTTCGCGTATGGTCATTTTAGACGACAAACTCTACATCTGTTTGGGCGATACGTATGCAACGCCGGCAGTGGCGCAAAATCTGAACTCAATCAATGGAAAAGTGCTTCGAATGAATTTAGACGGAAGTATTCCTAACGACAACCCAATGGCCGGAAGTTACATTTATTCCTTCGGCCACCGAAACCCGCAAGGTTTGTGCTATGCCAACGGAAAATTTTACAGCACCGAACACGGAACCTCAGCCAATGATGAAGTCAACATCATCGAAGCCAACCGAAATTATGGCTGGCCAACCGTTGAAGGAGTTTGTAATACCGCTGCCGAAATTACTTTTTGCAATGCCAATAATGTAGCCGAACCAATTTGGTCTTGGTCACCATCGATTGCGCCGGCCGGTGTTGATTATTATCAGAACAGCGCCATTCCCGAGTGGAATAATTCACTTTTACTAGTCGTTTTGAAAAACAAAGAACTCATTCAACTCAAACTGAGCGATGACGGAACGCAAGTTCTACAGCAAAACATTTATCTAGTCAATACTTATGGCCGATTACGCGATGTAGTGGTGATTCCCGACGGACGTGTTTTTATTTGTACTTCAAACAAAGATTATGCGGGCAGTCCGGGCGCTAACGACGACCGCATTATTGAGCTCAAAAATCCGGCGGCGATGAGCGTTCAAAATCCTATTGTCAATTTATCGATTCGATTGTATCCGATGCCAGCCAAGAATGTTTTGCATGTTGCTACTTCGGTACAATTCAATTCATACAGATTATTGAATAGCGTGGGAAATCGAATGAGTCAAGGAATTTTCAGTTCACAAATCAATGTGAGCAACTTGGCGTCCGGCTTGTACATTTTGGAATTACTCGATGTGGATCAAAAAGTCATCGAACGCAAAAAAGTGCTCATTGAATAAGATTATTTTCGCAGCGCCAACATCTTGTAGCTTTCATCAAGCCAAACATAAAAGTCATCGCTGTGTGGATTGCCGGTGCTGCTGTGTTGCGTTCGGTTGCCCAATCGAACGATGATTAAATCGTCTTGTGGTATCACAATCACATACTGCCCTAAATGCCCGCGCATATAAAAGACTTTTTTGTCGTGATAAGTGCACAACCACCAACCGTAGCCATATTCGGGTGAATCTACAAATCGAGGTTTTGTAGAACGAGCGATAAAAGTACTGTCGAGTAAAGTCGAACCGTTCCATCTTCCGGATTGCTTGTAGAGTTTACCAAAACGAGCAAAATCGCGCGCATTGCTGGCAAAACAACAATAAGCTTTGACGATTCCGTCATGGTGGTCGGTTTGCCACAGGGCGGAGTTTTCGGCGCCCATCGGATTCCAGAAATTCTGCGCAACATAATCCGCGAGGCTCATTCCGGTGGCTTTCTCGATGCACATGCCCAAAAGTTGGGTGTTGCCGCTGAGATATTTATAAGACTTTCCGGGCGTATCGATTCCTTTAAGTCCTAAAATGACCGAAGTCAAATCGGTATCAAAATACGCACGTGTGGTAATGGAAAACGGACTGTAATACGATTCATCCCAGTCGAGTCCTGAAGCCATGGACGACAAATCTCCGACGGTCATCGCTGCTGATTTTCCTTGGGCAAACTGCGGAAAAAAATCTGAAACCTTCTGATCTAAACTTTTGATTTTGCCTTGCATGATGGCTTTTCCGAGCGATGCCGACACGATGCTTTTGGCCATCGAGAAAGAATTCGAAGGCGTGTCTTTGGTGTAATGGTCATAATAACTTTCATTCCAAAGACTGTCATTTTTGATGATCAGAAACGCTACTGAACCCAACTTTTGATGCCATTGCTCCAAGGTTTTTGTAGGCCTGATGGAATTGTAATCTTTTGCGTACGCCCACGGCTGCGGATGATTACTCGCCGGAAGCATTCGGTTGTCAAACTTTTTGTAATCGTCCAAATAGGCTGTCGTATGTCCGGTCAGATAAACCGTTCTGATGGCCGTCATTAAATAATCTAAATTAAAAGCATACAACAAACCAACGGTCACAGCAAAAAACAGCGCCAGACCAATGAGTATTTTTTTCAATCGTTTCATGGTATCAAAATGAATCAGACAGTTTTCGAATGTACCAAAAAAACCTTAACTCGCTAAAACAAACTTTGCTGTTTGACCGGATTTTCGTGTTCGAGCAACCATTGTTTGCGCCAAAGTCCGCCAGCATAACCCGTGAGCGAACCGTCTGAACCTACTACGCGATGACACGGAACCACAATCCAAAGCGGGTTTTTACCATTGGCCGAAGCCACTGCGCGAATGGCTTTGACATCGCCGAGTTTTTTGGAAAGCTCCAGATAACTGGTGGTTTTTCCGAAAGGAATCTCGAGCAACGCCCGCCAAACTTTTTGCTGAAAATCAGTTCCTTGCGGATTCATCAAAAAAGTAAAATCGGTGCGCTTACCGGCAAAATATTCTTTGAGTTGTGTGACGGCTTCTTTTAATGTTGGCGGAATTTTTTTAGAAACCGTACCTTCTTTTAAAATCGAAATTTTAGAAATTCCCTGCTCATCGCCGGTTAAATAGGCAACTCCGAGCGGCGTCTGAATGTAGGCTTCTTGCAACATAACACAAATAAAAGTCTACGAATATAACAAATTAAACGCTGGCTATTTTGCAAAACTCATGATGTAAGCCTCAATATTTTGACGCTCTTCTGGGGTCATCAATTTGGTAATCGCAAAATTGGCTTTCATGGTTTCATACAAAGCCGGATCAACCACCGGTTTGGATTCTTCGTTGATAAAAGCCGCCACGCTGAGTCCTTTTTGTTTGTAGAGGGTGGCAATGTCTTGAAGGCTTGGGCCGACTACTTTTTCGTTGGGTTTGTGACAGGTGGTACAAGTGCCTTTTCCTTCGAAAATTTCTTGGCCTTTTTGAGCCGGAGTTTGAGCGGTTGTTGCGGAAGTTTCGGGTTGTTTTTTTCCGAAATCTTGTTCTTCTTTTTTACCGTTGCAGGCTCCGATAACAAATGATGCTAGAGCCAAGACTATATAAATTGTATTGCGCATAAATTTAATTTTCAGACAAAGTTAAAGCAGGTGGTGTGCCTGCTTTATGACTTTTATCAGTAATGATTTTATCGGTTGAGTAATCGTACAACGTCTTTGGCAAAATAACTCGCGATCAGATCCGCACCCGCGCGTTTGATGGCTGTTACTTGTTCCATCATCACCGCGTCGTGATCGAGCCAACCGCGCTCTGAAGCGGCTTTGATCATGGCGTATTCGCCCGAAACTTGATACACCGCCACCGGAACATCCACCGCGTTTTTAACTTCGCGCACAATATCCAAATAAGAAATTCCCGGTTTCACCATGACAATGTCAGCGCCTTCATCAATATCCATCTGGGTTTCGCGAATGGCTTCAATGCGGTTGTGATAATCCATCTGATAGGTTTTTTTGTCTTTGGGAATATTGTGCAAATCTACCGGCGCACTGTCAAGCGCATCGCGAAACGGACCATAATGTGCCGAAGCGTATTTGGCGCTGTAGGACATGATTCCGGTGTTGATAAATCCCGCGTCTTCCAAAGCTTCGCGAATCTCGAGAATGCGCCCGTCCATCATATCGCTGGGCGCGACAAAATCGGCTCCGGCCTGGGCATGAGACACGCTCATTTCGGCGAGAACGGCCGAGGTAATATCGTTGGCAATTTGTCCGTTTTCAATAATACCATCGTGACCATACGATGAAAACGGATCGAGCGCCACATCGGTCATCACGAGCATTCCGGGCTCGGCATTCTTCACGGTTTTAATCGCGCGTTGCATGAGTCCGTTGGGGTTGAGTGCTTCGGTTCCTTTGTTGTCTTTGAGGTGGTCGGGCACTTTGACAAACAGCAAAACAGATTTGAGTCCGAGCTTCCAAAGTTCTTTGACTTCTTTTTCGAGCTGGTCTAAACTGAGTCGGAAATAATTGGGCATCGAAGGAATTTCTTCGCGAATATTTTGGCCTTCGGTCACAAAAAGCGGCACAATAAAATCATGCGGACTTACAATGGTTTCGCGTACCAAAGAGCGAACGGCTTCGGTGGTGCGCAATCGGCGGTTTCTGCGTAATGGAAACATATTTATTTTTTATTTAGATGATCAAAAAAAGTTTTGAGTTTTTCAGGTGGATCGAATCGATAACCCAGAGCAAATTTAACGGTAGAAACTTGATCGTTCAAACGAATATCTGCCTGTTCATTTTGAATGAAATTAATGGAGTTACCCGTGAGATAGGTGAAAAAACGATCGGTATTGTAGCCAATTTTGAGGTTACTGCTGAATTCATAAAGCGCAGAACAATCGTGGTCAATCCAATTTAAACCCGCGCCGGCTGCCAAGCCTAATCCAATCAAAAATTTATGGCTGATGGCAAAGTTGTAATAATAGGACGGTGTCAAGGTTAAGGTATAAATATCACTGTGCGGATTGTTACTCGCATCATTTAAATCGAGATTGGTATAATAAAAAGACAACGACGGAATAAAACTACCGGCACTTTTGGTTTGCCATTGCTTTTGATTGGCCAAAGTTCTGATCGAAAATCGGTCGTTGAAAACATACGAAGTCGTACCGCCTATTTTGGTTGAAGCAAACTTCGGAAAGCCAACTTCGCGCTCGTTGTTACTGATGTAAAAGCCTTTTTGGTAAATGAATAAAAAGGATTGCATCCATTTTTGAGCGTAAAAACGGGTATTGAAACTAAATAATTTTGAACCGCTGTTATCTTTGTTTTCTTCAAAGAATTTCGGTGAAAATCCACCGCTAATATCGACAAATCGATAACTGAGTTGAGCGCCTAATTGGGTTCTTCGGTTCGGATTTAAGTTCAATCGCGCCGGCGTTCCGCTTGATTGACCGATGATTTCAAAACTATTCGAGGTATCTATCAAATAGGTGCTCAGAATGATTTGATCGTTATACGATTTAAAATACGGTGACGCCTCAGTTTGGTTTTGTGCCCAAGAACTGACCGATATCCACCATAAAACGCATAACTTTTTCACAGCCATTCAATGGGTTTTTTCAGGATGTTCAACAATTTTTCTTCATCGCTTCCAGAAGCCGGATGATGGTCATACACCCACTGCACATGCGGCGGCAAGCTCATCAAAATCGACTCAATGCGACCGTTGGTTTTGAGTCCGAACAGCGTGCCTTTATCGTGTACCAAATTGAATTCTACATAACGTCCGCGGCGGATTTCTTGCCAAGTGCGCTGCTCTGGTGTGTATGGCAAATCTTTTCTTCTTTGAACAATCGGCACATACGCTTGAAGGAAACTGTTGCCTACTTCGGTGACAAAATCATACCACTGCGCCATCGGCATTTGCTCGGTGGCTTTGCAGTAATCAAAGAACAACCCGCCTATACCGCGCGCTTCGTGGCGATGGGCGTTCCAAAAATAGGTGTCGCATTGTTTTTTGTATTTGGGATAAAATTCCAGATTGTGTGCATCGCAAGCGGTTTTACAGGTTTGGTGAAAATGACGCGCATCTTCTTCAAACAAATAATAGGGCGTTAAATCTTGACCGCCACCAAACCAACTTTGCATGATGTTGCCATCAGTATCATACATTTCAAAATAGCGCCAATTGGCATGAACCGTCGGAACCATGGGGTTTTTGGGATGAATGACTAGGCTGAGTCCGCAGGCAAAAAAATCGGCCTCGCCCACGCCGAACATTTTTTGCATCGTATCGGGCAATTTTCCGTGAACGGCCGAGATGTTGACCCCGCCTTTTTCAAACACAGCTCCATTTTCGATCACGCGGGTTCGGCCACCGCCGCCTTCAGGACGGTTCCATAAATCTTCGCGAAACTTTGTGCTGCCGTCAACGGTTTCAAGGCCTTGACAGATCTGGTCTTGCAGGTTTTGGATGTATGCGTAAAATTGATCTTTCATTGAACTCATCTGGAGTATCTTTTTATAGTTGGGTTCGCTTTTGGGCGATGCTCCACGAATATACTTTGCTGTTGTTTTGTATTTGGTCATACAAGGCGCGGGCTTTGTCTTTTTGCGATAGATGCGCCATAACATCGGCGAGCAATTCGGCATTGACAGCATCGAGCGCTAAAGCTTCTGTTTGCAAAAGCCAATCAGCGGTGGTTTTTTGAGACAAATCGTGCAGATTCATTCCTAAATTTTCTAGCAACCGATCCATCACCTCAAACTGCTCGGGAACATAGCTCAAACCCAGCAATTGTTGCAAAGTTTGCTGGATTTTTTCTTGTTGCTCATCGCGATAAGATTTATTCAGTGGCATAGCAAACTGATTTTGGAAACGCCGTCTGCGTGAGGGATGGAAGCTGGGTGCCGCGCACCGCGAACAGCCCGACCCGCAGGGGCACGCCCTATTTTTGATATTCTTTGACCGCGTCGATAAATGCCTTGGCGTGATCTACCGGAATGTTGGGCAAAATCCCGTGTCCGAGGTTGACGATGTATTTGTCTTTGCCAAACTCGTCGATCATTTGATGCACCATTTTTTTGATGGTCGGAATCGGCGAAAGCAATCGGCTGGGGTCAAAATTTCCTTGTAAAGTGATGTTGCCGCCGGTGAGGTAACGGGCGTTGCGCGCCGAACACGTCCAGTCAACTCCGAGCGCAGACGCTTTGGATTTGGCCATATCGTTGAGCGCAAACCAACAGCCTTTGCCAAAGACAATGACTTGGGTTTCGGGAGCGAGTGCTTCGACAATTTGGTTGATGTATTTCCAGGAGAATTCTTGATAATCCACCGGTGAGAGCATGCCGCCCCAACTGTCGAAAATCTGTACGGCATTCACTCCGGCTTTGACTTTTTCTTTGAGATACAAAATGGTGGTGTCGGTGATTTTTTGCAATAAAGCGTGCGCTGCTTCGGGTTGCGAGAAGCAGAAACCTTTGGCGGTATCGTAGCTTTTAGAGCCCTTGCCTTCCACGGCATAACAGAAAATTGTCCACGGCGAACCGGCAAAACCAATCAGCGGAACCTCATCGTTGAGCATTTCTTTGGTGAGTTTAATCGCGTCCATGACATAGCCCAAACTTTCGTGGATGTCCGGAATATAAACTTGCTCAACAGCTTGCATCGAGCGAATTGGGTTGGGAATAATCGGCCCGATGTTGTCTTTGAGCTCGACTTCGATGCCCATCGCTTGCGGGACGACCAATATATCTGAGAATAAAATGGCGGCGTCGGGTTGTACAATGCGAATAGGTTGTACGGTGATTTCGGCAGCGAGTTCCGGGGTTTTGCAACGCGTAAAGAAATCGTACTTATCGCGTAGAGCACGGAATTCGGGTAAATATCGCCCGGCTTGACGCATCATCCACACCGGTGGACGCTCGACGGTTTCGCCTTTGAGGGCTTTGAGGAATAAATCGTTTTTGATCATGTTTGTGGTTTTCTGTAATACTGTATTGCTTGTATGAGGGTGTTTTCAATCGTGGGTTGATGCGCAACAATGACTTGCATGGCTTGGCCTTGTAAAGCGGCTGCCGTGGTCTGACCAATGCAAAAGCAAATTGCGTTTTCTATCGTGTTTTGCTGCACATAACTCGCAACGGCCGACGGACTAAAAAAAAGCAGCGCATCGGGTTGGTTGGTAATTTTATGCGGGGTAAGCTGGGTGCGATACACCTGAACTTCATCGAGCGAAATTTGATGTTTGCTGAGTAAATTCGGGAGTTCATCTCGGCGCAGATCACCACAAAAAAAGACGAACTTAAATGTTGCATATTCGGCGATGATTTGCTCTGCCAACTCGGCAGCATTATGGGCTGTCGCCAAAACTTGCGCTTGGCTTTGCTGCAATAATTGCTGTGTTTTACTGCCCACACAAAAACACGGAATTTCCGCTAAAAGCGATTTGTAAGAACTTTGGAGCAAGGCTTCTACCGCATTTTGGCTGGTAAAAATGAGGCCTTGATAGGATTTTTCTAGGTTGAACGCTAATGGTTCGGTTTGGATAAAATCGGCTTCGGTGACCAAAAATCCTGCGTTGAGCAAATATTGCCTTTGACTCACTGACAACTTTTTGGTGGATAATATGCGCACCCCTGCGGTCATTTTATGATTTTGTATTGAGTTGCTGACGCAAAACTTCCATGATGGCAGCGCCTCCGTTTTCGAGCACTTCTTGGGCCGCATAGAATCCGAGTTTTTTCCATTCTTCAATAGGCACTTGTTTTTCTACGCTGACTTTTTTAGAGCCGTCTGCCAAGAGCAAATCGCCTTTGAAAATAATGGTTTCATCGTTTACGATGCGGGCGTAGGCTCCGATGGGTGCCGTACATCCGCCTTCGAGTGTTTTGAGAAACTGACGTTCAATGTGCGTACACACTTGGGTTTCGACATCATTGAGTTCTGAAACCGCATCCATGGTAAAACTGTTCTCAGCCATAGCCATCACCACCATAGCGCCTTGTGCCGGAGCGGGTGTCATCCAATCGAGTACTTGGTGATTCTCGGGTTTGAGGTTGATGCGTTCCAAGCCGGCAGCGGCAAATATGGCTCCGTCCCAAGGATTGTCTTGGAGTTTTTGCAAACGCGTATTGACGTTGCCGCGCAAATCGGTCACGGTGTGGTTTGGATGTCTGTTGAGCCACATGGCTTTTCGGCGCAAACTTCCGGTGGCAATGGTGGCCGGACGATGCGCAAAATCTGAATCGTCTTTGAATAACAACAAATCGTACACCTGAGCTCGTTCTAAAACAGCGCCTTGCGCAATTCCTTGCGGTAAAGCCGTGGGTACATCTTTCATAGAATGCACGGCAATATCAACTTCGCCTTTGATCATGGCCACATCAAGCGTTTTGGTAAAAATGCCCGTGATGCCGAGTTCGTATAAAGGTTTGTCGAGGATGAGATCGCCTTGTGATTTAACCGCGATGATATCGGTTTTGTAGCCTAAATCGTTGAGTTTTTGCTGAACGGTGTGTGCTTGCCACAACGCTAGTTCGCTGTCACGCGTGCCTATTCGGATGGTTTTACTCATGAGCGGGCAGCAGTTTCTAATTGGAATACTTTTTCAATCCACTCGATGCTTTCATCCACCATGGTGTTCTCGTCTTTGAGGTGGCTGGCAAAGTGATTGGTGATTTTTTGAATAAGGCGATTGGTGATGAGTTCAGCCTGTTCTTGGTCAAAATTCGCCATTTTTTTGCGGTGAATGTTGAGCTCACCGTCTTTAATGGAATGTAATTTTTCTTTAAGGGCTTGAATGGTCGGCGCAAACTTGCGGTCTTTGGTCCAAGCGATGAATTCTTCTTTGATTTCTTCGATAATCGCTTCAGCGGCCGGTATATGTTGCTTGCGTTTTTCAAGGGTTTCATCGGTCATTTGCGATAAATGATCCATGTGAACCAGCGTAACGCTCGGCAAATCTTTGACGTTTTCGTGTACGTTTTTCGGAATCGACAAATCCAAAATCAACATCGGTTTTTTGAGGTTCAAAATGGCTTTGTCGATGGTTGGGTTTTGCGCGCCTGTGGCCACGACCAACACATCTGCTTTTTGCAATTCGAGCTGCAATTCTGAATAATCTTTGACAATCAAATTGAGTTTCCCGGCCAATTTCTCGGCTTTGTCTTTGGTGCGATTGATCAAGGTGATGTGCTCATTTTTGGTGTGTTTGACCAAATTCTCGCAGGTATTTCTGCCAATTTTTCCGGTGCCGAACAAAAGAATGTTTTTCTGGCCAATATCCGGAACATTTTTGATGATGTATTGAACCGATGCAAATGAAACAGAGGTTGCGCCCGAACTGATTTCGGTTTCGTTCTTGATTTTTTTGCTCGCTTGAATCACGGCATTGATCAGACGGTCCATATAAGTATTGACCAATCGCATCGATTTAGATTCGTTGAATCCGGCTTTGATTTGGCTGATGATTTCAAAATCGCCCAAAATCTGACTGTCGAGTCCGGTTCCTACTCGCAACAAATGGTTGACGGCTTCTTGATTTTTGTATACATAACCCACTTTTTGAAAGTCTTCAACAGTTCCGTTGCTGAACTGACAAATGAGTTTAATAAGTTGAAAAGGATGTTCGGCAAAACCGTAGATTTCGGTTCGATTACAAGTCGAAGTTACTATAAGACTTTCTATGCCTTCTCTTTGCGCCTGCTCCAAGACGTTGGTTTTGGCTTTTGCATCGAGACTAAACGAACCTCTGATTTCTGCGTCGGCTTTTTTGTAGCTCAAACCAACGGCATAAAAATATTGGTGTTTTGGGGTCATTTGGTTTTCCATAGTTTGTTTTGCGTAACAACGTGAGACAAAATTACTGTGGTTGTTTTTATAAAAATAACGCTCAAAGTTCTTTTTGTGTCGCTGTGGGATATTTTACTTAAAAATGAACCTTAATTCGTTATTTCTTTTAAATTTGCTCTAAAATCAAGCCTTTTGAATGTTCTTATGTAGAACTATTCTAAATAAAATCATAGCTTGAAATAAAAACCAATTTTGAAAAAGTATCGCTATGGGTTCTCAGGAAGTAATAACAATTGAAGATGATTTTACCCTAATCAGATTTCAGAACGATTCACTAGATACGTATAAAATACAGCGCCCGGTTCGTTTGGGACTCATTCAATTTCATTTTGGCATCAAAGGCAAGGCTCGTTTTATATTCAATCAAGGCTCGTATGCTTTAGATTTAATAGAAGAAAAAGCGTTGCTCTTGTACAATCCGCAAAAAGAACTGCCGCTCGATTTAGAAATGGAACCGAATTCTTGGGTGATTTCTGTGATTGTGTCGATTCAGAAGTTTCACTCGTTGTTCTCAGAGCAAGCCAGCCACATTCCGTTTTTGAGTGTCGAGAACCGCGATAAAAAATACTATTCTGAAAACGACATCAGTCCGTCGATGGCTATTGTGCTTAATCAGTTGTTTCACTACAATCTGCATCCGTCGATTAAGAATATGTATTACAAAGGCAAAGGTTATGAGCTTTTGAGTTTGTTTTTTAACCGATCTGAAGATCCAGATGCTGAGCAATGTCCGTTTTTGGTGGACGAAGAAAACGTACTGAAAATTCGCCGCGCCAAAGACCTCATCATTGCGCAAATGGCCGAGCCGCCGGGCTTGCAAGAACT
The DNA here is from genome assembly GCA_046329175.1 of Flavobacteriaceae bacterium. Classification (GTDB taxonomy): domain Bacteria; phylum Bacteroidota; class Bacteroidia; order Flavobacteriales; family Flavobacteriaceae; genus Flavobacterium. The sequence continues at coordinate 123,938 of JAXLVE010000003.1, forward strand.
CGCCGATCAGGTTGGTTTGAATTTAAAAAAACTCAAAATGGGTTTCAAGCAAATTTATGGCGACACGGTATATGGCTTTTTGTTTGACTACAAAATGAACTATGCGCGAAAATTGCTCGACAGCGGTTCATACAACGTCAACGAAGTTGGCCTGAAAATTGGCTACAGCACCGGAAGCCATTTCATCGCGGCCTTTAAAAAGAAATTCGGAACCACGCCGAAAAAATATCTCATGTCTATTAATGTTAGTGTATAAAAACCAATCAATTTGAAAAAAGGAGTCCTATTAGTCAATTTGGGTTCGCCCGATAGTCCACAACCTAAAGATGTTAAAAAATACCTAGATGAATTCTTGATGGACGAGCGCGTGATTGATCTTCCGTATCTGCTGCGCGCGTTCTTGGTCAAAGGCATCATCTTGAACACACGCCCGAAAAAATCAGCAGCCGCCTACCAAAAAATCTGGTGGGAAGATGGTTCGCCGCTGATTGTGCTCTCAAAAAAACTACAACAAAAAGTACAAACCAAAGTATCGGTTCCGGTGGCTTTGGGCATGCGCTACGGAAATCCATCCATCGAATCCGGCTTGGCACTTTTAAATGCACAAGGCGTGTCAGATGTTTTGCTACTGCCGCTGTATCCGCAATTTGCGATGGCTACCACCGAAACCATTTTGGTGATGGCCGAAGAAATTCGTCAAAGAACATTTCCTGAGATGACCATTACTGCGGTGCCGGCTTTTTACAACAAAAAAGAATACATCGATGCTTTGTCGCATTCAGTCGATACTGAACTCAAAGCGTTTGAACCGGATTATTTGCTGTTTTCGTATCACGGAGTTCCCGAGCGACACATCCGCAAATCAGACATCACTAAATCGCACTGCAAAATTGACGGGCAATGTTGCGTGACCGCTTCACCGGCACACGAGTTTTGTTATCGCCACCAATGCTATGAAACCACCCGACAAGTGGCCGAGGCTTTACAACTCAAAGAAGGAACCTACAGCACTTCGTTTCAATCGCGGTTAGGTCGTGACCCTTGGTTACAGCCTTACACCGACGCCACCATTGATGGCCTCGCACAAAAAGGCATTAAAAAACTGGCGGTTGTTACACCTGCTTTTGTGTCGGATTGTTTGGAAACCCTTGAAGAAATTGGCATGGAAGCCGCCGAAAGTTTTGAAGAAAACGGAGGTGAGCATTTTAAAGCCATCGCTTGTTTGAACGACGATGAGCAATGGTGCGATGCCGTTGCCGGTTGGATTAATCAATGGACAAATTAATATGTACAACTACATCAAATCGCTGCATCTGATATTTGTAATTACTTGGTTTGCCGGGTTGTTTTACATTGTTCGGTTGTTTGTGTATCAAATCGAAGCGAAAGACAAACCTTCGCCCGAGCGAGAAATTCTCAGTGCTCAATACAAAATCATGACTTATCGGTTGTGGTATATCATCACTTGGCCCAGCGCTGTGTTGGCAACTTTATTTGCGCTCTTGCTCTTGCATCTCAATCCGGGTTGGCTAGCCATGCCTTGGATGCAAGTCAAATTGGTGTTTGTCGTTTTGCTGTTTGCTTATCATTTCAAATGTCATCAAATCTATCGCGAACTACAAAACGATGTAGTCAAATACAGCTCTAATTTTATGCGCCTTTGGAATGAAGGCGCGACCATCATCCTGTTTGCCGTCGTGTTTTTGGTGATTCTTAAAAATGCGATTGATTGGGTGTATGGCGTGTTGGGCATCGTAGCTTTTTCGGTGTTGATCATGCTCGGCTTTAGATTTTACAAAAGAATTCGCGAGAAAAACAACACATAAATCATGTTTAAAGGCTTCAAAATGTCTATGCTCTCGTTGCGCATCAGGATTTTCCTGTCGATGATTGTATTGATTTTGATTGCCTCGATTTTGATGGCTTCGATTTCGATTATTCAGTTTAAAAACGAAGCCCGCGATTATCATCAAGAACGCCTCGAACGCAAAGAAACTGCGATCAAAGAACACATCAATTACGTTTTATCGACCACGACTTATCCGCTGACACCGCGCAATTTGGGCGTGATTTTTAAAGACAAAATCCACGAACTCGCGCAAATCCACAGCTTAGAAATCAACATTTACAGTCTGGACGGCAGGTTGCTCAAATCCTCTAAAGCCAAATTCTCGGTTGACAGCGTTTCGCCACCCATTCCCAAATACATCCTCAAACTGGTTCAGTCTTCGATTGAAAAACGCTACGTCGACATCAAAAACATCAACGGCGTTAAAAATCGCTCATCCTACAGCCAAATCAAAGACGAGAAATTCAAGCCGCTGGGCATTTTGAATATTCCGTATGTTGAAGACGATGGTTTTTACGAAAAAGAACTGCAAAATTTCTTGATTCGACTCGGACAAGTCTATGCTTTTATGCTCGTGATTGCCTTTGCGCTTGCGTATTTTTTGGCGAGTTACATTACCCAATCGCTTAAAACCATTTCAGACCGTTTGAGCGAAACGAGTTTGAATCAGAAAAATCAAAAAATTGTCCTCGAGGCCAACAGCAAAGAAATCAATTTACTCATCAATGCCTACAACGACATGGTAGATGAGTTGGAAAAAAGCGCCGTAAAACTCGCGCAAAGCGAACGCGAAGAAGCTTGGCGTGAAATGGCCAAACAAGTCGCGCACGAGATCAAAAATCCGCTCACACCGATGCGTTTGACGGTGCAGAGCTTTCAGCGAAAATTTGATCCGAATGATCCCGAGCTCAAGCAAAAACTCAAAGATTATTCAGACACGCTCATTCAGCAAATTGATACGATGAGCGCTGTAGCATCGGCATTCTCAAACTTTGCTTCGATGCCGGCCCAACAAAACGAAACGCTCAATGTGGTTGAGGTGGTAGAATTGACATTAGACATTTTCAACGAAGATTATTTGGTTTTTGAATCAGACGAAAAAGAAATCATCACCAAAATGGATCGAACCCAACTGATTCGGATCATCACCAATTTGGTCAAAAATGCTATTCAAGCGATTCCGGAAACACAAGCTGACAAAAAGGTTTTGGTATCGGTACGCCGCCATCCGAATGAAGTGATTATTTTGGTAAGCGACAACGGAACCGGCATTGAGAAACAGTTTCAAGATCAAATTTTTGAACCGAAATTCACCACCAAAAACAGTGGTATGGGCCTCGGTTTGGGAATTATCAAAAATATCATCGAAAATTATAAAGGAACCATTACTTTTGAAACACAAATGGGTCGGGGCACTACTTTTTTGGTAGCACTTCCGCTAACCTCAGTTTAATACAATCTTTATGAACTACGAAAATATCCTCGTCGAAACCGAAAACGGTATTGCTACGATTACCATCAATCGCCCCAGTAAACTCAACGCGCTCAACAAAGCAACTATTGCTGAATTGCATCACGCGCTCAACACCTTAGACCTCGATGCTTCGGTGCGTGTGATTATCCTAACCGGAAGCGGAGAAAAGGCTTTTGTGGCCGGAGCCGATATTGCTGAATTTGCGCATTTCTCGGTTGAAGAAGGCGCACAATTGGCCGCACAAGGTCAAGAATTATTGTTTGATTTTGTAGAAAACCTCAGAACGCCGGTCATCGCTGCAGTGAATGGTTTTGCGCTTGGCGGCGGATTAGAACTCGCCATGTCCTGCCATTTTAGAGTGGCTTCAGACAACGCCAAAATGGGCTTGCCGGAAGTTTCGCTCGGCGTGATTCCGGGTTATGGCGGAACCCAACGTTTGCCGCAACTCATCGGAAAAGGTCGCGCTATGGAAATGATCATGACTGCCGGAATGGTGCCTGCCGAAGATGCGTATCGCACCGGATTGGTCAATCATGTGGTAGCTCAAGCCGAACTTTTAGAATTTTGTAAAGGCATCGCCGCTCGCATCATGAAGAATTCTCCCGTGGCCATCGGTCAAGCCATCAAAGCGGTGAATGCCAACTTTAAAGACGGCGTAAATGGTTACGAAACCGAAATCAAATCGTTCGGAAAATGTTTTGGCACCGAAGACTTCAAAGAAGGAACCACTGCCTTTTTAGAAAAGAGAAAAGCCGAGTTTTCGGGCAAATAAACAAGTAACCACTCATTCCCAATTATATGAAAACCAAATTTTCGGCCCTTTTTGGGGTCATTAGCTTTTTTTGTGCCTACGCGCAAGAAATACCCGTAAAAATTCTCAAAAGTGATTTGTTTAAAGATGAGTTTAAAAACTCTGTAATGATGCTGGCCGAAGAAGACGGCAACGGTGGTGTTTTGATTGTGCGATCCTATCGAGGCGGTGCTTTTTCGTCAAGTATGGGCTACTATTTTGAACATTACGATGCCAATTTAAAATTGCTCAAAGAATACGAATATGAAATGAAAGTTTCTGATGCCTACAGACAAACCTCTGTTTTAGGCGTAATCACCAACAAAGATGAAGTGCATTTAATTGACTTTGCCTACAATCGTGATGAAAAGGCTTATATCTGTTCAGCCATAACAGCCAAAATAGCCGATTTTAACTTTCACAAAACTGAACTGTTTCGTTTGAGCAGCGATGAAATCAAACAATTTTCGCTTTTCTCGGGCAGCAGTTTTGATGGCGATTCCGGAGCCTCGATGATCGTCAACGAAGATAAAAATGCGTTTGCTGTTACCGTAGATATCAAAGATAAAAACACCGAAACCCACAAAGTTTTTTTATATGACAACCAACTCAATAAAAAAATTGAGCACGTTTTTAAAAGAGAACTCAAAGACAAAAAGTTTCGTTATGAAAATATTGATGTTTCCAAAGACGGAAACGTTTTATACTTGTTAGGCAAAGCGCTTACGGTTGAAGCCAAAAGCAAAAAAGAAGGCGGCAAATATCAATTTGAACTAACGCGCATCACAAAAGACGGAGAAAAGACTCAAGTTTTTGATACCGAAGAACACTTTTCAAGATCACTCAAAACGATTATTTTGGACAATCGTTTGGTTTGCATTGGCTTTTTTTCTGACCGAAACGACAACCGTTACAAAGGCATCAGTTATTTTGAATTAGATCCAACAACTCTAGCGATTAGAAAGTCAAAATTCAATGCGTTCACCGAGCAATTTATGATTGACAAATACGGAAAAGACAAAGACAAAGAACTCAAAAACCTTTCGTTTCGAGAATTACTCATTACTAAAACAGGAGATATCGTTTTTAATGCAGAAGAGTATTACGAAACGACTCAATATATGAGCGGCATGAACGGCGGCGGTGGTTATTATATAACGGTTTATCATTATGATGATATTGTTAGTGCAAAAATTAATCCTTCGGGTGATATTGTTTGGGCGCGCAACATCAATAAGCGTCAAGCAACCCAAGGAACTGCTGCGTTTATATCATATACATCGGCTATTAAAGGAACCGATACTTATTTCTTTATCAATACCGGAGAAAAGGTAAAAAAACTCAGTAATGATCGAATTCAATTTGGGCAAACATCCACCAAACGTTCGAACTTGAATGTGATTCGTGTAAATGAAAACGGTGATTTTGATTATCAAGAAGTTTTGGATGACAAAGACAATGAAGTTCCGTTTATGGTGGCTTATGGAGCTATTACACTCAAAGATCATTCGGTGTTTTTCTTAGGTCAAAAAGGAAAGAAAAAACAGATTCTCAAATTAACTTTATAAAAACAAAAAGCGCCCAACCAAGGTGCTTTTTTTATTTCTCTCCTTCCCACTCAGCGTAAAACTGAGCCAAAAACTGCTCCATAAATCGGTGGCGTTCTTGGGCGATTTGCTTTGCGGTGGGCGTATTCATTTGATCTTTGAGCAACAAGAGCTTTTCGTAAAAATGATTGAGCGTGGGCGCGGTGTTGGCCTTATACTCTTCTTTGGTCATGTGCAAATTGGGCGCAATTCTTGGGTCGTACAAAGGTCTGTTTTTAAAACCTCCGTAGTTAAAACAACGCGCAATGCCAATGGCGCCAATAGCATCCAGGCGGTCGGCGTCTTGCACGATTTCAAGTTCTTTGCTGGATTGGGTACGCTCAAAATTGCCTCCTTTGAATGAAATGTTTTCGATGATAAAAAGCACCTGAGCAATGAGTTCTTCTGAAGCGTCCTGCGTAGTCAAAAACGCTCGGGCAACTTTGGGTCCGACGGTTTCATCGCCGTTGTGGAATTTGCTGTCGGCAATGTCGTGCAAAAGCGCTCCGAGTTTGACTACCGTGAGATCGCAACTTTCGGATTGGGCAATGAGCAAAGCATTTTTATAAACGCGCTCGATGTGAAACCAATCGTGGCCGCCTTCGGCATTTTGCAACTGCTGCCGAACATAGGCAATGGTATTGTCAATAATAGATGGATGCATAGGAGGAACAGGATTTGCGTGAGTGATGGAAGCGGTTATCCTTTTGCAAGCCGCTAGGCGCAAAAGATAAGAGCGTACAGCACGACAGCGCCGTAGCGCAGCGAAGGCGGTGGCACGCCCAAAAACACTTAAAGAACTATTTGATTAAGGCTGGGGTTACCCATTTGAACGTATAGGATTCTTCAGGAATGACCAAGCGTTCAGACACTTTGGCCATACGCGCCGGAAGTTTCATCAGATAATCGCGGGCTTTTTCTGCTTCGTCGGTCAGACCTGAGATTTTGTCAATTTCCCAACGCTCAATGAGTTTTTGCATGATCTCGACATAATCGTTGGCGGTGTACACGCCGATTCGTTGCGCACAATCTGAGAAATGCTCAAACGCCAACCCGATTTTCTCACCCGATTCGCGCAAGAAATGCGCCGGCATGGTGATTTTGAGTTTCATCATATGCAGGAAAGCGAGCATCATTTCACTCGGGTCAACTTTAAAAATCTCGCCCACAAAATCTGAATACGCATGGTGGTGACGCATTTCGTCGCCGGCAATCATTTTGCACATCTTGGCCAAGCGTTTCTCACCATGTTGTTTGGCAATTTGCGATACGCGGTTGTGCGATACATAAGTGGCCAATTCTTGAAAACTGGTGTAAACAAAGTTTTTATAAGGGTCGGCGCCAGTTCCGATGTCAAAACCGTCGGCAATTAAATATTGCGTTGAAATCTCAACCTCGCGCATGTTGATGCGTCCCGAAAGATATAAGTATTTGTTGAGCACATCGCCGTGGCGGTTTTCTTCGGCAGTCCAGTTGCGCACCCAGCTCGACCAACTGTTGGGCCCGAGTTGATCGATGCCTTCAACAGTCATGAGCCAAGATTCATAAGTTGGTAGGGCTTCTTCGGTCACGGCATCGCCAATGAGCGTGATCCAGAAATCATACGGCAAATCTTTGGCGATTTCTTGAAGTTCTTTGATTTCTTCAAAAAAGTTGTCGTTTTGCGCATCGGGCAAAAAATCTGAAGGCTGCCAAATGGTATCGGTTGGGATTAAGTATTTGTCAACAAATGACCCGATTTTTCCTTCGAGCAATTGCATGACTTCTTTGCGTACGTTGATTATTGACATGAATATTTTGTTGTAAGGCAAAAGCCTAGGGTTTAATTGACTGAGTTATGACCGATTCGGTTTTTTGAAACAATGTATCAAAATCATACGCGCTCACCGCCATCGGCTCGCGAACGGTAAAGGTTACGTGGTTACCCAATCCAAGCGGAAAGAACCCGAACTTGACCATTTTCCAAGAATTGTTTATGGTAATCGGAACGACATAAGCCGACGGAGCGTATTTACACAAAATCTTGAGTCCGTTGGGTGCAAACGTTTTGGGCTTTCCGTCGCGAGAACGCGTTCCTTCAGGGAAAATAACCGCCGAACGATGGTGCGTTTGGATGTATTCGCCCATTTGTTTAATCACGGGCAAGGCTTGTTTGGGATCTTTGCGATCAATCAAAACCGAACCACCGTGACGCAAATTAAACGATACGCTGGGAATGCCTTTTCCGAGCTCTTTTTTACTGACAAACTTCGGGTGAAAACGACGCAAAAACCAAATGATGCCAATGATGTCGTACAAACTTTGGTGGTTGGCCACTAGAATCAATGGAACGCCCTCGGGAATGAGTTCGCGGCCTTCGACTTTAAAAGTGGTTCCAACCAAATGCCCTATTCTGAGCAAACAAAAATTGAGGTAATCGACGCTTTTTTTGTGCGCTTGATAACCCAACAAATTCAGGCAAATCCACTGAATCGGATGAAAAATAATCAATACCAGAAAAAACACCACAAAGGCCAGTGCTGATATCGGGTATGAAATGAGTTTTTCCATCGGTAAAATTTGCGCCAAAAGTATAAAATTATTTGGGTTTTTGGTTGTTTTTAAGCGGCTGATTTCGTTTAACAACTGCTGCAGAAAATCCTCAGCAACAACTTTATTTTAATTTCTAGGTTTGGTTAGAATTCTCAACGCCATGCAAAATAAAGTTTATACACTCCTTCCGCTTTTTTACCTGCACAGTATTTTAGGGCAAAACAAACAACCCGATACTCTATTCCATACAGATTATTTCAACGCCGTACATCATTGGGTTGTTTTGCCCCAAAATCTACCGTCTGTATCGTATTTATTGGGTTATGTTTATGCTGACCCGCACCAAGGTTTTACCTTTGTTTTTGAAGATGAACTCACTTTGAATGCCTGCGGTATTTGGAAACGCTGTCATCGTGAGAACGCTCATATTCTTCGGTTCATTCTCGATGCAAAAAGCCCTAAATTATGGCTGCTCGACACAAAAACACTACAAAAATTAAAGATTAAGGCGCCTCCACTTTGGCTTGAAGTGATGCATCATGAAGCCGAAACTTGGATAGAATCGGCGCGCAAGTTTATGGCGCGCGGTCAATATGCCGAAGCGGTCTATGGTTTTGAGCAAGCTTTTAAGCAAAATGCGCAGATTCCGAATTTGAATTTTGAACTGGCTTTGGCACTTAATTCAATCGAGCGATATCCGCAGTGTATTCGACATGTTTTGGGTTGCATAGCACAAAAACCTAACGATTACCGACTCTATCGCGAAATGGGATATGCCTTGGTGCAAATGCATCAGCCGCAAGAAGCCGAAAAAGTCTATGAGCAAGGCCTACAAGTGTGCCAACAAAACGAGCAAAGACGCGAAATGGCACTCGATATGGCACAAACTTTCTACCGTTTACGCGACCCAGAACGATTTGAAAAATGGGCTAAAATCTTGCGCCAGTTTTGAACCTGAAAAAAGCTAAAATATTCTTGATAACTGTTCGAAAAGTCTGTTGCAACTTGTCAAAAAAGAAGTAAATTTACCAGCCTAATACATAATATAATCCACAGAAAAATGAGCTCAGAAAAAGAAGCAAAACTCAAAGCTTTACAGCTTACTTTAGATAAACTCGACAAAGCGTACGGCAAAGGAACCGTCATGAAAATGGGCGATCGCGCCGTTGAAGAAGTAGAAGTGATTTCGTCGGGATCACTCGGACTTGACTTGGCTTTGGGCGTCAACGGATACCCAAAAGGCCGTATCATTGAAATTTATGGCCCGGAATCTTCAGGTAAAACCACTTTGACTTTACACGCCATTGCCGAAGCGCAAAAAGCCGGCGGAATTGCTGCCTTTATTGATGCTGAGCACGCATTTGATCGCCACTATGCTGAGAAGTTAGGGGTTGATATTGAAAACCTCATCATTTCTCAGCCGGACAACGGTGAACAAGCATTGGAAATCGCAGAAAACTTGATTCGTTCCGGAGCGATTGATATTGTCGTGATTGACTCGGTAGCGGCTTTGACTCCGAAAAGCGAAATCGAAGGCGAAATGGGCGATTCTAAAATGGGCTTGCACGCACGTCTTATGTCACAAGCGCTCAGAAAACTCACCGCGACCATCAGCAAAACGAACTGTACCGTATTTTTCATCAACCAATTGCGTGAAAAAATCGGCGTGATGTTCGGAAACCCTGAAACGACCACCGGTGGTAACGCGCTCAAATTCTACGCTTCGGTTCGTTTGGACATTCGTCGTTCATCGCAAATCAAAGAAGGCGAAAGCGTGATTGGTAACCGCACCAAAGTAAAAGTTATTAAAAACAAAGTGGCGCCACCTTTTAAAACGGCTGAATTTGACATCATGTATGGCGAAGGCGTTTCAAAAACCGGCGAAATCCTTGATTTGGCGGTAGAGTTTGAAATCATCAAAAAGTCAGGTTCTTGGTTTAGCTATTCAGACACCAAACTCGGACAAGGACGCGATGCGGTAAAATCGCTCATCAAAGACAATCCAGAATTGGCAGATGAACTCGAGCAAAAAATCAAAGACCACATCAAAGAAATGGACGCTTAAAATATAACCCGACTCGTTCGGGTTTTTTTATGCGCGGTTAAGTTCAGTATGGATTTGTTCGCGCACTTTTTCTCTGAGTTCTTTAATGTGTTGTTTGTCTTCGGCAGAAAAATCTTTTGTTAGAACTTCTGGCAAAACCGTCACGCGCATCAAGCCGGGACTTCCGCTAAAAAAAGTGTAGGAAAAACGCTTTTTGTTGTCGTGAAAAACTAAGGGTAAAACGGGAATTTGATGCTCAATGGCCAGTCGGAATGCGCCATCTTTAAACTGATCCAGCACGATGGATTCATCTGCAGGCACGCCGCCTTCGGGAAAAATACAAATGCTCAAACCTTGATTCAATCGTTTTTGCGCGCGATTAAAAACCTCCATACGGCTTTTAGAACTGCTTCGGTCGACCAAAATACACGTGCGTTTGTAGAAAAATCCAAACAGTGGAATTTTGGCCAATTCTTTTTTTCCGACAAACACAAACGGATTGCGCACCACGGCCAGCATGAGCATGATATCGGTCATCGAAGTGTGATTGGCCACGAACATATAGCTTTGGTTCGGGTTGATTTGAGTTTGCGATTGGACGCGATAGTAAAATCCACACGTAAACAAAATAGATTTAGCCCAAATTCTGGCCAGCACAAAAAAGAACGGATACCATTTTTCTTTGAGAATGGACACCAACAAAAAAGGCAACATCAGTATAATGGGAACGGCAATCATGATATAAAACCATACGCGCCATAGAATCCAAAGAGGTATTTTGAGGATTTTCATATTTTCAAAAGTAAGAATTCGATTTGTAATTTTTTTAAATCGATTACCTTTGCTCGAAAATTTCATCTCATGGCCAAAATTCTCACCGGCGTGCAAAGCACCGGAACCCCGCACTTAGGAAATTTGCTCGGAGCTATTCTTCCGGCAATTGAACTCTCTGAGCGCCCTGAAAACCAGTCGTTTTTGTTTATTGCCGATATGCATGCAACCACGCAAATCAAAGACGGAGCGGTTTTGAGCGCGAACAATTTGAGTACGGCGGCGGTTTGGTTGGCCTGCGGACTCAACACCGACAAGGTGATTTTCTACCGCCAAAGCGATGTGCCTCAAACCGCGGAGCTTTCTTGGTATTTGAGCTGTTTTTTTCCGTACCAAAGACTTACTTTGGCGCATTCTTTTAAAGATAAAGCCGATCGTTTAGAAGATGTCAATGCCGGTTTGTTTACCTATCCGATGCTCATGGCAGCAGATATTTTGTTGTATGATGCCGAGTTTGTTCCGGTGGGGAAAGATCAATTGCAACATATTGAAATCACCCGCGATGTCGCTTCTAGATTCAACTATCAGATGGGCGAAACTTTTGTCTTGCCCGAGGCAAAAACTTCTGAAGAAACCATGTATGTGCCCGGAACTGACGGTCATAAAATGAGTAAATCACGCGGGAATATCATCAATATTTTCTTGGATGATAAAGCCTTGCGCAAGCAGATTATGAGCATTGAAACCGACAGTACACCGCTGGAAGAACCCAAAAATCCGGATACATGTAAAATCTTTGCGATTTATCAACTTTTGGCCGATGCCAATCAAACAGCTCAAATGCGCGAGCGTTATCAAAATGCTCAGCGTGACTTTGGGTATGGCCATGCCAAGCAAGCTTTGTTTGAACTCATCGTTGAAAAATTCAAAACCGAGCGCGAAAAATACAATCACTTTATGGCCAACCCACATGAAGTAGAAACTGCGCTTATGGCCGGAGCCGCCAAAGCACAAGTTGTTGCCGAAGGTGTTTTGTCACGCGTTCGTCAAAAACTCGGATTTAAAGCCTAGCTAAATAACTGCTTCAAAATATTTCCCGGGAAGCGGACAAACCACGCCTTTAAGTTCCATTTGTAAAAGCAAACTTGAGAGTTCATAGACGGGAAGATTGCATCCGCGGGCAATCCAATCGATTTGTTCTTTGCCGCCGGTTTTGAGAAAATCATACACTTTTTGCTCGGTGGGTTCAAGTTCAAAAAACAATTGTTGTTGCCTGACTTTGGGCGGTTGTTGCAAATCCCAATTGAGTTGATACACCAAATCGGCTGCCGAAGTCAGAATTTGAGCGCGATGCGTTTTGATGAGCTGATGACAACCTTGGCTCATGGTATCGTTCACTCGGCCAGGCACCGCAAAAACCTCTCTACCGTAATCATTGGACATTTGCGCGGTAATGAGCGAGCCGCCTTTGAGCGCTGATTCGATGACAATTGTCGCTTGTGACAATCCGGCAACGATGCGGTTGCGGCGAATGAAGTTCTCTCGGATGGGTTCAATTCCGCTGGGAAATTCAGTCATAAAGCCACCGTTTTGTATCACTTGAGCCGCGTATTTTTGATGTTGCTTCGGATAGATTTTGTCCAATCCATGGGCCAATACCCCAATCGTTGTTAAGTTGTTTTCAATGGCTGAAACATGAGCGGCTATGTCAATTCCGTAGGCGTAACCACTAACAATAATCGGATCTAAAGGCACTAAATCTGAAATCAACTGTCGCGTGAATTCAACACCAAAAGCGGTTGCTTGACGCGTGCCGACAATACTGATGATTTTGCGGTTTTTAAAATTAAAACTTCCTTTAGAGAACAACAAAACCGGCGCATCAACACAATGTTCAAGCGCAGCGGGATAATCCGCATCTTTGTAATAGGCAACTGCAATTTGATTTCGTTCGATAAACGCAAGTTCAGCTTCTGCTCGCCTAAAAAGGTCGTCTTTGTTGATGCTGTTAATTGAAGGTAGTTTGAGTCCGAGTCTAGAACCTTTTTTGAAAATATCTTCGGGTGTCGGATAGTGTTCTAAGAGTTTTTTGGCGGTGAGATTTCCCACGCCTTCGGCATTTAGCAAGGCTAATACATAAAATAAATCTTCGTGGCGCATAGTAAATAATTGAATCTGAAAAATATAAAATTTAATCGGGATTGTTAATAAAAATTGTGAATAAAATTTTGCTGGTGGTGTTCATTATTTAACTTTGTTGACATGAAGATCGAACAATATATCTCTCAACTTTTATATCGTCATCAGTGTGTAACCGTTCCCGGATTTGGAGCGTTTTTAACCGAAATCCAATCGGCACAATTGCACGAAAGCACCCATTCATTTTATCCGCCTAAAAAGGTGATTTCTTTTAATGCGCAAGTCAAAAACAACGATGGTTTGTTGGCGAATCACATTGCGCAAATTGAAAAAACCACCTATGAATCAGCGGTGGCTGCTATTGAAAGCGAAGTGATTATCTGGAATAGTATTTTAGAAGTCAACGAAAAGTTTGCCTTAAAAAACATTGGTGAGTTGTCGCTGAATTCTGAGAAAAACTTAGTGTTTGTTCCTTCTGACAACATCAACTACCTCAAAGAATCTTTCGGATTGAATTCGTTTGTGTCGCCGGCAGTAAAACGCGAACAATATCAACAACAAGCCGAAACTTTTTATACCGAACCAATCGCTACACCAACGATTTCTACTGATGAAACCCCAGTGATTGAATTGGCTGGCGAACCTAAAAAAGGCAGAGGTTATCTCAAATACGCGGCTATTTTGGTGTTGGCTTTGTCGGCTACCGGCAGCATCGGTTTTAAATTATACCAAGATCATGTCGCTGAGCAAACTTTGTTGGTTGAAACCCAAGTTCAGAAAAAAGTCCAAGACAAAATTCAGGAAGCTACTTTTATGATAGACAATGCGATTCCGGCGGTAACTTTGACGGTTCGCGAAGAAAAATTTGCTTATCACATCATGGCCGGTGCTTTTAGAAATCAGGCCAATGCTGAGAATATTTACAACAATCTGATTCAATCGGGTTACAAAGCGCGTCGAATTGCGCAAAACAAACATGGCTTATACCCTGTTTTGTACGGAAGCTACGCCACACTTGAAGAAGCACGCGTAGCCCTCGACACGATTCACCAAAGCAACCCAGACGCTTGGTTACTCGTCAAAAACTTATAAAATCAAATCCCGTTCAAAAAGCGGGATTTTTTGTGTCTACTATTTATCTTTGCCAAAAAAATGCATCCGAAAACTCCTTCTCAATCCCTTACAGTTTTAACCGATTTAGTCTTGCCCAGCGAAACCAATCCGCTCAATAATTTATTTGGCGGCGAACTTTTGGCCCGCATGGATCGCGCTGCCAGTATTGCTGCTCGCAGACATTCGCGCAGAATTACCGTAACAGCCTCGGTCAACCATGTGGCTTTTAATCGTTCTATTCCGTTGGGAAGCGTGGTAACTGTTGAAGCCAAAGTCTCGCGCGCGTTTACCTCATCGATGGAAATTTATATTGATGTTTGGACCGAAGATCGCGAATCGGGCATTCGAACCAAAGCCAACGAAGCCATTTACACTTTTGTAGCCGTTGATGAAACCGGACGACCAGTAGAAGTTCCGCAGATTGTGCCCGAATCTGAACTTGAAAAAGAGCGATATGCCGCTGCTTTACGCCGAAAACAACTGAGTTTGGTATTGGCCGGAAAAATGAAACCGCACGAAGCCACTGAACTTAAAGCCTTATTCGTCTAGTTTACATATTTGACAACCAACTTGCCGGATTGTTGTAGGTTGTGTTTTGAGAAATGGTGAACTTGAGCACGGTTTTTCCGGTGTCGCCATTGGTTCTGACTTTACCGATGGTTTGCTTGGTCGATACTTTATCGCCTTTACTCACCGACACGCTGCTTAAATTCTGATATACGGTAAAGAAATCTCCGTGCTGAATCATCACGGCTTTGTTCACCGGCGAAAGCATCATCACACTGACGACTTCTCCGCTAAAAACCGAGCGCGCATTGGCACCGTTGTCGGTTGTAATCTCGACACCGCTGTTGTGCACCACCAATGTTTTGTATACCGGATGCGGTTGGTCGCCATAAGGCAGGGAAACAAAACCTTTCTCGACCGGCCAAGGCAACCGTCCTTTATTAGCGCGGAAATTATTGGCCAAAGTTTGCCCTTCAGGCGTCAAAACAATTTTGGTTGAAGTTTCGGTCGCTTTGGTTTCGGCAGCCGTGGTGGTTTTTGGATTGGCTTTGGCCACCGCTGTAGCTGTTTTCTTGTTGGCCGCTGCAATCGCCGCTTTGATCAACTTTTGAATTTGGTTGTCAATGTTACGCGTTTCTTGTTGCTTACGTTTGATTTCGGCTATGATTTGCTTTTTGTCTTTTTTGATTGAACGCTCGAGTTCTTGTTGGGCAATACGCTCTTTTTCGAGTTGTTCTTTCTCTTTTTGGTTTTCTTTCAGCAGCTTTTCTTTCTCAACTTTCTGAACACTGATTTTCTGATTATAACCTTCCAACTCCTGAGATTTGTGTTGGATTTCTTCGCCTTGCATTCTGCGGAAACTCGCGTATTGCTTCATGTATTGGGCGCGTTTGTAGGCTTGTGTAAAGTTTTTAGACGAAAGTAAAAACATCGCGCGGCTTTGTTCAGAGCGGCTTTTGTATGATTTGACAATCATCTCGGCATAATCTTCTTTGAGTTGCTCGAGTTCGCGTTTAAGGCGATTGATGTTGATTTGGTTGATGTACATATCATTGTTCAACACCTTGGTTTGCTTCTCGGTAGTTTTGATGAGTTTTTGGTTGAGCTGAATTTTCTCGTTTTGTATCTGAAGTTGCTTGACAACGGTTTTTTCTTTTGAACGAACATCTTCGAGTTGGCGTTCTTTTTCTTTGATTTCTCTGAGAATTTCAGCTTTGCGCTGTTCAAGCTTTTCTTGCTGATTCGGGCTGGTTTGGCTCCAAGAAATTGAAGTCAGCATCAAAAATATCAGACAGAGCAGGCGTTGTGACATATGGCAAAATTTTGACAAATCTAGTGAATATTTATAAGCTTATAACCCTCCGGAACATTGTACGGAAAAGAAAGTTCTTCGTCTATCGTGAGATGGTTGAAATCAATATCCATGTGCATTTTTCCGCCGGGTTGCATTGCATCAACAATAATTCCTGTGGGCAAACTCATCACGCCATACGCCGCTTCACCCGAATAAACAACTTGTAACGATTGCTGTTTTTGGTTTTGTATAAATTGTTCTTTTTTAATCCTGCATTGACCTGATTCAAAAGTGTAGATCTTAGTGATTTCGGGATTTGTCAAATCTTCAATTCGATAAAACTTATCTGAGTCAATCGAGGCATTCAGCGTTTTTGATTTCAAATCTTCAAAGGCGCGCGCCAAAAACAAATTCTGCAAACTGTTGTAATTGACCGGTGTGCCCAACCAATGACTCAGCGTTGAAAAATCACCTTCAAAATAGGTGTTATTCATCTTTTCGTAATAGCTGACTTTACTGGGTGTAATCAGCGCTTTGGCCATCGTAATACCCAGAAAACGAACGCTGATCAAAATCTTTTCGTCTTTTTTGATTTTGATTTCGGCGGTCATATTTTGACTGTCTTTGTCACTTTCGTAATGTACGGCTGACTTGATGTACAGCGTCGTGAAGAGTTTGGGATTTTGATAATGACGGTCTACAATAACCGCTGCGCTCAAAGTATCTTTGGCTTTGGTTTCGGTTAAAGTAGGTTGAACCGTTTTGCACGATGCCAAGAGCACAAGCAAAATCAATCCGAAGTATTTACTCATTTTTTTTGTTGTTTGATCAGTTGATCGGCTTTTGAAAAATATTTTTCTTTCTTTTTTAGGTCGCCCAGACCAGCAGCGGCTTCTCCGAGTTGAATATTAAAATTCATCTCGAGTTTCGGGTCGTCGATTACATAATCGAGTCCGATTTCTAAAAACTCCAGCGCTTTTTTATAGTCTTTCAGTTGATTGTAGGCCAAACCGGTATCGTAATACAATTGTGGTTGGGTCGGAAACAATTCAGCCAAACGCGAGGCTTTGGTTGCTACAACGTCAAATTGGGCGGTTTCGATATAAAGGTCGAGCAATAAAAGTGCGGTGTCTAAATCATCGGGCTGATTTTTAAGCTGAAGCTCGTAAAATTTTGCCGCGCGTGCCCAAGCCTTTTTGCCGTGAAAAAACTTGCCGATTTCTTTGGCCGACTGCACTTTTTTGTCAGATTCAAAATAAGTTAACGATTGAAGTAAATCGGCGTCAAGTTCTGGTTTGTCTTTGGCAAACACCAAAAACTCATTCAAAACACGATGCTTGATTTTGTTGTCAATCTTGCTGCTTTTGAGAATTTTGTTCATCGAAGCGACTGCTGACTTGGCATCGTTCGAGTTGATTTGAAATTTAAACAAACTGACCTGCGCCCAATCCGAAGTTGGGATTTCCTTTTCGAGCTTTTGCGCAATTTGCATCGCTTTGTCGTCTTGATTGCTGTCAGAATACAGAAAAATCAAGGCAACATAATTCGATTCTTCTTTGGGATATTTGGCAATCAAATCGAGCAAATGTCCCGCTTCTGAACCCTGATATTTGGCCTCTTTCAAAATATCGCGCCGGTAGATATCGCGCTGCTCGGTGCGCCCTTCTTTTGCATCTAGTTCGTTGATTAAATCAAGCGCTAAGTCAAACTGGCCGGTGTTCATATAGAGCGAAACCAAATCTTCCTTATACTCTTTTTTAAAAGGAATGAGTTTTTGCACAATCGGAATGGCACGTTTAAAATCTTTGGCTTCGTAACACGCATCGTACATACCTACCCAATACCAACGGTTTTTCGGGTCAAGCTGTGCTGCTTTTTCAAAAGAATCATAAGCTTCGGCATATTTTTTTAGTCCGAGATAGTTCTTGCCAAACTCAGAATATACCACCGGATTCTCGGGCTGTAATTCTTTGCATTTGTAAAGCGCAACAATTGCCTTGTCGTAATTTTCGATGCCTTTTTGCGTGAGCGCTTCATAAAAAGAATCTTGAAATTTGTTTTCAGGCGGAGCCATCATATCCGGTTCGGATTGCGCCGAAAGCCGTCCTGATAACAGGAA
This sequence comes from Flavobacteriaceae bacterium, assembly GCA_046329175.1. GTDB lineage: Bacteria > Bacteroidota > Bacteroidia > Flavobacteriales > Flavobacteriaceae > Flavobacterium. The sequence continues at coordinate 142,156 of JAXLVE010000003.1, forward strand.
AAAAGCCGATAAACAAATAATTCTTTTCATGATTCTACTCAAATTCTTATTCTAAAACTGAATAATCGCCAATGCTGATACTGGTGAATTTTCCGTTAAAACTCGCGTGACTGCCCATCATCGCGTTGTTGAGTTGCGCGTTTTTGATGTGCGAATGGTTCTGCACCAAACTATTTTGTATCGTGCTGTCAATCACATGACACGCTTTGCCTAAGGATACATTGGGCCCAACAGTCGCGTTAATCAAAACCACATCTTCGCCAATAAAACATGGCGGAATGATTTTAGAATTCTCCAATTTAGCTGATGGATGCACAAGGTTTTCTCCGTCTTCATGCAAGAAGCCCAACATGCGTGTATTGGTTTCAACGGTGACATTTTTGTTGCCGCAATCCATCCACTCGTCTACTTTTCCGGGCACGAATTTCAAACCTTTGACTTTCATGTTTTCGAGCCCGTCGGTAAGTTGATATTCTCCGCCTTTGACAATGTTGTTGTCTAATAAATACTGAAGTTCAGATCGGAGTGTTTCGCCCGATTTGAAATAATAAATCCCAATGATGGCTAAATCTGAAACAAACTCCTTTGGTTTTTCGACAAAGTCAACAATTTGGTTTTGCTCGTTGAGTTGCACCACGCCAAAAGCACTTGGATCGTCTACTTGTTTAACCCAAATCACGCTGTCGGCCGAGGTGTCTAACGTGAAATCGGCACGGAAAAGTGTATCGGCATAAGCCACCACAATCGGGCCGCTCATGGAGTCTTTGGCGCACATAATCGCGTGGGCTGTTCCCAAAGCTTCGTTTTGATAGTAAATGGTTCCTTTAGAACCGAGTTTTTCGGCAATGGCCACCAAATCTTTTTCTACTTGGGTGCCAAAATCTTTATGAATGATAAAAGCGATTTCGTCAATTTTTTGGTTAATCACCCCTGCGATGTCTTCGACCAAGCGGTGCACAATCGGTTTTCCGGCAATCGGAATTAAAGGTTTGGGAACGGTAAGGGTGTGCGGTCTAAGCCTTGATCCGCGTCCTGCCATAGGTACAATGATTTTCATACGATCTTGAGTAAGTTTTTGTTTTTTTATTTAGTTCCAGTTGAGCCAAATCCGCCCGCACCACGCGTAGTTTCTGTCAAAGTTTCAACAGACATCCACTCGGCGCGCTCATGTTTTGCAATGACCAGTTGGGCAATGCGCTCTCCGTTTTCGACGGTAAAATCTTCAGCGGATAAATTTACTAAAATCACCCCGATTTCGCCACGATAATCGGCATCAACCGTTCCAGGTGAATTGAGCACCGTGATTCCTTTTTTGGCGGCCAATCCACTGCGCGGTCTGACTTGCGCTTCATATCCGATGGGCAATTCGATAAACAATCCGGTTTTGATAATGGCGCGGGCCAACGGTTTTAAAACCACCGGTTCTGATAAGTGCGCCCGCAAGTCCATTCCTGCGGAAGCATGCGTTTCATAGGCCGGCAATTCATGCCCTGACGTATTGACAATTTTAATTTGCATTTTATTTTCGTTTGGCTATTCTGAGTAAAGTTTCTTTTTCATTTTTGTAGATAAATCCCAAAAAAACTACAAGTAAAAGGATTTTAACGGCGTAATTTCCGCGCAAATAAGGCACGTAAAAAGAGAGCGCCGAAAAAACAACGGTGAGTCCGAGGTAACTGAAAATCTTCGGAAAATCATACGGTATCGGATATTCCTTTTGGCCCATTTGGTAGGAAATAATCATCATGCTTCCGTAGGCGGCAATCGTGGCAATGGCCGAGCCGTAATAGCTCATCGTGGGAATGAGCAAATAGTTGAGCAACAAGGTAACCACTGCGCCCACCAGTGAAATGTACGCACCAATATGGGTTTTGTCAATGAGCTTATACCAGACCGATAAATTGGTGTAAATCCCGAGGAAAAAATTGGCTAGAACAATCAGCGGAACCACTTTCATCGCGTCCCAATAATGAACATTCGGAACGAGGATATGTTTGAACAAATCGGCAAAAACAATCACAAACAAACTGATGAACGAACCAAAAATCACAAAATATTTGGTAATGGTGGCATAGGTTTGCTGTGCGTTTTCATGGCTGGCATGGCTGAAGAAAAACGGCTCGATGCCCAAAGTATAAGCGGTTCGGTAGAGCACCATAAACATTCCGATTTTATAACAAGCCGAATAAGCGCCGATGTCCGACATAGGAACCTGCAACCAGTCTAGCAGAATTTTATCAAAATGTTCGTTGATGGCAAAGGCAATTCCGGCAAAGAGAATCGGCAATCCGTAACGCATCATGCGCTTCCAAAGGTCTAAGTCAAAATTCCACGAAATCCGTGTGTAATTAGGAATCAAAACCACCAAAGTAAACAAACTGGCGAGCAAATTCGAGATAAAAATATACCCGATTTGATAATGATCCAGGTAAATGGTGTTGAAAAAACCATCGGGATTTTGTGCCGCCCATTTGGGAAGCAACGCCAAAAAGAATACGTTGAGCAACAAATTGATTGAGACGTTGGCAATTTTAATCGCGGCGTATCGCATCGGTCGTTTCTCGGCGCGCAATTTTGAAAACGGAATAATGGCCAGCGCATCTAGAGCCAAAATCCAGATCGTGTAGGTGATAAATTCAGTTGAGATACCAGACCATTCGCCTAGGTTTTTTCTACAAATCAAAGCCAACGCTAAAAAGCCAACCGACGACCAAAAAAGTGAAATCGTGGACGTAGAAATAACGCTTTTTTTGTTGTCTTCAGCGTTGTAAAAACGAAAGAAAGCGGTTTCCATTCCGTAGGATAAAACCACGTTGAAAAATACCAGATAAGCAAAAATCACCGAAACTTCGCCCATCTGACTTTTGTTGGGCAAATAATACACAAACAGCGGATTGAGGATAAAGCTAATAATCCTCGGAAACACCGTTGCCAATCCGTAAATCAGGTTTGTTTAAAAAGATTTTTGTATAAACTCAAAGTAAAAAACGCGTTTTTTTGGAATCAAACAAATGTAACCAATTCTTTGTTTTGAAGCCTGAGCGACTGGTTATTTTTTGAGTATATTTACCCCAAAGCCTATTGTATGAAAAACCTAATCGCTGCCTTTTGTCTTTTGTGTTTTGCCTTGAACTTAGCTGCGCAAAAATATCCGGTGACACAGAAAAAACCACATGAAATTAAAAAATTCGACACGACCTATCACGATGACTACGAGTGGTTGGAAGAAGTTGAAAGTGAACCGGTCAAAAATTGGCGAAACGCGCAAAATGAAACGGCGAATTTATACTTGGCCGAAGTCAAGAAGAAGTATGATATTGCCGGAAAAATCAAAGAATACGCCGCTTTTTCATCGTATAGTTTGCCCACTAAAAAAGAGGCTTATTTCTACAAACAATATGTTCTGGACAAAAACAAACCGTCTGTCCTTTTTTATAGAAAAGAACTCAATGGCGATCCGGTAGAGCTTTTTAATCCGTTCAAAATATACCGTGACGATGTTGCACGAATTAGCAGTTATATGCCTTCGAAAAACTCTCGATACATGGCTTGCGCTGTAAGCGTTGATGGAAGTGATCGCCAAGAAATCAGGTTTGTTGACTTTGACAAATTAAAGCCTTTAGAAGATGTAGTGAAAGATGTTAAGTTTTCAAACATTGCTTGGAATAGAGATTCGGGTGTGTTTTACAAACGAAATACAAATCAAAAAACATTTGAAAGAGATTCGACCTATTTCTTGTATTACCACAAATTAGGAACGCCTTCTGACGAAGATAAATTGATTTTTGACGCTTCTGATAAAAACCTGGCATACCATTACTACACCAAAGATGATAAATTATACCTGGGCGTAACCAATGAAAAAACCGGTTTGAAAAGTTTTTACTTTGCTTATTTAAATCAAGAAGATTTCAAGCTGGAAAAGTTCTATGAAAGCTCTGAAGATTATGATTACTACCGCATCACCAAAGACAAGATTTATTTCTCTAAGAAAAATTATCAGTGGGGTGAAATTCGGGTCATGGATTTGACCAAACAAAATGAAGAAACCCAAATCATTCCACAAACCTATAATCACTTGCTTATTGATGTACTTTTTAATGATGATTACATCTTTTGTCAATATAAAAATCTAGGCAAGTACTATGTAGCCGTCTACGATTTTCAGGGCAATTTAGTGCGGAAGTTTTTCAGCCCTGAAGGAACAACTTTTTCGATGAAGTTTTTTGACAGTAAAAACAAAAACCTCTTCGTGAGTGTATATTCATATACCATTTCTCCGCAAAATTTCAAACTCAATTTAACCACCGGAAATATTGATCAGTATTACAATGATTATTTGCCTCCTAAGCCAACACTATTTCCGCTGGATCATTTTGTAACCAAAAACACCACTTGCAAAAGTCGTGATGAGGTTGATATCCCGCTAACGATTATCTATAAAAAAGGAACTGTTTTGGACGGAAACAACCCAACACTTTTAAAGGCTTACGGTGGTTTTGGCACTATCAGCGGGCCAAGTTTTGATCCAGCCTTACTTTATTTTTTAGAGAAAGGTGGTGTTTTTTGCTTTGCTGAGATTCGGGGCGGTGGTGAGAAAGGAGACAAATGGCATACAGATGCTATCAAGCTCAAAAAGATGAATTCATTCAACGACTTTATAGATACTGCTGAGTTTTTAATCAAAGAAAAATATACATCTGCTCAAAAACTGGCTATTACAGGTGGTTCATACGGCGGATTGGTTGTAGGCGTAGCCATGACTCAAAGACCGGATTTGTTTAAAGTTGCGATTCCGAAAGTAGGTGTTTTTGACATGTTGAAGTTTGCGCAGTTCACCGTTGGTCGCTTCCATCTCGATGAATTCGGAAGCGTTGAGAATCTGGAAGAATTCAAAGTATTACATTCGTATTCGCCTTATCACAACATCAAAGAAGAAATTAATTATCCAACAACTTTGATTGTTACTTCAGACAATGACGATCGGGTTCCGCCATTACATTCATACAAATTTGCCGCATTGTTGCAGAATAGAGCTGCGCAGAAAAATCCAATTATACTCAAGACTCGATCAGATTCGGGACATTACGGAAAATCATCTTATCAAGATTATGTAGATGATGAAGCAGAGTTTTACGATTTCATACTCTATCATTTGAACCCATAAAAAAAGGCGCCTTAAAAAGCGCCTTCTCTATCTTTTTCAAGTTGAATTATCCATTCAAAGCTTCTGCTCCACCTACGATTTCAAGGATCTCGTTGGTAATGGCTGCTTGACGCGCTTTGTTGTAGGTCAATTTGAGTTGGTTTCTGAGTTCGGTGGCGTTGTCGGTTGCTTTGTGCATCGCGGTCATACGCGCTCCGTGTTCAGCGGCAAATGAATCTCTGATTCCTTTGTACAGCTGAGTTTTCAATGATTTTGGAATCAAAGTCAAAACAATTTCTTCTTTTGACGGTTCAAAGATATAATCAGCTGCTGCCGAAGCATCACCGGTTACCGGAGCAAGCGGCAAATACTGCTCGGTTTGGATAATTTGCGTGGCGGCATTCTTGAATTGGTTGTAAATAATCTCCACATGATCATAATCTCCGGCCAAAAATCTTTGGGTGATTTCATCGGCAATCTGAGCGGCATTGTCATACGTCAAATTGTCGAAAATGGCATTGTTGCTTCCGATTACGGTATGCGTTTTTTTCAAAGTATCTGAGGCTTTCTTTCCGATGGCAAAAACATCTACTTGTTTGCCAGCGTAGAAATCAGTTCTGCTTTTTACTTCTTTTAAAACGTTGGTGTTAAAAGCACCACACAATCCGCGGTTTGAGGTAATGGCTACCAACAACACTTTTTTTACTTCGCGTTGTGCTGTGTAAGCTCCACCCGTATCTCCGTCGAGCGTTGCCGAAAGGTTTTGCAAAAGTTCAGTGAGTTTCTCAGCATACGGACGCATGGCCGTAATAGCATCTTGCGCCTTTTTTAATTTGGCCGCCGAAACCATTTTCATCGCCGATGTAATTTGCATCGTCGACTGAACCGAACTAATCCTATTGCGGATTTCCTTTAAGTTTGCCATAATTTATCTGAAACTCTCCGATTTGAACATTTGAAAACGAAATCTCATCTTCAAATGCTCAAACCATCAAATTGTTTAATTAGTTATACTTAGCTGCAATTTCTTTAGCGGCGTTTTCGATTACATCGGTAATGCTGTCATCGAGTTTACCTGCTTTAAGAGCATCCAAAGTAGCTCTGTGTTTGCTGTTCATATACACCAAGAAATCTTTTTCGAATTCTTTTACTTTAGCTACCGGAACATTTCTCAATAGGTTTTTAGAACCTGCGTAAATAATCGCTACTTGATCTTCAACCGTGAACGGATCGTTTACTGATTGCTTCAAGATTTCTACGTTACGACGTCCTTTTTCAATAACGTTCAAAGTAGCAGCATCCAAATCAGAACCAAATTTTGCAAACGCTTCTAATTCGCGGAATTGCGCTTGGTCAAGTTTTAATGTTCCTGATACTTTTTTCATCGATTTGATCTGAGCGTTACCACCTACACGCGATACCGAAATACCTACGTTGATCGCCGGACGCACCCCAGAGTTAAACAAGTCAGACTCCAAGAAAATTTGTCCGTCGGTAATTGAAATTACATTGGTTGGAATATACGCAGAAACGTCGCCCGCTTGTGTTTCAATGATTGGTAATGCAGTTAATGAACCACCACCTTTTACGATTGGCTTCAATGATTCTGGCAAATCGTTCATGTTTTTGGCGATATCGTCATCGGCAATTACTTTAGCCGCTCTTTCAAGCAAACGTGAGTGCAAGTAGAAAACGTCTCCAGGATAAGCCTCACGTCCCGGTGGTCTTCTAAGCAACAAAGACACCTCACGATAAGCTACCGCTTGTTTTGACAAATCATCATAAACAATCAAAGCCGGACGACCTGTATCGCGGAAATACTCACCGATTGCAGCACCTCCCATCGGAGCGTAAACCTGCATCGGAGCCGGGTCAGAAGCATTAGCAGCTACAATGGTTGTATAAGCCATCGCTCCTTTTTCTTCTAAAGTTTTTGCAATTCCAGCTACGGTTGAAGCTTTTTGTCCTACCGCAACATAGATACAATATACCGGTTTGCCGGCATCGTAAAATTCTTTTTGATTCAAAATGGTATCGATACAAACCGTAGTTTTTCCGGTTTGACGGTCACCAATTACAAGCTCACGTTGTCCTCTACCTACCGGAATCATCGCATCGATTGATTTGATTCCTGTTTGCAACGGCTCAGTTACCGGTTGACGGAAGATAACTCCAGGAGCTTTTCTTTCTAATGGCATTTCGTATAAATCACCGCCGATTGGGCCTTTACCATCGATTGGATTCCCCAAAGCATCTACCACACGACCTACAATTCCTTCACCAACTTTAAGTGAGGCAATACGTTGTGTTCTTTTTACGGTTGATCCTTCTTTAATTCCTGCTGACGGCCCTAAAAGTACCACCCCAACATTGTCTTCTTCTAAGTTCAAAACGATGGCCTCAAGACCATTTTCAAATTGAACCAACTCACCGTATTGTGCGTTTGACAAACCGTAAACACGAGCAATACCGTCACCCACCTGAAGCACTGTTCCTACTTCTTCTAAGGTAGCGCCTGATTGAAAACCTTCAACCTGCTTTTTTAAGATTGCTGAAATCTCAGCAGCTTTAATTTCTGCCATTGTATATATCTTTAATGGTGATTAATTACTAAACTCTCTTTTTAATTCCTGTAAGCGATTGGCTACCGAAGCATTGAATTGACGGTCGCCGATTCTGAGGATAAATCCACCCAAAATGGCCGGATCTACAATATTTTTAAGCGTCACTTTTTTATCTGAAATCGACGCGATTTTGGCTTTGACCTGAGCTTCAACTTCAGCGGACATTTCAACCGCTGTAGTTACATAGGCCATTTCAATACCATTCATTTCGTCGAACTGATGATTGTATTGTGCCGCCACCAAAGCCAAAATTTCAAAGCGCTTGTTTTCTAACAACAAACGGAACAATGAATTGGTTTCAGATTGAACTCCAGTGAAAATTTCTTTCAAGGCATTTGTTTTGGCCTCAGAGGTAATAACCGGACTCGCCAAAAAGTGCTCGAGCTCTCTGTTGTTGGTGATGGTTTGAAATATAGACAACATGTCATCGTTGACTTTTGAGGCATTGCCCGAAGCCACCGCTGTATCTAAAATCGCTTTCGCGTATCTAATCGCAGCTCTTGACATATTAGCTTAATTTAACATCGTCCAACATTTTCTCTACCAATTTTACTTGAGCAGATTTATCAGACAATTCGTTTTTCAATAATTTCTCAGCAATGTCTAATGACAAAGTTGCTACGTGTGATTTAAGCTCAGCCAAAGCAGCGTTTTTCTCGCTTTCGATGGCAGTTTTAGCCTGCTCAATCATTTTATGACCTTGCGTTTGCGCTTCTGTTTTGGCATCGTTGATCATTTTTTCTTTGATTTCACGCGCTTCTTTGAGCATCGCATCTCTTTCGGCACGAGCCTCTGCTAACAATTTATCGTTGTCAGACTTTAAACTTTGCATTTCTTTGCGCGCTTGCTCAGCTGATTGCAATGCATTTTTGATGCCTTCTTCTCTTTCGTTTACCGAATCAAGAATTGGTTTCCAAGCGAATTTTTTCAACAAGAAAATAAGCCCAACAAACAATACTGTTTGCATGATAAACAACCCAAGCGAAAACTGTCCAAATAATTGTTCCATTATATTATGTCTTAGTTTTAGTGATTTTTAATAGTGAAACAAAAGCTACAACCAACCGTTATAGCTTTTGTTTGCTTTTTTAGTTTACTGCGAACAAAGCCGCGAAACCAATACCTTCAATAAGAGCAGCTGCGATCAACATAGCTGTTTGGATTTTACCAGTAGCTTCTGGTTGACGAGCAATCGCTTCCATGGCAGAACCACCAATTTTACCGATACCGATACCAGCTCCGATTACTACTAAACCTGCTCCAATAATTTTAGGAATTTCCATAATGTATATATTAATAATTAAACATTCAAATGATTAGTGGTGAGCTTCATGCTCATGGTGATGCTCTTCTACAGCGGCTCCAAAATAAAGCGCTGCCAACATCGTGAAAATATAAGCTTGTAGCAAGGCTACCAAAATTTCAAGTAAAGACAATACAAAAGCCAAGAAAAACGAAAGCGGACTTCCGATGGGGCTATTGAAAGTATACATCAAAGCAATCAAACTCATCAATACAATGTGACCCGCTACCATGTTGGCATACAAACGAATCATCAGTGAAAACGGCTTGATGATGGTTCCGAGCAATTCAATCGGCGCCAGGATGAATTTCATCGGAACCGGCACGCCCGGCATCCAGAAAATGTGGCCCCAATAATCTTTCTTTGCGGTAAAAGTGGTAATCAAATAAGTCACAAGCGCCAACGATGCGGTGATGGCTAAGTTTCCCGTGATATTCACCCCTAGCGGAGTCAATCCAAACATATTTAAAAACCAAATAAAGAAGAATATGGTCAATAAAAAGCTCATGTATTTTTTGTAGTGTTTCTCGCCAATGTTGGGAATGGCAATATCATCGCGGATATACAAAATAATTGGCTCGAAGAATCTTCCGGCACCAGTGGCAATCAATCCGTTTTTCTGATATGATTTGCCCAAACCTCTGAACAATGAGAACATAATGAGCGCCACTATCAAAATCATCAAAATGCTTTTAGTGATGGAAAGATCAAGCGGTTTTACGTTGGTAACATGCCCTTTTGCGTCTTCAGTAAAGTTTCCTTCGGCGTCGGTTCTGTATACCAATCCGTCGTGGTGATTGATTTTGTAATAGTTTCCGTTAGATTCAGCTACACCTTCTCCGTGATTGAATTTTGAAGAAGAAAAAATGTGCAATCCGTTATCTACCAAAATAACCGGAAGCGGAAATCCAAAGTGATTTTCACCGTCTTTACCATAAGTAAACAAGGTAAAGTCGTGCGAATCCATCAAGTGGTGTTTGATGTGCGCTTTTCTTTCTAAATCTGCTTTTTGCTCTTCGGTAAGATTTGCTTCTTCAGCCTCGTGACCATGCGCTTGAACCGGAGCCACATGCGCCGCTTGGGTCGGAACCGCAGTGCTGTCAACTGGATTGTTTGCGAAACTGAATAAAGGTAAACACGCTACCAAAGCAGCTATAATGAAATGGAGTGGTTTTTTTGAAATCACCATATAGGATAATTAACTTAAATTAACTTTTTCAAATTTGGTGCAAAAGTACAATTTTAATTGATTCTGAAAAGTATATGTTTTTATTTTTTTGGGCAGATTATCAATTTATGTCAGAATTATTGCTTTTTATTTAAAATTCTGATGGTTACGACGGTTTCTACAATCAAAAAATAGATAAAAACCAGAAAGAAGTTGGTTTTCTCAACAGCCGTTTTGGGAAGGTCAAAAGTCAAAATGGGTTTTAAGAAAAAATAAGCGATACCCATTTTTATCGAGGTTAATAATAAATAGGTAAAACCAACATTGTTGATGCTTTTTTTGCTGATAAAATTTAAGACAGAAACAATTAGCGCTGAGCTAGCTCCAAAAAATGCATATAACATTTCGACCGAGTACACAAAAGCCGCCTCAAATTTATTAGGCACAAAAAAATGAAACAATAATTTGTGGATGCTAAAGCCGATAATCGAAGCAAAAAAAACTATGAAAACAGGATATGCTTTTCTTGTATTCATTGATCGTCTTGATTGATGTCTTTGAGTTGACGGTTAAGATTGTAAAATGAAATCGCGACACCCACGAGTGTTAGTATCTTTACATATACAGTATGAGGGTTGGGATATTTTTCATCGAGCCAATTGCCCAAGTAAGAAAACAGAAACACAATGATTCCCATCTGAATAGGAATGTTGATTAGAGCGAGCCATTTATTGGGCTTGCGCGGTGGTTCCGGATTGATGGGTGTCATGTGGAGCTATACTTTTGACTTGAGATTTCATGACGCAAGTGGCACTGAATTCGGCGCCGGGCTCAACAGCTAATTTTCCACAAACTACCTCGCCGTGAATACTTGCTTTTCCTTTGATGTTGAGCATTTCTTGCACTTGAATCTTGCCTTCAAAAAAACCTTCAATGTCGGCATTTTTACAAACTATATCGCCTTTGACACTTCCAGCTGGGCCAATAACAATTTTCCCGTTCGAATGAAAATTGCCCACCAAATGACCGTCTAATCTAAAATCGGCCTGAGAACGGATATTTCCTTCAATAGAAGTTCCTTCGACAATACGATTGGTTTTGCCGAGTAAGTCTGTATAGGATTTAGGCTTTTTCTCAAACATGCTTAACGTTTTTCAGACTTTTCTCCAGATGATTTTGCGCCGCGAGTTTCTCCTGCATCCATAGGTGGAACTCCAGCTCCTGAAGGAAGCCCCGGAGGTTGTGTTGAAAAAGCCGGAGGTGCTTCTTCAGCTTGCTCGTGACTGGCTCGAGGTCGAACCACTTCTTTTTCTTTTTCGTTGTCATGCGTCATTTTAGGCACATAGGCTTTTGGTGGCAAAGGATCAGAATAAGGTGTGGTTAAATAAGCCTCAAAATTTTTCTTGATTTGAACAATTTTGTAATTCTCGTTCGAGATAATATAGGCTTTATCCGGAATTTTATATTCTTTAAACTCTTTTAAAATCGAGGCAATTCCTTTGGCGTATTCATCCGATTTGAGCCCGTGAATTACCACGAAATTCTCACTCATGGTATACAAATCATACGATACTGTAAGTTTTTCTAACCCGCGTTCTTGAATGAATTTGTTGATTTTGTCCAGAATATATTTTGTGGGTTTATCGTCTTTATTGGTCGATTTGTATAGAATCTTCCAACTAAGCGGCTTCACGGCATAAAACTGCAACGCTTCTAATTGCGGAACTTGTTCTCTAAGCAACTTTTCTGCTTGTTTGCCTTCTTCACTGTTCGGATAGTTGAGCGCCACAAAGTTTAATCCTTTTTTATATTGATCCAGACCCATCAGTTTACCCATAATATTGGCTTTGAGCAACTCGAACTTTGGCACAATTGGTTCTCCGGTATACTGAGCGACCGCCATTTCAACATCGGTAAGCAAGACTTTTAAATCTCCATCTTTTGATTGCTTGTAAAGTTTGTCATAATGTCCTTCAGGCGTATCAGAAATTGAAGCGGAAGCACCGCCCGGATTGGCCAAAATCTGCGCGTATCGCGAATCCGGGAACTCGGCAATGATTCTGTTTTTCATCGCCAATGCCTTGTCTTTGTCAATGATTTCATAGATTTTAAACAAGTGATACATTGACGGCAAAACCAATCTTTCCTCAGGTTGGCTTGCCAATAAGTTTTCGAGTTTATCAGCTGCGCGCTTGTATTCCTTGAATTTCTCTTTATAGATAATCCCAAGTTGATAATAGGCAAAGTTTCGCTCTTTAGTAATACTGTCGATAAAAGTTTGCGAAGTCGGAATTTGCTTCACATAAGCCTCGGCTGAATAGCGTTCGTCAACTGTTTTTTCTTTGCCGGACTTAGCATCTGATTTATCAGAAGTTTCGTTTTCGTCAACTTTATTTTCGTTATCATTCTGTGCAATAGCGTTTTTATCTTGGGTAACACGCCAATTATTAACATAAGGACGATCGCCCCATTTTTTTATAAAGTCGGCCTTGCCTTTGGCCACCGCGTTGGCATTGTAAAAGTAGAAGTTGCTGCTTCCCGATGAACTGCCCGGCATGTCCGGCGGACGCGAAGATTTTTGGCTTTCTGCAGGATTTGCATCCGAACGACTGCTGTTTCCGTCGTCTGATTTCGCTTCGCCATTTTTAAGTTTTTGTGCTTCGGCCAAGGCTAATTTTGCTTCTTTCTCTTTAAGCTTGGCAATATAGGCTTCAAAAAAAGCAGTACGATCAATATCCGACATTTTATAAAGCTTGATGATGCTGTCGTTTTTAGTAGCAATGCCTTCAAACTTAATCACATCATCTAAATTGTCGCGCTTTTTGCGAATCATTCTGAACTCACGGGTGCGCGGTTCTAGCTGAACAAGCGTGCTGTCATAATATTTTCCGGCTGTTACATAACTGGCTTCATTGAAGTAAATTTCGGCCAGATTTCTGTAATTCGACGCAATCAAATACTTATCAACCGCTTTGGCATTGAGTGAAATATTGTAATATTTTTTGGCTTGTTTGTAATTTTTGCTTTTGTCATAAAACAATCCGATTTCATGGTTGATGAAGTTCAAATATGGACGGTTTTCACGGTCTTTCAAAAGCTTGTTGTATTTTTCTAAAAAGGCAATGCTGTCGCCTTTTTCAAAATCATTGATAAATGCCTGACGCATGTGGGCATGAATGACATAAGGTTTTGGCGAGCGACGCTTCATGTCAATCACTTCTTGATAACAAATATAAGCGCTGTCGGGTTGTTTTAATTCTTCAAAAAGTTGCCCTAAAATATATCGATAACGCGCTTTTTCTTCTTTGGATTTGGTAAAATCGCGAGCCAATTTAAGTCGGGCCATCGCGCTGTCTTTTTCACCTAAATTCAAAAAAGCTTGTGCTAAGGTGGCGTTTGCATCGGCAAAAATCTGGTCTTTAAATTTGATTTCTTGCAGCAGTTTTCTCATGTTCTCAACCGCAACCGCATCGTTTTCTAAGCGCATATTGGTCTTTTCGCGCCAGATTTTGACCTCATTGATTTTGTTGCTGTTGGCGTGTTTGTACAAAACATAATTAAAGGCTTCAAGAGCAGGAACAAATCGTTGGTCGTAATAACGCGCTTTGCCAAGCAACAAGTGCGCTTCGTCCATTTGTGGGTTTTTTTCAGAACCGCCAATATTCATGGAATGCTTTTGAATAGCCTTTGTCGCCTTGGTTTCTGCTCGAGTAAAATTGGGATTAGACTGGCTTTCGGCTTGGGTTAAATCTTGTTGGTCTTTTACCGTCAAACGCTCTACCGGAAGTATTTTCCAGAAATTGTCTTTGTATTGGGTTTTGAGTTCAACAATTCCTTTGTCAAGTGCCAAACCGCCATTATACAATATATTGTCACGCGTACTGAGCGCATGGGAATTTCTGGAAATAAATGTATTTCTCTTGGTGGAACAAGCAATCAAAAACAGCAATCCAACAATGGAAAAATACTTGAGCAAGTTGGTTTTCAAGATAAAAACGATTTTTTAAGAAAACTATTAAAAGTCGGCTTTAGTATAACAACGGGTAAAAATACGTTTCTTTTTGATATGGCGAAAATTATCGCTTAAAACTTTGCTGCCAAAGAAAGTCAAGCTTTTGCCTCTCGGTAAAAAACTTCAATAATCTTCAGATTTTTTTATCTCAGGATGCTTACTTTTGCAAAAAACATTCAGATGTCATCATTCTATAAATTAAGCATAAAAGAAGTTCGCCGAGAAACCTCAGAAGCTGTATCGGTTTTGTTCAATGTTCCTCTTGAATTCAAAGATTTTTATCGATTTACCGCCGGACAATACATCAACCTAAAACTCACCCTCAACGGACAAGAACTCCGACGCGCCTATTCTTTGTGTAGTGCGCCTGAAAGCGGTGATTTGCGTATTGCGATTAAAGCAGTGAATGGCGGAAATTTCTCTGTTTTTGCCAACAAACAACTCCAAGTCGGAGATGTGTTAGAGGTTGGTACACCCGAAGGAAAATTTACTTTTCAGCCTGATTCTAGCCGGCAAAAAAACTACCTGGCTTTTGCGGCTGGCAGCGGAATTACACCCGTCATTTCAATTGTGCAAAGCGTCATGCTCAGTGAACCCAAAAGCACTTTTGTGTTGGTGTACGGAAACAAAAACCCAGAACAAACCATTTTTCACCAACAGCTTCTCGACTTGCAACGTCAATACGTGGGGCGCTTTTTTGTGCATTTTGTGTACAGTCAAGCCAATGTAAACGGTGAACTTTTTGGTCGAATTGACAAATCAACCGTCAACTTTATGCTCAGCAACAAACACAAAGAAATTGAGTTTGAAAAGTTTTATTTGTGCGGGCCGGAGCAAATGATTAATACGGTTTCGGCGACTTTAAGAGAGCGCAACATCAAAGAATCAGCGATTAAATTTGAACTATTCTCGACTGATTCTTCAACAGAAAATAAGCCACAAACGGGCGCTGACGGCCACACCAAAATCACCATATTGGTAGACGATGAAGAAACTACTTTTGAAATGTCGCAAAAACAAACCGTTCTTGAAGCGGCACTCAAACACGGTGTAGATGCGCCGTATTCTTGTCAAGGCGGTATTTGCAGCAGCTGTTTGGGCCGTATAACTTCGGGCTCGGCGGTGATGAAAAAGAATTCGATTCTGACCGATTCAGAAATTGCCGAAGGTTTGATTTTGACCTGTCAGGCACATCCCACTTCAGATACCCTCTACGTAGATTACGACGACGTATAAAAAGAAAGCCTGTTATTGCAACAGGCTTTTTATTTTTTGAATGACTTGCTCAGCGGGAATCGTCCGCATCGCATCTTCATACCCCGGAACTACTTTGTTTCCGTATACAGAAGTCGGCAGCAGTGAATACTGATTTCTATCAGCGGTTAATGCATTTTCCATAGGTTGTCCAAACGGCAAAAAACCTGCATACGGATGCGTTGCACCCCAGAGTGTTACGGTTGGGACTCCGTACATAGCTGCTAAGTGTGCATTTCCAGAATCCATTGAGAGCATTGCATCTAGGTTGGCGATGAGCTCTAATTCGTGTTCCAGTGATAACCGTCCGGCAATGATGCATACATTTTGAGAATTTCCGGCTAGATTTTGTAGGGCCGAAACCTCATCGCGCGAACCGAATAAAAAGATTTTATTTTGTGTTTCTTGCGCCAATCCCGCCACAACTTCTTGCATCAAATCTTGTGGATATACTTTGCCGACATATTGGGCAAAAGGGGCAATCCCAATCCATTTTGGGGTTTTGATTCCGGTTGCCAAAAGTGTTTGTTCGCTGAGTTTAAGTTTAGGAAAAACCGGTTGGGATAAATCAATCGGAAAACCCAATTGGGCAAACGTTTCGGCATGTCGCTCGAACATGGTTTTGAGCGGTTGAAAGATTTTGTGCTCGGCGCGGGTCAGTGCTTTTTTCTCGGCGCGACCTTTGTCGGTAGCGGCGGTTTTGGTGCCTCTGATGGCAAAGCGACTGCGGATGAATTTAGAGCGCAACACATTGTGCAAATCAGCGAAGAAATCAATTTGCAAAGGTTTTAAATCCCAGTACAATTGCAGTAAACCCAGCACGCCTTTGTGCCGTTTTTGCGAATCAAACGCAAAGAATTCGGTGCGTGGAATATCTTTGAAAAAAGGAGCAAAAAACGCTCGAGAAATAACCGTTAATCGAACCTCCGGATGTTGGGCTACCAAAGCGCGCAACACGGGAACTGTCATGGCCACATCGCCCATGGCCGAAAGTCTCATGACCGCTATATGTTGGGTGGTTTTTGCCAAACTTTCAAGGGAAATGTCAGGCCCTAGCCCCGGTAGCAGCGGTTATCCTTTTGGGCCGGGGTTCGGCGCAAAAGATAGTAGCGAATAACGGGAAATAGCTCCTGAGGATTTTACTTTTTATTTTGATACAACACCGGATTGAGTGATTCGTCGTTGTACATTTTCATTTGTTTGTAGACCTTCATGTATTTGTCACCGTTTTCGATGTCGGTGAGCAAATCGTTGATCGAGGTGAACATATCGCTTTTTTGATCGAGCAAAACATTGAGTTTTTCTTGGCATTTGGCACGGTGTTCAGCGCTAGCCTCGGCACGGTTGGCCTCTTCGCTCATGTGGTAAATTTTGAGCGCCAAAATAGACAAACGGTCGATGGCCCAAGCCGGACTCTCGGTGTTGATTTTGGCAGCAGGCTTTACTTGAACGGCACTGTATTTTTGTAAAAAGTAGCTGTCAATATACTCAACCATATCGGTGCGGACTTGGTTTGAGGCGTCAATTTTGCGTTTTAAATCAAGCGCGGCTACCGGATCAATTTGCGGATCGCGGATAATGTCTTCATAATGCCACTGAACGGTATCGACCCAGTTTTTAGCATAGAGCAAATACTCGATAGTTCCGTTTTGATACGGATTTTGAACCGGTTGATACACGTCGTCTAGGACGTGATAATCGTGAATGCTTTGTTCAAAAATAGGGAAGGCAAATTCTGAAAACATATCTTTTTTGATTTTGAAAACACAAAGATACTTTTTATACATTTATAACCTAAAACAAAATGTACGGTTTATGCAAATTCACTATTTATCGGATGACAACAGCGTTTTGAATCATTTCTTGGGGCAAATTCGCAATGTCAATGTACAACATGACAGCATGCGTTTTCGCAGAAATATTGAGCGCATTGGCGAGGTCATGGCCTACGAACTAAGTAAGGATTTGCGCTACCGAGACATTGAAATTCAAACCCCGCTTGGCATTAAAAAAACTACTGAAATTGACAATCGTTTGGTATTGTGCTCTATTTTACGCGCCGGACTACCGCTGCATTTGGGTTTTTTGAATTTTTTTGACGCGGCCGAAAACGGATTTGTGTCGGCCTATCGTCATCACGCGAATAACGATGATGCTTTTGACATCAAAGTAGAATATCAGGCCGTTCCGAATTTACAAGACAAAACCTTGCTGCTCATTGACCCAATGTTGGCCACCGGACAATCCATTGTAGCGGTGTACAACCAGCTCATGACCAAAGGCATTCCGGCAGAAGTGCATATGGCTGTAATCATTGCGGCTCCTGAAGGTGTGGCGCATTTAGAAAAACACTTGCCTGACAATTGCCATTTGTGGGTGGCTACTTTAGATGAAAAACTCAATGAGAAAAACTACATCGTGCCCGGACTGGGTGACGCCGGCGACTTGGCCTACGGAAATAAATTATAATTGACTGAAAAAGACAATAAAGCTGAACAAAATCAGCACAGCCAAAACCACTTCTTTTTTCCATTGCGCTTGCGGCATTTCAATGTGCGCGGTAGCAATCATGGCCAGCGGTGCGAATGAAAACACGAGCAAATCATTTGATTTGTTGGGCGAAATGAAGTAAACCGCCAATCCGATAAAAAAGGCCGAAATGATTTTTTTGTAGGTCGGATGCAAAATCAGCGGGCGATTAGACAGCGAAAACAATAAAGAAACCACAAAAAACAAAGCGATGGTCGCATAAATAGACAGGGTAAGATTTTGATACGCCTCTGTAAAGTAATCGAGTTTAAAATCATAGACTGATTGGGCCAAAAGCATCGGAATCCATCCGGTGTTAAAAAACAACGAGATAAAAACAAAAACTACGGCGACACTCAAAAATGCAATGGGCGGTAAAAACCAGTTGCGGTAATCGCGGGCTACATGGAAAAGAATCGCAATAAAAATCAGCGCAATGAAAAGAATGCTCCAAAAGTGAAATAAAGCCGCAATAAAAACCCAAACCGAAGCGTCAAAAACTTTCTCTTTCGGATCTTTGAGCGAGTGCAACGAAACAATTCGTCGGGTGGCCAGCAAGATAAAAAAGTTTGAAATCAACAACTGTGGTTGGATCAAGACATTCGGGAACGCCATCAGAAACAACCAAAAAAACAAAACCGTATAAGCGCTGTCTTTGCTGATGCCATTTTTCTTGACTACAAAATTGGCCATAAACATCGTGCCCAACACGAGCCCGAGGCTCACCAAACGAATGAGCAGATTACTGTCTGATCCTTCGGGCGTTATGTGTCGTAAAAAGTACAGAAAAAAAGTGAAAACAAGCCCGAGAATAACCAGCGAGTAATTTAGCGGTGTAGATTTTCGAAAAAGACTTGTAATCATGCGGATATTTTATACTTTTGTGACTGTAAATATAATACTTGTTTAAAAATGAGAGCATTTTTTGAAGCAATACAAACACTTTTCGTAGACTTTCTTTTCAAGCCACTTGATTGGTTGAGATCATGGGAGTTGTCAAACTGGTGGGGCGCTAACTTGATCAATTGGGTAGGCATCATCGTATGTTCGTATTACATCGTTTACTGGTGTAAACAACTTAATTTACACAAACAAAACAACGAGGATTATCAAGATACCACCGCGCACTCTTTCTTAGAGAAGTAAATCGCGGCCAATATCTTTTCTGAAATACATCGTGTCAAAATGTAGTTTTACTATGTTTTGATACGATTTTTTTGTGGCTTCTTGTATCGAATCTCCTAATGAAGTCACTGCCAATACACGGCCTCCATTGCTGAGAATCTGCCCGTCAACTTCTTGAGTTCCGGCGTGAAAAACCAAAGATCCTTCAACCTTCTCGAATCCGGTGATTTCTTTTCCTTTTTGATAATCCTCCGGATATCCGCCAGAAACAACCACCACTGTTGCCGCGGTTTGTGGATGGATTTTGATTTGAACCTCGTTGAGTTTTTGTTCGGCTGTCGCTTTAAATAATTCGATTAAATCATTTTCTAAGCGCGGAATGACAACTTCGGTTTCTGGGTCGCCCATACGCACATTATATTCAATGACTTTTGGATTTCCGCCCACATTGATCAGTCCGATGAAAATGAAACCTTTATAATTTATTTTTTCAGCAAACAAACCTTGCACCGTCGGAACCACGATTTGTTGCTCTACTTTTTGCATGAATGTTGCGTCGGCAAACGGAACCGGTGATACAGCGCCCATGCCTCCGGTGTTGAGCCCAGTATCGGCTTCACCAATGCGTTTGTAGTCTTTGGCAGTGGGCAGTAGTTGATAGTTTTTTCCATCGGTCAGCACAAAACAACTCAGTTCAATTCCGTCGAGAAATTCTTCAATGACGACCTTGGCGCTGGCTTTCCCAAATTTTGAATGCACAAGCATTTGACGCAATTCATCCTGAGCTTGGGCTAAATCAGCAATAATCAAAACGCCTTTTCCGGCAGCGAGTCCGTCGGCTTTGAGCACATACGGTGGCGTGAGCGATTCTAAAAAACGACAACCCTTTTCGACGGTTTCAGCAGTGAAACTTTCATAGGCTGCGGTGGGAATTCCGTGTCGTACCATGAATTCTTTGGCAAATTCTTTACTGCCTTCGAGTTGCGCGCCTAGGGCAGACGGGCCAATCACAGGAATGTGGTTTAGTTGTGCATCATTTTCAAAAAAATCGACAATTCCGGCCACTAGCGGATCTTCGGGACCGACAACCACCATTTGTACTTGATGTGCTAAAACTGCTTTTTTTACCGATTCAAAATCAGTAGGATACAACATCAAATTGGTAGCGACTTGGGCTGTTCCGGCATTTCCGGGCGCGACTAAAAGTTGGGTACAAAGCGGCGATTGAAGCATTTTCCAAGCGAGTGCATGTTCGCGTCCGCCTGATCCTAAAAGTAAAATAGTCATGAAGAAGTAGTTAGTTGTGTGCTGCAAAAATAGGGGCTTTTGACCGTTGGTTGCAATTAATTTTTAAAAAAATAAAATCATGCTGCGCAACTGGCTTTGAACTCGTATTTTTGGAAAAATTTCCAAAGATGTTGCGATTATTTGACCTCAGTTTACAGCTCAACGGCTTTCCGCTCAAAGCAGCGCAAGAAGAACTGAGTCGAATTTTAGCATTGAGCCCTGCTGAATATGAAGTTTTTTTAAACGCGAAAAAACAAGAAATCCTTGAACATCATTTAAAGCACAATGTGCATTATCAAAAACTCATCGGTGGTCGAAAAATAGAGCATTGGAGCGATCTTCCGGTGATGCGTAAAGTTCACTTTCAAAGTCCGTTGCCCGAACGTTTGTCTGAAGGTTTTTCCACAAAAAATGTTTATATCAACAAAACCTCTGGCTCAAGCGGCGATCCGTTTGTGTTTGCCAAAGACAAGTTTTGCCATGCGCTCATTTGGGCCAACATCATCCGTCGTTTTGGTTGGTACGGAATTGACTTTAACCATTCATGGCAAGCCAGATTTTACGGAATGCCGCTTGATTTTTGGTCCAACAAACAACTGCGCCTCAAAGACTTTTTGAGCCATCGATATCGCTTTAATATTTTTGATTTTTCGGATGCGGCTATTGAGCGCATGTTGTATAAATTCAGCAATACGCGCTTTGATTACATCAACGGTTACACGAGTTCAATTGTGCTTTTGGCTAAATATCTCGAGCGAAAAAATCTTTTTCTCAACGATATTTGTCCTTCGCTTAAGGTTTGTATTGTGACTTCAGAAATGCTTTTTGATTCAGACCGCTTGCTTTTGGAAGAACGTTTTCGTGTTCCGATCATCAACGAATATGGAAGCGCCGAACTCGATATTATTGCCCTTGAAAACCCACAAGGTGAATGGCTGATCAATTCAGAAACGCTTTTTGTAGAAATTCTCGATGACAACGACCAAGTATTGCCCAATGGTCAAGAAGGAAAAATTGTGGTGACTTCGCTGTATAACAAAGCGCATCCGATGATTCGTTATGAAGTGGGCGATCGCGGCATTTTGGATGAAAAAAGCACGCTGCAAAAACCGCTACTCAAAAAACTTACCGGCCGCACCAATGATGTAGCGCTGCTTCCGAGTGGCAAAAAAGCACCCGGAATGACTTTTTACTCGATTACCAAACGTTTGTTTGACGACAAAGGCAATGTTAAGGAGTTTGTGATTGTACAGACCAAAACAGATACTTTTGAAATTCAATATACCAGCGAGCGTGAACTTTCTACAGACGATAAATTAGAAATCAGTCGTGTGTTTGATCAGTTTTTAGAACCCGGATTGCTTTATATCTTCGAAAGAAAAGATGCTATTGATCGCGCCAAAAGCGGAAAACTAAAACAGTTTCGCTCTTTAGTTTAATGACCGAATATAGCGCGGTTTGATGACGAGTTGTGTAAACAAAAAGCCCAACATACACAACAGCGATATAAACACATTGAATTTGTAAAACTGATGATACACATTAAAATTGTGTTCGAGCAATCTCCATTTAGATGCGGAAATTGAATCTTGGCGAACGCGATACAAAGCCAAACTTTCAGGTACCGGTTGGGCTGTTTTTATTTTTTTTAAAACCGTGAGCCAAACCATCCAATCTTGGCGTTTGCGAATACTGGAAATCGGTATTTTTCCAAAGCATTGAGTATCGTAAATTCCGGTGAGATTGCCTACAAAATTGCAGAAAAAAAGCTGAAAATATCTGAGCTTTTTAGGCGCTCTAACTTGTTTGCCTAGCGATTTACCGGCTTCATTCATACAATCGTAAAACGAAAATGTAAACGGCAAATTTTGTGATTGCATGAAGTCTAATTGCTTTTGTAATTTTTCAGGCAGCCACAAATCATCGGCGTCGAGAAAGGCAATCCATCGGCCTTGCGCCATTTCAATGGCTTGTTGACGTGCCACACCGGCGCCGGCATTTTTTTGCAACTCATAGAGTTTAATCCGCGCATCTGCCTCAGCAAAACGGTTGATAATTTGAGTCGTATGGTCGGTAGAACAATCGTCCACAATAATCAGTTCCCAATCAGAATAGGTTTGCATCTGGACTGAGATTATGGTCTCTGCAATATATTTTTCAGAATTGTAACTGGGCGTTATGACACTGACCATGCCTTGCATGTTAGTAGGCTTTTTCTTCTCCGCGAACAGCGTTGTAAACGGTCAAAAGGATAATTTTGAGATCTAACAGTAGAGACCAGTTCTCTACATAAAATATATCATATTTAACTCGATAAATGATATCTTTATCGTTTTCTACCTCCCCTCTATATCCGTTGGTTTGTGCAAGTCCGGTTATTCCTGGTTTAATAAAATGACGAACCATAAATTTGTCAACTTGTCTAGCATACATCTCAGTATGGCTTACCATATGGGGTCTTGGACCAACTACTGACATATCACCTAAAAGAACGTTGAAAAACTGCGGCAACTCATCAATACTAGTTTTTCGCATAAACTTTCCAATACGGGTAACTCTTGGATCGTTTTTTGAAACTTGTTCCAAATCTGCTATTGGGTTTATATTCATCGATCTAAACTTATAACAATTAAATTCTTGGTAATTTAAACCATTCCTTTTTTGTTTAAAGAAAACCGGACCTCTGGATTCAATTTTTATTAATAAAGCTAAAAGAGGTGTAAGCCATGAAAGTATTCCTAAAATGATTAAAATTGAAAATAAAATGTCAAAGATTCGCTTGACTAATTGATTGATAACCTCATCAAGTGGTATGTTTCTTAGGGATGCTATAGGTATGTATCCATAATAATCTAATTTAAGATTCCTTGAGAAAACCTCGTTGTCATCAGGGAGAAATTTTAGTATTTTTAGATTATTGTCCGAAAAATCAATGTAGCCGTTAATTTGAGCATTTGTAAGGCTTGTCAAGGAGCAATATATTTCATCTATTTTTTGATTAATTACAAATGTAAAAGATTCTTGTATCTGAGTTCTTTTATCAACTTCTAATGAAAATGATTTGACCAATTGATAACCATAATCTGGATTTTCATTGAAAAATTCTGTTAGTTGATCAACACTTTTCCCGTGACCTACAATGATAACTTTTCTAAAATTGCCGCCAAAAAGCACTCTGTATTTTCTTAAAAAGAAAAAAACCGCTAGCTTTAAGACGAGTATCGTTCCAAGAGAAAAAACACAATAGAACAAAATATTTTTCCAATTGCTAGAATTGACATAAAAGCCGGAAAAAGCATAACAAAGTATAGTGAATAATGTGAATTGCTTAATTAGTTTATTAATAATTGAGAGTACCTTGGTAAAACGATATACCTCATAAAACTCAACATTAACAGCAATAACTACCCAAGAAATTGTGGCAAACCCAACAAAGTAATGAGAAAAAAGCTCGGGAGCCAATAGATATGAAAACAAATTAATGATAATCAAATCTAATAGATAAGAAAAAGGTCTGATGTATCCGGAATACCTCCCTGTCTTATGTCTCATTATCTAGTTGATATACTTGGTGAAATCTTTGTGTTCTTCTTTTAAAAGTTCTTCGCTAGTTAAAGATTTAAAGTAATCATAAGTCTTCTTCATTCCTTCCGATCTAGACACATTGGCTTCCCAACCCAATATTTCTTTAGCTCTTGTGGTATCTGGTTTTCGTTGTAGTGGATCGTTCATGGGAAGTGGTTTATACACAACTTTTTGTTGGGTTCCAGTAAGTTTGATAATTTCTTCGGCAAAATCTTTAATAGAGATTTCATCGGGGTTACCAATATTGACAGGGTTTACGTAATCTGAATGTAATAATCTATATATCCCTTCAACCTGATCGTCCACATAGCAAAAAGAGCGTGTTTGAGAGCCATCTCCAAAAATCGTTAAATCTTCGCCTCTGAGTGCTTGACCAATAAACGCAGGAATAACGCGTCCATCATTAAGTCGCATTCTGGGCCCATAGGTGTTGAATATTCTCACTATACGGGTTTCAACACCGTGAAAAGTATGATAAGCCATGGTAATCGCTTCTTGAAAGCGCTTAGCTTCATCATAAACCCCCCGTGGTCCAATAGCATTTACATTTCCGTAATAATCTTCATTTTGCGGATGAACAAGAGGATCTCCGTAAATTTCTGATGTAGATGCAATCAGAATTCGTGCTTTTTTAACTCGGGCTAAACCCAATAAATTATGTGTCCCTAGTGAGCCTACTTTTAAGGTTTGAATGGGAATTTTTAAATAATCGATTGGGCTGGCAGGTGAGGCAAAATGAAGTATATAATCTAATTGACCCGGAATGTGTACAAATTTTGTTACATCATGGTGATAATACTCAAAATGAGGGTGCTTAAATAAATGTTCTATATTTTTTAAATCTCCGGTTATGAGATTATCCATTCCGATAACAAAATATCCTTCAGCTATAAAACGGTCGCACAAATGTGAACCTAAAAATCCAGCAGCACCAGTTATGAGTATTTTTTTCATTTTTTTGAACATTATCAACTTAGATGAATCAACCAGAGGAGTATAGTTGATTGCATCTTTTAAGCAAAAATAAGATTATCATTGTGATTGCAAAAGTAATACAGTAAAATCTTTGGATTTCTTACTTTTAATCCTGTCAAGTTGCTTATTGCTTAAAAAAAAGCATTAATGTCTGGTCAATTGAAAATTCTGTCGGTAATGAAATAAGTTCCTTTAGTTTTTGAGTAGAGCCGGACAGACTAATAATTTCGTTGCTGCGAACAAATGCTGGGTTAATCTTTATTTCAAGCGAATGATTTGTAATAGTAGCACATTTATCTATGATTTCTTTAAGAGAATATGTGTGTCCGCTACAGAGGTTGACAACTTGACTCTTGTGTGGACTAATTGATAAAAGAAAATAATATTGAGTTATTAAATGAATAGAATTATATTCTCGATAAACATCTATGTTTCCTAGTTCAAGCTCGGCTTGTCTGTTTTTGAAAGCGCTTGTAATTTTTGGAACTACGAAGTTTATATTTTGTTCTGGTGCAGTGTAGTTAAATGGCCGTACAACAATAATAGGCAGGCTCTGAAAATATGATTTACAGACGAACTCCATTGCGAGTTTGCTAATTCCATAATCATTTATTGGGTTGGGACACATACTTTCGTCTAGTATCGGTTTTTCTTGATTACCATAAACTGTGGCGCTGCTGGCTACCAATATTTTTTCAATTTTATCATGAGCAAAAAGCCTTATCGCTTCTAAAAGATTCTTGGTCCCTAAAATGTTAACGTTATACATTTGGCTCACGTCTTTGTGGCCTACATAAGAAATGGCTGCCAGATGAATCACAATGTTAGGCTTTATCTTTCGAATAATTTCTGACATAGATTCAAAGTCAAGAACATCGCAATAGTAAATTGTGTCGGTTTGATCTTCCTTATTATTTGACGATCCAAAAACCTGATAGTTTTTTGACTTATATAAATCAGAAATATATCGGCCAGTAAAACCTGTAATACCTGTAATAAAAACCGTTTTAGAAAGAAAATCCATCTTTATTTCTTCTTAAATCTGCCTCTACCATAATTGAAGATAATTGATCGATATTGGTTTGTGGCTGCCATTGAAGCAAATCATTTGCTTTTTGCGCATTTCCAACAAGCAAATCAACCTCAGAGGGTCTGAAAAAAAGAGGGTTGATTTCCACAAGCATTTGATTAGTCTTTGCGTCAAATCCTTTTTCGTCTACCCCTTGTCCTTTCCAAACGATTTCAACACCAATATGCTTAAAAGACATTTCAACAAAAGTACGAACCGTGAAAGTTTTTCCAGTTGCCAAAACAAAAGTCTCTGGAGTATGATGCTGCAACATTTGATACATTCCGACCACGTATTCTTCTGCAAATCCCCAATCCCTCTGGGCATCTAAATTTCCTAGTTCAAGTTTCGATTGCTTTTTTAAGGCAATTTTAGCAACCCCATCAGTAATTTTTCGCGTTACAAATTCCTTTCCTCTTAATGGTGATTCGTGGTTAAATAAAATGCCGCTAACTCCAAATATATTGTAACTTTCTCGATAATTAATTGTAGCCCAATGCGCAAATAATTTTGAAAAACCATAAGGGCTTCTCGGATAAAATGGCGTATCCTCTGTTTGAGGAACTTCTTGCACCTTTCCGAACATTTCAGATGTACTAGCTTGGTAGAATCGAATATTAGGGTTTATAATTCTGATGGCTTCTAGCAAATGTAAAGCCCCTATTCCTGTAGTTTGAGCCGTTGATAGTGGTTGATCGAATGATACTCCCACAAAACTTTGTGCCGCTAAATTATATATTTCATCTGGCTCGGTCTTGTCTATCAATCGTATATTACTGGTTTGATCGTTTAAATCATATTCTAACAGTTTCAGGTTTGGGTGATCTTGGATGCCTAATTCTTCTATTCTCCAAAAATTCATAGAACTAGATCTTCTGTAAGTTCCATAGACTTGGTATCCTTTGTCTAATAAAAGTTTTGATAAATAGGCTCCGTCTTGGCCTGTTATTCCTGTTATTATTGCTTTTTTCATTTTAAAATACGTGATTCTGAATAATATTTTCTATAGTTCTTTTGAATTCATCTTCAAATCTTTTTGTGTCAAATTTTAACGCTTGATTTCGAATGGTTTCTTTGTCAAATAATGATTCGTTTTTTTCAAAAACCCCAATTGCATGAATCAATTCTTCAACATTTTGTTTGTCAAAAAAAATCCCCGTATCGGTTTGCAAAACTCTTTCTTCTCGAGAAAAACTACCAATTATAGTTTCTAAAGCACCTCCTTTACCAAAAGCGATTACTGGAACACCACAAGCCTGAGCTTCTATTGGTGCAATCCCAAAATCTTCTTCGGCTGCAAATATAAATGCTTTTGCTCTTTGTGTTAGAGATACTTGTGTGTTCATGTCTAAGAAACCCCTGATTTCAACATTTTTAGGAGCTATTTTTTTTATTTTTTCATAGTCTGGACCATCACCTCCAACTATTAATCTTTTGTCAGGCATATGCCTGAATGCTTCAACAATCAAATCCATCTTTTTGTAGGGAACCATTCGAGAGGCTGTATAGTAATAATCCTCTGTTCTATCTCCAATTGAAAATCTTTGACAATTAACTGGAGGATAGATAACGATGGAGTCTTTGCCGTAAATTTTTTTTACTCTCTTGGCAATATAATGCGAAATTGCAATGTAATAATCAGGCCTGTTGGCAGTTCCAGCGTCCCAATTTCTAAAATAATGAAGCATCCATTTGACAATTACTCCTTTTATACCTTTATTTAACTTTGACTCAAATAAATATTGGTGATATAAATCCCAAACATATCTTACTGGTGAATAAATGTATGTAATGTGTATTTGATCTGGTCGAGTGATTATTCCTTTACAGACTGAATATGAAGAACTAAGAACGAAGTCGTATTCTGAAAAATCAAACTGTTCTACAGCATATGGATAAAAAGAGAAATAGTATCTAAATAGCCGCTTTGAAAACGGCATCTTTTGAATACAAGAAGTCTTAGTGGATTTTCCTTTTATTATTTTTTTTCTATTTTCTTCACTTAAGTGGTCTGCCAAAGTAAAGACATCCATATCGTCCCAAATATTGATGAAACTCTCAACACATCTTTCTGCTCCTCCGTTTTGTATTAAAAAATCGTGTATTAATGCTTTCTTCATTTATTTATTTATTATCGAATATTGGCTTGGCTGAGAATAACTTTTATCTGGCTGATGACTAACAATGAATAAATTATGCCCGTCAAATAACATCCTAACTGTCTGTGAAACACATTTTCAAAAACAAGGAAAAGGATTAAAGAGCACACCAATGTTGTTTCAAAGAAGCCTATCCTTGCATCTTTAAGCAAATATGTTATACTAAAAAAGAACAAAGCTAAGCCAATAACTCCTCCGGCAAGCAAGATATCAAAAAACTGATTATGAGTGTTGAAGTTTTTTTCTAAAAACCAATCTTTCCTGCTTTGATCATCCATGTCTTCAGATTGATAACACTTTTGCAATTGACTGTAACTTTCACCGTAATTTTTGTCTCCTATTGCCAAATTAAACTCGTCTGAGTGAACAATTTTTCCGACACAACTCCAAACGGTTATTCTGGGGTCGTAAAACCCTTGTGAACCAATTTTTGTAAAAACCCTTGTTGATAAATTTTTGTATAAAAACAGACTTCCTGATGAAACCAAAAGAATTGTCAAAATCAAGAAAACACGAGAAATAATTGGCTTTTTGATAAAAAATAAAATATAAATTATTATTGACAACAAGATACTCATAAGAGAAAGTCTGGCGGCAATAATAAAGCAGAAAAGAAAAAAATATCCTGCAAATAGCAAATAAACTTTTTTGAATTGAGGCTTATTGTACCATAAATAAAATAAACACGACAAGGCAATTACCGAGATAAAACCTATATATGGCCTTTCAATGACCAAAATCTTGTTTACTATGATTCCGTTGCCAAACGGGATTTCATGAAAAACGCAAACATATTTTATTGCGTTAATCGTAGCTCTAAGAGTTGCAAGTATGGCAAAAATTAAATAAGACACGACTAGAGTAGTCTGATTGATCCCGTAAAACAAAATGCATGTCGAAATAATAATGAAATAACGACTTAAATACTTAAAATCTGAAATAAAATAGTGATTGTATACCGACTTAACGGTAAAGAATGTTAACAGTAAAATCAGAAAAAAAAGAGCTTTGTTATGTACCGCGGAAAATTGTTTGCATTTGGTTTTGAATATATAAACAAAAATCATTAAACCAAAAATGAGGTTAGGAATCGCTGTTGAAAATGCCATCATAGCAATCAAAGAACCTCCTAGAAGTGTGTAAAAATTATTTCTAAAATAATTGATCATTCTTCATTTTCTTGATTCTAATTAATAGCTTATTGGGAACAATATATAGAATTATATTTCTCAACAAGCCATAAATTGGCCAAAATCCAAAGTAGAAATTTTCCAAAATAATTTTAATCCTCCCTTTAACCTGAAAACGTCTTTTGGTTTGTGAAATTCCTTGAGGGTTTATTTCATATTTCAACAAAAACTGTTGAATATTGTAAGTGGGATATTTTCTGACTATTTTAAAAAAGTAGGCATAATCCTCTGCTGCATGATGATTTGTGGGGTATTTCCCTATTTCTTCGACTACTTTAACACGATACATTGAGCAAGGGTGTGAAAACATTGAATTAAGGTACATTTTCTTTCTAATATTTTCCGTTTTCTCAGGGTAATAAAGATTATAAAGAAACGAGCCGTCTGTCCCAACACAAATTATATTAGCACCGACCAACATTATGTCGGGGTTTTTATTCAAAAAGTCTTCTTGTATGCTAAATCTCTTGTCTAAACATATATCGCCACAATCAAGTCGGGCAATATACTCGTATATTTTCTCTCCAAGAATCCAGTCCAAACCATTGTTTAGAGCGTTTTCAATTCCTTGGTTTTTTTCGAGATACTTGAATTTAATTTGGCCTTGGGCCTGAAAAGAATCCTTGGCTCCTTTTTCGTCAATTTTATCTTTTGAGCTTCCATCATCAATAACAAATACATCTAATTGTTCATCTCGATGTATTGAAAGTAAAGACTTGGTGAGCCCTTCTGGGTTGTTGTAGTGGGGGATTAAAAGGGCAGTTTTATTCATCTGTATTTTAGTATACTTACGAAGGCTTTTAAATGTTCTCCATTTCTAAATCTAATATGAGTTCTACTAATTTGTCTTTAGAACTAAAAAAGGGTTGAGATTTTCCGTTTATTTTGGTTGGTTTGGCTACTCCTGTTTCTTTATTGTAAATTATATATTGATTGGGTTTAAAGTAATCTAAAAAAACAGATCTGTCAATTTTAAAAGAACCTTTTTTATAAATAAGTATGATCGAATTAATTTGGATTGGTCCAAAAAATTCTTCAAAACAATAATCAATTCTTAAGTCTCTTGGCAAAACACCACAAGGCATTTTTAAGGAAATTAATTGGTTTTTATCTTTTTTTTTCAGTCCTGCCCATATAGCTTTTTGGGGACTGAACCATTGATTCAATCCATCAGTATAATAAAGAGCAATCATGTTATCTTTTGGGATATTTAAATCTGCAGTTAAAACAAAACTCTCAAAATCAGATTTTACAGTTTCTTTTTTTTTGCAGGATGTCAAGATAAAACAAGCAATTATAACAACTAGTGATGTCTTGAAATAGTTCATTTGTTATTGTTAAAATAATATTGTGAAACGAATTCTTGTAATAAATATTATATTTTCTCTAACAAAAAAACGTTATTAAAATACATGGTTTTATCACCCGGCAATATATTACCTATTAAGATTGAAAATATATTGAAAAATATAATGAATGGCATTAACAATATTTGGCGGATAATTTTGTGTTTTGGCAAATAAGACTTCACATAATTAATCACAAACTGACATATCACTCTTATGTTATTACCTGTTTTAATGTGTTTCACAACCCTAAAACCGTGTTTTTCATATAAATAAATTAGGGCCGGTGTAGTATATCTGGCAAAATCATAGGGCATTTCGTGCTCTTCCCACATGAAGGGTGTTGTTATTAAGGCTTTACCTCCTTTTTTTAAAACCCTCTGAAATTCTGAAAGCAATTCTTCGACATTGAAGACATGTTCTAAAACCTCTGTGCATATCATACTGTCAAACCTTTCAGATTCAAACGGAATCGTTTTCCCATCGTAAAAAACATCAGCATATTTTTGTCTTTCCTCCCAGCCTTCTAGCTTCAAATCTACACCTATATATTCTGGATTATTATCAAAAAGATATGCATACGGTTTGGTGCCGCATCCAAAGTCCATAACACTTCCGTGAAGTTTTTTTGAATTTACTTTTATTTGTTTGAACAAGTCTCCTCTTATCAAATAATAATCATTTATAAAAAAAGAGAGTAAAGAAGGATTTACATTCTCTCTTTTTAATCTATCTAGTATTTTTTTAAAACTCATCTAAAGCAGTGTTTATGTGGTTGCGTCTAGCTCTTTACTCTGAAGTCTAATCAGTAAAGCTAACGAAAACCATATTCCAAAAATCTTAAAACTGTCTATTTGCAACCAATTGATATATAAGCCTGCAAACGAAGTCAGCAAAATTAGGGATAAATTTGTTTTTAGACCGTCTGAATTTTTAATTATTTTTCTGACTTTGCGAAGTGTGTAATATATCATATACAATATTATCAGCAGTCCTATCAAACCTGTCTCAGCCATTATTCGTGTATAAATATTATACCCAGGAGGGAAAGCCTTGACGGCATTGTTTTCATAGAGTAATTTAAACTCATAATTGTTTTTCTTAGCCCAACGAGGATATTTGTGCCTGCTGTAATACGATTGTTGCCCAAAACCAACTCCGACTATTGGGTGTTCTTTAAAAACTTCTAATGTTGCGTATTGCATACCAAAACGAGATTGATTTGATATGCTCTTTTCTAGATTGCCTTTGAAATCTAAAGACTCTAGTTTCTTTTCAACTGATTTTACAATTTTATCTCCGTTAAATACTATGACAAGACCAACAAGTATAGTTATATATAAGACCACCTTTTTTGAAATATCAATGATTTTTTGAGTTGGGGTTATGGTTGCAAAAAAAAGTATCATTTGAAACAAGATTACAATCAATCCTGTTCTAGAACCACAAAAATAGGTTAGAAATAAAACCAAAATAGTTGGCAAATATTTTAGCCAACCTTTATTGGTAATTATGTAGCTAAACATCCAGCCAGAGATGGTAATTAGATAAATAGCCAATAGAGGCGGTTCGTTTCCAATTGAAGAAATTCTGTCATTAAATACATCTTTTTCTACAAACGGAAAAAGGTTAAAAACATCTATAACCTTTTTAATCTGCCCTATTCCAAAAATTGAATACAATGTCTCGAAGAAGCCTAAGATAAATGCAAAAATCAACGAAAAAAGAAATACCCTTCTAACATTAATAAAAATTTCAGACAAAGACATCTTTTTCAACATACTGTAAAAAAAGAGGAAAAACAGAACGGATGATAAGCAAATTGAAAAATATTGTCTAATGAATCTATTTATTCCGTATGTATGTTTGAAATAATTTTGCGAAACTTCTGCAATATTCAATAATGTACATAAAAAACACCAACCTAAAAAAATTAGCACTATTTGAAACTCGTGACTTTTAATCGGAAAAAAAATCTTTTGGTTAAAAAAGAGTAGAAGAAAGCCTGAAACAAAAAAATAGACTCCTGCTTCATCTTTGAATTCTCCTAAAAAAGTAGGGCCCTCAAAAGAATTAAAAGCAAAAAAGAAAAGGCCTAAATAAAAAATTATGTTTATTATTTTATTCAATCTTCTCTCTTTTTACTTGTTTTAACAAAAATGATTTGAGTAATAGCGTTTTGGTTATCCAAATAAGGATCATTATTAGAATAATCGTCTCGGTATTATGAGCTATCAGAAATGCCGAAAGAACAAGCGTTAGGGTTATCAACAAAATTAATGTTTTGGCCTTTTTTAAATTTTGTAAATTAATAACAACATCAAAAGCTGGGTATATTCCCGACGAATACAGTTTGGCAATTCCTAAAGCCAAAAGTAGCAAAATAACATTCAAATTTTCAGCAAAATTAAAATTCACCATCTTAGTTATTTCAATAAACTTATAAAACAACAACAACACGACAGCCAATAAAAACCCTAAAAACAAGTTTGTTTTGTTATTCTTTTTGAAGGTTTCTACCTCAAAAGAATTTTTGTACTGAACTAGTTTTTTAAAACCTATATAACCTTGAAAAATTGAGAACGGAGATAGAAAAATATTAGATAAATAAAAATAATCCCCAACTTTTTCCAAGCCCAGTTTATATTCAATCAAGTACCTGTCGGCAAAATTAATTATTGAAAAGGTTGATGTTGAAATTAAAAAATAAAAACCTGCTGCTAATATGGTTTTATTTGTTGTTGATTTGTTGAATTTGAAATCTATTTTGTTATTTAAATAAATTGCTCCGGCTAAAAAGACTATAATAATGCTTAAAAAAAGAATCAAAAAAACTTCGTTCAGATAAAATCTCTTTAAAAAAAGTAGAAATGACACCACAACAAAAAAGATTATTTTAAAACCGTTCTGAGCTAATTGTGCTAAAACAAAATTTGAGTTCAATCGAAATACTGAGTATAAAAACAACAAGCTAATCATGCATGCTGTTGAAATATAAAACAAAATTGGATTAACCTGAATTGCATTGTAGTACAATAGAAAAAAAATGGAGCTTATTATAGAACTTACAAGAATAGATCCTGTCGTGATTTTTATCAAAAAAGTGTCAGTTGTTAAAATATTTTTCTCAATAATGTGCGAATACTTTACCAATACTTGCTCAAGCCCCAATAACCCATATATATACACCATCGAAAAAAAAGTTATAACCATTGAATACTCTCCATACTCAATAGGGTTGAGCTTTTCTTTTAATATGATATTGGTAATAAAAAAACCAACCGCTCCAAAAACAATTATAAAAAGTGATTGGTGGCTTTTAAACTTTACTAATATTCTCTCTTTCAAAGTTTTTTAATTTCTTGGACAAAGGTTAATTTTTTGATTGTATTTGAAATACAAAACCAAAAGTCTCCAAGAGTACAAATATATCTATTATCTTTTTTTTAAATCAAACTATATTACTTTTATAATCCATTTCAAAATTTAAATCAGCATTTATTGTGAGGCGCCTTTTATTTTCAAAAACAGTTTTATGGTTCAGCCTTGTTTTACTGACACAAAATACAATAGCTCAATGCGGGAAACAAGTTGCTTGTGGTCTTGAACATATGATAATGCTCAAAGAAGACGGTTCAATTTGGACTGTCGGCAATAATACTTATGGTCAAATAGGTAATGGAAACACTATTTCGAGCGACACACCGGTACAGATTGGAAACGCAGGCCAATGGAAACAAGTTGCTGAGGGCAATTTTAGTTCGTATGCACTAAAAACAGACAATACGCTTTGGGCTTGGGTTAACAACACTACCTATCAATTGGGAATCGGAACAACCACCAACAGCAATCGTCCCGTGATGGTAGGAACCTTCCCGCTTTGTAAAGAAATAAAAGCCGGTGTCAATGCTGCGATTTTAAATACAGATGGCACGATGCTCTCATGGGGATATAACCAAACTCATGAAGCCGGTTTTCCAAACGAATATGCAATTCAAACTCCTAGGTTGCAAATCGGAAATGATTGGAAACAAGTATCCTTAGGCTATTATTCTGGAATGGCTGAAACCAACAACGGTTCATTATGGGGCTAGGGAATTAATAGTGATGGGCAAATCGGAAACAACACTTACGTTTCTCCGAATGGTATTTTTGAAGTCATATCGAGTAATTGGGATAAAGTATTTACCGGCTGTTATATGACTATGGCGATTAAAACAGATGGGGCGCTTTGGCGACAATAATACCGTGGGCAGCAACATCTTTGTCCCCATCACAAACAACACACACCGCTGGAGAGAAATTTCAATACCCAACCCAAAAACAGCCTTTGGTATTGTTGCCGATGGAACATTATGGGCTTGGGGTTTGAATCAAAATGGTGAATTCGGAAACAACACAAATACACCAATTTTGGTTACGTTGCAAATAAGCCCTGAAAGCTGGAAACAAATCTGTGGGTCCTATAATATCATTGCCGGAATAAAAGAAGACGGTACACTTTGGGAATGGTCCGGCGGTTCTCGTCAAAATATGGCATGTCCAACTACCAGTGTTTTAAAAACCGAAATTGCTGCGGTTGAAAAAACCATAACGGTTTATCCAAATCCGGCTCAAGATTTTTTGTATGTACATGTTGCAAAAGACCAAAAAATAATAGCTTTAGAAATTTATTCTGTTTTGGGACAACATATCTTATCTTGTGAAGTAGAGAGTAATTCAAAAACACTCAACCTCTCAAATCTGAAAACTGGAGCTTATATCTTGAAGGTTTATACAACCAACGGGGTTTCACCAAAAACTTTCATCAAAGAATAGCCTAACCAAAATTTCATTATTTAAGGTTGTACAAAGTATTTCAATAGCTCCTTTCTCTAGTCAAGTTTAAAAATTTATACTATTCCTAAAATGAAGTTTACATTAATTCCTGCACTTCACAGACTATTTACGCTTTGTATCGATAAAATAAAGGCTTTTCTTAACATTTAATATAGTTTTACGGCCTATTAATCAATACTTTAAAAAAGTCATGAAAAAATTCTCCCCAATTTTTATCACATTGCTTTTATTAACCTTCGCTTTTTCGACCCACGCACAAGGTGTGGTCATCAACGAAATTCTCGAAGCCAACACCACGATCAATGTCGACGAAGACGGAACCCACCAAGATTGGGTTGAGCTCTTCAACAACGGAGCCTCGGCGGTTAATCTTGCAGGCTACGGCCTTAGTGATGATTCGGCACTCCCGTACAAATGGGTGTTCCCAAATGTAACTCTTGATCCAGGTGCTTATTTACTTATTTGGTGTTCCGATAAAAATCGCACCGACCCAAGTCAACCGCTTCACACCAATTTTAAATTGAGTTCAGCCGGTGATACGGTTATTTTGACCAATACTTCAGGTATTACCGTTGATTCGGTTCCGGCTACAGCTTCATTACAAAATATCTCATACGGACGTCTTCCCAACGGAACCGGCCCCTTTAAGTTTTTTGCCGAGGTAACTCCTGCGGCAGCCAACTCGACCACTGGTTATGACGAAGCTTTAACGCCGCCGACTTTTTCTCAAGAAGCCGGTTTTTACGTGAATGGTTTTAACCTCAGCATCTCAACGACGATTCCAGGCGCTACTATATTATACACGTTAGACGGTTCTGAGCCTAAAGTTTCAAACTTGGGCGGAACAACCTACAGCTACAAAAATCAATATCCGTTCGCCCCAGGTCAGGCAACAGGTCCGCTGCTCAATCAGAGTTTTAGAACTTTCCAATACAGTGGTTCGCCCATTAGCATTGTAGATCGCTCATCTCAACCAAACAAAATTTCCGCGATTTCAACCACTTATGACTTTAACCCAACCTATATTCCTGCAACGCCTATTTTTAAAGGAACAGTAGTTCGTGCCAAAGTAGTAAAAGCTGGTGCGCTTGACAGTCAAACAGTTACTAAATCCTATTACATTTCTCCGCAAGGTGCTTCAAAATATTCATTGCCTGTGGTTTCCTTAAGCGTAGATGAAAACTTGCTTTTTGATTACAACCAAGGAACTTTAGTGGCCGGTGTTGATTTTGACAACTGGCGTGTGGCCAACCCAAATGACGATGCACCGACGATTGGCGATGTAGCGAATTTCTTCCGTCGCGGGAGTGAAACCGAGCGAAACACCAACTTTACTTATTTCATCAACGGTGCGCCAGTACTCAATCAAGACATAGGATTGCGCATCCACGGAGGTTCGTCGCGTGTAGCTCAGAACAAATCGTTCGTTTTTTACTCGCGTTCTGATTACGGTGATGATACCATGAGTTATCAATTCTTCAACGACAGAAGTTTTGACAGCTTCCAAAGTATTGTTTTGCACAACTCCGGAAACGATTATAACCAGACGATGTTTCGCGATGCATTGTGCCATCAATTGCTCAAAAATTTACACATCACTACCAAAGGATGGCAACCAACGGTTACTTTCCTCAACGGAGAATATTGGGGCATCTTGAGTTTCCGCGATAAAATTGACGATAAGTTCTTTAGTCGTGTATACAACATTGCCTCGGCCGATATCCAAGTTTTAGAAAACGAGTATTGGATTGTCGAAGGCGGACAAACCGCTCAAGATGATTACTATAATTTAGTAACATATATGGAAGGTCATACGCTAAGCGACCAAGCCAATTATGATTACATCACCACACAAATGGATCCGGAGAGTTTCAAAGATTACTACATTTCAAATATCTTCTTAGAAAATGCTGACTGGCCGGTAAACAATATCTATTACTGGAGAAAGAAAACCGCTTCGTATACTCCGGATGCGCCTTATGGCCAAGACGGAAGATGGCGTTGGATGGCGCACGATATGGATGATACCTTTGCGATTTCAAACAGCGATATCACCCTCAACAGCTTAGCCGATGCCACAGAACCAAACGGCCCAGGTTGGCCTAATGCGCCGTGGTCAACTTTGTTCTTGAGAAGAATGTTAGAAAACCCAGGATTCAAAACTGATTTCATCAACCGATTTGCAGATTTGCTCAACACCACTTTCTTAACTTCAAGAATGTTATCTAAAATGGCCGAAATGAAATCAACTTTAGATCCTGAGGCTCCGGGACAATTTGCTCGTTGGGGTGTTCCTGAAAACAATGGCGATTGGAATTATTTCTTAGGAAAACAAACCAATTTCATCAACCAACGTCCGTCGATTCAAAGAGACCACATCCGCGGAAAATTTGGTATTGCCAACAACATTAATGCTACACTTAATGTATCGAATCCTGCCTACGGTTATATAAAAATCAACACCATCGACATCAAAGAAGGAACCGACGGAATTGGTGCCAATCCATATCCTTGGACCGGAATTTACTTCTCAAACGTTCCGGTAAAATTAAAAGCGATTGCCTTGCCTGGTTATGTATTTAGTCACTGGACAGGCGCTTCATCAAGCACTGCTGACGAAATCACGATTAACTCAGCTTCTAGCTTTAGTGTTACGGCTGTGTTTACTCCTGAAACTACCGCTACAAGTCACCCAATCTATTATTGGATGATGACTTCAGCTATTGCCAATAATCTTCCGCTGCAAACACTCAATACAACTTACAAAGCAGTATCAACCGATGGAGATGGTGTAATAGAATATCATTCTTGCCTAACCGGTTATCCGTTTACTTCTGCAGATCCTAACTGGAGAAAAGCTTCAATGGAAAGAAGAAACAGTCCAACAGATGTAAATTATTTCCCAGAGCTCAATAGTGATTTGCCATTCTTGACCAGTGATATGAAAGGGCTTCAAATTAAAGAACCGCTGCAAAGTGCCGGACAAGAAAACCTTATGGTGTTCAACTTCTCGACCCATGGTTACAAAGACATTGTATTCTCATTTGCCGCTATAAACGAATTGACCAACGCGACAGCTATTTTGGTTGATTATTCAACGGTAGCCGGAACACCGGTTTGGACAACTTCAGGAATGATTTCGAATTCATTCGCACTCGGAAGCACTTATGCATTATACAATATTGATTTTAGTTCGATTTCGGCTGCTGAAAACAATCCGAACTTTAAAATCCGCTTGCGTTTTACCGGAACCAATATGACTGCCGATACTGGAGCGCGTATTACCTTCAACAACATTGCGGTTCACGGAACTGCCTTGCCGTTGGCTGTAAATCAAGCAGTTCAAGACCAATTTAGTGTATTCCCGAATCCGTTTACAGATCAAATCAATGTGATTGGTGTTGCGCAAACACAAGAAGTAACTTATGAAGTTTACAGCATCGACGGACGAATAATTAAAGCCGGAAAATTAGATAATGCCCAAGCTTATTTGGCAGATATTCCAAGCGGAATTTACTTGCTCCAATTGCACAGTGACGGCAAATCAGAAACCAAAAAAATCATCAAAAAATAAGTTTCAACACTTAAATTGTTATTAGGTTAAAAAGAGGAAGCTCGGTTTGAGTTTCCTCTTTTTTTATGGTTAAAATTCAAGCGGTTTTTCTAAAAATGCTGTTCGTCGACTATCTTGGTTTTGTGCCGAAAAAAAATTTCTGATGGCTTCATTATCAATAATTTTATAACCAAAGAGCAAACAAAAACCATGAAAATTTTTACCCGATTATTCTTCGCCTTTTTTCTGTGGGCGAATTTTTCCGTTTTACACGCACAAAACATTGTCATTAATGAACTTTTAGCCTCGAATACCGCGTCTATTCAGGATGAAGATAACTCCCGTGAAGATTGGATTGAATTATACAACAAAGGTTCGGTTTCGGTGAACCTTTCGGGCTTCGGACTCACTGATGATCCGGCCTTACCACTTAAATGGACGTTTCCGAATGTTTCAATTGCGGCCGGACAATATTTAATTGTTTGGGCTTCTGATAAAAACCGTGCGGTTGCCGGTCAACCTTTGCATACCAATTTCAAAATCAGCGGCAGCGGTGAAGCTTTATACCTAACGAATGCTTCAGGAACCACCATCGATACTGCACCGGCAGCCAATTTACCAGCGAATATTTCTTACGGTCGACTTCCGAATGGAACCGGCCCGTTTGTGTTTTTTGGAACCCCAACGCCTAATACGGTTAATTCAAGTACAGGATATTCCGGAACTTTGAATCCGCCAACTTTTTCACAGAATGCTGGCTTTTACACCACTGGGTTTTCATTGAACTTATCCACTGCCGAACCCGGAACCACTATTTTATACACCTTGGACGGCTCAGAGCCCGACGAGAACAATCTTTCAGGAACTACTTACACCTACAAAAATCAATACATTGAAACGCCCGGACAGTCTAGTGGTTCGTTACTGAATAACAGCTATCGAACTTTTCAATATTCAGCGCCGCTGAGCATTTCCGACCGAACTTCGCAGCCCAACGATTTGGCCGCGATGTCATCGACCTTTAGCTTCAACCCAACGTATATTCCGTCGTTTAATGTTTTTAAAAGTACAACGGTTCGCGCCAAAGTGATTAAACCGGGTTATTTGCCGAGTCCGATCATCACCAAAAACTATTTTATTACTCCGCTGGGCAGCAGTAAATATACTTTTCCGGTGGTGTCTATCAATTTAAATGAAGACCGCTTTTTTGGCTATGACAACGGAATTTTTGTAGCCGGAAAAGATTTTGATCTCTGGAGAGCAGCCAACCCAAACGGAAGTGCCAAAGCCAGTCAGCGCGGGAATTATTATCTTGAAGTCAATGATGAGCGCTCAGCCAACTTGAGCTATTTTGTAAACGGAAACGAAGTAATCAACCAAGAAGTCGGGCTTAAAATTCGCGGCGGTGTTTCGCGACGATTTCAAAGTAAATCCTTGTCTGTTTATGCCCGATCTGATTATGGAGATGACGATTTGGATTACAATTTTTTCAGCAATTTACCCTACACAGCTTACGAACGTTTAACGCTTTCTAATTCTGGAGGTGATTTTTTCAGCACCATGTTTCGCGATGCATTTCTTCATGATTTGTGTAAAGAATTGTATCCCGAAAAAGAAGCTTATCAGCCGACCATCGCATTTGTCAATGGCGAATATTGGGGCATATTAAATATGCGTGAACGCTATGACGACAACTATTTTAAGCGTGTTTATAATACTTCAGCCGTTGATTTTCTCGAAAATGACAGCGTAGTCAAAGAGGGCGATGCAACGCATTATACGGCTATGGTTAATTATTTGAACAGCCATTCGTTGTCAACCCAAGCCAATTACGACTACATCAAAACACAGCTTGACCCTGAAAATGTTGCCGATTATTTTATCGCCAACATCTTCTTTCAAAATGAAGATTGGCCCAACAACAATATGTTCTTTTGGCGCAACAAAATAGCGGCATACAATCCGGCAGCACCTTATGGTTTGGATGGTAGATGGCGTTATATGTTTCACGATATGGACAATTCGATGTCTTTTGTATTTGGCGATTATACTTCGAATTCACTTCAAATTGCCACTTCGGTTGATACGGCTCCTAATTATCTCAATCCTGCTTATTCAACTTTGGTTTTGCGCAAATTGCTAACCAATACCGGTTTTAAAAACGACTTCATCAACCGTTTTGCTGACTTGCTCAATACTTCATTTCTGACCAACCGAACCGTCACGCGTTTGCACGAAATGTCTGCCGTGGTTCGTCCTGAAATTACAGCACATTCGGCCCGATGGAAAGCGCCTTCAAGCTTGAGTTCTTATGACAGCGATATAGATTATGAAGAAGAGTTCTTGATTGAAAGACCTACTTGGCAACGCGATCATATTCGTTCGGTGTTTTCTATTCAAAGTAACCTCACTGCCACCCTGAATGTGAATGATACTGCTCAGGGTTACATTAAAATGAATACGATTAATATTGCCCAAGGAACTCCGGGCATCACGGCGGCTAATCCGTATCCGTGGTCGGGAATTTATTTTAAAAACATTCCCGTTAAACTCAAAGCAATCGCCAAACCGGGCTATATTTTCTCGCATTGGTCCGGCGCATCGACCAGTACAGATGCAGAAATTACCTTGACGCCTTCTGCCAACTTTTCAATTACCGCAAACTTTGTGGCTGATACAACCAGCGATGTTTTTGTGCCGATTTATTTCTGGATGATGGACGGAAATATCGTTAACGGAGCTCAGTTAACCAGTTTGAATACAACTTATGAACTCGCTGTCGACGGCGTGATTCAATATCAATCTTGTTTGTCGGGCTATCCGTATCCATCCAACAGTCCTAATTACGGAAAAGCGTCGATGGAACGTCGCAACAACCCAACCAGCATCAACTATCGCCAATCGGTTAACGGAAACATCGCCTATGCTTCGAGCAATATGCGCGGTTTGCAAATCAAACAACCGTTTCAAAGCAATGGTCTTGAAAACACGATGGTTTTTCAGTTTTCAACGGCCGGTTACAAAAAACCTAAATTCACCTTTGCAGCGGTTGACGAAGGTGCCGCCAGCGGGATATCCGTCGACTATTCGGTCAATGCCGGAACGCCGGTTTGGATTACCACGGGTTTAACCGCCACTTCGTTGACACTCACGAGCGCTTATCAGTTATTTACGGTTGATTTTTCAACGATTCCCTCAGCCGATAACAATCCGAATTTTAAAATCAGATTCCGTTTTACCGGTT
Organism: Flavobacteriaceae bacterium; assembly: GCA_046329175.1. Taxonomy (GTDB): domain Bacteria; phylum Bacteroidota; class Bacteroidia; order Flavobacteriales; family Flavobacteriaceae; genus Flavobacterium. The sequence continues at coordinate 184,564 of JAXLVE010000003.1, forward strand.
CAAATATGACTGCTGATAATGGCGCGCGCGTTACTTTTAACAACATTGCCGTTGATGCGGTTCAGCTCAAACTTTCTTATCCGTCTCCTAATTCATATACCGTTGGAACAGCGATTACCGCTTTGAATCCGACCACCGCAGAAACGATTCTTTCGTACAGTGTTTCACCGGCTTTACCTGCCGGATTAACTTTAAACTCAACCACCGGAGTTATCTCAGGAACGCCAACCGTTGTTAGCCCAACCACGACTTATACCGTTACCGGAACCAAAGCCAGCGGAAGCGTTTCGTTTGGCTTGGTCATCAATGTGAATGAAGCGGCTCCGAGCAATTTGAGTTATCCATCGCCGAATGTGTTTACCGTGAATTCAGTTATTGGCAATTTATCTCCAACGATTTCAGGTGGAGCGGTTTTGAGTTACAGCATTTTGCCTGCACTTCCGAGTGGTTTGAGTATGAATGTGCTCACCGGAGTTATTTCAGGAACCCCGACTGCCGAGCAAGGCGCCTCGACCTACACTGTGACGGCAACCAATTCAGGCGGATCAACTTCGTTCGGGATTGTGATTTCAGTCAATGATGTCGCTCCGTCCAATCTGAGCTATATCACGCCGAATGTCTTTACAAAAAACACGGCCATCAGCAACTTGACACCAAGCATTTCCGGCGGCAACGTTTCATCTTACAGCATCACGCCCGCGCTTCCGTCAGGCTTGAGTTTGAATACTGCTACCGGAGTTATTTCGGGAACGCCAACCGCAGTCAGCGCAATTACCACTTATACCGTTACAGCCGCCAATGCCTTTGGTTCAAGCAGTTTTGATTTACAGATTACGGTAAAAGATATAGCGCCGTCAGCCTTAAGTTATACAACTCCAAACGTATTCACCAAAGACAGCTCAATTACACCATTAAGCCCGACCGTTTCGGGCGGAACTGTCATTCAATATACCGTAAGTCCTAGTCTTCCTGCAGGTTTGTCGCTAGATTCTTTGACCGGGGTCATTTCAGGCACACCAACCGCAGTAACTGCTTCAGCCACTTACACCGTAACGGCTACCAACAGCGGAGGCTCGGTTTCATTTGGTGTGGTGATTTCGGTAAAAGACATCGCTCCAAGTAATCTAAGTTACCTAACTCCGAATGTTTTTACCAGAAATATAGCCATTACACCGCTCAACCCAACTTCTTCGGGCGGAACGGTTATAAGTTACAGCATCAGCCCGAGCTTATCGGCTGGTTTGAGTTTCAGTACGACAACCGGTATTATTTCCGGGACACCTACTGCCTTGCGCACAGCGACCAATTATACCGTAACGGCCACCAATTCAGGAGGTTCAACTACTTTTATTGTGAATATTACGGTAAATGATCCGCCGCCAACGAATCTCAGTTACAACACGCCGAACATATTCACCCGAAATACCGCCATTACAAGTTTAAATCCAACGGTTTCCGGCGGTGCAGTGACTTCTTACAGTATCAATCCGAGTTTGTCTGCAGGTTTGGTCTTTAATACTTCAACCGGCCGCATTTCCGGAACGCCTTCAGTCATTCGCGCAACCACTATTTACACGATTACCGCGACAAATTCTGGAGGTTCAACTTCATTTGATGTGAGCATCACGGTGAATGATATTCCGCCGAGTAATTTAAGCTACAATACACCGAACGTTTATACCAAAGGAACTGCTATTTCAAACTTGAACCCAAGTATTTCGGGCGGGCCGGTTACCGGTTATTCAATCAGCCCAACACTTTCTGCGGGTTTAAATTTCAACACGAGCACCGGACGCATTTCAGGGATGCCTATCGCAATTCAGCCACTCACCGTTTATACGATTACTGCCACAAACTCAGGTGGTTCGACTTCATTTGATGTAACCATTACTGTCAAAGATGTGGCGCCTTCTGGTCTGAGCTACAATTCTCCTAATGTGTTTACCGTCGGAAGCGCTATTGCGAGTTTATCGCCGACGATTTCTGGAAATGTGACTTCGTTTAGCATTGCGCCGGCCTTGCCTGCTGGACTTTCGTTCAACACTTCAACGGGTGTGATTTCTGGAACGCCAACCGAGGTTTCTGCAACAGCGATTTATACCGTAACGGCTAACAATTCCGGTGGGTCAACTTCGTTTGGAATTTCCATTACTGTGAACGATGTTGCGCCTTCATCTTTGAGTTATACCTCACCAAATGTGTTTACCGTCGGAAGCGCTATTGCGAGTTTATCGCCGACGATTTCTGGAAACGTGACTTCGTTTAGTATAGAGCCGGCTTTACCATCTGGATTATCATTCAACACCGGTTCAGGAGTGATTTCAGGAACGCCGACTGCCGTTGCTGCAACAGCGATTTATACCGTAACGGCTAACAATTCCGGAGGTTCGACTTCGTTTGGAGTTTCCATTACCGTGAACGATGTAGCGCCGAGTTCTTTAACTTATCCATCACCAAATGTGTTTACCGTCGGAAGCGCTATTGCGAGTTTATCGCCGACGATTTCTGGAAACGTGACTTCGTTTAGTATAGAGCCGGCTTTACCATCTGGATTATCATTCAACACCGGTTCAGGAGTGATTTCAGGAACGCCGACTGCCGTTGCTGCAACAGCGATTTATACCGTAACGGCTAACAATTCCGGAGGTTCGACTTCGTTTGGAGTTTCCATTACCGTGAATGACATTGCACCGAGTTCACTTAGTTATGCTTCGCCGAATGTGTTTACCGTCGGAAGCGCTATTGCGAGTTTATCGCCGACGATTTCTGGAAACGTGACTTCGTTTAGCATTGCGCCGGCCTTGCCTGCAGGACTGTCGTTCAACACAAATTCCGGAGTAATTTCTGGAACGCCATCCGTGGTTGCTGCAACAGCGATTTATACCGTAACGGCTAACAATTCCGGTGGGTCAACTTCGTTTGGAGTTTCCATTACCGTGAATGACATTGCACCGAGTTCACTTAGTTATGCTTCGCCGAATGTGTTTACCGTCGGAAGCGCTATTGCGAGTTTATCGCCGACGATTTCTGGAAACGTGACTTCGTTTAGTATAGAGCCGGCTTTACCATCTGGATTATCATTCAACACCGGTTCAGGAGTGATTTCAGGAACGCCGACTGCCGTTGCTGCAACAGCGATTTATACCGTAACGGCTAACAATTCCGGTGGGTCAACTTCGTTTGGAGTTTCCATTACCGTGAATGATGTAGCGCCGAGTTCGCTTAGTTATACTTCACCCAATGTATTTACCCTCGGAAGCGCGATTGCGAGTTTATCGCCGACGATTTCTGGAAACGTGACTTCGTTTAGCATTGCGCCGGCCTTGCCTGCAGGACTGTCGTTCAACACAAATTCCGGAGTAATTTCAGGAACACCAACAGCAGTTTCTGCAGCTGCCATTTATACCGTAACGGCCATCAATTCCGGAGGGTCGACTTCGTTTGGAGTTTCCATTACCGTGAATGACATCGCGCCGAGTTCTTTAACTTATCCATCGCCAAATGTATTTACGGTGGGAAGCGCTATTGCGAGTTTATCGCCAACGATTTCTGGAAACGTGACTTCGTTTAGCATTGCGCCGGCCTTGCCTGCAGGACTTTCGTTCAACACAAATTCCGGAGTGATTTCAGGAACGCCATCCGTGGTTTCTGCAACGGCGATTTATACCGTAACGGCAACCAATTCTGGTGGCTCAACTTCGTTTGGAGTTTCTATTACCGTGAATGACATCGCGCCGAATACTTTAACTTATCCATCACCAAATGTGTTTACCGTGGGAAGTGCTATTGCGAGTTTATCGCCGACGATTTCTGGAAACGTGACTTCGTTTAGCATTGCGCCGGCCTTGCCTGCGGGACTTTCCTTTGATACAACTTCGGGAATCATCTCTGGAACACCAACTGCCGTTTCTGCAACTGCTATTTATACCGTGACGGCTAACAATTCCGGAGGCTCAACTTCGTTTGGAATTTCCATTACCGTGAACGATGTAGCGCCGAGTTCTTTGAGTTATACCTCACCGAATATCTTTACAGTTGGAAGCGCGATTGCGAGTTTATCGCCGACGATTTCCGGTTCAGTTATAAGCTATAGCATTGCGCCGGCCTTGCCTGCAGGACTGTCGTTCAACACAAATTCCGGAGTAATTTCTGGAACGCCATCCGTGGTTGCTGCAACAGCGATTTATACCGTGACGGCTAACAATTCCGGAGGCTCAACTTCGTTTGGAGTTTCCATTACCGTGAATGACATTGCGCCGAGTTCTTCCGGGTTATACCTCACCGAATATCTTTACGGTTAGAGCGCGGTGCGAGTTTATCGCCGACGATTTCCGGTTCAGTTATAAGCTATAGCATTGCGCCGGCCTTGCCTGCAGGACTGTCGTTCAACACAAATTCCGGAAGTAATTTCTGGGGCTGCCAACTGCCGTTTCTGCAGCAGCGATTTATGCCGTGACGGCTAACAATTCCGGAGGCTCAACTTCGTTTGGAGTTTCCATTACCGTGAATGACATTGCGCCAGTTCTTTAACTTATCCGTCGCCAAATGTGTTTACGTCCGGAAGCGCGATTACCGGGTATCGCCGACGATTTTATGAAACGTGACTTCGTTTAGCATTGCGCCGGCCTTGCCTGCGGGACTTTCCTTTGACACAAATTCCGGAGTGATTTCTGAGACACCAACTGTGGTTTCTGCAACCGCGATTTATGCCTTCAACGGCTAACAATTCCGGTGGCTCAACTTCGTTTTGGAGTTTCCGGCTACCGTGAATGATGTTGCGCCGAGTTCTTTGAGTTATACTTCCGCGAATATCTTTACAGTTGGAAGCGCGATTGCAGGTATACTTTCTGATTTCTGGAAACGTGACTTCGTTTAGCATTGCGCCTGCTTTACCGACTGGACTGTCGTTCCAGCACAAATTCCGGAGTAATTTCTGGAACGCCAGCAGCAGTTCTGCACAGCGATTTATACCGTAACGGCCATCAATTCCGGTGGAGTCAACTTCGTTTGGAGTTTGCGACACCGTGAACGATCTGGCGCCGAGTTCGCTTAGTTATCCTTCACCAAATGTGTTCACCGTGGGGAGAGTGTGATTGCGAATTTATCGCCGACTTTCTCAGGAGAATGTGACTTCGTTTAGTATATCGCCGTAGCTTTGCCTGTAGGACTGTCGTTCAACACAAATTCCGGAGTAATTTCAGGAACGCCAACAGCAGTTTCAGCAACTGCGATTTATACCGTAACGGCAACCAATTCCGGAGGATCAACTTCGTTTGGAATTTCCATTACGGTCAATGACATTGCGCAAATGCTTTAACTTATCCATCGCCGAATGTATTTACCGTGGAAGTGCGATTGCGAGTTTGGTTCCATCTATTTCTGGGGAATGTGACTTCGTTTAGCTTTGCGCCGGCTTTACCTGCAGGACTTTCCTTTGACCGACAACCGAGATCATCTCTGAGACGCCAACTGCCGTTGCTGCAACGGCGATTTATACCATGGCGGCCATCAATTCCGGGATCGACTTCGTTTGGGTTTCCATTACGCATGAATGACATCGCGCCGAGTTCTTTAACGCTCCATCGCCAAAAATGTATTTACGGTGGGAAGCGCTATTGCGAGTTTATCGCCGACGATTTCTGGAAACGGCTTCGTTGCCATTGCGGCCTTTATGCAGGACTTTCCTTTGACACAAATTCCGGAGTGATTTTCTGACGCCAGCAGTTTCAGCAACTACGTTATACTATAACGGCTGCAAATTCAGGCGACATTTCGGCGGAACAGCAGGCGCAGCACGCTAATCTTCAACTGCTGTAGTGGGATCTTACCGTCGGAAGCGCTATTGCAGGTTTTATCGCCGACGATTTCTGGAAACGTGACTTCTGAACATTATGAGCCGACTTTACCATCTGGTTATCATTCTTCCGGTTGAGAGTGATGATTTCAGGAACAGCAACTGCGTTTATAGCAGCGTTATACCGTAACGACTAACAATTCCAGAGCTCAACTTCGTTTGGAATTTCCATTACGATTAATGACATCGCGCCGAGTTCTTTAACTTATCCATCACCCAAATGTGTTTACAGTGGAGCGCTTGATTGCGAGTTTATCGCCAACGATTTTCAGTTCAGTTATAAGCTGCTATTGCCGGCGGCACTTGCGCAGGACTTTCCTTTGATACAACTTCGGGTGTGATTTCTGGAACACCATCCATGGTTTCTGCAACGGCGATTTATACCGTGACGGCAACCAATTCCGGAGGTTCAACTTCGTTTGGAGTTTCCATTACCGTGAATGATGTTGCGCCGATTCCTTGGTTTATCACCCGCCCAATGTGTTTACCGTGGGAAGTGCCATTGCGAGTTTGGTTCCATCTATTTCTGGAAACGTGACTTCGTTTAGCATTGCGCCGGCCTTGCCTGCTGGTTTCGTTTGACACTTCAACAGGTGTGATTTCTGGAACGCCATCGTGGTTTCTGCAACTTCGATTTATACCGTGACGGCCATCAATTCTGGAGGAGTTCGACTTCATTTGGAATTTCCATTACCGTGAATGACATTGCGCCGAGTTCGCTTAGTTATCCGTCGCCGAATGTATTTACCGTGGGAGGCGCCGATTTGATACAACTTCGGGTGTGATTTCTGGAAATGTGACTTCGTTTAGCATTGCTCCGGCTTTGCCTGCAGGACTTTCCTTTGATACAAATTCCGGAGTGATTTCTGGAACGCCAACAGCAGTTTCTGCAACGGCGATTTATACCGTGACGGCTAACAATTCCGGTGGGTCAACTTCGTTTGGAGTTTCCATTACCGTGAATGATGTAGCGCCGAGTTCGCTTAGTTATACTTCACCCAATGTGTTTACCCTCGGAAGCGCTATTGCGAGTTTATCGCCGACGATTTCTGGAAACGTGACTTCGTTTAGCATTGCGCCGGCCTTGCCTGCAGGACTGTCGTTCAACACTTCAACGGGTGTGATTTCTGGAACGCCAACTGCCGTTTCTGCCACAGCAATTTATACCGTAACGGCAACCAATTCCGGTGGGTCAACTTCGTTTGGAGTTTCCATTACCGTGAATGATGTTGCGCCGAATACTTTAACTTATCCATCGCCAAATGTGTTTACCGTGGGAAGTGCCATTGCGAGTTTGGTTCCATCTATTTCTGGAAACGTGACTTCGTTTAGCATTGCGCCGGCCTTGCCTTCTGGACTTTCGTTTGACACTTCAACGGGTGTGATTTCTGGAACGCCAACAGCAGTTTCTGCAACTGCGATTTATACCGTAACGGCTAACAATTCCGGAGGGTCAACTTCGTTTGGAATTTCCATTACTGTGAACGATGTTGCGCCGACTTCGCTAAGCTATCTTTCACCTAATGTGTTTACCGTCGGAAGCGCTATTGCGAGTTTATCGCCGACGATTTCTGGAAACGTGACTTCGTTTAGCATTGCGCCGGCCTTGCCTGCGGGACTTTCGTTCAACACTTCAACGGGTGTGATTTCTGGAACGCCAACTGCCGTTTCTGCCACAGCAATTTATACCGTAACGGCCATCAATTCTGGAGGGTCGACTTCGTTTGGAGTTTCCATTACCGTGAATGACATCGCGCCGAGTTCGCTTAGTTATCCTTCGCCAATTATTGTGCATGTTGATGAAGCGATGGCCGATTTGTGGCCAACAGTGAGTGGTTTGGTAACAAATTACAGCATTGAACCAGCATTGCCAGAAGGATTAAACTTTGATACTCTTACTGGTCAAATTTTCGGTACACCAACACAGATAAGCCCGATGAATGTTTATACCATTACAGCGTATAACTCAGGAGGATCGACTTCGTTTGAACTCACTTTGACTGTGGATGAATCGATGAATGTTGATTATTCGAATTGGCAAAACTTAATGGTTTATCCAAATCCGTTTGTTGATTTTGTTCGTGTAGACGGTATGGCAAGCGGCCAATATAAACTTTACAGCATTGAAGGAAAAAGAATCCGCGAAGGAATCTTAACCGGACAAAATATTGATTTGAGCGGATTACCTTCAGGAAGTTATTTGCTGCAACTGACCCAAGAAAACAGAACCAAAACGTTTAAATTAATTAAGAGATAAACTGAAAAAGGAGGAAAATTTCCTCCTTTTTTTATGCTTTATATTTTTCAAGTGCGACCTGCCAAGTTGGGATTTCTATTTGAAATTCTTTTTGGATTTTGGTTGTATCCATCACGCTAAACGCTGGCCTTTTTGCGGGTGTTGGATAATCTGATGTTGGAATTGGATATAAGGGTGTTGTTAAATGATAAACTTCAAAGATTTTTTGTGCAAATCCAAACCAGCTTGTTTGGTCTTGATTGCTGAAATGATATATTCCGTAATTCGAGCTGGGTTTTGAAATCATGGTCAAAAGTGCTTTGGCCAAATCTAACGCGTGGGTAGGCGAACCGATTTGATCATTGACCACGCGAACTTCGGGCTTTTCAGCAGCCAAGCGCAACATGGTTTTGAGAAAATTATGGCCAAATTGAGAATACAACCAAGATGTTCTGACAATAAAATGCTTTTTGCAAATCGCTGCAACAGCTTGCTCTCCGGCTAATTTGCTGGCGCCGTAAACTCCTTGTGGATGCGTTAGATCGGTTTCTAAATATGATTTGTCGCTTTGTCCGTCAAAAACAAAATCTGTTGAAATGTGGATTAAAACCGTTTGGTGATTTTGGCAAACTTCAGCCAGATTTTTTACGCCATCTGCGTTGATTGCGTAGGCCAAATCAGATTCGCTTTCGGCTTTGTCAACTGCGGTATAAGCCGCTGCATTGATACAAAAATCAGGTTTAATTTCTGCCCACTTTTTTTCAATAACTGATTTTTGGGTTATGTTGACCTCCGCAGAACTATAAAAGTGAAATTGATGCTCCGAATGATTTTCGGACAACATTTTTAAGGCTTGTCCCAATTGTCCTGATGCTCCGGTGACTGCAATTACCATATTTTTCTAGCGTTGGCTAAATTTGGTTGGACTTTGTCTTTATCTGAAAGAATAAGCTCTTGTTCAGGTAAAATCCAATCGATTCCTAAACTTGGGTCGTTGTATGCGATACCTCCTTCGGATTCTTTATCGTAGAAATTATCGCATTTATAAAAAAAAGTAGCGGTCTCACTCAAGACTAAAAAGCCATGTGCAAATCCGCGGGGTAAATAAAATTGTTTCTGGTTTTCGGCCGTCAATACTACTGAAACATGTTGCCCATAAGTAGGTGAATCCGGTCGGATATCAACAGCTATGTCAAGAACTTCACCCGATAAAACGCGAACTAACTTGGCTTGCATGTGCGCTCCGGTTTGATAGTGCAATCCTCTAAGCACTCCTTTGGTAGAATACGACTGATTGTCTTGAACAAAATGAACTTGTTCTCCGGTACATTCAAAGAAGGCTTTTTCGTTAAAACTTTCTGTGAAATAACCTCGTTGGTCAAAAATAATTTTGGGTTCAACAATAAAACAACCGGCTAAATGTGTCGGTATACAATTCATAAACTACAATATGCTTAACAAATGTGATCCGTATCCGCTTTTAAGTAAAGGTTGAGCCAACGCTATTAATTGATCGGCATTAATGTATCCCATTTTAAAGGCAGCTTCTTCAATTGAACCAATCTTCAATCCTTGACGCTCTTCAATAACTTGAACAAATTGAGATGCTTGCATCAACGAATTAAATGTTCCGGTATCGAGCCAAGCAGTTCCTCTATCCAGAATGCTCACTTTGAGTTTACCGCGTTTGAGATATTCTTTATTCACATCAGTAATTTCAAGCTCTCCGCGGGCACTGGGTTTGATATTCGCGGCAATTTCAACCACATCATTGTCGTAGAAATAGATTCCGGGAACCGCGTAATTTGATTTAGGCACCGCCGGCTTTTCTTCAATAGAAAGTACTTGTCCGTTTTGATCAAAATCAACCACACCATAACGTTCCGGGTCTTGAACGTGATAAGCATAAATAATTCCTCCGTCGGGATTATTGTTGGCTTGAAGTTGTTCTGAAAGTCCTGTTCCGTAAAAGATGTTATCGCCTAAAACCAAGGCTACTTTATCATGCCCGATAAATTCTTTTCCGATGATAAAGGCTTCGGCAAGTCCGTTAGGATGCTCTTGAACAGCGTATTCAAATCGACAACCCAATTTACTTCCATCGCCTAATAACTGACGGAACAAAGGCAAATCATGCGGTGTAGAAATAATCAAGACTTCATTAATGCCCGACCACAATAAAGTGGACAACGGATAATAAATCATCGGTTTGTCATAAATCGGCATCAATTGTTTGCTAACTGCCAATGTGAGCGGATGAAGTCTGGTTCCTGAGCCTCCGGCGAGTATGATTCCTTTCATTTTTTTACTTTTTAACTAAGCTGCAAGTTGTGATTGTGATTTGTAAAATCGAATTATCGAAAAGATAAGCAAGTAGAGAACCACAAATAGAATTGGTAAGATGAATTTCAATTTACCATTAACTGATTCTGTATTTTTTATATTTGAAATGGAGCTCACCTTTTTGATCACCTGATCACTACTTACCAAATCTCTTTTTAGTTTTCCAATTTCAGTAATTAAATCGTTTTTGGTTTTTATAACATCGTTTAACTGAGTATTCTCGTTATAATAAACGAGCTTATCGTTTTTATTACCACTAGCTATTTCTGTAGAAAGAGTATTCAAAAAACCATCAATCTGAGCGATGATTTGTTCATTCGCTTTTATTTTAACAATCGTATTGTTGTTATAAGTTTGCTTGAGTTTGTTATAATACTGATCGCTATTTAAGTATTTTAAAAGCGGCATTAGTATTTCACTTTCAGAGCATTTTTTATCCGTTTTGTATTTAAGTAAGTGGTATGTATAGTTTTTACTTGTGAGCTCATCTTTAACTATTTTGTTCATGTCACCATCTTCAGCTAATAACTTTAATAACTCAAAGTTTTTATCTGGCGAAACGCTGATAAACTGATAGACATCAACTATTGGGTCTATTTCTATTTTTCTTAATGCATCTGGGTGATTAATCCCAATTCTTTTCAAAAAGGCAGTATCTTGATCTTTAATTTTTGCTTCTAAAAGCTCAATTTTAGCGTATAAATAATCATAACTACCATAATTTGGAACAACAATAGCCTCATTATCGTAAGTTTTAATGACTTTATCAAAATATAAACCCAATCCAACACCAACAAAAAACAAAGTCCCAAAAACGACTATTCTTTTTAAGATAAATTGAATAAAATTAAAAACACTTCTCTTTATGGAAGCTGTAAAAGATTTAAGTTTTCCAGAAATCATTTCTAAATTTATTTCTTGATCAATATTATTTTGTTCTGTTGAATTCATTTTAGCTGATATTGAAAATTTGTTCTAATATTTTAATCGTAATCAAATAAGTTGGCTTAACTCCGGTGGTTCCCAAACCGCCTGAAGCAAGTGTGCTACCGGTTTCGAGCGGATTGTCCGAAGCGTAATAAGCATAGCGCACTTTTACATCAGGATTGATGCTTTTTCTGATTTTTGAGGCTGATTGAATGGCTTTTTGATAATAAGCGCCTTCCATTTCAAGACCAATCACGCCCCAAGTTGAATCGCGGAAAAACTTGAGCAAATCTTTGTTCTGCAAAGAAGTTCCCAAAACGGTTACCATCGGTCCGGCAAAAACGGGAATTCCGTTGCCACTCAACATGGCCGCTGTAAGTTCGTTGTCAAAAGGATAATTATCACCAGTTCCTTCGTTGATGTGCGCCGACGGAATCATAATATCGCCTTTGTCGCCTTGCAAAATTCCGGCTTTGCCCATGATGGACACCGACTCTACGTTCAAGAAAACTTTTTTGATTTTGGTTTCCTGATACGGTTTGAGCAATTCGTCAATGGTTTCATAGGCTTGCTCGCCAAAAGCATAATCCATCACAATAATAACAGGCGCTAACCCAGAGATTTTAGCTTTCGGGAACGATGTTTTTTTCCAATCGATTTTGGCTGTATCAAAAATTTGAACATCGATGTTGGTGCCTGAAGTATCTGGTAGAGAAATCATTCCGTATTTCTGAGCAACTTCTGAAACTTTGTCGCGCAACTTGTCAGCGCCAGACTTGCTGAGTTCTTCATAAATCGCAAAGTCTGATTGTTCTTTGAGTTTGGTTTTAAGCACATCAACCGCGAAAATTGAATTCATCACACTATGCATATTCGCGCTGATGATGTGAATCGGGCGATCGAGTAAACCGTTTTCCATCAAAACATCTTTGATGCTGTTGGCCCAGATTTCGCCATGAATATGATGCCCCAATCGCTCGCGCAAAATCGGGCTGAAAGTAATGGTGCGTTTGTTGTTTTCAACGGCTTCTTCTAAAGCCAATTTGCCCAACCAATAAATCACGTGCAAGAAACGATCAGGTTTGTCGGCGGTTCCAAAAGCGTCGTATATATCTAAAACTTCCGCAAAGGTGCGACCTAGAATATTAGCTGTGTGTGAAATGGCTTTTTCTTTGTCGACTTGGGAGAGTTTTTTTTCTTGTAAAACTGCTTGTTCGAGTTTTTTCCAATCGCGGGTCACTTCACCGGATTCATCAATCAAAACGCGGTCTTTAATTTTATGCGATTCGATAAAGATAAAAGTCAAATGCGTTAAAATGTCGTAAATGTCCGAGCGCCCACGCGTGATTTCAACATTCATTTGCTCGTCGTCGATGCGGTAACAATTGCGTCTTCGCTTGGGCGGAACAATCGCTTTGAAATGAGATTTTGAATAACCTTCGTCCGATGTTAAATTGATAAAACGGCATTCCTCAATACCTATTGGCAATCGCTCAATAACGTATAGCAAGCCGTTGAGTTCAACTTTTTCTTCGGCAATTGAGCCGTAAATTTCTGGGCGAAGAGATAAAAGCGCCTCGCGAAGTGTCTCGCCAGAAACTCCCATCGGTTTATAAAAACCGCGGTTAAACAAGTGGCGCATAGTGATGTACAATTTCTCAACAGCACTCGATGATTCCTGTGCTCTTGAGCGTACGATATTTTTAATTTCTTTCATTCAAAAATTTTGTTA
>JAXLVE010000030.1:0-22615 GCA_046329175.1 Flavobacteriaceae bacterium
CGGGGCCGGATTGATGGTTAAAGTAACGGCTGTTCTGGTGAGTGAATTACAAGTTCCGTCATTAGCCTCGGCGTAATAAGTCACGGTTCCAACGGTGTTTAAAGTCGGAGTTGTAACCACCAGTCCAGCGGTTGCCGCATCATACCAAGTGATTGTAATTCCGGTTGCTGGTGTGATGGCGTTGTTGGCATCTAGAGTTTGTATCGGCAATTGCTCACACTGGGTAATATTTCCGGTTGAAATTGGCGCCGCCGGGGCCGGATTGATGGTTAGTGTTACCGCAGTTCTTGAATACGAAGGACAAGTTCCATCATTAGCTTCGGCGTAATAAGTCACGGTTCCAACGGTGTTTAAAGTCGGGGTCGGAACCACCAGTCCACCGATTGGTGCATCATACCATACTACGGTTTGACCACTCACAGGTGTGATGGCATTGTTGGCATCGAGGGTTTGAATCGGCGATTGCTCACACTGGGTAATATTTCCGGTTGAAGTCGGAGCCGCCGGCGCCGGATTGATGGTCAAAGTAACGGCTGTTCTAGTCAGTGAACTACAAGTTCCGTCATTCGCTTCAGCATAATAAATTACTGTTCCAACGGCGCTTAAAGTTGGAGTCGGAACCACTAGCCCGCCGGTTGGAGCATCATACCAAGTGATTGTAATTCCGGTTGCTGGTGTGATGGCGTTGTTGGCATCTAGAGTTTGAATCGGTGATTGCTCACATTGGGTAATATTACCCGTTGAAATTGGCACAGCCGGCGCCGGATTGATGGTAAGCGTTACCGCAGTTCTTGAATATGATGGACAAGTTCCGTCATTAGCTTCGGCGAAATAAGTCACGGTTCCAACAACGTTAAGAGTAGGCGTTGCTACTACAGTTCCACCTGTTGGTAAGTTATACCATGTAACCGTAATCCCTGATACAGGAATAATCGCATTATTGGCATCTAGAGTTTGTATAGGTGATTGCTCGCACTGCGTGATATTTCCTGTTGAAGTTGGAGCCGCCGGTGCTGGATTGATGGTCAAAGTAACGGCTGTTCTGGTGAGTGAATTACAAGTTCCGTCATTAGCCTGTGCGTAATAAGTCACGGTTCCAACGGTGTTTAAAGTCGGGGTAGGAACTACCAGTCCAGCGGTTGCGGCATCGTACCAAGTAATTGTAATTCCAGAAGCAGGAGTGATAGCATTGTTGGCATCTAGAGTTTGAATCGGTGATTGCTCACACTGGGTAATATTTCCGGTTGAAGTTGGAGCCGCCGGCGCCGGATTGATGGTGAGTGTTACAGCGGTTCTTGAATACGAATTACAAGTTCCGTCATTAGCTTGTGCGTAATAAGTCACGGTTCCAACGGTGTTTAAAGTCGGGGTAGGAACTACCAGTCCAGCGGTTGCGGCATCATACCATGTGATTGTAATTCCTGTCGTTGGTGTGATGGCATTATTGGCATCTAAAGTTTGTATCGGCAATTGCTCACACTGGGTAATATTTCCGATTGAAATTGGCGCCGCCGGAGCCGGATCAATGGTGAGTGTTACAGCGGTTCTTGAATACGAATTACAAGTTCCGTCATTAGCTTCGGCGAAATAAGTCACGGTTCCAACAACGTTAAGAGTAGGTGTTCCTACTACAGTTCCACCTGTTGGTAAGTTATACCATGTAACCGTAATCCCTGATACAGGAACAATCGCATTATTGGCATCTAAAGTCTGTATAGGAGATAATTCACACTGCGTAATATTTCCGGTTGAAATTGGAGCCGCCGGAGCCGGATTGATGGTTAAAGTAACGGCTGTTCTAGTCAGTGAACCACAAGTTCCGTCATTCGCTTCAGCATAATAAATTACTGTTCCAACGGCGCTTAAAGTTGGAGTCGGAACCACTAGCCCGCCGGTTGGAGCATCATACCAAGTGATTGTGATTCCTGTCGCCGGTGTGATGGCATTATTGGCATCTAAAGTCTGTGTCGGAGACAATTCACACTGGGTAATATTTCCGGTTGAAATTGGAGCCGCCGGCGCCGGATTGATGGTAAGCGTTACCGCAGTTCTTGAATACGAAGGACAAGTTCCGTCATTAGCTTCGGCGTAATAAGTCACGGTTCCAACAACGTTAAGAGTAGGTGTTGCTACTACAGTTCCACCTGTTGGTAAGTTATACCATGTAACCGTAATCCCTGATACAGGAACAATCGCATTATTGGCATCTAAAGTCTGTATCGGAGATAATTCACACTGCGTAATATTTCCGGTTGAAATTGGAGCCGCTGGAGCCGGATTGATGGTTAAGGTAACGGCTGTTCTAGTCAGTGAACTACAAGTTCCGTCATTAGCCTCGGCGTAATAAGTTACGGTTCCTACGGTGTTTAAAGTCGGAGTTGTAACCACCAGTCCAGCGGTTGCCGCATCATACCAAGTTATTGTAATTCCGGTTGCTGGTGTGATGGCATTGTTGGCATCGAGGGTTTGAATCGGCGATTGCTCACACTGGGTAATATTTCCGGTTGAAGTCGGAGCCGATGGAGTTGGTGGCTGTGCATTGATAGTTGTTGATGTTGAAGCCGCCGAAGTACACCCAACCGAATTGGTTACGGTATAACTATAGTTACCGGCAGTTAATCCTGAAATTGTATAATTGGCTCCAGAACCTGCAATAGCTCCCGGATTAATGGTCCAAGTTCCCGCCGGAAGTCCGGTAAGTTCAATACTTCCGGTAGCTGTTGAACAAGTTGGTTGTGTAATCGTTCCAATGGTTGGCGCAGAAGGTGTTGGTGGCTGTGCGTTGATGGTCGTTGAAGCTGAGGCCGCAGAAGGACAACCAACCGAATTGGTTACGGTAAAACTATAGTTGCCGGCAGTTAATCCTGAAATTGTATAAATGGCTCCTGATCCAGCAATAGCTCCTGGGTTAATGGTCCACGTTCCGGCCGGAAGTCCGGTAAGTTCAATACTTCCGGTGGCTGAAGCACAAGTGGTTTGTGTGACAGTGCCGATAGTTGGCGCAGAAGGTGTTGGTGGCTGCGCGTTTATGGTTGTTGAAGCTGAGGCCGCAGAAGGGCAACCAACCGAATTGGTTACGGTATAACTATAGCTGCCTGCTGTTAATCCCGAAATTGTATAAGTTGCACCAGAACCTGCAATGGCTCCCGGATTAATGGTCCAAGTTCCCGCCGGAAGTCCGGTAAGTTCAATACTTCCAGTAGCCGTTGAACATGTTGGTTGTGTAACTGTTCCGATGGTTGGCGCCGATGGTGTAGGAGGTTGTGCATTGATGGTTGCTGAAGCAGATGCGACTGAAGTACAGCCTGAGGCATTGGTTACAGTAAAACTATAACTTGCTGCAGCGGCAAGTCCGCTAACAGTATAAGTCGCTCCTGACCCTGCAATAGCTCCTGGGTTAATGGTCCAAGTTCCCGCCGGAAGTCCGGTAAGTTCAATACTTCCGGTGGCTGTTGAACAAGTTGGTTGTGTTATGGTGCCGATGGTCGGAGCCGATGGCGTTGGTGGCTGTGCGTTGATGGTCGTTGAAGCTGAGGCCGCAGAAGGACAACCAACCGAATTGGTTACGGTAAAACTATAGTTGCCGGCAGTTAATCCTGAAATTGTATAATTGGCTCCTGATCCAGCAATAGCTCCTGGGTTAATGGTCCACGTTCCGGCTGGGAGTCCGGTAAGTTGTACACTACCGGTAGCTGTTGAACAAGTTGGTTGTGTAACTGTTCCGATGGTTGGCGCAGAAGGTGTTGGTGGCTGTGTATTGATAGTTGTTGATGTTGAAGCCGCCGAAGTACACCCAACTGAATTGGTTACGGTATAACTATAGCTGCCTGCTGTTAATCCCGAAATTGTATAAGTTGCACCAGAACCTGCAATGGCTCCGGATTAATGGTCAAGTTCCCGCCGGAAGTCCGGTAAGTTCAATACTTCCAGTAGCCGTTGAACATGTTGGTTGTGTAACTGTTCCGATGGTTGGCGCCGATGGTGTAGGAGGTTGTGCATTGATGGTTGCTGAGGCAGATGCGACTGAAGTACAGCCTGAGGCATTGGTTACAGTAAAACTATAACTTGCTGCAGCGGCAAGTCCGCTAACAGTATAAGTCGCTCCTGACCCTGCAATAGCTCCTGGGTTAATGGTCCAAGTTCCCGCCGGAAGTCCGGTAAGTTCAATACTTCCGGTGGCTGTTGAACAAGTTGGTTGTGTTATGGTGCCGATGGTCGGAGCCGATGGCGTTGGTGGCTGTGCGTTGATGGTCGTTGAAGCTGAGGCCGCAGAAGGACAACCAACCGAATTGGTTACGGTAAAACTATAGTTGCCGGCAGTTAATCCTGAAATTGTATAATTGGCTCCTGATCCAGCAATAGCTCCTGGGTTAATGGTCCACGTTCCGGCTG
The DNA here is from genome assembly GCA_046329175.1 of Flavobacteriaceae bacterium. GTDB lineage: Bacteria > Bacteroidota > Bacteroidia > Flavobacteriales > Flavobacteriaceae > Flavobacterium. The sequence continues at coordinate 4,393 of JAXLVE010000030.1, forward strand.
GGAGTCCGGTAAGTTGTACACTACCGGTAGCTGTTGAACAAGTTGGTTGTGTAACTGTTCCGATGGTTGGCGCAGAAGGTGTTGGTGGCTGTGTATTGATAGTTGTTGATGTTGAAGCCGCCGAAGTACACCCAACTGAATTGGTTACGGTATAACTATAGTTGCCGGCAGTTAATCCTGAAATTATATAAGTTGCTCCAGAACCTGCAATGGCTCCCGGATTAATGGTCCAAGTTCCCGCCGGAAGTCCGGTAAGTTCAATACTTCCGATGGCTGAAGCACAAGTAGTTTGTGTAACTGTCCCGATGGTTGGCGCTGATGGTGTAGGAGGTTGTGCATTGATAGTTGCTGAGGCAGATGCGACTGAAGTACAGCCAACCGAATTGGTTACAGTAAAAGTATAACTTGCTGCAGCGGCAAGTCCGCTAACAGTATAAGTCGCTCCTGACCCTGCAATAGCTCCTGGGTTAATGGTCCATGTTCCGGCTGGGAGTCCGGTAAGTTGTACACTACCGGTAGCCGTTGAACAAGTTGGTTGTGTAACTGTTCCGATGGTTGGCGCAGAAGGTGTTGTAGGCTGTGCGTTGATGGTCGTTGAAGCTGAAGCGGCTGAAGTACACCCAACTGAATTGGTTACGGTATAACTATAGTTGCCGGCAGTTAATCCAGAAATTGTATAAGTTGCTCCAGAACCTGCAATGGCTCCCGGATTAATGGTCCAAGTTCCCGCCGGAAGTCCGGTAAGTTCAATACTTCCGATGGCTGAAGCACAAGTAGTTTGTGTAACTGTCCCGATGGTTGGCGCTGATGGTGTAGGAGGTTGTGCATTGATAGTTGCTGAGGCAGATGCGACTGAAGGGCAGCCAACCGAATTGGTTACAGTAAAAGTATAACTTGCTGCAGCGGCAAGTCCGCTAACAGTATAAGTCGCTCCTGACCCTGCAATAGCTCCCGGATTAATGGTCCAAGTTCCCGCCGGAAGTCCGGTAAGCTGTACACTACCGGTAGCTGTTGAACAATTTGGTTGGGTTATGGTGCCGATGGTCGGAGCCGATGGCGTTGGTGGTTGCGCATTGATAGTTGCTGAGGCAGATGCGACCGAAGTACAGCCAAAAGAATTTTTTACCGTAAATGTATAACTACCTGTAGCAAGACCAGATACAGTATAGGTTGCACCAGAGCCAGTAATGGCTCCCGGATTAATGGTCCAAGTTCCCGCTGGAAGTCCAGTAAGTTGTACACTACCGGTAGGCGTTGAGCAAGTTGGTTGGGTTATGGTGCCAATAACTGGTGCTGTTGGTGTGCTGGTTGCATCGCAACTCAAGGCTTGACAGGTCTGAAAAGCTCCTGTAAAACAATTTCCAGAAGCTCCTGATGGAGTAATAAAAACAGTAACACTGTCTCCGGGATTAATCCCGTTTTTTGTCCAAGTTAGAATATTTCCTGAAGTACCAAAAACATATCCACCACTGTTGATAGAATAAACAACTGTGTAGGTTGAAGCATTGGTCACAGCAGGCCATGTAAAGGTAACAGAGTTATAAGTAGGTACACCACAGCTAATAGTGGGTGATAATAAAGGCTTGATTGTTACCGGTATTGATGCCGTACAACCACCGAGATTCATGTAGGTAATATTTACAGTTCCCGCAGCAACACCGGTAACCAAACCGAAATTGTCAACTGTAGCAATTGAGGTGTCGGCTGAAGTCCATGGAGTTGAAGCATTGGGGAACAAAGAACCAGTCAGTTGTACAGTCCCACCGGCAGCACATGCTTCAGTCGGAGAAGGGCCAGTAACTGTTGGGTATGCACTTACGAATACATTTACAAAAGTTTGATTCCCAGCGTTATCTGAATAGCCAATACTAGTAGAACCAAATCCCACAGCAGTTACTAGTCCGGTATTGTCAACAGTCGCTACCGGTGTATTTGATGAAGTCCAAGGAGTGGTTGGATGCGGAACACCTGATCCTCCCGACCCGGTAAGTTGAGTTGTTGATGGCCCCGGCAAGCAAATACTGAAATTTCCGGTAATTTGAATGGGGCCTAATAATCGATTGTTTTGGGGTGTAGTTTGCACCGTTTTGAGGTGTTCATTTTGAGCAAATGAAAATTCAACACGAATGGTAAGAATAATCAATGCGAGAAATAAGTTTTTTAAAACGGATTTGAGGGTTTTAATTTTCATATTTTTTTGAGGGCTTCCCGATTTAATTTTCAAATCAGGATTTATTTTTTGTTTCTGTAAATCACATCGTCTAACAAGTTGTTTATGCATCTTTTATGTATGAGAAAGGCACAAAAAACCAAGCTTCAAAATTATATTTTTTTTGGTAGAAATATGGCTCAAAACCATAAAATTTAAAGAAATGTTAATTTTAGTTTTTAACATTTTCAAAGGCGAAAGTTTATATCATTTTTCAAAGCATAAAAAAACCCCGAAAAGTGCGGCCTTTCGAGGTTGGTTTTTATGGTTAGATTTTGTTAAATATCGTCAAAATCTACATCGGTGAAATTCTTGTTTTGAGCATCATCAAAACTGCGTTCTGCATATTCTCTTTTAAAGTCTTTTTGATGTCTTTCTGAGATAACTTCTTCGCCTTTTTGATTGAGCACATATGAAGTCATATCGTTTAAGATTTCGGCAAAAGCGGCAAAGTCTTCTTTGTATAAGTAAATTTTGTGCTTCTTAAAGTGAAAAGATCCGTCGTCTTCAGTAAATTTTTTACTCTCGGTAATCGTGATGTAGTAATCTTCAGCTTTGGTTGCACGCACATCAAAAAAATACGTTCTTCTTCCGGCTCTGAGTACTTTTGAAAAAATTTCTTCTTTCTCTAGCATATCATTTTCTCTCATATCCTACGGTCTGTTAATTTGGTTAATGTTCGTCCAAAAATGATAAAAATTGTATTACAAAACAACTATTCAGACATTTCTTTTTCTGAAAGTTGTTTGAGGTATAATTCGGCATAATAACCTTCTTGGTTTATGAGTTGATTGTGAGTGCCTTGTTGAATAATCTTCCCTTGATCGAGCACGATAATTTTGTCTGCATTTTTGGCTGACGATACGCGATGACTCACAATCACGGTGGTTTTATCTCTGCAAAAATCCATCAAATGCGTCAAAATAATTTCTTCTGTTTCGGTGTCTACAGCTGATAAACAGTCGTCTAACAACAAAATAGGCGCGTCTTTAATCAATGCACGAGCAATCGAAACGCGTTGTTTTTGTCCGCCCGAAAGCGTAATGCCACGCTCGCCCAAAACGGTTTCATATGCATTGTTAAATTGCATAATGTTGTCGTGTACTACTGCTTTTTTTGCAGCCAAAATCACTTGGTCATCCGAGGCGTTTTCGTTGCCGAATTTGATGTTGTTTTTAATGGTATCTGAGAACAAAAAAGCATCTTGCGGAACGGTTCCGATGCTGTTTCTTAAATCGTATAAATTGACTTGGCTAATTGGTTTTCCATCAATCAAAATCTCGCCGTTTGAACTGTCATACAATCTGCAAATCAGCGATAAAACAGAAGATTTTCCGGCGCCTGTTTTGCCCAAAATCGCCAAGGTTTCGCCTTTTTTGACCGAAAAGCTGATGTTGTTGATGGCCTCGATGTTTGTGTCGTCATAAGTTAGGCTTACGTTTTTGAACTCTATATTTCCTTCAATAACGGTTGGTTGTGGATGTAGGTTTAGAATATCGGGTTGAATTTTCAAAAATTCATTGATGCGTTTCTGCGAGGCTTCGGCTTCTTGCACCATTGATGAAACCCAACCAAACGAAGCAACCGGCCAAGTAAGCATGTTGATATATAGAATGAACTCGGCAATAGTTCCAATGCTCTGAATGCTGCCGTTAATGTACATCATTCCGCCAAAGTAAATAACTACCAAGTTACTCGTGCCTATCAATGCGAGCATGAGCGGCCCAAATAGTGAATTCGCTTTGGCCAAATGCAAACTTTTGGTTTTGCTTTCTTCAGACAAATCACCCAATTGATCTTGGTATTGATTTTCGAGCGAATAAGCCTTAATCACGCGAATTCCCGAAAAAACTTCTTGGGTAAAACTCGATATTTTTGAAAGGTATTGCTGAAAAATAGTGCTGCGCTTATTGATTTCAGAGCTAAGTTTAAAAATGGCGTAGGAAAGCAGCGGCAGTGGCAATAATGAATATAAGGTGAGTCTAGGCGACACGTGATACATATAAACAATCACAATGGCAAAGCGAATAATGGTGTTGATAGTATACATCACTGCCGGCCCAACATACATGCGTACTTTGCTGACATCTTCGCTGATGCGGTTCATTAAATCACCGGTTCGATTTTGTTTGTAGAAATTTTGCGAGAGATTTTCGTATTGTTTGAAAACTTCATTTTTGAGGTCAAATTCAATGTGGCGAGACATCACAATCAAGGTTTGTCGCATCAAAAAAGTCAAAAATCCAGCAACAATCGTTGTTAAAATAATCAACAAAATATTGTGGATGAGTTCTTGCCTAATCATTGAAACCGGAGCGTGAGATTGATGAGAGAAATCTTCAATCGCCTTAAAAGAACTACTGATGAGTTTGGGCGTATACAGTGAGAAGATTTGCGCCACAATCGTGATGACAATTCCCGTTAAAAAGTGGTATTTATATTTGACGAAATATTTATTTAAATACTGTAGATCTTTCATTTTATTATGACAATCAATTAATGAGTGATTGGTTTTTAGTTAAATCAGTAGCAATTTTTTGGTGATTGAAACGAGTCGCTAAAAATGAAATTTTTAATAATATGACAATTAAAACTAAATATATTGTGATATTCTGATTTTAATAATAATTTTGCGCAGCATTTTTAAAGATGCCCCCAATTTAAATTTCAAATTATGACTACAGAAATCGTTACTCCAAAAGAGCTTCACAAAGTTGATCCGGTTTTCGGGCAAGTATCATTTGACAATCACGAGCAGATCGTTTTTTGCAACGACAAAGATACTGGATTAAAAGCAATAATAGGTATCCATAACACAGTTTTAGGGCCGGCTTTGGGCGGAACGCGTATGTGGAAATATACCAACGAGTGGGAAGCCTTAAACGATGTTTTGCGATTGTCGCGTGGAATGACTTATAAATCAGCTGTTTCAGGTTTGAATTTAGGGGGCGGAAAAGCGGTGATTATTGCCGATGCAAAAACCGAAAAAACACCTGAAATGATCATCAAATTTGGTCAGTTTATCGATTCGCTTAGCGGAAAATACATCACAGCCGAAGATGTTGGAACCACCACCGCTGATATGGATTTGATCCGAGACTATACTTCATATGTAACCGGAATTTCAGAATCGCGCGGTGGTTCAGGAAATCCATCTCCGGTGACAGCATATGGCGTCTACATGGGAATGAAAGCAGCAGCCCAATTCCAATTCGGTTCTGACAACTTGAGCGGTAAAAAAGTTTTGGTGCAAGGCATTGGTCACGTGGGTGAAACCTTGGTAGATTATTTAACCAAAGAAGGCGCTTTGGTGCAAATTACCGACATCAACGAAGGCAGATTGCATGAAATTGAAAGTAAATATGGCGCTACTATATATAGAGGTGCTGATTTGTACAGTGCTGATGTAGATATCTATGCGCCTTGTGCTTTGGGTGCGACCATCAACGACGAAACCATTCACCGAATCAAAGCGCGCGTGATAGCCGGAGCTGCCAACAACCAATTGGCCAACGAAGTCGTACACGGACAATTGCTCAAAGATATGGGCATTGCTTATGCACCTGACTTCTTAATCAACGCGGGTGGCATCATCAATGTGTATGGAGAAATTGTAGGTTACGGAAAAGACGAAGCCATGCGCAGAACTGAAAATATCTACAACACCACACTCGAAATCTTCAATTTTGCGCAAACGCAAGGCATTACTACGCATCAAGCTGCGCTGGCCATTGCCGAAAAACGCATCGAAGATCGTAAGAGAGAAAAATAAAATCTGAATTCTCAGAATCAATAATATTCTTATTTTTGCGGAGCGATTCCCACCAGAGTCGCTCCGTTTAATTTTAAAGTTCTTTATCAAGTGCTCAACAGGCGACATATCCGTGTAAAAGTGATGCAATCCATCTATGCGATGCATCAGACAGGTTCAGACCAATTAGAAAAGGAAGAAAAATTCCTGCTGTACAGCATTGAGAATATGCTCGATTTGTACCTGCTCATGCTTTCGGCTGTGATTGAAATTCGCCAGAAAGAACAAGAGTATCAAGAAAAAGCGCGCACCAAACATTTGGCTACCGCCGAAGAAAAAAATCCCAACCCAAAATTCATCCACAACGCTGTCTTCAATATGTTGGCCGAGAATCAATCGCTTTTGCAAGCTATTGACTACCGCAAAATCAACAATTGGAAACTCAATGACGACTATATTTTGTTGTTGCTCGACCACATCAAACAATCAGATTTGTATGCGGCCTACATGAAAAACCGCGTTAATAAATTTGACGAAGACCGTGATTTTGCTGTAAACTTATTTGCAGATTTGATTGCGAGCAACGAAAAATTATACGATTACCTCGAAGATTTCAAGCTTACTTGGGCCGATGATATTCCGGTGGTCAACACACAAATCATCAAACAACTCAAAGCAATCAAGTCTGATAAAGACGCAACTTTTCAGGTTCCTAAGTTGTACAAAGACGAAGACGATCGCACTTTTGCCATCGATTTGTTCCGCAAAACCGTTCTCAACGAAAAAGACTTTGTCAAATTCTACGAAAACAAAACGCCCAATTGGGACACCGAGCGCATTGCCGAAATCGATACGATTATTCTCAAAATGGCCATTTGTGAATTCTTGAAGTTTCCGTCAATTCCGGTCAAAGTAACCATCAACGAATACCTTGAAATTGCTAAGGAATATTCAACCCCTAAAAGCAGTATTTTTATCAACGGCATTCTCGATAATTTGGTCAAAGAATTTCAAACCGATGGCAAACTCAACAAAACCGGTCGCGGTTTAATGTAAATCTAAAAATCAAAATTTAAAACTGATAACATGGCACAAATCCAACAATTTTTACCGTTCATTTTGATGTTTGTGGTGATTTATTTCTTTATGATTCGCCCACAACAAAAACGAATGAAACTTGAAAAACAATTCGAAGCCGATCTGAAAGTAGGCGACAAAATCGTAACCAAAAGCGGGTTGCACGGTAAAATTGCCGAGCTTGCTGAAACGACCATCATCATCGAGACGATGTCAGGCAAACTCAAAATGGAGCGTTCGGCTATTTCAATGGAAATGAGCGCAGCACTAAACAAGAAAGCATAACTTCAACAAAAAAGCCTCCTGAAAACGGAGGCTTTTTTTATTTGTATCGATCGTTCAATCCTTTTCCGGCCAGAATCATGGGTTTGATTTTTTCCATGCGCGTTATTTTGGTTTCTTCGCGTTTGGCCGTATCGATGTATTCCATGTATTCCCGCTGTTTATAAGGTGTGAGTTGCTCAAAATGCACTTTTAAAAGTTCGTCTTCGGCGAGTTGATGATGTAAAAATCCGCTGATGATGCTGGCTTTTTTCTCAGGTTTGTGCACCAATCCTTTTTCTTCGTTGGATATGGCCTCAGCGATATACGCCAAAATCATCGATTTGTTGATTTCAGATTTATCATAAAACCTCCATTGACGCAAGGCTTTGGTAACGCCTTCTTGCGCATTGACCAAAACTTTTGCTTCATCTTTCAGAAACACACCATTAAAAAACCAAATCGTACAATAGTTTTTAAAACCACCTATGCCTATAACATTTTTGCCCTTGTGCGTATAGACTTCGCTGCCCCATTTTTGGGTTTCAATTAGCGAGGTTTGGGCAATGATGCTTTTGAGCAAATCTAGTTCTTCCGCCCAAGAGTTGACTTTGTCCCAAGTATGTTTGGCCTCGTCTTTCAACTATTTTGATTTTATGGTTTTCTTGCTGAAGTCAGTTGTGGCGGTCAATTCGGCAATGCGCACAATCACATCAACGGCTTTTTGAATGCTCTCTACCGGAACGTATTCATATTTTCCGTGGAAGTTATGACCACCGGCAAAAATATTCGGACACGGCAAACCCATGTACGACAATCTACAACCATCGGTTCCGCCGCGAATCGGTTTAATCAGCGGTTTGATGCCCAAATCTTTCATAGCTTTTTCGGCCAAATCAACAATATGCATCACCGGTGTGACTTTTTCTTTCATATTGTAGTATTGATCTTTGATTTCGGCTATCGCAATGTTTTCGCCGAATTGTTTGGCAAATTTTCGGTTGATTTTTTTGACCACATCGGCCACATGTTTTTTGCGTGCCTTGAACTTTTGCATATCGTGGTCGCGAATAATCAGTTCTACTTTTGATTCTTCGATGCTGCCCGAAAGCCCGGTCACGTGGTAAAACCCTTCATAACCTATGGTTTCTTGCGGTGTTTCATTTTTGGGTAATTCGTTGATGAAGTCGTTGGCAATGAGCATCGAATTAATCATTTTGCCCTTGGCATAACCCGGATGCACGCTTTTGCCTTTGAAGATAATTTTGGCTCCGGCGGCATTGAAGTTTTCGTATTCGAGTTCGCCCACTTGGCTTCCGTCCATGGTGTAGGCCCAATCAGCACCGAATTTTTTGACATCAAACAAATCAGCTCCGCGGCCAATTTCTTCATCAGGCGTAAAACCCACGCGAATTTTTCCGTGTTTGATGTGCGGATTTTGAATTAGATATTCCATCGCCGAAACAATTTCGGTCAATCCGGCTTTGTCATCGGCACCAAGCAAAGTCAATCCGTCGGTCACAATAAGCGTTTGTCCTTTATATAAAAGCAAATCTTTAAAATAACTCGGTGACAGAACAATGTTTTCTTTTTTATTCAAAACAATGTCGCCGCCATCGTAGTTTTTCACCACGCGCGGATTCACGTTCGCTCCGGTAAAATCAGGTGAAGTATCGTAATGCGAAACAAATCCAATGGTCGGAACTTTGTGGTTTACATTCGATGCCAAAGTGCCCATCACATAACCGTTTTGGTCGATGGTAACTTCGGTCATACCGATGCTCTTGAGTTCTTCGGCAAGTTTATTGGCCAAAACGAGTTGTTTGGCGGTGCTGGGTGTAGTGGATGAATTCGCGTCTGATTCGGTGTCAATGGTTACGTAGCTGATGAAGCGGTCAATGAGGTGTTGCATTTTTTTATTTTTTCTGTTTTAAAGATACAAATCTGAATTATTTCTGCGTTTTTTTCTGCAATTGATTTCCTTTCATGGTATAATACCACGACAAAGCCATTTGCAGATTATAGTCTTTTTTGAGTGGAGTAGAAGGTGTTGTATTTTCTTGCATCGTGTTTAAATCAATGGATTCTACCGCTGCATCTTTAGGCATGTAAAACATTTGGTTTTGCGTCACCATTTTGTTAAAACTGATGCTCAAATCTTTGCGTGGCGCATACAACGAAGTGCCAAAACTATAGTATTCAAAACCTTTGGGCGCGACCATTTCAATCAAAGTAGGCATAATGTCAATGTGCGAACCGGCGGTTTTGGGTTGTGCTTTTGGAATGTTTTTGCCGAACATCACCAATCCCACTGAACTGCGTTCGTATAAATTCGGATGACTGTTGATAAAGCGACGCCCGAAGTGATCTCCGGTAAACAAAAACACAGCATCGGGATATTTCTTTTGGGCTTTTTCGATGAATTTGCCAATGGCGTAATCTCCGTACCACAAATGCCCGATTTCTTCTAGGGTCATGCTGCCGTCAAAATATTTTTGAACCGAAGCCGGAAAGTCTTTTTCTGATTGGTACGGAAATCCTTTTTGGGCAACATCTACCGTATATGGCGCGTGATAACTCGAAGTCAAAATCACATTGAGTGACTCTTTTTGCGCGTCGGTTTTGCTCAAAACCAAATCAAATAATTTTTCATCCTCGACGCCCCAAGTGCCCGATTCGCTGTCACCACCGGCATCGGTTCCGGAGAAAAATCGCTGAACGCCTTGGTATTTTGAGAATTCCTCGATGTTTTGCCAACTTGAAAATCCGCCGTAAAACAGATTGGTTTGATAATTCAGTTTGTTAAATTGACTAAATAAAGAGGTCGCAAACGGATCATTCACTTGCCCAATTTTACTAATGTTCACGCCACAATACGGCACGTTGGTTACGATGGCTCCGAACGAATCAAAAGTGGCATCGGCCGCCGGCAGGAAATGGCTGAAATGCGTTCCGTTGTTTTTGATTTTACACAATTGTGTAGAGAACAAAAATGGTTGATACTTTTCCATGAGCGGCCACGAATCATAGCTTTCCATGATGACTAAAAAGATTTGTTTGGGCTTTTCAGATGATGTGCCAGAAGCCGTTTTCTTGAGGTAATCGGTTACCAACGGTTGATTGAAATGGGCTTTAAATGAAGCTTCATCCATATACGGATTGGTGTCAGAAAGCAAATTGATTTCGTCAAAATCTTCCATTGCATAAATGAGCGAACGATAGGGGTTGATGACCGTTTTGTTCAAAAAAGCATCTTTAGAAACGCCTGCCCATTTGCGCAATGCCGGCACCGAAGTAACCGATCCGCGCAAGCTAAAAACCATCAAAATCAAACTGACCATTACCACGACAACGCGATGATTTTTAAATCGAAGTTTGCGGAGTTGTCGGTAGATAAAATCTTTGTGTTCAAAATACCGCAAAATCCATATGCTTGCGATGATGGTGAGTAGCATTCCAATCAGGTTTCGCCACGGATGAAAATCTTCCATTATAGTCTTCATCACTGCTTTTTGATCGTCGTATAATCCCAAAAACAAAAAGTTGTTGAACTGGTTGTGGTATTCTCCAAAATAATTGATGGTAACAAAACAAATCACCGTTGATAAAAGCACGAATATATATTGGCAAATGATGCGCGCGATTCTGGCTGGATCGGTTTTACCCCATCTGCTCAAAGCGAGCAATAATATATAAGGAATAATGACAAAATACGAAACGGCTGTACAATCAAACCGAAAGCCCATGAGCAGAACTTTGAATGCTTCACCAACGGTTGCTGCCGCTGAAAGTTGTTTGCTGAAGATGATGATAAATGACAGTCTAAAAACCGAAAAAAAGCAAACGCTAAAAAACCAAAAGAAGCTCAGGTTGGCGAGTTCTTTTGTGAATTTTTCCCATTTTGATTGCATTGACAAGTTTATTTATGGGTTCAAATGTAGCAAAAAATGCAGTTGGTTTCTCGGCGTATTATTTGGCGCGGCGAACCTCGATTTTCTCGAGCGATTTGATGTAGCGACGCCCAGTTTGCTCATCGTCTTGCGCCAATAATAAAATGCGCTGCGGTAATTCTTTGAGTGATTTATGATTGATTTCTGTGACAAAGTAAAAACCGTTTCCGCTGGGATTGTTGTAAATTTCATTCCATGAAAAAACTACTTTATAACCGTCTGAAGCGGTAAAAACAAAATAAAATTCGTTGAGTTCACGCGGTTTTTCGTAGTTGTAAATTACTTTTTCAAGTACGGTTTTTAAGGCTACGCCGCGCAAATGAGTAAGCGTGTCTTTGGCTTCACCTTTATGATTGTATATGATTCGGTCTTTGAGGTTCGTTTTCGGAAAACTATCGAGTTGTTGTACAGAAACCTGTATCGTTTTTTTGACTTGACCGCTGATGGAAAAATGTTCGGTCGGGGTTAATTTTCTCTGCCCCGAAACATTCATGGCGATTGATAAAAAGATGAGAAATAAGTAACGCATGATGTAAAAATTGAGCCTAAAGATAATTTATTTACAATTGAATTAATGATGATTTTGAGTAAACTTAAGGCTTCGCAGTTTTTTACCAATCAATTGGATTTCAGTTGTTGACAATTTAACACAGGGCAAATTTGGATGGAAACTATTTTTTAATACATTTGGTTGTCTGGCTGAAACAGAATTATGAAAAAAAATTGCTATCTATTTGTTTTTCTGCCAATTCTTTTCGTATTTATCATTCTTTCATGTTCAAAAACTGAAGATGATGCATATGTGTCTATTCCTGCCGTAAAAGTAGATTTGACCCAGGTGCCTTACCCCAAATTGTCCGATTATAAGTTTTTTGTTGGTGAACTCAAAAACTTGAATCCGTCAGATGAACTTCTGGCATATCAACCTGCCAGTTCTTTGTTTTCTGATTATGCCCACAAAAAGCGTTTTGTGTGGATGCCCGAAGGCTCAAAAGCGAATTTTGCTGCTGATAACAAAATTCTTGAACTTCCGGTGGGTGCGGTGCTCATCAAAACTTTCTATTATGACAATGTACAAAATGTAACGCCGGTTGGAACTACCCGAATTGTTGAAACGCGGTTAATGATTCACAAAGCGGATGGTTGGATTTATGCCGATTACGTTTGGAATGCCGAACAAACCGAAGCTTATTACGATATCAACGGCAGCTTTACCGACGTTACTTGGAAAGACGAACACAATGTGGTTAAATCTGCCCATTACAGAATACCATCGCTTTCGCAGTGTATTGTTTGTCATAAAGAAAAAGTAAATCCTGATACGCCGCAAGAAACCATGAAGTATATTCCGATTGGTATCAAACCACAGAATCTCAATTGGAATTACAATTATGGCAACGTGACCAAAAACCAATTGCAAGCATGGATTGACAAAGGTTTTCTCAATGCCAATTTTACTTTCCCGACCACAGAGCATTCAACGGTGGATTACAATGACGCTTCGCAAACACTTTTAAACAGAGCCCGTTCATATGTTGATGCCAATTGTTCGCATTGCCATATGACCAACCGCCATTGTGATTATCGTCCGATGCGTTTTGCGTTTTCTGAAACGAGTTCCTTTAGTGGTTTGCGCAATATGGGCGTCTGTGTTGATACCCAAGATATGCAAGGATTTGACCCGAATCTGAACAAGATTATCAATCCGCAGCATCCCGAGCAATCGATGTTGTTTCACCGAATCAATACGGTTGATGAAACCATCAGAATGCCATTGCACGGACGAACGATCATTCACGAAGAAGGCATCAATTTAATGAGAGATTGGATCAATTCTCTTGACCGATGTGAATAACTAAACAAATAATAATTAACCAAAACCAAACATTAAAAAAAGCAAAAATGAAATTGAAAATTACTACTCAAAAAATGCTGTCCAAAGAGAGCATTCTTAAAAAAGCCGGCCTATTGCTATTGGCCTTGTCCGGTTTTTCAGCTTCGGCGCAAGACACTTGTGCTACGGCTTTGCCTATTACAGCCGGAACAACTACCGTTGCGGCTATTAACGGAACCAATATTTCGACCACTTGTTCAACGGCGAGCATGGCTGAATGGTACACGTACACACCCACGAGTAACTACAGTGTAACGGTAACCTCTGATTTACAAGTTAATATTTGTAAAGACACCCATTTTATGGTTTATACCGGAAACTGCGGTGCGTTTACTTGTTATACTTCTGATGACGATTCTGGTATTATTGCCTGTAACACAGGTGCTGCTACTTCGTATTTATCGGTAAAAACTTTTGAAGTTACTGCCGGAGTTACTTATTACATAGTTTGGGACAACAAATGGAGTGCTGCGGGTTTTGATTTTCAACTCTCAGAGGGGCCGATCGTTCCGAGCCCGTGTTCAACAGCAATACCCGTTACTGCAGGCGTTACTACGATTGATGCTGTCAATGGAACCAATCAAAATACTACCTGTTCAACAGCTACAAAAGCCCAATGGTATGCCTACACACCAACACAAAATGTTCGCGTAACGGTTTCGTCTGATTTACCACAAAACTTGTGTAAAGATACCTTTGTAAGTATATACACAGGCTCATGCTCAGGGATATTGACCTGTGTGGCCAGTGATGATAATTCTGGTATTTTAGAATGTACCACAGCCACACCTGTAACTTCAAATTTGTCCAAGAGAACTTTTGATGCCAATGCAGGAACGACCTATTATATTGCTTGGGACAACCGTTGGAGCGAAGAAGGTTTCGATTTTGAAATCTCAGAAACGGTAATTGTTATTCCGGTAACGTATACTTCGCAAATAATTTCAACTATTTCAGGTGGCTACAGCGAGTGTATTGTTGATATGAACGGTGATTATAAAGATGATTTGGTAACGGTTAATGGTGGTAGTTTGCGTCTACATTTGCAAGGAGATACTGGTTTTACCGTTTCTGACTATACAATTGCCAACCCCGGATTTGCACCTTCATGGAGTATTGCTGCCGGTGATTTCAATCGTGATGGTTATAACGATTTGCTTATGGGAAGCGGTAGCGGTTAACTTTGTGGAAATCTGCAGATGGTACTGGATATTCATCAATTACGCCAGGTCAGTACATTTTTTGCCAAAGAACCAATTTTGTTGACATCAACAACGATGGTAATCTGGATGCTTTTTCTTGTCATGACGTCAACAGAAATGTTTATTATCTAAACGACGAAAATTCAAACTTTACCTATTATCAATCAGGTGTTACTCCGGGCGCTTATAATTTAGGATTGACCCAAAGCGGCGGAAACTACGCTTCACTTTGGACCGATTATGACAACGATGGAGACGTCGATATGTTCATCTCTAAATGTTCTGGGCCTCCGTGTGAATTGCACCGAAATGACGGGAACGGAGTATTTACCGATGTATCTGCACAAGCCGGAATCAACTTTACACCAGTTCAATCTTGGTCTTCTGCTATTGCTGACTTTGACAACGATGGTGATATGGATATCATTGTGGGCTCAAATGGCTCAGTGGCTACAAGATATTTTAGAAATAACCTCGACACGACTAACAATGTTGAAGAAGCATTTACCAATATAACAGCCGGTTCAGGATGGGAGATGAATACTGCAACCAATCGCGATTATATTGCTTATGATTTTGATAACGATGGTTGGGTGGATGTGATGGGACCAAGTGGAAAAATCATGTTCAATACCGGAAATGGTAACTTTTCTTTAGTTAACTATAATAACGGAATCAGTGTTGGAGCTGTTGGTGATGTAAACGGTGACGGTTTCTTGGATGTTTTGAACAATAATACTGTACGTTACGCCAATCCGAATGGCAATCACTGGTTCAGTGTAAGTCTTGCCGGAGTTCAAAGCAATAGTAATGGTATTGGAGCTCGCGTTGAAATCTACGGAGCTTTTGGTAAACAAATCAGAGATATTCGTAGTGGTGAAGGCTTTGGTTATATGAGCTCACTGAATGCATACTTTGGTTTAGGAGCCAATACCAATGTTGATAAATTGGTCATCAAATGGCCATCAGGTGCCGAAGATACCATCATGAATCCGGGTATTGATAAAACCGTTCACGTAACCGAAGGAGAATCGTTGTTGGCCAACAATCAGTTTGATGCACAAAGTTTTGTGATTGCTCCAAACCCGGCTTCTGATTTTATTACAGTTCAATTAGGAAGCGCTTTGGCTAAAGTGAAATCAGCTGAAGTATTTGACATCAGCGGAAGAATGGTAATCAATACTTCATTGAATACCGATGCAATTTCAGTGAAAGAATTGGCTTCAGGAACTTATATCTTGACATTAAAAACCATCGATGGAAGAAGTTTTACTCAGAAATTCATCAAGAAATAATTTGAATATTTTTCAAAGAAAAAGCCTCGTGATAAACGAGGCTTTTTTTATTTCTTCTTTTTACTGGCTTTGGCCATCGGATTATAATCCAAACAAAGCTGTAACCAATCATGTAAGTTTTTTATAGCTGACAAACCGCTTTCGGTGACATAGATATAACCTTTTAGCGGTTTTCCGGTAAATTCCATCGGAATCACATGTTCTTTTTGTAAAGCAGTTTGGTAGGCATCTTCACCGATGCGACACATCAAATAGTCTTCACCGGTTTTTTTGTCCAAATGCGAGCCGCAACACATTTTTCCGTCTACCATAAAGCAAATTCCATTGAACATATTTTGTTCATAAAAATCAACTTCTTTTTCTCGGAAAAAAGCACGAATGCGATCAACAGTTTGCTCGTTATAAGCCATGATTTATTCTATTCGCGTTCTTCATGTTCGCCTGCCTCTGCTTGCGGGGTAAAACCAGCGCGGATTTCTGTATGACGAACTTCACCGCCGGTAGTTCCGGTAATACGCGCCATATAAATAGCAACGAATGATAAGACTAAAACCAAATAAGTAATCCATTTGCTCCAAACAGTTTTCTTGCTTTCGACCCAAATACCAACAATTGACACCACACCCAATACGTACATCAAAACCGCAAAACCTTCGGCGGCTTCTTCGTGCTCGTGAATTATAGCATGCCCAACCCCGGGCATATCTTCAACCATTTCTTCGGCACCTTCACCGGTTGACATTGACATGGCGGCTGAAATTGCTGCCACAATAAATAAAATATAAGCTGTTTTTCTAACCGCATCAGATTTAAAAATCAAACTGCAAATCAAAACAATCAAACCGGCAATCGGTAAGATAATAGGTAAGTGGTTTACGGCTAAATGCCAATGAGCTTCATTCATAATATGGTAGTTTAATAGTTATACATTTACGCCAAAAAAGTAGCCGACCAAAGCGGTCATGCCCATGGCAATGGTGCCCCAAAAAGTAATTCTCAATACCGCTTTGGTAACGTCAGAGCCTCCGGTTTTAGCTGCCATAGCGCCCAAAATCACCAAAAAGAAAATCGCCGATGCGTACAAGTAATATTCTAAATGATGCTCCGGTAAAAACAAGGTAACAAGCACCGGTAAAAAACCACCGGCCGAAAATGCAGCACCCGAAGCCAAGGCTGCCTGAATTGGATTGGCTTGTGACATTTCAGTAATGCCCAATTCATCTCGAACATGCGCACCCAAAGCATCGTGTTCGGTCAGTTCTTGAGCGACTAACAGAGCCGTTTCTTTTTTGAGTCCGCGTTTTTCATATATGGCTGCCAAAAGCTGTAATTCAACTTCGGGCATTTCTTCGAGTTCTTTTTTCTCGCGTTCAAT
Organism: Flavobacteriaceae bacterium; assembly: GCA_046329175.1. Classification (GTDB taxonomy): domain Bacteria; phylum Bacteroidota; class Bacteroidia; order Flavobacteriales; family Flavobacteriaceae; genus Flavobacterium. Next base: position 21,407 of record JAXLVE010000030.1, read on the forward strand.
ATCAGATTTTTCGATATCGGTTTGCGAACTCACCGAAACATATTCGCCGGCGGCCATCGATAAAGCTCCGGCAACTAGTCCGGCCACAGCCGCCAAAATAATCGGTTCACGGTGGGCTCCTGAAGATGCCACACCAATGGCAATACTGGCTGTTGATAGAATACCATCGTTGGCACCTAAAACGGCTGCTCTAAGCCAATTGCTTCGGTGGATGTAATGATTGTCCAGATAAGATTCGAGTGGTTCGTGTGATTCCATCGCATTGAAATTTTGTGCAAAGCATCGTAAAGATACTAATTTAATAGGCCAATCATTTAATTATTTTCAGAATAAAATTGCGGGTGTGTTCTATGACTTCATCAGGTGATTCTTTGTGCGGATTGTGTCCTGTTTTTGGCAAAATAAGCTTTTGAGCAAGAGCCATTTGCCTCGTAATTCGTTCCACTTGATCCAAGGTTCCAAACTCATCATCTTGACCTTGAATAATTAACGCCGGACACTGAATTTGTGGTAAACAATATTCAATATTCCAATCGCGAAACATCTCAGAAGTCCAAGTGAGTGTCCAAGCGTCAAACAATGCTTGGGTGTTTTTACCGTGGTATTTTTCAAGGCGTGATTTTAAATCGGTGGTTTGATATTGATGCATGGCTGCTCGGATGCCTTTGAGTGTAACTTCTTCTACCAAAACATGCGCACCTTCAGTCACAATTCCGGCTATGTTTTTAGGATGAAGCGCGGCGGTTAAAAGCGCAATCGAACCTCCATCGCTGTGGCCAAACAAAATGGCTTGTTTGATTTGTTGTTTTTCAATCAGCTCTGCCAGTAGTTCGGCTTCGTGTTCCAGATAATTGATAGCGCGTTTTTCATCGCTAAATCCACAAGATTTTCCGTAGCCTTGTCGGTCGTACACCAAGTAATGGCAGTTGCAAGCTTGAGCCAATTTTTCCGGAAAGTCGCGCCAAAGTTCTATACAACCCAACGAATCATGCAAAAAAATGAGTGTTGGTTTTTCAGCAAAATTGACAACGTGTTGTATGGCAAGTGCCTCGATGATTGAACCGGACATGATTTGATATTTTAAATAAAAAAAACCGGAAGTAAATCCGGTTACAATGTTATGAATTTAAATCTGATCTAGCTGTTAAGAAGCATAAACGGCTGCGCTTGAAATAGACTTAATATGATAATTAGCGCAGAGAACCATGG
>JAXLVE010000031.1:0-16690 GCA_046329175.1 Flavobacteriaceae bacterium
AAAGTCTTGTGATGCTTTTTTGGAATTGGGATGTTGGGATGGAATGGTGACCTATCATTTGCAAAAGCAACAAAAAAAAGCCATCGGAATTGATGCGCGTGATATTGGTTTTGATGCTAGAGCTTTGCAAAACGGAACTGATTTAAGAAAAATGGACGCTGCTGAACTTGCTTTTTCAGATCAGTCGTTTGATTTTGTTTTTTCTTACGATGCTTTTGAACACTTTGCCAATCCAAGTGCGGTTTTGAGTGAAATTTACAGGGTTACCAGGCATGGTGGTTATATTTATCTCGAATTTGGCCCGTTGTTTAATGCTCCGATGGGGCTTCATGCTTACCGACAAATTACGGTTCCTTATTGTCAGCATTTATTTTCTTACGATACATTAAACTCTTTTTTGGTTGAGCAAAAACTCGATCCGCTTGATTTAACGCATTGCAATGGTTGGTCGCTCCAGCAGTTTAGAGAGTTGTTTGAATCTTATGAAGATAGACTCGATAAAATCATTTACAGCGAGTTTCAAAGTTTTGATTATTTGCACTTAGTTCAACAATATGCCGATGTAATCAAAAACAAGACAAATGATTTAGATGAATTGCTTTGCGATACAATTAAGGTTTTATTTCGAAAAAAATAGAAAAAAAAAGCACGAATAAATCTCATTCGTGCTTGTGTACTTAAAGATATTTTCTGGGTTATTTTTTGGCTGGCGGATATTGCGACAAAATCTGCGTCACAAAGTTGTTGATGACTTCGTCCTTCTTATCGACATTTTTAGTTAGATAACCCACTCCGGTTCCTTGCCAAATGAGTTCTTTTTTCTCAGCGTCAATCAAATCAATCGTCAGGATTCCGTCGGTTGAGTTGTTCACCGAATAATACCCGCCCCAATAAGGACTCCAGCCCGGGCCCCAACCATAACCCCAACCACTGTAAAATTGGTTGACGTTTACATTTTTCTCGGCCTTGGCGTTGATGTTAATCAGCAAATCAGGATGATCGCTTTTGGTAAAGCCTTTGGCCAACATCACGGCATCAATGGAACGCAAAATGCGCTTTTTGTCTAAATCTGAAATCTCCACTTTATCAATGCCGGTTTTATAGTAAGCAAAGGTTTTATACTTTGAAAAGTCAACACTTTTGTCATAGTCGGCATTCACTTGAACCGAGGCACAAGAAGCGATTGTTAAAAGCCAAAACAACGATATTACTTTGAGCGTTTTCATAGTGTGGAAGATTTTATACCCTATTTACTTGATTATGATGCTAAAAAGCAACGTAAAATTCGGCAATTTTAGTTTTGCTTCTGACGACTTTAACAATACGATAGCATCAAAAAAATAGAAATCTTTACCGCTGAAAACTATATTTAATCTTCAAGCAAGTGGTCGGCTACTTCGTTGGGTAAAGTTACTCTGAGCAGCGGCTGACTTTCCATGGCGCGTTTGATGGCGAATACAGCACCTTCATTGCGTGCCCAACTTCTTCTTGAAATTCCGTTGTTGACATCCCAGAACAACATCGATTCTAATTTTCTGGCCGATGCTGCCGAACCATCGAGTAACATACCAAATCCTCCGTTGATGACTTCGCCCCAACCAACGCCGCCACCGTTGTGAATACTCACCCAAGTAGCGCCTCTAAAACTATCGCCAATCACATTCTGGATAGCCATGTCGGCGGTAAAACGAGAGCCGTCGTAGATGTTTGAAGTCTCGCGATACGGTGAATCGGTTCCTGAAACATCGTGGTGATCGCGACCCAAAATCACATAACCAATTTCACCTTTTGCAATGGCTTGGTTGAAAGCTTGAGCAATTTTGATGCGACCCTCGGCATCGGCATAAAGGATGCGAGCTTGCGAACCCACAACCAATTTATTTTCTTGAGCGCCTTTAATCCATTGAATGTTATCGGCCATTTGCTGGCGAATTTCCTCGGGAGCACTTTGCATCATTTCTTCGAGAACTGCGCAAGCAATGGCATCGGTTTTTTGTAAATCTTCAGGATTTCCGGAGGTACAAACCCAGCGGAAAGGCCCAAATCCGTAATCAAAACACATCGGGCCCATAATGTCTTGTACATAACTTGGGAATTTGAATTCGCGACCCAAAGTCGGATGCTCGTTCATAACATCGGCACCAGCGCGGGACGCTTCTAGTAAAAATGCATTTCCGTAGTCAAAGAAATACGTTCCTTTGGAGGTGTGTTTGTTGATGGCTGCGGCATGTCGGCGCAAGGTTTTTTGCACTTCTTCGCGGAATTTTTCGGGCTCGTTGGCCATGAGTTCATTTGATTGCTCAAAGCTGTAGCCCATTGGATAATAGCCACCAGCCCATGGATTGTGCAACGAAGTTTGATCAGAACCCAAATCAATGTGCAGGTTTTCTTGGTCAAATCGTTCCCAAACGTCCACAATGTTCCCGAGGTAAGCAATTGAAACAACTTCTTTGTTTTGTTGTGCTGTTCTAACACGAGCTACCAACTGGTCAATATGTTCGACAATTTCATGAATCCAACCTTGTTCGTGGCGGATGCGGGTAATTTTTGGATTGACCTCGGCACAAACCGTCACACAACCAGCGATGGTTCCGGCTTTGGGCTGCGCACCGCTCATTCCGCCTAATCCGGAAGTCACAAACAAACTACCCGATGGATTTTTCTTGATTTTTCTAAAACCGTTCAAGACTGTAATTGTAGTTCCGTGGACAATGCCTTGTGGGCCGATGTACATATAGCTTCCGGCGGTCATTTGTCCGTATTGAGTAACGCCTAAAGCATTGAATTTTTCCCAGTCGTCGGGTTTAGAGTAGTTGGGAATCATCATGCCGTTGGTGACCACTACACGCGGTGCTTCGGCATGCGATGGAAACAAACCCATCGGGTGACCCGAATACATGACCAAAGTTTGCTCGTCGGTCATTTCAGATAGATATTTCATTGTGAGCAGATATTGCGCCCAGTTTTGAAACACGGCTCCGTTGCCACCATACGTAATAAGTTCATGCGGATGCTGGGCTACGGCATAATCTAAATTGTTTTGAATCATGAGCATAATGGCCTTGGCTTGCTCAGATTTTCCGGGATATTCTGCAATAGGTCGCGCATACATGCGGTAATCAGGACGTAAACGGTACATATAAATGCGGCCGTAGGTTTCGAGTTCGTGTTTGAATTCTGGAATGAGCATCGCGTGGTGTTGCGGCTCAAAATATCTTAGGGCATTGCGCAGAGCAAGCTTTTTTTCTTCAGCGGTGAGGATTTCTTTGCGTTTGGGCGCATGGTTGATGCTGTTGTCAAAGGGTTTTGGTTCTGGTAAAATGGCCGGAATTCCCTGCTGGATTTGTTCTTGAAAGGTCATTTTTTTATGTTGCATGTTGTATGTTAAACGCTGAATGATGGTCAGCGACTTGACTGAATTTGAGTCGCTAATTTAAGAGATTTTTCTGGTTTTGCTAATGATTTGCGTTAGGGATTGCAGCAATTGTTTGAGCTCTTTTTTGCGCTCTGAAAACATGCTGCTCTTAACCTTGTTTTCCGCAAAAAAAGCGAGTGCGCAAAGCCCGGCCGCAGGCAACGCCCTACTAAAATCCTTTATTTTTATCAAAGCCATACGGGCAATGGCGACAACCGCTTTTGCAGCAGTAACCGCGCTTGAGGTGGTATTGCTCGGTGAAACATTTGTAACCTTCGGGCGTGTAGTAGAAATCTTCGCCCTGGATGGGTTTATTTTCGTTATTTTGTTTGTGCATGTTGCAAATTTAGGAATATGATGCTGATTGTTTCAAAATTTTTGGTTCCAAAAGGATATCGCGCTTTGACGGTGTTTCCGTTTGTTTTTTTGCGCGAGAAAGCGAGCAAAGATGATTTGGTTTTGATGAACCACGAGCGAATTCACTCAGCACAGCAACGCGAATTATTGTTCGTTGGTTTTTTTGTTTGGTATGGTTTGGATTATTTGCTGAAGTTGCTTCGATACAAAAATCATCAATTGGCTTACAGGAACATTATTTTTGAACGCGAGGCTTATTTGTATGAACGCAATTTTGAATATTTGGCTACCAGAAAATTTTGGCGTTTTTGGAAAACGTAGGCATAAAAAATCAGTTTTTAATACTCTTAAAATCGACCAACAACCGTTATTTTCGACGAGCGTTGTTTGAAGTGGAATTTCTTTAAAAAGAGTCTGTTTTTTAAAAAATACTTTTTTATTTTTACCTACTAAAATTATGAAAATGAGAAGGTTTGTGCATTATGCTGTTTGGGCTTTGGTGATGTTTTTTTGTTCAAATGTCACAGGGCAATTGTATGTAAGCAACAATTATGTTTATGTGGCTGATAAGTATTTATATGTCAAACAAGACGTCAATATTCAAAACAGCGGCAATGTTTATCTGAGAAATCAATCGCAACTTTTGCAAGGCACAACCAGTACTTCTACCAACAAAGGAGCAGGTAAACTTTCGGTTTTTCAGGAAGGAACTACGAATAATTTTGCCTATAACTATTGGTGTTCTCCAGTGGGCGGATCTGCTGGCGTTTCAGGAAACGAAGCATTTGGAATAACTATGTTGAACCAACCAACTTCAGTTATAAATAGTACACCGGCGGTTATTTTGCCAACTACTCAAACCAATGGTTTGGCTAATCCACTGAGTGTTTCATCGGCTTGGATATATAAATTTCTTTCGTCGTCACAATATTCACAATGGATATCAGTAGCAGCGGCGAGTTCAATACAACCTGGCGAGGGTTTTACCATGAAAGGAACTTCAGGGACCGATAGCTCATTCTCCGAGTTAGGAGTGGACAACAATCCTGGAAGTGCACAACGATATGATTTTAGAGGGCGTCCGAATGACGGTGATATTGAAATTTTATTGGCGGCCGGAAAAAGAACTTTAACCGGAAACCCGTATCCTTCTGCGATTGATTTGAAAGCGTTTTTATTAGGTGCAACGGCCTCTACAGGTGTGGCTTATTTTTGGGAACAAGACAAAACCGTCAATTCACATTTGCTTACCGCCTACAAAGGAGGCTATGGAGTTTATTCGCCTATGGGAGGCGCCACCGTTGCTGGATATGGAACAATGGGTGTGTATACCCCAGCTATTTTTTATGCCTATGATGCTGCCGGAACTGCCCTAGGATCGGTAGGTGTGGGGAGTAATTATGAGAGACGTTTTTGTCCCATCGGACAAGGATTTATGTTAGAGGGCGCGTCAACCGGTAGTGTCTGGATGGAAAACCAATATCGCGTATATCAAAAAGAGGGCGTTGCAAATTACTCTCAATTTGAAAGACCATCTATTGAAGTCGGACAAAGAGATATCACCGCTCACACATTGCCTGATATTCCTTCGGTATCCGGCTTTGATTATAAAACAGTGAGCACAGCTCCGATTCCGCAAATTAAACTCAACGTTTTGTTAAACAATCAAGCCATCCGTCAAAATGTACTGGCTTTTCATCCGGCGGCGACCGATGGAGCTGATTTTGCGATGGATGCTCACTCACCGGATATGACCGATATGGATGCCTTTTTCTTGGTAGACAATCAACCATATACCATTGACGCTATTGATTTTAATATTCAAAAGCGCATTCCTATGGGATTCAAAAATCCTGCACAAGCCAGTTTTAGAGTTAAGGTAGCTGAAATGGTCAATTTTACAGAAGCTTCGAATGTTTATTTACACGATAAGACAATTGATGTTTATTATGATATTCTCCATGGCGAGCACGAATTCACCTTGCCGGCCGGAACCAACAACGATCGTTATGAAATAACTTTTGTTAATCAGGCACTCAGCGGCCCACAGTGGAATGCAAATGATTTTGATGTTGTCCAAAATAATGTGACACAAAATTTTACGATATCTAATCCTTCAAAAGCTGAAATTCGCTCAGTTGGCTTGTATGATTTAACCGGAAAACAAATTTTTGTTGCCAAAGATTTAGGCAATCAATCAAGTTATAAATTTCCAACTTCCATGTTGAGTGATGCTATTTATATTGTGAAAATATCAACTGCTTCACATCAAGATTTCGGAAAAAAAATACCTATATATAACGGAGCCAGATAATCAGATATTGACTTCGTATAATCAAATCGTCACGCTCGATAATTCCCCTCAGATTCATCTGGTTATCAAGCGTGATGATTTATTGCATCCGTATATCTCCGGAAATAAATTCAGAAAACTCAAATACAACCTTGAGCAAGCCAAGTTTTTAAATCATACAACTCTACTTACTTTTGGCGGTGCTTTTTCAAATCATATTGCTGCGGTGGCTGCGGCCGGAAAAGAATTCGGTTTTAAAACCATCGGCGTTATTCGCGGTGATGAATTGGCTTCAAATATGCATCAAAATCCAACTTTAGCTTTTGCGCAATCATGCGGAATGCAGTTTGAGTTTGTATCGCGCGAGGTTTATCGCGAGAAAGAATCACCACAATTGATCTCTTTACTTGAACAAAAATGGGGCGGTTTTTACTTAATTCCCGAAGGCGGAACCAACGAACTAGCGGTTCGAGGAGCAGAAGAAATTTTAACTTCAGATGATTCATCGTATGACTATATTTGTTGTGCAGTCGGTACGGGCGGAACCATTTCTGGCTTGATTCGTTCGGCTTTTTCGCATCAAAAAATTTTGGGATTTCCGGCGCTCAAAGGTGATTTTTTACAAGCTGAAATTTGTAAATTTGCCGCGGTTGGTCATTGGGAATTAATTCAAGGATATGATTTTGGCGGATATGCAAAGGTTACTCCGGAATTAATCGAATTTATCAACGAATTTTATCAAAAAAATCAAGTGCCACTCGATCCGATTTATACCGGAAAAATGGTTTTTGGCGTTATGGATTTGATTTCAAAAGGATATTTCCCGCCCGGTTCAAAAATCTTGATGATTCACACCGGCGGATTGCAAGGAATTCAAGGCATGAATCAAGTTTTGAAACAAAAAAAGTTACCCTTAATAATTACAAATGATTAAGAAATTGTTGTTGGTTTTTGTGGTTTTGTTCTTGGCAGCTTGCCATACGCAACAAACCGTGGTGCGCACAACCAAACCGGCTTACAAAAGACCAACGAATTCAACGGCAAGTTCTTCGTCTAAAAAGAAGCCGGCACCAGCGAATTCAAAAGGTGTTGCGCAAAAATCGACTACAAAAAACACCCCAAAGGCAGTTGCCAAAACACCTCCTTATAACAACTCGAAAGCACCCGTCAAAACATCTACTCCAGCCGTTGTAGTTGCTCAAAAACCTGTGGTGCCGAAACCAGAAGTAGTTCAATATAATGAAGATTCTCTAGTTTTAGCCGAAATCAAAAAAATCGAGCAGAAATACGAATTGGCCAAAGAAGAGAATAAATCCAGCGGCAACAATGAGGTATATTCTAAAACTGAAATCCTTGAAGCTACTACCCGCGTCAAAGTGACCACGGCCATGATTTTAGATTATATCAATCAATACAAACCAATTGCTCAGAGCAATATGCGCGATTATGGCATTCCGGCCAGTATTATTTTGGGTCAAGGAATTTTAGAATCAGGCTCCGGAACCGGTCCACTTTGTTTGTTGGCCAATAATCATTTCGGAATCAAATGTCACAAAGATTGGAACGGACCTAGCATTCGCTATGATGATGATGAAGAGCAAGAATGTTTCAGAAAGTATGATCAATCGATGGATTCTTACCGTGATCACGCTTTGTTTTTGCTTAACCGCAAGTGGTACGCTCCTTTGTTTGAATTAGAAAAAGACGATTACAAAGAGTGGGCGCGCGGACTCAAAAGAGCCGGTTATGCGACCGATCCGAAATATCCCGAAAAACTCATTGCCATCATTGAACGTTATCAACTCAATCAGTATGATGCTGAGGTTTTGGGCAAAGATTTTACACCCATCAATACCAGTTCGCAAATTTCACCCAAATCTGATTCGTATCAAGTTGGTCAAGGTGATACGTTGTATTCAATTTCCAAAAAATTCAATATTTCTGTCGATGATTTGAGGCGCAAAAACAATCTTCAAGACAATGCGCTTTCCATCGGACAGAATCTAATCGTAAAATAATATGTTATACCAAAGAAGCAGTCAGCTTTTTGTTGAAGCTCAAGAGGTGATTCCCGGAGGTGTGAATTCGCCGGTGCGCGCTTTTAAAGCAGTAGGAGGAACGCCTATTTTTATGAAACGCGCTCAAGGGGCTTATTTGTTTGATGAAGATGACAATCGCTATATCGATTACATTAATTCTTGGGGTCCGATGATTTTAGGTCACGCACATCCGACTGTGGTGGATGCTGTAATTAAACGTACACAACTCGGAACTTCATTCGGAACGCCCACAGCCTTAGAAACTGAGATTGCTCAATTGGCCGTTTCAATGGTGCCGAACATTGATAAAATTCGGTTTGTCAACTCGGGAACTGAGGCTTGTATGAGCGCCGTTCGCTTAGCGCGCGGGTTTACTAAAAGAGATAAAATCATCAAGTTTTCGGGTTGTTATCACGGACATTCTGATTCGTTTCTGATTCAGGCCGGAAGTGGCGCCAGTACATTCGGAACGCCCAACAGTCCGGGGGTTACCGCCGGAACAGCCCAAGATACTTTGCTAGCTCGATACAATGATTTAAATCATGTAAATGAATTAATTGATGCCAACCCAGAGCAAATTGCGGCTATCATCATTGAACCGGTTGCCGGAAATATGGGTTGTGTTCCACCAAAAAAAGGTTTTCTGGAAGGCTTGAGAAATTTGTGTGATGCCAACGGAATTCTACTAATATTTGATGAAGTGATGACGGGTTTTAGGTTGGCTAAAGGCGGAGCGCAAGAATTATACAACATCAAAGCAGATATTGTCGCCTTCGGAAAAGTAATCGGCGGAGGTTTACCGGTAGGCGCTTTTGCTGCTAGAGCCGAAATTATGAATCATTTGGCACCACTTGGTCCGGTGTATCAAGCCGGAACACTTTCGGGTAATCCACTGGCTATGGCAGCCGGATTGGCGATGCTGCAAGCGCTGAATGATGATGCGGAGATATTTGATCGTCTAGATAAAAAAACCGCTTATCTTGAAGCAGGTATTCATAGAATTATGAAGGCGAATCAAATTGATTTTACCATCAACAGAGTCGGCTCGATGATTTCGGTGCATTTTGATGCGCAGCCGGTGGTTGATTTTCAAACTGCTGCGAAAGGTGACAATCCAAGATTTAAAAAGTTCTTCCACGGATTGTTGCAAGAAGGCGTTTATATTGCTCCTTCGGCTTATGAAACTTGGTTTATTACCGATGCGTTGACTTATGAAGACTTAGACTTTACCCTAAAAGCTATTGATAAAGTTGGAACAACTTTATGATGTTGATATAAAATAAAAAAGCCCGCTTATTTAGCAGGCTTTTTTATTGATTTTAATTCTAGTGAACTAATTTTTTAAGTAATTCAGGATCGCTGTTCAATACTTTTTTCTGTTCGTCATTCAAGGCAGACATCAGTTTTCGAATGTATTGTTTTGAAGCATTTTCTTTATCTGTTTCAGATAATTTAGCATCAGACATTGTATTGTGTTTGGTAACCATCAAAGTAGTCAAATCGGCTTTGAGCGTTTCGTTCATTTTAATTTTTGAAGCCAACAAAGCGATGTCTTTTTGAGCAGCTTCTTGTGCGGTGGTTTTCTTGGCTTGAGCTTGAGCAGAAACCGTAAAAGCCATCATAATAGCAATTATAGCAACGATTTTTTTCATAATAAGTTTTTGATTAATTAAAAACCAAATCTAGGCTTTTTTTGAATTACCTCAAAATTAATTGTTTGTTATTCTTTTTGAGCATCTTTTTGCTCGAGTTTTTCAGCTTTTTTTTCAACTCTTTTCTCCATTCTTTTCTGAATCATTTCTTGAGCTCTTTCTTTGCGATTAGCTTCGATTTCTTCCCATTTTTTAAGTTGGTTTGAATCGAGAATTTTCACAAACTTAGCTCTGTATTCTTCTTGGCTTTTCATGAATTCATCTTTTTTAGCCAATTTTTCATCCAAGGTTAGTTGTTTTCCGGATTCTTTGGCAGCCTTTCTGTCATTCATCATGTTGTCTCTAGATTTTTCTTGATCCAACAAAATCGGTTGAATGTCTTTTTTTTGAGCATCAGTAAGATTCAATTGCAATGAAAGTCTTTTCAGACGCATCTCAGCTCTTTGTTCAGGGCTCATCGGTTCTCTTTTCATCATAGGCTTTGGAGCTTCCGGTTTTTTGACTTCTTCCTTTACTTCAGTTTGTGTTTTTGGAGCTTCCTTTTTGTCTTTTTTGGTGTCTTGCGCCCAAGCAGAAACACTTATTGACAACAAAACAACGAATGCTAATTTTTTCATGATATTAAATTTTTAAGTTTTGGGCTTTTGGACAAAGCACACCGAAGATAGTTTAATTCAATTCAAAAATAAACTCATTTTAACAAAATAAAAACAAAGCTTATTCATTACTTTTGGAAGGTGAAAAAGCTAATCTTCATCATAGCCTTGTCAGTATTGCTCAAACCTGTTTTTCCGGTTATTGAGTACGTGATTAATTATGATTACATTGCCAATACGCTCTGTGTGAACAAAGCCAAACCGCAAATGCATTGCAACGGTAAATGTCATTTGATGAAAGAATTGGCCAAAGCTTCAGAAACCGAAAAACCAACCTCGCCAGATAAAAAGCATACGAGCCAAGATACCAGCGATTGGTTTTATACTGAAATGTTTGCGTTTGAATGCAATTTTATTTCCGATTTTCAAGGCACTTCATATTTTCAATACAACAATCTCTATGCTCATTTGAGTGTTCAGGGCATTTTTCACCCGCCCACATTTAGCGTGTAAAACTTTTTTAATGTTGATTAATTTGATTGGTCAACTGGATTTTTATATCCCAAAGCTACATCCGAACTTCAAACATCGGATGCATATTCACGCATAAAATTTTAAAATCAAATGAAAAAAATAATGATGGCTATAGTGGCCACCACAGGTTTATTGTATACGGTTACTTCATGTTCTAGCGACAGCAAAAGTTCAACACCTTCACCCACCGAAAAAGGAAACATCGACCTTGAATTCGATCAAGTATTCGGTGATGCCGACCTAATACTCAATACCCAAACCAATACAACATCGCAAGCTGAAGGTTTGAAAATCAGCACAGTTAAATACATCGTGAGCAACATCTTACTCGAAAAAGCTGATGGTTCAACTTTTACTTACCCAAAAAGTGACAGTTATTTTATTGTTGACGAATCAAACGAAGCTTCACATGTTTTGTCGTTAACCAATATTCCTGCCGGTGATTACACCAAAATCCATTTCGGAATCGGAGTCGATAAAACGCAATGGGAACTCGGATTGTCTGGTCAAGGCGATTTATACACCAATGCCGATGCAGCCGGTATGGTTTGGACTTGGGCGGCCGGTTATAAATACGTTGCCTTTGAAGGAACTTTTACAACAGCTACTGTTACCGATGATACTTCATTTATGGTACACACCGGAAAAACTTCAGATACAGCTTATAACTACGAAGAAGTAACCTTAGATTTCCCAAATGCTGCTCAAGTTCGAAGCGACGTTACGCCGGATGTTCACATTTATGCCGATGTGGCTAAAATCATTGACGGACACCACAAAATCAAGCTCGAAGACCACAACAGTATGGGTATGGGCGCCATGATTATGGGCGGAGATATCCTCACCGATATCATGCATAACGTATCTGAAATGTTCAGAGTAGATCACGTTCACAACGATTAAAAGTAGCTCATTCCTGCTGTGCATTACAAGTCCTCGTTTCAAAAGCGGTCGGTGCAGGGCGCCTTTCGGCTTCCGTTGGTCGCCGTCATCGCCGCTTGCCGACAACGCTTTTGAAACTCCGGGCTTTTCATTGCCATCAGGGCTAAAAATCAGTCACATGAGAAAATTATCTCTAATCGGATGCTTGCTTTTACTCGCTTTTGTTTTGGGTTGTTCGAATGATTCTGACGCTTATCAAGATGTTCCGCTCACCGTAAAAGTTCCGGAGAATTTTCCGCCGATGGTGTATGACCTGAGCAGCAATCCGCCCACGCAAAAAGGTTTTGAACTGGGCCGGAAGCTCTTTTATGAAGGGCGTTTGGCTTCAGACGGAGTGGTTTCTTGCGGTTTTTGTCACGTACAATCGTATGCTTTTACACACCACGGGCACACCGTGAGCCACGGAGTTGACAATGCTGCCGGAAAACGCAATGCGCCACCCATTCAAAACTTGGCCTATCAAAGTCGTTTTATGTGGGATGGAGCCAGCGATTTGCTCGATACTCAGCCTATTATACCATTGCTCAGTGAAGTTGAGATGAATGGTTATTTGCCTAATATCATGCAAATGCTCAAATCTGATCCAACATACGTTCAATTGTTTGATCAAGCTTTTCCAGGCAAACCCATCGATGCCGAACACATGCTCAAAGCCTTGGCGCAGTTCATGGTCATGGTTACTTCGTCCAATTCTAAATTTGACCATTACCGCCGCCATGAAACCGGTGGGGATATGACCGCTCAAGAACTCAATGGTTATGCGTTGTTTCAGTCCAAATGTGCTTCTTGTCACGCCACGGATTTATTCACCGATAATTCGTTTCGAAACAACGGCTTGACGATTAACCCAGCGGTGAATGATGTAGGTTATTATCGCGTCACACAAAACGAAGCCGATAAATACAAGTTCAAAGTACCGAGTTTGCGTAATGTCGAAAAATCAGGACCTTATATGCACGACGGACGGTTTTTAACGCTTGAAGCTGTATTAAATCACTACAGTTCAGGCGTGGTCAATACCGGAACACTTGATCCGCAACTGATCAAGGACGGCGTTTTAGGAATTCCATTGACCAGTCAAGAAAAGACCGACATCATTGCCTTTTTCAAAACGCTCACCGACAACACTTATCTCACTGACCCAAAATTCGCAGAACAATAACATGAAAAAAATAATATTTCTTTTGTTGACCTTTTCAACCGTTTCGGCAGCCGTAAAGGATACCATTGCTAAAAATCATTTCAAACAGTTTTTGATTTTAGACGATGACGATGATTGCGATGCTTGCGGCTGTTCGGCTAGTGGCGGGAGTATGGGTTTTGCTTCAATGCTCAACGCGCACTTTGTGGGTCTGCGGTATTTTTATCAGCATTATCAGAGCAACGATGGTTTGTACAGCAACTCGCCTTGGTATGACGAGCAGTTCAATACGGTGCAACTTTGGGCGCGAATTCCTGTGGTTAAAAGAGTGCAAATGTCGGTTTTAGCACCGTATCATTTTCATGAGCGCGAAACCAAAAAAGGGAATCAGAATTTATCCGGCATAGGCGATATAACGCTGATGGCTATGTATCAACTCTATCAAACGCATACTGACAGCACCTATTTTGCGCATACTTTGCAAATGGGAGTCGGTGTCAAGTTGCCGACGGGTCAATTTGACCAGGCCAATTCAGGAAGTTTAAATCCGAGTTTTCAGGCCGGAACAGGTAGTTGGGATTATTCTTTGGCAACTGAATATACCATTCGCCACAAAAAAATTGGGCTCAACACCATGGCTCAGTACATTCTTAAATCTGCTAATAAAAAAGAATATCAATTTGGCGATCAACTCAATTATGCGGCAACGCTGTTCTATTTGTATGAGAAAAATAAATATTCGCTGGCACCACAGTTGGGCGTTGCGGCCGAACACTATCAAAGCAATGTTCAGCGCGGTCAGAAGCTCGATGATACCGCGGGGCAAGTTTTGTTTGGTAAAACTGGATTTGAGGCAGGCCGAGAAAAACTCTCATTTGGGTTTAATTTTATGTGGCCTTTGCAACAAGATTTAGCCGGTGGAAACTTAAAAGCCATTGCGCGCTGGAGCATCAATTTAAACTACGGATTATAAATTTTTCGCTACATTAGCCTGATAACCAAAAACAAAACATATGGAAACTGTAGAAAATTCAAATCCAAAACCGCTATCAGTAAAAGAATGGCTCATTACTTTATTGCTCATGGCCATACCGATAGTAGGCATTGTGATGCTTTTTATTTATGCGTTTGGCAGTAACGAAAATCCCAACAGACAAAATTGGGCCAAGGCGCAACTCATTATGATGGCTATTGTGATAGGGTTGGTCATTTTTGCCCTTATATTGTTCGGGTCTGTTTTAGCCGCTATGATGGCTGCCAGAGGTTAATCCAACAAAACATAAAATGAAAAAGGAACTCAACTGAGTTCCTTTTTTTATCTATATAATATTCAGAATTATTTAAGATGTACGGTTTTGATGTCTCCGTCTACACTGACGTGCGTCATGCCGTGTTTGGCTAGGTTTTTCATGGCTGCATCCCATTTTTTACCGCTGAGTTCAGATTGAACTTTGAGCATACCTAAGTCCATTGAATTGTCGTGCGTTTTGAGTAAATCAACGATGCGTTTTTCATCTTCGGTCAGTTCAATAACATTGGCTTTTTTCTCTGGGCGCATTTGCGGAAAGAACAACACTTCTTGAATCGAACTGTTGTTGGTCAAGAACATCATCAGTCTGTCCATACCAATACCCAAACCTGAAGTGGGTGGCATGCCGTATTCAAGCGCACGCAGGAAGTCTTCGTCAATGAGGCCGTTGGCTTCGTCATCGCCCTTTTCGGCCAAGCGAATTTGGTCTTCAAAACGCTCGCGCTGATCAATTGGGTCGTTGAGCTCTGAATAAGCATTGGCAATTTCTTTACCGCAAACCATGAGTTCAAAACGCTCGGTCAGTTCCGGATTGTCGCGGTGTGATTTACACAAAGGCGACATTTCTTTGGGATAATCGGTAATAAACGTCGGTTGGATGAAGTTGCCTTCGCATTTAGCGCCAAAAATCTCATCAATGAGTTTGCCTTTGCCCATGGTAGCATCGACTTCAATGCCCATCGATTGCGCTGCGGCAAAAAGCTCGGCTTCTGATTTGCCTGAAATATCAAAACCGGTAAATTGTTTGATCGCATCGGTCATCGTGACGCGGGCATACGGCGCTTTGAAATCAACGGTGTGCTCGCCAAAAGTGACTTGGGTAGTTCCGTTGACCGCTAGGGCGCAATGCTCGAGTAATTGCTCGGTAAATTTCATCATCCAATGGTAATCTTTGTACGAAACATAGATTTCCATGGCGGTGAATTCTGGGTTGTGCGTTCGGTCCATACCTTCGTTGCGGAAGTTTTTCGAGAACTCATATACACCTTCAAATCCGCCAACAATGAGTCTTTTGAGATATAACTCATTGGCGATACGCATATACAACGGAATATCCAGTGAATTGTGGTGTGTAATAAACGGACGCGCCGCAGCTCCGCCCGGAATCGGTTGCAATACCGGAGTTTCAACTTCAAGATATCCGCGCTCATTAAAGAAACCGCGCATAGCGTTGAACAGCTTGGTGCGTTTGATAAAGGTTTCTTTGACATGGTCGTTGACGGTTAAATCAACATAGCGACGGCGATAACGTTGTTCAGGATCGGCAAAAGCGTCGTAGATTTTTCCGTCGGCATCGGTTTTGACCACCGGAAGCGGACGCAAGGCTTTAGACAAAAAAGTCAATTCGCTTACATGCACTGATATTTCGCCCACTTGCGTTTTGAATACTTTTCCGCGCACGCCAATAAAGTCACCGATGTCCAATAGTTTTTTGAACACGACATTGTACATGGTTTTCTCTTCATCTTGCGAAATTTCATCACGCGCAATATACACTTGAATGCGGCCTTCAGAATCTTTGAGTTCGGCAAAAGATGCCTTGCCCATGATGCGTTTACCCATGAGTCTGCCCGCCAAAACTACTTCTTGGCCTTCGTACTTTGAGAAGTTCTCAAGAATATCTTGGGAATAAGCTGTAGTCGTGTATTCGGCAGCCGGATAAGGCTCGATTCCTAATTGGCGCAATTCAACCAGCGCCTCGCGGCGGAGTATTTCTTGTTCTGATAATGCCATGGCATGGTGTTTTAAAGTGCGCAAAGATATTGGATAAGTTTTAGAGTTGCAATGCACGCGAGCAATTATTCAAAGGCCGGTTTTGGAAACTCAATGCTGACCAATAGCCCCGATTGCAGGCGATATCCTCACGCGGCAGCGCGAGATAAAGCCGAAAAGCGGGCTCAGGGTTGGTTTTGGAAATTTGGGTTTCGCTTCTGATCAAAAAAACGACTTTCTAAAGGCAATTTAGTTGTATTTTTGCGGCATGAATAAAACGGTTCAACTACAAGATTTGGGGCGCCAAGATTATCAGGCGGTTTGGGATTATCAGGAGCAATTGTTTCAGGGAATTGTGGATGTGAAGCTTCAGAAGCGCAACCAGCCGGAATTGATAACGGATAATTATTTTTTGTTGGTAGAACATCCGCATGTGTATACTTTGGGCAAAAGCGGTGATGCGTCGAACATGCTTTTGAGCGAAAAACAGCTCGAAGAAAAAGGCGCTAAGTTTTATAAAATTAACCGCGGTGGCGATATTACGTATCACGGCCCGGGGCAGATTGTGGGTTATCCGATTTTGGATTTG
This sequence comes from Flavobacteriaceae bacterium, assembly GCA_046329175.1. GTDB lineage: Bacteria > Bacteroidota > Bacteroidia > Flavobacteriales > Flavobacteriaceae > Flavobacterium. Next base: position 16,581 of record JAXLVE010000031.1, read on the forward strand.
GAGAATTTTTTTACCGATATTCACAAGTATTTGCGCTTGCTTGAAGAAGCGATCATTCTGACTTTGGCCGATTATGGCATTGCATCGGGTAGAAGCGAAGGTGAAACAGG
>JAXLVE010000032.1:0-15670 GCA_046329175.1 Flavobacteriaceae bacterium
AAGCATTTAATTTTCCTAAACACTTGAATTTCGATCCGGAAGTTATGAGTTTAGGTGTGGGTAACGGACAAGGTTTTGATTATCTAACCGGTCCTACAGCTAAAAGATATGGATTCAACTTTAATTTAACTTTCTAAGAAGTCATGAATAAGAAATTTTTAAAATTTTTATTAGTTGTTTTTACGGTCTCGATATGGGGCTGTGAAACAGTGGATTTGAATCAAACTGAGAATCCTAGCACTATTGGGGCCCAGTTCTTAGAGCCTAAGTTTGCATTTAATTATGTACAATTGCAACTGCCAACTTTTGTTGATGAATCTAATTCATTTACTCAGACAATTATGCGACAAATGGCCATGATTGGTGGTAATACATACAACAATGCTTATGCACCTGTTAATTTTAATAGCCAATGGAGTACTGCCTACAACATTATAAATGCTGTGAAATTTATGGAGCCTAAAGCGCTTCAAGAAAAGCGTTATTTGGCTCTAGGGGCTTCAAAAATCATTAGATGTTATGTTTTAATGACTCTTGTTGATATGTATGGTAATGTTCCATACACCCAAGCGGCTTTAGGTAATGCGAACATTACTCCAAGATATGATGATGATGAGTTTGTTTACGAAGCTATTTTGAATGAACTCGATGAAGCCATTGTGACTCTCGGAAATGAAGATAAAAACAGCGATAATCAGGACTTGTATTACGGTGGTAGCGCTACTAAGTGGATTAAGTTGGCTAATACTCTTAAATTAAAGATGTACAACAATTGCAATTTACTATCAACCATAGGTGCTAAAAACGTTGCTAATGAGGTTAATGCTATTATTGCTGAAGATAAGATAATCAATACAAAAGAAGATGATTTTGCTTTTCAGTATGGTAATTCCAGATTTACACCGAATACAAGACACCCATTGTATAACGACCAATATGAGTTGAACGGGGGTTCTTATATCGCAAACTATATGATGTGGACGGTTACATCTGAAAAAGGTAACCCTAGTACATTTCCTAATACCATTACTGACCCAGGTGATCCGAGAGCTAATTATTATTTCGTTCGCCAAAATAGTGCCTCATTAAGTAATGCAAGCAGTACAATCATTCCGGGTAAAAACAAAACTAGACCAGATCATTATAACGATTTAAAGTATAGATCTTTTTATGATCAAAGTATTAGAACGCCATTTACAGTTTCAAACTGGTCTTTAACTTCTCAAACAGGTATGCCTGGAGATGGATTTTTGGGTAGAGATCACGGTGATAACTCTGGTATCCCTCAAGATTCTGACCTTCGTGCGGTAGCCGGGACATATCCGATTGGGGGTGTATACAACACCAGTGGCGGAAGTGTACAATCAAGCGGAACCAAAGGAAAGCAGGGTGCGGGTATAATGCCTATCATGTTGTCATCATTTGTGCACTTTATTAAGTCAGAGTTGATGTTGAAAGGTATTATTTCTGGTAATGCTCAAGATGAATTGGATTTAGCGGTTTCTCAATCAATTGACAAAACAGTAAATCTTTTTTCTGATTATCCAGTTCTTTCAGCAAATGCTACAGCTGCCTTGCCAGGTAAAATTACTAGATACAGAGATTTTATTGGTAATCAATATGAAAACCTAGATCCGGACAAAAGACTTGAGTTAGTTATTAAAGAGTATTATATTGCTGCTTGGGGTAATGGTATTGAACCATATAACAACTATAGAAGAACTGGTTACCCTAGTAACTTACAGCCAACTCTTGAGCCAGTTTCTGGTCCGTTTTACAATTGTGCTTTTTACTCAGGAAGCTCAGTGAATAACAACCCAAACACTCCAGTAAATGATAGAACACGAAAAGTGTTTTGGGCTGCTCCTAATGTTGTTGAACTAAATTAATTCGTTGAGAATGAGAAAGATTTTATTTACTATATGTGCTTTGACAATTCTAAGCGTTTTATCGTCTTGTGAAAAGGATCAGAGTTTGGACCCAAGACCTCAGTTGGTTTCAGGTCAATTTGTTAGATTGGAATTGAATTACGATCACAAATATCTAATTGCTAAATCTAGCAATGTTATAAATCCTGAGTTTACTGATGAAGAAATTCAAAATCACTATTTTGGAGGTAAGCTAACAAATCCTTCTGGTAATGTTAAAACCTATAACTTGTATGTAAAGAAGGTTGATTTATACAATAACTCTACTGAATATAAGTTGGTTAAAACTGTCACCTCTTTTCCTTATGACCTACGCATTAGTTTAGCAGACATTGCCTCGGCTTTAGGTATTACTGTTAATGACATTAAGGCTTTAGAGACTTTTTATTTTTATGGTGAGTCTTTTGATGCTAATGGTAATAGAGCTTCATTTAGTAATTTGTCAGCAACCGTACAATCAGCTCCGACAATGTTTCAAGGTTATAGATTTAGAGCCAGAACATTTGCGAAAAATGAGTTGTTAGTTGCTGCCAATTACAGAGAGTATGATAATTATGTTGCACCTTAAAAAACGAAAATATATGAACTCTAAAATATTTTTTAAATACACACCATTGTTTTTGTTGCTTGGTTTTGTTGCTATTTCTGTATCTTGTTCTGAAGATGATGTTTATACAGGAGCGCCTACTTCTTTTAAAACAATTAATGCAACCATTTCAACTCCGGAAACTGAAGTTGTCGGTGGACAACCTTTCGAAATTACTATTAATTTGGGAGACAATCCCAATACACCGGACACAGATTTATTGACTTTTACAGAAGAAGTTAATGTTGAAGTTACTGCGTTTGTTCCTAGTATTAACAGAAGACTACGCAAGACAATTACCATACCCGCAAATCAGAATGTTTTCGTGACAAGTATGACAGCTCCTTCGGGTGATGTAAGCCCTTCAGCTTTATTTAATAAAGATATGGAAATGTATTTGTCAGCAATAACCACAACTCCTGATGCTGAAGTTGTTGGCTTTAAAGGTGTCAATTACAAAGTATCGTCTAATAAAGTAATCCTTAATTATGGCGAAACTACTGTTTTGGCTGAGAATTCAAAACGATTATCTGTTGTGTTTGATTTTCAAGGCCCTTATGGTACCCATCCATTGGCCAATAACCTTGACTTAATTATCTCTAAGAATGGAACTCCACTAGGTACCCTTTTAACCAACAATAACTTAACCTATAAGCCTTTTTATGGTACTCAAACTGCAACAATTACTGGTGGGTCTTCAGGTGATTATTTTGCCTTGGTTGATGTTAATCAAAGAGGATACATTTCTCATTTGAATTTAGCCGATATTTCTGCTGGTAAATATATTTATAAACCACTAGCTGGAACAACTGTTGCTAATTCTGTTGCTCATGGTTTAGAAGTTGGTGACGAAGTTAGCCTCAGCAATTTTAACAATGGAGGTTCTTCCGAAATTATCGTTCAAGTTGAAAGTGTTCCAGATCCATATTCTTTTACTTTTACTTACGGAGGTCCTAGCATTTTGGGTAGTGAGTCGGCATTCTCTCAAGTGACTTCAAATCCGGAAGATATTGTTATCAGCAATACACAAAATGATAATTGGTGGGATCCATATGTTGCATACAAAGCTGGTGATTTGGTTCAAGTTAACAATGCTAAGTATTATTGTATTAAAGATGTTGCTGCAAATATTGCAGGAAATGAACCACCTCCACTTTCTAGTGCATTTTGGACAGCTACTAAGCCTTTCACAGATTGGCCTGTTATCATGCAAGGTACAGTAGCAACTTGGAACAATCAAGCTGAGTATAAATATGGTGATGTTGTTATGTATAATGGGTTTTATTTCTTGATGAATGGTTATGTTGCAGCTAGAACTGTAGGAACAAATCCGCTTCCAACTGCTAATGGATCTAAATGGGTCAGAGCAATGAAAGAGTACAAAATTGAAGCTTTGAATTACAACAGTAGCGATACTTATACGATATCTGTTTATGCTCAAAAGCTTGGTGGAGTAACTAATAATGCGCCAGCAACTGATATTGAATATAAATTTGGCTTGCGTTATCCAAATAATTTAGGAAAAACCTATAAAGGAACTTTAACAGGTATTACTACTGGTGCTGCTAATGCGGTTCCTAAGCTTCAAATTGTTCGAACAACAACTCAAGGTGTTTCCACTTATTCGGTAACTCAACTTCCATAGTTTTTTAAATTAGTTAAAAAAATAATCAGGCTAAACTTTTATAGTTTTAGTCTGATTATTTTTTTTATATTTGTTTTTCAATTTATAAAACCATAATTATTATGAAAAAACTTTTACTATTAGCCTCTCTGGTTATGGGTTTTGGAGCTCAGGCACAAAACGTTTACTGGACTGAGTATGCTACTTCACAGCCTGATGCAAGTACAGGTATGAGAAGTATTTCTATTGTTGACGATAACACAGTTTGGTTGAGCAACTCTTGTGGTACTTCAGGATGTACGACTATTAGACGTTATTCTTTGTCTACTGACAGTGGTCTTACATGGACAACTAATGCTATCGATTTGGGTGCATCTGCAACCAATCTTGAAATTGCTAACATCTGTGGTGTTTCTGCTACTACAGCTTACGCATCTGTTTTTCCTAAAGCTGCTGGAGTTTTAGGTGGAATTTGGAAAACTACCAACGCTGGTATTACATGGTCAAGACAAGCTACAGCTTCATACAATTCTGCTGATGGCGCCTCGTTTACCAATTTAGTTCATTTTTGGGATGAAAACAATGGAGTTTGTATGGGAGATCCAGCTGGTGGGTATTTTGAAATCTATACAACTACCAATGGAGGTACTAACTGGACTCGTGTTGCATCAGCTAACATTCCAGCTCCCATTGATGCCCAAGAATATGGTTTAACAAACCAATTTACAGTAACAGGTGATATTATTTGGATTGGGACTACATTTGGACGTATCCTTAAATCTACTGACCATGGATTAACTTGGACTGTTTCTCAATCTCCTATTCCTGATTTTGGAGGTGGAATTAACGGTTCTGGCTCTGGTGATATGGCCTACACGGATGCTAATAATGGTTTGTTGCAAACAGATGCTTATGAATTGTTTTCAACTGCTGATGGTGGTGAAAATTGGACTGCTGTTACTGTAGCTCCTGATACTGCATTAAAAAACTTTGGACTTTCTGAAATTCCTGGTCAACCAAACGTATATATTTCTGTTGGTGAAGATTTGTTGAACTCTCCTGCAAGAGGTTCTGCTTACACTATCGACGGAGGTAATACTTGGACACACATTGCTGATACAGACGAAGTAGATGGTGGTGTGGTTGCTTTCAGAAATAACAACGTTGGTTTTGCAAGCGGTTTCAGTACTACAGCTATCCAAGGAGGTATCTGGAAATGGAATGGTGTTTTGTTAGCGAACACTTCTTTCTCAGCTGATAAATTATTTACAGCTTACATCAACAATGCTACAAGAACACTTCAAGTAAACGGTAAAAACATTGCTAATGTTGCTGTTTATGATGTTCTTGGAAAACAAGTTTTCAATAGCTCTTATACTTCTGTTGATAATGTATCAATCAATGTTGATTCATTCAACAGTGGTGTTTACATGGTAAAAGTTGCTAATGCTGAAGGAAATGCTTCAACTATTAAAGTAATCAAACAATAATTAGTTTGAACTTAAATATAAAAGCCACTCATTGAGTGGCTTTTTTTATGGATTTATTATTGGTTTGAGTTTACCTTAACAAACAAATATCTATTTTTGCCCACACATTATAGGTTATGAGAATTCTTTTCACGCTTTTGTTTTTATGTTTTTCACTTGCTGGCTTGTCACAGGAAGCTGAAAAAGACAAGCCACGCAAAAGCTTACTCAAAACCAAAGAGCAAAAAGAAAAAGAACTCGCACGAAAAGCTCCCATTACTTCCTATAAAATTTACAATTTACAACGCGATACAACATTCGTTGACACATCGCTTACCATTCAAAAAGAATATCAATACAATTATTTGCGCAAAGATTTATTCGGTAGAATAGCTTTTCTCAACGAAGGTCAAACATACAACACTCTCGATTATGGTTTGAATAAAGTAACTGCATTCCCAGAGTTTGGTCATCGCGGAAAACATTTGAATTATATTGAAGCTAATGATATCAAATATTATTCAGTGGCAACACCATTAACCGACCTATATTTCAAAACCGTTATGGAACAAGGTCAATCACTCGATGCTTTTTTGACGGTCAATACTTCAGAAAAATTCAATTTTTCAATTGCATACAAGGGTTTGCGATCACTTGGTAAATACATCAATCAACTTTCAAGTAATGGTAATTTCAGATGTACGGCCAGCTATAAAACTCCCCAAGGACAATATGTATTCAATGCGCATTACACCGGACAAGATTTGCTCAACGGCGAAAACGGAGGAATCACCACGCCTGCTGATTTTGAAAGCAAAGACGCCAATTTCAAACAGCGTCAAAGGCTTGAGGTTTTCCTGACCGATGCAACCTCGTTTATGAAAGGCAAACGTTTTTTTGTCGATCACAGATTTAGAATCGCTTCATCAAAAGACGATCACAATTTGTTTTTAACCCATCAAATTAATTACGAAACCAAGTTCTTTGAATATTATCAGCCAACCGTTGCCTCGCAAGTCGGAACACAAACCATCAATCATTTCGGAGATTCTTATGTCAATAGTTATATCAATGATCAAGTTCACTATAATCGATTGTACAATCAAATTGGTCTGAGTTACGAAAGCAAAAAATTAGGCCGAATCCAATTTTATACAGATGACTTCCGATACAACTATTTTTACAACACGGCAGTCGTACTAAATAACCAAAGTATACCAAGCCTTCTTAGCGATAAAATCAATTCCCTAGGAGCGCGCTATGATTATCAGCAAAATCATTGGAGCGGCTTTGCTCGTTATACCAATTCACTCACCAATCAATCACTTACGGATATTGAGCTTCAAGCGGCCTACAAGCTTAATGAGAAAAACAAAATTTCATTCTCGTATCAAAGCGTGAGCAAATTGCCCGATGCGGTTTACAATCTGCATCAAAGTAGTTACATTGCTTACAATTGGTTCAACAATTTCAAAAATCAAAAAAGCAACACACTTACCGCCAAAGCTGAAACTCAGTTCGGAACCGCTGAATTACAAATCAGCAACTACGACAACTTTTTGTATTTCAGCGATGACAGCAGCAATGCGTTACAACAACTCATCTCACCAAAACAATACGAAAAAGCCATTCAGTATTTGTCGGTCAAAGCCAGCAAAGAATTCCGCTTTTGGCGCATCGGCCTTGACAACACTTTGCTTTACCAACAAACCAAGCAAGACGATGATGTGCTCAACGTGCCCAAATTCGTCACGCGCAACACCTTGTATTATTCAGACTATTACTTCTCGCGTGCGCTCTATCTGCAAACCGGCTTTATCTTTAATTATTTCACGAAATACTACGCCAACGGATACAATCCTATCTTAACCGATTTTTACGTGCAGAATCAAACCAAAATTGGCGATTTTCCGCTCGTTGATTTCTTCATCAACGCCCGTGTGCGACAAACGCGCATTTTTCTCAAAGCTGAGCATTTCAATTCTTCGATGGCTTCGCAAAACCGATTTTATTCGGCGCCGGGTTATCCGTACCGCGATTTCATCATTCGCTTCGGATTGGTTTGGAATTTCTTTCAGTAATTTTTGGGCGTGCCGGCTGATTCAAAATTTATACACAACTAATACTTTCGCACAGCCGTCGGGCTTTTCGCTTTTATCTTTTGCTCGTTCCTACGCAAAAGGATAACCGCTGCAATCCCTCACGCAAATAGCATCTCCGAGATTAACTTCTTGCAAACTTGCAGACCATCATTTTATCGATATATTTGCACTCTAAATAAGCTCAGTTGCTCAGCAGCTCAGCACTCAGTCACTTAAAAATGAAATACGCAGAAAACATACTCGGAACCATTGGCAACACGCCGCTGGTTCGCCTCAATAAAGTAACCGCTGAAGTTGACGCTTTGGTGCTTGCCAAAGTTGAAACGTTTAATCCGGGCAATTCGGTCAAAGATCGCATGGCCGTTAAAATGGTCGAAGATGCCGAAGCCGACGGTCGCCTCAAACCCGGCGGGACTATTATCGAAGGAACTTCAGGCAATACCGGAATGGGCTTGGCTTTGGCTGCTATTGTCAAAGGATACAAACTCATTTGCGTGATTACCGACAAACAATCCAAAGAAAAAATGGATATTTTGCGCGCTGTGGGTGCCAAAGTGGTCGTTTGCCCGACCGATGTTGAACCAACCGATCCGCGTTCGTATTACTCAGTTTCTAAACGCCTTGCCGAAGAAACACCGAATGCTTGGTATGTCAATCAATACGACAATCCATCCAACGCCATAGCGCATTATGAGCAAACCGGCCCAGAAATTTGGGAGCAAACCGAAGGCAAAATCACGCACTTTGTCGTGGGCGTCGGTACCGGCGGAACCATTTCAGGCGTGGCCAAATATCTCAAAGAGAAAAATCCAAATATCAAATGTTGGGGCATCGATACTTATGGTTCGGTGTTTAAAAAATACCATGAAACCGGCATTTTTGACGAGAACGAAATTTATTCGTACATCACCGAAGGCATCGGTGAAGACATCTTGCCTAAAAACGTCGACTTTTCACTCATTGACGGATTCACCAAAGTCACCGATAAAGATGCTGCGGTTTACCAACGCAAATTAGCTTTAGAAGAAGGGATTTTTGTAGGTAACTCTGCTGGTTCAGCGGTCAAAGGTTTGTTGCAACTCAAAGAACACTTTAAACCCGAAGATGTCGTGGTGGTTTTGTTTCACGATTCCGGAAGCCGTTATGTGGGCAAAATGTTCAACGATGATTGGATGCGTGAGCGCGGTTTCTTAGACGAAGAAATCACCAAGGCCGAAGATGTCATCAAAGATCATCTTGACAAACCACTCATTATTGCGCGCACCGAAGAATTGGTGTCACACGCTATTGAGCGCATGAGAAAATATAAAATTTCGCAAATTCCGGTGATTGATACCACAGGTTTTGTCGGTTCATTAGACGAATCTGCTTTGTTTGATTTGTATGTCCATGACAAAAATGCAGCTGAGCGTCCGATTCGCGAAATCATGGGCAAACCATATCCAGTGGTTGCTGCCGGAACTTCGATTGAAGAAGTTTCTAAACTCATCAGCAAAGAAAACCAAGCAGTGCTGATTAATTTGGGCAACGGCAAACACCACATCATTACCAAATACGATATCATCGGAACCATTAAATAATTTCTCCGGCAACCCTTAAAAGTTGCCGGTTTTTGTTTGACTATGAATTTTACAGCCATCGATTTTGAAACCGCTACCATGCATCCGGAGAGTGCGTGCGCTGTGGGTATCGTGACGGTCAATGACGGCATCATCGTCGATGAGTATTATACCTTAATTCAGCCTCCGTACAACCATTATTCTTATCACAACATCAAAGTCCACGGTATTCGTCCGGTGGATACCGAAAACGAAAAAACTTTTGACGGGCATTTTCCTGAAATTCAAAAAAGACTTTTCGGCAGAACCATCGTAGCGCACAACGAATCTTTTGATCGCCATGTGCTGATGCGCACGATGAAGCATTACGGCTTGTATTACGACGAGTTAGAAATCGCCGATCGATGGGAATGCACCTGTAAAATCTATCGCGCTAAAGGCTATAAACCCGCGAACCTCAAATACTGTTGCGAGCAAAATCAAATTGCCCTCAATCACCACGAGGCATTGTCAGATGCGCGCGCCTGTGCTCAGTTATATCTGCTCAAATGATTTGTTTGACTGAGCGTTTTTTTCTAATTTAGACTTGATTTTTAAAAAACATGTCGGCAGTTATCCGTTTAAAATATTTCTTTGAAAAATACGGTTTTCACGTATCGTCGCGTTTGGCTGATAAACTCGGAATGCGCGCCAACAGTGTTCGACTGTTTTTTATATACATTTCGTTTGTGACCGCCGGACTTTGGTTTGGGGTTTATTTGACCTTAGCCTTTTGGATTAGACTCAAAGATCTCATTCGGGCCAAGCGAAGTTCTGTTTTTGATTTATAATTTTACTATACGCCATGATTATTCACTTCAACGCCATACAACATGAAAACAGATTTTATTTCTGTGATTTTGAAATACTCAAAGTCACAACGCAGCGGTTTATTGATTTTATTTTCGCTGATTGTTTTGCTCCAATTGGTTTTGTGGTTTGATTTAGGTCAAACAGAACTCCCACAAGAAAACCAAATTTGGACCCAATTGCCACCAAGAGTTGATTCTGCTCAAAGGTCATTCTCAGAATATCGACCGAAGCCCTTTAACCCTAATTTTATTTCAGATTACAAAGGTTATATGCTTGGGATGTCGGTTGCCGAAATTGACCGATTGCTCGCTTACCGAAAAATGGGCCGATTTGTCAATTCAGCACAAGAGTTTCAGCAAGTGACAAAAGTTTCAGAGGCACAACTCAAAAAGATGGAACCTTTTTTTAAGTTTCCGGATTGGGTGACTAAGAAGAAAGATTTTTTTGTAGCTAAAGAGAAATCTCCTAAAAAAGTTCCGTTACAAGACATTAACTTGGCTACGGCCGAAGATTTAAAGCAGGTGTATGGCATTGGCGACGGATATGCGCAGCGCATCATCAACTATCGGCAAAAAATGGGTGGTTTTGTGCACATCGATCAAGTTGATGAAGTTTGGGGTTTGCCCGAGCCAACCGCAGAGGCTTTGAAGCAGAGATTCACGGTGTTGAATTTGCCGCAAATTTCCAAAATCAACATCAATAAAGCCGGGGTTAAGGAGCTTATGCAATTGCCGTATTTTAAATATCCGCTGGCCAAAGCAATTGTATTGCAACGCAGTATGAATGGCTTGTATAAAAACGTTGAAGATTTGGCAAAGATTTCAGATTTTCCGGTTGATAAAATAAAAATTATTGCCTTATATTTGGATTTCTAAAAAAAATAGACATTTATGAGTTCACCTTATTTTACAGAAGAACACGAATTATTCAGAAAGAGTTTTCGAGATTTTTTGCATGCCGAAGTAGTTCCGCATATTGAAAAATGGGAAAAAACGGGCGCGATTGAACGTTTTATCTGGAAGAAGTTTGGTGAAATGGGCTTCTTTGGAATTAATTATCCAGAGGCTTACGGAGGCTTGAACCTCGATTTGTTCTACACGGTTGTTTTTTTAGAAGAACTTCAAAAAATTAAATCTTCAGGATTTGCGGCGGCCATGTGGGCGCATGCTTACTTGGCGATGACACATCTTAATGCTGAAGGTGATGAACGCATCAAACAAGAATATTTGGCGGCGAGTATTACCGGTGAAAAAATTGGCGCTTTGTGTATTACTGAGCCATTTGGCGGAAGCGATGTAGCCGGAATGCGCACTACGGCGGTTAAGCAAGGAGATAAATACATCATCAACGGTTCAAAAACGTTTATTACCAATGGTGTGTATGCCGACTATTATGTGGTAGCGGCCAAAACCAATCCAGAGATGGGCAACAAAGGTATCAGCATCTTTTTGGTCGATACAAACACCAAAGGAGTTTCGGCAACGAAGTTGGATAAACTGGGTTGGCGCGCTTCAGATACGGCCGAGATTGCCTTTGACAACGTAGAGATTCCAGCGGAGAATTTGATGGGCGAAGAAGGCAAAGGCTTTCCGTATATCATGCAGCATTTTGCGTTAGAACGTTTGATTATGGCTATTAATGCGCACGCACGCGCTGAATATGCGATTGATTATACCATTGAATATATGTCGCAACGCCAAGCTTTTGGTTCAACGATTAATAAGTTTCAGGCGCTCAGACACACGATGGTCGATCACGCTACTGAAGTAGAACACTGTAAAATTTTCAACTACGCTGCAGTAGCTCGACTCAACCAAGGTGAATATGTAGTGAAAGAAGCTACGATGGCCAAACTCAAATCGACGAAAGTGGCTGATGAAGCCATTTATGCTTGTCTGCAAATGCTCGGTGGGTATGGTTATATGGAAGAATATCCGCTGGCGCGTTTGCTCAGAGACAGTCGTTTGGGGCCCATCGGCGGTGGAACATCAGAGATTTTACGAGAGATTCTGTCTAAGATTATTATTGATCAGCAGAGTTATAAGCCTGCGGTGAAGTAAGCTTTTAAGAAAAACATCAAGAGCCAACAGCTGATTAAGTTTGTTGGCTTTTTTATTGAGGAACTATTGCGCGAGGGATGGAAGCAAGGTGCCGCGCACCGCGGACAGCCCGACGGCGACTGAGATTTGATGGGTAGTTGGATGTTACCTCGCCGGCGCGCCCTGATTAAAAAACTCTTTTTGGACTCATTTAGTCAGATTTAAATTTTTTAAATTCTTCTTGTTTGTTTGTTGTTTTTTCTGTTACCTTTGCGGCCTTAACGAGAGGAGGTGTCCATTTATGTTGATTATACCAATTAAAGACGGAGAAAATATTGATAGAGCACTGAAGCGCTACAAAAGAAAATTTGATAAAACCGGAACTGTTCGTCAGTTGCGCGCACGTCAGGCTTTCACTAAACCGTCGGTAACGCACAGAATGAAAATTCAAAAGGCGGCTTACATTCAGAAATTGAAAGACAGTATCGAAAGTTAGTAGTAACTTTTTAAGTCATAGAACCGTTAGTTTACAAAGTTTAATACCTTTGGGCTAACGGTTTTTTTATGGACAATCACCAACAAGCTTTTCAAGATTATTTGCTGCTCGAAAAAAAGTATTCGGTGCATACGGTCAATGGTTATTGCGCTGATGTTTCGGTTTTTGAAGCCTTCATTAAGCAGGAGTTTGAACAGGATGCTTTGGCAGAGGTTAATTACAGTCAAATTCGCAGTTGGATTGTTCAGATGGTTGAGTCGGGCATGTCGAACGTTTCAGTCAATCGTCGCGTGGCTTCGCTTAAAAGCTATTATAAATTCTTGCTTAAAATTGGTCAGATTCAGACCAGTCCGCTTTTGAAACATCAAGCGCTCAAATCGCCCAAGAAGTTGCAGATTCCTTTCTCGGAAAAAGAGATTGATTTGGTGCTCAATAATATTCAATATCCTGAAGGTTTTGAAGGTGTGCGCGACAAACTCATTATTGATTTGTTTTACACGACCGGAATTCGGCGCAGTGAGTTGATTGGTCTGAAAACTTCAGGTGTTGATTTGGCTGGGTGTACGATTAAAGTTTTGGGCAAACGAAACAAAGAACGCATTATTCCGATTTTGCCGGTGGTGGTTGATCAGCTCAAAAAGTATCTTTTGGAACGCGCTAATTTAGAAGTTGTTAAAGATTCGAGTTGTTTTTTCTTGTCAAAAAGTGGCGTTAAATTGAATGATTCGTTTGTGTATAGATTAATAAATCACTACTTTAGTAATGTCTCGGAGAAAGCAAAAAAGAGTCCGCATATTTTACGTCATACGTTTGCGACTCATATGCTCAACCACGGGGCAGACATTAATTCAGTTAAAGAATTGCTCGGGCATTCGAGTTTGGCTTCAACGCAAGTGTATACGCACAGTAGTTTGGCTGAGCTTAAAAAAGTTTACGGAAACGCCCATCCGCGCAATCGGGAGTAGTTCTTTACAAGTTTAACCCTAAAATTTTTTATTATGAAGGTAAATGTTCATGCTGTTAACTTCACGATTGACAAAAAACTCACTCATTTCATTCAAGAACGTTTAGATAAACTCGAAAAATATTACGACCGAGTGGTAGCAGCAGATGCTTTTTTGAAAGTTGAAAACACGAGTGATAAAGAAAATAAAATAGTTGAGATTAAAATTCATGTGCCCGGCGATGATTTGATTGTAAAAAAACAATGCAAAACTTTTGAGGAAGCAGTTGAACTTTCAGCAGAATCTTTAGAGCGTTTATTGATAAAAAGAAAGGAAAAAATCAGAGCTAATATTTAGTGAAAAATTTTTCTGGAAAATGTTTTGTTTAAAAAACAAAATCCTATACATTTGCAGTCCGTTAGAAATAGCGGACTTTTTTTATTGTAAATGCCGGTGTAGCTCAGCTGGCTAGAGCAGCTGATTTGTAATCAGCAGGTCGTGGGTTCGAGTCCCTCCATCGGCTCGGCTTTTAAAATAGAAAAGGTTAGGGAAGATACTCAAGCGGCCAACGAGGACGGACTGTAAATCCGTTGGGAAACCTTCGCAGGTTCGAATCCTGCTCTTCCCACATTTTTTTGCTCGAAAACCTGTCAAAAGTTCACTTTTGTAAAGGTTTGAAAAGAAAAAAATAGTAAGGGTTCATCCTTACGGATCACCGAGCGGCAGCGAGGTAATCCTGTGGTAATTTGAATTTAAACGAATTCGATTGCTACAAAATGATTTCCAAAACTGAGCGTAAGCGAAGTTTTTAAAGGAAGTTAAAAACACAAGCCGGTGTAGCTCAGGGGTAGAGTGCTTCCTTGGTAAGGAAGAGGTCACGGGTTCAAATCCCGTCATTGGCTCAAATTCGTTTAGAGAATTTTGAACACTAAATATAAACTAAGATTAAAAATTAATTAAAATGGCAAAAGAAAATTTTAGTCGTACCAAGCCACACCTTAACATTGGTACGATTGGTCACGTTGACCACGGTAAAACTACATTAACTGCTGCAATCACTAAAGTATTGTCTGATGCCGGTTATTGTCAAGCTAAATCATTCGATCAGATTGATAACGCTCCAGAAGAAAAAGAAAGAGGTATTACTATTAATACTTCACACGTAGAATATGAAACTGCTAACCGTCACTACGCTCACGTTGACTGTCCAGGTCACGCGGATTACGTAAAGAACATGGTTACTGGTGCTGCTCAAATGGACGGTGCTATCTTGGTAGTTGCTGCTACAGATGGTCCAATGCCACAAACTCGTGAGCACATCCTTTTGGGTCGTCAGGTAGGTATTCCTAGAATCGTTGTATTCATGAACAAAGTGGATATGGTTGACGATGCTGAGTTGTTAGAGCTTGTTGAAATGGAAATCCGTGACTTGTTGTCATTCTACGAATATGATGGTGACAATGGTCCTGTAGTTCAAGGTTCTGCTTTGGGTGGATTGAACAACGATCCAAACTGGGTTCCTAAAATCATCGAATTGATGGAAGCTGTTGACAACTGGATTGAAGAGCCAGTTCGTGACAATGCTAAACCATTCTTGATGCCTGTTGAAGACGTATTCACCATTACTGGTCGTGGTACTGTAGCTACAGGTCGTATCGAAACTGGTGTTGCCAATACAGGAGATCCTGTTGAAATCATCGGTATGGGTGCTGACAAATTGACTTCTACTATTACTGGAGTTGAGATGTTCCGTAAAATCCTTGACCGTGGTGAAGCTGGTGACAACGTTGGTTTGTTGTTGAGAGGTATCGATAAAGCTGATATCCGTCGTGGTATGGTTATCTGTAAACCAGGTTCAGTTAAACCACATGCTAAATTCAAAGCTGAGGTTTATATTTTGAAAAAAGAAGAAGGTGGACGTCACACTCCATTCCACAATAACTATCGTCCACAATTCTACGTTCGTACAACTGACGTAACTGGTATCATTTCATTGCCTGCAGGTGTAGAGATGGTTATGCCAGGTGATAACTTGACTATTACTGTTGAGTTGTTGAGCCCAATCGCTCTT
>JAXLVE010000033.1:0-15046 GCA_046329175.1 Flavobacteriaceae bacterium
GCTTTGATTTGCGCGTTACTTACACCAAAATATTTTCCGATAGTGGCTGCAGCCAATATGTTGTTGGCATTGTAAAGCCCGATGAGATGTGAATTGATTTGTGTGTTTTCGAACGTAACTTGTACTAGTGGATTGGCTGAAATATGATCAATTTTAAGATAGGCATCTGCTATATTTTGTGAAAACCCAAAACGTTCGAGACTTGAAGTTTTTTCGTTTTGCAGAGGATCATCAAGATTGACAAAGGCTTTACGGTTGTGCGCGACGAGAAAATTGTACATTTCGCTTTTGCCTTTGATGACACCTTCTACTCCACCAAAACCTTCAAGATGGGCTTTACCAAAATTGGTAATGTATCCATAATCAGGACGAGCGATTTCGCAGAGAAATTCAATTTCTTTTTGGTGGTTGGCACCCATTTCAACAATTCCGATTTCGGTTGTTGCATCAAACGACAACAAGGTAAGCGGAACACCGATGTGATTGTTGAGATTGCCCAGTGTAGCCTTGGTCTTGAACTTTTGACACAGCACTGCGTGGATGAGTTCTTTGGTGGTTGTTTTTCCGTTGCTACCGGTTAAGGCAATAATCGGTAAATTGAGATGAGCGCGATGAAATTGAGCCAAAGCTTGTAATGCGCGCAAACTATCAGGCACCACAATAGTTCTGTGGTCAATATAATAATTAAGGTTGTCGATAATGACATAAGAAGCTCCTTTTTCGAGCGCTTCGGCCGCAAAAGTATTGGCGTCAAAACGATCGCCTTTGAGCGCTACAAACATACAGTTAGGCGCAATTTTTCGGGTATCAGTTGAAATAGAAGAGCATTGTAAAAAAAGCTCGTGAATTTTTTGGATATTCATAACAACATGAAAAAACAAAAGCCCTAAAGAAGGGCTTTTATTGCATTTGAATTTTGATTAGTTTCTTGGTCTTTTCTTTTTATCAGCTTTAGGACCAACTCTAGACATCGCGCAACGGAAACCGATGTAGTCAGTAGCCATATCTTGCGGGAAGTATCTTCTTTGCGCAGGATCCAACCAATAAGCTCTATCTCTCCATGAACCTCCTTTGTATACGCGAACGTTGTCATTCACCAAAGTCGTTCTTTTGCTAGACTTGTCATATTTTCTGACCATATTCCCCAAACTGTCCACTGTTACATTGTGTACAGGAGAATCGTACATTCTTTGTTGGGTTTTGTTTTTACCATCTTCTTCTTCAGAATTACCGAATTTGAAGTAACGGGTTGATTGCTTGTCACCATCGCGATAGTTTCGCTCATCACTTTTGTCAAAGTTTTGTCTGAGGTAGGTTTCTTTTTCGTCTACGGGCACTTGAGCCAATTGACCTGGATAGTTACGCGCCATTACGCGCCCATTGGCCAAAGTATCAAATGCTTGCGTTTCAGCAGTAACCAATTCAGCTTTCCCGTCATCACCAATTTTATTTTTGGTATAAACGTTACCTCTGTAATAGTTAAAATCACTAGCTTCATCATCCACGATTGGTCTGTAAACATCGGCAACCCACTCGGCTACGTTACCAGCCATATCATACAAACCAAAATCGTTAGGCGGATATGATTTAACTGCATTTGTAATATCGGCACCGTCATCAGACCATCCGGCAATTCCACCGTAGTCTCCTTTTCCTTGTTTGAAATTCGCCAATTGGTCACCTCGCACTTTGCGTTTTCCTGAACGAGTATAAGTTCCAGACCATGGATATTTCTTTTGTCCTCTGTAGATATTGTACTCGCGTTGCCCTACATCAGCAGCTGCGGCATATTCCCACTCAGCTTCGGTAGGCAAACGATATTCAGGTAAAATCAAACCAGAAGTACGTTGAGCATAGACATTTTTTTGTGCAGATTCAGTAGCTGGTTGATCTTTTGAACCTTGAGTTTTGGTAGGTTTCGCTTTTGAATTTTTACGCCCTTTAAGGATAACTTTCTCATCTCCACCAAAAGCTTTGGTTGGTTGATTTAAATAGGTTTCAGTGCTGAAAGTTTTATCGGCGCTTACATCCGTTACTTTGGCGTCTTTTTTCAAGAAACCTTCTCTTTCGAGTACATTTTCGTTCACGCGATCCGTTCTCCACTTGCTGAATTCAACCGCTTGAATCCAATTCACACCTACTACCGGATAATTGGCATATGCCGGATGTCTGAGGTAGTTATTGGTCATGGTTTCATTGTATCCTAAACGATTTCTCCAAACAAGCGTATCCGGAGAAGCTCCTTCATAAATGTTTTTGTAGTTTTCTTGGTCTGGTGGAAAAACTCGTTTCAACCAGTCGAGATACTCCATATACATAAGGTTGGTCACCTCGGTTTCATCCATGTAGAATGACTGTACGTGTTGCTGATTAGGCGTGTTGTTCCAGTCGTGCATTACGTCATCTTGCACTTTACCCATGGTAAAAGTACCGCCCTCAACCATTACTAACCCTGGTCCGGTTTCTTGCTTCTTGAAGTTTGAAGCATACTGGAAGCCACCTTTCTTATCGTTGATCTTCCAACCCGTAGCCGAAGAAGTGTTCTTGGCGTTCGACTTTTTACTACAACCTGTAGCTGCCCCTAGCACAACAACCATTGACAATAGGAGTCTTACAGTCATAATTTTGTTTAGTTTCATACGTATAGTAGGTAATAAATTTTGTGGCGCAATATAAGAATTAACCTTTATATAGCAACACCTTTTTAATTTTTTTTCGTTCCGTCAAGCGAATCTATTGGCTCAAACGCAAATTGTAGGTTTAATATTGCCAGTGGTAAATCAAAATTTTATTTTTACAACCTTTTGTAATAATTCCGGCGTAAATACGTTTCTTACTGCGATGAAAAAATTCTTGACTCTAGCCATATTGTTGTTCAGCTGTTTGATTTTTGGCCAATTAAAGGGCGACATATCACTCCAATGGACAGAAAAATCAGCCATCGCCATTGGCGAATCAAAATTTATTACCCCAAAATTCAATTCAAAGAATTTTTTGCTTGACGGTTATAAAGGTCAAGTATTTTTTTGTTTGAACATCAAAACAAATAATTACATTGATGAACGTCAGGTAGAGATTTCCAATGTAGTTTATGAAAATATCTCTCAGGATCAATTGGGAGAGTTATCTGTATCCGCGTTGCCCAACCAGATTGATGTTAAGGTAAGCAATGCCAATGCCCGCGGAGTGTTATATGCGCATCTTTTATTGAACCCGATTATCAAAGACGGCTCTGGTTTTAAACGTTTAAAATCACTAAGCTATTCTTTAAAACCTTCAACACTGCAACGCCGTTTGAGTTCGAATCCTGAATTCACACAAATATCAAACTCGGCTTTGTCTTCAGGAAATTGGTTTCGCTTTTACGTGACAAAATCTGGTGTTTACAAATTATCAAAAGATTTTTTGAGAAGTTTAGGAGTTAGTGTTGACGGGCTTGATCCGCGAAAAATAAAGGTTTTCGGAAACGGCGGACGTATGCTTCCGCTGAGAAACGATGTGTATTATCCTGCCGATTTTGCCGAAAATGCGATTGAAGTTGTCGGAGAAAACGACGGAGTATTCAATGATTCCGATTATGTACTTTTTTATGCCGAAGGTGTCGACCAATGGAATGAAGAAAGCCAAACCACCAATAACTTATACGATTCAAAGTCTTATTATTATGTAAACGTTGAAGGCAATGACGGGAAGCGAATTACCGATATGTCACAACCGAGCGCCCCCGCCAACGTAAGTATTTCACAATTTGACGGTTATAGTTATCATGAAAACGACCTAGTCAATATAACGCGATTAGGCCGACGATGGTTCGGAGAACAATTTGATTTTACCGAAGAGCAAAGTTTTGATTTTAATATCCCCAATATAGTGACTTCTGCTCCTGTCAATATGTATATTTATGCTGCGGCTATTTCTTCAACTACTACCTCAATGAGTGTCAAGGCCAACAATGAATCAGTGGGCACCTTAAATTTTTCGGCCATTGGCGGATCAACTAAAGCAGACACTGCAACCATCAATACCAACATTATTTCAGCTGAAAACATCCGAATCACTCTAAATTATAACAACAACGGTGTACCCGATTCTAAAGGTTTTCTCGATTATATTCTGCTCAAATCCAAGCGGAACCTCACCGGCTACAACAAACAGTTTGTTTTTCAGTATGACGCCTCTGCCTCTGGCAATCAGATTGGGGAATATCAAATTACCAACGCCGCCAACATTAAAAAGGTTTGGGACATTACTGATATATATAATGTAAAGCAAGCAGTCAACAACAATCAAAGTACTTTTACGTTCAAAGCAAATTTTGGTTCGCTCAAAAAATACATCGCTGTTGACGCCAATGATTATTACACTCCCAGCACAGATTCGCGCACACGTGTGGTCAATCAAAATCTCAAAGGCACTATTTTTAATGATGATCAAGGCCAGTTCAAAGACATTGATTATTTGATTATCACTCCAAATTTTTTAAAATCTCAGGCTGATAAACTGGCAGCTTTTCACCGAACCGACAGCCAACTCAATGTAAAAGTGGTCACTCTTGAAAGCATATATCAAGAGTTTGCCTGCGGAAAACAAGACGTGGCTGCCATCAGAAATTTTATCAAGTATGTTTATTTTAATGCTTCTGCCGATGACAAGCGCGTAAAATACGTCAACCTTTTTGGCGATGCTTCCTACGATTTTAAAAACCGCATTTCAATCTCGTCGAATATTGTCCCAATATATCATGCGCTCAATAGCTTTTCGGTTGACCCGAGTTCTTTTGCCAGCGATGACTTTTTTGTCTTTATGGATGACAACGAAGGGAATCTCGACCAAAGCTATCCGAGCAAAGTAGGAGAAATTGACATTGCGGTTGGACGTATGATTGCCTCCAGTACTACACAAGCTGCTGAGTTAGTCAACAAGGTCATTGAATACAAAGATCTTAAATCGTATGGCAGTTGGCGCAACAATATTGTCGTCATCGCTGATGATGCCGACAAAGACAGCGACAGAACCCTTCAAGGGCGTATCAACAACATGGCAGATACAATTATTACCCAAAAGCCTTTTTTAAACTACGAAAAAGTATTGTTAGACTCCTATGTTCAGGAAACTTCTGCCGGAGGAAGCCGATATCCAAAAGCGCGCAAAGATGTGTTTGAGTTTTTTGAAAAAGGTGCACTTATGGTTAATTATTTGGGCCATGGCGGTGAGGACGGTCTTTCGCAAGAACGCATTTGGGAAAAATCTGACGGGCAAAATTTATCCAATCGTTATAAGTATCCGTTGTTTGTAACCATTACCTGTGAATTTTCAAGATTTGACAATCCATTCAGACCTACGGCAGGGGAATATGTTTATTGGAATCCAAAAGGTGGCGCCATTTCAATGATTACCACCGTTCGAGAGATTTACCAATCCACCGGAGAAGATTTTAACGATACATTAGCCAAGTATTTATTTTCATATGGCTCTGACCAATATGTATCGATGGCAGAAGCTTTGAGATTGGCTAAAAACGACTTTGATTACCGTACGGATATCGTGTTTTATTTAGGTGATCCTGCTTTAAAATTGGCCATCCCAACTCCTCGTATTAGTTTGACTAAAGTCAACGATGTTTCAATAAGCGGCTCAGCAGCCATTGACGATTTCAAATCGTTGGCCTATGTAAAACTGGCAGGCGAAATTACCGATGAAAACAACCAACCGCTCAATCAATACAACGGCGAATTGTTGGTCAACATTTTTGACAAAACCATAGTTCGAGCAACACTCAACAACGACGGAAACAATCCGTCAATGAATTTCAACACTTTGGGCGAAACTATTTTTAGAGGCAATGCTTCGGTAACCAATGGTCAATTCGAATTTGGATTTGTAGTTCCGAGAGACATTAGTATTCCACTCGGAAACGGAAAAATTAGTTTTTATGCCAAGCAAAACAGTTTGAATTTTGACAAAACCGGATACAACACCAACATCAAAATTGGCGGTATCAATCCAAATGCGGCTACTGATAATATCGCCCCAAAAGTCAAGCTATATATGAACGATGAAAGTTTTGTTTCGGGGGGTATTACCAATCAATCCCCTTTATTCTTAGCCTTTTTAGAAGACGAAAACGGCATCAACACAGCCAGCGGAATTGGTCATGACATCGTTGCAATTCTCGACGGCGACGAAACCAATCCATATAAACTCAACGATTATTATGAAACGGCTTTGGACAATTACAAAAGCGGAAAAGTTAAATTTCCGTTCAGAAACCTCAAAACCGGATTGCATACGTTGTTGTTTAAAGCTTGGGATGTATACAACAACTTAGTCACCGCTGAAATTCAGTTTGTAGTTGTGGGCGACGGTTCGCTTACTTTGAGCAATGTCTTGAATTATCCCAACCCTTTTACTAGCTATACCGAATTTTGGTTCAACCACAACAAACCTCTGGAACCGCTTGAAGTACAAGTGCAGGTTTTAACGGTGACCGGTAAAATTGTCTGGACCAAAAACCAAACCATCACCACCGATGGCACATTGGCCCGAAGCATTACTTGGGATGGTCGCGATGATTTTGGCGACCGAATTGGTAAAGGCGTCTATATATACAAGCTGACCGTGAAATCACTGCTGAGCAACTCAAAAGCAGAAAAGTACGAGAAACTTGTAATACTTTAATAAAATACTATATTTGTAAACTTTTAAAAAATTAGAATGAAAAAGATTTTAGCTGGATTTTTTTGCCTCATAAGCCTCCAATTTTCATTTGCTCAAACCACTACTACCCGAGTAATTACCACAGGTGTTCCTTTTTTGTTGGTAGCAGCAGACGCTAGAGCTGCCGGTATGGCCGACAATGGGGTTGCCACATCTGCAGACGTTTTTTCACAACAATGGAACCCATCCAAATATGCCTTTTCAAACGACAAACAAGGTTTCTCTGTAGGATATACACCTTATTTGGTCGAATTGGTTAATGATATATCTCTTTCACAGGTTACTTATTTTAACAAATACAACGACCGAAGCGCCTTTGGAGCTAGTATCCGATACTTCAGTTTAGGTGAAATCGAATTACGACAAAATGTTGACGATCAACCAAACGTAGTAAAACCGGCCGAGTATGCTTTAGATGTCTCTTATGCTTTGAAGCTTAGTGATTATTTC
This sequence comes from Flavobacteriaceae bacterium, assembly GCA_046329175.1. Lineage (GTDB taxonomy): Bacteria > Bacteroidota > Bacteroidia > Flavobacteriales > Flavobacteriaceae > Flavobacterium. Next base: position 7,168 of record JAXLVE010000033.1, read on the forward strand.
TCTATGTCAGTTGCCGGTAGATATATCCGATCAAACTTAAGAATTCCCACCGAAGGACAAAATTCTGCGGCTGCAAGTTCATTTGCTTTTGATGTGTCTGGTTTTCATCAATCTGAAGAAATGGCTTTCAATAGTTTTAACGGAAGATTGCGTTGGGGTTTCAACCTTCAAAACCTTGGACCTAAAATCAATTACGACAAATCACAAGGTGATGCTGGAGCGAACTTTTTGCCTTCAAATATGAAAATCGGTGCCGGATTTGATTTTATCCTCGACGATTACAACAAAGTGACCTTGAATGCAGAAGTCAACAAGCTTTTGGTTCCTACACCGATTGAACCTACAGATTCAAATGGCAATGGTGTAATTGACGACACCGAAAAGGCCGAAGCCATCGCTAAATATGACAAAATTGGTTGGGTTGAAGGTATTTTCAAATCGTTTGGTGATGCGCCCGACGGATTTAGTGAAGAGCTTAAAGAATTTACTTATTCCATCGGAACTGAATACAGCTATCAAGATTCATTTGCCTTCCGTTTGGGTTATTTCAATGAGAGCCCTCAAAAAGGTGCCAGAAGATTTGCTTCTCTCGGTGCTGGATTTAAATACAATACCATCAAAGTAGATGTATCGTACTTGTTTGCGATTTCAAAAGTTAAAAACCCGCTCGAAAACACACTGCGCTTCTCGCTCAGTTTTGCTTTCGGTGATAAATATGATGAATACTAGACAACAAATAATTTAATTAAAAATCCAAATTTCTCCTTTTTGAAATTTGGATTTTTTTTCCCTTGTACTTTTATGAAGAACATTACTATCAACACCCAACTCGCGGTCTTCGAGTCGTTGCAAGAACTGCCTGAGAACATTCAGCAACTGATGCAAAAAGCTGTGGAGATTAGAAAAAAAGCCTATGCTCCGTATTCAAAATTCAGAGTCGGCGCTGCCTTGCTTTTAGACAACGGTCAAGTTGTATTGGGGTCGAATCAAGAAAATGCAGCTTATCCGTCAGGATTGTGTGCTGAGCGCGTGGCTATTTTTCAGGCCGGAGCTGTAGCGCCTGAAGCTAAGATTATTGCGATGGCCATCACGGCAGCCTCTGACACCAATCAAACTCAATCTCCGATTCCGCCCTGTGGCGCCTGCCGACAATCGATTGCTGAATACGAATTCAAACAAGACCAACCTATTCCCATTTATTTTATGGGAGAAATCGGCAACATATACTTATCAGATTCACTCAAAAATTTATTGCCGTTTACCTTTGACAAAAACTTCCTGTAAGGGTTATAAAAATTAAGGTTTTTATATTTTAATTCTTCGTTGGAATGTTTACTTTTGCCTTTCGCAAAATTGTGTGAGGTTTGATATTAAGAGGAGAACTGCCTGTGGCTGTTCGGTAATGTAATCACACATTTATTTGTCTGCAATAAAAAAACAACCATCAAGTCAAAGAAACACGATGAAAGAAATTACAAGAGAAGTTTACTTAAAATGGTATGAAGACATGCTATTTTGGAGAAAATTTGAAGACAAACTAGCCGCTCTTTACATTCAACAAAAAATTAGAGGATTCCTACACTTATACAACGGTCAAGAAGCCGTTTTGGCAGGTGCATTGCATGCGATGGATTTATCCAAAGACAAAATGATTACCGCCTACCGCAACCACGTTCAACCGATTGGCATGGGTGTTGACCCAAGAGCCGTCATGGCAGAATTGCTCGGCAAGGTTACCGGTACTTCAAAAGGGATGGGCGGATCGATGCATATTTTCTCAAAAGAAAAAGGTTTTTACGGCGGACACGGTATCGTAGGAGCACAAATCCCCGTGGGTGCCGGAATCGCATTTGCCGATCAATATTTCGGACGCGACGGAGTAACCCTTACCTATTTTGGTGATGGCGCGGCGCGTCAAGGATCGTTGCACGAAGCCTTCAATATGGCCATGTTATGGAAACTTCCGGTGGTTTTTATCGTTGAGAACAACGGCTATGCGATGGGAACTTCAGTCGAAAGAACAGCCAATCACACCGATGTTTGGAAACTGGGCTTAGGATATGAAATGCCTTGCGGTCCGGTAGACGGAATGAATCCGGTTAAAGTAGCCGAAGCCATGCACGAAGCCATTGAGCGCGCACGTCGTGGGGACGGACCTACTTTCTTAGAAATGAAAACGTATCGCTACAGAGGTCACTCGATGTCTGATGCACAATTATATCGCTCAAAAGAAGAGGTTGATGAATATCGCAAAATTGACCCGATTACCCAGGTGCTCGATGTGATTAAAGATCAAAAATACGCTACCGATGCTGAAATTGAAGCCATCGACGAGCGCATAAAAGATTTGGTTGAAGAGTGCGCAACTTTTGCCGAAGAATCTGACTTCCCAGATATTCAGCAAATGTATGATGTTGTATACGAGCAAAGAGACTATCCATTTATTCCACACAAATTGTAATTGCTGACTAACTATGGCAAAAATTATAACTATGCCCCGTTTAAGCGATACCATGACCGAAGGTGTTGTGGCCAAATGGCTTAAAAAAGTAGGAGACAAAATCAACGAAGGAGATATATTAGCCGAAATTGAAACTGACAAAGCCACCATGGAATTTGAGTCTTTCAATTCGGGAACTCTTTTACATATTGGCATCCAAGAAGGCGAAACCGCTCCGGTGGATTCACTCTTGGCGATTATTGGTGCTGAAGGCGAAGACATCGCTCCATTACTCCATCTAGGAAAAGCTCCGGCTACATCTGTCCCAACGGCTGAAATTCCGGCTGTACAAGAAACCGCGGTTGCGACTACTTCAGCTCCGGCAGCGTTACCAAAAGGTGTTGTAGTGGTCACCATGCCAAGACTGAGTGATACGATGACCGACGGAACCGTAGCCACTTGGCTCAAAAAAATTGGCGATACCATTAAAGAAGGCGATATTTTAGCTGAAATTGAAACCGACAAAGCCACGATGGAATTTGAGTCCTTCAATTCAGGAACCTTATTATACATTGGTGTACAAGAAGGACAAACTGCTCCGGTAGATAGTGTACTGGCTATCATCGGACCTGCAGGAACGGATGTAACTGGCGTTGCTGAGAACTTCCAAAAAGGAGGCACAGCTCCAGCTGCTTCAGCTCCGACAGCAACAGTTGAAACAACAACAGCTCCAGTTGTAACCAGCGCACCAACTTCTGACGACCGAAGAATCTTTATTTCTCCACTAGCCAAAAAATTAGCTGAAGAAAAAGGAATCGACTTCACCCAAGTACAAGGCAGCGGAGAAAATGGCCGCATCGTTAAAAGCGATATTGAAAACTTCACACCAAGTGCAGCAGCTCCGGTTTCTGCACCTCAAACTGTTGCAACAACTCCAACGGCTGCAGTTCAACCATTTGTTCCGGCTGGCGAAATGTATTCAGAAGAAATCAAGAATTCGCAAATGCGCAAAACCATTGCCAAGCGTTTATCTGAATCTATCTTTACCGCGCCGCATTTCTATTTGACCATTGAAGTTTCGATGGACGAAGCTATGCGTTCACGCGGAACGATTAATAGCATTCCTGACACCAAAGTTTCGTTTAACGATATGGTGATTAAAGCTTGTGCAATGGCGCTCAAAAAACATCCAAAAGTGAATTCACAATGGCGAGAAGATGCCATCACCATCAATCACCACGTAAATATTGGCGTGGCGGTAGCGGTTGAAGACGGACTTGTAGTTCCAGTATTGCGTTTTACCGATCAAATGACCCTTTCGCAAATTGGTGCGCAAGTAAAAGATTTGGCTGGCAAAGCTAAATCTAAAAAACTGCAACCTGCCGAAATGGAAGGAAGCACGTTCACGGTTTCGAACTTAGGAATGTTTGGTATTACCGAGTTTACCTCGATCATCAACCAACCGAATTCTGCGATTTTATCGGTAGGCGCAATTGTAGAAAAACCGGTGGTGAGAAACGGTCAAATTGTAGTAGGAAATACCATGAAAGTAACTTTGGCTTGCGATCACAGAACTGTTGATGGCGCCACAGGAGCTCAGTTTTTACAAACTTTGAGACAATACCTTGAAAACCCGGTGACCATGTTGGCCTAACCGATTCAAATTATATTTTAAAACCCGTCCAGATTTTCTCGACGGGTTTTTTGTTTACCTTTCGCTCAAATTTATATTGAATGAAAAAGATTTATTTCCTAGGCTTAATTCTGTTGCTAGTTGCTTGTCAGAAAAAAGAAAATGGCATTGCTGAAAACACAAAACCTGCAAAAGACGCACACACTTTTTCAAACCCAGAGTCGGCGGTGGTCAAGCACCTTGATTTAGACATCAAAGTTGATTTCGATACGCAGACCATCACTGGAAAGGCTTCTTGGACCATTGACAACATCCGTAAAGGAAACGAGATTATCTTCGACGAGAACACGCTGAACATCACAAAAGTCACTTTGGGCGATGATGAAAAAGCAGCCCAATTCAGTTTGGGCGATGAAGTAGAATTTCATGGAAAACCGCTCAGAATTGCTATTGAACCCAATACGACCAAAGTGAATATTTACTATTCGACTACTAAAGAAGCCGTGGCCCTGCAATGGTTGACTCCGGCGCAAACTGCCGATAAAAAGCACCCGTTCCTATTTTCGCAAGGCGAAAGCATTTGGTCGCGCACTTGGATTCCGTGTCAAGATTCACCGGCTGTGCGATTTACTTATAACGCAAAGGTCACCGTTCCGAAAGATTTGATGGCGGTGATGAGCGCGGTGAATCCACAACAAAAAAACGATACTGGAGTTTATACCTTCCAACAAGACAAAGCCATTCCATCGTATTTGATGGCCATTGCTGTGGGTGATATAGGTTTCAAATCGATTGATAACCGCACCGGAGTTTATGCCGAAAAATCGGTATTAGACAAAGCTGCTTGGGAATTCGACGAGCTCGGAAAAATGGTCACCGCCGCCGAAAAACTATTTGGCCCTTATCGTTGGGGACGTTATGATGTACTGGTTTTACCACCAAGCTTTCCGTATGGCGGCATGGAAAATCCAAACCTAACCTTCTTGACTCCAGGCGTGATTGCCGGTGATCGTTCGCTTACCAGTTTGCTCGCGCATGAACTCGGCCACAGTTGGAGCGGCAATTTGGTTACCAACGCCACTTGGAACGACGTTTGGCTCAACGAAGGTTTTACCACTTATGTAGAACATCGCATTGGTGAAGCCATTTTCGGTATACAAGAAGCCAAGATGCAAGATGTCTTGAGTCGAAAAACGCTCACAGACAACATGCAAGATTATGGCTCAAAAAATCCCGCTACCCAACTCAAAGTCAATGTCGACGACCAAAATGCGGATGAATCCTTGAGTGACATTCCGTATGAAAAAGGTTATGCATTTTTGCAAACCGTTGAAAATGTTGTAGGCCGCAAAACTTTTGACCAATTCATCACCGAGTATTTTAATGCGCACGCTTTTCAGTCGATTACTACCGAAGATTTCTTTAAATATTTCAACAAGCATCTCATTAAAGGCAACAAAGCATTAGCCGATAAAATCAAAGCTGAAGATTGGATTTATAAACCGGACATTCCCTCCAACATCATCACGCCTGTTTCAGAAGATTTCAACGCCATTGACCAAATTCAAAAAACTTGGCGACAAACCGGTTTAAAAGGCTTGAGCGCGAAAATCAAATCCACCAACAAAAAGCAACATTTCATAGATTACCTTCCCGCAGATATGACCGTAAAAGAAATGGCTGATATCGACAAAGAATTCAACTTCACCCAAGGTGGGAATTTTGTTATCAAGCGCCAATGGTTTGTGCAGGCCATCCGCCATCAATACAAACCGGCTTATCCAGCGATTGAGCTATTTATGATGGCTACCAGCCGCACCGGTTCATTGCAAACTTTATATAAAGAAATGGTCAAAACGCCCGAAGGCAAAACTTGGGCAAAACAGATTTTTGAAAAAGCCAAATCGGGTTATCACTTAACGACCGTTCAGGATTTGCAAAAGACTCTAGAATAGTTTTAGGGCGAGCCGGCTCAAGAACATGTAACTAATTCATGAGCATTACGCGAGCCGTCGGGCTATCCGCTCATAGTCCTCGCCGCTACGTTGCACTGCGCGGCTGTGGGCTACCGCTGCTATCCCTCACGCAAATAAAACTCTTAATCCTTGAGGCACCGGACAGAAAAACCGTTTTTCTTATCATTGTTGAACCTGTACGCAACACCGAAATTATAATTAAGGCTGCGAGTCCAAGCAATCGAATTATTGAATTCTGACGAACTCCAATAGTAGGTATAGTAGCCGAAGAGGTTGAATGCTAATGCTCCATCATAGTCGAGATAACCCGCGGGACGACCTGTGAAACCACTGCTGTTGGTGGCACTCGTGTTAGGTGCAATCCAACCTGTTCTGGCTTTCATCTTTCCTCCAGCTACCGCTTCACCTCCTAAAAAGGTGGTCAAGGTAGTCCATTCAGCATCACTAGGTATATGGTAGCCCACAGGAGCTAAACCGCGTGGGTCGTTTACGGCATACCAATTATAGAGTTTACCGTAAACCGGTCCATTAATGGTATTGTTGGCGTAGTAGCACCAGGCTCCTGAGGTGAGAGTGGACCATTCTGATAAGGTCGCTTGGGGAATAGGGTCGCCATTTCTGTATCGACTGACGTTTAAATTACTTTGAGTCCATATTTGATTGCCAATTGTAACAAGATTATAATGGTTTCCATCAATGTCCGTTACTGTATTGTTCGTTGTTGCAACATCCTTGATGCATCTCACCGAAAAGCCATGACGAATATTAGTATTGAGGTAACTGGTAAGCCCTCCCCAATCTGATTGCACTTGACGTTGCCAGATACTTGTAGCACCTACGTCGGCCGAACTCCACCAATAGGCTGCATTCAAAATAGGTCCAAAAAACATTCCACCACTTCCGCGAGCACCGCCGGGCAATGCTGTAAATCCACTGCTGTTAGTCGCTCCAGTATTGGGAGCCAACCATAAAGTTGTTGCTTTCATTTTTCCTCCAGCTACCGTATTACCTCCTAATTCATTCTGTAATGTTGTCCATTCGTCATTACTTGGTATATGCCAGCCATACGGCGCCAAACCTCTAGGATCCATGATTGCGTAGCCATTATACAACTTTCCATACGTGGTACCGTTGGCAGTGCTATTTTCATAATAACACCAGGCTCCAGTAGTTAGGTTGGCCCAGGCAGTTGGGTCTTGCACTTGTGGAATCGGATCACCATTCCTATAACTATTTACATCTAGGTTTTTAGTCATCCATACTTGGCTTCCTATGGTCACTTGACTGGCTGTAATGGGTAACGTGGGTCGGTTTGCGGGGTTCTCTTGTTTGGTGTTTTCTTCTTGAGAACAAGACGTCATGCCTAATGCCACAAGAAGCACCATCACTCTTTGAAGTATTTTTTCCATAATGCTTTGTTTTAGTGATTACTAAATTAAAAAAAAAAGAAAAAAACGGAATCTAGATCTAGGCAATAAAATTCCATTGATTTAAAAAGGAATGCTGCCAGTGGCTGTCAGTTACTTTTGATTTATAAAAACCGATAAAAAACTAGAAATCCCGTCATTATTGACAGGGTTTTTCTAAAAAAGGCGACCAACCGAGCCGCTAGGCGAACACGTCGTACCGATAAAAACAAAAACCCTAGCTTTTTCAAGCTGGGGTTCTCTAAAAAAGGCGACAACTTAGGGCTTTGCCCGACAGCGTCGTACCGATAAAAACAAAAACCCCAGCTTTTTCTAGCTGGGGTTTTCTAAAAAAGGCGACGACATACTCTCCCACAAAATGCAGTACCATCTGCGCAGGCGGGCTTAACTTCTCTGTTCGGAA
>JAXLVE010000034.1:0-13300 GCA_046329175.1 Flavobacteriaceae bacterium
CCAGTTTATTGGGATGATTCCGCTGGATGAAGATGCCGTTCAATTGCAACAAGTTGAAGTGCGCGCCGAGAAAAGCACCGTCGATATTAAACTCGACAAGAAAGTCTATAACGTTGGGCAAGATTTAATGGTCAAAGGCGGAACAGTGAGTGATGTTTTGGGCAATATTCCGTCGGTGAGTTTGGATGCCGAAGGAAATGTGCTTCTGCGTGGCAATGATAATGTCAAGATTTTGATCGATGGTCGTCCGTCGAATGCGATTAATATAACTGAAGCGCTCAAACAAATTTCGGCTGATGCGATTGATAAAGTCGAGATTATCACCAATCCGTCAGCGCGTTATGATGCTGAAGGTTCAGGTGGAATCATCAACATTTTACTCAAAAAAGGAAAAAATCAAGGTGTGAACGGAACTTTAGTTTTATCCGTCGGAACGCCTGAAAACACAGGAATATCAGGTAGTTTCAATATCAAAGGCGAGCAATCCAACATATTCGGAAACATCGGCTACCGAAAAAATGACAGCCCTGGAAACACCAAAATCAATCAAGAAAACTTTGATTCTTCGCACAATTTGGTCAATTATATTGAAGAGCGCCGCGAGAACCACAAACGCGGCGAAGGCATGAATACCAACTTCGGTGTTGAATTATACACCAGTAAAAATTCATCTTGGACCAACTCTATGTCCATCCGAAGCAACAAAGGCTCGAATCCGGAAACCGTTACTTATAACATTTATCCGGCATCCGGCGGTTATTTAAAAAATGAGCGCTTTAATGATGTAACGAGCGAAAGTCAGAACGCAGAATACGCGACCAATTTTACCCAGAGATTCAAAAAAGACGGGCATAAATGGACCGTGGATGCATCATTTTCAATCAATCACGACGATGATGTTTCAGGGATTTTAGGAACAACAATTATCCCAACACCCAGTTTTGTTTCCTCTGAAAGAACCCTCAACAAACAACGCCAAAACCGCAATATGATTCAATCAGACTATGTTTTACCGATTGGAAAAGACAGTCAGTTTGAAGCAGGATTTAAAGGCGATTATTCGAAAATGCTCACCGAGTTTCGGGTTGATGAAGATGCAACCGGAAATGGTCAATTTACAGTCAATCCAAACTACACCAATACCCTTGATTACCGCGAAAATGTAACGGCTGCTTACACGCAATTTGGTTCTAAAATCAAGAAGTTTTCGTATTTGCTCGGGCTTCGTTATGAGTATTCAAAAATCGTGATTGACCAGTTGACTTCACAAGATTTTAATCTTAAAAAATACGACAATTGGTTTCCGAGTATTTTCTTGAATTACGAAATCAGTCAAGGAAACACGGTGTCACTGAGTTACAGCAAACGCATCAATCGTCCGCGCGGAAGATTCATCAATCCGTTTTCGTCTTATTCGAGTAATTTGAATATTTTTCAGGGAAATCCGGACATCAATCCCACTTTGATTGATGCTTATGATTTGAGTTACCTCAAAAAATGGAACAACAAAGTTACCCTGAGCGCGTCGGCTTATACCAACATTCGCCACAATGCTTTTCAATTTGTCAGATTTGAATCCGGTCGTTTTATCGACGGAAATCCGGTGATTATCAATTCTCCTTTTAATTTGGCAACGAGTCAGAATACCGGTTTTGAATTCACCATTAATTACAATCCGTTTAAATGGTGGAAACTCAATACCAATTTTAATTTCTTTAATACCAAAACCTCTGGAAGTTACAGCTATAAAAAAGCGGACAATACCGTTGAAACGATTGATTTTGGTAACTCAGCAGCTACTTGGTTTGCTCGTTTGGGCTCAAAAATTACCTTGCCTTATAAGGTAGATTTTCAACTGAACGGCACTTATGATGCAGCGCAAAAAACGGCTCAAGGTTCGAGTAAAGCAGTCGGCAGTTTGAATTTGGCCTGGAGCAAAGATATTTTTAAAGATAAAGCAACACTGGCTTTGAACATCAATGACGTTTTTAATTCGCGCAAACGCATTAATGAAGTTCAGTTGCCCAATGTAAATTCATACAGTGAAATGCAATGGCGTCAAAGACAGATTACTTTGTCGCTCACCTTTAGATTTAACAAACAAAAAACCGATCGCGAAAAACCAACCAAACGCGAGAACAGTGATAACGGAGGCGATGACTTTCCGGGATAAAAAAAGGAACTCAAATGAGTTCCTTTTTTATTTTCGTCAAAATAATTTCTTTATTCTGCCGCGGCTTTTTCTGCTTTTTTTGCTTTATATCTTTCATAAAGAGCACCGCCTACCCAGTACTGAACGAATCCGATCAAAAAGATCATCAACCAAAAGCCAATGGTAAGTACAGTCAAGAAAAGCAAAAAGCCTAAATACTGTGAAAATTCAAACATGTTTCCGGAATTATTGAATTATGAGCAAATGTAGCTTTATTATTTTTTGTGACCAACTCTCTGCGAATCTATTTTTTGAAAATAGTCAACAACTTTATTAAGAGTTTTTGAAACCCTTTGGCATTGACTTATGAAGAATTCAATTACTTCATTTACAGAAATTTCCATTTAAATTTAACTTCCTTTTGTATTTCAAATCGCATTTTTATTAATTTAGTATCTCACTCTCCAAAACAAATGCTATGAAAAAATGGAGTCAATTTCTGCTTAAAGCGGCTGTATTTTTATTTGCCTATCAAATTCATTGTCAAGAAACCGAAACAAAAAAAAATTACTTTCGGTTGGCTCCTCGTTTTGGAATTGACTTTCCAACCTACCAAAACAATACACCTTACGTTGATTATCGCTCAGGTTTGATGCTCGGGCTTTCGGCTGATTATTATTGGAATTGGTTTGGCGTGGGCGCCGATGTGGATTTTATTCAAAATACACCTGAGAACACCTACCCGACTTCATCATTGCTCAATGCTTCTTCAGTAGCGCTCAATGCTTTTGATTTGAAACAAAAAAAGATCACCAGAATGTTTTATGGAATCGGGCCTAATTTTAAATACCAAACCAAATCCAGAAAATGGGCGGTTGAACTCACAGGCCGCATCGGTTATGGATTTATCCGCGGAGGCGAAACTGAACTTCGTGAAACTGCGACTGTTGCTCGACAATTATTGAACTATCACGCGGGGTATAACACCAGACAATTGCTTTCGGCCAAAGGACAATTGATGTTTACTTATTATTTCGCCCGACGTTGGGGTTTGAACATTGGCGCTTATTTTTTAAAACATTTCAATGCTGAAGAAGATTTTAGCAATACAAAAGGATTTTCAGCTGCTTATCAACAATTTACCTACAACCAAGCAACACAACAAACTACACTTTTGAACAACGCTATTAAAAATCGAACAGAACCTTGTGACTGCGATGTGTATTCAAAAGGGATTTTTGCTGGAATATCTTTTACTTTTCCGCCCAAAATACAAAAGCCTAAAGCCAAAGATTGCGTCAATTATGCGCTCGCGATAACTGCCAAAGATAAAATGACGCAACAGATTTTGCCGCATACAGATGTGGCCATAAAAGATGCTAAAGGAAATATTATACGCACCGGAACCACCAATGGTTTTGGAGCCATTACTTTTGACAACCTCACTCCTGATGATTATACGATTGAAGGCCTACACGACGGAACTGCGCTTTCACCTTCATCCATTCTGAAGTCAGAATTCAAACCAGACCAAACCATTCAAAAAGAAATTATCTATCAAAATTCGGAATTGATTCTTGATGGAACGGCTGTGATTTGTAACTCGACACAACCAATCAGTCAAGTGTTGGTAACCATGAAAAGTGCCAACAACAAAGAAGTATACACGGCTACAACAGATTCATTGGGCAAATTTACTTTTAAGCTCAATCCGCAAACTACCTATTTTATTTACGGAAAAAAAGAGCATTATTTTTCGCAAACCGTCAAAATCAATGCAGCTGATTACGATCGGAAAGTGACGTTAAATGTACAAGTGAAATTGTGTTTGGACGAGGCCGATTGCGGAAAATCCATCCGACTCGACAATATTCTTTACGATTTAGATAAATATGATTTGCGCGATGAATCAAAAATTGAACTCGATCGATTGGTGCAATTCATGAATGATTTCCCGAAAGTAAAAATTGAACTTTCTTCACATACAGATTCGAGAGCTTCAAACGAATACAACAACGTTTTATCGCAAAACCGCGCCAATGCAGCAATTGATTATGTTGTTTCGCGCGGAATTGCTCGCGAACGCCTCAAAGGAGTTGGTTATGGTGAAACTCAATTGCTCAACGAATGTGCCGATGGTGTCAATTGTACTGAAGAGCAACATCAGCGCAACCGAAGAACTGAAATGAAAGTAATCTGTCCCGAAAAAAATAAGCCATGAAAAAGTTATTCAACCATAGAATCAGTAAGTTTTCAACGGCTATTTGTTTGGTAGTTATTTTTAGCTGTAGTAAAGATGATGGATGTGGATATACCGCAGCCGATGACATCATTCCCGTAGGTTGCACGCAGCAAACTAGTATTGATATGAGTACTGGTGTTGATGCTGATGGAAACAGAATTGAACCTGCACTAGATGTTGTTGATTTACAATGGCGTGTGCTTAATAACCCACCTCTTTTGTTTTGTGACAACAACCCATTTGCGGGCTCTATCAACGGAAATGCCTACTTAATTAATTTTAGCAATCTGTTGCAATACGAATGGGTCAATCAACCCGGAACTACTACCCTTGCTCCTATGAATTTGGGAACAAATGCGGGCTTTGGTTGCAACAATGCTTCTAATGATGACGGAGAAATAGTTCCTTATGTTTTTGAACGTTCGTTTTGTGTTTTAAAAAATACAGCAGTAGATTTTGATTTTACTTTCAAAGGAGATGATCAGCTCAAACTTGAACTCATAAACAACATTACTAATCAAGTCATTCAGCAAAGCAGTTTATATATATATCCACAAAATGCGATGTCGTTTACCGCTACAAATCTTTCTTTGTCAGCGGGAAGCTACAGTATACGAGCTTATTTGGCCAATACCAGCAGTGTAGTTTTAGGTTTTTCAGTCAAAGGAAATATTCATACAACTGCCGGAGACGAAGCTATTTCTAACAATAATTTGGGTTGTTGCGAAAACAATACGATTAGTATTCTAAATTTAATAGATGTCAATTGCAATCAAAAGTTTGATACAGGAGATCACTTGGCCAAAAATTGGACCGTTCGCATCAAAAACAGTAGCAATCAAGTCATCAGAACTGCTACAACTGACGCCAACGGAAATATCTTTTTTTCGGGTTTGTCTAACGGAACCTACACGGTTGAACTTGTCCCACAAACCGGTTTTACTTCATCAACGACAACTGCTAATGTTACATTGACCGCTAATGCCGTAAGGATTGTTGAATTCTATAATTGTCCACAATAAAAAAAGCCCCACATTTCTGCGAGGCTTGTTGTTATTTTCAAGAGAAATTATCCCATGATTTCTTTTACTTTCTTACCAATTTCAGCCGGAGAATCTACCACATTGATTCCACATTCGCGCATGATGCGTTTTTTTGCTTCAGCGGTATCGTCAGAACCACCTACAATCGCACCAGCGTGCCCCATGGTTCTACCTTTTGGAGCGGTTTCACCGGCAATAAAACCAACGACTGGTTTGCGGTTTCCATCGGCTTTGATCCAACGAGCAGCATCTGCTTCAAGCTGTCCGCCAATTTCACCAATCATAATGATGCAGTGGGTTTCAGGATCGTTCATGAGCATTTCAACGGCCATTTTAGTAGTTGTTCCAATGATTGGATCGCCACCAATTCCAATAGCCGTAGTGATGCCCATTCCTTGTTTGACGACTTGATCAGCCGCTTCATAAGTTAAGGTTCCTGATTTTGAAACAATTCCGACATTTCCTTTTTTGAAAACAAAGCCCGGCATAATACCAACTTTGGCTTCTTCGGGCGTAATCACACCCGGACAGTTCGGTCCAATCAATACACAATTGCGTTTTTTGATGTAGTCATTGGCTTTTACCATATCAGCCACCGGAATCCCTTCAGTAATGGTAATGATTACTTTGATTCCTGCATCTGCAGCTTCCATAATGGCATCTGCAGCAAAGGCCGGCGGAACAAAAATAATCGAAGTATCCGCACCTGCTTGATCCACGGCATCTTTCACGGTGTTGAATACCGGACGGTCTAAGTGCATTGTTCCTCCTTTGCCTGGAGTCACACCACCTACCACATTGGTTCCGTATTCAATCATTTGTGAAGCGTGAAAAGTTCCTTCGCTTCCTGTAAAACCTTGTACGATTATTTTTGAATTTTTATTGACTAAAACGCTCATGATATATTTTTTTGGTTGTTTTAAATTTTGCTATGCAAATGTATGTTTTTTAGTAGTTGCTTTTTTGAATAATTTGAAAATTATTTAAGGCAATTGACTGATTTGAAAACCGCGGTAAAGCTTGTCATCTTTGATTTCCCAAATCACCATAAAATGCGCTAAAACCATTTCTTCACGCGGATTTTCAATCGTTTTAATACAGTGTGTATAACGCACGGATACCAAATTTCCTTCTTTAACAATGTGACTGATTCTGGCTTTTGAACGCACATAAGCCTTGTTCATTTCAGCAGTTATCGACAAGAGTTGATCTCGATTGAGTTGCTTAAAACCGGTGCTGCTGTTCCAATCTAAAAGTATATCCGGATGCAGAAATTGATCCATGATTTCCGGATTAATAAGCGCATCTGATTTGTAAAAATCTTGTATCAGTTTTTTAGACATCGTTATGATTTTAATTGATTGAGAATGTCTGGTATTTTCTTGACGTTGGCCAATTGTTTGAGCTTTTCACGCGATTCTTCAATCGGAGTTCCAAAATAGGATTTCCCGCCTTCGACGGATTTGGTTACACCGGTTTGTCCCATAATAACTGCTTTACTGCCAATGGTAATTCCGCTGGTGGTTCCGACTTGTCCCCACATGGTTACTTCATCTTCAATCACCACACAACCTGCAATTCCGGTCTGTGAGGCAATCAAACATTTTTTGCCAATTACGGTATCGTGCCCCACATGAACTTGGTTGTCGAGTTTGCTTCCTGCTCCAATAGTTGTATCGCCGGTAACGCCTCGGTCAATCGTACACAAAGCGCCAATCCCTACTCCATCTTCAATCACCACCCGTCCACCCGAAAGCAATTGATCAAAACCTTCCGGTCGTTTTTTGTAATAAAAGGCATCTGCACCCAAAACTGTTCCGGCATGAATCATTACATCGTCGCCAATAATGGTATGATCGTAAATAACCACATTGGCATGAATCTGACAGTTTTTGCCAATCACCACATGATTTCCGATAAAAACATTGGGTTGTATGACGGTTCCTTCGCCAATTTGTGCAGTATCAGAAATACTGGCTGAACTCGGGGTAAACGGTCTGAAATGTTTGGTTAGCTTGTTGAAATCCCGAAACGGATCGTCAGAAATCAAAAGCGCTTTTCCTTCGGGGCAATCCACTTTTTTGTTGATTAAAACAATCGTTGCTGCAGATTGCAAGGCTTTGTCGTAGTATTTCGGATGATCGACAAACACAATATCGCCCGGCTCAACTACATGGATTTCATTCATACCATGCACGGCAAAGTTCGCATCGCCCACGAATTCGCAGCCAATCAAAGAGGCAATTTGTTCGAGTGAATGAACCTTTGGAAACTTCATATTATTTTACGCGCTCAATATAGTTTCCGGTCGAAGTTTCAATTTTGATTTTGTCGCCTTCGTTGATAAACAAAGGAACGTTTACCGTAGCTCCGGTTTCAACGGTAGCTTGTTTGGTGGCGTTGGTAGCGGTGTTTCCTTTGACACCCGGTTCTGCATAAGTTACTTCAAGCACCACTGAAGCCGGCATATCAACAGACAAAGGCAAATCAGTTTCAGTGTTGATTTGCACCAATACATTGTCGCCTTCTTTTAAGAATTCCGGCGCGTCTAAAGCATTTTTGTTTAATGAGATTTGCTCAAAAGTTTCAGCATTCATGAAGTGAAATTCTTCGCCTTCAGCATACAGAAATTGGAATTTGTGTGTTTCAACACGAATCTCTTCAATTTTATGTCCGGCTGAAAAAGTGTTATCAATCACTTTTCCGTTGGTTACACTTTTTAATTTGGTTCTTACGAAAGCTGGTCCTTTTCCGGGTTTTACGTGAAGAAATTCAATGATTTTGTAAATGTCGTGGTTGAACTTGATGCACAATCCGTTTTTAATATCTGATGTAGATGCCATTTTAGTATTTATTGTATTTGATTATTGTTGATTTATTTTTAAATGCTGCCGGTATAACCTTTCATGATACCGCGGGATGAGTTTCGGATAAAATCGAGAATTTCATCGCGTTCGGGTGTGGCTTCCATTTCGGCTTCAATAATGCTCAAAGCCTGAGAAGTATTGTAATTTTTTTGGTAGAGAATTCGGTAAATATCTTGAATTTCACGAATTTTCTCCGTGCTGAATCCGCGTCTGCGCAACCCAACCGAATTGATTCCTACGTATGAAAGCGGTTCTTTCGCAGCTTTGGTAAACGGCGGAACGTCTTTACGAACCAGTGAACCACCTGAAATCATGGCGTGATCACCAATGTGTATAAACTGATGAACCGCAGCCAATCCGCCAATCACCGCATGATTTCCGATGATAACGTGTCCGGCCAAGGCCACTCCGTTAACAATGATGGCGTTGTCACCAATTTCACAATCGTGGGCAATATGCGCCGTAGCCATAATCAGGCAGTTGTTCCCGATCACAGTTTTGCCCGAAGCAACCGTTCCGCGGTTGATGGTAACGAATTCGCGAATGGTACAATTGTCGCCAATGACTGCCAAAGAATCTTCGCCGCCAAATTTTAAATCTTGCGGAACAGCTGAAATTACAGCACCCGGAAATATATTGCAATTTTTCCCGATGCGCGCGCCTTCCATAATGGTCACGTTGGAACCAATCCAAGTTCCTTCACCAATCACTACATTGTTGTGGATGGTTGTAAACGGTTCTATGACGACGTTTTTGGCAATCTTCGCGCCCGGATGTACGTATGCTAATGGTTGATTCATTTTATTGTTTTTTTGAAATTTGGGCCATCAATTCAGCTTCAGCCACCAATTTTCCGTTGGCATAAGCATTGGCTTGCATGTGGCAAATACCGCGACGAATCGGGCTGATCAAATCGCATTTAAAAATAAGTGTGTCGCCCGGCAATACTTTTTGTTTGAATTTGACATTGTCAATTTTCATAAAGAAAGTCAAATAGTTTTCAGGATCCGGAACCGAACTTAAAATCAAGATTCCTCCGGTTTGAGCCATGGCTTCAACGATAATCACACCCGGCATGACCGGTGCGCCCGGAAAGTGACCGACGAAAAAGGTTTCATTCATCGTGACATTTTTCATTCCGACCACGTGTGAATCAGACATTTCAATGATGCGATCAACAAACAAAAACGGTGGTCTATGCGGAAGCAAACGCATGATTTCATGGATGTCCATGAGCGGTTCTTTATTCAAATCATAAGTCGGAACCTGATTTCGTTGCTCTATTTTAATGATTTTAGAAAGTTTTTTAGCAAACTGCGTATTGACAAAATGTCCCGGTTTGTTCGCAATTACTTTTCCTTGAATTCTTGTGCCAATCAAAGCTAAATCACCAATCACATCGAGTAATTTGTGACGAGCTGCTTCATTCGGGTAATGTAAAGTCAAATTGTCGAGAATTCCGTTGGGTTTTACCGCGATTTCATCTTTACCAAAAGCCTTTTTGAGGTTGTTCATGGTTTTTTCGGAAATCTCTTTATCTACATAAACAATGGCGTTGTTCAAATCACCGCCTTTGATTAGACCTCCATCGAGCAAAGTTTCAAGTTCGTGCAAAAAGCTAAAGGTTCTGGCATCGGCAATTTCGGTTTTGAAATCACTCATGGTTTTGAGTGTGGCGTTTTGCGTGCCCAAAACTTTGGTTCCGAAGTCAACCATCGTGGTTACTTGATAGTCCTCGCTTGGCATTACGAGAATTTCACTTCCAGTGCTTTCGTCAAGATACGAAATGATTTCTTTAACCACATAAACTTTGCGCTCGGCGTCTAGTTCAACAATACCGGCTTTTTCAATAGCTTCAACAAAGAATTTTGAAGAACCGTCCATAATCGGTGGTTCTGAAGCATCAAGTTCTATAATCACATTGTCAACATCACAACCCACAAAAGCTGCCAAAACATGCTCAGAGGTTTGAATTTTAACTCCTAATTTCTCAAGGTTGGTTCCGCGTTGTGTATTCACCACATAATTGGCATCGGCCTCAATAATGGGTGAACCTTCTAAATCTACACGAACAAATGTGTAACCGTTGTTTTCAGGCGCCGGTTTGAATGTCATTTTTACCTCTTTTCCGGTGTGTAAGCCTACGCCTACCAGAGAAACTTCATTTTGGATGGTCTTTTGTTTAACCATTGTATTTTGTTTAATTATTTATTTTTCTTTCTTGATGAGTTCGTTGAGTTCGCCGACAATTTTGGGCAAATTGCGGAAATGAACATATGATTTGTTGTAATCACCGTAATTGAAGGCCGGACTGCCTTGCAAAACCTCATTGTCTTTGATGTTTTTCCCGATGCCTGATTGGGCTTGAATACGCACATTGTTGCCAATGGTTAAATGTCCGGCAAAACCAACTTGTCCGCCAATAATACAATTTTTACCAATTTTGGTAGAACCTGCCACACCGGTTTGTGCAGCAATTACAGTATTCTCGCCAATTTCAACATTGTGTGCAATTTGTATTTGATTGTCAAGTTTGACGCCTTTGCGAATAATGGTTGAGCCCATGGTGGCGCGGTCAATAGTTGTTGAGGCACCAATTTCAACATCGTCTTCTAAAACGACATTGCCAATTTGCGGAACTTTGGTATACGTGCCTTCTGCATTCGGGGCAAATCCAAATCCATCAGCGCCTATAATCGCTCCGGAATGAATCACACAATTGTTGCCGATAACCGTATCTGAGTATATTTTGGCTCCGGCAAAAACCGTAACGTTGTGGCCTATTTTTACATTGTCACCAATGTATGAATTCGGATAAATTTTGACATTATTCCCAATAATAACGCGTTCTCCAACATAGCTAAAGCTTCCTAAATAAAGATTTTCACCATAAGTTGCTGACTTCGAAATCACCGTTTGCTCTTCAATACCGACTTTGCTGGCTTTCATGGCTTGGTCATAATAAGTGAGCAATTTGGTAAACGCCAAATAAGCATCAGTAACTTTAATCATGGTAGTTGTAAGTGGCGATTCAGGTACAAAACTCTGATTTACAATCGTAATAGTAGCTTGGGTTGAGTAAATGTGGGATTCGTATTTTGGATTAGCCAAAAAAGTCAGTGAACCTTCGGTGCCTTCTTCAATTTTGGATAGGGTAGATACTTCTGCATGAGGATTTCCTACTACTTCACCCTCAAGGATGCCTGCTATTTGCTCTGCTGTAAATTTCATCTGCGGTATTCTGCGCGTGGCCTTAGTTCAGATTGATGTTTGTTTAAAAGCTTTTGGCTTTGAACGCACAAAAATATAAAAAAACGCTTTTGTTTGTTAATTTTCGACGAGTTGTTTCGGATAGCAAACGTAATATTTTGTCACTGGTTTGGAGAGCGCTTTTAGATTGAGCTGATCTGAAGCTTCAACCACGTCTTCAATGGTTTTATCTTTCTTGAGAATTCTGATCGGTTCGGCTGATTTACTGTAAGCTTGATTCTTGATTTTTCCTTTATAAACAAAGTACTGAGCATCCTGCGCTGAAAGTTTGTTTTGTTGGATGAATCGTTGGCTCAAATTTTCAATAAATTCAGGAGCAAACTTTTCACTGCTGAGTTTTATCTTTAGCAAATCGCGGTTGATAATCATTTTTGACAAACTACTCAAGATAAAATCATCATGAGTTTGCCATGCTTTTAATGCACTCATAATATCAAAATCGTCTAACTCGGCAAATCGTTGCAAAACTCCTGTTTCAAAATGCGCTAGTTCGATTTTATGCGTCATAAAAAAAGATAAAGCATCGCTTGCTTTAAGCGGAATTTCTTTGAGCGAAAGTTCTTTGGCTCTTTTTAAAATCTTGGTTAAAATTAATTCAGCTACTAGACTGGTTTTGTGTAAATAAGCTTGCCAATACATGAGTCTTCGAGCCATCAAAAATTTCTCGATTGAATAGATTCCTTTTTCTTCCATTACCAAAACATCATCCACCACATTGAGCATTTGAATCAGTCGATCTGAATTGATATTTCCTTCAGCCACTCCGGTATAAAAACTATCGCGTTTGAGATAATCCATACGATCCATATCGAGTTGACTTGAAATGAGCTGAAGCATAAATTTTCGCGGATATTCACCTTTAAAAACCTGAATCGCTAATGAAAGTTGACCGTCAAATTCTCGATTGAGTTCATCCATGAACCGCAAAGAAAGCTGTTCATGGCTGACGTTCTCAACAATGCTGTGTTCCATAGCGTGTGAGAACGGTCCGTGTCCAATGTCATGCAGCAAAATAGCAATGAGCAAGGCATTTTCTTCTTCTTTGCTGATATTGACTTGCTTGAAACGCAAAACTTCAATAGCTTTTTGCATCATATGCATGCAACCTAAAGCGTGATGAAAGCGCGTATGGTGCGCACCCGGATAAACCAAATACGACAAACCCATTTGAGAAATCCTGCGCAATCGCTGAAAATACGGATGCTGAATTAAATCATACAACAAAGCGTTGGGAATGGTGATAAAACCGTAAATCGGATCGTTGAGAATTTTGAGTTTGTTGACTTGGCCCACGTTCATTTTATTTGGTGCACAAAGATAGACTTTAGCCGCAGAATTGCTGACAAAACTGCATAAAAAAACACCGGTTTTGTATGCCGATGTTTTTCTTTTGCAAATTTTATAATTTATGCTGCGTAATAAATCCTATTAATCGGAATTCCGGCGCCTTGTTTGAGAACAACTTGCTCATCTGTGAGCGCCCAAACCGTAGTTTCGACCATTTTTTTAGATTGATTGTCTTCAAAGTAAATCTTGATTTTTGAATGCTCTAAATTGCCCAGAGCCAAGGCGCGTTGCAAATCAACCTTTCGTTGACTGATGGCTTGAGGATTGTCAAGAACGTCTGTGTGTGGAAATTTCAACGAGTGAATTTGCTCTTTTGCAATGTTTTCAAATGGAGTAGCCATAACAGTAATTTTTTGGTTAGTAATAGATTAGGGATTGT
>JAXLVE010000035.1:0-12318 GCA_046329175.1 Flavobacteriaceae bacterium
GCTCGTAGGCTGCCTTGGAAGCTGTTTTTTCAATGTGAACTCTGATTTCGCCCGAAGTTGCTTTCTCGGCCAAGCGAATGGCTTCAACGATTGCAGCTTCATCGTCTTTGGTCAAGAAATCTTCAACTTTTGACATGAATCAAATTTTAGAATTTTACTTCAACCGGTTTGTCCGCACCTTCTGCTGATTTGAAGTATGGTTTTTCAGGGTAACTGCCCAAGAAAATACTTTGCGGCATGGCCAAAACATAACCGTTGTAGGCTTGAACTGATTCGTTGAAACGCGTTCTAGCAGTCAAGATTTGATTTTCGGTGCTGGCCAATTCGTCTTGCAATTTCAAGAAGTTTTCATTGGCTTTGAGTTGCGGATATTGTTCTACCGAAACCAATAATCGCGACAATGACGAAGTTACGCCGGTTTGCGCTTGTTGAAACTGATTCATTTGCTCCGGAGTAATGTTACTCGGGTCAATGGTTACCGAAGTGGCTTTGGCACGAGCTTCAATCACCGCAGTTAAAGTACTTTTTTCAAAGTCAGCGGCGCCTTTTACGGTATTGACCAAATTGCCAATCAAGTCGTTTCGTCTTTGGTAAGCGGTTTCTACATTACCCCATTCTTTTCCTACGGCTTGGTTGTATCTCAAGGCAGAGTTCTTAACATTCATGTAGTAAAATAGCGCGAGCACAACGACTCCACCAATAATTATCCAAGGCAAAAATTTTCTCATGTTTGTTCGATTTAATGTTTAATATCTAGTTTTAATTTTAAGCTTACAGTTCTTCTTTGATTTTGAGCAATTGCTCTTTGATTCCTTCGAGTTTGTTGATGATGTCATACTTGTCGAGCGATTTTTTCTGCCCTTCTTTTAAATGCGTTTTCGCGCCTTCAAGAGTAAATCCGCGCTCTTTGACCAAATGGTAAATCAGTTGCAGATTTTTGACATCTTCTTGGGTAAACATGCGGTTGCCCTTGGCGTTTTTCTTCGGTTTCAGAATGTCGAATTCCTTGTCCCAAAATCGAATCAGCGATGCGTTTACATCAAATGCTTTGGCCAGTTCGCCTATGCTAAAATATCTTTTGTCGGGTGATAATTGTACTTGCATCAGTCTAATGATTGGTTTTCTTGGTTAGCTAATTTTGAAATGGCCGCGTATTCTGCCGCCGAGATATTTCCGTAATAATAATTGAGCGGATTGACCACTTCGCCGCCTTTGTGCACTTCGTAATGTAAGTGCGGAGCCTCAGAGCGTCCGGTGCTGCCAACGTAGCCAATGACATCGCCGCGTTTGACGCTTTGTCCGGCGCGACAATTATAACGACTCAAATGCCCGTATAGTGTTTCGTATCCGTAACCGTGGCGAATGACGATGTGATTCCCATAGCCCGAAGCGGTATTGTCGGCGCGCGCCACTACACCGTCGCCGGTAGCATAAATAGGCGTTCCGGTTTTGGCCGAAAAATCCATGCCTTCGTGAAACTTGCGCACTTTGGTAAACGGGTCAGTTCTGTACCCAAAACCCGAAGCCATTTGCCGCAATTGCTCGTTTTTGACCGGTTGAATCGCCGGAATCGCCGCGAGTAATTTGTTTTTTTCTTTGGCCAATTTTAAAATTTCGTCTAATGATTTTGATTGAATCACGAGCTCTTTAGCAATCACATCCATGCGTTTTGAAGTGCTCACCACCAGCTCAGAATTGTCATAACCTTCGAGTTCCTGATAACGATTTACCCCGCCAAATCCAGCTTTTCGTTGTTCTTCCGAAATGGGCGCCGTGTTAAAATAGGTTCTGTAAATATGGTTGTCACGGTCTTCAACATTGGCCAAAACCTCTTCAACCTGATCCATTTTTTTGTTCAAAATGGCATATTGCAGTTTAAAATTGTCAATTTCGCGGGTCAGCAAACGATCTTTGGGCGTTTCAAAAAAAGGCGTGTTCAAAAGCACCACAAAACTCAAAAAACCAAACAGCGCCGAAGCCAGTAAAAACAAGGCAGCATATCCGAATTTTGTTCGCTTTTTGGTCTTGATTTTTCGGTAGGCCAAATTTTCGGAATCGTAATAATATTTTACCTTCGCCATGTTTTAAAAAATCCTATTTTTGCGCTCAGAAAAACGTTGGTCGAGCAAATTTAAAAAATGTTTCGATTGCTGGGCTGCTTTTTCGGCAATATTAATTTTTTGGCGCCTTTTCCGGCTGTCCGCTGTATCTTTTCCGCCCGCAAGCTGAGTTGCCAACTGGTCAAATAATTCGGGCGCAAAAGGATGCCGCTTCCATCCGGGGCGAAGATCTGAAGAAAGTTCAATCTGTTGATTGTTTTTTGACACATCTCCAAATTTTCAAAATTTCCAAATTTTCATGACATCACAAGAAATCCGCAAGAAGTATCTTGACTTTTTTCAAAGCAAAAATCACTTAATCGTTCCTTCGGCGCCCATCGTGCTCAAAGACGATCCGACCTTGATGTTCAACAATTCGGGCATGGCTCAGTTCAAAGAATATTTTTTGGGCAACGCCACACCCAAAAGCCCGCGCATTGCCGACACCCAAAAATGTCTGCGCGTATCGGGCAAACACAATGACCTCGAAGACGTAGGTTTTGACACCTATCATCACACTATGTTTGAAATGTTGGGCAACTGGTCGTTTGGTGATTATTTCAAAAAAGAAGCCTTGGCTTGGGCCTGGGAGTTTTTGACCGAAGTTTTAAAACTTGATAAAGACCGTTTGTATGTTTCTGTTTTTGAAGGCAATCCGTCTGAGAATGTTCCTTTTGACCAAGAAGCTTTTGATATCTGGAAGCAATATGTAGCCGAAGACCGCATCATTTTGGGCAATAAAAAAGACAACTTCTGGGAAATGGGCGATCAAGGTCCGTGTGGTCCGTGTTCAGAAATTCACATCGATTTGCGTTCAGATGCCGAGCGTGCAGCCGTTTCGGGGCGTAGTTTGGTCAATGCCGATCATCCGCAAGTAGTTGAAATTTGGAACAACGTTTTCATGGAATTCAATCGCAAAGCCGATGGTTCGCTCGAGAAACTTCCGGCGCAACACGTCGATACCGGAATGGGTTTCGAGCGTTTGTGTATGGCCATGCAAGGCGTTACTTCAAACTACGATACCGATGTTTTTACACCGCTGATTGCTAAAGTTGAGCAAATCACCGGACTCCAATATACTTCAAACGAAATTAAAGATATTTCTGAAGAGCAAAACAAAACCAACATCGCTATGCGCGTAATTGTTGACCATGTGCGCGCCGTGGCTTTTGCCATAGCCGATGGTCAGTTGCCTTCGAACACCGGAGCAGGTTATGTGATTCGTCGTATTTTGCGTCGTGCCATTCGTTACGGATTTACGTTTTTGAACACCAAAGAACCGTTCATCAATCAGTTGGTGGCGGTATTGGCCGAGCAAATGGGCGCTTTTTTCCCAGAAATCAAAACCCAGCAAACTCTGGTAACCAACGTCATTCGCGAAGAAGAAGCCTCGTTTTTAAGAACGCTTGAACAAGGTTTACAGTTGCTTGACAAAGTGGTGGCCGAAACTTCCGGTAAAGAAGTCAAAGGCGAAAAAGTATTTGAACTTTACGATACGTTTGGTTTTCCGAAAGATTTAACGGCCTTGATTCTCAAAGAAAAAGGTTATACCTACAACGAAGCCGAATTTGACACAGAACTCGAAAAGCAAAAAGCGCGTTCTCGTGCCGCTTCAGAGGTGGCTACTGATGATTGGACGATTTTGATCGACGGAAACATCGAGCAATTTGTAGGCTATGATCAAACCGAAAACCAAGTCAAAATCACCCGTTACCGCAAAGTTGACTCGAAGAAAGATGGTGTTTTGTATCAAATCGTGCTCAATGCGACTCCGTTTTATCCGGAAGGCGGCGGACAAGTGGGCGATAAGGGCGTGCTGACTTCGGCCAACGAACGCATCGATATCATCGACACCAAAAAAGAAAACAACTTGATTTTGCATTTGGCTAAAAAACTTCCCGAGAACGTTTCGGCTAGTTTTACGGCTCAAGTCAATACCGATTTGCGCACAGCAACTTCCAAAAATCACTCGGCCACACACTTGATGCATTTGGCTTTGCGCACGATTTTAGGAACGCATGTGGAGCAAAAAGGCTCACTCGTGGCACCAAATTATTTGCGTTTTGACTTTTCGCATTTCAGTAAAGTTACCGACGAAGAATTGCCAAAAGTTGAAGCTTTTGTCAATGCGCGTATTGCCGAGCAATTGTCTTTGGTTGAACACAGAAATATTCCTATTGAGCAAGCTTTGGCACAAGGAGCTATGGCGCTTTTTGGCGAGAAATACGGCGATAGTGTTCGCATGATTGAATTTGGCGATAGCAAAGAATTGTGTGGCGGCATCCACGTGAAAAACACCGCCGATATTTGGCATTTCAAAATTGTTTCAGAAGGTGCGGTTGCAGCCGGAATTCGTCGTATTGAAGCCATCACGGGCGATGCGGTGAAAGACTTCTTCAACCAACAAGAAAGTGCTTTAGCCGCGATCAAAGAAACACTCAAAAATCCGCAGGATACGCTCAAAGCAGTGGTTTCATTGCAAGAAGAAAATGCCAAACTCGCCAAGCAAATCGAGGCTTTGATGAAAGACAAAGTAAAAGGCATGACTGCGCAAATTGCCTCGGAATTTCAAGAAATTAACGGTGTTGCGTTTTTGGCCAAACAAATTGATTTGGATGCTTCGGGCGCGAAAGATTTAGCCTATGAATTGGGTCAAAATCAAACGGACTTGTTCTTAGTTTTCGCAACAGTAACGGAGGACAAACCTATGTTAACCTGCTACATTTCCAAAGAATTGGTTGATAGCAAAGGGTTGAACGCCGGAGCTGTGGTGCGGGAGCTCGGAAAATACATCCAAGGCGGCGGCGGCGGACAACCGTTTTTTGCCACAGCCGGAGGTAAAAATCCAGCCGGAATTTCTGAAGCTTTGCAACATGCCATTGATTTTATTAAGTAAAAACCAGTTTTAACGCATTCGATAACAAGTTTTTATTTTTTTATTTAAAGCTTTTTAGTTTATTTGTGCGGACTAAACCAAGTGCTAACCCTATGAAAAAATTAACCGTATTATTTATCATGGCCCTAGGCATTTTTGCCTCGTGTGTGCCCTATCCTGAAGAGAATCCAGATCCGATTCCGCCAGCAAGTACGATGTTTTTGAAAAAAATTATTGAAACTGATTTGGCAGGAACTACCTATCAAGAAGATTACACCTACTCGGGTTCTAAAATCGTTAGTTCACTAAATTCAGACGGAGAGAGCACGGTCTTTACATATAACGATTTGGATCAAATCATTAAAACGGAAGTTTTTACCGGTGCTACACCGACTCTTAAAGAGACCAATAATTATGTTTACGACATTAGTGAAAATCTGATTAGTTTGGTAAAAATCAATGCGACTACTCTAACAGGAACCAAATGGGTATATGTTCACAATGCCAATGGAACAATTTCATACCAAAAATTCACGGGTAACGATGTTGATCAAACAGAATTGGTGGCTACAGGCGAATTATCTGCCACTAAAGTTGTTGAAACGATTACTGACCCAGTTACTACTGAAGTGACCATTAACACATCAACATTTACTTATGATTCTCGTAATAGTCCATTTATGAATGTGACGGGTTTTGATAAAATATACTTTGCTGAATCAGAATTACCACTCAATTTCAAGAACAATGTTATTTCTGAGGTTTATCAGGTTAATGACGAAGCTTCAACGCTTGAGTACAACAATGAGTACACCTATACCAACAATCATTTTCCTAATAAAATGTCGACTAAACAAGCGGGCGTTATTGTTGCAGAAACCAATTACTTCTACTAGAATATACTTAATATAACAGTGAACCCGACCCCAAAAAGTGTCGGGTTTTTTGTTTTCTTTGCATAAATTTCAGACCAAATGAAAAAAATAGTTGCCCTGATAATTCTTGCTGCCTTTGCAATTTCGTGTTCGTCTGATTCGAGTTCTAGTCAGTCATATTCGGGCGTTTTAGTCAAAAAAACAATTCAGGATTTTACCAATGGTTCGCCTTCTGTTACGACTTTTTATCAATATAATGGGGCAAAATTAGTTTCAACTACTTCTGACGATATGATCTGTAAATATTACTATACCGGTAATTTAATCACCCAAGAGGAAATCTATTTTAATGATGATTTGGCTTATGTGTTGAACTTTAGTTATGACAATCAAAATCGATTGGTTCAATCCCGCAGAGAAACCATCGGTCCGGGTCAAATTTTTAGAAACGTTTATCACTACAATGCTGATAATACGATTTCTGTAGATGAATATTTTATCTTTGAAACCGGCAGCGATGAAGAATTGTCTCATGCAAAATTTTATATGAATTCTGCTGGCGAGATTGATAAGATTGAAGAATATAACGGTTCTAGTGTACAAACCACGACCTTTAGTTACGACCAACAGAATAATCCGTTCAAAAATATATTGGGTATGCGCCAATTGTTGGTTCCTGAAAGTGGCTTTGATTCGAATGTAACCAGTATTGTTTACACAGGCTATCCACCAGAGACGCTAAACAGAAGTTTTCAATTTACCTACAACACAGATCAATATCCGGTAAGCATGTCGCGAACCATCGGAACCAATCAAGACGCAACCATGCAATATTTTTACGAATAATTCATGCAACTTACCACTCAAATTCCCATTTCGAAAAGCAATCATCTGATTGATTATCACGCCAAGATTCTTTGTTTGGGTTCTTGTTTTGCGCAAAACATGGGTGAGAAGTTCGATTATTACAAGTTTCAAAATAGCTGCAATCCGTTTGGTATTATATTCAATCCGGTTTCGCTTGAAAGCATCATCAAGCGCGCGGTGAATTATCAGAAGTTTACCGCCGATGATTTGTTCTTTCACAACGAGCGCTGGCAGTGTTTTGAACTCCATTCTGAAATGTGCGGCACAGAGCCCGAAGATTTACTCTTGCAGCTCAACTCGGTTTTAGAGCAATTCCACCAAGACTTACAAAAGGCTACGCATTTCATCATAACCCTCGGAACTGCTTGGGTATACAGACATTTGGCATCGCAACAAATTGTGGCCAATTGTCACAAAGTTCCGCAATCGAAATTTCAAAAAGAATTACTTTCTATAGCTCAAATTCAACAATCTTTAGCCGAGATAACTTCCAAAGTGAGCAGTCTGAATCCGAATGTACATTTTATTTTTACCATCTCGCCGGTGCGACATCTCAAAGATGGTTTTGTACAGAACCAACAAAGCAAAGCCCATTTGATCTCGGCATTGCATGATTTTATGCAAACCGAGGCTGTCGTTTCGTCTTATTTTCCAGCCTATGAAATTATGATGGACGAATTGCGCGATTATCGATTTTATGCCGATGATTTGCTGCATCCGAATGCTTTGGCCATTAAATATATTTGGCAAAAATTTACTGACAGTCACATTAGTTCTAACAGTTATTCGATGATGGATGAAGTGGCTAACATCCGAAAAGCATTGGCACATAAGCCGTTTCAGCCTGAATCTGAAAGCCATCAAAAGTTTCTAAGCCAACTACAACTTCGAATTGAAAAGTTGCAAAGTCAGTTAGGGCAAATTTCTTTTTAATCTTCACTTTTAAGAGCATCGTACGCTAAATACGTATTTCTTCGTATTGTCTTGCGCTTGGGTTTAGCTCAGTTTTGTATCGTAAACAATTAAACCGATAACAAAATGAAAACCCTGATCCATTTAGCAAAAAGCACACTAATAGTGGCCTCCATATTTCTGGCTTCGTGCAGCAAAGATTCAAGCTCTAGCAGTAGCAACCCTACGCCTTCGGGTGGTAATTATTTTAAGCTCGACGGAACACTCGTCACACCCGATGTAGTTAATGTAACCGTTTATGACAACATGGTAGCCGGCGGCAAATACATTGATGTGTATGCCTTTAAAGACAGCAAACAAGTGCTCGAATTGCATATGCCTGCGGCGGTCGGAAATTACCCTGCACAACACGACGGTTTTACGATGACCAACTCTTGGTTAACCTATCAAAACCCTGCCGAATCGAATTTTGAATTGGCTGATTTTCACTCGAATTCAGGTTCTATGAATGTGACTTCATTTAACGAAGCCGATGAAAAACTCGTGGCAACGTTTTCGTTTGTGGGTGGTAATACTGCTTCAGCAACTCATAACATTACCGAAGGTCATTTGAATATTTCAGGATTTTAACGAAACAACCTAATCGATGAAAGTTCAACCTGTTTATTTATTGGCATTTTTCTTTTTCTTCTTAAGTCAGAGTGCTTTGGCTCAGCGACCTGTTTTGACCGATGAAGAACAAGTCACCGAAATGGTCACCAAAGAAGTTGATGAGATGTATCACTCAGAGGAATTTCTGAAAAAGAAAAATAAAAAATTCGCCGAGGTCAAAGGCACCATGGTCGTGGATATTGGCGTAGTGCAAAGCGGAAAAGTTTCCTCATTTTTTAAAGTTGACAGCGAAATCAAAGACATTGATTTTATCAACTTCATGTCTGATTATATCCTTACACACAAATTTAAATTCAAACTTCAAAAACAACAGCGCTATAAGGTTCGCTATAGTATAACCTTTTAAGTTCAACCTAAATAATTATAAAAAATGAAAAAAGTAACTCTTGCCGTATTGGCCCTCGGGATGATGGGCACATACTCAGTTCACGCTCAATTGGGCGGCCTTTTGGGCAAAAAATCAGCCGGAAAAAAATCGGGCAGCTTTGCCACGGTTTGGGAATCAGAATTTGACAACAAAGCCACTCGTTTGGCGCTCAGCGACGGCGATGGTAATTATATCATTGGCACCGACGATAACTCAGCGACCGTTTTGGATGCCAACGGTAAAACGATTTGGAGCGGTGATTACAAAAAACTCACCACCAATAAAACCAATAATTCAGAATATCAATATACCATTTGGAAAGAAGGCAAAAAAGGCGGCTATTTGTTCTTGTTTGACGCGCGCAAACTCGGAACCGACCGTGTAGCTGTTTTAGATATAGCTACAGGTAAAGAATTGTGGAATTCTGAGTTGTATCAAGACTTGATTCCCAAAGACAATAAAGGAATGGAAGGCACCGACGATGGTGAACTCGATACGGTGAAATATATTTATGAGCTCGATTCGTTTTTGATTTCACAACGCAACTCGATTATATTGGTTAAAGCGCAAACGGGTGAAAAAGTATGGGAAACCAACCGTTTCAAAGGAGGCGTGGGTAAATATGTATATGATGCCAAGCGCAATGAAATCATTATGGTCAACTACAAACCAACGGCTTTGGGCGCTTTGTTTGCAGGCTTTAAAAACCAATTGGTGCGTATCAATGCTGCTAATGGCGATGTGCTTTGGGACGCCACTTTTGTTGGAACCATCGAAAAAGAATTGGTTACTCGTCGTGCCATTATTGACCTTTGGATCAAAGGCGATAAAATTTTTATGTATCTCGACGGTATGAATGTTTATGACTACAACACCGGTCAAAAAATATGGTCTGTGAATTACGAAACCGATATGCAAGGAGCCAATGGCGGTTTGTTTAGCGGAAACAAAAGATCAAAAATCTACCGCACGCTAGCCGATCCGTTGTTTACTGATGATGCGGTTTACTTGGTGATTTTAGGAACCCGCGACCGAACCAAATACATCGAAAAACACGATTTAAATTCCGGAAAATTACTCTGGGCATCCGAGAAAATCACTGGCGCGTTTTGTATGCCGAATATCTACAAAGCCAACGATAAAATCTTGGTTCAAGTGGGCGGAAAAGTACAAGTACAAGAATTGCGTCTAGAAGAAGTTTCCGGAGGTTTCGGCGGAGGAATGGCACTTGGTGGATTCGGCGGCGGATCGATTAAAAGATGGGTGCCTTATATCTATTGGGATTACAGAAACCAAAAGAATTCAGTGTTGTGTTTGGATGATAAAACCGGACAAACTGCTTGGCGTTCAGAGCGCTTTGACAAACGCATCACCGATTTTATCTTAGACAACAACAAAACGGTATTTGTGGGCGACGGAGATGAGTTCTACGGATATGATATTGCCTCAGGGAAACAACTTTTTGACGTAAAACACAACGATGCTCATGTAGGCCGCGCAGCTGATGTAATCGACTTTGATGACAAAGTAGTGGTGCTTTCAGAAAAAGGATTGGCAGCGTATTTCAAAAAAGACGGTTCGCGCGCTTATGCTACCGAGAAAATCAAAGGCGTAGATTATTTCTATCACATCGGTGATAACTACTTTTTAAGAGATCAGCGCAACAGCAAAAACATCATCTACGGAATTGATATGACCAATGGCGAAACCAAAGGTTCGGTTCAATCTAAAGGAAAAGGCGGAAGTCCTGAATATGGCGATGGTATTGACATCTCATCTGACGGCGAATACATTTTTGCTTTCAAAGGACGTAAAGTTGAAAAAATTAAAGTAAACAATTAGATAGGTTGAACGCTATAATTGTTTCGGGCTGCTGAAAGAAATTTTGGCAGCCTTTTTTACCTTTTTACCATGAAAACAAAAGTATCTATCTTATTGATGATGTTGGTGATGGTTGCTCAGGCACAACAAGTTCAATGGGCACACAAACTCATCAAGTATTCATCAGATTTGGGCGGAAAACAATTCGGTATTAAAAGAATTCTAGGCCGGCCCGATGCCTTTCCGCAAGGTGGTGTTTCGCCCAACGCATGGACACCCAAAAACGCTTTAGATGGCCGCGAAATAGTTGAAGTAAGTTTTGAAAAACCGCAAAATGTCAAACAAGTGGCTGTTTTTGAAAACGTCAACGCCGGCTGCGTGGTGCGCATTTCGGTAGCCGACGCTTCGGGCAATTATCAAACGGTTTGGAGCCGAAAGAAAGACTGGAAAACGCCGACTTACAAAGCAACCATACCAGCCGACCGAAGTTATTATTTCAGACGCAAACGCCGCAAAATTCAAGAGGCTCCCGAGCTTTTAAATCCCGGTATTGAAAACGCCATTTTAGATCAAGTTTACCCGAATATCGTTTCGGTTAAAGTTGAGTTCGATTTCTCGTTGTTGCCCGGTCAAAAACAAATTGACGCAATTGGAGTTTCAGATAGTGATGTTCCTCTAATTGCGCAAGTCAACAGTAAAGCTGTTTTTGAACAATTGCCCCAAGCAGCCGCTGTTTTGCTCGACGGAAAAGAAGTGAGCAGTATTTGTTTGAGTCCCGACGGAAAAAAAATGTTCTTTAGCCGATTTGAAGGCGAACAAGATCAAATGTACAGCGCCACCAAAAGCGGACAAACCTGGAGTAATCCTAAGTCTGAACCTGTTTTGAGCAGTAATGATAAATACAATTTTGTCGAATCCATTGGGGTTGATTGGTTGCTCAAAGGCGGCAATCGATACAACAAAAGTTTGGGCGAAACGGGTTTTCAATTATATCATTTTCCGGCCAATGAACCCGGCGAACTCATCAAAGTAACTGCATATAACAATTACGGAGAAACCGCTGATGCTGCGCTCACAACTGATTTAAAAACGTTGGTTATGGCTGTTGAATCTGATTTTACACAAGGTGGAAGCGACTTTTATTTTGCGCCACGCAAAGAGGACGGAACTTTCGGATTGTTACAAAGTATGGGTAAAATGGTCAATTCGGCCGATGAAGAAATTACGCCGCAACTCTTGCCTGACAACCAAACTTTGTTGTTTAGTTCGTGCGGTTTTAGCGGTTACGGCAACTATGATCTTTATGTGACTTATCGTTTGGATGACACTTGGAAAAATTGGTCTGAACCGGTGAATCTTGGTTCTAAAATCAATACAGATTCATTTGAAGGTTCTCCATTTTATGACGTGGTTCACGAGCAATTGTATTTTGTTCGATCGGTAGACGGAACGATGAAACTTTTTTCGGTTGATATTCCCAAGCAAGAATTGATGAAAAAGTAAATTTAAAAGTTTATTTATGTTGATTTTGTTCTGTTTTATGGTCGTAGTTTTTCTGCTCATTGTACTGGCTTTTGAATACAATTTCAGACGCGAACAACATCGTTTTGAGCAAAGAACACAAGCCATGCGTCAGACCATCATCGATTATAATCATCAACACCAAAGGCAAAAGGTCAAACTTGAATTGTGCGATAATTTTAATGAAGAATTCTCTAAAAGGCGCGTCACTTTGGGCGAATCGCTTTTTGCCCTCAATTATCAAATGCTCGAACTCATCAGCAAGGCTAAAAACTGAAGCCTATTTTTACCTGACTTTTATCGGGATTT
>JAXLVE010000036.1:0-9365 GCA_046329175.1 Flavobacteriaceae bacterium
CCGAAATCCAATCGGCACAGTTGCACGAAAGCACCCATTCGTTTTATCCGCCTAAAAAGGTGATTTCGTTTAATGCGCAAGTCAAAAACAACGATGGTTTGTTGGCGAATCACATTGCGCAAATTGAAAAAACCACCTACGAATCAGCGGTGGCTGCTATTGAAAGCGAAGTGATTATCTGGAATAGTATTTTAGAAGTCAACGAAAAGTTTGCCTTAAAAAACATTGGTGAGTTGTCGTTGAATTCTGAGAAAAACTTAGTGTTTGTTCCTTCGGACAACATCAACTACCTCAAAGAATCTTTCGGGTTGAATTCGTTTGTGTCGCCGGCAGTAAAACGCGAACAATATCAACAACAAGCCGAAACTTTTTATACCGAACCAATCGCTACACCAACGATTTCTACTGATGAAACCCCAGTGATTGAATTGGCTGGCGAACCTAAAAAAGGCAGAGGTTATCTCAAATACGCGGCTATTTTGGTGTTGGCTTTGTCGGCTACCGGCAGCATCGGTTTTAAATTATACCAAGATCATGTCGCTGAGCAAACTTTGTTGGTTGAAACCCAAGTTCAGAAAAAAGTCCAAGACAAAATTCAGGAAGCTACTTTTATGATAGACAATGCGATTCCGGCGGTAACTTTGACGGTTCGCGAAGAAAAATTTGCTTATCACATCATGGCCGGTGCTTTTAGAAATCAGGCCAATGCTGAGAATATTTACAACAATCTGATTCAATCGGGTTACAAAGCGCGTCGAATTGCGCAAAACAAACATGGCTTATACCCTGTTTTGTACGGAAGCTACGCCA
The DNA here is from genome assembly GCA_046329175.1 of Flavobacteriaceae bacterium. GTDB lineage: Bacteria > Bacteroidota > Bacteroidia > Flavobacteriales > Flavobacteriaceae > Flavobacterium. The sequence goes on from JAXLVE010000036.1 coordinate 811, forward strand.
CACTTGAAGAAGCACGCGTAGCCCTCGACACGATTCACCAAAGCAACCCAGACGCTTGGTTACTCGTCAAAAACTTATAAAATCAAATCCCGTTCAAAAAGCGGGATTTTTTGTGTCTACTATTTATCTTTGCCAAAAAAATGCATCCGAAAACTCCTTCTCAATCCCTTACAGTTTTAACCGATTTAGTCTTGCCCAGCGAAACCAATCCGCTCAATAATTTATTTGGCGGCGAACTTTTGGCCCGCATGGATCGCGCTGCCAGTATTGCTGCTCGCAGACATTCGCGCAGAATTACCGTAACAGCCTCGGTCAACCATGTGGCTTTTAATCGTTCTATTCCGTTGGGAAGCGTGGTAACTGTTGAAGCCAAAGTCTCGCGCGCGTTTACCTCATCGATGGAAATTTATATTGATGTTTGGACCGAAGATCGCGAATCGGGCATTCGAACCAAAGCCAACGAAGCCATTTACACTTTTGTAGCCGTTGATGAAACCGGACGACCAGTAGAAGTTCCGCAGATTGTGCCCGAATCTGAACTTGAAAAAGAGCGATATGCCGCTGCTTTACGCCGAAAACAACTGAGTTTGGTATTGGCCGGAAAAATGAAACCGCACGAAGCCACTGAACTTAAAGCCTTATTCGTCTAGTTTACATATTTGACAACCAACTTGCCGGATTGTTGTAAGTGGTGTTTTGAGAAATGGTGAACTTGAGCACGGTTTTTCCGGTGTCGCCATTGGTTCTGACTTTACCGATGGTTTGCTTGGTCGATACTTTATCGCCTTTACTCACCGACACGCTGCTTAAATTCTGATATACGGTAAAGAAATCTCCGTGCTGAATCATCACGGCTTTGTTCACCGGCGAAAGCATCATCACACTGACGACTTCTCCGCTAAAAACCGAACGTGCATTGGCGCCATTGTCGGTTGTAATCTCGACACCGCTGTTGTGCACCACCAATGTTTTGTATACCGGATGCGGTTGGTCGCCATAAGGCAGGGAAACAAAACCTTTCTCGACCGGCCAAGGCAACCGTCCTTTATTAGCGCGGAAATTATTGGCCAAAGTTTGCCCTTCAGGCGTCAAAACAATTTTGGTTGAAGTTTCGGTCGCTTTGGTTTCGGCAGCCGTGGTGGTTTTTGGATTGGCTTTGGCCACCGCTGTAGCTGTTTTCTTGTTGGCCGCTGCAATCGCCGCTTTGATCAACTTTTGAATTTGGTTGTCAATGTTACGCGTTTCTTGTTGCTTACGTTTGATTTCGGCTATGATTTGCTTTTTGTCTTTTTTGATTGAACGCTCGAGTTCTTGTTGGGCAATACGCTCTTTTTCGAGTTGTTCTTTCTCTTTTTGGTTTTCTTTCAGCAGCTTTTCTTTCTCAACTTTCTGAACACTGATTTTCTGATTATAACCTTCCAACTCCTGAGATTTGTGTTGGATTTCTTCGCCTTGCATTCTGCGGAAACTCGCGTATTGCTTCATGTATTGGGCGCGTTTGTAGGCTTGTGTAAAGTTTTTAGACGAAAGTAAAAACATCGCGCGGCTTTGTTCAGAGCGGCTTTTGTATGATTTGACAATCATCTCGGCATAATCTTCTTTGAGTTGCTCGAGTTCGCGTTTAAGGCGATTGATGTTGATTTGGTTGATGTACATATCATTGTTCAACACCTTGGTTTGCTTCTCGGTAGTTTTGATGAGTTTTTGGTTGAGCTGAATTTTCTCGTTTTGTATCTGAAGTTGCTTGACAACGGTTTTTTCTTTTGAACGAACATCTTCGAGTTGGCGTTCTTTTTCTTTGATTTCTCTGAGAATTTCAGCTTTGCGCTGTTCAAGCTTTTCTTGCTGATTCGGGCTGGTTTGGCTCCAAGAAATTGAAGTCAGCATCAAAAATATCAGACAGAGCAGGCGTTGTGACATATGGCAAAATTTTGACAAATCTAGTGAATATTTATAAGCTTATAACCCTCCGGAACATTGTACGGAAAAGAAAGTTCTTCGTCTATCGTGAGATGGTTGAAATCAATATCCATGTGCATTTTTCCGCCGGGTTGCATTGCATCAACAATAATTCCTGTGGGCAAACTCATCACGCCATACGCCGCTTCACCCGAATAAACAACTTGTAACGATTGCTGTTTTTGGTTTTGTATAAATTGTTCTTTTTTAATCCTGCATTGACCTGATTCAAAAGTGTAGATCTTAGTGATTTCGGGATTTGTCAAATCTTCAATTCGATAAAACTTATCTGAGTCAATCGAGGCATTCAGCGTTTTTGATTTCAAATCTTCAAAGGCGCGCGCCAAAAACAAATTCTGCAAACTGTTGTAATTGACCGGTGTGCCCAACCAATGACTCAGCGTTGAAAAATCACCTTCAAAATAGGTGTTATTCATCTTTTCGTAATAGCTGACTTTACTGGGTGTAATCAGCGCTTTGGCCATCGTAATACCCAGAAAACGAACGCTGATCAAAATCTTTTCGTCTTTTTTGATTTTGATTTCGGCGGTCATATTTTGACTGTCTTTGTCACTTTCGTAATGTACGGCTGACTTGATGTACAGCGTCGTGAAGAGTTTGGGATTTTGATAATGACGGTCTACAATAACCGCTGCGCTCAAAGTATCTTTGGCTTTGGTTTCGGTTAAAGTAGGTTGAACCGTTTTGCACGATGCCAAGAGCACAAGCAAAATCAATCCGAAGTATTTACTCATTTTTTTTGTTGTTTGATCAGTTGATCGGCTTTTGAAAAATATTTTTCTTTCTTTTTTAGGTCGCCCAGACCAGCAGCGGCTTCTCCGAGTTGAATATTAAAATTCATCTCGAGTTTCGGGTCGTCGATTACATAATCGAGTCCGATTTCTAAAAACTCCAGCGCTTTTTTATAGTCTTTCAGTTGATTGTAGGCCAAACCGGTATCGTAATACAATTGTGGTTGGGTCGGAAACAATTCAGCCAAACGCGAGGCTTTGGTTGCTACAACGTCAAATTGGGCGGTTTCGATATAAAGGTCGAGCAATAAAAGTGCGGTGTCTAAATCATCGGGCTGATTTTTAAGCTGAAGCTCGTAAAATTTTGCCGCGCGTGCCCAAGCCTTTTTGCCGTGAAAAAACTTGCCGATTTCTTTGGCCGACTGCACTTTTTTGTCAGATTCAAAATAAGTTAACGATTGAAGTAAATCGGCGTCAAGTTCTGGTTTGTCTTTGGCAAACACCAAAAACTCATTCAAAACACGATGCTTGATTTTGTTGTCAATCTTGCTGCTTTTGAGAATTTTGTTCATCGAAGCGACTGCTGACTTGGCATCGTTCGAGTTGATTTGAAATTTAAACAAACTGACCTGCGCCCAATCCGAAGTTGGGATTTCCTTTTCGAGCTTTTGCGCAATTTGCATCGCTTTGTCGTCTTGATTGCTGTCAGAATACAGAAAAATCAAGGCAACATAATTCGATTCTTCTTTGGGATATTTGGCAATCAAATCGAGCAAATGTCCCGCTTCTGAACCCTGATATTTGGCCTCTTTCAAAATATCGCGCCGGTAGATATCGCGCTGCTCGGTGCGCCCTTCTTTTGCATCTAGTTCGTTGATTAAATCAAGCGCTAAGTCAAACTGGCCGGTGTTCATATAGAGCGAAACCAAATCTTCCTTATACTCTTTTTTAAAAGGAATGAGTTTTTGCACAATCGGAATGGCACGTTTAAAATCTTTGGCTTCGTAACACGCATCGTACATACCTACCCAATACCAACGGTTTTTCGGGTCAAGCTGTGCTGCTTTTTCAAAAGAATCATAAGCTTCGGCATATTTTTTTAGTCCGAGATAGTTCTTGCCAAACTCAGAATATACCACCGGATTCTCGGGCTGTAATTCTTTGCATTTGTAAAGCGCAACAATTGCCTTGTCGTAATTTTCGATGCCTTTTTGCGTGAGCGCTTCATAAAAAGAATCTTGAAATTTGTTTTCAGGCGGAGCCATCATATCCGGTTCGGATTGCGCCGAAAGCCGTCCTGATAACAGGAAAAAAGCCGATAAACAAATAATTCTTTTCATGATTCTACTCAAATTCTTATTCTAAAACTGAATAATCGCCAATGCTGATACTGGTGAATTTTCCGTTAAAACTCGCGTGACTGCCCATCATCGCGTTGTTGAGTTGCGCGTTTTTGATGTGCGAATGGTTCTGCACCAAACTATTTTGTATCGTGCTGTCAATCACATGACACGCTTTGCCTAAGGATACATTGGGCCCAACAGTCGCGTTAATCAAAACCACATCTTCGCCAATAAAACATGGCGGAATGATTTTAGAATTCTCCAATTTAGCTGATGGATGCACAAGGTTTTCTCCGTCTTCATGCAAGAAGCCCAACATGCGTGTATTGGTTTCAACGGTGACATTTTTGTTGCCGCAATCCATCCACTCGTCTACTTTTCCGGGCACGAATTTCAAACCTTTGACTTTCATGTTTTCGAGCCCGTCGGTAAGTTGATATTCTCCGCCTTTGACAATGTTGTTGTCTAATAAATACTGAAGTTCAGATCGGAGTGTTTCGCCCGATTTGAAATAATAAATCCCAATGATGGCTAAATCTGAAACAAACTCCTTTGGTTTTTCGACAAAGTCAACAATTTGGTTTTGCTCGTTGAGTTGCACCACGCCAAAAGCACTTGGATCGTCTACTTGTTTAACCCAAATCACGCTGTCGGCCGAGGTGTCTAACGTGAAATCGGCACGGAAAAGTGTATCGGCATAAGCCACCACAATCGGGCCGCTCATGGAGTCTTTGGCGCACATAATCGCGTGGGCTGTTCCCAAAGCTTCGTTTTGATAGTAAATGGTTCCTTTAGAACCGAGTTTTTCGGCAATGGCCACCAAATCTTTTTCTACTTGGGTGCCAAAATCTTTATGAATGATAAAAGCGATTTCGTCAATTTTTTGGTTAATCACCCCTGCGATGTCTTCGACCAAGCGGTGCACAATCGGTTTTCCGGCAATCGGAATTAAAGGTTTGGGAACGGTAAGGGTGTGCGGTCTAAGCCTTGATCCGCGTCCTGCCATAGGTACAATGATTTTCATACGATCTTGAGTAAGTTTTTGTTTTTTTATTTAGTTCCAGTTGAGCCAAATCCGCCCGCACCACGCGTAGTTTCTGTCAAAGTTTCAACAGACATCCACTCGGCGCGCTCATGTTTTGCAATGACCAGTTGGGCAATGCGCTCTCCGTTTTCGACGGTAAAATCTTCAGCGGATAAATTTACTAAAATCACCCCGATTTCGCCACGATAATCGGCATCAACCGTTCCAGGTGAATTGAGCACCGTGATTCCTTTTTTGGCGGCCAATCCACTGCGCGGTCTGACTTGCGCTTCATATCCGATGGGCAATTCGATAAACAATCCGGTTTTGATAATGGCGCGGGCCAACGGTTTTAAAACCACCGGTTCTGATAAGTGCGCCCGCAAGTCCATTCCTGCGGAAGCATGCGTTTCATAGGCCGGCAATTCATGCCCTGACGTATTGACAATTTTAATTTGCATTTTATTTTCGTTTGGCTATTCTGAGTAAAGTTTCTTTTTCATTTTTGTAGATGAATCCCAAAAAAACTACAAGTAAAAGGATTTTAACGGCGTAATTTCCGCGCAAATAAGGCACGTAAAAAGAGAGCGCCGAAAAAACAACGGTGAGTCCGAGGTAACTGAAAATCTTCGGAAAATCATACGGTATCGGATATTCCTTTTGGCCCATTTGGTAGGAAATAATCATCATGCTTCCGTAGGCGGCAATCGTGGCAATGGCCGAGCCGTAATAGCTCATCGTGGGAATGAGCAAATAGTTGAGCAACAAGGTAACCACTGCGCCCACCAGTGAAATGTACGCACCAATATGGGTTTTGTCAATGAGCTTATACCAGACCGATAAATTGGTGTAAATCCCGAGGAAAAAATTGGCTAGAACAATCAGCGGAACCACTTTCATCGCGTCCCAATAATGAACATTCGGAACGAGGATATGTTTGAACAAATCGGCAAAAACAATCACAAACAAACTGATGAACGAACCAAAAATCACAAAATATTTGGTAATGGTGGCATAGGTTTGCTGTGCGTTTTCATGGCTGGCATGGCTGAAGAAAAACGGCTCGATGCCCAAAGTATAAGCGGTTCGGTAGAGCACCATAAACATTCCGATTTTATAACAAGCCGAATAAGCGCCGATGTCCGACATAGGAACCTGCAACCAGTCTAGCAGAATTTTATCAAAATGTTCGTTGATGGCAAAGGCAATTCCGGCAAAGAGAATCGGCAATCCGTAACGCATCATGCGCTTCCAAAGGTCTAAGTCAAAATTCCACGAAATCCGTGTGTAATTAGGAATCAAAACCACCAAAGTAAACAAACTGGCGAGCAAATTCGAGATAAAAATATACCCGATTTGATAATGATCCAGGTAAATGGTGTTGAAAAAACCATCGGGATTTTGTGCCGCCCATTTGGGAAGCAACGCCAAAAAGAATACGTTGAGCAACAAATTGATTGAGACGTTGGCAATTTTAATCGCGGCGTATCGCATCGGTCGTTTCTCGGCGCGCAATTTTGAAAACGGAATAATGGCCAGCGCATCTAGAGCCAAAATCCAGATCGTGTAGGTGATAAATTCAGTTGAGATACCAGACCATTCGCCTAGGTTTTTTCTACAAATCAAAGCCAACGCTAAAAAGCCAACCGACGACCAAAAAAGTGAAATCGTGGCCGTAGAAATAACGCTTTTTTTGTTGTCTTCAGCGTTGTAAAAACGAAAGAAAGCGGTTTCCATTCCGTAGGATAAAACCACGTTGAAAAATACCAGATAAGCAAAAATCACCGAAACTTCGCCCATCTGACTTTTGTTGGGCAAATAATACACAAACAGCGGATTGAGGATAAAGCTAATAATCCTCGGAAACACCGTTGCCAATCCGTAAATCAGGGTTTGTTTAAAAAGATTTTTGTATAAACTCAAAGTAAAAAACGCGTTTTTTTGGAATCAAACAAATGTAACCAATTCTTTGTTTTGAAGCCTGAGCGACTGGTTATTTTTTGAGTATATTTACCCCAAAGCCTATTGTATGAAAAACCTAATCGCTGCCTTTTGTCTTTTGTGTTTTGCCTTGAACTTAGCTGCGCAAAAATATCCTGTGACACAGAAAAAACCACATGAAATTAAAAAATTCGACACGACCTATCACGATGACTACGAGTGGTTGGAAGAAGTTGAAAGTGAACCGGTCAAAAATTGGCGAAACGCGCAAAATGAAACGGCGAATTTATACTTGGCCGAAGTCAAGAAGAAGTATGATATTGCCGGAAAAATCAAAGAATACGCCGCTTTTTCATCGTATAGTTTGCCCACTAAAAAAGAGGCTTATTTCTACAAACAATATGTTCTGGACAAAAACAAACCGTCTGTCCTTTTTTATAGAAAAGAACTCAATGGCGATCCGGTAGAGCTTTTTAATCCGTTCAAAATATACCGTGACGATGTTGCACGAATTAGCAGTTATATGCCTTCGAAAAACTCTCGATACATGGCTTGCGCTGTAAGCGTTGATGGAAGTGATCGCCAAGAAATCAGGTTTGTTGACTTTGACAAATTAAAGCCTTTAGAAGATGTAGTGAAAGATGTTAAGTTTTCAAACATTGCTTGGAATAGAGATTCGGGTGTGTTTTACAAACGAAATACAAATCAAAAAACATTTGAAAGAGATTCGACCTATTTCTTGTATTACCACAAATTAGGAACGCCTTCTGACGAAGATAAATTGATTTTTGACGCTTCTGATAAAAACCTGGCATACCATTACTACACCAAAGATGATAAATTATACCTGGGCGTAACCAATGAAAAAACCGGTTTGAAAAGTTTTTACTTTGCTTATTTAAATCAAGAAGATTTCAAGCTGGAAAAGTTCTATGAAAGCTCTGAAGATTATGATTACTACCGCATCACCAAAGACAAGATTTATTTCTCTAAGAAAAATTATCAGTGGGGTGAAATTCGGGTCATGGATTTGACCAAACAAAATGAAGAAACCCAAATCATTCCACAAACCTATAATCACTTGCTTATTGATGTACTTTTTAATGATGATTACATCTTTTGTCAATATAAAAATCTAGGCAAGTACTATGTAGCCGTCTACGATTTTCAGGGCAATTTAGTGCGGAAGTTTTTCAGCCCTGAAGGAACAACTTTTTCGATGAAGTTTTTTGACAGTAAAAACAAAAACCTCTTCGTGAGTGTATATTCATATACCATTTCTCCGCAAAATTTCAAACTCAATTTAACCACCGGAAATATTGATCAGTACTACAATGATTATTTACCACCCAAGCCAACACTATTTCCGCTGGATCATTTTGTAACCAAAAACACCACTTGCAAAAGCCGTGATGGGGTTGATATCCCGCTAACGATTATCTATAAAAAAGGAACTGTTTTGGACGGGAACAATCCAACACTTTTAAAGGCTTACGGAGGTTTTGGCACTATCAGCGGGCCAAGTTTTGATCCAGC
>JAXLVE010000037.1:0-9262 GCA_046329175.1 Flavobacteriaceae bacterium
TGATACTTTTTGTTTTGCGGTGGCCGGAACGCATGGAAAAACAACTACTTCGAGTATTCTCGGACATGTTTTGTATCAAAGTGGTTTGGATGTAACTGCTTTTGTGGGCGGAATTGTAGAGAACTACGATTCTAATTTAATTGGCAGCGGAAAAACCATTACGGTGGTTGAAGCCGATGAATTTGATCGTTCGTTTTTGCACTTGCATCCCGACATTGCTTGTGTGACATCAACCGATGCGGATCATTTGGATATTTATGGTGATAAAGCCTCAATTGAAGCTTCTTTTGCCGAGTTTGCCCATAAAGTCGAAGACAAATCCAAGCTGTTTGTAGCCGAAGGATTATCGCTCGAAGGCGTTACTGTAGCAGTAAATAAAAATGCCCAATTCAAAGCTTTTAATGTACGCATCGAAAACAGCGCTTATGTTTTTGACGTGCAAACACCGACGGAAACTCTCAGTGGTTTTTCGTTTAGTTTGCCCGGAACCCACAATTTAACCAATGCACTGATGGCTTTGGCGATGGCGTATACTTATGGCGTTGCTGCCGAAGATATCAAAAAAGCGCTGGCTTCTTTCAAAGGAATTCGCCGCAGATTTTCGTTTCAAATCAAAACAGGTGATTTGGTTTTTATCGACGATTATGCGCATCATCCCACCGAAATTAATGCGGTTCATCAAGCGGTTCGCGAGTTGTACCCGAACCAAAAAGTATTGGCTGTTTTTCAGCCGCATTTGTTTAGCAGAACCCGCGATTTTGTCGATGGTTTTGCCGAGAGTTTATCGGCCTTTGACGAAGTTTTTTTGTTGGATATTTATCCGGCGCGCGAGTTGCCTATTGAAGGAGTTACCTCCAGTTGGTTGATGTCAAAAATGACCAATCCAAGGGTAAAATTGGTTCAAAAATCCGATTTAATTTCGAGTATTAAAAATAGTGGATACCGCGTTATTGTTACTATTGGTGCCGGTGATATCGGAGAATTAGTCAAATCAATTAAAGAATCTTTGCTATGAAAATTTTTAGTTGGGATAACATTCGATTGATGCTCATGTTTGCCGTGGTGGTGTTTTTATTTTCGTTTTCATCCATCCGAAATGAACATAGAAAACTCACCCAATCCAAAGTAGTTTTTGTTCAGGATAAGAACCCATTTATCAGGGCTGAAGTGGTTAATAAATTGTTAATAGAAAATAAAACACAGCCCCAAAGCATTCAAAAAGTTGATTTAGATTTGAACAGGTTGGAAAAGTCCGTTGATGCCAACCCGATGATTGAAAAGTCAGAGGTTTTTGTGAGTATTGACGGGGTTTTAAAGGCAGTGGTCAAACAAAAAACACCCATTGCCAGGCTGTGTAATGAAGGGGAATCATTCTACATTGACTATCAGGGTGGTACAATGCCATTATCAGATGAATTTACAGCCAGAGTTCCAATCATTTCGGGGGAAATTAACAACATAAAGCAAAGCGAACTCAGCCAAGTGCTGCGAAAAATATACAACGATGACTTTTTGAAAAAAAACATCATCGGGATTCAAATTTCGCCGCTCGGAAGCTTGAAGATGACGACTAGGAATTACAATTTCGACATCGAATTTGGACGACCTATTAACATCGAGCGGAAATTCAGCAACTATAAAGCTTTTTATCAGAAAGCCGAAAATGACAGTTTGTTGAGTCGTTATAAAAAAATAAATCTGACGTTCACGCAACAAGTAGTGTGCACCAAATAATAGATTATGGAAAAAGAAAACATTGCAGTAGGTCTTGACATCGGAACTACCAAAATTGTAGCCATGATTGGCAAGAAAAACGAGTACGGAAAACTCGAGATTTTAGGGGTTGGAAAATCTAAAAGTCTTGGCGTTGCCCGTGGTGTGGTAAATAATATTACCCAAACCATCCATTCTATTCAGCAAGCTATTTTGGAGGCCGAAAACAACTCAGGATATCAAATCAAAGATGTGGTGGTGGGTATTGCCGGTCAACACATTCGCAGTATTCAGCATTCAGATTACATCAGCCGCAGCAATCCTGAAGAGGTCATCAGCGGAAAAGATATTGATTTACTCATCAACCAAGTACACAAATTGGCCATGTTGCCGGGTGAAGAAATCATCCACGTATTGCCGCAAGAATTCAAAATTGACGGGCAGTCGGGCATCAAAGAGCCGATTGGTATGTACGGAGGTCGTTTAGAGAGTAGTTTTCACGTAGTGGTTGGACAAGCATCATCGATTCGAAATGTGGGTCGTTGTGTGCAAAGTTCTGGTATTGAATTATCAGGCTTGACCCTTGAGCCGCTCGCTTCCGCCGATGCGGTTTTGAGCCAAGAAGAAAAAGAAGCCGGTGTGGCGCTCATCGATATTGGTGGCGGAACCACTGATTTAGCTATTTTTAAAGATGGCATCATTCGTCATACAGCCGTGATTCCTTTTGGCGGAAACGTCATTACTGATGACATCAAAGAAGGATGTTCCATCATTGAAAAACAAGCGGAATTGCTCAAAGTAAAATTTGGTTCGGCTTGGCCGGGTGAAAACAAAGACAACGAAATTGTCTCGATTCCGGGATTGCGTGGTCGTGAGCCCAAAGAAATATCGCTCAAAAATCTTTCGAAAATCATCCACGCTCGTGTGGTTGAAATCATCGAGCAAGTGTTTGCCGAAATCAAAGCCTACGGTCACGAAGATCCGCGCAAAAAACTCATTGCCGGAATTGTACTTACTGGTGGTGGTTCAAACCTAAAACACATCAAGCAACTCGTTGAGTACATTACCGGAATGGATACGCGCATTGGTTATCCGAATGAGCATTTGGCCGGAAACTCAGACGAAGAAATCTCGAGTCCATTGTATGCAACAGCGGTTGGTTTGGTGATGAATAGTATTGAAAATCAAACACAAAGCGCCGTTCGCATTGAATCGCAAACAGTTCCCGAAAAATCAAGCCCGAAAGTAGAGCGCAAGTTTGAACCTTTTGAAATCCCGAAAGCCGTTGAGCCAGAAACTCCGGTTTTTGAAAAGGTTGAAGAATCTGCACCAGCGGCAGTGGCTGAAGAAGAAGTTTTCATTCGTCCGGAATCAACCGAAATTAAAATGCGTCGCTCGTTTTTTGATCGTTATGTAGACAAGATCAAAGAATTTTTAGACAACGCAGAATAAGAATTAGCCCAACATAATAAATAAGAATACAAAATACCAAAAAGTATGACAAACAACTCAGAATTTGGAATCTCATTCGATTTACCTAAAAATCAATCCAACGTGATTAAAGTAATCGGAGTAGGTGGCGGTGGTAGCAATGCCATCAACCACATGTTCAAGCAGGGAATCAAAGGAGTAGACTTTATTGTTTGCAACACCGATTCTCAAGCTTTGCAAAACAGCCCGGTTCCCAACAAAATTCAGTTAGGTGTAAACTTAACCGAAGGACTCGGAGCTGGAGCCAATCCTGAAGTAGGACAACAATCGGCTATTGAAAGCATTGCCGATATCGAGAAAATGCTCGACACCAATACAAAAATGGTATTTATTACAGCCGGAATGGGCGGAGGAACCGGAACTGGGGCCGCACCGGTCATTGCACAGTTGGCTAAAGAAAGAGATATTTTAACCGTTGGAATTGTGACTGTTCCTTTTCAGTTTGAAGGAAAAGTTCGCTCAGATCAGGCTTTGGCTGGGGTGGAGCGTTTGCGCAAGCAAGTTGATTCACTCATTGTGATTAATAATAACAAATTGCGTGAAGTGTACGGAAATTTAGGTTTTAAAGCCGGATTCTCAAAAGCTGATGAAGTTTTGGCAACTGCTTCACGCGGAATTGCCGAAGTTATCACGCATCACTATACTCAAAATATTGACTTGAAAGACGCTAAAACTGTTCTTTCAAACAGCGGAACCGCGATTATGGGTTCTGCGACCGCTTTGGGTGACAACCGAGCCAAAGACGCTATTGTTGCGGCTTTAGACTCACCGTTACTCAACGACAACAAAATCACCGGAGCCAAAAACGTATTGTTGTTGATTGTTTCCGGAACCACCGAAATCACCATTGACGAAATCGGAGAAATCAACGATTACATTCAAACCGAGGCCGGATATAATGCCAACATCATCATGGGTGTGGGCGAAGACGATACTTTGGGCGATGCGATAGCGGTAACCATTATTGCTACGGGTTTTAACGCTGATCAACAAAGCGGAATCGTGAATGCAGAACCTAAAAAAATCATTCATTCACTTGATGGAGAGCACAAAATTGAGCGTGATTTGACCCAAAAACCGGTCGCTTCATTTCAGTTAGATACTGAAGTGTCTCAACCGCAAGTGACTGCTGCTGCCGAAGAGAAAATTGTCTTTGAACTCATCGAAGACGAAACACCCGCAGAACCGGTATTGAACGAAAACGAACTCATCGCCATGACTGAGTTTATCAAAAATTTAGATGTAACCTTTGAAATCGTTACACCTGAAAAACCACTTTCGTTTGAATTGCCCACTTTTGAAGCAAAACCAGCGGTTGACATCATCAATGAAATCAAAGTGGTTGATGCCACCGAAGTAAAACAAGAACAAGCTAGTTTTACGTTTGATATGCCCGTAAGCGAGCCTGCTGTTGCCATTGACGAGAACAAAATTGTTTTTGAACTCAGCAACGAAACCAAAGACATCATCGTAAATCAACCAGTACAAGTGGTGCCGATGACTGAACTCAACGAAACCGGAATTGTTCGTTATTCACTCGAAGAATACATGGAAGTTGAGAGCGAATTGCTCAATTCAAAACCTGCAGCAGCTGTGGCGGAAGAACCCATTGCTGAAGAGCTCAACATCACCATGAAAAAGGTTGAAGAAGTTTCTAACTTCTCTCCGGCTTTCGAAGATGTTTCTCCGATGGAAATGTCTATCGAAGAAACTTTAAAACTCAGAGCTGATGAGCGCAGAAGAAAGTTGAAAGAATTCAATTATAAATTCCACAACAATCCATCGCGTATGGATGAGTTTGAGAAAGAACCGGCTTATAAAAGATTAGGCATTGACATCACGACCAATCCGGCTCAAAATCAAGCTTCGCGTCTTTCGTTAGGCACCGATAGCAATGATGATGTGCAGTTGCGTTCTAACAACTCATTTTTACACGACAACGTAGACTAAAATCGTTTGCCATATTTCTATCATACCCCGAAAAGCTTTTGTTTTTTGGGGTATTTTGTTTTGAAAAGTGTTCTTGCGTGTTGACATTTTTTGTAGTTTTGTCGGGCCTTAATCCGGCTATCCGCTACTATCTTTTGCGCCGAACCACGGCACAAAAGGATATTCGCTTCTATCCGGGGCAGGGCATCCGAATTCACTAAAAAAACTGTATCAGATGAGTTTATCTGCAAACATCATGGAGGAAATCAAAACCGCCATGCGCGCCAAAGATACTGTGGCGCTTGAAGCTTTACGCGCGATTAAATCGGCTATTTTATTGGCCCAAACCGAAAGCGGTGCCAAAGAAGAATTGTCAGCCGACGAAGAAATTAAATTATTGCAGCGCTTAGTCAAACAACGGAAAGACAGCGCGTCGATTTATACCGAACAAGGCAGAGCTGATTTGGCTGCTCCTGAACTGGCTCAAGTAGCCGTGATTGAGAAATTCTTGCCGGCACAACTTTCAGAGCCCGAGATTGAAGCTGCTGTGGCTAAAATCATTTCAGAAAACGGTTTCTCTGGAATGGCGGCTATGGGACAAGTCATGGGCATGGCTTCTAAAGAGCTTTCCGGTCAGGCCGATGGCAAAACCATTTCAATGATTGTCAAAAAATTATTAGCATAAATGAGATTTCAAGATTGTATGAATTTATGTCATGTCGTCTTAGAGTCTTATAATCTTACCATCTAAATAATGGCTGCGTAGTTCAACTGGATAGAATATCAGATTTCGGCTCTGAGGGTTGGGGGTTCGAATCCCTTCGCGGTCACGAATAAATACACAAATAAGAAAAAACGCCAAGCTCGCTTGAGCGTTTTTTTGTTTTGTGTATTTTCAAAGCGGAGCTTTGAGGGAACTGCGCAGCAGAATCCCCGCGATATAAGAATAATCAGTGATTAACAGCCAAGCTCGCTTGAGCGTTTTTTTGTTTTGAGTATTTTCAAAGCGGAGCATTGAGGGAACTGCACGGCAGAATCCTCGCGATATGAGAATAATTACTGATTAACAGCCAAGCTCGCTTGAGCGTTTTTTTGTTTTGTGTATTTTCAAAGCGGAGCTTAGAGGGACTGCGCAGCAGAATCCGGTTTTTACACAACGAATCACTTCATCATCTTGACTTTTATCATGTTTTTATTGCTTTTGACGAACTAACTTTAATACAGTTAATCATCAAAATCCATTATTATGAAACAGCGTGTTCCGGTATCGACCATCATGTCGAAAAACCTCATTAAACTCAATTTAACCGACGATTTAACCAAAGCCGAGGAATTATTCAAAAAGCATCATATTCGTCATATTCCGGTGGTTAATGGCAATAAAATTCTCGGAATGATTAGTTATACAGATTTGCTTCGAATTTCATACGCAGATGCTATTGATGAAGACGAAACCAACGTAGGAGTCACCGTTTACAATATGTTTTCGCTCGAACAAGTCATGGCAAGAGATTTAGTGACCGTATCGCCTGAAACCAGCATTAAAGAAGTCGCCGAAATTCTGGCTAAACGAGAGTTTCACGCTTTGCCGGTAGTTGAAGGTGAATTATTGGTAGGTATTGTCTCTACTACAGATTTGATTAAATACTTGATTGAACAATATTAAAAGAGTGCTCCTGATTATGGGAGCATTTTTTTATTATTTTAGTGGCTTAAAATCATCGGTTTATGAAAATAAAATTACTTACACTACTTGTCTTTTTTGTCGGTTTGCTCAGCATGAATGCTCAAACAAGTTTTTCATACAGCAACTTTTCATTTTGCAGCGACGACCCAATGGAGGTTCCCACCATCACTGGTCAACAGGGCGGTATTTTTTCTTCTTCACCTCCAGGAGGTTTGAGTTTAGATGCTGTTACCGGTGCTATTTATCCGATTGCCAGTACTCCGGGCGCATATGTGGTTCAATATACCACTCCGCCAAGCGGAAGTAATCCATCAGAGACCTATACGATTACTATATTAATTCAATCGCAAATGACACCGGTTTTTGCTCCAATTCCGTCGCTGTGCTACGGTGCTACAGTTCCAGTACTTCCAACGACTTCTACGAATGGAATCACAGGAACTTGGTCTCCTTCAACGATAAGTAATACTGCTACAACTGTTTATACATTTACCTCTAATCCTGGCCAATGTGCTGTCAATACAACCATTACTATTGAAATTAACAATATTGTTCAACCGCAATTTGGTTTTAATTCCAATAGTTTTTGCTTGGGTGATGCGCCCGTCTTGCCTACGACTTCGCTCAATGGCATCACCGGAACTTGGAGTCCAGCAGTCGTTGAGAATAATGGCGGCTACATCTTTACTCCGGATGCCGGTCAATGTGCCACTCCCATAACTGAATTTTTTAGCGTGAACCCTATGCCAACGGCGACAATTTCTTCAAATACTACAGTTTGCCAAGGGCAGTCATCGATAATTGTTTTTAATGGAACACCAAATGCGATAATCAATTATACTTTTGACAATAATGCCATGCAGACGATTGCATTGGATTCGTCAGGAAGTGCGGTGGTCTCTTTGCCGCTGCTGTCGCTCGGAATGCATTCAGTTTGTTTGGTTAGAGCTACTAGTTCCGGAATGTCAAACTGTACAAGCACCCTCACCGAATGTACAAACATTAATGTGATACCTTCTGTGAATCTGACGCCCATGCCAGATGTCACTTTTTGTGGTTACTATACTTTGCCAGATATTCAAACCGGTAATTATTACACATATCCAAATGGTATGGGAATGATATTAAGCCCTGGGGATCACATTTTTCAGACGCAAACAATTTATGTATATGCTGAAAGCGCCTGCGGACCGGCTCAGGATGAATTTCAGGTCACCATTATTCCGATTGAAAGTCCAACAATAACTGCTGAAAATAATGCTCACCATATGTATGTTGATGGCACGACCATCGTTCAGCCTATACTATTAAACGCTGGAGTGACCGGCAACTATTCTTATCAATGGATGGATTGGCATCTTGATATTCCCGGGGCCAACAGCCCTACTTATTTGTTGGATTACCACAATGACCAATTTGATCACTACATTTCAGTTCGTATTACCCATAACGATTCAGGTTGTGAATCTACTTCAGCATTATATGAAGTATGGGAAGTTCCTGTGCCCGCACCTATAGGCGACTCGAACCAGACTTTTACGCAAGGTCAAACCTTGGCTGATGTGGTTGTAAATGGCCAAAACATTCAATGGTATGACGGTTTAGGCCGAAATGTAAACGCCAATCCACTGCCGCTTTCAACGGTTTTGGCTGATGGGGTAACTTATTACGCCAGTCAAACCATCAACGGACACGAAAGCCCGGATAGATTGCCCGTTACGGTACATTTAAATGTTATGAGCAATACCACTTTTGATCGTTCATCGGTAGTTATTTTCCCCAATCCGGTACAAGATGTTTTGTTTGTTCAAAGTAATGAGCCGGTCAATCACATTGAGATTTATAACATAATGGGGCAAAAACTTATTGATGTAAACACACCAAAAGTCACGATGCAATCATTGCCGTCTGGAGTTTATATTGTACAAGTTAGCACTAAAACTGGGCAAAAAAGGTTACGCGTTATAAAAGAATAATTAAATCGCATATTCTTTAAGTCGAACAATCGCTTCGGTTGGATTTTCGTCTTTAAAAACGGCATTCCCAGCCACCAATACATCTGCGCCCGCGGCTGATAGCTGTCGGGCGTTTTTGTCAGATACACCGCCGTCAATTTCAATCAAAGCTTTTGCATTTTTCACTTCAATAAGTGATTTTAGTTTTTTGATTTTTTGATAGGTATTCTCAATAAATGATTGTCCGCCAAAACCAGGATTTACACTCATTAAGCAAACCAAATCTACCTCTTGAATAATCTCTTCAAGCACTGAAATAGGTGTGTGTGGATTCAATGCTACGCCGGCTTTCATGCCTTCAGCTTTAATAGCCTGAATGGTTCTGTGCAAATGAGTACAAGCTTCGTAATGAACCGTCAAAACATTCGCGCCCAAAGCGGCAAAAGTTTTAATATATCTATCCGGATCAACAATCATCAAATGCACA
>JAXLVE010000038.1:0-9199 GCA_046329175.1 Flavobacteriaceae bacterium
ATGTATATGTTAAGCCTTTACTCTTCTGCTTTGGTTAACAATAGAATAACGTCTTCTTTTTCGCTCATCGCGCATCATAAACTTATACAATAAATATTGTGCTGCCACAAAAAACAACATGGCAACCGATTGCAATCTTCCCAAACTCGGGTGAAAACCTTTGATAACAACAATAAACTGAGTAGCGGTAAAAAGCATGGTGCTAATCAGTAAAAAAGTATTCGAAGTCGATGGCTTAATCACGTAGCTGCTTAAACAGAATCCTCCGAAAAGAACCATGAAAATACCTTGAATTAGGTATAATATAAAATGTTCTGAAAGTTGACTATAAGCAACATTAGCAATGAACAAAAAGATAAATAAAAAGGGCAAACATCCCAATATAAAAGGCAAGTAACCCGAAAATTTAACTCTTTTTAAAACCAATGACATAACCAACAAACAATAAATCAGGATAAATGTTGCCCCGATGATAAAATGTGTCGGAGTACTTTTCATTAAAAACTAATTTGCCAACCATGCAGCTAGTAAGGACGACACAAAATACAAATCAAATCTTCTCGAAGAAATGTAATAAATCAATATAAGTAAAGGCATTAAAAAAGGCTTTGAAACCGATATGTAAAACGAATCGTTATAATATTCGGCCAAAACTTCAACAAGTGAAAGGAAAAAGTAAATGGCTATAAACGGTTTGATCAATCTCTTCTTGAACAAAACCTCGCTTTTCTTTTTCATGATTAGTGGTGTGGTTTTCTCGGCTAAATTTACATAAATTATTAAATAATGTTCTGAAATTTCACTAAAAAACTAACTATTTACTTCTTAAAACAAAATATTTGACAAGAAAAAAGTAAGAAAATAACTGCGCTGCAAATTCAAAATAATTTAAAAAAGATATTTTGTAGATAAATTCAAATAGCATGTAAAAGACATCCGAAACTACACTAGTCAACACAAACATCAATATAAAAAAAGCATAAGCTGTTATTTTTATCGCATAACAGTAAACTGCCAAAGTAGACAAACTACCCAGAATAATTCCATAAATAATCACCGGCCAAACCAATTCAGGATTGGTATCGGCAAACATCTCAATAAGCCCGGATAACACATACATGAGAAAAATAAATATACCAACAGCTATGAATCCTCCAGTTTTATCCCATTTTAACTTTCGAACATCTTGAATCAAATACCACAAAATAAGCACATAAGACATAAAAAAAGGAATCATTAACAGTAAAGTCTGATCCTCAAATTTGAGCAAAGCAATGGTATCGCCAATAAAGTTGAGCAATAAAACAACCACGAACATTGGGTCAACAGGTTCTTTTTTGGTTGTGAGATAATAATAGAAAATAGCCGGAATAATCGTTGGTTTTGCAATCAGCAACAGCAATTCAAAACCAAAAACCTCCGCTAGAACTGATAGCGAACAAGACAACAAATACAGCGTTAATGCAACTTGTCTAGTTTTCATGAATCATGTTTTGATAGTCTTGTTCGGAAATAATTGGAATGTTTAATTGATTGGCTTTTTCAAGTTTGGCCGGGCCCATATTTTCACCGGCAATTACATAATCGGTTTTGGCCGAAATAGAACTTCCGACTTTTCCACCATTGTCTTCGATGGATTTTTTGAGTTCATCACGCGAGAAAAGACTGAAAACTCCTGAAACCACAAAGGTTTTTCCGGAGAGTTTATCCGTTGCATTCGGATTAAAAGTTTCAATCAATTCCATTTGAACACCATAATTTTTTAGTCGTTCAATAAGTAATTTATTTTCCGTGTTTTCAAAAAACTCCAGAACACTTTGGGCAATCTTCTCGCCTATTTCATCCACCAAAATCAAATCAGTCAAAGTTGCTGCCGATAGCGCGTCAATATTTTTGTAATGTTTGGCGAGTTTCTTAGCCACGGTTTCGCCAACATAGCGAATCCCCAAAGCATAAAGCACGCGATCAAACGGAACTTCTTTGGATTTTTCGACTCCGCTGACCAAATTTTCGGCAGATTTTTGCGCCATACGATCTAGCGGAAGTAATTGCTCAACTTTTAAATCATACAAATCGGCATAATTGTGCACCAAACCATTGTTGAATAGCAATGCGACGGTTTCTCCGCCCAATCCTTCAATATCCATGGCCTTTCTACTAATATAATGTTGCACACGACCAATGATTTGCGGCGGACAACCATAGAAATTCGGGCAATAATGATTGGCCTCGCCTTCTTGACGGATGAGCTCTGTATGGCATTCAGGACAATGCGTTACGTATGAAACAATTGTGGCATCTGACTTTCTTTGGGCTAAATCAACACCCATAATTTTTGGAATAATTTCTCCGCCTTTTTCAACATACACCACATCGCCCAAACGAATATCGAGTTTTTCGATTTGATCGGCATTGTGCAATGAGGCACGTTTGACAATGGTTCCGGCCAATTGTACCGGCTCTAAATTCGCTACCGGCGTAATGGCTCCGGTGCGACCGACCTGATAATCTATTGAATTAATTCTGGTTGAAACTTGTTCAGATTTAAACTTATAAGCAATTGCCCAACGCGGTGATTTGGCGGTATAACCGAGTTCATCTTGTTGCTGAAAACTATTCACTTTAATCACGACACCATCGGTTTCATAGGGCAAATTATGACGATGAACATCCCAATAATCAATAAAAGCAAAAACTTCATCCAGATTTTGAGCTAGTCTGGTTTCTTGCGGAACTTTAAAACCCCAAGCGCGGGCATGATTTAACCCTTCAAATTGCGAGTTAAACGGAAGATTGTTACCAATCAGAAAATAAAGCAAACAATCCAGCGGGCGTTTGGCCACTTCAGCACTGTCTTGTAATTTTAAACTTCCCGAAGCTGTATTTCTCGGATTCGAATAAGGTGTTTCGCCGATTTCAATGAGCTCTTGATTCATTTTTTCAAAACCGGCTAAAGGCAGAATAATTTCACCCCGAATGTCAAACTTTTCGGGATAATCATTTCCTTTTAATTTAAGCGGAACCGATTTGATGGTTTTAATGTTGGTGGTTACATCGTCACCTTGAAAACCATCTCCACGGGTAACTGCTCGTTTGAGTTTTCCGTTTTCGTAGGTGATGCTGATGGAGGCTCCGTCGTATTTGAGTTCGCAAGTATAGGCTAAAGAAACATTGCCCAAAACCTTTTGAATGCGATTTTCCCAATCTTTTAAATCGTCTTTTGAATAAGAGTTGTCCAACGAATACATGCGATATTCGTGTTGAACGGTCTGAAAATTCTTGGTTATAGCTCCACCTACTCTTTGTGTGGGTGAATTTTCATCAAAAAACTCAGGATGCTGTTCTTCTAAAAGTTGAAGTTCTTTGAGTTTCTGATCAAATTCAAAATCAGAAATCGTTGGTGCATCCAACACATAATACTGGTGGTTGTATAAATTGAGTTCGTCGCGAAGACTTTGAATGGTTTTGAGCACATCCATATAATTAACTATTGTAAATCGGATGACTAAAATAGCTAATTTATCACAGCAGACTTGAAAAACTTATGAACGAATTACACTCATGAGTTGCTGATACATTTCACCGCCACTAAGATAAGCACCTTGTTGAATAAGACTAAAAATAGCTGCATTTCGCTCTTCAGCGTATTCTTTTTTGCCCAATCTAATTTCGACTTCTGGGCCAAACATTTCTTGATTGAGCCAACGCAGTCCATCTTGTGTTAACAAATCGATGTCTGAACGCAATGATTTAATAATAATGGACTCAATATGAGATTCAAAACATTCAAATAAAAAAACATGTGTAGTCGAAAAATGCTCTAAATAGCGCGTTCTGCTGAGCACTCCTTCCCAAATTAAATCTGAGAATACATCGAGTTCTTGTTCGGCAACTTCGGGTTTGTTTTTTTTTAATTCGTCCCACTCGATTTTGTCAATGGTTTGTGAGGCGAGAAAATTAATGAATTCCGGATGTAGTTCTTCAAATTGTTCTTGAGTGAGTCGGGTGTATTTCATGAATTGTAGTTTCAGGTGAGTTGATTGCCATAGCCCATTTGATATTAAGAGGAGAATGTCCAGTGGACATTCGGCATTATCAAAATGTTCATTAGCACGATATTTAATTTTTAAACTGAAATTTTAATTGTAACCATTAGCCTAGCCCGGATAGTAATGAAAATCCTTTTGTGCCGGGTTTCGGCGCAAAAGATTGCAATGAATAGCCGGAATAGCTTCTAAAAATAATATTAAAAAAAAATCCCGACGCTAATCGGGATTCTTGGTATTTTATGTTGAAATCTTATTGCTCAGCAACTACATCGTAAGACAACTCAACAATTACTGAACGGTGCAAACGAACGCTGGCAGTATATTTACCGGTACGTTTTACGATTCCGCTGGTGATGAATTTTCTGTCGATGTTGTGACCTGCTTTCTCCAAAGCTTCAGCAATGTCAATGTTGGTTACTGAACCAAACAATTTCTCACCACCTGCTTTAGAAGTAATTTTGATTTCAAGCGCTTTCAAAGCTTCGCCCAATGCTTGTGCATCGCTAACAAGTTTGGCTTCTTTGTGTGCTTTTTGTTTTAAGTTCTCAGCCAAAACTTTTTTAGCTGAAGGTGTTGCCATTTGAGCAAACCCTTGTGGAATAAGGTAATTACGACCGTAACCTGGTTTAACCGTTACTACATCGTCTTTAAAACCTAAATTCTGTACGTCTTTCTTTAATATAAGTTCCATAATTGTGCTTCCTTATTATTTTAGTAAATCAGCCACATATGGCATTAACGCTAAATGTCTGGCTCTTTTAACAGCAACTGACACTTTTCTTTGGTATTTCAAAGAAGTTCCGGTCAGACGACGAGGTAAAATTTTACCTTGCTCGTTTACGAATTTTAAAAGGAAGTCCGGATCTTTATAATCTACATATTTTATTCCGGCTTTTTTGAAACGACAGTATTTTTTGGTTTTGTTCGTTTCTATGTTTAAAGGTGTAAGATATCTGATATCTCCATCTTTCTTACCTGCAGCTGATTGTTGGATATTTGCCATGATTACGCTTTTGCATTTAATTTGGTTCTTCTTCTCTCTGCCCAGGCAATTGCATGTTTGTCTAAGCTAACGGTCAAGAAACGCATAACTCTTTCGTCGCGTCTGAATTCAGTTTCAAAAGCTAACAAAACTTCTGGAGTAACTTTAAATTCGAATAAATGGTAAAAACCACTTTTCTTGTTTTGGATTTCATAAGCCATTTTCTTTAGGCCCCAATCCTCTTTAGAAATCATTTCGGCTCCGCGGGAAGTAAGAAAATCTTCAAATTTGCTCACTGTTTCCTTTACCTGAACATCAGATAAAACGGGATTTAAAATGAAAACAGTTTCGTAATGTTTCATAATAATTAATTAAGGTGTTTTTTGAATAATCGCGCAAAAGTAGTAATTAAATTTGAATAAACAAGAAAAATGCATTTTTTATCGTTAAAACGCAAAAAAAGCCGATAAAGATTAGGTTGGTAATAAAAAAGGTTTTAGTTTCGCTTCACCAAATCTATAATAAATTAGAATTATGAAACTAAATTGTGTTGTAGTTGATGATAGTTCCATCCAAAGGATGATCATCGCAAAGTTAGTAAATAATCATCCAAATTTACATTTAATTGGAGATTTTTCTAATGCAATTGAAGCAAAAAATTGCATGTCGGTTCACACCGTTGATCTCATCTTCCTAGATGTTGAGATGCCGGTTATTAGCGGATTCGATTTTCTTGATGGTTTAAAGTCTAAACCACAAATCATTTTCATTACTTCTAAAGCAGAGTATGCAATGAAAGCGTTTGATTATGACGCTACCGATTATTTGCAGAAACCTATTGCTCTAGATCGTTTTAATGCTTCGGTAAAACGAGCCATGGATTTCCATATGCTCAAAAAAGAAAATCAAGAAGAAGAAGGCGAGCACATTTTCATCAAGAGTAATCTGAAAAAACTAAAAGTCTACACCTCTAAAATCAAATGGATTGAAGCTTTTGGCGATTACGTGAAAGTGGTTACAGAAGAGGACAGTAACTTGGTTCTTTCGACCATGAAATCATTTGAGAAAGATTTATCGAAAGAAAAATTCATCCGAGTGCACAAGTCTTATATCATTAATATTGACAAAGTAGAACGATTCAATAGCAAATACGCCGAAATCGGAATAACAAAAATACCACTGAGTCGCAATAAAAAAGACGATTTGATCAGAGCTTTGGCCATCGCCTAATAAAAGTCAACATTTACCAAAACTTTTACAGATTTAAATTGCGCAACCGTATCAAAACTATCCAGTATTTTCTGGATAGTTTTTTTTATTCCATTGAGTGACTGTTCTTGTGGAATCTTCACCAAAATCAAACGTATATATTCATTGCGAATCCTGCCTACCGGTGGTTCTTCCGGACCCAAAACCGGAATTTGCAAATGCTGTTTCATCACATCGGTCAACCACTGAGCCGATTGCTTGAGTTTTTCAAAGTCACGATTTTTGAGTGTCAATCGAATCAAGCGTGTATACGGCGGATATTGATAAATCTTGCGCTCGTATAATTGCTCTTGATACATACCCAAATAATCATTTCGGGTAACTTGCTGAATGGTATTGTGATACGGATTATAAGTCTGAATAATCACTTTACCTGGATTTTCTGACCGTCCTGCCCTGCCCGACACTTGAGTCATCAGTTGAAAACTTCTTTCAAAAGCTCTGAAATCGGGATGATACAACATATTATCTGCATTCATGATTCCGACCAAACTGACTTTTTCGAAATCCAACCCTTTGGCCAGCATTTGAGTCCCAATTAATATATCGGCTTCATGATTTTTAAAACTGTCTATGATTTTCTCAAAAGCATATTTAGCGCGAGTCGTGTCTTGATCCATTCTGATGATGCGCGCCTGCGGAAGTAACTGCTCTAATTCTTGTTGCACTTGTTCGGTTCCAAAACCTTTGGTCTCTAAATCAACACCTGAACAACTATGACATCTCGATGGATTGGCCATCGAATAACCGCAGTAATGACAACGCAATTGATTTTTGTGTTTGTGATATGTCAAACTCACATCGCATTGCGGACACTGCGCTACATGACCACACGTCATACATTCCACCACCGGTGAATAGCCGCGACGATTTTGAAAAAGAATAACTTGTTCTTTGTTTGAAATGGCTTTCTGAATTTCATCTAACAATGTATCACTGACATGTCCGATCATTTTCTTGCGGAAATATTTATCTTTCAAATCAACCAACTCAATTTCAGGCAAGCTAAAACTCCCGAATCGCTGGGTTAATTCAGTAAAACCAAACTTGCCATTTTGCGCATTGAAATAAGTTTCGAGCGAAGGCGTAGCCGAACCCAGCAAAACTTTCGCCCCGTGTTTAGCAGCCAAAACAATAGCCGTATCGCGTGCGTGATAGCGCGGAGCCGGATCGTGTTGCTTAAAGGTTTGCTCGTGTTCTTCATCAATAATAACACAACCTAAATCGGCAAATGGCAAAAACAAAGCCGAGCGCGCTCCGATGATAATCTGCGCTTTTGACTCATTATGCTGCACGTTTCGCCAAACTTCAACGCGCTCATGATTGCTGTATTTAGAGTGATAAACCGAAACAAGTGCGCCGAAATGACTTCTCAAACGATCGACCAACTGAGCCGTCAAAGCAATCTCGGGCAACAAATACAAAACCTGCTTTTTTTGTTCGATAAAGGTTTTGATGAGTTCAATGTAAACTTCGGTTTTTCCGCTACCGGTAACGCCGTACAAAAGACAAACTTCTTTGTTTTTCCATTGATTCAGAATAGATACTTTGGCCGAATTCTGTTCGGTGCTGAGTTCTAAATGCAGTAAAGAAGCCTCATGGTTGTAATGAACTCGATCTTTTTGCAATTGATAAACCTCGAAAATACCTTTGTCCACCAAGCTTTTTACAGTGGCTGACGATGCGCCTGAAGTTTCTGTTAGTTGTTTGACCGATATCGGTTGGGTTTGTGATGCTTTAAGCTGAAAATATTGCAAAATCAGTTGTGTCTGCTTGCTGCCTTTTAAGCTATCCAACATTGAATTCAAATGTTGCTGATCTGTAAAATCATGATGCAACCGCAAATATTTAACGAGTTTGGGTTTATAAGAATCGGTAACTTCTTCGTGCAAGGTCAACACTTGTTTCTCAATCAATCGATGCAAGACAGGAAACACTTTTTTCTTGTTTAAAATCGCGACTATATCAACGATGCGCAAAGACGACTGATGTTGCAAAGCCTGATAAACCAAGTATTCTTCGTCAGAAAGTTCAGAAGATTCAAAATAACGTTCGGCATTTCGAGTCACCATGGTTTCGCTTTCAAGCAACAACGAACTGGGCATGGCTCCGCGATAAACCTCGCCCAAACTACACATATAATATTGCGCCATCCATTGCCAATGCTCGATTTGAATGGCACTAACCATTGGATGCTCATCCAAGATTTGATCAATTTCTTTGGCCTGGTACAATAAAGGTTGATTTTGATGCAACTCAAGAACCAAAGCTGTATACAATTTGTTTTTGCCGAACGGAACCACCACGCGCATTCCTTTTTTCAAGAAATGATATTCAGCTTCAGAAACCTGATAAGTAAAGGTTTTGGACAAAGCCAACGGCAAAATAACTTCAGCAAAAAATAACATTGACCTAGAATTTATTTAACGCGTTCCCAAATTTGAGTTCGTCCGAGCAAATTGATTCCGATATAACCGCGTACTTTGAGTCGATCGCGGCTTTCCAGCGATAACGAACATTTGTACAATTTTCCGTGTTTGGGATCCAAAATCTTTCCGTGGGTGTATTCTTCTTTATCCTTGACCAAACCTTTAATCACAATCAACCCGACAATAGGTTTATTTTTATCTTCGCCCTCGCACTTTTCACAACGCGGAACTTTGGTTTTTGGATTAAAAATCTCTAAAACCTTACCGTAAATTTTGTTTTGCTTTTCAAAAATTTCAATGACAGAAACAGGTTTTCCGGTCTCGTCATCAATGGTTTTCCACTTTCCGATAACCGAGTGATGCTGCGCCCATGAGCACATTGTAAAAAATAAAAAAACTAGGCCGCAAAACTGTTTCATATCAACTAACTGGAAAGTTCTTTTTCGCGCTTAAGCTTATTAATCAGTGCA
>JAXLVE010000039.1:0-8065 GCA_046329175.1 Flavobacteriaceae bacterium
CAAGGGAGATTCCAACAAAAATTACAACAAATGATGGAAGAAGCCGAAGCCCAAAAAGCCGCTCAGAAAAAGAAATAATCAATCTCAGAATTATAAAAAAGCCCAACATTACGCTGGGCTTTTTTGTTTGGATATACTCGAAAGTAAATCCGATCTCAGATATTAACTAAATTATCGTTTGACGATTACCTTAAAACTTTCACTGCTGTTGCCGTCATTCAAACGAAGCAAATAAGTTCCGTTATAAAGTGTATCGGTTTCAAAAACACAAAGCGTGCTGCCTTGCGGAAGTTTTTTGCTTTCAATGAGTTTTCCGGTCAGGTCGATTAAATCTACCGATAAATCTTGGGTGGTCATCGGGATTTGAATTGCTACAAAATCTTGAGCCGGATTCGGTGCAATCACTACTTGATTCATGTCAAAATGAGTGGTTGCCAATGGCGTATACGTAGAGGTTCCGGCAGGAATGGTGGTAACCGTTGTTGTAGTTACCGTTCCGTAAAAAGTGGGTCCAACTGCATATGGATAAGCTGAATTGTGGTTGGCATCTACGGTAGTGAAATAGCAGTATATTCCGTTGGGATATTCTGGCGTAATGCAAAAACGACCATTGTGTTCATCCAAATAACTTGGATCGCTAGGATGCGCGACATATTCGTAATCTTCTCTAAAATAACCATTGAAATAAGTAGCATTGACCGCCGGTCCGTTGGTTCGGGTCGTTTGATTTTTAAGTTGATAACTTGACTTCATGCGTGTGATGGCTCCGGTTCCGTTTGTGTTGGTGTAGGCGTAGGCTCCGTAAATCGGAAAACCGTCATAAGCAAACCCAATCAAAGGTGAATGCTCATTTGGATTAATTACATACAAACCGTCTGACGGATAAGCATCGCAAACATTTGAAATCACATTCAAGTCTAAATTAAAAGCGCTCGGGTTTTGGTGATGGTGGTAATTGCCCATAGCCGGATGCGCCTTGGCACAATCAAATCCTGCTTTTTCAGCTACCACAGCATCACGGTTCCATGCTTGCGTTGTATTCGGGCCACCCGGACAGGGAGGATATCCTGGTCCGCCGCAAAGTGCGTTGGTTGTATTGTTCCAAGCAACGCCATCGCGGTAATCAAACAAAGCGACGCCGTTGATGAAAATACCGATGTTTCCTCCGGTGGTGGCTGTGGGAGTTCCGGTGTTTTGCGTTGGATTCAAACTTACTTTGAAGATTTTATTCTGTGCTGTGGCCAATGAAGGATTTCCATCTTGAAACGGTCCGGTGATGTAGGCTGGGATACCCGTAGCTGAAATGTAGGCATGTGTAGTGTTGTATTTCACCGATTGCACATTGGCTTGAACCGCATCGACAATAGGAGTGGAGTTGCCTGCTACATAATGGCGACCCGTAATACCGGTGGTGTTTTGCAACCATTGTGTAATGGCCGGATTGGTTTGCGCCATAAGCATGATGCTTTGCGCTGTGAGCACTAAAGTAAAAATGGCTTTTTTCATATTAATTGCGAATGAGTTTTACGGTTGTATTTCTATTGATGGTCAGTAAGTAAACACCTTTCGGATAAGGCGATACATCATAAGAAATTGTTTGTGAATTGGTGAATTCTTTTTGGTCAATCAATTGTCCTTGAAGGTTATACAATGCTAATTGATTGATTTGATAGTTTTTGTTTTGGATGTAAACCACATTTTGCGTTGGATTTGGATAGATCGATAAATTCTGTTGAAATGCTTCTGAACTTACCGATAAAGTTTCGTTATTAGCATTAAATGTTGGTGCTTGAATCACAAAATTTCCGGTTCCATTCGGGATGCGCGCATAACCCATATCGGCGGTTTGCGCTCCAAAAGAGATGTTTTCAATGATGGTTCCGTTGGCATAAGCCAAAATCACGCTTTCGCCGGCAGAAGATAATTTGAAGTTGGCATGCAATCCGACTTGAGATCCGTCTTCATCCGCCCAAATAGTCAAATAACCATGCGGTTCAATAGTTAAACCTGAAGGGAAAGCCCATTTAATCAAGTTAGTATCGGTATCAGTCATATACAAATTGTCCAAACTCAAACTAGTGTCGGTGTTGTTGTAAAGTTCAATCCAATCTTCAAATTCTCCGTCTTGATCGGCAATGGTCATGGTGTTTTGTGCCATCAGTTCATTCACGACCAAATCTCCGGGATTGATGGTTGGATATACCGCATGCAAAGTGTAAAATTCGTGCTCAGCTCTTACCGGTGAAAATTTGCCGACGTTGTTGTTTTCCGCATAAATATAATATTGCATGAATGCTTTGCTCATATTCATCGCAGCGCCATAAACATTATCATTGGCCGCGCCGTCTCCGTGTGCACCGTCGTCATACATCAAAACTTTTGTAAATGGCAATTCTTTATCAGAGCGATAGCCGAGATACACGCCGTTGGTATTGGTGTCGATCACATTCGCTGTAATGAATACATCACTGTTGATAAGCGGTTCAGCAACGGCCGGCGCCACAGAAGTAATCGTGGGTTGAACATTCGTAAAATCAGCCAGAGTGTTCAAATAGGTATTGCGTCCGCTCATGAGATTGGTGATGCCCGGCGCTGCGTTCATTCCGCCGGTAACATCTGTATTCAAATTACTTTGATATTGTGCATAGGTGTATTGTTTGTTCGGATCGGCTTGTACCGCTGCGTTGATGATGGTTTGGTAAGATTGTGCAGTAGTTAGATAACTATTGTTGGCAAAATTTTCTTCCATAATCGTTTTGTAATGCGCCAAATACATGCGTTTGTATTTCGGAACGGCCAATAACTTTTGTACCAATGGCCAAGCAGCATCAGAGGCATGCAACAAATGAGTCATTTGCTTTTTGGCGGTTGTGGTATTCAAAGCGATGGTTCCGGTTTGCGAGAATACACCAAAAGACATATTCAAATCCCAAACGACCGGATTGAATCGACCATTATCGTCTTTGTACAAATAATAGTTTTGTTTGAAAGTTCCGATGTAACTATCCAAATTGACCAATGCATTGTCATAGGCCAGCATCCACAAAGCGCGGTCAACATCTAATACTGATTCAATGTTGTTGATGTTATTGGCGAGTGTGTTGGTCAGCGTAACTAAATCTTCCCAACCTGTCGTTGAGTTCATTTCGTAGGCTGTTTGATAACTCGTAATATCGGTTCCCAAATAAGCCAAGTTAGGATAGGATGAACTGCCTGGACCCGCGCCGCCAATCGGGTTACATTTAAAAAATGCATTGTCTTTAGAGTAAAAATGCTCGTCGACAAATTTCTTTGAAATAGATTCTGCGCTGGTGTACAAACCGATTAAAGTTCCGTTGACATATACATTGGCATAATTGCACAAAGGCGCATCCATATATTGTCGAAGAATGGCATACGAAAGCGGCTCACGCAAAAAACTCGGATCAAAATAGACATTGCTCAGTTTGATATCGGTATATCCTTGATAATTCTGACTTTGATAAGTATCAAGTTCAATGTGAAACGGATTTTTAACACGCGTCGGGCTATACGTACTGTTGCCTTTGTATTTGACACCTACATTGTTAAAAACTGTTCCGTTGATGGTGACCGATTGCGCCGGAATGTAATCTTCGGTTGAAGCAGCTTGCGCGTCGAGGAGGGCATCCCAATTGCTTTCGGCAAAGACAATGCGAATGTCTTGAATGGTATTGATATCATATAAATCTTGGGCAAATCCTCCGAATCCCATGAGAAGAAATAAAATTGTGAAAGTGGTTTTTTTGATCATAAATTGAGTGGTTAGTTTTGTTTGGACGATGGTTTATTTTTTTTCTTGCGTTGGATTCAAAATCATTTTGGATAACCAAATCTCGGGTTGAATAAAAACTCTTGATCGGTGAGGGTTTTGAGAAAGGCAATTAAGTCTGCGCGGTCGTGATCGACGAGTTGCATCGGTAGGCGTAACTCTTTGGGAACATGCTTGTTTGCGGGTAATGAATTATAGTGATTGATGACCTCAGTGAGCGTTTTAAATCTTCCGTCGTGCATGTACGGAAAAGTAAACTGAATGTTGCGCAAAGTGAGCGTTCTAAACCGCAGCGAATCCTCTTTTTTACCGGTGATTTTCATGCGCCCGATGTCTTTTAAATCCGCGTCTAAATCAAGGCCGTTGTTTTCAAAACGATCATCCGAAAACAAAGGTTCTTTGTGGCAAGAAGCGCAATGCTTTTTAAATATATCATAACCTTTTTGTTCTTTTTCTGTAAAGGTTTCCTGGCCTTGCATCACACGGTCATACTTGGCATTAGATGATTGCAGCATCAACATAAATTGCGACAGAGCTTTTAAAGTGAGTTGTCCGGTGATTTTTGACGTTCCGAACGCTTGCTCAAATAATTGAGGATAAGGAGAAGTTTGCTGTAATTTTCCGACCACATGCGCCAATGATTCATCCATTTCAACCGGGCTTTGGATTGGATTGAGCGGTTGCACATCCAGGTGATTCACGCCTCCGTCCCACAAAAAATCTTTGTTCCAAGCTAAATTAATGAGTGCCATGGCGTTGCGTGTGCCGATTTTGTCGTCAATTCCGTGGCTGAGTTCGTGATCTACATGCGTGAATCCGGTAGCTTGCAAGTGACAAGTCGCACAGCTAATGGTGTTGTCGCGCGATAGAATAGGGTCGTAAAACAATTTTCTGCCCAATTGAAAACCTTGCTCGGAGAGTGGATTTTTAGAAAAATCATAGTGTGGTTTGGGCCAACCTCTGGGAATTTTGAGATAAATAGGTTCGGGTTTGAATACAACAAAAGCGCCACAGATAAAACTCCCGACCAATAACAAAATGATATGCTTGAACCTTACATTCATGGAGAAAACATCAAAACGGCATCGTCGGCGAGTTTCATGGCTCGTTTTCCAGGCATCATAACACTTGAAAAATCAGTCAATTTGAGTTGATTGAAAAATGCTGCTACATCAACATTAATCTGCGTTGGATTTTGCTCAGAAGGTTGATAGACTATTTTTCGCAAAGCATTATAAGGCGCGGCATATCCGCCGATGTGGTATTGAAATTGATTTTTTCTGGAAGTCAACTTCGGGCATTTTCCTTCAATTTTAAAGTTGATATAACCGCTTTGCCAAGCCCAATACATACCGCGGGTTGGGTCAAGATCACCGCCAAGCGCACCCGAAACGCTGCTTAAGCTATCTACGCCAACATTAAAACTAATTTGCTTTATTTTTTTGGGATAGGCTTTTCCGACAGTTAATTGTAAGGATTCTGCTTCTGACCAATCAACCAAATGATGTTGTTTGAGCGCTTTTAGTTTAGAATTGTCAGTAAACTCAATTTCCAGATCGCTCACATAAAACTTCAGCGTTTGCAATTGAATACTGTCTTGTTGCGCTGAAACATACCAATGTTCGCTTTTGAGTGGAACGCGATTGAAAGTCAAATTAAAATGTAGGCGCAAAGAATCGTTTTGTGCCTGAACTTGAAAGCCCAAAAACAAAACCATCATGCAAGCAATATGTTTGACCCATTTAATCATGTTTGGGTTTGGGCGGATGCGAAAATAAAGCAGCTAGTTCAGTAGTTAAGGCATCATAATCACTGATTTGATCGGGGTGACACAATTTTTTAATGTCGGCAAAATGCTCAAAATGCGTTTGTTCAATTTGTGTTTGTAATTGCCCGAGTTTTGCAATGAGTTTGTTTTTAGCGACCGCATCCGTTGGGTTATCTTTCAACAAACCATATAACTCATTTTTGCAAAACCTGATTTCACGATCGAGTGAATCAATTTTGGTTCGGTGCGCTTGGATTAATTTTTCATAGGCTTGTTTTTGCGTTGCATCAAAATGCAATTTTTCTATGATGAGTCTTTTGGGGCCGCCATGCTTGGGTAGGTGTGGACCATGCGGAAACATCGGAGGTCTGCCCATTACAAAAAACAAAATGGTAATGTTGAGCAATACCAAAATACCCACCGACCAGCTGAGCAATTTTACTTTATTCATGACTATACAATTGATTTGATTTGTTGACATCAGCTGCCATAGCTTGAACTGCCGATGATTTTGTTGAATGTTCGGAATGCCAGAGGGTTCTGAAATTCAACCCGATGAGTAACAACAGCGAGGCGGCAGCCAGCCAAAGCATTTTAGTTGAAACCGGCTCATAATCTGCCACGCGTGCTTGAATTTGCATGAACAAATCTTTGCGCGGAGTAACTTTTTGATGCCCGTTGGTGCTGTTGAGAACTGAATTGATCCAATTTTGTGATTCCATATTGGTTTAGACGAAAGGTTTTATTTTTTCTTGCGGTACTCGGTAAATTTTTCTGATAATTTTTGTTGTAACGATGCTTTGGCTCTGAAAATCAACGACTCAATGGCCGAAACGCTGAGATTCATGACTTCGGCAATTTCAGGATTCGACAAACCTTCAATTTTGGATAAGACAAAAGCTGTTTTTTGATTGTCGGGTAAAGTGTTGATGGTGGCGTATAAAATTTTGGCTTGCTCTTGATTTTCAAGCAAAATGCCCGGATGCTCAAAATTGCTATGGTTGAAATAATCGTTTTCGTTTTGGCTTTTAGCGCCAAAAATAAACCAGCGTTTGCGGCTGTTTTTGTGCTTGATTAAGTCGTGACATTTGTTGAGTGTAATGCGATAAATCCAGGTTTTTAAAGATGATTTTTGTTCGAATTGCTCCAGTGAATGATAGATTTGTACAAAAACATCTTGGGTGATTTCTTCGGCTTCTTCAATATTTTGCAAATAGTGCAAAGCAAGATTGTACACCAATATATGATACTGATGATAAAGGTTTTGGAAATCCTGCTCGCTTGCGTTCATGAGCGCAAATTACAAGGAAATATTTTTAACAGCTCAATCGGGAATCTATTTTTTGGTTGAAGCAAATAATACTATATTTGACCGAACAAAAAATAGCCCTGATCGCAGTGGAAATCCTTTTGTTTTGGGGTTCAAAACAAAAGATTGCAACGCAGAGCAGGAATAGCTTCTAAAATAAAAATAAAAGATATGAAATCGCCACTAAAAATGAGTTTGTTGTAAGCAATCACCAATAAAGCTAATGCGATAACATATGACCATTAAAAAACAAATAATTATCTCCATATGAAATTACTCGAAGGAAAAGTAGCCATCATCACCGGAGCCAGTCGCGGCATCGGAAAAGGAATTGCCGAAGTTTTTGCTCGTCACGGAGCCAACGTAGCTTTTACGTACAGTTCATCGGTAGAATCGGCGATGGCGCTTGAGAACGAACTCAATGCTTTGGGCATCAAAGCCAAAGGTTATCAATCAAATGCCGCTGATTTTAATCAAGCGCAAGAATTTACCGATGCAGTTTTGGCTGAATTCGGAACGATTGACATCTTGATCAACAACGCCGGAATCACCAAGGACAACCTTTTGATGCGCATGTCTGAAGAAGATTTTAACCAAGTGATTCAAGTGAATTTAAATTCAGTATTCAATATGACCAAAGCTGTGCAAAAAACCTTTTTGAAAAACCGTGCGGGATCTATCATCAATATGAGTTCGGTAGTAGGTGTGAAAGGAAACGCCGGACAAACTAACTATGCAGCTTCTAAGGCCGGTGTGATTGGTTTTACCAAATCGGTCGCTTTAGAGTTGGGTTCGAGAAACATTCGTTGCAACGCCATTGCTCCGGGCTTTATTGAAACCGAAATGACGGCCAAACTCAACGAAGATGTGGTGCAAGGCTGGAGAGACAGCATTCCGATCAAACGCGGCGGAACTACCGAAGACGTTGCTAATGCTTGTTTATTTTTTGCTTCAGACATGAGTACTTATGTGACCGGTCAGGTGTTGAATGTAGACGGTGGTATGTTGACTTAATTTGACAACTGAAAACCAATAACCGACAAATATTTTAATGACAACAGGCACCATTTTACTGATAATTTTATCGCTCGGTATTGCCGCTGCGTTGTCATATTACCAATATTTTTATCAAGTCAAAACCTCAACCAGAATTTACAAGGTTTTGGCTTTTTTGCGTTTTGCAGCCATTTTTGCGGTG
>JAXLVE010000004.1:0-176827 GCA_046329175.1 Flavobacteriaceae bacterium
CTTTATTCCCGCTTCATTCTCAAAGCGGGTGCAAAAGTACAAACCTTTTTCTCTTATCCAAACTTTTTAGAAAAAAATTTTAAAGGTTTTTTTCAAACCTCTGAAAACCGGAAACTTAATCGACAAACTTTTTTTGATCTTTTCAGAAACATCAAGCCGCAACACATACTAAACTATTCTTGCGGGTTTAATAGTTTGATTTTTAAAAACAATGCAGATCGCGGAAGAATTTGCCGCGTGAGGGGTTGAAGCTAAGTGCCGCGCACTGCGTAAAACCCGACGGCGAGAAAACAAACTACCAAAACAAACAAAAGCTAAACGAGCCGGCACGCCCTGAAAAAACTAATCGAAACGAATGGTTTTGATGGGTGAAATTTTGGTAATAATATAGGACGGCACCAACAAAACGAGCAAACAAACCGCTGCCGTGCCTACGTTGAGCGCGAGCCAATGCCAAAAACTCAGCGAAACCGGCGCTACGCTTACGTAGTAATTTTCGGGATTGAGTTGGATAATTCCGGTGTATTGCTGAATTAAAACCAGTCCGACGCCGAGCAAATTGCCCCAAAACAATCCGCGGACGATGAGATAAAAAGCGTTGTAGAGAAATATTTTGCGCACGCTCCAATTCGCTGCTCCGAGTGATTTAAGGATTCCAATCATTTGGGTGCGTTCAAGAATGAGCACCAAAAGCGCCACGACCATGTTGATGGTAGCCACAGCAATCATGACCACAAGGATGACGATGATGTTGAAGTCAAACAGCTCGAGCCATTCGAATATAAAGTAGTACTTCTCTGCGATGGTTTGGCTGTCGAGTGTGGAGCTGATGCTTTCGTAGATTTCTTTGCCTTTGGTTTGGATAGCGGTAAAATCATCGAGAAAAACTTCAAAAGCGCCTACTTGATCGGGCGCCCATTTGTTGATGCGCTGCACGTGGCGAATGTCTCCGAGCAAAAAAGACGAATCGAATTCTTGCAAACCTGAATTGTAAATACCGACGATTTTAAAAACGCGCAGATTGGGCAGTTGGTTCCCGCTTTCTTTCATGAAGAACGTATTGAACGTATCGCCTAGTTTGAGTTTAAGACGACGTGCGAGATAATCTGAAATGAGCACTTCGTTATTGAGCGCCCCGGATAAATTAGGCTTGCGGCCTTGTATGATGTATTCTTCGATGTTTTTCCAGAGGTAATCTTTGCCGACTCCTTTAAAGACAATTCCTTCAAAAGCATCAGCGGTGCGGATGATTCCCGCCTTACTGGCCACTGCTTGTACATGACTGACTCCGCTGACTTGGGTAAACTTTGGATAAAACTTTTGATGAATCGACAGCGGCATCACACTGACTTGCGATTGATTGTCGTCGTAATTAGAAATAATAATGTGCCCATTGAAGGCTGAGACTTTTTCGCGGATTTTTTGCTGCAAACCAATACCGGTGGCCACCGAGACAATCATCATCATCATTCCGATGGCGATGGCGGCGATGGCAATTTTTATAATTGGCGCAGAAATACTACTTTTACGCCCTTTATCGGTCACAAGCCTTTTGGCAATAAAATATTCGAGATTCAATCTGGTACGTTTTGGCCCAAAAGTACAGCTTTAGATACGATTTACCGAATTTGGGGGGATTAATTCTGACGCATGATTTTGACAAACACTCATAAGACCGACCGTTTCCATATTTTTTATTGGAAGTCCGTTTTAGCCATAACTGTGGTTGGATTATTGGCGGTTGCTTGTAAAACTCCGCAGGCTATGGTGGTCAATCCGTCATTGCCGGCCAAAGTAATGGTCAAAAGCAAAGTGGCCTCGACTAAATTTTTGACTGGAGCCGACAACATCGAGAGCTATTTGGGTTTGTTGCGCAACAAAAAAGTGGGGGTTCTCACCAATCCGAGCGGACAAATCACTTATGAATATCCTTATACATATGTTGATACAGTAAACCACATGCAACAATCAGGCATGAAATCTGAGACGATGCACATAGTAGATTACCTGACCCAAAAAACCAAAGTAGATTTGGTGAAAATTTATGCCCCGGAACACGGCTTTCGCGGCGAAGGTGCCGATGGAGAATTGATTGTAGACGGAAAAGATGTCAAAACCGGAATTCCGATTATATCCTTGTATGGCAACAGTAAAAAACCTTCAAAAGAACAATTGTCGGGCATTGAAGTGTTGATTTTTGACTTGCAAGATGTGGGCGCACGTTTTTATACCTATATATCGTCTTTGCATTACGTGATGGAAGCCTGTGCTGAAAACCATATTGAGCTCGTGATTTTAGATCGACCGAATCCGAATGGTGCCATTGTGGATGGACCGATTTTGGAAAAAGAATACAGTAGTTTTGTGGGCATGCACGAAATTCCGGTGTTGCACGGCATGACCATTGGTGAATATGCGCTGATGATCAACGGCGAGCGTTGGCTTAAAGACAGTTTGCAATGTCCGCTTAAAATTGTGCCTTGCGAGAATTACCGTCGCGAAATGCAGTACAGCCTGCCTGTGCGGCCTTCGCCGAATTTGCCCAACGACCAAGCCATTAATTTATATGCGAGTTTGTGTTTTTTTGAAGGAACCAACGTCAGTGTGGGCCGCGGAACCGACAAACAATTTCAAATTTACGGCTCGCCTTTTTTGACTTCGTATCACTACAGTTTTACGCCTAAACCCAATGCGGGTTCTAAAGAGCCACCGCAAAACGGCAAAGAATGTTGCGGTGAAGATTTATCACATATCTCAAAAATCAATCACTTAGAATTGAAATGGCTGATTGAGGCGTATCGAAACACCGAACAACCTGAGAAGTTTTTCAATTCGTATTTTACCAAACTTGCGGGCAGCAAAAAATTG
Organism: Flavobacteriaceae bacterium; assembly: GCA_046329175.1. Classification (GTDB taxonomy): domain Bacteria; phylum Bacteroidota; class Bacteroidia; order Flavobacteriales; family Flavobacteriaceae; genus Flavobacterium. Next base: position 2,869 of record JAXLVE010000004.1, read on the forward strand.
CAACGCCAAATTGAAGGCGGTATGTCGGAAGAAGAAATTCGCGCGACTTGGAAATCCGGTTTGAGTAAATTCAGAGAAATGCGCCAAAAATATCTGATTTATCCGGATAGTTTCTTGAATACCAACTAAAGCGGCAAACGCTTTTTCATTTCCTCGACGATGTTATAGGCCGCTGGACAAATCGCTACATTCTTTAGGGTTAAATCGGCAATTTGATAAAACTTCTGACGGTCAGTATGCGGAAATTCGCGACAAGCTTTGGGTCGAACTTCATAGATTGAACAGTAATTATCTGCATCTAGAAAAGTACACGGCACGCTTTGCAAAACATAATCGTTGTCTTCATCAATGCGCAAATACTGATCGATGAATTGCTGCGGTTTGAGTCTGAAATGTTTGGCAATACGCTCAATATCGGCCGAAGTAAAAAGCGGCCCGGTGGTTTTGCAACAATTGGCACATTGCAAGCAATCGGTTTTGCGAAACTCAGCCTCGTGCAAATCCTGCATTAGATAATCTAAATTCTTAGGCGGCTTCTTTTTGAGCTTGTCGAAATACTTTTTGTTTTCGTTCTGCTTATCTTTGGCCAGCTTTTGAATATCGTTCAGTGATGGTTTCAAACCCATAGTACAATTGATTGCGTCAAAAGTAAACAACTTAATCCAAACGCAATGATAACACGAGCGAAGTGACTGCATTTGACCACTAAAAAATATTGAATAGAAATGAAAGATTTATTCGGAAAAGCCATCCTCGATTATCAAACCAACAATCAACCCGAAGATATAATTACTGAAACCTCGATTTCTGAAGCCGACCCCATGAGCGTGGCCTATTTGTTTCGTTCGTTTGAACAGATGCCCAAACTCGAACAAAAAGCCTTGCAATTGGCCTGCGGAAAAGTGCTTGACATTGGTTGCGGCGCCGGAAGCCACAGTTTGCATTTACAAAAAAACACAGCTTGTGAGGTTTTTGCCGTGGATATTTCGTCCAACGCGATTAAAGCATGCGAGCTACGCGGAATTCAGAATGCGCGCTCCCTCGATGTAATGAAACTTGAAGGTGAACAATTCGATACTTTGCTCTTGCTCATGAACGGCGCCGGCATGTGTGGAAGGCTCAAGAATATTTCGGCCTTTTTGCAAAAACTCAAATCGCTGTTAGCGCCCGGAGGTCAAATTTTACTGGACAGTTCAGACATTATATACATGTTTGACGAAGATGAAGACGGCGGCAAATGGATTCCATCAAACGAGGCGTATTACGGCGAAGTCGTGTTCAACATCTCGTACAAAGGTGAGCATGAAAAACCTTTTGATTGGATGTACATTGATTACAACACCCTACAAAATGCCGCGCATGCCAATGGTTTGCAATGTGCATTGATTTTAGAAGGCGAGCATTATGATTATTTAGCTAAACTTTGGATATGATGACCGAACTTAATTTAGAACAATTGCGTTTTCCGATTGGAAATTTTATCGCGCCCGCAAACTATACTTCAGAATATTTAGCAAACTGCATCGGACAAATTGAGTCTTTTCCGGAGCGGTTAAAAAAAGAAGTGGAACATTTAAACAACCATCAACTCGACACACCCTACCGACCGGGTGGTTGGACCATTCGACAAGTGGTGCATCATTGTGCTGACAGCCATATGAATTGTTTGATTCGGATGAAATGGGCTTTGACTGAAGATAGGCCGACCATCAAATTTTATTACGAAGATCGTTGGACGGATATGCAAGACGAAAAAAACATGCCGATTGCTGCAAGTATGTTGCTTTTAGAAGGCTTGCACCAGCGGATGGCTTATTTGATGAAAAGCCTTTCAGAAGAAGAACTCCAGCGCAGTTTTATTCATCCGGAACACGGAAAAGAATTCAGATTAGAAGAACTTATCGGAATTTATGCTTGGCATGGGAATCACCATCTGGCACATATTACCGAGCTTAAAAAACGACAACAATGGACATAAAAAAACCGGAAGCAACACACTTCCGGCTTTAATTTTATATCGCAGAAAATTATTTCTTGATGATTTTGTCTGATTTTACAAACTCGCCTTGGTTGTAAATACGCAAGTAATAAGTTCCTGTAGCCAATGATTCGATGTTGATTTCGTTGTTGACTTGGGTGAGTTTTTGGGTTTTGACCAATTGCCCTAAATCATTGAAAATTTCAACTTCATCGATTTGGGTTTGTGGCGATGAAATCATGAAATATTTTGAAGCCGGGTTCGGATAACACGCAATGGCTTGAATAGCTTCGACTTCGTTCAGTCCTAAAGCTGCACATCCGTTTGAAGTAAGCAAACTCACGCGTGGTCCAGACAATGTAGCTTGAACGACCGTCTTTTGACCCGCGGTAAAAAAGGCCATACATGCATCGTCTACATAATCCATATAATTCATGAACATGGAACCATTGGTTGTGCTCGTACAGGCGTAGGTATTTGATGGGAAAGTAGGACAATTGTAATATTCTTGATAAGTAGCAGGTGTATCGGCAACTCCGTCATCACCATTGCACGAACCGTCACCCCATGGATGATCTAATCCGAAGTAATGGCCAATTTCATGGGTAGCAGTACGCCCTTTGTTAAACGGTGCTACAGCTGTTCCGGTGGTTCCGAAAGCAGTATAATTGATACAAAGTCCATCTTCTCCAGTTGTTGGCGCATCACCCGGTAAATAAGCAAAACCTAAAATTGTACTTCCTAAATTTCCAATCCAGACATTGAGATATTTGCTCGGATCCCAAGCTGGGTCACCCGATGTTTTGTAATAACTGGTCTCCATATTGAAACTAGCAGTAACTTGTTTTCTGACAATTCCGGTACTGGCAACTCCTGCAGGAGTTCTGGTTGCTTTACAAAAAACGATTTCCATATCAGCAGCAAAAGGCCTGAAAGCTGCCGGAACTACGGCTGTAAAATCAGTATTGAGCTTTCGGTAATCTTTATTAAGAACATCTAATTGCGTTTGAATTTGAGCATCGGTAACATTTTGCGAACTGTTGGCATACAATACGTGAAAAACTACCGGAATGGTAACCACTGTAGCCGGTTGATTGATTCCGCGATTAAATACATTTCTAGGAGTTTGCGGATTGTGAATGTAATCCATCATTTCTTTGTGCTTTTCAGCAAAGGCCGGATCATTGGCCATTCTTTCGTGCACTTTGTCCATAGTGGCACATTTTCTTTGGGCCATTGCAGTTAAAGAAAAAACTGCCATTAGTAGGGTAATTTGCTTTTTCATAATAATATAGTTTGGTTTTAACTGGGCAATATTACAAACAAAAAATCAGATTTCAACTAGCTCAATTTCAAAAAAATAATGAAATTCTGATTAATGTTCAAAATACTTTTTGAGGGTCAAAAATTTCTTTTCAAACAAATACCATGAAGCAGATGAAACCGCTATTGAAGCAACCGAAACCAAAATAAAATCAATCCAACAATTGCCCGGCGCAACATAATGCTCAAAAAACATCAAAACCAAAACATGCCATACATACAATCCGTAACTAATTTTACCCAAATATTGCATGATGGGAAGGTTCAAAAATCGGTTCATCCAATGCTGTGAAGTTGTGGTGATGGCATATCCTATAAGACCCAGATAAAGCAAACCATACGCTAAATGTTTGGCAACATTCATCATAAGCGCTGACATACGACTACAAAGCCCAATACTTAATATCCCCAGAAACATTAATCCTAAAAAAGTTTTATCTCTACCCGATTTCTCTAGCCATCCTCGACTTTCTAAAATAGCCAAAATACAACCCATTGAAAGTTGATCTAAACGCGTAAAAGTAAATACGTTTATATCCATCCCACGGCTATACATGATCCAACGCAAAGCAGCCGCCATGACAATAAAACCAATGGAAACGGGCAATAATTTTTGTTGATGTTTTCCGCGACAAGCATACACCACAGCTGGCCAAATAAGATAAAAATGTTCTTCAACAGCCAATGACCAATAATGCCCCGGTCCTTGACTGGGCCAATTAAAGGTTCGGGCAAAATTCTGCAAATAGGCAAAGTGATACCAACTTTCTGAAAAAGGCGGAAGTGAACTAACCCAATGGAACAATGCAGGAATAAAAACGTAGCAACAGAGCGCTAAATAATACAGCGGAAAAATACGCAATGTTCGCCGTCCGTAGAAATTGATAAAATATCGTGAGCTATCAACCGACTGCAATAAAATTCTGGTAATGACAAAGCCTGAAAGCACAAAAAAAAGCGAAACCCCTGAATTGCCCTGTTGCGCCAGAGCGAATAAACCGGACGAACCACCGAGGCGTTCCAAGGTAAAAAAATGAGCAATGACAACGCCAAAAGCAGCAATAGCTCTGAATCCATCTAGGTTGTGGTAATATTTAAGCTTCATCTGTGGTGCGATTTACCAATAAAAATTAGCCGATAATCTGTACAATGATACAAACTAAATTGAGATTTTAGTTGCGTCATCCTTAGAAATAACTACAGAAGTAAATCGGTGGCTTGTCGAATTTGAATCAGAGCATTTTTTAAAATTTCTAAATCACGCGCGTCATTGTAGGCATTCAATGAAATTCTGATAAAAAATCCGTGGTCAATGCTCATAACGGGGATTTCAATTTTGAACTGATTATAAAGCATTTCTTTGAGTTCAAAAGGCTTTTGAGTTTTGATGGGAATGCTACACATCTGCCCTAAAAACTCTGAAGTAACAGGGCAAATCGGCTCAGTTCCGACTACTTGGCAAAAATCGGCATAGACTTCTAAAATGGTTTGTTTGCATTTGAGTGACTGCTCTTGCCAATGGTTTTTTTTGAGAAATTGAATGGCTGCCGGAGCCGTTAAAAAAGCGGAAACATCTCGGGTTCCTTGTTGCTCGTGGTAATCTAAAAAACGACTTTTGCCTGGTGCAACGCTGTCATAACCCCAACTCACCACCAGCGGATCGAGGCCGTCTTGAAGTTCTTTGCGCACATATAAAAACGAACATCCCTTGGGCGCCAACATCCATTTGTGCAAAGTTCCTGTATAGTAATCCGGATTGAGTTCTGAAAGATTCAAATCAATATGACCCGGAACATGAGCGCCGTCAATAATGGTTATTAATCCTAAAGAACGGGCCTTTTCGCAAATCTCTTTTACCGGAAAAATCAAAGCAGTAGCACTGGAGATTTGATTCAGAAAAATAACTTTGGTTTTGAGTGTGTAGCCACTCCAGAATTGTTCTAAGATTTGTTCTTTTGAAACAATAGGCAACGAAATATCTTGACGAATATACCGCGCTCCCGATTGACGAGCATAATAATTCCAAGTTCTGTCCATAGCGCCATATTCATGGTTGGTCGTGAGGATTTCATCACCGGGCGACAACTTAATGCTACGCATCACCGTATTGATGGCCGTGGTTGGATTGGGCGTAAAAAAGAAATCGTCTGCTTGACAATGAATATATTCTGCGAATGCATTTTTGGAAGCTTTTAAATAAGTCGGCAACTCTTTTTGCAAAAAGCGAACGGGCTGCTTTTCGAGTTCAGCCTGCCAATATTGATAATTCTCAAAAATAGGTTTCGGACAAGCACCAAACGAACCATGGTTGAGAAAAGTAATTTCGGGGTCGAGATAAAATTGTGATTTAATCATGTTTGCCAATGTAAATTCCGATGGGAAGAATAAAACGCACCCGAACGCGTTTGCCGTCTTTGCGACCGGCAATCCAACGCGGTGATTCTTCGACTATTTTGAGTGCTTGTTCGCCAATGCCAAAACCAATGTCTCTGTATACGCTTGCATCTGTGAGGGTTCCGTCGGGTTCAACGATAAACGAGATAAATACTTTTCCGATAAGATCAGGAACTTCAGGTTTTTTGAATTTGCTATTGAAGTAGTCATAAAACCGATCGAGTCCACCCGGAAAATCAGGTTGTTGATCAACGTCTTTGATTTCGAAAATTGGTGCTTCTACAGCGATAGGTTCTTCTTGAGCCTGCATCTTTGCCACAAAACAAAAAGCAATTAAACAGAAAAACTTAAATCGCAGAACCGCTTTCATATTTAGTGATGTTTGAAATTCATCGGATATTTGATTTCAATGCTGACGGGTTTTCCGGCGCGTTTGGCTGGTTCCCATTTAGGAGATAGATTCAGTACGCGCATAAGTTCGAGTCCTGAATCAACATCAATCATTTTTAGGATTTTTACTTTTTTGACCGAACCGTCTGTCTCAATCGTAAAGGAAGCCAACATACTTCCCGCTTTTTTGACTTTGGTGTAATCAAAATGCTCTTTGACAAACTCTTGAAATTTATCCAAGCCTCCGCCTTGAAATTTGGGTTGAATTAATTCGCCACCGCCATTGAGGTATACTTCGTCCTCACCGCCAATTTGGGCATAAGTCATTGAGGATACAAAACAAATCAGAAACAGAAAAAAATACTTGGCTTTCATAACTTAGGGAATGTTTAAATATTTGTGTGTTTGTAGCGAGACGCGCCATTTGGGATGATTCATTACATAATCGACAATCAACGGGGTCATTTCTTCTTTTTTACTCCATTCGGGTTGTAAAAACAAAATAGCCTTCGGATTGACTTTTTCGGCTTGTTCTTCGGCAAAAATAAAATCGTGCTTGTTGTAGATGATGACTTTGAGTTCATCGGCTCGATCATAAGCATCTTGCACCGGAAGTTTGTTCTTTTTTGGAGAAAGACAAAACCAATCCCATTGACCCGAAATAGGATAAGCTCCTGAAGTTTCGATGTGCACTTTGAGCTCTTTGTCGTGTAACAACTGAGTCAATGGTTGCATATTCCAAGTGAGTGGTTCACCGCCAGTAATGACTACAGTATCGGCATATTTTTGCGCATTCATCGCAATGGGTTCGATTGAAGTTGGCGGATGTAATTCGGCATTCCAGCTTTCTTTGACATCGCACCAATGACAACCGACATCGCAACCGCCAATGCGGATAAAATAAGCAGCGGTTCCGGTGTGAAAACCCTCGCCTTGGATGGTGTAAAACTCTTCCATGAGCGGAAGCATGGTGCCTTTTTCAACGGCAATTTGTGTTTCTTTGGATAGCATGCGGCAAAGATAGGAAAAGAGCGCGCAATTAAAACCGCTTTAGGCAAAGAAGTCAGAACGTGAAAATGTCTTTCTGACAAACTATTATTCAAGCGAAGCCATTCTAGCCCTGATAGCAGCGAAAAGCCTTTGCCGGCTGAGGGTTTGTTTGGGCCGACTTTATAAAGCGACCAGCGGAAGCTTTAGAAAGGCGATGACAAAAACGCCCTCAAGCAAAAAGCTTGCAGCGCATAGCAGGAAAAAGCTACACATAAAAAAACCGACAGCTTTTGAACTATCGGTTTTAAAAAATTGAAAAAGGGTATTTTATTTTAAAGTTTTCAGCGACTCGGTGGCGTATGAATTGGTCGGATCGAGCGCCAAAGTCTTGTTGAAGTATTCTTTGGCTTTGGCCTTATCGGTATTGGCATAGCTGGCCGCGATATTATTATAGCTCTCGATGAATTTAGCTTTGTTTTTGGCCACTTCATCCGGACCTTTTTCGGTGACCACTTTGAGATATTCCTCGTAGTATTTGATGATCATTTCTTCGTTTTCGAGCAAACGATTAGCACGAGCCCTGAAAATGTAAGCATCTTGAGTAGTTGGCGAAGCTTCGATGACTTTTCCGAAGGCTGCGTCGGCTTTTTGCAATTCAATCGGATCAGGTTTTACTACATCTTTACGGGTATTGTTGTAGTATAATGAGTTACCTAAATAAAAATTGTCTAACAAATAATTTTTTGAATTGACGTTGCTTGTGGCAATTTCATAGATGACCGAAGCTTCTTTAAACAATTTTTGCTCGTAGAATTTTTTACCTACTTCGCTCAAATCATTGGTCATGTTGATTTCCATTTCAACAGATTTTTTGATATCTGCTACACCCGCATTGAACATATTTTGATCAAGCGTTTTGGTTTCGATGTTATTGGCTTTTCTGAGTTTGGCCAATCCAAGGTACAAATAATCACGCGCAATAATTTTGTTGCTTGGATTGCTGATGAAATCTTGAAGCGATTTAATGGCCACGTCAATATTTCCGTTCTCATAAGCTGAATAACCTAAATAGCGCAAGATTCTCGGGTTGACTTTGTCGAGTTCTTTCATTTTGTTGGCTTCGACTTCAAGCGCTTTGTAGTCTTTGGCCAAAATCAAGAAGTCAGCATGACGCATTCTTGAAGTAAGTGAGTAATCGGTCATACTCATGTATTTCTCGTAATAACTCAATGCTTTTTGAATGTATTCGTTGTATTTTTTTGGTTCGTTGTTGCCCCAGTAATAATAGGTTTCAGCGAGTTCGCGATATACTGGGCCGTAATTGGCATCGGCAGCAATTACATTGTCAAAAGCTTTAACGGCTTCGGTATAAGATTTAGCTCCTTTGAGCAAAACACCCAATTGCATTTTGGCGCGAATTAAAGTCGCATCGGTTTGAAAAGCATTGCGGTATGCAGCATAAGCCTCGTTTTGGTTTTTCTCACCGTAATAAGCATCACCTAAAGTCATTTGTACTAAAGCATCTGTTGGGTTGATGGCTTTGGCTTTGTTGAGATATTCTAAAGCAGTTTTGTAATCGTGCTTATCGCTGTTCATATAAGCTTTGGCTACGTATACAAATTCTTCGATATCTTTCTTTTTCATGTCTTTGGTTGCGGTGTCAAAATTGGTTTTAGCACCAGCAACATTGTTGTTATCTAAATCTATTTGACCTAAACCAATGTAATTCAAACGACCACTTTCAGAGGCAGTCAATCCTTTTTGAAAATATATTTTGGCAGAATCTTCGATGTTTTGTTTTAGGTAAACATTCCCTAAAAAGAAAGTAGCTTTACCGTTTGAAGGTTTGGCTTGGATAATAGATTTGAGCATTGATTTTGCCTTTTCATACTGTTCGGCATCCATCGCTTTTTTGGCTTGCTCAATGTCCTGAGCTTGGCTAATGGTCGCTGTTCCTAATAACAACAGGCTAAAAATCTTTAATGTGTTCATGGTTGGTTAAATTAAATTTATTTTTTTGGGTTTGTTATTGTATTTCTGATTTGGATTTTTCTCGTCGGAAAATTAACTGGAACCAATCCGGATTTTAGCATAATTCTTTGTCCTATTTCGCTAGTAATAAAATTTGAAAATCTGATGGCAAAGTTTGTATTTCCTTGACAATTGGCCACAAACAAATCGCGTGCCAGAGGATATTTACCCGCAGCAATGTTGTCTTGGCTTGGGTAATAATACTGTTGATCGATTTTGTTTTTAACACTTAATACATTGATTAGATTCAAGTTGTCTTGAATTTCATTTGAGGGCTCAAAGATAAAATTTATTCCGACAACTCCTATCATTCCGCTGTTGTGTGCCACATAATTAAAAACTTCTTCGGTGGTATTAAATGAAAAAACACCTTTTTCAGGCATTTTAGACAAACCTGCCAAGGTATAAAGTTCTCGTGCCGTGCTTGAATTTGGGTTGTCAAAAACCAATCCTTTATAATGCGAGATCGATTTACCTTGCATGAGTTCAATAATCTGCTGCAAACTAATTAAAGTATCTGAAGATGATTTTTGTACAATTAAAGCGAGCGCATCTTTACCAAACGGCGACAATTTGGGATGGATTTTTTTACTGTCAAAAAATTTAATTTCATCTGCAGTTAAATTTCTTGAAAGAATAGCCATCTTTTTATAATCTTTGGCTAATGATTGAATGATCTGGGCTTCAGGTTGCGCAACTAAATTAATTTTAACCGGATAACGATCTTCAAAAATCATTACTTGGTCTTCAATAATCGGCTTAAGGGTTTGATCAACTAAAATGGTAGCTTGTTCTTTAGCAACGCTTTTTTGCTTTTTGATTTCGGTCTTTTTGCAGTTAACAGCCATCAAGGCCGCCAATACCATTACCGAAATCACAATCGTTTTTTTCATTGTTCTTGTTTGCTTGAATTCATTAAACGCACAAAACGGATCAATGCGTATATGATGAGTAAAATTCCGAATGCCCAACGTGCATTTGGATCGAGTGAAATAGGCAAGTTTTTCAAAAAAATAATCATCAATCCTAAGACAAAATAGGACAGAAAAAACAATATGCCTATAACGAGAAGAAATCGCTCTTTAAGCGATTTCTTCTTGAAGTTTTTAAATATGTTGGTAAACATTATTCAGATCTGTTAACCGTAATTGGTAATGAATACAATACCCTTACTTTCTTCCCATTCTGCTCACCAGGATTCCAACGCGGACAAGATTTAAGAACGCGCATAGCTTCTTTTCCGGTTCCGTATCCGGCATCGCGGAGCACTTTGATATCGGTGAGCGAACCGTCTTTTTCAACTACGAAAGTAACGAATACTTTTCCGCCAGGGAAATCTTCATCATCCGGAGCTTGGAAATTTTTACCCACGAATTTGTAGAATTTTTCCAATCCACCCGGAAAATCAGGTTTTACCTCGATACCTGCGGTGTTGTAGATATTGTTATCTTCTTCAACAACTTCTTTCGGACCATTCCCCACCGGCTCAACTGTTAACTCAGCATCAGGATCACCTTTGATGGTTTCAGCACCGATTTTTTTGTCAACAATATCCTTTACTTTAGGCGGTTCTTCAACCACTTCTTCAGCTTTGGCAACCACTGGTTTCACGAATTTTACCTGATCCACTTTTGGTGGCGGTGGCGGTGGCGGTGGAAGATTCTCTTTTGGTTTTTCTTTTGGTGGTAATTTTACGGTAGTAATCTTTTGATCTAAAACCGCATCGTCTGAACTATCTGGGAGTAAATTGGCCAAAACCGGAATACTTACTAAAAAGGTAAAAATAATACCTCCAATAATAAGCGATCGCATAGTGGTTTTACCATTGGTTGCTCTAAGATTGTATGCTCCGTATAATTTATTTCGTCCTTCAAAAACGATTTCAAGCCATTGACTTTTTAATAAATCTAATTTCATGTCTTTTTCTTTTTAATTAGATTAAGGATTAGGAGTTGCTGGAGTTTCCGGTGTTGCCGGACTACTTGCTCCACTACTGATCAATTTGCTTTCTTCAGGAGTAAATTCGTTCACAATAGCATAAGTTGGCACATTTACAATAGCCATCTCGTCTAGAATATCAACCAAGTTTCGGTATTTTGATTTTTTGCTCGGTTTGATAATGACAATCATTCCTTTGTCTTTGTTTCCGGTATACTGAAGTACCTTTTCTTTGCGATCCAGTAATTCTTTTCTGATACCGTCTTTGCCATATTCAAAAGATTTAGGCGCGCCGCCAGCAACTGGAGTTGCCAACAACCCTACATAACGTACCAATTTATTGTTTTCACCTAATAATATGGTCATTGTACGGTTTTCATCAACCTTAACATCTTTGTTATTATCCTTGTTCGGATCCTTATCTGGCAAACCCAAATTCATGGATTGAGGTTTAGACAACGTCGTGGTGAGCATGAAGAAAGTGATGAGCAAGAAAGCCAAATCCACCATCGCTGTTAAGTCAACTTTAGAGTTTTGCTTTTTACTTCTTACCTTACCACTGCCTTTTTTACCACCGCCGTCGCCGGTATTTAATTCAGCCATCTAGTATATTTTTATAAAATTATTTTTCTTTTCCTCTCAAACCAGTAACCAAACTAAAGCTATTGATTTTTTGGTCTTGCAAAATATCCATTACTCTTTTGATGATTGGATATTCTTCTTTAGCATCGCCTTTAATCGCGAGTTCCAACTCTTTGTCGTGTAACTCAATATTGGCAATTCGAGCATTCTGAACCCAATCAGCTAATTGATTGTCTAGAGAATCTTTAGGAATTCCGGGTTGTTGAACATTCTTTCTGTCAGCAGGCTTCATATCTAAAATTTGCTTGAGATTTTGAACCGGAACGCCGAAACTTTCCATAATCGCAAACTTGTTTTGATCGTCCTCTGAAAATTTAACGCCGTATTTGTTGCCCATAAGTTCAAGCGTTCTCACACGAACATCTTTTCCTTTGACATCAAAAAATACTTTTCCGTTACCCACTGTCAATGTAGCCAAATCTTTTTCTGGCAACTTGGTTTGTACAGTCGATGCCGGAGTATCTACAGGCATTACTTCAGGAACTTTAGCAGTAGCAGTCAAAATAAAGAACGTAAGCAAAAGGAATGCAACGTCACACATCGCCGTCATATCGGTAGATGTTGACTTCTTTTTCATTTTTATTGCCATGGTCTATATATTATTGTTGATAATAAATATCAAAATTATTGTTTTAAGCTACCTCTAAAGTGTCTGTATGTGTTTACAATTGTAGTACCTGCCTCGTCAATAGAATAAGTCAAAGTATCAATTTTTGAAGTAAAGAAGTTATAAGCGATAATCGCCAAAGCTGAAGTCGAGATACCTGTAGCGGTGTTAATCAAAGCCTCAGAAATACCGTTTGCTAGTTCAGCAGAATCGGCTCCACCACCACCAGCTAATCCGGCGAACGCTTTAATCATACCTGTTACTGTTCCTAACAATCCGGCAAGAGTTCCCAATGATACCAAAGTTGACAAAATGGTCATGTGTTGCTCTAACATTGGCATTTCAAGTGAAGTAGCTTCTTCGATTTCTTTGTGAATAGTCTCAGCAGCTTCTTCGCTGTTGAACCCTTCTTTTTTAACATCTTGATATTTAACCAAAGCTGAACGAATGGCATTCGCAACTGAACCTTGTTGTTTGTCGCAAGCTGCCAAAGCACCATCAATGTCTCCTTTAGTTACACTAGCTTGGATTGATTTCATGAACTGATCTAAATTTCCTTTTCCAGTAGCTTTAGTAATTACGAAATATCTCTCGATTGAAAAAACAACTACCATTAATAGCAACCCCATCAAAACAGGAACAATCGGACCTCCTTTGTATACCATTGCCAAATAATTTCCTTTAAGTGGAGCTCCTGTATTTACGCCTCCTTCAAAGTTAGAACCAGCACCCATAATGAAATTCCAAACTAGAATCCCCACTAAAATACATGCTACAATTACGATTCCAGAGAACATTCCTCCTAAATTTGAACCACCTTCTTTTTTAACGTTTGCCATTTTTTTAAATTTTAAATGATTTATTAGTTTTAGTTGTAAATAAATTTTGAATAGCAGCAAATTTAATTTTTTAGTTGTAATAAAAAAACTTTTTTTAATTTAATTAAAGCCCAATAAAATCGGCTGTTTGATTCTCTTAACAACTCTGCTGTAATTCATATAAAAGTTGTTTTTTTGCTGTGATTAAATCAGTCAACTTTAAATTTTTTTGAGAATTTTACAACCGTTCCTTTAGGTTTAAAACGAAGAAACTGTTTTGAAATTGCCAATCGTTTTGACAATCATGAAAAAATAAAATCCCTATACCTTAATATAAACATGCTTTATGTCTAGAACTTCTGACTTTATACAATCAATTCAAAACGGATACAATACTGCTGGTGAGAGTATCACTTTAGGCACCGCGATGCTGGATGGAACAGCGCAACCCGAAGCGCAAATCAAAATCCCACTCAAGACTTTTAATCGCCACGGACTCATTGCCGGAGCTACCGGAACCGGAAAAACCAAAACCATTCAAGTGCTTTCAGAGCAACTCTCGGCTGTGGGTGTTCCAGTTTTGATGATGGATATCAAAGGTGATTTTAGCGGAATCGCGGCTGAAGGCGAAGAAAAATCATTCATCACCGAAAGACATCAAAAAATCAATATTCCGTTTTCGCCCAAAAAATTTCCGGTCGAACTTTTGTCGCTTTCAGAGCAGCCCGGCGTTAGACTCAGAGCAACGATTTCTGAATTCGGGCCGGTGTTGTTTTCGCGCATTTTAGATTTGAACGATACGCAAGCGGGTGTAGTTTCGGTCATTTTTAAATATTGCGACGACCACCAAATGCCGCTTTTAGATTTAAAAGACATCAAAAAAGTAATCAATTATATCACCGAAGAAGGCAAAGAAGAAATCGAGGCCGACTATGGAAAAATATCACCCTCAACCACCGGAACCATATTGCGCAAAATCATTGAACTCGAACAACAAGGCGGCGACTTCTTTTTTGGCGAATTGTCATTTGATATTTCCGATTTGATGCGCTACGACCAGAACGGAATGGGCTATGTAAACATTTTGCGATTGAACGACATTCAGGACAAACCCAAATTATTCTCGACTTTTATGCTGAGTTTATTAGCTGAAATTTATCAGCAAATGCCCGAAAAAGGCGATGCTGATCGTCCAGAATTGGTGTTGTTTATTGATGAAGCGCATTTGATTTTTAGTCAAGCCAGTCAAACTTTACTTGAACAAATCGAAACCATCGTCAAACTGATTCGCTCCAAAGGCATCGGCATTTATTTTATCACCCAAAATCCAAACGATATTCCCAGCGGTGTGCTCTCGCAATTGGGCTTGAAAATTCAACATGCGCTTCGGGCTTTTACCGCCAACGACCGAAAAGCCATCAAACTCACCGCTGATAATTATCCGCTGTCAGATTTTTATCAAACCGACCAACTCATTACCGAATTGGGCATTGGCGAAGCGCTCGTGACAGCCTTAAGCGAAAAAGGAAGCCCTACACCACTGGCCGCTACCATGCTGCGCGCACCCGAAAGTCGTATGGATGTTTTGACTGAAACTGAAATTCAAGCCATCAACGCACAATCAAAGTTGGTTAAAAAATACGGTCAAGAAGTGGACAGAGAAAGCGCTTATGAAATGCTGACCAAAAAGCTCGAAGCCGCAAATGAACAAGCCGCAACTGAATCTGCCGAGGCTCAAAAAGAAAGCCCCAAACAAGAATCAGGTACGGCTGAAATGATAGGAAAATCTGTGCTCAAAGTGGTTACAAGCGCCAGTTTTATCCGTGGTGCGTTTAGTATTTTAAGTAAGATGTTGAAAAAGTAAACGCTGTGTTTACAAGATTGATTTATGCCAAGGCCGGAGCTGTTTTTCCGTGAATAGCGTCTGAATAATACTGAGCATATTCAAAAAACAAACCTCGGTCATCGCAATTCGGGTTTTGAATGCATTTGCCAATAACTGAAACGAAATCTTCTCTGCGAATTTTGTCGTCTTCAGTATTTTGACTGCCTTGCTGCAAAAGTTCAATAATTTTACCGGCAAATACAAGTCTGTGATTTCTTCTTTCAGAAATTAAAAGATTGAGTGCTAAAGTGGTCATGTTCGTGGTCATGGGGAAGAATTTTAAATAGATTAATAGGTTTAATTTTCAGCTAAAGTATAGCTAAACAATTGATAATGAATTATATTTTCGACCAAATGTTAAAATAATCGTTTTAGAAAAAAAACCGACGAAAATCACCGACCAACTACATTAATTTTGCGCTTGTTTGACGAAAAAATTGTCATCATATGAAAAGTATACTCACTATCGGACTACTCATCATGTCCAATATATTTATGACTTTGGCTTGGTATGGCCATTTAAAATTCAAAGAACTCAAATGGTTTGAAAATGCCTCGCTTATTACCATTGTCTTGATCAGTTGGGGATTGGCACTATTTGAATATTTCTTTCAGGTTCCGGCCAACAAAATTGGATACGAAGGCAACGGCGGGCCGTTCAATCTGATGCAACTCAAAGTCATTCAAGAAGTGATTACCTTGATTATTTTTGTAGTTTTCTCTATGCTTTTCTTTAAAAACGAAAGCTTTAAATGGAACCACGCCGTGGGATTTGGTTTTTTGGTTTTGGCAGTGTATTTTATTTTTAAAAAGTAATTTGCTAGATTATTTTGATTAGATTTCCTTTTTTGCAAATGATTTTCATAGCTTTATAAAAAATTGGACGCTATGAAAAACTTTTACTTATTCTTGACGCTTGTTTTGTGCTCTTTAAATACCTCAGCACAGGTTGTGAACATTCCGGATGCCAACTTCAAACAACTTTTGACCAGCACTTTAATGCTTGACACCAACGGAGATGGAACTTTAGACAGCGATGTTGACACCAACAACGATGGTCAGATTCAAACCAGTGAAGCTTTAGCCGTTACTCTTTTTTTTCTGCATGATTATATAAATCAACAAGGCTACAGTTTTCCGATTAACAATTTAACCGGGTTAGAAGCCTTTACCAACGTAACCGAGTTGGGCATTAACTCTATTTCTGCGGCATCAATAGATTTAACCACAATGATACATCTTGAAAAATTATACATCGATCATGCTTACATATTACCGAATATAAACATGACTGGTTTGACGAATGTTAAATACCTGTTGGGTGTTTATAGTAATTTATCAAACTTTCAGTTTTCGAGCCTCCCAAATCTTGAAAACATCGAGTTAGAAAATGTCACCGGATTCGAAAACAATTTTGCGGGTTTACCGCATTTAAAAAATCTTAGTTTCATTAATTGCCCGCTAACGGGCATCAACTTATCAGCTGCACCAAATCTTGAATCTCTAAAATGTGATTTTAATCAACTGACAAGTTTAGATCTTTCAAATTTAATCCACTTAAAACAAGTCAGTGCTATAGGTAATAATATCTTGTCTATCAACACAACCAATTTACCACAACTCGAAAAACTTGATGTCCATTTTAATTCGCTGAGTTCCTTAAACGTGTCTGCACTGAGCAATCTTAAAGAATTAGATTGTAGTGCAAACATCTTCATCTCCAGTCTTGATGTTGGTAGTTTAAATCAACTCGAGCGATTAATTTGCGGAGGGAATCAAATTAGCAGTCTAGATGTTGCCGGACTCACAAACTTGATTGAATTGAGTTGCGATAGCAATCAACTCCAAACCTTAGCGGTAGATAATTTAACTTCTTTAGAAATTTTAGACTGTAGTGCGAATCAACAAATTTCATCGTTAAACCTGAATAATCTTTTAAACTTACAACAATTATCAATAGCCGATTGCCATTTAAGCAATATTGATTTAAGCCCATTTGTAAATTTAAAATATCTGAATGTTAGTAACACTTTGTTCAATACCCTCAATATTTCACAACAGACCGCGTTAGAAATATTGAATTGTTCAGGGCTAGGAATGAGCAGTTTAGATTTATCCCACAATCCACTTCTATCGACTTTAAATTGTAATAACAATCTTTTAACTTCTCTTGAAATACCAGATAGTGTTTATAATCTTCAATGTACTGATAATTTATTTGAATCGCTTGATTTTACCAACGGTCAGGGTTATTTGTTGCTTTATTTCTCCAACAATCCAAACCTTAGATACATTAATTTTAAAGACAATTACAACACCCACGGATTTCCTAATTTTATCGCATACTCTTGCCCTAATCTACAGTTTGTTTGCGCAAATGAAAATGACATTCCTACGGCTATGGGCTATTTAATGGGCAATGGATTTAACAATGTGCAGGTCAACTCTTATTGCACCTTTACCCCCGGCGGAGACTATAATACCATAACCGGCGCAAGTACTTATGATTTGAATGGAAATGGTTGTGACCCGTCAGATTTTTTGGTACCTTTGATTAAAATGAACATCAACGATGGAACCCAAACCGGAGCCACCTTCACCAATGCTACCGGAAATTATTCGTTTTTCACGCAAGCCGGAAACTATACCATCACGCCCACACTTGAGAATCCATTTTTTTCAGTCACACCTACTTCAACAGTGGTCAACTTCCCGACTGTAAATAATACTTCACAAACCCGAAACTTCTGCTTTGCTCCTAATGGTGTTCATCCGGATGTAGATGTTGTCTTTATTCCATATACACAAGTCAGACCCGGTTTTGATGTAGACTTTAGAATCGTCATCAAAAACAAAGGAAATCAGATTCAAACCGGGAACATTGATTTGACTTTTGACGATGCTGTTCTGGATTTCTTAAGTGCCAGTCTTCCTGTTGACAATCAATCTGCGAATCATTTAGTTTGGAATTACAACAATCTTTATCCATTTGAAAGTAGAGTTATTCAAGTTCAATTTAATGTGAATGCTCCTACTGAAACACCACCGGTCAACATAGGAGATGTTTTGAGTTTTAGTGCGGTAATCAATCCAATTGCAGGTGATGAAACACCCGATGACAACACTATTGTTTTAAATGAAACCGCGATTGGTTCCTATGATCCCAACGACAAAACCTGTCTTGAAGGCGAGCACATTACCCCGGAAATGGTGGGCGATTATTTGCATTATGTGATTCGCTTTCAAAATACCGGAACCGCACCGGCCGAATTTGTTGTGGTCAAAGATTTGTTAGATACCGCAGTTTTTGATGTGAATTCTTTACAGTTAATCGCGAGTTCACACCCAATGACTACCCGCATTACCGGAAACAAAGCCGAATTTATTTTTCAGAACATCAATCTTCCGGCCGAATCAGCTGACGAGCCCGGAAGTCACGGTTTTGTCGCGTTTAAAATCAAGACCAAAAACAATCTGATTCTGGGCAATGCCGTAAAAAACAAAGCTGAAATTTATTTTGACTATAATTTCCCCATCATCACCAACCAAACCACAACAACGGTTTCTTTGTTGGCACTGGACGAATTTGGACGTTCAAAAGTTTCAATGACACCGAATCCGGTAAAAAACATCTTGAACATAACGGCCAACAGCAATCTTCAAAAAGTTGAATTACTCGACATACAAGGGCGCGTTTTAGAAAGTCATTCGGCTGCTGAACATCAAACTTCGCTCGATTTATCTGGCAAAGCCCGAGGAATGTATTTGGTTCGCGTGACTTCAGAGCTAGGAAGCAGTATTCAAAAAATCATCAAAGAATAATGAAATACCAAATCCAAAAATCACCTTTCGTCGTGCCCACCACCGACGGAAAACTCATCGAGGAACACCACGGTCGCGCGGCCACCAACAATACAGAGATTTCCATTGCACACATGATTGCGCCACCACATTGGTCAGAGCCTTTTCAGACGCCTGAATTTGAAGAATACACTTATATCATTTCAGGAAAAAAGCAATTTACCATTGAGGACGAAGTGATTATTCTTGAAGCCGGGCAATCCATCAAAGTCGAAAAAAATGTACGCGTGCAATATGCCAATCCGTTTGACGAACCGTGCGAGTACATCGCCATCTGTCGACCGGCTTTTGATTTTAATAAAGTAAATCGAGAAGAATTATAAACCGTATTTGATAATTTCAAAATTGGTTTTAACCGAAACATCCGAATTGTCAGCGAGTTTTAATTTCAATTCTGCATGATAAATTCCCTCTGTAACTGATGAAGGATTACCCGGAAACCACATGAAATTGTTGATGTCGTCTGAAAAGAAAACCTGTTCGCAATTATTTGAAATTTTCAGGCTTGCGACGGTAAAAAAATCGGTAGGATCACTAACTGTATCAGGAATTTCACCCGAAAAGAAATCATAACTCGAATAAACCACTCCGGTATTTAGATTCTCAATATAAAGCCCAGAACCATCTCGAATCATGTCGCCATTTACCGAAGCGTATTTTGAAAAATACACTTTAAAATGATCGTTAGAATAAACCAGTTTCAAACCATCGAAAGCGGCTTCTTGTGGAACAGAATTGATTTTAATCGTCTTTGTCGGAACACAAACCTTTGAGTCTGAATTGCTACAAGCAACCAACAAAAAAAGGGACAAAAAATAGTAAATGCGCATGCCGATTCAATTATTGATTGAGGAGTTCCATGATTTTTTGTTCTACTTCTGGACTGTTCCAGAGATTTTCAATATCGGGCGTAGATTTCATGACTGTTTCCATGATTTCGTTCTGACGATTGCCAATGGCCAAAGCCTCTGAATACGGACGCAAACTAAAAGTCACACGGCTGTAGAGCGGTAACCATTTATCGGGATGTTTTTCTGAGAACCACTTTTCAATTTTCTTCTGAAGCAAAAACTGCGCATCGGCCGTTTTGGTGCTCATTTCCATAAAATTTCGGTAAGATAACTCAGCAATGGCATCAGCATTAGGCTTTCGCGATTTTTCATATTCTGAAAAAATCATCTGCCAATCATCGCCGTATTGTTGCATCATTTGGTGCAAAATGGTAATATCTTCAAAACCGGCATTCATTCCGTGTCCGTAAAACGGAACAATCGCATGACAAGCATCGCCAATAAGTGCTACTTTGTCTTGATAAGTCCACGGAAAACACTTCATGGTCACCAAAAAGCTCGTCGGATTTTTAAAGAAATCTTCTACCAAATCCGGAATCACTTCAGCCGTATCCGGAAAATGTTCGGCAAAAAAAGCTTCTAAAGTTTCTTGATCTTTGAGCTGTGCAAACGAGTTTTCGCCTTCGTGTGGCATAAACAACGTGCAGGTAAAAGTACCGTCGGTATTGGCCAGCGCCATGAGCATATACTCGCCGCGAGGCCAAATATGTAAAGAGTTTTTATCGAGTTTATGTGAACCGTCTGCATTAGCCGGAATATGTAATTCCTTGTAACCGAGCTTCAAAAATTCCTGTGAATAATTAAACATGCTTTGGCGTTGCATTCGGTGGCGAACTCTTGAGAAAGCCCCATCTGAACCAAACACCAAATCGTAATCGAGTTCATCCCACTCGCCGCGTTCGGTTTCGCCAATGTGCAGCGTAGCATCGCTCAGGGTCACATCCCAAATACGATGATTAAAGAAGAATTCCACGCCGGCTTCCTCGGCCAAATCAACCATTTTACGATTGAGCAAACCGCGAGAAAGCGAAAAAATTGCCTCGCCTTCTTTACCGTAATATTGGTAATTAAGTGAGCGGTCGGGCATGTGAATGGCGCGTTTGTCTACCGGAATTCCGATTTGCCTGATTTCATCATCCAGCCCAATATCTTCAAGGGTTTTCCAACCGCGATCCGACATCACTAAATTAATGGATCGGCCTGAAAATTCAACAGTTCTAATGTCGGGGCTGCGGTCAAAAACATGTACCGTATGACCGGCTTTTTTGAGGTAAATAGCCAAGAGCGAGCCCACCAGACCCGAACCGACTACTGCGATTTTTTTTGGTTGTTGCATGATGAAATTGCATCGTAAAAGCGGGTCAAAAGTAGCGAATAATATTGGCTCAGCCGCATAAAATTCACTTTTATTATTGGGGCGTGCCAACGGCTGCGCTGCGCTGCGCCGCTGTCAGGCTGTTCGCTTTAGTCCTCACCTGCTCGTGCCTCACGGCTGCGGGCTATCGCTGCCATCCTTCACGCAGTCGAAAATTTTGTTTAACATTTTTATTATTTTATTAAACAAAATGTATTTTTGTTCTTCAAACTTTCCTTTATGAAGTCATTTTCTCAAGCCGAAATCCAACAAATGGATCGCATTTTCAGACTCAACCTAATCAATTCATCCACCGGATACAAATCAGCCAACCTGATTGTCTCGCAATCCAAAAGCGGTATCCACAATGTGGCTATTTTCAGCAGCATCACGCATTTGGGCAGCGATCCTGCGCTGATTGGTTTTATAGTTCGCCCAACGGTCGTGCCCAGAAATACGTATCAGAACATCCATGAAGTCGGTTATTTTACAGTCAACCACATCACCGCTGAACAGATCCAAAGCGCCCACCACAGTTCTGCCGCTTATCCGGAAGAAATTTCAGAATTTGATCAAACCGATTTGGTTCCAGAATTCAAAAACAATTTACCCATTCCGTTTGTATCGAAAAGTCCGGTACAGCTGTATTGCAAATATCTCAATGAATATCCCATAGCCGTAAACAATACGATTATGATGGTGGCATCCATTGAACACATTTTTATTGCCGAAACACTTTTGCACGAAGATGGCTGGATTCGCCTTGATCAAGCCAAAGTAGTGGCCATTAATGGTCTCGACGGATATGCACTGCCCCAAATCATCGACCGATTCGCTTACGCCCGACCGCACAAACCCACCGAATCTATTTTAAAATGACGCACCAAAAACAGCATTTACCCACCAAAATTTGTCTGGTTTGTAAGCGACCTTTTGCCTGGCGCAAAAAATGGGAACGCAACTGGGATGCTGTGCTGTATTGCAGTGAGCGCTGCAAACGAAACAAAAACAATACTCTATGAAAGCACTGGTTTGGTTCACCCAAGATTTACGCATCCGCGACAATGTCTCGCTGAGTTTGGCCTGCAAAGAAAACGAGCAGGTTCAGGCGGTTTACTGCATAGATCCGCGCCAATTTGAAACGACGAACTACGGTTTTAAAAGAACCGAAAAATTCCGTGCCAAATTTTTGCTAGAAACCCTCGCAGAGCTTGAATCATCGCTCAAGAAAATCAACATTCCGCTGCAGGTGATTTTTGAAAAACCCGAAGTAGCATTGCCGAATTTCATCCGCCAACACGCAATAGACCGCGTCTACAAAATGACCGAATGGACTTCAGAAGAACAAACTATTCTGCAACAAATCAAACAAAATACAAAGGTACAATGGGTTGAAAACTACGATCAGTTTTTGTTTCATCCCGAAGATATTCCTTATCAAAACTGGGCACAAATTCCCGAAGTGTTTACCGAATTCCGCAAAAAAACCGAACAATTGGCGCGCGTCCGAAAACCTGTCGCTGCAACACAAATGCCGTCTGTAAATTACAGCGAGCCGCAAAATAAAATTCCGTCGTTGACTGACTTAGGGTTTGAAGATTTTGAAACGCATCCCAGTTCAGCCGTGCCATTCAAAGGCGGTGAATTGCAAGCACTTAAACGTTTAGAAGACTATTTTTTTATTACGCAAAATTTGGCGCGCTACAAACAAACCCGCAACGGACTGATCGGCGCTGATTACAGTTCAAAATTCTCGCTCTGGCTCGCTAATGGCAGCATTTCAGCGCGCACCATTTATGAATCCGTGAGAAAATTTGAGCGAACCATCATCCAAAACGAAGATACGTATTGGCTCATTTTTGAATTGATTTGGCGCGATTACTTCAAATATATTTCGCTCAAACATCAGGACAAGATTTTCCATTTGGGCGGAATCCTCAATCATGCCTACCATTGGAATCAAAACAAACACAAATTCAAATTGTGGATAGACGGAAAAACACCCGAACCTTTTGTCAATGCCAACATGATTGAACTGCGCGAAACCGGCTTTATGAGCAATCGCGGACGACAAAATGTGGCGAGTTTTTGGGCCAAACAATGGCAAGAAGATTGGCGCATAGCCGCCGCTTATTTTGAGAGCATGCTCATCGATTATGACGTGCACAGCAACTACGGAAACTGGATCTACAACGCCGGCGTGGGCAACGATCCGCGGGATAGAATGTTCAACATCAAACGTCAGGCTGACATGTACGACGCGCAACAAGCCTTTCAAAAAATTTGGCTCAAAAAACTATGAAAACGCTTCGACTTATTTTGGGCGATCAACTCAATGCGCAACATTCGTGGTATCAAAAAACCTCTGAAAGCATCGTTTATTTGATGGTTGAAATACATCAGGAAACCAGTTACGTAAAACATAATATTCAAAAAATTACCGCATTTTTTGCAGCAATGCGCGCGTTTGCCGATACACTAATAGCGCAAAAACACCAAGTTATTTATCTCAAGATTCAGCATCCGATGGCGCGAAAACCACTCGATGAAATGCTGAATCACTTCATCAATGAATTATCAATTGACAAGTTTGAATATCAAGAACCCGATGAATATCGACTCGACGCGCAATTGAATCACTTTTGTGCAAACTTATCTATTGCTTCTGAATGCTTTTCAACCGAGCATTTTTTTACCACGAGAGTTGAATTGCGTGATTATTTTTCAGGCAAAAAACAGTGGCTCATGGAAAGTTTCTACCGACACATGCGCAAGAAACACCAAATACTCATGCATGGCGATGCACCTCTGGGCGGCGTTTGGAATTTTGACCACGAAAACCGCAAGAAATACAAAGGCGAACATCCGGTTCCGCCGGCGATTATTTTTAACAATGATGTTTCGGAAATCTACCGCGAAATTCTCTCTGAAAAAATAGATTTCTTTGGCAACATCAATCCTGAAGCGCTTTCGTGGCCCATCAATCGGCAACAATGTCTGAAACAATTGACTTATTTCTGCCAGTATTTACTCGAACATTTTGGCGATTATGAAGATGCCATGCACAGCCGAGAAAAATATCTCTTTCACGCGCGATTATCCTTTGCGATGAATACCAAAATGCTATCGCCGGCCGAAGTAATTCAAAAAGCGATTGAGACTTTTGAACAAAATACCCATAAAATTTCTTTACCTCAGATTGAAGGTTTTGTTCGGCAGATTCTGGGTTGGCGCGAATATGTTCGCGGAATTTACTGGGCGAAAATGCCGGAATATCAAAACCTCAACTATTTCAACCACGAAAACAAATTGCCTGCATTTTTCTGGACCGGACAAACGCAAATGAATTGTCTCAAAAACGCCATTGGTCAAAGTCTCGACGATGCTTATGCGCACCACATTCAGCGATTGATGGTGATTGGGAATTTTTCGTTGCTCACGCATTTGCATCCCGATGCGGTGGATGCCTGGTATTTGGGCGTGTACATCGATGCGATTGAATGGGTCGAAATGCCCAACACCCGTGGCATGAGTCAGTATGCTGACGGAGGAATCATTGCAACCAAACCTTATATTTCTTCAGGAAGTTACATCCAAAAAATGAGTAATTACTGCGTTAATTGTCGTTATCATGTCAAAGAAAAAACCTCCGAAAAAGCCTGCCCTTTCAATAGTTTGTACTGGAATTTTCTCGAAGTCAACCGAACCTATTTACAAGACAACCCAAGAATGTCGATGATGTATCATCAACTGGCGAAAATGCCCGCAGAACAACGAGCGCAGATACGCGAGAGAGCGCAAAAAATCATTCAAAATCCGGATGCTTTTTAAAGATTTTCCCCATGTTGGGTGATGTCTAAGCCGAGCTCTTCTTTTTCTTCGCTCACGCGCAACGGCGTCAATTTGTTTACCACAAAAAACACGATATACGACATGACAAAAGCGAATATCGATACCAAAACCAACGCAATGAGTTGATGGAAAAACAACGTGGTTTCGCCAAAAATCAACCCTTGATCGGTCACCGCCGGATTGACTTGTTTCGAAGCAAAAACGCCTGTAAGCAACATGCCCACCATACCGCCCACTCCGTGGCAACTAAACACATCGAGCGCATCGTCAATTTTGCCTTTCGGGAATTTTGAGACCATCACATTGCTTACCCAACTGCTGAAGATTCCGATAAAAATGGCATGCGGCATGCTCACATAACCGGCTGCCGGAGTAATCGCCACCAATCCAACCACCGAGCCGATACAAGCGCCCATCGCCGATGGTTTGTGTCCCCAGATTTTATCGAGAAAGACCCACGCCATGGCCGCTGCAGCTGCCGCTACCGTAGTGGTTCCTAAAGCTTGAACTGCGATTGTATTGGCGCCCATAGCCGAACCTGCATTGAATCCGAACCAACCAAACCATAGCAATCCGGTTCCGAGCAAAACATAGGTAATGCGCGCCGGGCTAGAGGTTTGTGTTTTTCGCTTTCCGAGAAAAATAGCGCCTGCCAAAGCCGCCCAGCCAGCACTCATATGTACGACGGTTCCTCCGGCAAAATCCAAAACGCCTAGTTGAAACAACAAGCCATCCGGATGCCAAGTGCAATGCGCCAGCGGTGTATAAACAACCAATATAAACAAAACCATAAAGAGCAGATACGCCCAAAAACGGATGCGTTCAGCAAAAGCGCCGGTCACGAGTGCCGGCGTGATGATGGCAAACTTGGCTTGAAACAAAGCAAAGAGCAAAAACGGAATGGTCGGTGCCAGCGGCCAAGCGCTCAAAACAGTGACTTTTTGAAAGAAGATATAATCGGTCGGGTTGCCAATAAATCCGCCAATGCTCTGGCCAAACGATAAACCAAACGCCACAACCACCCAAAGCACGGTAACGATTACCATAGCCATAAAACTCTGCATCATGGTGCTGATGACATTTTTCTTCCCCACCATTCCACCGTAAAAAAAGCCCAAACCCGGTGTCATCAGTAAAACCAAGGCTGTAGCTACGAGCATCCAAGCCGTATCACCGGTATCGAATTGTGTCAAGCTGGTTTGGATGGAATTTTCATCTAATAATAAATGGGAAAACAAAGTGAGTAGTAAAAGCAAAATCAAGACAAAACTCAAGACAATTTTTCTCATAACTAGCGATTTAATGAAGCTAAAAATAAAAAAATGAATTTTACCCTAAAAATTTAAGCCTTTCAAAGCGATAACTTTTACGAATTTTAAAATTCAACCCTATAAATTTTAGGGTATTCACTATAAAATATAGTTAATATTGTAGAATAACCCCAAATTAAAAACAAAAAACCCACTCAAAAGAGCGGGTTTCATTATAAAGCATTTTACTTTTTAAAAGCTAATTCTCTTTCCGACTTCAAGTCCGTTATTTTGTGCCCAAACGCCACACATATGATACAACATGCGTGCACCGACGTTTCCGTCCCAATCGTCTTCACCTGGAGCCACTTCAACCAAATCCATTCCGATGATTTCTTTTCCGCTTTGCGCTAATTTATTGAACAAATAAGTCGCTTGTTCAAAAGAGAAACCGCCCGGAACCGGCGTGCCTGTATGTGGTGCATACCATGAATACATGCCATCAATATCAAAACTAACGGCAACTTTTTGCGGAAGCGCGGCAATGATTTCGTCACACTGCGCATCCCAAGTCATTCCTTTAAAAGTCTTGGCTTTCATGTCGGCATCGGTGTGTACCTGAACGCGTCCGCCTTGCGATTGAACCACTTCAACTTCTTGCGCACAAAAATCGCGAATACCAATCTGAACAATTTTGCTGATTTGCGGAATCTGCAGCGCATTATACATAATCGACGCATGCGAATACGTAAAACCTTCATAAGCAATGCGCAAATCCATATGGGCATCGAGGTGCAAAATCCCAAAGTTGTCATGCTGCGTCGCCAAGGCTTGGTAATATCCGAGTGGTGTTGAGTGATCGCCACCGAGCAAAACCACTTTCTTGCCTTGTTGCATCCAATACAAAACGCGCTCGCGCACTTGATTGTGCAAATCTTGACAAGCTTGGTTGATGGTTTGCAAATCGGCTTTTAATTTAGGATGATCTTCTACCGATTCACCGCTTTCTAAAGCTTCAATAATCGGTTGCGCCATGGCTTTATACTGAACGCTTTTTTGCGCCCATGATGCAATGAGTTCGCTGTCATCGTAATAAATACCGAGCTTCCAAAGCTCCGGAAAATCTTGATGGTGTAAATCAACCTGAAACGAAGCTTCAAAAATAGCTTCCGGTCCTTCTGAGGCTCCGGCGCCATAGCTCACCGTTACTTCCCACGGAACGGGCACCACAATAATTTCGCTATCTTGGGACGAAAAAGGCAATCCGAATATGGTTTGGTCAGCCAATCCGGGTTGTGACGGATCAAAGCTGGCGATGATTTCTTGTTTGGTCATAATATGATGAACTCTAAAATTTGTTTTGTGGCGCAAAGATAGTCGCATTGATTCGATTGCAAAAGAAAACCAAGAATTTCTGCCACATGACAATTGTCAGGTTTTAAATGCTAACGAATACGGACTTTTACGGATTCTTAAATTGCAACGGCACATGACGCAACCACTTCATACTTTTCACATTCCCGTGATGGGACTTGCTTTTACCATTGACACACCGATTCGCCTGGCGCATTATGGCATTTCATCGGTGGTGGCCATTACTGACGACGAACTCATTGAAAAAATGCGGGCTTTTTACAGTTCAAAATTCAAAAAACCTTATGCTGAAATCACTCAGAAAATGGAAGATTTCCGCGCGCAACGCATCACGCATTATCTCAATTTGATGGACGAATTGGTCAAAGAAAAATTTGAATCGTTCAAAATGGAATTGTCCGAAAGCAAAATTGCGCTCGAAAATTATGTGTCCATGCTTCCGAATCAATCTGAAATCAAAGCGCATTTAAAACAACTCATTGATGAAGGCGCACTGCAAACCGAGCGTTTGAAAAAATACATCGAAACCCATTTGCACCCGGGCTCGATTGACGTGAACATCATGACCAAAGTTGACAAAGAAAACTTTCACAAAAACTCAGCTTTACCCACACAATACAACGACGCACATGCGGCTTTACGCGGATTTGCCCTGAGCAAATTGACTTCATCCTTGGTGCTTTCGGCCGGAATGAATCCTCGCTTGTACAGTTATTTAGAAGATTTTGCCGATTTCTATCCGGATGAAAATGCACAGCTCAAAAAGAAAATCATCCTCAAGGTCAGTGATTTTCGATCGGCCATGATTCAGGGAAATTTTCTGGCCAAAAAAGGCTTGTGGGTTTCTGAATACCGCATAGAATCTGGGCTCAATTGCGGCGGACACGCTTTTGCCACCGAAGGTTATTTGATGGGGCCGATTCTGGAAGAATTCAAACAGAAAAAGAACGAACTCATTGAATCAGCACATGGCCTTTTGGTCAAAGCGCTGGAACAAAAAAACAAACCAATTCCGACGCAGATCTTACCGCTCAACATTACAGCGCAAGGCGGCGTAGGCACAGCCGAAGAGCATCAGTTTTTAATAGACAATTACAAGCTTGACTCTGTTGGTTGGGGTT
This sequence comes from Flavobacteriaceae bacterium, assembly GCA_046329175.1. Classification (GTDB taxonomy): domain Bacteria; phylum Bacteroidota; class Bacteroidia; order Flavobacteriales; family Flavobacteriaceae; genus Flavobacterium. The sequence continues at coordinate 31,528 of JAXLVE010000004.1, forward strand.
CGCCTTTTTTACTGGTTCCCGAGGCCACTTCGGTCGATGCCGATACGCGAAAACTCTTGGCCCAAGCGCGAGAAAAGGATTTTTATTTAAGCAATATTTCACCTTTGGGCGTTCCGTTTAATACCGTGAAAGGAACCACGAATGAATTTCACAAGCAAAAACGCATCGAACAAAATCAAGCCGGAAGTTCGTGCCCAAAAAAACTTTTGGCCTTGAGCAAAGAATACGACGAAAAGGGTATTTGCACAGCATCCAAAAAATATCAAGATTACAAACTCGAAGAACTCGAGGCGCAAAAAGAAGAATTGTCTTCAGAAGTTTATTATCTACAAAAAACCAAAATCACCGAAAAAGCTTGTTTGTGTGTGGGGCTGGCCAATGCCTCATATCTTGAAAACGGACTTCCGATAAAAGGCCAACAACAAGGCGTGGTGATTTGTCCGGGACCGAATTTGGCTTATTTTGACCAAGAAATCTCTTTGTTGGATATGGTTCGTCACATCTATGGAAATGCGCAAGTCATGCATCATCCAGAACGTCCGGTGTTTTTTGTCAATGAATTGCGTTTGTATGTGCGCTATCTGAAAAATGAAATTGCCGAAAATTTTGAAAAAGCTACCGCTGCGCAATTCAAAAAGTGGGAAGCCTTTAGAAACAACCTTTATTCAGGCATAGCATATTATCAGAATTTGCTCGACCACACAAAGTATTTCAAGTCGATGCACAGCCAAATTTTGGAACAACTTGAAAATGCGCAAAACGAATTAAGCTCGATAGAAATCAGTCAACCGCAATTAGCCTAAGTTATTTTACTTTAGATAAAATGCCCGCTTTAAGAATTTGCCCAAAGTCGTACATATCTTCATAAGACGTATACAACGGAACCGGAGCCAAGCGAATTACATTGGGTTCACGCCAGTCAGTAATGACGCCGTTGGACATCAAATAATCAAACAAAGCGCGGCCTTCGCCATGTAAAAAAACCGAAAGTTGCGAGGCGCGTTCTGTTGGGTTTTTCGGTGTGATAATTTCAAAAGTGCTGTCAACTTCAGCGTCAATTTGTTGCAAGATGAATTCGAGATAAGCCGTGATTTGGTTGCGTTTGGCCACAAGTTCCGGCATACCTACTTCGGCAAACATTTCTACCGAAGCCAAATAAGGCGCCAGCGATAAAATCGGCAAATTGCTCACCTGCCAACCATGCGCTCCGGACACCGGGTCAAAATCAGGTTCCATTTTAAAACGACGCTCTTTGTTGTGTCCCCACCAACCGGCAAAACGATGGAGCTTTTTGTTGTGGTGGTGTTTTTCATGCACAAAACAACCCGAAGCATTGCCCGGCCCAGAATTCATGTATTTATAGCTACACCAACTGGCAAAATCAACTTGCCAATCGTGTAATTTCATTTCGATATTTCCGGCAGCGTGCGCCAAATCCCAACCAACCATGGCACCTTGTGCATGGCCAGCTGCGGTGATTTTTTCCATATCAAACACTTGCCCGGTATAGTAATTCACGCCTCCGATAAAAACCAACGCCAGCGCATCGCCTACTTCTTGAATTTTGGACAAAACATCTTCTAAACGAATGTTATGCTCACCCTCGCGACGTTTGATTTCAACGATGGCATCGGCGGGCTCGTATCCGTGAAAACGCACTTGGCTTTGCAGTAAATATTGGTCAGAAGGGAACGCTTTTTCTTCGCAAATAATTTTATAGCGTTTGCCTTGCGGCTGATAAAACGACACCAGGAGCAAATGCAAATTCACCGTAAGCGTATTCATGACTGTTACCTCTGAAGGCAAAGCGCCCACAATCGCGCTCAGTGGAGCTGAGAATCTCTCGTGGTAATCCCACCAAGGTTTGTCGGCATAAAAATGACCTTCGACCGCCAAATTGGCCCAATCGTCCATGACTTCTTGAACGTATTTTGCCGTGCGTTTGGGCTGTAAACCGAGTGAGTTTCCGGTAAAGTAAATCACGTTTTCTCCGTTGTGTTGCGGAAAAATAAATTCGCTTTTGTATGCTTTAAGCGGATCTTGAGCATCGAGCTCTTGAGCGAACGCGCGGGTGTTTTCAAAAACCATGGCCGTTGTTTTAAGGTGCGTAAAAATAACAAAATTTCGTTTGAGCCGTTAGTTAATTCTGAGCAGAAAACTGTACTTTTAACTTCAAATGAATGAACCATGCGAAATCAAGCCAATGCACTGATTATTGCCGCCGCCGTTATTGTGGCCGCCTTTTTATTTTCGAGCGCTTTTAAAAACCGAAACCAAAGCAACGACACCATCAGCGTGACAGGTTTGGGCAAAAAAGATTTTACTTCGGATTTGATAGTTTGGAGCGGATCTTTTTCTAAAAAAAGCATGAACCTCAAAGATGCTTATGCTTCACTGGATGCCGACCGTGAGAAAATCAAAAACTATTTGGTTTCAAAAGGAATTGCGGCTACCGATATTGTGTTTTCGGCAGTGAATTTCAACAAAGATTTTGATTATGTCTACAACGACAACGGAACTACGCGTCAACAAACTTTTACGGGTTTTAATCTCACGCAAACCGTGACGGTTCAATCTAAAGAAGTCAACAGCATTGAAGAAATTTCGCGGCAATCGAGTGAACTGATTAATTCCGGAGTGGAATTTTACTCGAACCCACCGGAATATTATTACACCAAATTGGCCGAACTCAAAATCAAGATGATTGCCGAAGCAACTAAAGACGCGCGCATTCGTGCCGAGAGCATTGCGCAAAACGCAGGAGCCAGCCTCGGACATTTGAAAAAATCAGATATGGGCGTTTTTCAGATTACCGGTCAAAACTCATCAGAAGATTTCTCGTATGGCGGCTCGTTTAACACGACTTCAAAAAACAAAACTGCAAATATCACCGTAAAATTGGTGTATCAGGTGGATTAATCGCCCAGTTTTAAATGTAATTAGTGTAAGTTTTGCTGTTTATGAATCGAACTTTTTTTTGGATTTTATTTTGCATCGTTCTTTCTTGTAATGCCCAAAATATCATCGATTGGGATGGTAAATATGAGCTTGAGCGCGAAGATTTTCAGTCGGTGGCAACACAAATCGGAAATACCAACCTATATAGTTTGCACACGGCGGCCCATATTGATTTTTCTTTTTACATGAGCAATGCCGAATTTATGTTTACGCGAAATTTTAATTCAAAAGTGAATTGTGTATTCAACAAAGAAGCTTCTTCATTGGTGGCGCCCAACGATGAAATTGCACAAGATTTAGTTGAATTTGCGCGCTATGAATTTGACTTATCTGAACTATATGCGCGAAAATTCAGAAAAAAACTTTATGATGAAAAAAGCACTTTTTCAGGTGTGAGCTTTGTCAAACCTGCTTTTGACGAAATGCAAAAAGAATTTAACAGCCGAGATACGATGGCCGGAAAAACAACGGATTTAGGCCGAAACAAAAAAGAGCTCAGCCGATTGAGACAAGAAGTTTTAAACGAAATCGAACAGCTTTCTGATTTTTGTAAAACCTGCAAACCTGCTAAAAAGAAAAAGTAAGATACTAAAACGAATTTTCAATTGCGTGAAGGATGGCAGCGGTAGCCCGCAGCGATAGCGAGGACTACAAGCGAACAGCCTGACAGCGGCGCAGCGCAGCGGAGCCGGTGGCACGCCCAAAAAACATCAAAATTTAAAAAACAAAAAATCCCGCTTTAAAACGGGATTTCTTTTTATGGTTATTTCAAAGTCGATTAGATAATCAACATTGCGTCGCCGTATGAGTAAAAACGGTAGCCTTCTTTGATGGCTTCGTCGTAGGCTTTTTTCATCAAATCGTGTCCGCAGAAAGCCGAAATCATCATAAGTAAAGTTGATTTTGGCGTATGGAAATTGGTAATCATACAATTGGCGATGCTAAAATCGTACGGCGGGAAAATGAATTTGTTGGTCCAACCCACAAACGGATTGAGCGTTTTGGCCGATGAAACCGAGCTTTCAATCGCGCGGATGGATGTGGTTCCGACAGCGCAAACTCTTTTTCTGTCCGCTTTGGCTTTGTTGACAATATCGCACGCTTCTTGGGTAATAAACAACTCTTCAGAATCCATTTTGTGTTTCGATAAATCTTCGACTTCCACAGGATTGAAGGTTCCTAAACCCACGTGCAAAGTTACTTCGGCAAAGTTCACACCTTTGATTTCGAGGCGTTTCATTAAATGCTTTGAGAAGTGTAAACCGGCAGTTGGCGCGGCAACGGCTCCTTCGTTTTTGGCATAAATGGTTTGGTAACGCTCGGCATCTTCGGGAACCACTTCGCGGTTGATGTATTTTGGAATCGGAGTTTCGCCCAATTCTTTGAGCTTGCGACGGAACTCTTCATACGAACCATCGTACAAGAAACGCAAGGTTCTACCGCGTGAGGTGGTGTTGTCAATTACCTCAGCTACGAGTGAATCGTCATCGCCAAAATAAAGTTTGTTTCCGATACGGATTTTACGCGCCGGATCAACGAGCACATCCCACAAACGCTGCTCTGAATTGAGTTCGCGCAACAAGAATACTTCAATGCGCGCTCCGGTTTTTTCTTTGTTTCCGTACAAACGAGCCGGAAAAACTTTGGTATTGTTGATGATAAAAACATCGCCGTCATCAAAATAATCAATGATGTCTTTAAACATTTTGTGTTCGATGGTTTTGGCTGCGCGGTTCACGACCATAAGTCTTGATTCGTCGCGGTTTTCGGCCGGAAATTCTGCCAATAATTCTTTGGGCAGATTAAAGTTGAAGTGTGATAATTTCATATAGAACAGTTCGTTTTTCAGGTTGGCACAGCAAAGGCTCATACAACTTTCTGGACAACCGGCCGCAAATATACGTTGCCCAAACAGGCGTTGTCAAGTAAATCGGGATTTATTTTTTGAAACTCAGACTCATCGCGGGCTTAAGCGCTTTTTGAGCTTTGAATGCCTGCTTTTTGAACATCATTCCAAAACTCGGGATAGGATTTTGACACCACCTCAGCTTGCTCAATTTCAATCGGAATGCGCAAAGCTAGTGGAGCAAAAGCCATAGCCATTCGGTGGTCTTGATAGGTGGCAATCGAAACGTCTTTATTCAGATTTTGAGAGGCTTCAAGTTGCAATGATTCGCTTGTAATTTGGATGTTGCCACCGAGTTTTTGAATTTCGGTTTGCAGCGCTTGGAGCCGATCGGTTTCTTTGATTTTGAGCGTGTGCAATCCGGTGAGTTGGCAGGCAATTCCCAATCCGAGACAACTAACAACGAGCGTTTGTGCCAAATCCGGACTAGCGTTTAAATCGGCTTGAAAGAAATCAGTGTTGGGCACTGAAACTTTGGTGAGTTGCAAAATATGTTTGGGCAAAAAAGCAGATGCAACACCCAAGGATTCATAGAGTTGAACCAAAGCGCTGTCGCCTTGAAGGCTATTTTGTTTGAAATCTGAAAGCTGTATTTGGGTGCCGATTTCAGACATCGAAATAAACGAATACCAATACGAAGCCGAAGACCAATCAGACTCAACAGTTAACTGATTTTGTTTTAATTCCTGCGCTGGCCAAACGCGAATAAAGTTGTTTTCAAAAGAAGTTTTGATGCCCAATTCGTCCAGCAAAGCCAACGTCATTTTAATGTACGGAAGCGAAGTAATCTGTCCATCTAAAGTGAGTTCGAGTCCGTTTTGAAGTTTGGGTGCCACGAGCAACAAAGCCGATATGTATTGACTACTAACATCGGCTGAAATGCGGATTTGACGCTGTGTGATTACTTTGCCAACAATGCGCAGCGGTGGAAATCCTTCTTCTTTGAGATAATCAATCTCAGCGCCCAATTGTCGCAAGGCATCCACTAATATTTTAATGGGCCGTTGTTGCATGCGTTCTGAGCCGGTCAGCGTGAATTCGCCGTTATATTGAGTGGCAAAAAAAGCCGTGAGAAACCGCATGGCTGTTCCTGCATGGTGAACATCTATTACAGGTTTTTCTGGATGGTTGTTTTTTGATTGCTCAATGGCTTGACGCATCGCTTGTGCATCATCAGAATCAGAAGTGTTTTCAAGAGTGAGTTCCGGATACAATGCCTGAAGCAACAACAATCGATTGGTTTCAGACTTAGAGCCTGAAATGACCAGTTTTGTGTGGTTCTGAAGGCTGGATGGAAACAGCTTGAGGTTCACTATTTGAGCTTTTCGTTGTTGTGATGACGGTCGTGATCGCGCTGGGTTTTGAGGTCCATTTTTTTGTCAAAAGCCGCTTGTAAATCAACTCCGGTTTGATTGGCCAAACATAGAACCACAAAAACCACATCGGCCAATTCTTCGCCTAAATCTTTGTTTTTGTCGGATTCTTTTTCGGACTGTTCGCCATATCTGCGCGCAATGATTCGGGCTACTTCACCAACTTCTTCGGTGAGTTGTGCCATATTGGTAAGCTCGTTAAAATAGCGAACTCCGTGGTTTTTGATCCAGTTATCAACTTCGAGTTGAGCGTTTTTTATATCCATTATTGTTTGTCTTTTGAATCTATAATAATCGTTACTGGGCCGTCATTGAGTAGTGAAACTTTCATGTCGGCAGCGAAAATTCCGGTCTGCACTTTTTTGCCCAAAACCGACTCTATTGCTTTTACAAAATTTTCATAGGCCGGAATTGAAATCTCAGGTTTGGCCGCTTTGATATAGGAAGGTCGATTGCCTTTTTTGGTAGATGCATGCAAAGTAAATTGACTCACCACGATGATATCTCCATGAATATCTTTTACCGATAAATTCATCACTTGTTTGGCATCAGCAAAAATTCTCAAGTTGACTATTTTGGCAGCCAGCCAATCAATGTCTTCCTGGTTGTCTGATTCTTCAATACCTACAAATATGAGTAAGCCTTGGCCAATATCGGCTACTTTTTTTTGCTCAATTCCGACCGATGCATGCGCAACCCTTTGAATCACCACTTTCATCCTATTCAGATTTTCGGGTTTGATCGCTGGCTATACGGTCATCGTTGTAAATATCGGTGCGGTAATGCTCGTCTTCGCCTTCGAGAATTTGTATATAACTGCGGTAACGCGACCAAGCAATCTCGTCGTTTTCTAATGCTTTTTTGATGGCGCAATGCGGTTCTTCTTTGTGCAAGCAATTGTTGAATTTGCAATCGCCTTGTCGCTTGAAAAACTCCGGAAAATAACTGCTCACTTCTGAAGGTTCCATATCGACAATCCCGAAACCTTTGATGCCCGGCGTGTCGATGATTTGCGCTCCAAAGGACACGTCAAACATTTCAGCAAAAGTGGTGGTGTGTTGTCCTTGCCCGCTTTGCTCAGAAACCTGGGTGGTTTTGAGGTTAAATCCGGGCTCAACGGCATTGACCAAAGTTGATTTCCCAACGCCCGAATGCCCTGAAAACATACACACTTTTCCGCGCATTAATTCTTTGAGCGCATCGATTCCTTTGCCTTGCAAGGCCGAAACACGCAAACATTGATAGCCGATTTCGGAATAGATATGCTGTAAATACAATTGTTCGTCGAGTTGATCCTCGTCAAGTGCATCAATTTTATTAAAAACCAAAACCGCTTCGATGCCATAAGCCTCGGCCGTGACCAAAAAACGATCGATAAAACTGGTTGTAGTGGGCGGATTGCTCACCGTAACCAACAAAAAAACCACATCAATGTTGGCGGCAATAATGTGCACTTGTTTGGATAAATTAACCGATTTCCGCACAATGTAATTCTTGCGGTCGTGAATGTGGTGAATTTGCCCGATAACCTCATCGGTAGAAGTATCTAAATCGTAATCAACTGCATCACCCACCGCAATCGGGTTGGTGCTTTTGATGCCTTTGATGCGGAATTTACCTTTGATGCGACAATCAACCAATTGACCTTGTTGATTTTTTACTACATAATGGCTTCCGGTTGATTTATATACGATTCCTGTCATGAATGCCTTTTAGCTGAAGCAAATTTAAAAAAAACACGTTTGCTGCCATGCAAGTTGTATGAAATAAAAAAGGCAACCTGGTGATTGCCTCTAGGATTTTCTCAGAAAATTTAATTATTGCGCTGATTCATCACCCGCTCTTGATGGCTAATGCTTTCTTGGTGAATCGCCTTAAAAAGGCGCAAGATAAAATCTTCGCTCAAACCTTTGCTGTGGCCTTCTTGGGTCATTTTTTGCAAGATTTCGTTCCAGCGTTTGTTTTGTAAAACGGCAATGTTTTTTTCTTTTTTGAGCGCGCCAATCTTCTCGGCTACTTGCATGCGTTTGCCTAAAATTTCGAGCAATTTACTATCGGCTGAATCAATCTCGGTGCGCAACTGGGCCATTTGAACATTGAAATCGCTTTCTTCGGTTGATAAATTTCGGATGCGCAAATCTTTAAAAATCTGCTTCAGAACGGTCGGGGTGACTTGTTGTGCGGCATCACTCCAGGCATGGTTCGGATCTATATGCGTTTCAATCATGAGTCCATCGTAATTCAAATCAAGTGCTTGCTGCGAAACTTCTTGAATCATATCGCGCTTTCCGGTAATGTGCGACGGATCGCAAATGAGCGGTAAATCCGGAAAACGACTTTGCAGTTCAATCGGAATTTGCCACTCAGGAATATTGCGGTATTTCGTTTTTTCGTAGGTTGAAAACCCGCGGTGAATGACTCCTAACTTTTTGATGCCGGCGGCGTGTAATCGCTCTACACCACCCATCCACAAGGCCAAATCAGGATTGACCGGATTTTTAACCAAAACAATTTTATCGGTTCCTTGCAAAGCATCGGCGATTTCTTGCACCGCAAACGGGTTCACCGTGGTGCGCGCCCCAATCCAAAGCACATCTATGTCGTGTTCTAATGCGAGTTTGACGTGCGCTGCATTGGCCACTTCGACGGCCATGAGCAAACCGGTTTCGGCTTTGGCACGTTGCAACCATTTGAGTCCGATGGCACCAACGCCTTCAAATCCGCCCGGTCGCGTGCGCGGTTTCCAGATTCCGGCGCGAAAAATACGCACGTCCGAATCTTTGAGTTCGTGTGCAATTTGCAAAACTTGGGCTTCTGTTTCAGCGCTACAAGGCCCGGCAATGACTAGTGGATGTGACAATCCAAAATCATCGAGCCATTGACGCATATCTTTTGTGTTTTCCATTTTATGAAGCTGTTTTGGGGTTGTTGATTCCGTTTAAAATTTCTTTGATGCGATTGACTTGTTGCATTTCTTGAAAAACCAAGTCGTAATCTTCGCTTTCCATGAGGTTTCTGAAATGCGATAAATTGGCAATATATTCATCCAAAGCGCGCATCACCTGCTTTTTGTTTTGTTTGAAAATGGGCGTCCACATCGCCGGTGAACTTTTGGCGAGTCGAACGGTGCTTTCAAATCCGCTGCCAGCCATATCAAAAATATCGCGTTCGTGTTTTTCTTTTTCAATCACGGTTTTGCCGAGCATAAATGAGCTGATGTGTGACAAATGCGACACATAAGCGATGTGTTTGTCGTGCGATTTGGGACTCATATAACGAATGCGCATACCGAGTTTTTGGAAAATTTCGAGTGCTTTTTCTTGCAATTTAAACGAAGTCTTTTCGACTTCACAAATGATGTTGGTTTTGCCGACAAATAATCCAGAAACAGCCGCTGTCGGGCCTGAGAATTCTGTTCCGGCAATCGGGTGAGCAGCCAAAAACTGTGCGCGTTTGGGGTGATTTTCGACCGCTTGACAAATCGGTAATTTGGTCGAGCCTACATCCATCACCAAGGCTTGTTCAGATACCGCGTTCAATACTTCGGGCAACAAAGTCAGACAAGCATCTACCGGAACCGAAACAATGACGAGGTCGGCCATCGTCAAATCAGAAAAATTTGCTGATTCATCAATAATTCTCTGTTGTTTGGCTTGTTCTAAATGATGGGCTTGGGTATCAATTCCGAAGATTTTGGCCTGCGGATAATGCGTTCGAATATCGCGTGCCATTGAGCCGCCAATGAGCCCAGTTCCTATAATAAATACGTTCATAATTCTTCTTTAAACCGCGACAAAGCCTCGGTGATTTTTGTTTCGTCCACGCAAAGTGAAAACCGAATATAACCTTGACCGTTGCTGCCAAAAACGGTTCCCGGCGCCACAAAGATATGTCGGCTGTATAATATTTCGTCTACAAATTTTTCGGCATCTAAGATACCATCAGGCAATTGAGCCCAAATGAACAAACCTACTTCATCTGCACGGGTTTTGCATCCTAATTTTTCAACTATTTTGAGCATCAAAGCTCTGCGTTTTTGATAGATTTTATCTTGTTCTTCAAACCAAGTATTATCGAGATTTAATGCTGCAATGGCACCTTTCTGCACACCGTAAAACATACCACTGTCAAAATTGCTTTTTACCTGAAGTACCGCCTGAATCAAATCGGGATGCCCCAAAACCATCCCAACGCGCCAACCCGCCATATTGAACGTTTTCGACAAAGAATTAAGTTCCAAACAAATTCCTTCTGCACCTTGTACTTGCAACAATGAAGTCGGTTGTGGATTGAGTACAAAACTATACGGATTGTCATTGACCAATAGTGCGTTGTGCTTTTTTGCCAAAGCAACCCAGCGTGCCAGCAAATCCATATCGGCTGGCGCTCCCGTGGGCATGTGCGGATAGGAAATCCAAATGAGTTTAATTTTGGATGAATCGAGCTTTTCTAACGCTTCAAAATCGGGTTGCCAGTTTCGCTCGGGCAACAAATCATAGAAAATTGGTTCGGCGCCCACAAGTTGCGTGACCGATGCATAAGTTGGATAGCCCGGATTGGGAATGAGTACTTGGTCGCCCGGATTGAGAAACGCCATCGAAATATGCATGATGCCTTCTTTGGAACCCATGAGCGGCAAAACTTCGGTATCGGGATTGAGCGTGACTGAGAAATGTTTTTGGTAAAATTGCGCCATCGCTGCGCGTAATTCAGGCAAGCCTTGATAGCTTTGATATTGGTGCGCCGAAGGTTCGGACATAGCCAATTGCATGGCTTGCACAACACTGGCATCCGGAGCCAAATCCGGACTGCCAATACCCATGTTGATGATGGGTTTTCCTTGAGCGATGAGCTGCCGGACTTCGCGCAATTTAGACGAGAAGTAATATTCCTGAACGCTGTTTAATCGATGGGCCGTTGTAATCATAGGCATATAATAAAAAAATCCCGAACACTGCCGGGATTTGTATCTTTTTGAATTAATAATTATTTCAGATAACCAATATCATCCCAGCTTCCGATTTTGGAAGTAATAAATTGGGTTGTTATAATAAAGGTTATGATTCATAAATGAATTTGATTTGCACGAATATAGACATTTTTACAATACCGTGAAAAAACTTTGAAAATTTAACGCCTTCTTTTGCTGATTTTGTTTCCGGTGATGTTGCGTTGTAAATCGCATTTGAAAGTTCCGCTTAAAAAAGTTCGCTTTTGTAAATGCTTGGTGGCTCGGCCTTGTACGCGGGCTCGCCACATTCTGAAGCTTGAGGGTTTCATCTCGCGGCGCATGAGTTCAATGACTTCGGCTTCTGATAATTGAAACTGAAATTCTATGGCTTCAAACGGCGTTCGGTCTTCCCATGCCATTTCGATGATGCGATCTATTTGTGCTTCATTGAGTGATTTCATGCTTTTAGGTATTTTTCGAAATCATTGATGCGAACGCGAGCGCCAATGTCAAACATCAAACTGTACAACCCAAAAAAAGTTCGGTTGACATAGATAAAATGCTTCGAACCGCGGTTACCATTCATTTTTCGGAGGTTTTTGTCTTGAGTGAATTTCTCGCTCAATTGGGCAATTTTTTGTTGAAACGAAGCGTCTGAAAAATCAAACTCTTCGTGTTGGATTGGTTGGGTAAAAAGGGTGAGTAATTCGTGAAAAAGTTCGGTAAAAAACTTTTCTTCAGCGGGGGAATCAGTGGTTTTTAAAATTTCAAGTTCGATGAGTTTATTCTTGAATTTGAATGCATCGTTCAGAACATCAGGACTGGAAATTTCAAAATACGGTTTGTAAAACGAAGACGGAATTTGCTTCATACAACCAAAATCAATGGCAATCAACTGACCATCGGCATCCACCAAAAAGTTACCAGGATGCGGATCAGCATGGAATTTGCGCAACGCATGAATCTGATACATATAAAAATTCCAAAGTGTCTGCGCGACCCGTTGGCGTTTTTCAGGGTTGGTTTCAGTAGCGCAAAACTCTGAAAGATGTTGCCCGCGCATCCAATCCATGGTGATGATTCTGTCGGACGAATATTCCGGATAATATTTCGGAAACTGCAAACCTTCAATTTTACTGCAGGCTATGCGAACGGCTTCGCTTTGTTGCAATTCGAGTTGATAATCGGTTTCTTCGGTGAGTTTGTCTTCAACCTCTTGAAAATATTCATCCGAAGTTCCTTGCAAATTGAACATGCGAACAGCAATAGGTTTTACCAGCGCAATATCGGTTTTGATGCTGTCGCGCACGCCCGGATACTGGATTTTTACCGCGAGTTGTCTGCCGTCTTTCTCGGCTTTGTGCACTTGACCAATACTGGCCGCATTGACCGAATCAGGTGTGAACGAATCAAAAATCTCCTCGGGATATTTTTTAAAACTGTTTTTAAAAGTTTTGCGCACCAGCGGAGCCGACAAAGGCGGAACCGAAAACTGCGACAAAGAAAATTTCTCGACATAGCTCTGTGGCAAGAGGTTTTTTTCCATGCTGAGCATTTGGGCTACTTTGAGCGCGCTGCCTTTGAGTTCTTTGAGTCCGTCGTAAATATCGGTAGCGTTTTCTTCGTGCAATTTATCTTTGGTCAGGCTCGGATTGATGGCTTTCTCACCGTAGTATTTGAGGTAATTTCCGCCTACTTTAACACCGGTGGTCACCAATTTGGCCACGCGTTCAATTTTACGCGTCGGAATGGAATCGATTTTTTTCATGCTTTAGTGTTGCGTCATTTTTTCTTTCCAAAGAAATTTTCCCAAATCAACCACGCTCTGCATCGGACTGTTGTAGACCAAATCAAAAGCGGCTTGAACCGATTTTTCAATAAAAACATCGGTCTTTTCAAAGCCTGCCGAAGTGTCGTCCATCCAGAATTTAAGAATCGACATCAACTGAATCCACCCACCTTCATGCACCAGTTTGGCTTGCATTTCATTGAATCGCGCACTTTGGGTTTGCATGGGCGCTTGCAGAATTTGCTTGAGCATATTTAAGAAATCTCGACGCAAAGGTTTGAGTTTTTCCAGATTTGAAAGCGTATTCTTACTCGACTGTAATAGATACAAAACCATGCTTCGGTTGGCGGTGGCCATTTCGATAAAAGTAAAATAAAACGAAGAGAGCTTTTGGGCTGCATCATACTGAGCGAAATCATCTGATTTCTGAATCAAGTTGAATGAATGCGCAAAAAGCTCAGAAAAATAAGCCGACTCAATAGCGTCGAATGAGGCGTAATGCAAATAAAAATCAGCTTCTGAAAAGCCGGCTTCGCTCATAAAACTATATACTGAATTAGGTTTCTTGCCGTGTTTAAGCACAAAATCTGTGTAGAGACTCACGATTTGTTCAGCGGTGACGGTTGGTTTTTTCTTAGCTGCCATGATAATAATTTTGTTTAACAAATTTATAAAAATATTAAACAAATAATACCGCTTTAACTTTTTATATTTCGCTTGCCATGAACATATTTTTTTACTTTTGTGCCAAACGTTTTGTGTATGTCCATCGAAGTTCAATCGATCAGTAAAAATTACGGAAGTCAAAAAGCTTTAGACGAGATTTCGTTTTCAGTACAAAAAGGTGAAATCGTAGGTTTCTTAGGTCCGAATGGTGCCGGAAAATCTACACTCATGAAAATCTTGACAACTTATTTGGGCGCCGATGCCGGAAGTGCTGCCGTTAACGGATTTGACGTGCAAACGCAAACCAAAGAAGTCCAAAAATCGATTGGTTATTTGCCCGAACACAACCCATTGTATACGGATTTGTATGTGCGCGAATACTTGGCGTTTAATGCTGACGTGTACGGCGTGGCCAAAAACCGCATTGATGAAGTGATTCAACTGACTGGACTTTCAGCCGAAGCACACAAAAAAATCGGGCAGTTGTCTAAAGGTTATCGTCAGCGGGTGGGCTTGGCCAATGCGCTTTTGCACGATCCTGCGGTTTTGATTTTGGATGAACCCACCACCGGACTTGACCCGAATCAATTGGTCGAAATTCGCGAGGTAATTAAAAATGTGGGCAAAAACAAAACAGTCTTTTTATCGACGCACATCATGCAAGAGGTTGAAGCGATTTGCGACCGTGTGATTATTATTGACCAAGGTAAAATTGTGACCGATAAAAAAATCGAAGCCGCGGTAAAAACCCTTGAAGAGCAAATCATTGAAGTGGAATTTGACCAAACCATCAACCCGGAAATTCTGAGTCAACTGGCTTACTTAACCGCCACCGAAAACTTGCAAGGAAATCTTTGGGCTTTGCGCTTTAACGCCGGGGTTGATTGTCGTCCGGCGGTGTTTGACTTGGCACAAAACAACGGCTTAAAAACACTGCAGCTCAATTTGAAGAGCAAAAATCTCGAAACGCTTTTTAGAGAAGTGACTAAGAAATAAATTTAGAAAAATTTACTGAGCCCGCGACTTTGCAGCCCGGATGGCAGCGGCTATCCTCACGCGTCAGCGGGAGATAATAGCGAACAGCCGGAATTGCTGCCCAAAAAATCTACTTATAAATAAAATCGCCGCGATAATATTCGTGCACATCAACCACCGGCGGACGCGAATAACACAACACATCGCCCACATTGTAGATGCCTCCGTGGATTTCGTTGACCGGATGTACGTGCATATCGTTGCTACCGCGGTGGTATAATTGAACTACATCAGCCAGTAAATTTTCGGCATGTAGAACGCCTCCGTTTTCATAAAAGCCAATTTGGAGTTTTTGGGTGTGACCGCTCAAAAAGAATCGGCCAACATCGTTGTTGTCAACCACCACAGATTCATTGTCGAGTTCAAGAATAAAATCGCCGGTTCCGACACCTGAAAATCCGTCGTATTCATCCATCAAAGTAAGCCGTAAATGAGGAAATCTGAGCACGCCGTTGGAGCGAATTTCTTGTTCGGTTTTTGAGTAAATATCGGTAATATTTGGCGCTGTAATGTAGACCACCGTTTCGCCGAAGCTGCGTGTCCAGTTGCATTCGGTGTTGTCTGAAAGCTTGAGTAAATCGCCCGTTTGCGTTACTTCAATATCGTTGATTAGGTTTTCGCCGGTGCGCACCTCAACGCGGTATTCATCGCCTTGGGTAATCACCACACCAATGCGTTTGCTAACGACAATTTTGGTAAAAGTCAAACCTTCATAAACTTTTGAAGTAAGCGCTCCGCTGGGCTTGACACAGTCATACGGCTTTTCGCAACCTGCAAAAAAAGAGATCATCAAAAGTAAAATGGCTATTCTTTTCATACGTTTATAATCTTACACCCACACCATATTCAATGGCTTCAGCCAAAAATCCGTGGGTTTTAACCGCGACACCGGTAAAGAATTTTGGTGTCCAATAATACTTAAATCCGAGTCGGTCGTAATAAGGTTTGTCAAGCTCAAAAGGTCGATAAATATAATAACCGAGCTGAGTTTCAATAGATAATTTATTGATGAACAATTCATGTCCTACAAACAAACCAATCCGGCGATAATCGGTATCCGGATCGACATGTTCATATGAATAAGCTATTGAGCGATACTTGATGTATTCTTTAATCGAATGTGTCGCAAAAAAATCAACTCCGAATTGCAAAGCGCTTTTGCGATTGATTCGTTTATCAGCGTAAATGCCCACGTGATAAAACGGCTTTTGACCGCTTCCGATGACTTGGCTTTCGTTGAAACCATATCTGAAAACAGCATTGAATTTTATAGGCTCCGAAAATTGTTTCATCGGAACAATGCTGTCGCGGCGAGTGGAAGTCTTTGTTTCAAAATCATAATTCAAACCCAAATTGATGCCGTAGGTATTGATACCGCTGTTGGGCGATTTGGTGCGTCCGTTTGAAAAATGAGTAAAAAACAATCCGGCTTCAAGGCCCAATCCACCGAGTATTTTTTCTTTTTTATAATTGAGCACAAAATTAGTGTTGCCCATATATTTTGAACCAAACGCTCTGTTTTTGCTGTTGGTGTATTTGTCATACGGATGCGTGGTCATCGCGATGCCTTGCCCAACTTGAAGCGTCAAATGTCTGTTGAGAAAATAGAATTTATAATTGGCTCCAAGCGCATAATTCTTGCCCAAGATTTCGTTTTTAAAATCTTCGTACAAAAAATAAAACCCATAATCCGGAAAGTTATAAGCCGTTTGCCACTCTTCATTTCCGTAGGTTTTTCGAGCGTAATTAATCATCACGCCTTCGGGATGGCCGGTAATTAAATGATATAATTCAGGCGAATGCGGCAAAACATTTCCGCGCAAAAAATGCACTTCAACCGTTGGAGAATCAACTCTTTGCTGCGCCGAAGCCAGAAAACCCAACAGTAAAAAAGGCCACAAATAAATCCGCATTTTCGTACAATAAAGCGGCAAATATATTCAATATTAAAATACCTCGCGCGCAATGGCTTTGATGTTGGCTGCCTTGCCCATCGAATAGTAATGCAACACCGGCACACCCGCTGCCAAAAGTTCTTTGCTTTGTGCAATGCACCATTCAATACCCACTTGCATCACGGCATCGTTGTCTTTGGCACGCACTACTTCCATAATCAAATCATCCGGAAGCTCCACACTAAATCGATGCGGAATCAAATTGAGTTGCTTTTTGGTCGCAATGGGTTTGAGCCCGGGAATAATGGGCACGGTAATACCGGCGGCTCGGCATTTATCCACGAAGTCAAAATATTTTTTGTTGTCGTAAAAAAGTTGCGTAATGATATAATCAGCTCCGTTTTTTATCTTCTGTTTCAAGAAGTGAATATCCGAATCCAAGCTCGGCGCTTCCATATGTTTCTCCGGATAACCCGCAATACCAATACAGAAATTGGTTTTGGCTGAATTTTTCAAATCTTCATCCAAATAAATTCCGCGGTTGAGCTTATTGATTTGCTCCACAAGTTCTGAAGCGTAATTGTTGCCGTCTTTCTCAGGCTTGAAATAGGTTTCGGTTTTGAGCGCATCGCCGCGCAAGGCCACCACATTGTCAATGCCCAAAAAATCCAAATCAATGAGCAAGTTCTCGGTGTCTTCTTTGGTAAACCCGCCACACAACACATGCGGAATCGCATCTACATTGTATTTTCCTTGAATCGCAGCACAAATGCCCACTGTTCCCGGACGTTTCTTGACAATTTTCTTTTGCAACAAACCGTTCTCAAGTTCTTTAAATTCATATTCCTCGCGGTGGTACGTCACATCAATAAACGGCGGTTTGAATTCCATCAGCGGATCAATTCCGTCAAAAATCGACTGAATATTTTGCCCTTTCAGCGGCGGTAAAATCTCAAATGAAAACAGTGGTTTTCCTTGCGCGTTTTCAATATGTTGGGTTACTTTCATATAATCTGTTATCGGTCGTCAGTTATCGGTTCCTGACACATTTAAATTCAACTTTTTCTTTTATTTGGGCGAGCCGGCGGTAGCGAGCTCTGTTTTATGCTGGATGTTTGGGTCCGCCGTCGGGCTATTCGCGGTGCGCGGCACCTTGCTGCTATCCCTCTCGCAGTTCGTCAATCAGCCATATTCGGAGCCAACCATTTTTGCGCTTCTTGAATCGTAATTCCACGGCGCTGGGCATAATCGGCCACTTGATCGTCTTTGATTTTGCCCAAACCAAAATATTTACTCTGCGGATGCGCCAAATAATAGCCCGACACCGAAGCCGCCGGCCACATCGCCATGCTTTCGGTGAGCGTTACGCCGATGCGTTTTTCAACGTCGAGCAACTTCCAAATGGTCGGTTTCTCCAGATGGTCCGGACAGGCCGGATAACCCGGAGCCGGACGAATTCCTTTATATTCTTCGGCAATCAAAGCGTTGTTGTCTAATTGTTCATCGCTGGCATAACCCCAGATTTCTTTGCGCACGCTCAGGTGCAAATATTCGGCAAAAGCCTCGGCCAAACGGTCGCCCAAAGCTTTGGTCATAATTGCGTGGTAATCGTCTAAGGCTTTTTCGAATTCGGCGGCTTTTTCATCCACACCAAATCCAGTGGTCACACAAAAACACCCGATGTAATCTTGAATCCCGGTTTCCTTAGGCGCTACAAAATCGGCCAAAGCCATATTGGGTGCGCCTGCGGTTTTCTTGGATTGCTGACGCAGGGTAAGAAAGGTCGTCGGGGGTTGGTCGTCGGGGGTTGGTTGCACCAAAATATCATCATCTGAGACGGTATTTGCCGGAAAGATGCCCAAAATTCCTTTGGCTGTAAACCATTTTTCTGTAACGATTTGCTGCAACATCTTTTGCGCATCCTCAAACAATTGTTGGGCTTGTTCGCCCACAACTTCATCGCTCAAAATGGCCGGATATTTCCCGAACAACTGCCAAGAATGGAAAAATGGTGTCCAATCAACAAACGGCACCAATTCAGCTAAAGAAACCTCAACTTCTTGAACGCCAATAAAATTGGGTTTTGCTGGTTGAAAGCTGGACCAATCAAGTTGTAATTTATTGGCTCGCGCGGCTTGAATCGTCAGGTATTCTTTTTCGCGACTGCGGTTCAAATAGCCTTCGCGCAAATCATCGTATTCTGTTCTAATTTGTGCAGCATAAACTTCTTTATTTTCGGGTTGCAACAAATTGCTGGCCACCGTCACAGCGCGCGAAGCATCGTTGACATGCACCACACTTCCGGTATATTCTGGAGCAATTTTCACGGCGGTATGTGCACGCGAAGTAGTGGCGCCGCCAATCATAATCGGAATCGAAATATGCAAACGCTCCATTTCTTTGGCTAGATAAACCATTTCGTCCAAAGACGGAGTAATCAAACCACTCAATCCGATAATATCTACATTTTCAGCAACAGCCGTTTGTATAATTTTCTCGGGCGGTACCATCACACCCAAATCAATAATTTCAAAGTTATTACAGGCCAATACCACCGACACAATGTTTTTTCCGATGTCATGTACATCGCCTTTTACCGTGGCCATCAAAACCTTGCCGGCGCTTGAAGACTGACCATCTTTGCTGGCTTCGATAAATGGCAACAAATACGCCACCGCCTTTTTCATAACACGCGCCGATTTTACTACTTGCGGCAGAAACATTTTTCCCGAACCAAACAAATCGCCTACTACGTTCATTCCGTTCATTAAATGTTGCTCAATCACTTGAATCGGTTTCTCGACTTGCTGTCGAGCTTCTTCTACATCTTGTTCGATGAATTCATCCAAACCTTTCACCAACGAATGCGTCAATCGCTCTTGTACCGAGCCATTGCGCCACTCTTGCACCGCTTTGTCGTTGGATTTGGTATCCGACTTTAAATTTTCGGCATAAGCCAACAAACGCTCGGTGGCATCATCTCTGCGATCGAGTAAAACATCTTCAACATAAGTCAGCAATTCCGGTTCGATTTCGTCATAGACTTCTAACATCTCCGGATTCACGATTCCCATGGTCATCCCGTGTTGAATGGCATGATATAAAAAAGCCGAATGCATGGCTTCGCGCACTTTGTCATTGCCTCGAAACGAAAACGACACATTGCTCACGCCGCCTGAAATATGTGCATAAGGAAGGTTTTCACGAATCCATTGGGTCGCTAAAAAAAAGTCGAGTGCATTGCGACGGTGTTCATCCATACCCGTGGCGACCGGAAAAATATTCGGATCAAAAATGATATCGGTAGCTGGAAAACCAACTTGATTTACCAAGATATCGTAACTGCGTTGGCAAATTTCAATGCGGCGCTCGTAGGTATCCGCTTGACCCACCTCATCAAAAGCCATGACAATCACGGCAGCACCGTAACGTTTGATCAATTTGGCATGATGGATAAAAGCGGCTTCCCCTTCTTTCAAAGAAATTGAATTCACGACACCTTTCCCTTGGATGACTTTGAGTCCGGCTTCGATGATTTCCCATTTAGAACTGTCAATCATTACCGGAACACGCGCAATATCGGGCTCGGCCGCGATTAAATTTAAGAATTTAGTCATGGCTTCAACCCCATCGAGCATGCCTTCATCCATGTTCACGTCGATGATTTGCGCCCCGCCTTCTACTTGAGCACGGGCGATGTCTACCGCTGCTTCATAGTTGCCTTCTTTAATCAAACGCAAAAACTTGCGAGAGCCCGTCACATTGGTGCGTTCGCCCACGTTGATAAAATTAGATTCCGGAGTCACAATCAAAGGCTCTAATCCGGAAAGACATAAGTATTTCTGTGTGGTATCTGTCATTAGACGATTGTTGTTATTTTTCGGGGTTCGAATTCGGCCGCAACTTGTGCAATGGCGCGAATGTGTTCGGGTGTGGTTCCGCAACAACCGCCGATGATGTTGACTAAATTTTCTTGTAAATATTCACGGATCAAACTTTGCATTTCTTCAGGCGTCTGATCGTATTGGCCAAAGGCGTTAGGCAATCCGGCATTGGGATGCGCTGAAATATTGAGTTGGGTATGTTGGCCCAAACGCTTCAAGTACGGTTTTAACTGATCAGCGCCTAAAGCACAATTGAAACCGACGCTCAACAACGGAATGTGTGCAATTGAAATCAAAAAAGCTTCCACCGTTTGCCCGGATAAGGTTCGCCCAGAGGCATCGGTAATCGTTCCAGAAACCATAACGGGAATATCGGATTGACGTTCTTCTTTGACTTCTTCAATGGCGAACAAAGCAGCTTTTGCGTTGAGCGTATCAAAAATGGTTTCGACCAACAACAAATCGGCTCCGCCGTCGATCAAAGCTTCTACTTGCTGACGATAAGCAATTCTTAAATCGTCAAAAGTCACCGCGCGATAACCCGGATCATTCACATCCGGACTCATACTGGCCGTTCGGTTGGTGGGTCCAATCGAGCCCGCTACAAAACGAGGTTTATCAGTAAACTCATCGGCCACTTCACGAGCAATTTTTGCGGATTGGTAATTGAGTTCGTAGACTAAATCTTCCATGTGGTAATCGGCCATTCCAATCGTGGTTCCCGAGAAGGTATTGGTCTCGACTATATCGGCTCCGGCTTCAAAATAGGCGCGGTGCACTGCTTTGACCGCCTCGGGTTGGGTAATCGAAAGCAAATCATTGTTTCCTTTTAAAGGATGTGGAAAATCCTTAAAGCGCTCTCCCCGAAAGTCGGCTTCGTCAAACCGATTGCGTTGCAACATGGTTCCCATGGCACCGTCGAGCACGAGGATTCGCTGGTTTAGAATTTCATTGATATTAATACGCATACTGATAACGTGTAAGTTTGTGTTATCAGGAAAGAGAGCATTCTCTAGGTTATCTGTTCCCGTCTTAGACGAGGTAGAATGTAGCACCTTCTACAGAAGTAGGGTTGCTAAGCGTTCACAGGGTCTATTCCCTCCCGCTTTCGTGATAACGACATAATTTATAAGAACGTTGCAAAGTACGCGTATGAATTTGTTTTTTGCAACTCTTTTTTTAAAAAACTTACGCCAACGTTATCGCTAATGAATTCGATAAAAAAAGCCCCCAATTGCTTGGAAGCTTTTTTCTTGAGAAAAACTCAAATTATTTTTTGATGATTTTGGTAGTTCCGGTTCCTTTATCAGAAGTGATTTTAAGGAAGTAAACACCAGCGTTCAATTCTGAAACACTGATTTGATCCACCATTCCTTTTACTTGTTTTACTACGCGACCATTCATATCCGTAATTTCGATTGAATTTACATTTACATTGGTGTTGTTGGCAATTTTCAGGATATCAGAACTTGGATTTGGGTAAGCTGTGAAATTTCCACTGAAAAAATCATCCGTACTCAGGGTTCTGTTAATGGTTAGTGCATCGATTCCCACAGCGTTACCGTTGGTTCCACCAGAACCTCCGTTGGTTACATAATATCTAAATGCGAGTTTGCAATCGGTTTCTGAAGACAACCCTACAACAGTGTATATAAATTCTGTCCAAGTGGTTGGATAAACCGATGGTTGCAAATTGGGGTTGATGGACAAAATCAGATTGGTGAAACTACCCAAGTCTGAACTGCCAGTTGAAGGAGTTGTTGAACTATTTCCTTGCGTACTCAAACGAACTTCTAAACGATCGGGAATCGTGCTGAAGTTGGCTCCTACTCTGGAATAAAATTTAATGACATCGCCATTTTTGAGGCTGATTACCGGTGTAATCAACCAATTGCTGATGGTTCCGGACATGCCCATGGCTACGCTATTGAAATTCACCGAAGTAAACGAAGTGGAACCGCCGTTAAAGCCTCCGTTAAACAAAGTATTTCCGCCTTGCGCCCAATTGGATATTCCCACAGGTTCACTTTGATTGGTTTTAGTCCAAGTGGTTGGAAAAACATCGAAATTTTCGGTAAACAATGTTTGTCCGTTGGCATAACCGCATGCTAAAAAAATAATACCGATTAACAATCTATTCATCTCGTACTTTTTTTGAAAAATAAAAATTACATAATTATCTATCTACAAAAAAACCTGCCCTTGATGAGCAGGTTTTTGTTGTTGATAAATAAAATTACTTTTTGACAATTTTAGTTGTTAAACTCCCTTGATTTGAAGTTATTTTCAAGAAATAAACACCCGCATTTAATTCAGAAATGTTTACTTGTGTAGCACTGATGCTTTCGATTTTTTGATTTTTAACAACTCTTCCATTCAAATCTGTCAGTTCAATTCCTTGAATGTAATTGCTGGTTTTAGAAGCAATATTCAATGTAGAGTTTGCAGGATTTGGATATACGGCGTAGTTTTTAGAGAAGAAATCATTTGTTTTCAATGCATTATCAACTAATTTAACGTTGTCAATATCGATTGTAAATTGATCTGAAACACCAAAATGTCTGAATCCAATGTAGATTGTACCATTTAGACCCGCAGGAACTGTAACCGATCTTTGAGTCATTACGTTGACACCATCTAAAGTATTTTCTTCAAGAACAGGAGTTGTAGCCATCATTCCGGCAACCGTATTAGAATCTGAAATATAAACACTATATTTTTCAGCATCCCAAGCTGGATCTCTTGCCACAACATCCCAAGTTAGTGTTAAATCTCCTCCGAAACCAATATCGATTCCAGGTGTAATTGCCCAATTGTCAGGAGTCAAAGCACCCGTAGTAATCCAAGAATTTGATCTCATTCCTTTGTAAATAGGCGCAACTGTCATGTTCACAGCAATCCAGTTGTTACCGTCGCCATCTGAATCAACAAGCGTCCAATCTGTTATAGTTCCATCCTCAAAATCATCAAGAAAAAGAGTAGTTTGTGCTGAAGCATTAATCCCTGCAAGCACCAAAAGAGAAAGTAGTAGTTTTTTCATAATCTGTTTTTTAGAAGTTTAAACAAATCTATTAAAAAAAAGGAGGTATAAAAAATTTTTTCAAATCAAAAATGGTTTCCTACATTTGCAACCGAATTTTTGAGGAAAAATTTGATCTGATTGCAACCTCGTAAAAAAAATGCTAAAGCAGTTACTTCTTTAGCCCGACTTGCCCAAATAACTTTCCTCGTAAAATTTTCAAAAAATTTAAAAGTTAGAATTATGGCTTATTTATTTACGTCAGAGTCTGTAAGCGAAGGGCATCCTGACAAAGTAGCTGATCAAATCAGCGATGCATTGATTGACAATTTCTTGGCTTTTGATCCGGAATCAAAAGTAGCTTGTGAAACGTTGGTAACTACCGGACAAGTGGTTTTGGCCGGCGAAGTAAAATCAAGTACTTATTTGGATGTACAGCAAATTGCCCGCGAGGTAATTCAGAGAATCGGATACACCAAAAGCGAATATATGTTTGAAGCGAATTCGTGCGGTGTTCTTTCGGCCATTCACGAACAATCAGCCGATATCAATCAAGGAGTTGACCGCGCCAGCAAAGAAGAGCAAGGTGCCGGCGACCAAGGGATGATGTTCGGTTATGCTACCAACGAAACGGACAACTACATGCCTTTGGCTTTGGATTTATCACATGCTTTGTTGATTGAATTGGCCAATTTAAGAAGAGAAAACAAAGAAATTACCTATTTGCGCCCAGACGCCAAATCACAGGTAACTTTAGAATATTCAGACGACAACAAACCGCAACGCATTGACGCGATTGTGATTTCGACCCAACACGACGACTTTGACAGCGAAGCATCGATGTTGGCCAAAATCAAAAAGGATATGATTGAAATCTTGATTCCAAGAGTCAAAGCTAAATATCCACAGTATGCGAGTTTGTTCAACGAGAACATTACCTATCACATCAATCCAACCGGAAAATTCGTTATTGGCGGACCACACGGTGATACTGGACTCACCGGTCGCAAAATTATTGTAGATACCTACGGCGGAAAAGGCGCGCACGGCGGTGGAGCATTCTCTGGAAAAGACCCAAGTAAAGTAGACCGTTCTGCGGCTTATGCTACGCGTCACATTGCCAAAAACTTGGTGGCTGCGGGATTATGCGATGAGATTTTGGTTCAGGTTTCTTATGCGATTGGAGTTGCCAAACCAACTTCGGTTAATGTGAACACCTACGGAACTGCCAAAGTAAATATGACCGATGGCGAAATCAGCAAAGTGGTAGAAGGTATTTTTGACATGCGTCCGTATTTTATCGAACAACGTCTGAAACTCAGAAACCCAATTTACAGCGAAACAGCTGCCTACGGACATATGGGACGCCAACCTGAAACGGTAAGCAAAACCTTTAAACTTCCGAATGGAGCGCCAAAAACTGTATCAGTTGAGTTGTTTACATGGGAAAAATTAGACTATGTTGACCAAGTAAAAGCTGCGTTTAAATTGTAATTTATACTTTTATAAATACAAAGCCCGTCTGATTTAGATGGGCTTTTTTTATTTCTTTTTGACCAGCTCGTCGAATTGTTTTTGGGTAACCTTTATGCCTTGCACGGGTGACTTGACAGCTTCTTTAGTATTCGGAAGTAACGCTATTTTGGTGCATGAAATGGTCATTTTTGGAGCAGTTACTTCCAAGATCAATCCGGGCAAACCAAAATAGTCCGCAGGCCCTTGATTTGAAGGAATTCCTTCGGTAAACCAAGCGACAATTTGCCCGTTTTGAGCGGTTGCTTTGGTGCAATTATACCCTGATATCAGCTTGGTTTCGCTTTGAATTTTCCAATCAAAGGGAATGAGCGCATCGCTGATTAAGTAGATTTTTCCGTTCCATTTTTTAGAGGCTACAAAAGATGAATTCGCAATATTCTTATAGTAAACATTTTCTTGAGCGATTGATTTCTCAGGCTGATAAATCGAGGTTGTCGCATCAAAAGTCAAAAGATAATTTGATGTTTGTTCGGGCTGAGCAATATTTTTGACCGCATACAAAGCCGAAGCTCGAAAATCTTGCGCATGAACCCCAAAAGATAAAATTCCGAAGAAGAGAAGAAAGGCTATTTTTTTCATTCGTATTAATGATAAAATTGACTACAAATATGCTGCGTTTTGAATTAATTTCATCAAAGATAAAGGTTGTACAAAAAAGACTTTAATAGTATCTTAGCTTTTATGAAAAAACTTTTGCTCACACTTATCTTACTCGTCGGTTTTATGGCGAGCGGCCAAAAGATCAATGCCGTGATGCTCGAGCAAATTCCACTGAAAACACCTGAAGAAAACTTCATCGGCTATGATGCTTTGGGCGCTTTTTACCGACTTGAACAGCAAACACTCATCAAGCAGAATGGTTCGCAAATTTGGCAATACAAAAATCCACAATTGGGCAAAATCAGCCGAATTGACTTGATGAATCCGCTTAAGATTGTCGTTTTTTTTGAAGCACAAAACACCGTTGCACTACTAGATGCACAACTCAACGAAACCCAAAAAATCAATTTCAACGAAAAAGCCCCAGATGTTTTACCCACAGCCATTGGTTTGGCCTCTGGCAATAGACTTTGGTTATACAACAGCTTGACACAAAAGTTCGGACTGTATGATTATACGCAAAACAAATGGCTGGCTTTGGGCACAACCTTGACCAGCGCTCCTAAAAATTACACCTCTGATTTTAATTACTTTTATTGGTCGAATGCATCCGGCGAGGTAAATCGCTGCGATGTGTATGGCAAAATGGACAACTTGGGACGATTGCCTGAAAACGAGCAATTTGTTTGGACCGGAACCCAATCGATTATTCTACAAACGGGCCATGATTTGTACTGGTATGATTTTACCGACAATAAGCGTTTGTTCATCGAAATCGACAAAAAAAGCTTCAAAAAATTTACCTACAAAGACCAAATTTTATCTATTTTTACCGACCAAGGAATTACCAATTATAAAATCAATTTACCCTAATGCATATAGCTGTTGCAGGAAATATCGGAGCTGGAAAAACCACATTGACCAGATTATTAGCCAAGCATTTTAAATGGGAACCACACTTTGAAGACGTGGTAGACAATCCGTACTTGGACGATTTTTATCACCAAATGGAACGTTGGTCTTTTAATTTGCAGATTTATTTCTTGAACAGTCGTTTTCGTCAGATTTTGCAAATCCGTCAAAGCGGAAAAAAAATCATTCAAGACCGAACGATTTATGAAGATGCCCACATTTTTGCACCGAACTTGCATGCGATGGGTCTGATGACCAACCGCGATTTTGAAAACTACAAATCGTTGTTTGAACTCATGGAAACCATGGTTGAAGCTCCGGATATGATGATTTATTTGCGCAGTTCTATTCCGAATTTGGTGGCGCAAATCCACAAACGCGGTCGCGATTACGAGAATTCAATTTCGATTGAATATTTAAGCCGACTCAACGAACGTTATGAAGCTTGGATTCAGACCTATACGCGCGGAAAACTTTTGATTATTGATGTGGACAATATTGATTTTGTGAACAATCCCGAAGATTTGGGAATGATTCTCAACCGCATTGATGCCGAACTCAACGGTTTGTTTTAGAGTACTTCTAATTTCTTTTTGAATTTTTCGATTTGACGTCGGTGACGCAATACGTGCACTACGGCGTGTTCCATCATTTGTTCGATGTCATAAGCCTGACCCCAAGAAGTTTTGATTTTGCGGGTTTCGTCAAATTCTTCTAATTCGTCGTCTTCAATATTTTCAAAGGTTAGCTCGGTGTATTGAAGTAAATTTTCAAGATCTTGTAAATATTCTGCCACCGACATTCTATTTACCTTCCCGGGACGATCGTCGGCTATTTTTTTGTTCTTGCGAATATACCCAGCATAGGCATAACCCGAACTAACAACATGCGTTAAAATCGTTTGAATAGATTGACAGTTCTCGTCAGCGGTTGCGGAATCAACCACCGTAGTAAGATTGGCGTATGAAACATTGTCAATCGTGTGGTTCAAGGCCACAACAACGTTTCTATATTCAGACAACAAAGCCTGAACAGCGCGCTGCTTTTTAGACGAGCTCATGATAGTTTTAGTCAAGGTTAACGTGCCAAATATAGTGAATTAGTCTTTGCTTCAAAATGATTTAAACGTTAAATATCAACCAAATAGAACAACATATCAACAATAAAAAAAGCCTCCGAAATCCGAAGGCTTTTTGTGTATTTAAAGAAATCTATTCTTATTTCAATGCATCGACTTTAGCTTTTACTTCAGCTTCGGTTCCTTCAAAACTTTGGGTAGTTGAAGTTCCGTTTACTGAGGTAGTCACCGTAGCTTTTGCTTTACCATTGTTGTTGGTGATTTCAACGCGAACAGTTTTTTCACTTGTTTCTTCAGCCATTCCTTTTTTGGCACAACATGAAGGTTTCTCGTCAGCGATGAATTTTCCATCAGCACCGTAGTGTGACATGCAAACCGCTTTTTGTTCAGGGGTACAACCCAATGAATCGCACATTTTAGCACACTCTTCTTTGGTCATGGTAGCACATTTGCTCATGTCGCAGTTACCGTTCATTTCGCCGGTGCACTCTTTTTTCATTTCGATGGTACACTCCATTTTTTGCTTTGATCCATGTCCAGAACCCAAGATTGGAGCAATCACCAAACCAACCAAACAAGTCAATTTAATCAAGATGTTCATAGACGGACCTGACGTATCTTTGAATGGATCACCAACGGTATCTCCGGTTACAGCCGCTTTGTGGGCATCAGAACCTTTGAAGGTCATTTCACCGTTGATCATCACCCCAGCCTCGAATGATTTCTTAGCATTGTCCCAAGCACCACCGGCATTGTTTTGGAAAATAGCCCAAAGTACACCTGAAACGCATACACCAGCCATATAACCACCCAATGCTTCAGCTCCCATCAACAATCCCAAGATAATTGGTGTAATGATGGTAATTGCACCCGGCAACATCATTTCGCGCAAAGCAGCTTTGGTTGAAATATCTACACATTTACCGTATTCAGGTTTTCCGGTTCCATCCATAATTCCCGGGATTTCGCGGAACTGACGACGAACTTCGTTCACCATATCCATAGCAGCCTTACCAACTGATTGCATCGCCAAAGCAGAGAAAATTACCGGAATCATACCTCCGATAAACAAAGCAGCCAATACATCAGCTTTAAAAATGTTGATTCCGTCAATACCGGTGAAAGTTACATAAGCAGCAAACAAAGCCAAAGCTGTCAAGGCAGCAGAAGCAATCGCGAAACCTTTACCCACCGCAGCAGTAGTGTTTCCTACTGAATCTAATACGTCGGTTCTTTGACGGACTTCTTTTGGCAATTCGCTCATCTCAGCTACACCTCCAGCGTTATCGGCAATCGGACCAAAAGCATCAATCGCCAACTGCATGGCTGTAGTAGCCATCATCGCCGAAGCAGCAATCGCTACTCCGTAGAAACCTGCCAAAGCATAAGCGCCCCAAATAGCAGCAGCAAATAAAATAACTGAACCAAAAGTAGATTTCATACCGGTAGCCAAACCAGCAATGATGTTGGTGGCCGCTCCGGTTGAAGAGTTTTGTACGATGTTTAATACTGGTTTTTTACCCAAAGCGGTAAAGTATTCTGTAATGGCTGA
Organism: Flavobacteriaceae bacterium; assembly: GCA_046329175.1. GTDB lineage: Bacteria > Bacteroidota > Bacteroidia > Flavobacteriales > Flavobacteriaceae > Flavobacterium. The sequence continues at coordinate 60,682 of JAXLVE010000004.1, forward strand.
AATCAATAAACCAACACCCAAACCAACTAATGTTGCAAAGAACACATTGATTTTAGCCACCGGTTTTACGCCTTCACCAAAGAAATTCATGTTAATAGTTGCAGGCAACATTTTGTCAATCAAGAACCAACAAGCTGCAACAGTCAAAGCAAGAGAAACATAGTTTCCTAAGTTCAAAGCACCTTGTACTTGATCTTCTTTAGCATCGTTGTCTTTGATTTTTACAAAGAAAGTTCCGATGATCGAAGCCAAAATCCCTACTCCGGCAATCGCCAAAGGCAACAAGATAGGCCCCATATTGTTGAACGCATCGGTATATTGTGTACCGGCTGCCTCAGACATATCTTTGATAATATAGTTACCCAATACCATCGAAGCCAATACGGTTGCTACGTATGAACCGAACAAATCTGCACCCATACCCGCTACGTCACCTACGTTATCACCTACGTTATCGGCAATAGTTGCAGGGTTACGAGGATCATCTTCAGGAATTCCTGCCTCTACTTTTCCAACCAAATCCGCACCCACGTCAGCAGCTTTGGTATAAATACCTCCACCCACACGAGCAAAGAGTGCAATAGACTCAGCTCCTAATGAGAAACCGGCCAAAGTTTCAAGCACCATCGACATGTTTTCATAGAAAGATTTTCCTTCAACATTCATGAATTGGCTCAAGAAAACTTGAAAAAATATACTCAAACCTAAAACAGCCAAACCGGCAACACCCAAGCCCATTACGGTTCCTCCTGAGAAAGAAACTTTCAAAGCTTGTGGCAAACTGGTTTTAGCAGCTTGGGTTGTTCTTACGTTTGATTTGGTAGCGATGCGCATACCGATGTTTCCTGCCAAAGCAGAAAAAATAGCCCCAAAAATAAAAGCCACCACAATCATCCAGTGCGATACACCTGAGATTTGCGATACGGCAAAAAGGGCTACTGAGGCAATGACAACAAACACAGCCAAGATTCTGTACTCGGCTTTCAAGAATGCCATTGCTCCTTCTTGAATACTCTTAGCGATGCCTTGCATTTTGTCATCACCTGCGTCTTGTTTGTTGATCCATGCGGCTTTAATACCCATGAAAACAAGACCTAAAACTGCCATTGCGATTGGCAACATAATAAAGTTTTCCATTGTCTATATTTTGTTTATATCGGTCGCAAAAGTAACAAAACATTAACAAAAAACAACTATTTGACAGTTGAATATTGTCACTTATTTGCTCAATAGGTATAGCTGATTTGTCGTCCGCGGCTGCGCAAGTAATGATGCCAGAGCAAGTAAGTAGCCATCGACCGGTATGGTTTCCATAACTCTGCTCGTTTTTGCATTTCTTCTTTGTCGTACAAATCGAATAATTCTTTAAAAGTATTGACCACAGCTATATCGCCCAGCGGAAGAATATCAGGTGCTTGCAAAGAAAACATCAGATAAATATCAATGGTCCAATGCCCAATACCTTTGATTTGAATGAGCGAAGCACGTGCCTGGTCAGCAGTCATTTCGGCCAAGGACTCAACTGAAAAATCATTAAGAATAATTTTTTGAGCTAATCCTTTTATGTAGGAAGTTTTCTGACGACTAACACCCACCGAACGATAATCGTCATCAGATAAGTTAGCCAATGCTTGCGGCGTAATTTCTTTGGCTAAATCTCGAAGTCTCAGATAAGTCGCTTTGGCCGAATCAATCGAAACTTGTTGTTCCAAAATCAGCAAAACCAAAGTGGCAAAACCAGGCGGTCTTGATGGAATAACGGGCCAACTATGTTTATCAATAATCTGTTGAAAAACAGGTTCTTTTTCAACCAAAAAAGCAACAGCGCTTTGCATCTTAAAAGTAAAAACCAATCGAGCCTTTCACGCTAAATCTGTTGGCTTTGGGCAAATCGAGGTAATTGCCGCGCCAAGAAAAATCAATGCGCAAAACTTTAAAAATATTCCCCACACCGGCGCTGTATTCCCAATAAGGTTTGGTCGGCGCCACATATTCTAAGCCCGAAGCATTGAGGGCTTTGTTCTCGTTTGAAATACTGCCGATTACCCCGCGAATAGAAACGTTTTCACGCCAGTTGAGCTTGCGCAAAAACGGTACGCGCGCAAATATTTTTCCTTGAAAATTGTGCACCCATTGCAAAGTCGCGTATTCATCGGTAACAAATTCATAGAAATTGAGGTTGTTGAAGGCATTCTCAATTGTAAAATAAGTTTGATTCCCCGGAACGACACTGAGCAATCCCAGCGGCACTTTCCCGTAGGTTTTTCCGAATTCGGTAATGAAGTTACTGCGGCCAATGGCTCCGATAATCACCGGCTGATTGATGTAAAACTGAAACTTGTTATACGAGAAATCACCATCCATAAAGCCTTTGTAACCTCGGGTGTAATAAAAGAAAACACGTGTAAACGGATCGTTGACTTCTTTGCGCTCTACCCCATAACCGACGGTTTTTCGCTTAGGCGTATATTCGATTTGAAAGTTAAATTCTGGTTGTTTGACATCGCTTTTGGTAGAAGTATGACTGTCATCAGTATAATAATCCATACTAAAAACTGGCGAGGCAGATTCTAAAGTTCGATACGTGAATCCGGCCTGGAAATTCAAATTGCGCACCGGTTCTGTTTCAAGTGAAATGTTCGACAAATTGATGTTGGTGAGTTTTCCGTTGCGCCCATTGGTAAACAATGCCGACGAAGCAAAACTGCGCCCGAGTACGTCGTTGGTATTGGTCAAACTCGAACCGATTTGTTCTACATCGCGACGGTTTCCGCCCGAGATGATAACGCGGTTTTTCTTGTCAATCATCCATTTGCCTGACATCCCATATTTAACTTTATCATCTTTAAAACCATAAGCCAAATATCCTTGTAATCGCCATGGATCGTTCTCGCCAAAATGAGTTCTGAGCCCACCGCGCAAACGCATTCCTTCAACTTCATTATAACCAACGGTCGAGTAAATTGAGCCGTATTCAACGTTGCCCATCGGCACAAAACCACTTCCTATAATAGTGACCGCATCGTACAACTGACGAAACTTGCGCACTGTTTTGAGGGTATCGAGCATTTTATAAACGCCGAGTTCGTCTTTGGAGAGTTTTTCAAAACGATGTTCTGCCCAATAATCATCGGGCTTTAAATAGACTGTCATATCTTGATTATTGACATCTTCTTTATAAAAATCATCCGGTTTTTTGACATTGAATTGGTGATTGCGATAAAATGTGGTTCGCTTACCATACACGCCTTTTGATTTCTCTTTTTTGTTGAGCGCAAAATCAGACATCATATAATCTTTGGTGAGCAAAAACACCGAATCGTTGACTACATCAAATTCCTGTTCGATATAAATGTCTTTGACCCAGTTGATGTTGGCGCTTTTGGTCACAGCCATATTGATGCTTTTGATTGCCCAAGTGGTATCATTTACCCAGAAATCACCTTTGAAGGTAAGCTCGTTTTTGCGGCGCGGATAAAACACAATGTTGTAACACAATTTTTTGTCAATGTAAGCTGTATCTGTCAACACATAATTATACACATCAATCCCGGTTCTCGAGAGCGGACTGGTAAAACTCTTGTCAAAAAAAGTCAAGTAATTATTGTAAATGTTGTACTCTGAATACAAATCTTTGATAAAAGCAATGAGTTGTTGATTGGTTTCAAAACCTGAATTTTTGTTGGCAACGAGAATTTCTTTTACTTTTTTATTCACGTTGTCACCATAGACATTCGAAAGCGCTTCATTGATAAAAATCGGCAAATAGGTTTTTCCGGTTACGTCTGATGTATCAATTTGCTTGAAAATAAACTCCATGCCTTTGAAGATTTTTTTCTTCATAAAAGCGCTGTCAATTGAGTTCATGTCAAATTCGACTTTTTCGTATTTTTCCATTTCGTATTGGTCAAACATATACAAGCCATTTTTGCGCTTGCGTTCCCAAATTTTGCGCAAAATGTCGAGTGCCGGGTTTTTCTTTTTAGAAGTTTTTCCGCTGTAAATGACCACTTCTTTGAGTTTTTGACCTTCGGTGAGTACAATCTTAAAATTGTAATTGACTTCTTTATTGAGCGGCACCACTTTAGTTTCATAGCCCACCATTGAAACTTCAATCGCTTTAAAAGTCTGATTGGATTCAATATAAAAACGACCGTCTTCGTTTGAAACGGTTCCGAGTTTGGAATCTTTGAATACAATATTGGCAAAAGGCACCGGTTGATTGGTATTGTCTACCACAATTCCACTGACTTTGGTTTGGGCGGAAACCCATTGAAATATAAGGGCGAATAAGATTAAATATACCTTTTTCATAAGCTAAAAAACTTCACCAAAACGATTTTTGATGAAGTTTCAAATATATAAATTTGATAGTTCCCTAAAGAATTATGTTTTGAGAGACTATGTTAAATATTACTCAGTTGTTGTAACGCTTATTTATACATTACTTTTTTGACCGCTTTAATCACGTCCTCAGAATTCGGCAACCATTCTTTGAGTAAGGTTGGCGAAAACGGAGCCGGCGTATCAGCAGTCGTGATTCTCTGAATCGGCGCATCGAGATAATCAAAGGCGCGCTCTTGAACCATATAAGTAATCTCTGAAGCCACACTCGCAAACGGCCAAGCTTCTTCTAAAACTACCAAACGATTGGTTTTTTTGACCGAGTTAATAATCGCGTCGTAATCCATCGGACGCACCGTACGCAAATCAATAATCTCGCATGAAATACCTTCTTTGGCCAATTCATCAGCGGCTGCGTAGGCTTCTTTGATGATTTTTCCGAATGAAACAATCGTCACATCCGAACCTTCGCGTTTGATATCGGCCACACCAATCGGCAAAATATATTCTCCATCAGGCACTTCGCCTTTGTCGCCGTACATTTGCTCAGATTCCATGAAAATTACCGGATCATTATCGCGAATCGCCGCTTTGAGCAATCCTTTGGCATCATACGGATTCGAAGGCACAATCACTTTCAAACCCGGACAGTTGGCGTACCAATTCTCAAAAGCTTGTGAGTGCGTAGCTGCCAACTGACCTGCCGAAGCAGTCGGTCCGCGAAACACCATCGGCATCGGAAATTGTCCCGCCGACATCTGACGCATTTTGGCTGCGTTATTAATAATTTGGTCAATCCCGACCAACGAGAAATTAAACGTCATAAACTCAACAATCGGGCGACAGCCGTTCATGGCCGAACCCACCGCAATACCGGCAAAACCAAGCTCAGCAATAGGCGTATCAATCACCCGCTTTGGACCAAACTCATCGAGCATTCCTTTGGAGGCTTTGTACGCGCCGTTGTATTCGGCTACTTCTTCACCCATCAAATACACGGCTTCATCGCGGCGCATTTCTTCGCTCATGGCCTCGGCAATCGCTTCTCTAAACTGTATCGTTCTCATAAGATGTTGCATCAAAATTTTGAAAGGCAAAAATAGAAATAAAAAGCAAAAAATAAGGCGCTCCAGATTTTTTTTCAGAAGCCAAGAACCTGATGTGCGCTGCAATCTTTGCCGCTTCAAGAAACGCGTCAAAGGATTTTCGCTGCCATCAGGGCTAGAGCTTTTGGTTCCAAAATAAACTACGCCTCAGCTGAAAAGCCTTTGCTTATAAGCCATTCAAGAAAACTATTCCAAAAGCAATCGGTATTTTCTGACCAAAAATTGAGGCAAAACCAACAAAATTCATTTTTCTACGAAATCGATGTAAATATTATGCATGCATAACAAATATTCTCAAAAATAATTCATACTTTCGCGGCAGAAAATTCTTTTTAATCCTTTAAAAAATGAAAATATTAGTTTGCATCAGCCACGTGCCTGATACTACTTCCAAAATTAATTTTGTCAACGGCGATACAGAATTTGACACCAATGGTGTGCAATATGTGATCAACCCGAACGACGAATTTGGTCTTACGCGCGCCATTTGGTTTCAAGAGCAACAAGGCGCTCAAGTAACCGTGGTGAACGTAGGCGGCCCTGATACTGAACCAACGCTCAGAAAAGCTTTGGCTATTGGCGCCAACGAAGCCATTCGTGTCAACGCGAATCCAACCGACGGTTTTTATGTTGCGCAACAATTGGCCGAAGTGGTCAAAAACGGCGGTTACGATTTGGTGATAGCGGGCAAAGAATCGCTTGATTACAATGGCGGAATGGTGCCGGGTATGATGGCGGCTTTATTAGGCTGCAATTTTGTAAACTCTTGTATCGAGCTCAAAGTTGACGGCAACCAAGCCACCGCAGCGCGCGAAATTGACGGCGGAAAAGAAACGGTTACAGCAGCGCTTCCACTGATTATTGGTGGACAAAAAGGTTTGGTAGAAGAAAAAGATTTGCGCATTCCGAACATGCGCGGCATTATGACGGCCAGAACCAAAACACTTACCGTGCTGGAACCGGTGACAGCCAACGCTGAAACCAAAGCGGTAAAATTTGAAAAACCAGCGCCAAAATCGGCTGTGAAGTTGTTTTCGGCAGACGATATTGACGGATTGGTCAACGCTTTACACAACGAAGCAAAAGTTATCTAGAAAAACCGGTGTGCGTTAGGGATTGAAGTGAAAATCCTTTTGTTTTGCAAAAAGCCCGTCGACTGAGTGCGGGGTGACAAAAACAAAAGATTGAAACAAAAAGCCCGGCCGAAGGCAACGCCCCATTTAAAATTCAACATTCAACATTTAAAATAGCAATTATGTCTATATTAATATATGCAGAATCAGCCGAAGGGAAATTCAAAAAAGTAGCTTTTGAATTGGCTTCGTATGCCAAAGCGGTGGCGCAAAACATGGGCACTACCGTAACGGCCGTAACCATCAATGCAGGCGATGTGTCTGACCTGGGTAAATACGGCGTGGATAAAGTTTTAAAAATCAACGACGCTAAACTTTCGGGTTTTAGCGCACGTGCTTATGCTGATGCCGTCAAACAAGCGGCTCAAAAAGAAAACGCACAATTGGTGTTGTTGTCGTCAACGACAGATAGTTTGTATATGGCTCCGCTGGTGGCGGTGGCTTTGCAAGCCGGATTTGCCTCGAATGTTGTAGGATTGCCGGTGAGCATGACTCCGTTTCAGGTAAAAAGACATGCGTTTTCAAACAAAGCGTTCAACATTACCGAAATCAGCACTGCGGTAAAAGTGTTGAGTTTGGGTAAAAATTCATACGGGGTGACTGAAAATGCTTCTTCGCTTTCATCAGAAGATTTCTCGGTAAACATCAGCGAAGCCGATTTGGGCGTCAAAGTTCAATCAACTGAAAAAACCACCGGAAAAGTAACCATTGCCGATGCGGATATTGTTGTATCTGCCGGTCGCGGTTTGAAAGGCCCTGAAAATTGGGGCATGATTGAAGATTTAGCTTCGGCGTTGGGCGCTGCTACAGCTTGCTCAAAACCGGTTTCTGATTTAGGCTGGAGACCACATGGCGAACACGTAGGACAAACCGGAAAACCGGTGGCAGCCAACTTGTATGTAGCCGTGGGGATTTCAGGAGCGATTCAGCATATTGCCGGAATCAATTCATCTAAAGTAAAAGTGGTGATTAATACAGACCCGGAAGCGCCTTTCTTTAAAGTAGCCGACTACGGAATTGTAGGCGATGCTTTTGAAGTGGTTCCGAAACTTACCGAAAAAATAAAAGCTTTCAAGGCGCAAAACGCATAATTTTTTTGTAATTTGTGCCTGATAAAAGGCTGTCTAAATTCAGTTTTGATTTAGATAGCCTTTTTATTTTGGTCTGAAAAAAACCTCTGTATATTTGTACCTTCATTCCGAGTTTGAATATTTATGAGTTTAGTTAAGTTAACGATCAAAGGCATTTCATACAGCCAAACGCAAAACGGAGCGTACGCCTTGATCTTGAATGAAGTGGATGGTGAACGAAAATTACCGATTGTCATTGGTGCTTTTGAAGCGCAATCTATTGCCATAGCACTCGAAAAAGAAATCAAACCGCCGCGTCCGCTCACGCATGATCTGTTTAAAAACTTTGCCGACCGATTTGATATAGTGGTCAAACAAGTGATTATTCACAAATTGGTGGATGGCGTTTTTTATTCGAGTATTATTTGCGAACGCGATAAAATTGAAGAAATCATCGATGCCAGAACCTCAGATGCTATTGCTTTGGCGCTGCGTTTTTCGGCTCCGATATTTACTTATATGAATATTTTAGACAAAGCCGGAATTTACCTTAAAGGCCCATCTGAAAACCCACAACAAGACGACGATTTAGACGGCGTACTCTCGGCTCCGGAAACTTTTGGCACTGAAGAAAGTAATCAAGCCGGCGATACTTATACCAAACACAGTTTGTCAGAATTGCACGAATTACTTGAAAATGCAGTTCAAGACGAAGACTACGAAAAAGCCGCCAAAATCAGAGACGAAATTTCAAAAAGAGAATAATCAAAACGCTTCCTTTTCTGCCTGAAACCAATCATTAAGCAACTGCAATCTCATGAAACAATACCACGATTTAGTAAGACACGTACTTGAAAATGGTACCCAAAAAGGCGATCGAACCGGCACAGGCACTAAAAGTGTTTTTGGCTATCAGATGCGATTTGATTTGAACGAAGGTTTTCCGCTGGTGACCACCAAAAAGTTGCATCTAAAATCGATTATCTATGAATTGCTTTGGTTTTTAAAAGGTGAGACCAACATTGGTTATCTCAATGAAAATGGTGTACGTATTTGGGACGAATGGGCTGATGAAAACGGCAACTTAGGTCCGGTATATGGTCATCAATGGCGCAACTGGAACAGCGAAAATATTGATCAGATCTCGGAACTCATCGATACGCTCAAAACCAATCCGAACAGCCGTAGAATGCTTATCTCGGCGTGGAATCCATCGGTTTTGCCCGACACTTCGAAATCATTTGCCGAAAATGTCGCCAACGGAAAAGTGGCCCTTCCACCTTGTCATGCCTTTTTTCAGTTTTATGTAGCCGACGGAAAACTATCTTGTCAATTGTATCAACGCAGCGCCGATATCTTTTTGGGCGTTCCGTTTAACATCGCTTCATATGCTTTGTTGGTGCTCATGATTGCGCAAGTTTGCGATTTACAACCGGGCGAGTTTATTCACACTTTTGGCGATGCGCACATTTACAACAACCATTTTGAACAAGTTGAATTGCAACTCAGCCGCGAACCGCGCGCGCTTCCGAAGATGCATTTGAATCCTGAGGTCAAAAATATTTTTGACTTTAAATTTGAAGATTTCACCCTGACCGATTACGATCCGCATCCGCATATAAAAGGCGAAGTGGCGGTGTAATATGACAAATTATGAACGGAGTTTTTTTTATAAGCCTTTTTTTATTTTCGATTTCTTCGCTTGCGCAAAATAATATCGACCGAGAATTTCTCTTGGATTCACTTAAAAATCCAGCTTTCGAAAACAACTATATCTACAAAAGAATTGTTCGCAATTACTACAGTGAGCAAAACGAATATCAATTCAGTGATTACTATAGATCTGGAGCGATACAGATGAAAGCCAAAAGCACGTCAAGAGACGGTTATGAACTTAAAGGTATTGCTATTTCATACTACGAGAGTGGTCAGGAACAAGAACAGGTTTACTATCAATCTGGTGTAAAATTGGGTAGCTATATCTCATGGCATCCGAATGGACAACAAAAAATCCAAGGCGAATATTTGAAAAACAATGACAATGAACGTCAAACCGGAGATTTGAAAATTAATCAATTTTGGGATGATAAAGGTTTGCAAAGAGTTATTGACGGAATCGGATATTTTAAAGGGAATGAATCTGAAACCGTTTATGCAGAAGGAAAAATAAAAAAGGGGCTTCGCGACAGCATTTGGTCTGGAAAGGATACCAAATTGAAATTCAATTTTGTCGAAGAATACCAAAATGGGACATTAATCCTTGGAAAAAGCATTGATTCTACAGGCAAAAGCTATACTTATAAAAAAATTGAAATCAGCCCTGAATTTCCGGGCGGGTTAAATTCTTTTTACAAATATATAGGGCGAAATTTTATCATCCCAATAGACCTGGAAAATGTTTCCGGAAAAGTTTATTACGGTTTTGTAATTAACTCTGATGGTAATACCGAAAATGTAAAAGTACTCCGAAGCCTTCATGCAAAATTAGACCTGGTAGGAAAAAATCTCATTGAGAACAGTCCGCTTTGGAGACCCGCTTTGCAAAGAGGAGTTCCTTGTAATGTTCAATATTTTCTCCCTATATCCATAGGAGGTAGCCGATGATTTCAAATGAAATACTTATTTATTTTATTGTTTACTCTTTGTGGTTGGGCTCAAGAAATCAATGACAGAATTGTTTTCTTAGATTCTCTAGAACAATTGGCCAACGACGAACAATATGATTTTATAAGGGTCTTTAAAAATTACTATTCCAAGCAACCATCCTGTGAAGTTTATGACTATTATAAGTCTGGCAAACGCAAAATGGTTGGTAAACTCATAGACAAGTATAATCGAATAAAAGATGGAACTTTTGTCTATTATTATGAGAACGGAAATCGAAAATCCATCATGAACTATGTTTTAGATGCCCCGCAAGGTATGTTCTATACCTGGTATGAAAAAGGAATGAAAGAAACCGTTGGGGAGTTTTTAAAAGTAAAATCCAATTCCAAAAAACCTTATCTAAAAATTCATCAACATTGGTCTCGGATAGGAATCCTGAGAGTTGTTGACGGAAATGGGAAATTCTTTGATGAAGATTTGACTTCAAGTTCAGAAGGCGAACTTAAAAATGGCTTCAAAGAAGGAGAATGGTATGGAACTGATTATCTCAACAGAGCTACGTTTACAGAGAAATATAAAGCTGGCATATTGATTAGTGGAATTTCAATAGATTCAACGAATACCTCCTACAGTTACAAAGAAATACAAACCAAAGCAATCCCAAAAAGAGGTGTTGCACACTTTTCAAGGTATTTAGATGAAAAAATCCGAAAAGCCTTTGAGGAAGATCAAAATAAACCGAGAGGCCAAATAGTTTTAGAATTTGTAGTTGACAAAAATGGCTGGATTTCCAAGGTTGAAATACTCCAAAGAATTGGCTTGGGCTTAGATGAAGAAGCAGTTCGAATTTTAAAAAATTATGACCAATGGATACCCGCCAAAAACCGAGGTGTCAGCCAAGAGTATACATACACCATTCCTATTAGCATTTGGAGTAGATAAAAAAGAAAAACCCCAAGCTTTCACTTGAGGTTTTTTTCAGAGCGGAAGACGAGGCTCGAACTCGCGACAACCAGCTTGGAAGGCTGGAGCTCTACCAACTGAGCTACTTCCGCATTTATTTTGGTGGCGCAAATATATACAATAAGTTTAGTTTCGCGCAAATTTTTTTGACAAAAATTACTGATTTATTTTTCGAGCAACTTCACAATACCGGCAAATCATTTATTTAGAAATTGTTAGCCGAATTATTTTTACGAAAACAACTTGTCAGAAGAAAAGCTTCTTGAAGGATGATAGATAAACAAACAAGATTTATCTTTGATCAAATCAATAATTTCAGCAGACAATTCCGCCGGAACGGCCGGGCAACCTTGACTTCTGCCCAAACGCTTATTGGCTTTGATAAAGCTTTCTGAAACATAATCAGCAGCGTGCATTACAATTCCGCGTCTGCGCGCATTGTCGTTGACCCCTTTTTCTTGTCCGTCTAATTTAAGTGAGAGGCCGTGTTTTCCGTTGTAGGTTTCTCCGGTAATATAAAAGCCTAAACTGCTTTTGTTGGATGAATCGGTATTTGAAAACGACTCAGCATATTCTTCTCCAGTGTTTTTTCCGTGCGAAACATAAGTGTTCATGATGACTTCATATGTATTCATATTGATGATCCACAATCGTTTAACATTGGATGACAAACTAAAATCGACCAAGGTCAAAATATCTTTGTGAACAGCTCCTTTTTCTTTGAGCATTTCAAAACCTTTAAAAGCTTGAGCAAAAGATTCAAAATCTGGCAATGTAAATTGACTTGAATGCAAAGAACGATAAACTTCTGCAAAACGACTTTCGGTTTTAGAAGCAATCGGCAAACTGGACTTAGGTGTTGAAATGGCTGTATTGGCTGATGTAAATGACATCAAAGATAACAGCGCAACGAGCGAAAAAACTTTATAATTCATTGATTCCGATTAAGTTTCACAATAGATTCGGGTGAGCAAACCTACAAAAACGAAACGAGTATGCAAATTTTTTAACAAAAAAAGTGCGGTGAAGCGTGTTAAAAAATCGACGAAATGCACGTTTTAGCCAAAATCAAACCCTTTTCACGCAGAATATCGACTATCAACGCGAAGATTTCATTTTTATTATCAAAGCTTGGCACTTTGATTTTAATCGTTATTTTTGTTAACAGTAACCCCATCCTTACATGCGCGCACTGACTCGTTTTATTTTGTTTTTTAGCTGTTTGATTTTTCAGATTTCATTCGGACAAAAGAAAACTTTGCACGCCTTGGCATCCAACGAAATTAACATTGACGGTAAATTTGATGATCCCATTTGGGAATTCGCCCCCATCGCCACTGACTTTGTGATGTTTTCGCCCGACAACGGCAAACCCGAAAACCCGGCACGAAAATCAGAAGTTCAAGTGGCTTATAACGACGATGCTGTTTTCATTGCGGCCAAACTCTACGACGATGAACCCGCTAAAATTCTTCACGAGATAACTGCGCGTGACAACTTCGGAACCGCTGAACATTTTGGTGTTTTCATCAACGGCCTCAACGACAGTCAGCACGATTTTAGGTTTTTTGTAAGCGCTGCGGGTGTTCAAATGGATTGTTTGTTTACCAACAAAGACGGTGAAGATTTTACTTGGGATGCCATCTGGTCGAGCAAAGCCATACTCACCGATTATGGATGGGCCGTCGAAATGAAAATTCCCTATGCCGCTTTGCGTTTTACTAAAAATGAAAAACAAACCTGGGGCATCAATTTTTATCGCGAAGTTCGTCGGTTCAGGCAATTATATACTTGGAATTTTATCGATACCAAAATCAACAACGAAAGTGCTCAGTCAGGTATTTTAGAAGGCATTGACAACATCAAAACTCCGACTCGTTTGTTTTTGATACCATATGCTTCATATTATGTCAACACCAATGCGCATCAAAAAGTTGCGGGTGATTTACGCGGCGGATTGGACATCAAATACGGCATCAGCAATGCTTTTACGCTCGATGCGATTTTGGTGCCCGATTTTGGTCAAACAAAATTTGACAATGTAGAGTTGTATTTAGGACCGTTTGAACAACAGTTTACCGAGAACCGACCGTTTTTTACCGAAGGCACCGATTTGTTCAGCAAAGGAAATTTGGTTTACACGCGGCGCATCGGACAAACACCTTACATTCCAACGGGTAACGATGAAGTCATTCAAGACAAACCCACTTCAATCAAACTCATCAATGCAATCAAAGTTTCTGGGCGAACCAAAGGTGGTTTAGGTATTGGAGTACTCAATGCGGTTACTGAAAACACAAGCGTTACCCTGCGCGACACCATAAACGGAACGCGCCGAAACATCACCATTGCTCCGGCCACCAACTACAATGTATTGGTACTTGATCAGCGTTTTCGCAAAAACTCTTCGATTTCATTGGTCAATACCAACGTCACCCGCAACGGTAGTTATCGCGATGCCAACGTATCGGCTTTGGTCTACGATTTAAACACCAAAAACAACACCTATAAACTCAACGGAGATTTTAAATACAGCTATTTAAGTGCCTTTGGAGACAAGTCAACCGGCGTCAACACTTCCATGAATTTTTCAGAAACCAGCGGAAAATTCAGATATTACCTAGGCGGACAATACGTTTCTAAAGACTATGACAACAATGATTTAGGCCTTACTTTTCAGACACATTATCATTCATTGAATAGCGGTGTTAGTTATAGGATTCTCAATCCAACCAAAAGATTCAATTCACTGTCTGTCTTTTTGGATGCTTATTCAGAATTCGAAAATTACACCGGCAGATTGCAAACCGGGCAAATCAATTTGAGTTTTAATTCTACCGACAAGAAAAACGATTATTACGGTTGGGGACTTAGAATCCGTCCGCTTGAAACCTATGATTTTTACGAATCAAACACTTATGATTACCAATATTTTACGATTCCAAAAAACATGGATATTTGGGTATATCTATCGTCTAATTACAACCGAAAATTCGCTGTAGATTTCAATCCAATCGTTACCTTTTTCGACCAAAAAAAGCGACTCACTTATGGTTTTATGCTCAGCCCGCGCTATCGGTTAAACGATCATCTGACGTTCATTTACACCTTTGACTACACGCGTCAAGAAAACAATACCGGAAACGCCGATTTTGACGACCCAAACACCATTTTTGCTCGAAGAAACCGCAGCAGTTACACCAACAGTTTGCAGTGTAAATATGCCATCAACAACAAAATGACCGTCAATTTATCGGCACGTCATTATTGGGCGCAAGTCAACAACCAAGAATACATGACCTTGCAACCTGACGGTTCATTGACTTCTAACCCAACTTATTCCATCAACAAAAACCAGAACCTCAACCTTTGGAATGCTGATTTGTCGTATTCGTGGTGGTTCGCGCCGGGCAGTCAACTCACGCTTTTGTACCGCAACAACACCTATATATCGAATCGTTTTACCGAAGACGGTTTTGGCCGCAACCTTGCGCAATCGGTCAACCACGAGGCGCTCAACCACATTTTTTCCATCAGTCTGCGCTACTTTATTGACTACAACCAACTCAGACGCTGATTTTATTTTTAATTTTGCAGCTAATCCTGCTGTTGGCTCAATCTTGGCCGTCGAACCCCGCCGCCCAAGGATACCGCCGCCATCAGGGCTGTAACTCGCAACTCCATGAATAAAAAAGTTATCTTAATGATCCTCGATGGTTGGGGAAAATCGCCCGACCCGAAAGTCTCAGCTATTGATCAAGCTCAGGTTCCGTTCATCAACAGCCTGTATCCTAAATATCCCAACGCCCAATTGCGCACCGACGGTCTCAATGTAGGTCTGCCCGAGGGACAAATGGGCAATTCCGAAGTCGGCCACATGAACCTCGGCGCCGGACGCATTGTTTATCAAGATTTGGCCAAAATCAATTTGGCCGTTCAAAATAAAACCCTGAGTCAAGAACAACCGCTCAAAGATGCCTTTGATTATGCCAAAACACACAACAAAAAAGTGCATTTTTTGGGTTTGGTTTCTAACGGCGGCGTGCATTCGCATATGTCGCATTTGTTTGGCTTGCTCGATGCAGCCTCCGATTATGGTTTAGAGCAAGTTTATGTTCATGCTTTTACCGATGGTCGTGATGTTGATCCGAAATCAGCCGAAAAAGATTTGGCCGAACTTGAAGCTTATACGCAAAAATCACACGCCAAAATCGCTTCAGTTATTGGTCGCTATTACGCCATGGACCGCGACAAACGTTGGGACCGCGTGAAACTTGCTTATGATTTAGTGGTCAACGCACAAGGCGAAAAAAACCAAAACCTCATCGGCAGCATTCAAGAAAGCTATGCGCAAGGTGTCACCGATGAATTCATCAAACCATTGGTACTGACCGATGCATCCGGAAATCCAACAGCAGTGATTGAAGAAAACGATGTGGTAATTTTCTTTAACTTTCGCACCGACCGAGGCCGTGAACTCACCGAAGTTTTATCGCAAACCGATATGCACGAGCTCAACATGCACAAGCTCAATTTGTATTATGTGACCATGACCAATTACGATGAAACCTACCGGAATGTTCATGTAATTTACGACAAAGACAACCTTACGGAAACACTGGGCGAAGTCTTGGAAAAAGCGGGCAAAAAACAAATTCGCATTGCCGAAACCGAGAAATATCCGCATGTGACGTTTTTCTTTTCGGGCGGCCGAGAACTGCCGTTTGAAGGTGAAACCCGCATCTTGAAAAATTCACCCAAAGTAGCCACTTACGATTTAAAACCCGAAATGAGCGCCTATGAATTGGCCGATGCTTTGGTGCCCGAATTGCAAAAAGGCGAGGTCGATTTTGTATGTTTGAACTTTGCCAATGGCGATATGGTCGGGCATACCGGTGTGATGCAAGCCGCCATCAAAGCTTGTGAAGCCGTGGATGCCTGTGTGCAAAAAGTAATTACTGCCGCGCTCGAAAACAACTACACGACCATCGTAATTGCCGACCACGGAAACTGCGAAACCATGATCAACCCCGACGGTAGTCCGAACACGGCGCACACCACCAATCCGGTGCCGATCATAGTTGTTGACCCCGAAATCAAAGCTGTTAAAAATGGTATTTTGGGCGATATTGCTCCTACGATTTTGCATTTAATGGGCATTGAAAAACCTAAAGTAATGACACAATCATCTTTGATTTAAACCATAATTTCATTCAAAAAAAACAAGAGGCCTCATCAGTTAGGCCTCTTTTTTTATAATTAAAAGTTAAAATCCCTAAATTGAAAGTATTACTATTAATTTTGTTGAAAATTATTTCAGCTTAAATTATGGAATACTTACCACAAGTGTTGATTTCGGTACATCCAAAATTATATGTCAAAAACCCTGAGACTTCTGAGCTTGGGCGAAAAATCATTCAGCAAAGTATTTTGCTGATTGATGAAATTGGCTTTGAAGCATTTACTTTTAAAAAACTCGGCGAGCGCATCGGCTCGAATGAAAGTTCTTTGTACCGATACTTTGAAAACAAACACAAACTGCTGCTCTACTTAACTTCGTGGTATTGGGGCTGGATGGAATATCGGCTCGTTTTAGAAACCAACAACATTGCTGACGGCAAAACTCGTTTGCTCAAAGCCATTGAAATCGTTACCGAAAAAATTGAAGACGATACCGCAACACAGCACATCAATGAAGCCATTTTGAACAACATCATCGTTTTAGAATTTACCAAAACCTTCTTGACCAAAGAAGTCGATCAAGAAAATCGCGAAGGCTTCTTTTTGGTCTATAAAAAAGTAGTGAACCGCTTGGTGCAAATGATTACCGAAGTCAATCCCAACTATCCTTTTGCGAGAAGTTTGGCTTCATCAATTGTTGAAGGAGCGTTGCATCAGCACTTTTTAAAAGATCATCTTAAAACCATCACCGATTGCAACGAAACCCAATCACCAGCCGGTTTTTACAAAAACTTAGTCGAACAAATCCTTAGATAATTATGAAATACACGCCGTTACAACGATTAACACATTTACTCAAACTCGATAAAAAAGACATCGTTCAAATTGTCTTTTACGCGATTTTTGCCGGATTAATTAGCTTATCGCTTCCGCTGGGCATCCAAGCCATCATCAACTTGATTCAATCAGGACGCATCAGTGCTTCATGGATTTTGCTTGTTATTATTGTTGTAATTGGTGTTGCATTGGGCGGAATTTTATCGGTGATGCAATTGCGCATTACCGAGAATCTGCAGCAAAAAATATTCGTTCGTTCATCATTTGAATTTAGTTATCGATTGCCGAAGATCAAGTTTGAAGCGCTCTACAATCAATATCCGCCGGAATTAGCCAATCGATTTTTTGACACCTTGACCATTCAAAAAGGAACTTCCAAACTTCTGATAGATTTCTCGTCAGCCTTACTTCAGATTGCTTTTGGCATCGTGTTGCTTTCGCTGTATCATCCGTTCTTTATTGTTTTCGGATTGTTTCTGATGTTGCTTTTGTATTCGATTTTTAGATTTTCGTATCAATCCGGACTCAATACCAGTTTAAAAGAATCCAAATTCAAGTACAAAGTTGTGAGCTGGTTACAAGAAATTGCGCGCAACAACATGAGCTTCAGACGTCGGGACAACTTTGAATTCGCCCTTGAAAAAAACAATCTTTTGGTTGAAGAGTACTTAGGTTATCGGGAAAAACACTTTGGTATAATTCAGCGTCAGTATATTCAACTGATTGCTTTCAAAGTATTCATCACGGCTTGTTTACTGCTCATTGGCGGCTATTTGGTCATCAGTCAAGAAATGAATATCGGGCAATTTGTCGCGGCTGAAATCATCATATTACTCGTGATTAATTCGGTTGAAAAAGTCATTTTGGGGCTCGAAACTTTTTACGATGTATTGACTTCGGTTGAGAAAATCGGACAAATTGTTGATTTAGAAACTGAAAAAGGTGACATAAAACCCGCAGATTATTGCTACACGAACATCATGCTTGAAACCGATAATTTGAGTTACAAATTCCCCGGAAATACGGATCCCGTTTTGTCAGGCATCGATTTAAAAATCAATCCGGGTGAGAAAATCTATTTAGACGGAACCAACGGATCGGGCAAATCAACACTCATTCGAATTTTATCAGGACTGATGCAGCCGACTTCAGGTTCGTTTTCGATCAATGACGACACTTATCGAAAAGTGGACATCAATCAATATCGCTTGCATATTGGCACGATTATGAACCACGAAACACCTTTTGAGGGAACGATTCTAGAAAACATCACCTTCAATAATCCTCATGTTACACACGAGCAAATCAAATGGGCGATTGATCAAGTTGATTTGGGCAAATTCATCAAATCTCTGCCGGACGGTCTGGATACTTTTATTCACCCCGAAGGCAGACAACTCTCGTCTTCAAATGCGCAAAAAATTCTCTTGGCACGCAGCATTGTCAATCATCCGAAGATTCTATTTTATGAAGATCCGGTTGACAAAATGGACGATACATCGGCCGATAAAATCATTGATTTCCTCACCAAATCCGAAAATCCTTGGACGTTGATTGTGACCTCGAAAAACCCTCGTTGGAAACAAAAATGCCAGCGTGTCATTCATTTATCTGAAGGCAAAATAACACACGACACTATAAAATAATTACCATGCTCAACTTATCTAAAAACAATCCGATTACTGAGAACATCGATCAGTTCAGCACGGTCAAAAACCTCAGCAACCGACCGCATTACAAAATTCTCAACCGAATCATTCTTTGGGTTTCGGCGCTGGGCTTGGTCATTTTGTTCTTGCCTTGGACCCAAAACATTTCGGGTTCTGGTTCGGTGACTACGCTCAAACCCGATCAACGACCGCAAACCGTGCACAATGCCATTGCCGGGCGCATTGAAAAATGGTATGTTCAAGAAGGCGATTACGTTAAAAAAGGCGACACGATTTTGTTCATTAGTGAAATCAAAGAAGATTATTTTGATCCGAATTTGGTGGACAATACCAAAAACCAACTCGAAGCCAAATCAAATGCAGCGGTTTCGTACGGTGGAAAAGTGAAAACACTTGATGTACAAATTGCCGCCATTGAATCAGAACGCCGACTCAAAGAACAACAAGCGCAAAACAAAATTCGTCAAAGTTGGCTCAAAGTCAAAAGCGACAGCATGGATTTAGAAGCAGTGAAAACCCAACTCAAAATAGCCAACACGCAATTCAATCGTTCGGTGACGCTCAATAAAGAAGGCTTAAAACCACTCACAGATGTTGAAGAAAAACGGCTGAAATTACAGGAAGTCGAAGCCAAAATCATCACCCAAGAAAACAAACTTTTAGCCAGTAAAAATGAACTCATCAATGCGCGCGTTGAAGTCAACCGCATTGGCGCCGAATACAACGAAAAAGCCTCTAAAGCCCGCAGCGACCAATATACTGCACTGAGCAGTCAATACGATACCGAGGCACAAGTCAACAAACTCAAAAATCAATACACCAATTACAAAATCAGAAATGGTTTGTATTACATTACCGCACCGCAAAATGGGTATATAAACCGTGCGCTCAAATCGGGGCTTGGCGAAACGATTAAAGAAGGAACCGAACTCGTGAGCATCACCCCGGCTCATTATGACATTGCGGTTGAAACCTATGTCAGCCCCACCGATTTGCCACTGATTCACAAAGGCGAAAAAGTGCGCGTTTGGTTTGACGGTTGGCCGACCATTGTGTTTTCGGGCTGGCCCAATATGTCGTACGGAACCTTTGGCGGACAGATTGTGGCCGTGGATAAATTCATTAGTCCGAACGGAAAATTCAGAATTCTCGTGGCTCCGGACAAAACCGATCAAGCTTGGCCCAAACAAATCAGTATTGGTTCGGGTGTGCAGATGTTGGCATTGCTCGACAATGTTCCGGTTTGGTTTGAAATTTGGCGAACGCTCAACGGCTTCCCGCCGAATTATTATCAGCCCAAAGGCGCTTCAAAAACAGAGGCTAAAAAATAAATCGCTCTAAAAAACATGAAAAAATTATTTTTTCTATTACTCGCTTGGCCCATGTGGAGTCAGTTGCCGAATCCGAAGCAACTGAGCTTTGACGAATATTTGGGCTATGTGAAAAAATTTCATCCGCGGGTAAAAAGTGCCGATTTGAATTTGAGCGATGCCCAAGCTCAGTTGTTGTTGGCGCGCGGTGCTTTTGATCCGAAAATCGAGGTGGATTTCAACAAAAAGCAATTTGCCGGAAAAGAATATTATTCGCTTTTGAACAGCAGTTTTAAAATTCCGACTTGGTATGGCATTGAGGTCAAAGCCGGATTTGACAACAGCGAAGGCATATATGTAAACCCCGAAAATACTTTGCCCAATCAAGGTTTGACTTCGTTGGGCGTGACGGTTCCGCTCGGGCAAGGTTTGTGGATCAACCAGCGCATGGCCGATTTGCGCAAAGCCAAAATCCAAATCAATCTGAGCAAAGCCGAGCAAAAACTAGAAGCCATTACCGTATTGCACGAAGCGGCTTTGGCCTATTTCAACTGGAAACGAACCCATGACGAAGTTGCCTTGTATGCGAATTACCTCAAAAATGCTCAGCTGCGATTTGCCGGAATTCGGAGCCTGATTCAAAACGGCGACAAACCGGCCATTGACAGCATTGAAGCGGGCATTGTGGTACGCAACCGACAACTGAGTCTGACCGATGCCGAGCTCAAACAAACCAAAGCAAAACTGGAACTCTCGACCTTTTTGTGGTTCGAGAACAATGTACCCATGGAGTTGCAAGATGATGTTTTGCCTGAAGAAAATTTGAGCCAAACCATCACCGAAACCTTGCACACAAATGAATTGTTGGTTGCGGGAACTTCACTTGAGAATCACCCGAAAATCAATGCACTGCAAAGCAAACTGAGTTTGTTGGACGTTGACCGAAAACTCAAAGCCAACAGTTTATTACCCAAAGCGAATATCGGATACCACTATTTGTCTGAGCCCAATTATTGGAACAATACCGAAATGAACAACTACAAAATTGGTGTTGATTTTTCGTTTCCGATTTTTTTGCGCAAAGAACGCGGCAGCCTCAAGTTGGCCAAAATCAAACTACAAGATGCGCAAAATGAACTCGACTTAGAACGTCTGCGCTTGACCAACAAAATCAAGGCGCAACAAACCGAAATTAGTTCTTTGGAAATTCAGCGAAAACTGACTTCTGAACTCGTGCGCGACAACCAAATCATGTTGCAATCTGAAGAGCGCTTGTTTGGCTTTGGCGAAAGTTCGGTGTTTTTGCTCAACACGCGCGAGAACAATTTGGTCAGCACGCGTTTGCAAGCCATTGCGCTTGAGAACCGCTATTTTGCCGCTCAAGCCGAGTTGTTTAAAATCATGGCTCAGCCTGATAAAATCTAGAAGTTGCATGGTTTCTCGCTAGCCCCGATGGCAGCGGCGTCCGCACGCGATAGCGGGCGACACAGCGCACAGCGGGACGGGTGATTCCGATGAAAAATAGGGTTTCGCTTCTGTAAAAAAACTAGCAACCCAGCATTTCGTAGTAACCGCGCTCAATGGCTTCTTGATGGTTCGGATGCGCAATTTTGACCATTTCGGCCACGCGTTGTTTGAGCGTTTTTCCGTAGAGATCAGCGATGCCGTTTTCGGTAATGATGTGGTGCACATGCGAACGCGTCGTGACCACACCCGCTCCTTGTTTGAGAAACGGAACGATGCGACTCTCGCCTTTTTTGGTAATCGACGGCAAGGCAATGATGGCTTTTCCGCCTTCGCTGAGCGATGCTCCTCGGATAAAATCCATTTGGCCGCCAACGCCTGAATACATGCGCGCTCCGATAGAATCGGCACAAACCTGTCCGGTCACGTCGACTTCAATAGCTGAATTGATGGCCACCATTTTGGGGTTTTTACGAATGCGCGCCGTATCATTGACCATAGAAGATTCTTTGAGTTCGATAAACGGATTGTTATCTACAAAATCATATAATCGCTGCGAACCGACCAAGAAAGTGGCCAATACGCGGCCGCGCAACGTGCCTTTGTAGTTGCAATTGATGACATCGTTTTCAATCAAGTCAATCACGCCGTCAGAGAACATTTCGGTGTGCAGACCTAAATCTTTGTGATTCGTGAGTTTGCTGAGCGCCGCATTCGGAATCGAGCCGATGCCCATTTGCAGCGTGCTTTTATCGTCAATTAATGAAGCGACGTAAGCGCCGATTTTTTCTTCTTCGGCGGTAAAAGGTTCTACCGAATGACTGAAAATAGGCTGGTCAACTTCAACGAGGTAATCAATTTCAGAAACGTGTAAAATACCGTCGCCAAAGGTTCGGGGCATGCGCGGATTGACTTGTGCCACGACTGTTTTGGCGTTTTCAATAGCCGCCACGGTAGCTTCGACCGAAACACCCAATGAACAATAGCCGTGCTGATCGGGCGGTGAAACATGAATAAAAGCTACATCAATAGGCAAGACATTTTTGCGAAACAAATGCGGAAGTTCGCTCAAGAAAACCGGCGTATATGATCCGTTACCGGCTTTGAGTGTGTGGCGCACGTTGGCTCCGATAAAAAATGAATTGACGTGAAAACTCTCGGCCAGTGCCGGGTTGGCATAACGCGCCTCGCCTTCGGTGTGCAAATGACAAACTTCAACATTGCGCAATTCGGCGGCGCGCTCAGTAAGCGCATCGGCTAAAACAGTCGGGGCTGCTGCGGCCGCGTGCAAATAAACGCGATCGCCCGACTTGACTACTTGGACTGCCTGGGCAGCCGTTACATATATACTCATACCTAAAAAATTTTGGGTAAAATTACTCGGGAATTTACAACCAAAATATGACAAATCTCATGGCGTTTGCCCGACGTGTATTTTTTGCTAATTTTGCCGCATATTTTTTTGAGATGATTATACCCAAAACCGCTGAAGAAATCGAACTCATGCGCGAAAGCGCTTTGTTGGTTTCAAAAACACTCGGAATGATTGCCCGAGAAATCAAACCCGGAATCACCACCCTGCAACTCGATAAAATGGCCGAAGAATTTATTCGCGACCACCAAGCTGTGCCTGGTTTTTTAGGATTATACGGCTGCCCGTCGACTTTGCTGACCAGCGTGAATGAGCAAGTGGTGCATGGGCTTCCGACCAATCGCCCGATTGAAGAAGGCGATATTGTATCGGTGGATTGCGGAGTACTCAAAAATGAATTTTACGGCGATCACGCCTATACTTTTGAAATTGGCGAGGTCGATGCGGCCACACGCAAACTCTTGCAAGTAACCAAAGAATCATTGTATGTGGGCATCCGCGAATTCAGAGCCGGTAACCGCGTAGAAGATGTTGGCAATGCCATTCAAAAATATACCGAAGCCCATGGCTATGGCGTAGTGCGCGAACTCGTTGGTCACGGCCTGGGTCGCAAGATGCACGAAGCCCCTGAAATGCCCAACTATGGCAAACGCGGCCGTGGAAAACAATTTGTTGAAGGCATGGTGGTAGCCATTGAGCCGATGATTAACATGGGCACCAAAAACATCAAACACCTCAAAGACGGTTGGACGATTGTGACGGCTGATAAAAAACCCAGTGCGCATTTTGAACACGATGTAGCTTTGGTAAACGGAAAACCGGAATTACTTTCGACTTTTGCCTATATCTATCAAGCATTGGGCATTGAAAGCAACGAAGAAGACGAATTCAGAAAAACTCCTTTGGTGCTCTGATGAAAAAACTCTTTAAGTGGATACTCAATACGATTCCGCGACCGCTGCTCATTCGGTTGAGTTATGTGGCGCGCCCAGTTTTGGCTTGGTGGCTCAGAGGCAATCGATACACCGACCCGATTGACGGCAAGAGTTTTCGTGCTTTTTTACCGTATGGTTACGGAAAACAACGCAACAATGTGCTTTCGCCAAGCACTTTATCACTCGAACGACACCGACTTTTGTGGTTGTATCTAAAGAATGAAACCGATTTTTTTTCGGCACCAAAAAAAGTATTGCACTTTGCACCAGAGCAAGCGTTTTACAAATTGTTCCGAAATCAGAAAAACCTCGATTATACCACGACTGATTTGCTTTCGCCTTTGGCCGATGTCAAAGCGGATATCTGCAATTTGCCCTTTGCAAACAACAGCTACGATGTGATTTTGTGCAACCATGTTTTGGAACATATTCCGGATGACACCCAAGCCATGCGCGAATTGTATCGCGTGCTCAAACCCAGCGGAATGGGGATTTTTCAGATTCCGCAAGATTTAAATAGAGCCGAGACTTTTGCCGATGACAGCATTACCGACCCAAAACAACGCGCCGAGATTTTTGGCCAATACGACCATGTGCGCGTGTATGGCCGAGATTATTTTGACAAATTGCGCAGCATTGGTTTTGAGGTTTCAGAAGTTGATTATACCAAAACACTATCCGCAGATTTGGTGGAGCGATATTGTTTGGCTCCGGGCGAAATCATTCCGGTTTGCTACAAAAAATAATACAACAAACGTTAATTTTCAAGTCGATTCAAGCAATATAATAGTATATTTACGCTGCTGAAAATATACGGTTATGTACAAATCTCTGTCTTCAATTCTGCTTTTGCTCTTGACCAGCACTCTATGTTGGGCGCAACCTGAAAAAGAAGTTCTGCCACCTTACAACATCAAAACGGTAACTTTTGTTCAGAACGGACAAAATATGGTTCCGCTTTTTCAGTTGGGCGATGCTTTTGAATTACAATTTGACGATTTGTTTGGCAACGAAGCCAATTATTATTATCAGATTATTCACTGCGATTACGACTGGAAGCCTTCGCAATTATCCATCAACGAATACATGCAGGGTTTTGACAACCAACGCATTCAGGAATACACCAATTCATATAATACACTACAAATCTATTCGCATTACCGCATTGCTTTTCCCAATAGAAATACTCGTTTTTTGGTGAGCGGAAATTTTATGATTAAAATTCTTAACGAAGACCGCGAAGTCGTCTTCTCGAGAAAATTCATTCTTTATGAAAACATTGTTTCTGTGGATTGTCAAGTCAAACGCGCACGCACCATTGAAACTTCCAACACCAAACAGAATTTAGACTTTACCATTAAATCCAGTACGATTAATTTTCAGAGTCCGCTAACCAATGTCAAGGTTTTACTTTTGCAAAACGGACAACTCAACAACGCCATCACCAATGTTAAACCCATGTATACTATTGGCAATGATTTGATTTATAAGTACGATGCCGAAACCCAATTTTGGGGTGGAAATGAATTCAGGTACTTTGAAAACAAAGACATTCGTGCAGCCACCAACAACGTAGCCAAAATTGATTCTCCGCAAGGCGGTATTTACAATGGCTATTTATACACGGATACGCCGCGGGCCAATGTTCCGTATAGCTATAATCCGGATTATAACGGCAACTTTATTGTCAAAAACCTCAACTCTGAAAACAACGCGGTTGAAGCCGATTACGCTTGGATTTTCTTTTCGTTAGATGCGCCGGCTTTTTATGAGAAAAAAGACATTTATGTTAATGGCATGTTCAACAACTATGCACTTACGCCCGACAACAAACTCGACTACAATGCCGAGAAAGGCATTTATGAAAAAGCCATCATGATCAAACAAGGCTTTACGAGTTATCAATATGTAGTCGCTGATAAAACCGGGAAAATTGACGGTAAAAATGCCATCGACGGAAATTTTTACCAAACCGAAAACAACTATTTTACGTTAGTCTATTATCGCGAAAATGCCCAGCGTTATGATCGCGTCATCGGAAAAAGCGTGGTCACTTCCGAGAACATTATTAACTAAAATTTTAACTTTAAAAAATCGGTTAAGATTCTATTTTTCATAAATTTGACCAACTATTAAGCAACCGCAATCATGGTAACGCAAATCACCAGAGGTATAAAAATTTCGGTTTTGACGGCTTTTGAAGGAACTTACTTCAAAAACCACAAAATTCATTATGCCTTTAGTTACCACATCACGATTGAAAATCAAGGCAAAGATTCTGTTCAACTCACCACGCGTCATTGGGAAATTTTTGACTCGCTCAACGATGTAGAAATCGTAGATGGCGAAGGTGTGATTGGCAAAAAACCCGTGCTCAAACCCGGAGAATCGCACACCTATAGTTCCGGTTGCCTGCTCGCTTCCCCTTTTGGGGCCATGAGCGGTCATTTCAATATGATCAACTTTACCTCGACCCGAAATTTCAGAGTCATTGTTCCTACCTTCAAGTTGAGTGCTCCTTTTGCGCTTAACTAGTAGCTATTCCCGCTGTTCGTTTTAGTCTGTCGCGGCTCTCTTTTTTGGCCATCGCTGCGCTGGTGGCTTCCGTGGGTCGCCCCGCTTATCGTCCCAAAATAGTCGTGCCGCTCCAGAGCTGTTCACTGCCATCGGGGCTAGTCGAAGCATATCTTTCAACGGCAAAATCACTACCAAAATCAAATGCTGTTTTATTAGATAAACCTTTGTACTTTTGTGCTGCCATTGGCACATTAAATATTTCAGTTCTAAAAAAATATACCCATGCTCAAAGGATTTTTTAACGTACCCAAAGCGGTCAACGAACCCGTAAAATCATACAAACCCGGCTCGCCCGAAAAAGAAGCCGTATTGGCAGCTTATCGCAAAATGTACAGCGAAACCATCGATGTTCCGATGTATATTGGCAGCGAGCAAATCAAAACGGGCAACACCCGAACAATGACACCGCCCCACGACCACCAACATGTGGTGGGCACTTATCATTTAGCCGAGAAAAAACACATCGATCAAGCCATTGCTGCAGCACTTGAGGCACGCAAAAAATGGTCGCAAATGGCTTGGGAGCAACGTGCTGCTATTTTCTTAAAAGCCGCCGAACTCATTGCCGGACCCTATCGTGCGCGTATCAATGCCGCCACGATGATTGCCCAATCTAAAAATATTTTCCAAGCCGAAATTGACGCTTCTTGTGAACTCATTGACTTTTTGCGCTACAATGTTGAGTTTATGACGCAAATTTATGCCGATCAGCCTAAATCAGATTCAGCGGTTTGGAACCGATTAGAATACCGTCCGCTCGAAGGATTTGTGTATGCGATTACGCCGTTTAACTTTACCGCTATTGCGGCCAACTTACCAGCTAGCGCGGCGATGATGGGCAACACAGTTGTTTGGAAACCGAGTGACAGCCAAGTATTTTCGGCCAAAATCATCATCGATGTGTTCAAAGAAGCCGGTGTTCCGGATGGTGTGATCAACGTAGTTTTTGGCGATCCGGTCATGATTACTGATACGGTTTTGGCACATCCTGATTTTGCTGGGGTTCATTACACCGGTTCTACGTTCGTATTCAAAGAAATCTGGAAAAAAATCGGAAGTCAAATCCACACTTACAAAACCTACCCGAGAATTGTGGGTGAAACCGGCGGAAAAGATTTTGTAGTGGCACATCCATCGGCCAATGTGAGCCAAGTAGTAGCGAACACTTTGCGCGGTGCATTTGAATTCCAAGGACAAAAATGTAGTGCGGCTTCAAGAGCTTATTTTCCAAAATCACTCTGGCCGGCCATTAAAGAAGAAATGGGTCGTGAATTAGCCACCATGAAAATGGGCAGCCCAGAAGATTTCTCAAACTTTATTACCGCAGTAATTCATGAAGGTTCGTTTGACAAATTGGCCAGCTATATTGACCAAGCCAAAAAAGACACCGATGCTGAGGTTATTTTTGGTGGAAACTATGACAAATCAAAAGGATATTTCGTTGAACCAACGGTAATTTTGACTACCAATCCAAAATATACCACCATGGAAACTGAGCTTTTCGGACCGGTTTTGACCGTTTATATTTATGAAGATGCCGATTGGAAAAACACCCTCAAACTCGTTGATGAAACTTCAGAATATGCGCTTACCGGAGCCGTGTTTAGCCAAGATCGTTATGCCATTGAAGAAGCGACAGTAGCTTTGCAAAATTCAGCCGGAAACTTCTATGTCAATGACAAACCAACTGGAGCAGTCGTAGGTATGCAACCATTTGGCGGAGCCAGAGCTTCGGGAACCAACGACAAAGCAGGTTCAGCATTGAACTTATTGCGTTGGGTATCGCCAAGAACCATCAAAGAAACTTTTGTAACGCCAGACAATTATCGCTATCCGTTTTTAGGAGAATAGCATTACAAAACTTAAATCTCTAAGCCCAATTTAAACATTGGGCTTTTTTTATGCGTTTGATTTTCAGAAATATTAGTATTTTCGGTGGCTAATTCCTAAACTATGAAAACAAAATTACTCGGCATGTTTTTGAGCATTGGTTACCTCGCTTGCGCTCAAAGCCCCATTCAATCCTTTTATGTACAGGAAAATTCGATGTTCAAAGTTATAGAATCGGCTGCCGGAATCGATCAAAGCCCAACGGGTGCAAACGCCAATTGGAATTTTGCCGATTTAATACAAGTCGGATCTTCAATTGAGGTTAATCAGTCACCAACTTCAGTGCAAAGCGGCACTTATCCGGGCAGCAATGAGGTTACTAAAAACACTTCGACGATTGGTTTGGTGATAACAGATTCTTATTTATTTTCAAAAAACACCAACAACCAGGTTTCGATTACAGGATTGAGCAATCCGTACATCACTTTAAATTTCGGAACCAACAACGCTTTGGTAGGAACTTATCCGATGAATTATGGCTACACCAATTCAGATACCATGGCCGGAACTTATGTTTACGGAACCTACAACGGTACTTTTAGTGGAACCATCAATACTTCTGTGGATGCGTATGGAACTTTAAACTTAAACATTGACGGAGTACAAAGCAGTCATACCGTAACACGATTCAAAGCGGTACAAAACATTACTTTGAACTACAGCATTTTTCCTAATGTCGGCACGATTGTACAAACGATTTACAATTATTATGAAGCAGGAAATTCATCACCAATCTTCAGAAGTACCGTATCAGTTGTGAATGTTCCTTTACAAGGAATCGTCGATCAAACCACCGCTACATTAGAGAAATTCGACGGTGTTTTAAGCAACAGTACTTTTGATTCCAACCAAAGTATCGTTTATCCGAATCCGATGCACGATTTGCTTTATTTAAGCAATTATTCGGATTCTTCCATTACTAAAATTACTCTAACCGATATGCGCGGAAGAATCGTTTTAAGCCTTTTGAAACCGTCACAAACTATGGATGTTTCAAACCTTGAAAAAGGTCTTTACTTATTAGAAGTTCAAACTGACAAAGGAATACAGACTCAGAAAGTCCTCAAAAACTAAAATAAAAAGCCGCTTTACACAGCGGTTTTTTTATGGTTTGTATTTCAGTGGCAGATGCACCACTTTTTTGGTTTCAAAAAATTCTTCCAAAAAATAGTCTGATAAATTATGCTGAGTTGCTTTCGGAAAATCAGCCAATTCTTGGGATAAATCACCGCCTTTGAGATAGAGAATTCCATTGGACAATTCATGTTTGCTGGCCTTTTTGATTTTGCCTTTGACCCAACTTACAAAATCAGGCATATTGGTCACCGCTCGGCTCACAATAAAATCATATTCGTCTGGGGCATTTTCAGCGCGCAATTGTTCGGCTTTGAGGTTCTGCAAACCAATTGCCTCGGCCACCGCTTGAACCACTTTGATTTTTTTCTGAATCACATCAATAAGATAAAACTCGGTTTCAGGAAACATAATGGCCAGCGGAATACCCGGAAAACCGCCACCGGTGCCCACATCCATAACCTTTGTTCTGGGCGCAAAAGGCTGTACTTTGGCAATTCCTAACGAATGCAATACATGACGCAAATAAAGTTCATCGATATCTTTGCGCGAAATGACATTGATTTTGGCATTCCAATCTTTATAAAGAGCTTCAAGAGCTTGAAATTGCTCAATTTGTATCGGCGTTAAATCCGGAAAATAGCGGATAATTTCCTGCATATTCTTTTTTAACAAAAGTAACATTTTACTGTTGAAATATTTATGCGAAAATGCGGTTATAAAAAAATTAATAATACCTAAATTTGGCCGTTAACCAATTACATATGAATACCGCACCCACTTTTGCTACGCAAGACAATCTAAAATTTTTCCGAACACTCAATTCTAGAGTCAATAACTACTTCAAAGAGAACAACATATCCAAAACTGGAAACTGGAAAATTCACTTAAAAACCATCATTTTGTTTACGGTTTTTTTGGTTCCGTATTTTGTGATTTTAAAATTTGAAATGCCTTTTTATGTGCAATTATTGCTCAATATTTTGATGGGCGTTGGTATGGCCGGTATTGGCATGAACGTAATGCACGACGGAAACCACGGCGCTTATTCATCCAAAGGCTGGGTCAATAAAATCATGGGCGGCACCATTTATGTCTTGGCCGGTAACGTGTATAACTGGCAAGTACAGCACAATGTTTTGCACCACACCTACACCAATATTCACGGCCATGACGAAGATTTAGAAGCCGGACGCATTATTCGATTCACGCCGGATGCCGAGTGGTACGGCTATCATAGATTTCAGCATTTATATTCGTTTTTGCTCTACGGTTTGCTCACTTTTAACTGGGCGATTACTACCGATTTCAAACAAATGATCAACTATACCGGTCGAAATTTGTCTTATGGTCAGCCGCAAAGTCGCGCTAAACTCTGGACGATTCTCATCATCACCAAAATTATCTACGCTTTGATTTGGATTGTCACGCCTATCATAGCCGGTGTTATTTGGTGGAAAGTACTGATTGGATTTTTTGTGATGCATTACACCGCCGGAATTATTCTGAGTGTGATTTTTCAATTGGCGCATGTGGTAGATGAAACCGAGAATCCGGTTCCGGGTGAAAACGGTGAAATGGAAAACACTTGGGCCATTCACCAATTGTACACAACGGCGAATTTTGCTCCGAAAAATAAAATCATGAATTGGTTTACCGGCGGACTCAATCACCAAATTGAGCATCATTTATATCCGCACATCAGTCATATTCACTACAACAAAATTGCTGAATTTGTCAAGCAAACTGCCAAAGAATGCAATTTGCCTTACCACGAATTCAAGACCACCCGAAGCGCGATTGTTTCGCATTACAAACATCTAAAAGCACTCGGACAAAAACCTCAATTCGCCTAAAAAACTGCGCATGAATCATTTACTTTCAGATAGAATTAACGAACTATCAACCTCACAAACGCTTGCTATGGCAGCTTTAGCGCGTGAACTAAAAGCCCAAGGTAAAGACATCATTAGTTTGAGTTTGGGCGAACCCGACTTCAACACACCTGATTTTGTGAAAGAAGCAGCCAAAAAAGCGATTGACGAAAACTACAGCACGTATACACCTGTGGATGGTTACGTCGATTTGAAAGAAGCCATTTGCCGCAAGTTCAAAAGAGATAACAATCTTGACTATCAACCTGCCAACATTGTGGTTTCAACCGGAGCCAAGCAATCTTTGTACAACATTGCCCAAGTGATGATCAATCCGGGCGACGAAGTAATTTTACCGGCGCCGTTTTGGGTGAGTTATTATGAAATTATTAAAATGGCCGGCGGGATTCCGGTTGAAGTTCCAACTTCAGTAGAAAGTGATTTCAAAATGACACCGGCACAGTTAGAAGCAGCAATCACGCCTTCGACCAAAATGATTTGGTACAGTTCGCCTTGTAATCCGAGTGGTTCTGTCTACAGTCGAGAAGAACTTACTGCCTTGGTAGCTGTGCTCGAAAAACACCCGAACATTTTTGTGGTATCGGACGAAATTTATGAGCACATCAACTTCTCGGGGACTTTTTGCAGCATTGCATCGATTCCGGAGATGTTTGATAGAACCATAACTGTTAACGGCGTGGCCAAAGCTTTTGCGATGACCGGCTGGAGAATTGGTTATATTGGCGCTCCTGAATTTATCGCTAAAGCCTGCACCAAAATGCAAGGACAAGTAACCAGCGGAGCCAACTCAATTGCGCAAAGAGCCACGATTGCTGCGGTAGAAGCCGATCCGGTGGTACTCAAAGATATGGTCAAAGCATTTTACAACCGACGAGATTTGGTCGTGAAACTCGCCCAAGAAATTCCTGGCCTCAAAGCCAATGTTCCAGAAGGTGCGTTTTATTTGTTTCCGGATGTTTCGCATTATTTCGGAAAAACCTTGCGCGGTAAGCTCATCAAAAACGCCGATGATTTTTCGATGTATTTGTTGTCTGAAGCCAACGTAGCCACGGTAACCGGCGATGCTTTTGGCAATCCGGATTGTATTCGATTATCGTATGCCACCAGTGAAGATTTGCTCACAGAAGCTTTTAGACGCATCAAAGAAGCCTTAGCATAAAAAACACAAGCCTCTTTTTAGAGGCTTTTTTATTTAAAAAATTTGCCGTTGATTTTAGAAAATATCGCTCGCCACATAACGCTCACTTCTGCTGAGCAAAGTTTGTTTTTGGCGCATACAAAAAGACAAATCTATCCGGCCAAATCGGTCATTCAACATGCAGGAACGGTTTGCAAGCACACTTATTTTGTGCAATCGGGATTGCTCAGAAGTTTTTACATCAACGACCATATTGTAGAACACGTTTTGAGTTTTGCTTGCGAAGGTTGGTGGATTTCGGATATGTACAGCTTGCTTTCGGGCCAACCCGGAAATTTATTCATAGAAGTCTTGGAAGAATCTGAAGTGATTGCACTAGCCAAAGAAGATCAAGAAATATTATATCGAGAAATTCCCAAACTCGAACGCTTTTTTAGAATTCTGACCGAAAATTCAATAGTAGCGCATCAAGAACGTTTGATGGACAATTTGAGCCTCACTGCCGAAGAGCGCTTTGACAAATTCTGCAAAAAATATCCAACGCTGATTCAAAAAGTTCCACAAAAACAAATTGCTTCTTACATTGGTGTCACGCCTGAGTTTTTTAGTAAGATGAAAGCTAAAATGTTGCGCAATTAAGTTTTTCAGTTACCTTTAAATCATTGAAATGTCAAAACAGACAAAGCATGAAAAACACAAAAGGCATCAACTTCTTTTTTCTGATTATTCTAATTATTACCGGAAGTAAATTGTGTCAGCATTTTGACGTTGAAAATTTCAAATTTGAAAAACCGGCCATCGATATGATTTATCTGGTCACTTTCATAGCGATGATGGCACTTATAATCAAAGACTTTTTTAAAAAAACCGATAAAGAATAAAACCGCTACTGCTTTTGGGCATGACTTCTTAACCTAGATTAAGTGTCTAAACTTTATGTTGAGCATACCTTTGTATCGTAATAATCTTTAAATTTATTCGATATGAAAACAACTATAATTCACAAAGCAGATACCCGCGGACATGCCAATCACGGCTGGCTCGATGCCCACCACACTTTTAGTTTTGCCGGATATTACGACCCGAATCGCGTTCAATTTGGTGTTTTGCGCGTGCTCAACGACGACATCATTGCACCGGGCATGGGTTTCGGAACGCATCCGCACGACAATATGGAAATCATCACCATTCCGCTCGAAGGCGATTTGGCGCACAAAGACAGCATGGGCAATACCGAAGTCATTAAGTTTGGCGATGTACAAGTAATGAGTGCCGGCACCGGAATTCAGCATTCAGAATTCAACCCGAACCACAACCAAAGAACCAATTTGTTGCAGATTTGGGTGTTCCCGAAATACCGAAACGTTGCGCCACGCTATGAGCAAATTACACTCAATGTGCCGGACAGACACAATCAATTTCAGCAAATTCTCTCGCCTAGCGCGGATGATGCGGGCGTTTGGATTCATCAAGACGCTTGGTTTCACATGAGTAATATGGATGCCGGAACCGAGTTGGAATATACCCAAAAATTAGCCGGAAATGGTTTATACGTTTTTGTGATCAAAGGCAGTATTGAAGTAGATGGCCAAAGCCTTGAACAACGTGATGGCATGGGCATTACCGATTTCGAAAAAGTAAATTTTAAAGCGACTTCTGAGGCTGAAATATTGCTCATGGAAGTTCCGATGCAACAATAAAAATATTTTTATGGAAGCAACTGTAGGCATGGAAATAAATGGCAACAAAGGCCATTTCTTTGTGCAAGCCGACGGCAAGCAAGAGGCGCTGATGACTTTTGTATTTGCTGGCGAAAAACAAATCATCATTGATCACACCGAGGTGAATCCAGGCAACAACGGCAAAGGTTATGGCAAAAAAATGGTTTTGGCTGCAGTGGATTACGCGCGCAAAAACGGGATTAAAATTTTACCGCTTTGTCCGTTTGCCAAAAGTGTTTTTGACAAAACACCTGAAATTAGAGATGTATTGTAAGGAATACATCGTCTGCTAGAGCACGAATCAACCTGCAAGGTTTTTAAAACCTTGTAGGTATAAAAAAACAAACCATGACCCACTTACTCGAACAAAACCTCACCGGCCACATCGGAACTCAAAAATATCTCTGTACCATCAATTGGCGCAACGGTCAAATGATCAAGGACGAACCTGAAAGTATTGGTGGAGGTGATTTAGGCCCGGATCCGTATAGTACTTTGTTGGCTTCGTTGGCCGGTTGTACCTTATCAACCTTGCGTATGTACATCGACCGAAAAGGTTGGAATGTCCCTGAATTGTCCGTTTCCCTTAATATGTATCAGGAAACCTCCGCTGAACTGACAACCACTATTGAGCGCATCATTACTTTTCCGGAAGATTTGGACACTGACATAAAAGAGCGATTACTAGTGATAGCCGGAAAATGTCCCGTATCCAAAATCTTAGAAAACAAAATAGTCATTCACTCTAAAATCAATGAATAATGGACCCGAAAAACATCACCAAAGAATACAGCAATGGCGAGGTAACTATTGTTTGGAAATCAGGCTTATGCCAACACGCTGCCGAATGTGTACGCAACAATCCGGAGGTTTTTAAACCCAGAGAAAAACCTTGGATCAATCCCGAAAATTCAACCACCGAAAAAATTATTGAAACCGTAAAAAAATGCCCGTCTGGGGCGCTTACGCATTACTTGAATTCATGAAGCCACCCAAAAAATGGAAATTCGCGCTCATGGTTTGGATAGACATTTATCCGGCCATCACGCTGCTGAGTTTTTTGATTGGCAACGAAATTAAAGACTTCCCACTTGCCTTGCGCACTTTAATCATGACCGGAATTTTGGTTCCGCTGATGGTGTATGTCTTGTTGCCGATGCTTAGAAAAATACTCGGAAATTGGTTAAATACTTAAAAATGAAAAAAATCATCGCCTTTGGAGGTTCATCCAGTAAAAACTCCATCAACAAACAATTAGCCGTATATGCGGCCAACCTATTTGAAAATGCCGAAATAGAAATTTTGGATTTAAACGATTACGAAATGCCTTTGTTTTCGGTTGATCGCGAAAAAGAAAACGGAATTCATAATCTGGCGCATGAGTTCTATGCCAAAATAGGCGCTGCCGATTTGATTGTTCTTTCATTAGCAGAACACAACGGAGCTTATTCGACTGCGTTTAAAAATATTTTGGATTGGACTTCGCGCATCAACAACAAAACCTTTCAAGAAAAACCGATGCTGCTCATGGCAACTTCACCGGGAGCGCGCGGCGGAGCTACAGTTTTGGATATTGCTTCAAAACGTTTCCCGTATCAGGGAGCGCAGGTGAAAGCAACATTTTCATTACCTACTTTTTTTGAAAATTTTGATGCAGTTCACGGAATTATTCAGCCAGAACTTAAAAAGCAATTAACCGATCTGATTCAATCAATTGAGTTTTGATTTAATTGCTATTTTTGTGGCGCAAACTTGTAAACTCACATCATGAAAGCATATGTTTTTCCGGGTCAAGGAGCCCAATTTACCGGAATGGGTAAAGATTTATACGAAACCTCGGCTTTGGCTCAGGAAATGTTCGAGCAAGCCAATGAAATTCTTGGATTTCGCATTACCGATATCATGTTTGAAGGAACTGCCGAAGAGCTTAAAGAGACCAAAGTAACCCAACCGGCGGTGTTTTTACACTCAGTCGTTTTGGCCAAAACGCTGAACATCCAACCCGATATGGTGGCCGGACATTCATTAGGGGAATTCTCAGCTTTGGTAACCAACGGAACCTTGTCTTTTGAAGATGGACTTAAATTGGTATCGCAACGCGCCCAAGCCATGCAAAAAGCTTGCGAAATCAAACCCAGCACCATGGCAGCCGTATTAAATTTAGACGATAAAATAGTTGAAGATATTTGCGCCTCGGTTGATGGTGTGGTGGTAGCCGCCAATTACAACTGCCCGGGTCAATTGGTAATTTCAGGTGAATACAAAGCCGTTGAAGTGGCCTGCGAAAAACTCAAAGAAGCCGGTGCCAAACGCGCTTTGATTTTGCCGGTAGGTGGTGCTTTTCACTCACCGATGATGGAACCGGCCCGCGAAGAATTGGCTGCAGCCATCGAAGCAACTCATTTCAACACGCCAACTTGTCCGGTATATCAAAATGTAACGGCTTCGGCGGTGTCAGATGCGGCCGAGATTAAGAAAAATCTAATCATTCAACTCACCGCTCCGGTGAAATGGACGCAATCTGTTCAGCAAATGATTCAAGACGGAGCCACGAGCTTTACAGAAGTAGGGCCAGGAAAAGTTCTGGTTGGATTAATTAATAAAATTGACAAAGAGGTCGAGACGATTTCGGCTTAAAATAAAATTTATTGAATTAAAAAAGCCCGGTTTATTCCGGGCTTTTTTGATGTTATTTATATTTAACTTCTGATTTTTTGCTCCCATTTCCAAGCATACGTCAGCGCTTCTTCAAGCGTTGATTGGGCTTTCCAACCCAAAACCTGATTGGCTTTGTCGGTACTGGCGTAGGCCGAAATGATATCGCCTTCACGGCGACCTACAATTTTGTATGGAAGCTTTTGTCCACTTACTTTTTCAAATGTTTGAATAACTTCTAAAACCGAACTTCCGGTTCCGGTACCTAAATTGAACACTTCGACTTTTTCGAGGTTCTTTTTGGCGAGCAATCTTTGTAAAGCTACAACGTGCGCTTTGGCCAAATCAACTACGTGAATGTAGTCGCGGATGCAAGTGCCGTCTGGCGTTGGATAATCATCGCCATAAACAGATAATTGCTCGCGCAAGCCAATTCCGGTTTGGGTAATAAACGGAATCAAATTTTGCGGAACGCCAATAGGCAATTCGCCAATATGTGCGGTTGGATGTGCACCAATCGGATTAAAATAACGCAACAAAATAGAGTTGATTGAACTCACTTTGCACACTTCATTGATGATTTCTTCACCGATTTGTTTTGTATTTCCATACGGTGAAAGTGCCTTTTTTACCGGTGCATCTTCCGTAATCGGCATTTTATCGGCCTCGCCATAAACGGTACAAGAAGAGCTGAAAATAAAATTTGCTTCGGGTTTTTGTTGCAATTCCTGAAGAATATACACCAAAGTGTTGATGTTGTTTTCGTAATACAACAACGGGTTTTCAACGCTTTCATTAACGGCTTTTGAAGCGGCAAAATGAATCACTCCTGTAATATCTGTATGTCTTTTGAAAAAATCCTGAACCGCCGCTTTGTCGCGCAAATCCATTTTTTCAAAAAGCGGGGTTTTACCGGTAATGGCTACGATTCCTTTTAATACGTCTTCAGATGAGTTGGAAAGGTTGTCGATAATCACCACCTCGAAGCCTTCGTTTTGAAGTTCGACTACGGTGTGAGAACCAATAAAACCTAATCCTCCGGTTACTAATACTTTCATTTTGTTTTGTTTTTTTGTTGTAGTTGAGATGCCCTAGCCCTGATAGAAGTGGAAATCCTTTTGCGGCGGTGTTCGCCGTGAAAGATTGCAACGGATAGCAGGTTCTCGGCTTCTAAAAATTATTTCAAAAATTCAAGTACGCTGTCGGTAATGAATTTGATTTGTTCGTCGTCAAGTTCGGTGTGCATCGGCAAAGAAATCACTTCTTTGACTAGCTGATTGGTCACGGGAAAATCGGCCTCGTTGTAGCGCGCATCGAGATAAGCTTTTTGGCTGTGCAACGGAATCGGGTAATAAATCGCACACGGAATGCCTTTGTCAAGCAAATGTTGCATCAAACCATCGCGGTCGGCGTTGAGAATGCGCAAAGTGTACTGATGAAACACATGACAATCACATTGTTCGCAAATCATGGGCGCAATGATGTTCGGATGCCCGGACAAAGCGGTTGTATATTTTCTGGCTGCCGTTTGGCGCGCCTGGTTGTACTGATCTAAAAGCGGTAATTTGGCGTTGAGCACCGCGGCTTGAATGCTGTCAAGACGAGAATTTACCCCGACTACATCGTGGTGATAACGCACGTACATTCCGTGGTTGACAATGCCTCTGAGCGTGTGAGCCAAATCATCATCGTTGGTAAAAATAGCTCCGCCGTCGCCATAACAACCTAAGTTTTTAGACGGAAAGAATGAAGTGGCTCCTACGTGTCCGATGGTTCCGGCTTTCTTTTTGGTTCCGTCTGAGAATTTGCAGTTGGCACCGATGGCTTGTGCATTGTCTTCAATCACATATAAATTGTGCTCTTGAGCGATTTGCATGATGGCCTCCATATTGGCAGCGCGACCAAACAAATGCACCGGAACAATCGCCTTGGTTTTGGGCGTAATGGCTTTTTTAATCGCGTCAATCGAAATGTTCATATTGACCATATCAACATCGACCAATACCGGCGTGAGTTGCAAAAGCGCAATGACTTCAACGGTGGCGGCAAAGGTAAAATCAGCGGTGATGACTTCGTCTCCGGGCTGTAAACCCAGACCCATCATGGCAATTTGCAAAGCGTCGGTTCCGTTGGCA
This sequence comes from Flavobacteriaceae bacterium, assembly GCA_046329175.1. Taxonomy (GTDB): domain Bacteria; phylum Bacteroidota; class Bacteroidia; order Flavobacteriales; family Flavobacteriaceae; genus Flavobacterium. The sequence goes on from JAXLVE010000004.1 coordinate 99,759, forward strand.
CAAGGAATTACGTGTTTAACGCCAAGGTATTCTTCGAGGTTTTTCTGAAAACTGTGTACTTGCGGTCCGTTGATGTAAGCGGTATTATCTAAAACTTCTTGAATCGAAGCATTGACGGTAGTTGCGATTTTATCGTATTGACTTTTGAGGTCAACCATTTGAATTTTTTTCATTCGGGCGTGAATTTTATCGGGACAAAATTAGCAATTTAATGAAGTAAACCATAAAAATTCTGTAAAGTGGTGTATTTTAGCGACACAATTCACAGCGGATGTTTGTACTGTACAATTTAGTGGTTTTTCTGGCAGATCTGGCGCTGCGTTTTCTGGCTTTGATTAGTGCTAAAATGAAGCTTTTTATCGATGGTCGTAAAGATGTTTTTGAAAAACTTTCTGTGGCAATTTCTGCAACCGACCAAACCATTTGGTTTCACGCTGCATCGTTGGGTGAATATGAGCAAGGTTTGCCGGTCATCGAAGCGATGCGTTTGAAGTTTCCGGAGCACAAAATTATTTTGACATTTTTCTCGCCCTCGGGTTATGAAGTGCGTAAGAACAACACGGCGGCCGATGTAACGCTGTATTTACCACTGGATTCTGCTGCCAATGCGCGCCGATTTGTAGCTTTGGCGCATCCGGATTTGGTGTTTTTTGTCAAATATGAATACTGGCCGAATTACCTGAAGGAACTCAAAAATAAACAGATTAGAACTTTTTTGATTTCGGGCATTTTTAGAGAAAATCAACTCTTCTTTAAATGGTATGGAGCATTTTATCGTCAAGCTTTAGATAGTTTTGAGCATTTTTTTGTGCAGAATGCAACTTCTGAAAAACTCTTGCGCAATCTAGGAAAAACCAATGTCAACTTGTCGGGCGATACCCGTTTTGACCGAGTAGCCGCCATTTTAGAAAAGGACAATCAGCTGTCGTTTATCGAGGCTTTTAAAAACCATACGTTGACGCTCGTGGTAGGCAGCAGTTGGCCCAAGGATGAAGAAATACTCGTGGATTTCATCAATCAAACGTCTGAAAACATCAAATTCATTATCGCTCCGCACAACATCAAAGCCGAACAAATTGAATCGCTCAAAAATTTGATCAAGCGGAAAGTGATTTTATTTTCTGAAAAAGACACGCACAACTTAGCCGATTTTGATGTTTTTATTATTGATACCATCGGCATTTTGACCAAAATATACAGCGCGGCTGATTTGGCTTATGTGGGCGGCGGATTCGGAAATCCGGGCGTACACAATGTTTTGGAGCCTGCGACTTTTGGCTTGCCGATTTTGATTGGCCCGAATTACAGCCATTTTGCCGAAGCCACCGAGCTCGTTCAGTTGGGCGGTTGCATCTCAGTTCAAAACGCTGACCAGCTAAAAACCGAACTCGAGAAACTCATTCAAGACATCAATTACAGAAATAATAAAGGACAAATTTGCGCTAGCTTTGTACAGCAAAACAAAGGTGCCACGCGTAACATTTTAAGTTATTTTGACACTCAAAACTGATATTAATATAATTCAACTAAACCATCACTCATGAAATTTTTAAGATTGCTTCTTATTCTTTTTATCGTTCCGATGCAAGCGCAACAAGGCGGCATGTGGATTCCCTCATTGCTCAAGGGAATGAACGAAACCGAAATGAAAAACTTAGGCATGAAAATGTCGGTGGATGACATCTACAGCGTGAATCACTCTAGTCTAAAAGATGCCGTTCCTCATTTTAATGGCGGTTGTACCTCTGAGGTGATTTCGCCCAAAGGTTTGATTCTGACCAATCACCATTGTGGTTATGATGCGATTCAGAGTCATTCATCGATAGCGCATGATTATCTAACCGATGGTTTTTGGGCGTTTAAAATGCAAGACGAATTGCCGAATCAAGATTTAGAAGTCACTTTTATTGTCAAGATTGAAGATGTAACGACAAAAGTTCTTGAAGGCACAGCAAGCTTAACATCAGAAGCCGACAAGCAAAAGAAAATTCAAGAAAACATTGCCAATTTGAGCAAAACTTTACCGAAAGAAAGTTGGCAAGAAAACAAAATCAGAACTTTTTATGAAGGCAACCAATACATTTGGTTTTTGACCGAAACCTATAAAGATGTCCGCTTGGTGGGCGCTCCGCCTTCAGCAATTGGAAAATTTGGTTCAGACACCGACAACTGGGTTTGGCCTCGTCACACGGGTGATTTTTCATTGTTTAGAATATACGCCGACAAAAACAATCGCCCCGCGACATATTCAAAAGACAATGTGCCTTATGTTCCGAAACACTTTTTGCCGATTTCACTCGACGGTGTAGCCGAAGACGATTTTACGATGGTATTCGGTTATCCGGGCAGAACCAGTGAATACCTACCATCGGTGGCTATTGAGCAAATTGTCAACGAACTCAATCCTGCCAAAATTGAAGTGCGCGACCGAGCGCTCAAGGTTCAAGATGGTTTTATGCGCAAAGACAATGCGATTAAAATTCAGTATGCTTCAAAATATGCCGGTATTGCCAATTATTGGAAAAAATGGATTGGCGAAACACAAGGTTTGAAAAAGTCAAATGCGGTAGCCATCAAAAAGAAACAAGAAGCAGAGTTTATGACCAAAGTGGCTCAAGCTGGAAAGCAGGCTGAATACGGCAACTTATTGACTGATTTTGAAAAGTATTACAAAGAAATTGCTCCTTATTCTCTGAGCCGTGATTATTTTGTTGAAGTGGTTTTGCGCAATACTGATTTGACGAATGTAGCCTATAAAATGTATCAGTTAGAACAAATTCTGAACAACAAAGGCGAACAAGCTTTTAACGACCGAAAGGCCAATTTGATCAGCGGTCTGGGCGAATTTTACAAAGATTTTAATGCCGCGGTTGACGAAAAGGTTTTTGAACAACTCATAGATTTATATGCTAAAAAATCGCCCAAAGAATTTTTACCCGCAAGCTTGGTGAATGTCAATGCTAAATCTCTCACTGCCGATGTTTATGGACAATCAGATTTGACCGATTTTAAACGCGTTCAAGAAATGCTTTCCGGAGATTCAAAAACGGTAATAGCCAAACTTAATACTGACAGAGCTTATCAGTTGGTCAAAGAAATGGCAGACAAATACACAAAAGAAGTTGCTCCGAAGTATGAAGAAATTAACCTCAAAATTGGAGCACTTCAAAGAACTTATATGAAAGGGATTCTAGAACTCAATAAAGGTGCTCGAATATTTCCAGATGCCAACAGCACTTTGCGCGTGACTTACGGAAAGGTAAAAGGCTACGAGCCAAAAGATGCCACCATTTACAAACCATTTACTTATCTAGATGGTGTGATGGAGAAATACGTTCCTGGCGATTACGAATTTGATGTGCCGAAAAAACTGATTGACCTATATAATTCAAAAGACTATGGGCCCTACGGTGTCAATGGAAAGATGCCGGTTTGCTTTATAGGAACCAATCATACCACTGGCGGAAACTCTGGTAGTCCAGCAATTGATGCAAATGGTAATCTTATCGGGTTAAACTTTGACCGTGTGTGGGAAGGCACCATGAGCGACCTTTATTATGACCCAACCATTTGCAGAAATGTAATGGTAGACGCACGATATATTTTGTTCATCATTGATAAATTTGCAGGAGCCAAAAACATCATTGACGAACTCAAAATAGTTCATCCAAAAGGAAATTCAAGCTATTACACGCCTAAATATAAACACAAAAAGAGAAAAATAAGAAGGTAAAACACATGGTTTTGTGATAAATCTTTAAACTTTCTAAAAAAAATATTCTTTAGAATAAATTTATCATTTAAATCAATATTATTGTTTTTTTGGCACGATACTTGTAAGTAAAAATGACGTTGCAACAGATTAAATTTTTAAAAAATTATTCGAAAAAACTTTTGCGTAATAAAAAATTTATATCTTTGCCTCGAATTAATAATTAACCTTTTATAATTTAAGTAAGATGAAAAAAGTATTTTTAAGTTTAGCTGCTATCGCTGCATTGACTGTAGTATCTTGTAAACAAGCTGAAGCTCCTGCTGAAGAAGCTCCTGCAACTGAAGAAGTAGCTCCTGCTGTTGAGGAAGCTCCTGCTGCTACTGACACTGCTGCTGCTGCTACTGAAGCTGCTGCTCCTGCTGCTGATGCTGCTGCTCCTGCTGCTGCTCCTGCTGCTGAGCCTGCAAAAAAATAATTTAGAGTTATCTCTAAAGATTTTAAAACCACGCAAATTGTGTGGTTTTTTTATTTTCTATGAATACAAAATAGCATGTACAAAAAAAAGCCCGCAATTTACATTGCGGGCTTTTGTACTCAGAGCGGGACTTGAACCCGCACGAACATTGCTGTTCACTGGATTTTAAGTCCAGCGTGTCTACCAATTTCACCATCCGAGCAAACACTTGGAGCGAAAAACGGGGCTCGAACCCGCGACCTCGACCTTGGCAAGGTCGCGCTCTACCAACTGAGCTATTTTCGCATTCTTTATTTAAAAGAGCAGCATTATCTTGTAATGCGAGGGCAAATTTAAAACTTTAATTCTATTCTGCAAGCCTTTTTTATAAAAAAAACAACTAGTTAATTTAATTCCCTGAATACGATTTTGTTAGACTTTTTTATTTTTTAATCAGCAATCTTTTTATTTCATTCAACTTCATTAAAGCCTCAATTGGCGTGAGTTCATTTAGATCTAGCGAGAGTATTTCTGCTTTGATTTCTTCTAACAAAGGGTCGTCTAAATTAAAGAAACTCATTTGCATGTCTGGTTCTTTTAAAGCTTTGGTGTCTACAAGCGCATTTCCGGAATGATCTTTCTCTAATTTCTTCAACACATTTTGCGCTTTTGAAACCACCCATTGAGGAATTCCAGCCATTTTTGCCACGTGAATTCCAAAACTATGCGCGCTTCCGCCTTGAACCAGTTTACGAATAAAAACCACATTATCTTTGAGTTCTTTGACTGAAACATTGTAATTCTGAATTCTCGGCAAAAACTCAGACATTTCGTTAAGTTCGTGGTAATGGGTTGCAAACAGTGTTTTAGGTTGTGTTGGATGCTCGTGCAAAAATTCTGCAATCGCCCAAGCAATAGAAATACCATCATATGTGCTGGTTCCCCGCCCAATTTCATCCAACAAAACCAAACTTCGCTCAGATAAATTATTCAAAATTGAAGCCGTTTCATTCATCTCAACCATAAAAGTTGATTCGCCCATAGATATATTATCACTTGCTCCTACTCTGGTAAAAATTTTATCAACTATACCCATCGATGCCGCTTCAGCAGGAACAAAACTTCCCATCTGAGCCAAAAGCACAATAAGCGCCGTCTGTCTTAGAATTGCCGATTTACCCGACATATTCGGACCGGTAATCATGATGATTTGTTGTTGGCTTCGATCTAGAAAAACATCATTGGCCACATACGGAGTTCCGATGGGCAATTGTCTTTCAATGACCGGATGCCTTCCGTTTTTAATAACCAAAGTAAAATCCTCTGTAATTACTGGACATACATATCGATGATCAATAGCCAATTGTGCAAACGAAGCCAAACAATCCAATTGCGCAATCAATTGAGCATTGCGTTGTACCGGTTTAATATAAGTAGTCATCCATTGAACAAGCGACTCAAAAAGAGCAGCCTCAATAGATTGTATTTTTTCTTCCGCTCCTAAAATTTTAGCCTCGTACTCTTTGAGTTCTTCCGTAATATAGCGCTCGGCATTGACTAGTGTTTGCTTGCGAATCCACTCGGATGGAACTTTGTCCTTGTGGGTGTTGCGCACTTCAATATAATATCCAAAAACATTATTGAAGGAAATTTTAAGCGATGAAATTCCTGTCCGCTCTGACTCACGCGCTTCGATAGCTTCTAAAAATTCTTTTCCTGAGTGAGAAATCACACGCAACTCATCAAGTTCTGCGTTGACACCTCGGGCAATCGCATTTCCTTTGGCAATCGAAACCGGTGCGTCCGGATTTAAAGTTGCACCTATTTTCTCGCGTAACAATTCACAAGCATCAAGTTGCATTCCCATTTGCTTGACCGACGTGTTGCTGCTTTTTTCAGTCAAAGCTTTTATAGGGATAATAGCGTCGAGTGAATCCCTTAAATAAACCACTTCACGTGGCGAAACTTTTCCGGCGGCAATCTTAGAAATTAATCGTTCTAAATCGGATATTTTTTTTATTTGTTGCTGAATTTCTCTCAGAACCTCAGGCGTATCTTTTAAATAGCCAACCACCTGATGACGCTCTGAAATAGCATTGGCATCTTTGAGTGGTAAAGCCAACCAACGCTTGAGCAAACGCGCGCCCATGGGTGAAATAGTTTTGTCAATCACCTGAAGCAATGTAACCGCATTTGGGTTGTAACTGTGATATAATTCGAGGTTTCTAATCGTAAATCGATCCATCCAAACATAAGCATCTTCGGCAATTCGTTGCAGGTTACTAATGTGCTTCAATTTGCTGTGTTGGGTTTCAGATAAATAATACAAAACTGCACCCGATGCGATGATGCCGTCAGCCAAATCGTCTACTCCAAAACCTTTGAGTGTATTGGTTTGAAAGTGTTTGGTGAGTGTTTCAAAAGCATAATCTTCTTGATATACCCAATCTTCAAGGTAAAAAACATGATGGTCTTCAGAGAAATTTTCTTTAAACTGATTTTTGTGAATTTTCGCCACCAAAATCTCACTCGGATTAAAATTCTGCAACAACTTGTCGATGTATTCAGCATTGCCTTGTGCTGTAAGAAACTCACCGGTTGAAACATCTAAAAAAGAAACTCCTAATTGTTTTTTACCAAAATAAACCGATGCCAAAAAGTTGTTCGAAGTAGCTTGCAAAACCTCATCATTCATCGAAACTCCGGGCGTCACCAATTCAGTAACCCCGCGCTTGACAATGGTTTTGGTCATTTTCGGATCTTCGAGCTGATCGCAAATCGCCACACGCAAACCGGCCTTGACCAATTTCGGCAAATAAGTATTGAGCGAGTGATGCGGAAATCCGGCCAAAGCAGTCTCGGTTTCCGAGCCATTTCCGCGTTTGGTGAGGACAATTCCCAAGATTTTAGCCGTTCGGATTGCATCTTCACCAAAGGTCTCATAAAAGTCACCTACACGAAACAACAAACAAGCATCGGGATACTTGCGTTTGATCTCGTTGTATTGCTTCATGAGCGGAGTTTCTTTGACTTCTTTGACTTTACTTGACACGGCTTAATTTCAATTTATGAGTTGCTAAAAAAAGAGCAACGAATTTATAATTTTATAGCGGATTTTAGAGTCTAGCATGTTAAATAATTTTAAGAAAGATTTAGGAAGTTGTGTTATTTTTTTATATAGATTTGTCACGTAATTCTTAAATTCAAAAGAACAATGAAAAAAATAGTATTATTAGCTGCATTAGCCATTTTTGGTGTAACTGCTTCTAACGCCCAAGCTAAAAAATCTACTCACAAAGCAACGGCTAAAGCTGCGACCAAAGCTGTAACCAAAGCTGCTGCTCCAGCAAAAGTAGAAACTCCTAAGATTGAAGGAGCTGGTATGCTTTTCGAAAACGAAACCATTGATTACGGAACACTTCCACACAATGCGGATGGAAAACGTGAATTCGTATTCGTAAACAACGGAACAAAACCACTAATTATCACCAACGCAACAGGTTCATGCGGTTGTACTGTTCCATCTTTCCCTAAAGAGCCAATCGCTCCGGGTGCTAAAGCGGTAATTGGTGTAAAATATGCTACTGATCGTGTAGGTGCTTTCACCAAAACAGTAACTGTTACTTCAAATGCTGAAGGACAAGCTTCTAAAGTTTTAACCATCAAAGGAACCATCCTTCCTGATGAAACTCCAAAAGACGCTACTCCAAAAGGATAATTCATCCGGCATTTCATAATAAAAAAAGCTTCCATACATTTGGGAGCTTTTTTATTTAATTCAATTTTTATTTCAGATGCGAAAACTCGAAACCAACGAACTTCAACGCAAAACGGTGGACGATTTTAAACAAGCCGAAAAAACACCGCTCATCATTATCTTAGACGATATTCGCAGTCTGAACAACATTGGATCCGTTTTTAGAACCGCTGATGCTTTTTTGCTTGAAAAAATTTACCTCTGCGGCATCACGGCCACTCCTCCAAACAAAGAAATCCACAAAACAGCCTTGGGCGCCACCGAAACCGTTGCTTGGGAATATTTTCCGAACGTTGTTGAACTCATCGAAAAACTCAAATCAGAAGATGTTCAAGTCATGGCTATTGAACAAGTAGAAGGCTCCATCATGCTTCAAGATTTTGAAACGCAAGCCCATCAAAAATACGCCTTGGTTTTTGGCAACGAAGTTTTTGGGGTCAATCAGCAAGCGGTTTCAGCTTGTCACGGAACGATTGAAATTCCACAATTGGGCACCAAACATTCACTCAATATTGCGGTAAGCGCCGGAATTGTCGTGTGGGATTTGTTTCAAAAACTACATTATTCAGCCGGTAACATCCGTTGAATTTCGTCTAAAATAAAAATGTAATCTTCTTGATTTTTGACAAAATCTCGGTCTGAAACATCAATCGTCAACACATTTAAATCGGTTTGCGTTTTGATGTAATCGAGATAACCACGGTTGATTTTCTCAAGATATTCTGCAGGTATTTCCTGCTCGTAGCTTCTGCCGCGCATTTTAATATTTTCAAGCAATCGCTCGGTATTTTGATACAAATAAATGTACAAATCAGGCTTGGGCATTTCTTTGTAAATAATTTCAAAGAGTTTCCGATACAAGCGATATTCATCATCGCTGAGCGTTACCTTGGCAAAAATAAGCGACTTGAAAATGTGGTAATCGGCCACAATAAAATCTTTAAACAAATCAAACTGCGCCAAATCATCAGCTATTTGCTGATAGCGATCGGCCAAAAAGGACATCTCCAGCGGAAAAGCATAACGACTTTGATCTTCGTAAAACTTCGGCAAAAACGGATTGTCGGCAAAGCGCTCCAAAACCGTTTTGGCATTAAAATCTTGCGCAATTCGATTGGTCAAAGTTGTTTTTCCGGCGCCGATGTTTCCTTCAATAGCAATGTAATTGAGCTTTTCAAGAGCAATTCTGCCCAACGGAACACGCAGATTCTGCACTACTTTACACTGGCTTTTATCTTCAGAAGCTTTGAGGATTTCGGGCAGATATTTTTGCAGAATCGGATGACGCCAATCTAGGTTCAAATCGCGCATCGGCAACAAAACAAACATGCGCTCAGCCATGGCCGGATGAGGCACTTTGAGCTTTTCGGAATCAATGATTTCTTCGTCATATGCAATCATGTCAATATCAATCACCCGCGACTGATATCCTTGGCCTTCTGATCGAATTCTTCCGAGGGATTTTTCAATATCAAGTAACTTTTCAAGCAAGACTTCAGCCGAACTCAAAGTATGCACCACGAGCGCACAATTATAAAAAGCAGGAGCCTCAAAACCCCACGAAACCGACTCATACAAACGCGAAGCTCTAACCACAGTGGCTGCTTGCGTGTGAATGGCTTCGATGGCTCGAGTGATGTTTTCAAGACGATCACCTTGATTGCTTCCGAGTGATAAAATTACCTGATGCTGCGTAGTCATATTAAGCGCAAATTAAACAAAAGAAATCCAGAATAGCAGTATATTTGCAGCGACTGTTGATAAATTTTATAAGCTCTACTTTTGTAACAATTTAGAGCAAATTAAAACTCATTCTGATAAAAATTTTATGCGTTTTTTAGGCAATGTACTCGCGACCATTACCGGTCTTTTTATTTTCTGCATCATCTCGTTTTTTGGTTTATTAGTACTCGGCGCTCTGCTCGGAGGAAGTTCTGAAACTGTAACCACTGAAAGCAACTCGGTTTTGGTTTTGGACTTATCCAAAGTAAGCCATGATTATGCGGGCAAATACAACTTCAAAGATTTTGATTATTTCGATGCCCAACATGACGGGCTCATCAATGTCATTCACGCTATTAAAACGGCCGCCAACGACTCGGACATTCAAGGCATTTCGATTTTGAACGACGCTTCTAATCTGGGTTTAGCGCAAATAAAAGCAGTGCGCAAAGCTTTGGAAGATTTTAAAAAATCAAAAAAATTTATCGTAGCTTACAACAACAATTTTTCGCAAAAAGAATATTATTTGAATTCAGTGGCTGACCAAATTTATATGAATCCGGTGGGCGATATGGAATTCAAAGGATTATCTTCGGAGTTGCTGTTTTTTAAAGATTTTCAAGATAAATATGGCGTCAAAATGGAAGTCATTCGCCACGGAAAATACAAAAGTGCCGTTGAGCCTTTTCTTGAAAATAAAATGAGCGATGCCAACCGCGAACAAATCACCGAACTACTCAACTCTGTTTGGAACGAAATGCTTGTTGATATTTCCAAAAGCCGAAAAATCTCGGTAGAACAACTCAACGATATAGCGGCGCATCTTTCGGCCCGCACGCCGCAAATGGCCAAAGATCAAAAACTCATCGACGTGGTGACTTATGAAGATGTGTATCACGATCACATCCGCAAGTTACTTCATTTAGATACTGACGAAAAATACAATTCAATTTCGATATTAGACTACGCTCAAAATTTGGCAACCACCGCCACAACTGAATCTGGCAAAGATAAAATTGCCGTCATTTATGCTCAGGGCGATATTGGCTCAGGCGAAGGTGATGTTGATATGGTGGGTGAAGGTTCCATGCGTCGTGCCTTGCAAGAAGCACGCACAGATGAGAAAATTAAAGCGGTAGTGCTTAGAGTGGATTCGCCGGGCGGAAGCGCACTGACTTCAGAACTTATTTGGCGCGAGGTTGAACTCACCAAAAAAGTAAAACCGGTGGTGGTTTCGATGGGTAATTTGGCTGCTTCGGGCGGATATTATATTTCGTGCGGCGCCAACCGAATTTTTGCCGAAAACACTACGATTACCGGTTCGATTGGCGTGTTTGGTTTGCTACCAAACTTTCATCAATTGACCAATAATTTAGGAATTCACGCCGAGCAAGTAGCGACGCATCCCAACGCAAACGAATATAGTGTCTTTTCGCCTTTGGCCGACAACAATCGCTTTTTGGCACAAGAAGGCGTCGAGAAAATTTACAGCACATTTGTTCAGCGCGTAGCCGCCGGTAGAAAAATGACTTTTGAGCAAGTAGATGCCATTGGTCAAGGCCGCGTTTGGTCTGGAGCCGACGCGCTCAAAATTGGTCTGGTTGATCAAATTGGCGGATTGCCAGATGCGGTAGCTTATGCAGCTTCGATTTCAAAAACCAAAAATTTCAAAACGCTCAATTTGCCGGTTTACGAAAAAGATTTTCACGATTGGTTGGGCAAAATGGGGCTTCCGTTTGCCCAAAGCAAAGAATCTTTGGTCAAAGAAACCATTGGCGATGAAGGCTATCGCGTGCTCGAACGCATCAGAAAAGCACAAACCAAAAAGGGAATACAAGCGGCCTTACCGTATGAAATAGAAATTCACTAATCATAAAAACGCTACAAAATCGTTGTTGACATAAACCTCAAGTTATGGCTAAGAAAATTCTAAAAATTACCGGAATCACTTTACTTGTTTTATTGCTGTTGCTAATTGCTGCTCCGTTTTTATTCAAAGATCAAATCAAAGCCAAGATTGCACAAGCCATCAACGAGCAAGTCGATGCGAAAGTTTCGTTTGAAGATGCCGATTTGAGTTTGCTCAAAAGTTTCCCGCAGGCCAACGTCACGGTGGATAAACTGCTCATCATCAACAAGGCACCGTTTGCCGGTGACACCTTGATTTCAATGGGCGAACTCAATTTAAAAATGTCGGTCAAAGAACTTTTTAAAGGCGATTCAGAACCGATGAATATCGAAGCGATTTCAACCGAAAACGGCCTCATCAATATTTTGTTCAACAAAGACGGATTGGGCAATTTTGACATCGCACTCAAAGATCAAGACGAAAAAGACGACAGCAAAAGCAAGCCGTTGGCGCTTAAAATCAAAGAATACAAAGTGACCAATTTGCGCTTTAAATACTACGACGAGCGCTCAAAAGTAAAAATGGTCATCGACAGCTTGAACCACAGCGGAACCGGAGATTTCACCAATTCAAAACTCGATTTGGTCACAAAATCAACCGCCAAAGTTTCACTCGACATGGACAAAATGAACTACATGAACCGCGTTTCTTTGTCGCTTGACGCCATTTTGGGCATCGATTTAGAACAAAGCAAATACTCGTTCAAACAAAACAAAGCGCTCATTAATCAGTTGCCGCTTGAGTTTGACGGTTTTATCCAAATGCTTGAAAAAGGCCAACAATACGATTTGACTTTTAAAACACCAACTTCGAATTTTCAGAACTTTTTGGGTTTGATTCCCGCAGCGTATGCGAGCAATATCAAAGATGTGAAAACCACCGGAGATTTTACCGTAGCGGGTTTTGCCAAAGGAATTTTATCAGACACGACCGTTCCGAAATTCAACATAGCCATTGCTTCAAACAATGCTTCGTTTCAGTATCCAAATTTGCCCAAATCGGTTCAAAACATTGTGATTGACACCAAGATCATCAATGAAACGGGATTGGCCAACGACACTTATGTCAACTTAGATCAACTCTCATTCAAAATTGACCAAGATGTTTTTAATGCGCGTGCCAACATTCGCAATATGGCCGAAAATGCTTTGATTGACGCCACTTTAAAAGGCACGATTAATTTGGGGAATTTCTCAAAAGCCTATCCGGTCAAAGTCAAAGTGCCGCTCAGTGGAATTCTGACAGCGGATATCAATACCAAATTTGATATGAAATCGGTTGAGACCAATCAATACGACCGCATGCAAAACTCTGGGAATCTATCGCTTACCGGATTCAAATATGTAGACGACGCCAACAAAACCATGAATATTCACAGAGCTGCAGTGGCTTTTACCAATACGCGCATCAATTTGGAGCAACTTGATTTGACCACCGGCAAAACCGATATGAAAATCAACGGAGTGCTCGAGAATTTTTATGGATTCATGCTCAAAAAACAAGAGCTCAAAGGCAACTTCAACTTGCAATCGAATCAGTTTGCGGTGGCTGATTTTATGACGCCTGAACCCGCAAAATCTGAAAGTAAAAAGCCGGCTGAAGCTGTTAAAATCCCGGCTTATTTAAATTGTTCGCTCACCGCTAAAGCCAATACTGTTTTGTATGATAATCTAGCGCTGAAAAACGTTTCAGGAAAACTCATCATCAAAGATCAAAAAGTAACTTTAGAAAATGTCAAAACCGATATGTTTGGCGGACAAATTCTGGCCAGCGGTGATGTTTCGACCAAAGAAAAAGTACCGACTTTTAAGATGAATCTCGGTTTGAAAGCAGTGAATATCGACCAAACCTTTACTCAATTGGACATGCTTAAAAAAATTGCTCCAATTGCCGAAGTAATTACCGGAAAACTCAATTCAACCATTAAAGTTGAAGGAAATTTGAATGCTAAAGAAATGACGCCAGATTTGAATACATTAAACGGTGATTTGGGCGGACAACTGATGGCAGCAACGATTAATCCGAGTAATTCACAAACACTCACCAAACTCAGCGACAGTTTTAAATTCATCGATTTGAAAAAAATCAACATCAATGATGTAAAAGGCATGCTGACATTTCAGAACGGCAAAGTCAACATCAAACCTTTTGATTTGAAGTATCAAGATGTAAAGATGAGCATTGGCGGTACGCACGGTTTTGATCAAAGCATGAACTACAATGTAAAACTCGATGTTCCGGCTAAATACCTGAGTTATCTTGGTCCCGATGTCAATAAGTTGATTTCAAAAATATCGCCGACTGATTTGAGTAAATTAGACAACATTCCAATCAATGCTTTGCTTTCAGGAAATTTTAAAAGTCCGAAAGTAACCACCGATATGAAAGCCGGCGTAACCCAATTAGCGACCCAAGTGGCCAAACAACAAAAAGATAAATTGGTCAAACAAGGCACCAATGCACTCGGAGATTTAATCAACAAAAACACCAAAACCGACACGACCAAAACCAAAAGTCAGGCGCCGGTCAAAGAAGATATCAAGAAAAAAGCCGGTGATTTACTCAACGGTTTGTTCAACAAAAAATAAACTAAATGCTCGGAAACGCTCCGGGCATTTTTTATAATTCTATCTGAACCACATAACCTTCAGAACCGCGAACATTAAAAACGGTTCCGTCGTTAAAGATGAGATATTGGCCTTTGATGCCGATGAGCGTCGCAGAAAAATCAGGCGTTTTGGCTAAATTCAAACTGTTGACTTTGGTTGGATAAGACAAAACGGGATATTCAAGTTGATACAACTGCGCCGGAGCATCATTCAGATATGGCTTGACTTCATCGGGCAATAAATCTTTTACCTTTTCGCGCTCGGCGGTTAAATCGGGATGAATGACCTCATTGGTGAGCATTTTGCGCCAGTTGGTTTTATCAGAAAAATGATTTTTAAGCGCTACTTCGGTGATGCCTGCCAAATAGCGATTCGGAACTTCAACCAGAGCGATGGCTTGTTCAGCACCTTGATCAATCCAACGCGTGGGCACTTGGGTTTTGCGCGTAACGCCCACTTTGATTTCGCTCGAAGTCGCTAAATAAACAATATGCGGCTGCAACTGAACTTTAGATTCGTATTCCAAATCGCGATCGGCAATGCCCAAATGCGCGGTACTGAGTTCGGGTTTCATGATCCAATCGCCTACTTCAGGGCTTGAATAAAAGCAATCATAGCAAAATCCTTGTCGGAAAATATTCTTTTTTTTGCCACAATTCAAACATTGATAACCTTCGAGATGAAAGTGCATTTTTTTGTTGAGCACTTGGTTTACATTGAGAAATCCATCGTCAAAAACCAAATAATATTGAATCGGATGCGCCAACTCTGTAGGCATTTTGGTAAGTACACCGCTGTATCGCATAAGCTTTAAAGTCTGATAAATCAACGCCAGGCGTTAGAATTATTCTTATTTTTTTTGTTATTTTGGAAAGCGTAAAGTTATCGATTTACCGCTATAATCTAACCGTAAATTGTTTTAGCTGATAAACAAACAACCATGCCGTTACCAATCATCAATTCAATCGCTTCGTGGGTACTCAAACAGCGCATCCATCAAATCGAGTTGTTCCTGAAATATCCACACGAGGTTCAGGAAGAATTGCTGATGAATTTGCTCAGATCGGCTGAAAACACAGTGGTCGGCAAACATTATGACTTTGCTTCGATTCGTTCGTATGCCACTTTTAAAGAACGCATTCCGATTTCAACTTATGAAGATTTAGAACCGTTTATTGAGCAAACGCGGCGCGGCGAACAAAATATTCTTTGGAACAGTCCTATTAAATGGTTTGCCAAATCCAGCGGAACCACCAACGCCAAGAGCAAGTTTATTCCTGTGAGCAACGAAGCGCTCGAAGACTGCCACTACAAAGGCAGTAAAGATTTGTTGTGTTTGTATTTGAACAACAATGAAAATTCAGGTTTATTCATTGGCAAAAGTTTGCGCTTGGGCGGAAGTTCACAGATTTACGAAGACAACAATACTTTTTTTGGCGACTTATCGGCAATTTTGATTGAGAATATGCCGATGTGGGCCGAATTTAGCAGTACGCCGAGCAATCGGGTTTCGCTCATGAGTGAGTGGGAATCAAAACTCGGGGCGATTATCAACGAATCTAAAAATGAGA
The DNA here is from genome assembly GCA_046329175.1 of Flavobacteriaceae bacterium. Taxonomy (GTDB): domain Bacteria; phylum Bacteroidota; class Bacteroidia; order Flavobacteriales; family Flavobacteriaceae; genus Flavobacterium. The sequence continues at coordinate 115,496 of JAXLVE010000004.1, forward strand.
ATGTCACCAGTTTTGCGGGCGTTCCGTCTTGGATGTTGGTTTTGCTCAACAAAACGCTCGAAGTTACCGGTAAGAATCATTTGCTTGAATTATGGCCAAATCTGGAAGTGTATTTTCACGGTGGTGTGAGTTTTGAACCTTATCGCGAACAATACAAAAAATTGCTTCCGAATTCTGAATTTAAATACTACGAAATTTACAATGCTTCAGAAGGTTTCTTTGCCATTCAAGATCAAAATCATTCCAATGAATTATTATTAATGTTGGATTACGGCATTTTTTATGAGTTCATTCCGATGGATACTTTTGGCACCCAAAATGAAAAAGTAGTCCATCTTTCACAAGTAGAATTGGGCGTTAATTATGCGGTGATGATTACTACCAATGCGGGATTATGGCGTTATTTAGTAGGCGATACAGTACGGTTTACCTCGCTGAATCCATATCGAGTGCGTGTTACCGGACGCACCAAACAACACATTAATGTTTTTGGCGAAGAACTCATGGTAGAAAACGCCGACCGAGCCTTGTCAAAAGCTTGCGCACTCACCCAAACTGAAGTTATTGATTACACCGTTGCCCCTATTTTTATGGATGGAAAAGCCAAAGGCGCACACGAATGGATTATTGAATTTAGAGAGAACCCAAAAAATGTAGCCGAGTTTAGTCGCATTCTTGACCTAGAACTTCAAGCCATCAACTCGGATTACGAAGCCAAACGATACAACAATATGACGCTTAATCCGTTGGTATTGAACTTGGCTCGTCCGAATTTGTTTTATGATTGGCTCAAAGACCGCGGAAAATTGGGCGGTCAACACAAAATTCCACGCTTGTCGAACACACGTGAATATGTGGAGCAACTCAAAGAACTTTCGGCTTAACAAAACAATATGAAAAAAATATTGCTTTTGAGTTTGACTCTGGCGTTTCTAACTGCCTGTGGGCCACACCGAATGCGCTGCGGTCCGCGTGGAATCTGTCATACCCAAAAAGAAAAATCATCTTTTACTGTAACAGAATCCTGAGAATTGAGTCTATTGAGCATCATCAATCAAAATCAAAACGCATGAAACTTTTTTATCTCGGGCTATTCGCCTTATTGGGTACTGCTGCGTTTGCACAAGAAACACCCAAGAACAACAAAGCACAAGATTCAACTTACATTGGGAAACCGCAAGAACTCGGCGAAGTAACTATTTACGGAAACAAACGTCAGTTTATTAAGGTTGAATCAGACAAAACCACCGTCAATGTCAAAAACAACCCGATGCTCAATAGTGGTTCGAGTTTGGATGCGGTCAAAAAAATTCCCGGAGTAATCACATCGCCTTCGGGCAGTTTGACGCTCAATGCCAAAGGCGTTACCATTTATATTGATGGCATGCCCAGTTCGCTGAGCGGAACCGATTTGCAAAATTATTTGTTGAGTTTACCAGCCACAGCAATTGAAAAAATTGAACTTATTTACAACCCGGGTGCTTCTTATGATGCCAATTCGAGCGGTTCTATCATCAACATCATCACCAACACGCGCAAGATGAAAGGTGTGAATGCAAGCTTTAACATCAACTACAATTTCAACAAATATCAAAAACCGAGTCCGCAGGTTTTGCTCAACGGAAAGACCAAAAGAACGAGTTGGCAAACCATGATTGGTTACAATTATATTGACAGCGAAGTTTTGAATAAAAACAACCAGACTTTTTCTGACTTCAATCCGGATGAAATGCTCAAACAAAAGAATTTCTCTCAAAACACCAACCGAAATTTTTATTGGAGAACCGGAGCCAACTATAAACTCAGCGATAAGTCAAACCTGTTGGTTAACTACAATTTGAATATGGCCAATGATCGTTTTACCAACGAGGCAACAACCTCCGGAACCGGAATTGACTTTTTAAACGAAGGCGTTTCAAAGAACAAAAACAACAACCACGAAATTAGTTTGCAGTACAAAACCAAACTCGATACGCTTGACAAAACTCTTGATGTGGTTGCTTTTACAAACTTTTTTGACAAAAAACCTTTTACTAAATCACATGGTATGAACAATGGAACGCCTACTTTTTATGGAGGCGACGTCGATTTTAAATTGGCCAATCATTATTTGAAATACGACTTTGCCATTCCGTTTAAAAAAATTGATTTTTCTGTCAATACCGGCGGAAAATTCAATTTTATTAAGGTGACCGACAAAGGGATTTACTCGCTGAACTCGGCTACGCCATCGGTCACTGATTTTGATTACAAAGAGAGCAATCTTGCTTTTTATGTTGAGTTGCGAAAAAAAATCAAAAAATTAAACCTGACGGCCGGTCTTCGTTTTGAAGATTACAAAGTGAATCGAACTGCTTGGCAAGATGCAACACGAACCGATGTTGATTTTAAAAATACCAATTTCTTCCCAAATCTGAGCGCCATGTATGAATTTACAAACGACATCAATCTGACCGCGTCGTATTCGAAGAAAATTCAGCAAGCCGATTACAATGTTTTAGATCCGAATAACTTTGCCAACTTTGATCAGTACAACACATCTAGCGGAAACCCATTTTTAGATCCGACGTTTTTTGACAATTATGAAGTTAAATTGACGGCTTTTCAGTTTGTGCAGTTGAGCGCCAACAGAACCGATGCTAAAGATGCCAACAAGTTTATTTTTGAAGCCGACCCAAACACTTTGGTGAGTAAACAAACCTTCCGTCAGTTTGACAAATTAACCACCAACAGCATTAATTTTTCGTTCCCTATTCCACTGGATTATTTCTTTAAAGGCAAAGAAGAATTCCAAAAGCGCATGAACGATATGGACAAGATGAATTACATTTTTTGCAATATCAGCTATATCGATTTTACAACCAAGGGTTATGATTATCAGTTCAAACAAAAGCCGATTATGAGCTATTATGCACAGGCGCAAATTATTCTTCCTTGGCAAATCAAGAGCAGTTTTTCATACAACTTAACGCCTCCGGGCACTTGGGAAATTTATAGTCTGACCAAAACCATCAAGCAATTTGATGTTTCGTTGACCCGCGATTTTATGGATAAAAAACTCAAAATCGGATTACATTGTTTTGATGTATTCAACGAAAATGAAATCAACGCAATCGTGTCGTCAACCAATTTGCAAACACAATTTTATCAAAAGCCCGATACGCGTACTTTTAGATTTTCACTTACTTATAATTTCGGAAACATGAAACTTCAAAAAGAAAACACCGAAATTCAAACCGAAAAAACCGGACAAGGTGGTGGAATTTTAAAATAAGCTTATAAAAAAACCCGTCTTCATCGACGGGTTTTTTGTTACTTATTTTAAGCTTAAGAAGCTATTTCTAATCTTTTGAGTAGATTTTTGCCGAGTGAATCTTTGGCATACTCTTGATCAATGGTCAGTATTTTTTCATCGGTACCCGGTAAATCATACATGGCATCGGTCAGAATGGCCTCGCACAAAGAACGCAATCCACGAGCTCCGAGTTTGTATTCAAGCGCTTTTTCAACGATATAGTCCAAAGCTTCTTCGGTAATGGTAAAGTCAACTTCATCCATCGCAAAAAGCTTTTGATATTGTTTGATGAGCGCGTTTTTAGGCTCGGTCAAAATCGCGCGCAAAGTTTCTTTGTCGAGCGGATCCATATGGGTGAGCACCGGCAAACGACCAATGATTTCAGGAATCAAACCAAAATCTTTGATGTCTTTCGGAATGATGTATTGAAGCAAATTGTCTTTGTCAATCGAATCGCTGTTTTTGGATGTGCTGTATCCAACCGCTTGACGATTGAGGCGTTTAGAAATGATGCGCTCAATACCATCAAAAGCGCCACCGGCAATGAACAAAATATCTTTGGTATTGACCTCGACAAATTTTTGATCCGGATGCTTGCGACCACCTTTTGGCGGAACATTCACCACGGTTCCTTCGAGCAATTTGAGTAAGGCTTGTTGTACGCCTTCGCCCGAAACATCACGGGTAATCGAAGGATTGTCGCTCTTGCGCGCAATTTTATCAATCTCGTCGATGAATACAATTCCGCGTTCGGCTTTGGCTACATCATAATCGGCTGCTTGTAACAAACGCGTGAGGATGCTTTCGACATCTTCGCCCACATAACCAGCTTCGGTTAACACAGTAGCATCAACAATAGCCAAAGGCACATCGAGCATACGCGCAATGGTTTTGGCTACTAGAGTTTTACCCGTTCCGGTTTGTCCTACCATGACGATGTTGCTTTTTTCGATTTCAACTTCGTCGGTTTGGGCTGGTTGCATCAGACGTTTATAGTGGTTATATACCGCCACCGACATGACTTTTTTAGTTTGGTCTTGCCCAATGACGTATTGATCTAAGAAAGAACGAATTTCTTTTGGTCGTTTTAGAACCAAATCAGCGGCACCTTTAACTGGTCCGTGACTTTTGAGTTCTTCGAGTACAATGCCATGTGCCTGCTCAATACATTTGTCGCAGATGTGGGCATTGATACCGGCAATCAGCAGATTGGTTTCGGGTTTTTTTCGACCGCAAAACGAACAATCTAAAACTTCTTTTGCCATAGCTTAATTTTTAGGTTTGTAGGTAAAACGTGGGATTATCTTCTGAGTACTTCGTCAATCATACCATACTCTTTGGCTTCATCGGCAATCATCCAATAATCGCGCTCTGAGTCTTTGTAGACTTTTTCAAAAGTTTGACCTGAATGATTCGAGATGATTTGGTAGAGCTCATCTTTGAGTTTGAGCATTTCTTTGAGGTTGATTTCCATATCGGTAGCAACGCCTTGCGCTCCGCCTGATGGTTGGTGAATCATCACACGTGAATGCGGCAAAGCCGAGCGTTTTCCGGCGGCACCTGCACACAACAAAACAGCCCCCATTGAAGCAGCCATACCGGTACAAATGGTAGCCACATCAGGGCGAATGTATTGCATGGTGTCGTAAATTCCGAGGCCGGCATAAACGCTTCCGCCCGGTGAATTCAAGTAGATCTGAATGTCTTTAGTAGCGTCAACGCTTTCTAAAAACAACAATTGCGCTTGAACAATATTGGCGATTTGATCATCGATTCCGGTTCCTAAAAAGATGATTCTGTCCATCATCAAACGCGAAAAAACATCCAATTGTGAAATGTTGAGTTGACGCTCTTCAATGATGTAAGGCGTCATATTGGTAGGATTCATAGCCGCCACCATTTTATCGAAATAGAGGTTGTTTACCCCGTGGTGCTTTGTAGCAAATTTTCTAAATTCTTTACCGAAATTCATATAGTTTTATGTTGTTGGGTAGTCTTATTAAAAATAGTTAAGCGCCAAAACCGCAGTTCTGACGCCCAAATATAGTGATTATTTTTAAAAAATTACTCTCCGTAACTAGCGGCGATAAACTCCTGATAAGTAACTTCTTTGGTTTTGGCTTTTACTTTTTCTTTGAAAAGCTCGAGCATTTTTTGGCTCATTACCTGCTCAGAAAGTCTTTTTACTTCTTCCTGATTTGATAAAACACGCGCTACAATGTTCTCAACATCGGCATCAGACGGATCCATTTGCCCAAATTGAGCCATTTGTTTTTTAATCAATTCAGCCGTGTGTGCTTTTAAATCTTCAAAAGTAATTTGCAAATTGTTTTGGCTCATGATTTTGCCTTCGATCAATTGATAACGCAAACCGTTCTCAGATTTAGCAAATTCTTCAGCGGCTTGTTCCGGGGTAAGCGGTTGCTCTCCGGCGGTTTGTAACCATTTTTTCAAGAATTCTGACGGCAATTCAAAAGTGGTATTTTTAAGCAAAGATTCGGTCACATCGTTCAAGAATTTTTGCTCTGATTGTTGTGCAAATTGACGCTCAGCATCTTCTTTGATTTTAGCTTTGATGTCATCCACAGACGAAACATTTCCGGCTCCGAATAATTTGTCAAACAACTCTTGGTTGAGTTCAGCGGGCTCTGTATTGGTGATTTCTTCAATCTTGAAATCTACGTCAATCGCCAATCCGTGCACCATATCATGACCAACTCTGAGGTAATCCATGAGTTTGTGATCATCGTCAAACAAACCTTTGGTGCTTACGGTAACCACATCGCCCACTCTTTTGCCTTCAAAAGCTTTCCACGTTTTTTTGTCTTTGAAAATTCCAGCGTTGATTTGCGCCGGAGCATCGATGTTTTTATCTGAATTGATAAACGTTCCCGAAACATCGCTGTCTTTTTCTACAGCTTCTGCCGGCGACATTTTACCGTATTGTTTGCGGATGCGCGTTACTTGATCGTCTAACAATTGATTGTCGGCAACGATTTTGTAATTCACCACGTTTTTAGCCGCAGCTAAATCAACTTCAAACGTTGGCGCCAAGCCCAATTCAAATTCAAAAGTGAAATCATCGGCATCCCAATTGAAATTTTCGGTTACTTTCGGCAGTGGATTTCCGAGAATATCCAGCTTTTCATCGACCAAATATTTATTGAGATTTTCTTGCAATAATTTGTTTACCTCATCAAACAAAACAGCTTTTCCGTATTGTTTTTTGACCATTCCAAACGGCACATTTCCTTTTCTGAATCCGGGAATATTGGCTGTTTTAGCATAGTTTTTAAGAGTAGATTCTACTTGCTCAGCATAATCAGCTTTTGAAATTGCTACCGTAACTACAGCGTTGAGCGCATCGAGGTTATTTCTTGTAATATTCATTTTGTGTACTAACTAAAATTGGGTGGCAAAAGTATAGTTTTTTTACCATCCAAACAAGTTAAAAAACGGAATATTATCAGCTTTGTTGATTCCCGGTAAATCGGTAAACAATTGATTGTGAAACCGAGAGTATAATGCTAAACCCAACAGCCGTCCAAAAACTGCTCACAGTAAAGCCGCCGACAATTTTAGTACAAAGTAAAATAATCAGCGCATTGATAACCAGCAAAAACAATCCGAAGGTAAATAAGGTGACAGGCAGCGTGAACAAAATGAGCAGCGGCTTGACAAAAATATTGAGCAAGCCCAGCACCAGTGCCACAATCAGCGAAGTGGTAAAACTAGCTACCGAAACACCGGGCATAAAATGCGCAATAATCATAACCAAAAGCGCTGTGATGATGATGCGAACAATTTGATTCATATAATTTTCTTTGATTGTCAAAAATAATAAATTTAACATGGGTTGCTTATCAGAATTTTATTTTTCAGAAGTTGTTTTTGCGCAATTGACAAATCTCGGTTATTGTGTTATTTGTATTGTCCAATTAAGTAATTTTACAAATCTAACCTCTTAAATTTCAAGCCATGAAAAAAATTTTATTCTTTTTATTGACATTCTCGGGCTTCAATACGCAAGCACAATTTTGGACTGAAGTAGCTCCTTTTGACCCTTCAAACAATAACATTAGCCCCTTGAGTATGTCTTTGGTAAGCAATCAAGTCATTTGGTTGCGGGTATTTGAAAACAATACAATGAAATGGTGTCGATCTGAAGATGGGGGAATCAATTGGCAAATTGGATCTTTTAATTTAGGAAGTCAAAACCTAATTGTGGGACAAATTGAATCTGTCAGCGCTTCTAAAGCATACATCACTGCATTTTCTACTTCAAATTCTCCGGCAATTGGCGGCGTATGGGTTACTGAAGACGGCGGACAAAATTGGACCAAGCAAATTACTGCTTTTGCTAGCTCTGCATCTCCTTTTCCAAATTTTATTCACTTTTTTGACGAAAATAACGGAGTGGTTATGGGAGATTCGCAAAACGGAAACGATTTTGAAATTTACATCACAACCAACGGCGGACAGAATTGGATTCTTGTAGACGGAAATAACATTCCCAACATAAGCTCTGACGAGTATGGTTACACCGATTTATATGAAGCCCGCGGTAACAGCCTGTGGTTTGGCACCAACAAAGGGCGTATTTTTAAATCTGATGACAGAGGCCAACATTGGTCTGCGCATCAGAGCCCCATTGAGAATTTTGACAATCCTGAAACCGGCGGAAGATTTGCGTTCAAAAATAGTTTAGACGGTTTGCTGGCTACCCGAAACAGCAATTTATGGGAAACCCATGACGGAGGACAAACTTGGTCAATACTAACCAATGGCATGACTACTGATCGATGCTATAATGAGGGGATTGTTTATGTACCCAACACCAACAATGCATATTATGGTTACGGTGAAATATTCAGCACTCCTGAGAGAAGTTCAACTTACACACTTGACGGAGGAAATTCTTGGGCTAATCTGAACAATGAAACACCTAATGTACAACTTTCAGCAGCCCCGAAATTTCTGAGCGGAACTGTGGGCTATTGCATTGGATATACCATTGATTCACCTAATGTAGCAACAAAATTGTATAAACTCACCGACCCATTAAATAGGCTTAACGGAGCATTAGCGACAACACCTTTTGAAAAAAATATTATAAAATTAGCGCCTAATCCAACCAAAGATTTTATAAGCATTTCAGGTAGTAAAATTAGCACAATATCTGTCACCGATTTAACAGGAAAAACAATTAAATCATTGTCTTATTTTCCGAGCGACAAAATAGAGGTAGATATGACTTCTCTTGAAAGTGGAATTTATGTAATCAAAATTTCTGACACATCCGGGAAAGTTACCACCGAAAAAATCATCAAAAACTAAAAAAAAATCCTCTCTATAACCGAGAGGATTTTTTATTTTGTTTGAAGAAAGACACTCGTTATCTCAAAAAACATCTTCGGATTCTCAGCATGCAACCAATGCCCGACATTCGGAATGGTTTTAAAAACGGCCGCCGGAAAATGATGCAAAATGTTCGAATGGTCTTCAGGTAAAATGTATTTTGAATTTCCGCCATTAATAAATAAAGTTGGCTCGTTAAAATGAGCTTCGGCGTTCAAAGCGGTTCCGACATTTTCTATTTGCTGATTAAAAACCGACAAGTTGAATCTGAAGGCCAATTGCTCGGGCGTTTGCCAATACAAGCTCTTCATCAAAAACTGACGCGTGCCCATATCAGGAATATATTGCGCCACGATTTGATCAACTTCGGTGCGCGATGGTTTTTTGGAAAAATCAACCGCGTTTAATCCGGCTAAAATGTCCTGATGATGCGGCGGATAATACTTCGGGCCAATATCAGCAACAATGAGTTTACTGATGAGTTCAGGATGCTCCACAGCCAATTGCATGGCTACTTTTCCGCCCATCGAATGCCCGATGATGCTGATGTTTTGCAATTGATGCGCTTGGCAATAATCCAAAAAATCTTGCGCCATGACGGTGTAATTAAACTCATCGGAATGAAAACTTCGGCCGTGATTGCGCAAATCGAGCATATGCACTTCAAAACCCAGCGCAGCATATTGGGTTCCGAGGGTTTTCCAGTTGTCGGACATACCGAGAAATCCGTGGATGATGACCAGTGGTCGGCCGGAGCCTTCTATTTTGGAATATAGTGTCATTGTGTTTGTTGGGGTTTTGTTTGGAAATTAATCATTTGCGTGAGTGATTGAGGCGGCATCCTCGCAGCGCAGCAAGAGATACAGCCGAAAGCCCGACCCGCAGGGACACGCCCTATTTTAACTTATTCAAATACATATTGACCACGTTGTCAAGACCCAAATACAGCGCCTCTGAAATAAGCGCGTGACCGATGGAAACCTCTAGCAATCCCGGTACGTTTTGTTTGAAAAAAGCGATGTTATCGAGACTCAAATCGTGCCCGGCATTGATGCCCAATCCGAGTTCATTGGCGCGAGCGGCCGAAGCCACATAAGGCTCAATAGCGGCATGGTTGCCCAAGCTGTATTGGTGTGCGAAGGCTTCGGTGTAAAGCTCGATGCGGTCTGTTCCGGTTTCTTTGGCACCTTCAATCATGGCCAAAATCGGGTCGACAAAAATAGAGGTGCGGATGCCGTTGCGTTTGAATTCGGCAATGACTTCGCGCAAATATTGCTGGTGTTTTATGGTGTCCCAACCGGCGTTCGAAGTAATAGCTCCGATGGCATCGGGCACCAGAGTGACTTGGGTAGGCTGACATTCGAGCACTAAATCAATGAAGTTGTGCTGCGGATTGCCTTCGATGTTGAATTCGGTATACACCACCGATTTTAAATCACGGGCATCTTGATAGCGAATATGGCGCTCATCGGGCCGCGGATGAATGGTGATGCCATGCGCTCCGAAATTTTGAATATCGGTGGCTACTTTGAGTAAATCGGGCACATTACCACCACGCGCATTGCGCAAAGTGGCTATTTTATTGATGTTGACACTGAGTTTGGTCATAGGGATAACGGTGTTTTTTTGCTTGACAAAAATACAAAGTAATTGTAGGTGGTCTGCGATAATTTTGATTATTTTGCAAGTGCTATTAGCCTTGACTTTTATGACTGAAATTAGAGAATTCATCAACAACGACTTTAAAGCTTTGCGCAGCAATCAATCGGTTTCGGCGGCTCAGGATTTTTTTATTGATTATGATTTTTCGCATTTTCCGGTAACTGAAAACGGCATATACATTGGCAGTTTGTCAAGCGAAGATGCCGATACTTTTGACATCGATAAAACCATAGCCGATTATCGGTATACACTTGAGACTTTCTTTGTGCGCGATACGACTTCGTGGTTGGATGTTTTGGAGATTTTTGCCAACAACCACACCAATGTGGTTCCGGTTTTAAACGCTGAGAATCGCTATGTGGGCTATTATGAATTTGAAGACATCATTAAGTTTTTTCACGACACGCCTTTCTTGAAAGAACCCGGTGGAATTATTGTGGTTGAAAAACCGATTCTGGATTATTCTATGAGCCAAGTGGCGCAAATTGTCGAAAGCAACAACGGCAGAATTCTCGGGTTGTTTATCTCGGATGCAACGGTTGACACGATTCAAATTACGGTAAAAATTGCTTTGGGCGCGCTCAACGATATTATTCAAACTTTTCGCCGATACAACTATGAAATTGTCTCTGAACACAACGAAGACAATTACATCAACAACTTGCGTGAGCGCTCGGATTACTTGGATAAATACCTCAATATTTAATTGACATTTTCAAATCAGCGCCGATGAAAATTGCCATCTACGGACAATATTACCAAAACAGCACCGAACCGATTATTCGGGATATTTTTGTGTTCTTCAACCAAAACCAAGTTGAATTGGTCATTGAGGCTGAATTTCTACAGTTGCTCTACGATAAAAAAATCGTTCAAAAACCTTATAAAACCTTTAGCTCTCACCAAGAACTCGACGCTTCATTTGATATGTTGCTCAGTATTGGTGGCGACGGAACTATTTTGCGCGCGGCCACTTGGGTTCGTGATTCGGGCATTCCGATTTTGGGTGTCAATGCCGGAAGATTGGGCTTTTTGGCCACGGTACCCAAAGACGATATTGCCAGTTTTTTACAATTGGTTATTGAAAAAAAATACACAATTTCTGAGCGCAGTTTGCTTTCGTTGGAGTGTTTTCCGGAGAATCCCGACATTCAACAACTCAATTTTGCGATGAACGAAATTACCGTCAGCCGCAAAGACACGACTTCGATGATTACCATTGACACCACTCTAGACAAAGAACATTTGAATTCCTATTGGGCCGACGGACTTATTATTGCTACTCCGACCGGATCAACCGGATATTCTTTGAGTTGTGGCGGACCGATTCTTACGCCCGAAGTCAATAGTTTTGTCATTACTCCGATTGCTCCGCACAACCTCAATGCGCGACCGCTGGTGATTCCGGATGACCGTGAAATTCGACTAAAAGTTTCAGGTCGCGAAGAATATTATTTGGTTTCGTTAGACTCGAGAATTACTTCTATTAAAAACGATTCTGAACTGGTCATCAAAAAGACTCCGTTTAAAATCAACATGGTCGAGATTTCTGAAGAAACCTTCTTCAAAACCCTGCGCAGTAAACTTCTGTGGGGCGAAGACAAAAGAAATTAACCTCTTTTATTTTCCGGACCATACTAGAACCCTACTTCACGCGTTTGGATACTGCATTTTTGAGGATTTTGTTGTTTTGAAAAAAGGCTAATTTATTTTAACATTATTAGTCATTTCATGCCTTGAAAGTGCTCATAATTATTATATTTGCACGCTATTTTCACATCGATGAAACGTTTTTGGGTTTACATTTTTTGCATTTGCTTCGCTGTGGGCGCTCAGGCACAAATACACGAGATAGGTGTGTTTGTGGGTGGTAGCAATTTCATCGGCGATGTAGGTGCAACTGATTATATAAAACCCAAACAACCGGCCTACGGAATTATGTATCGTTGGAACAAAAGCCCGAGGCATTCTTGGCGGTTTTCATATATGCAGTCAAATTTGGTGGCCGATGATACAGACTCTGAAATTGATGCGAGAAAGCAGAGAAATTATCATTTCAATAATGTGGTGAGAGAGTTTTCTGCCGGATTGGAATTTGATTTTTTTAATTACGACATGCATGATTCTAAGCCTCAAGCTACGCCTTATGTTCATACCGGATTGAGCTACGTAATGTACGACGGATTGTATTTCGCCAACGGAAAAGACAAAAGCGACGGATCGCGCAGCACTTTTGCCATACCGATGACGGTGGGTTTTAAAGGACGTGTTTTTGATATTTTTGTACTCGGATTTGAAGTGGGTGTTCGAATGACTTTTAAAGATGATTTAGACGGAAGCAACCCAACTAGTAATAAACATAAAGCCGCTAGATTTGGTAATTTAACCAGTAATGACTGGTATACTTTTACCGGATTTACGCTAACGTATACCTTTGGCGACAAACCTTGTTTTTGCGCCCAATAAGAATGAGTTTAAAAGACAACATACTAACCGATAAGCTGCCCAAGCACATCGCCATCATCATGGACGGCAACGGTCGCTGGGCCAAACAAAAAGGAATGCTTCGTGCTTTTGGTCATGAAAACGGAGCTAAAGCAGTTCGTACTACTGTTGAAACCTGCGCTCGTTTAGGTGTCGGTTATTTGACATTGTATGCTTTTTCTACCGAAAATTGGAATCGACCTAAACTCGAAGTAGAAATGTTGATGAAATTACTCATCAATTCCCTCAAAAATGAAGTCAAAACTCTTTCAGAGAACAACATCAAATTGAATGCTATCGGAAATCTTGACCAACTTCCGAAATCTGCCAAAAAAGAATTACTCGAAGTCATCGAAGCCACCAAAAACAATAACCGAATGGTGCTCACTTTGGCATTGAGTTATGGCTCGCAAGAAGAAATCATCAGTGCAGTGAAAGCCATTGCACTTAAAGTTAAAAATAATATAATTTCAACTGACGATATTGATGAAACAATTATTAATCAGCATCTTTACACGCAAAATTTACCTGAGGTGGATTTGCTGATTAGAACCAGCGGAGAACAACGCATCAGCAACTTTTTGTTGTGGCAAATTGCTTATGCCGAGTTATATTTTACGCCAGTTTTGTGGCCTGATTTTCAAGAAGAAGATTTGTATGCCGCTATTGTCAGTTATCAAAAAAGAGAACGAAGGTTCGGAAAAACAAGTGATCAAATTAAATAGCTTTTTAGTGTTACTCAGAAATATAAAACTCTTATTAGTTCTGTTCTTTTTTATTGGCGCCCCAAAACTAATGGCTCAAGACAACTCAAGTTTTGACCAAGGCACCAAATATATTTTGGGCGGGGTAAACGTTACCGGAAAAATCAGTTACAACGAACAAACTGTCGTCACTTTTGCCGGATTGCAAAAAGGTCAAGAAGTAACCGTTCCGGGTGAAGAAATCAGCAACGCTATTAAAAAGTTAGGAAAACTAGGCTTGTTCAGTGAAATTGACTTTTATGTTAATAGAATCTCCGGCGACAGTATTTTCTTAGAACTTAACATCAATGAGCTTCCGAAACTCAGCGAAGTAAAATTTTCAGGAATCAAAAAGAAAAAAACCGAACAACTCATTAAAGACAACGGTCTGACGAAAGGAAAAGTGGTTAATGAAAATCTGATTACTACCACCCGAAATTACATCGAGAACAAATACAAAAAAGACGGTTTTTACAACACCAAAGTAACCATCAGAACCATTCCGGACACGACCAGCGGCAACGAAGTAAAAATGTTGGTCAATATCTTTAAAGGCAATAAAATTAAAGTCAAGAGCATTGATTTTGAAGGCAACGAAAAGTTCTCCGACGGCAAGTTGCGCAGCGCCATGAAAAACACCAAGCAAATCAATCCGATTCGCATTTTTAAAGCCTCAAAATACATCAAAGAAAAATACAAAGAAGACCTCACCAAGGTTATTGACAAATACAAAGAAAAAGGTTATCGCGATGCGCGTATCATTTCTGACACTGTTGCTTTTACTGAAAACAAAAAACGCTTAGCCATCAAAGTTAATCTCGAAGAAGGTCGAAAATATTATTTCGGAGATATAAAATTCTTAGGCAACACGGTATATCCTGACAACACACTCAGACAACTTTTAGGCATCAAAAAAGGAGATGTATATAATGGTGTATTACTCGAAAAACGCATTTCAGATAAATCAAAACCCGACGGAGAAGATATCACCAATTTGTATCAGAACAACGGATATTTGTTTTCAAACATCAATGCAGTCGAGGTTAAAACCGCCAATGACACGATTGATTTTGAAATTAGAATTATTGAAGGTCCAATGGCTTATTTCAACAAAATTACCGTTGTCGGAAACGACAAAACCAACGATAAGGTAATTTACCGTGAGTTACGCACCAAACCCGGTCAAAAATACAGCAAGGAAGAATTGGTCAGAACCATTCGAGAAATCGGACAATTGGGCTATTTTGATCCAGAGTCTATTGAGCCCGTATTTAAAAACGTCGATGCCGGAGCCGGAACCGTAGATATTGAATACAAATTGGTTGAAAAAGGCTCCAGCCAAATCGAGCTCCAAGGCGGATATGGCGGTGGTGGATTCATCGGAACTTTAGGGTTGTCTTTCAATAATTTCTCGGTTCAAAACATCTTCAAAAAAGATGCTTATCATCCACTACCGATGGGAGACGGCCAGAAATTAGCCCTCAGACTACAGGGAAGTTCATACTTCCAAACTTATAGTTTATCGTTTAGCGAACCTTGGTTTGGTGGCAAAAAACCGATTAATTTTAGCAGTTCCATCGCTTACAGTAAACAATATGCCAATACGGTTTCAGGTGTTGACCGAAGCAGATATTTCAACATTACCGCTATTAGTGTTGGTATTGCTAAAAGGTTAACTGTTCCGGACGATTTCTTTGTACTTTCACAAGGATTGAGTTTCCAATATTACGATTTGAACAATTACAATATTGGACTGTTTAAATTCGGAAACGGTAGCGCCCGCAACTTAGCTTACACCATTGGTTTGAGCCGAAACAACAAAGGAGTCAATCCGATCTTCCCAATGTATGGATCTGAATTTAGCGTGTCGGCCAAATTAACTCCGCCGTATTCATTGTTTGACGGAGTAGATTATGCCAATTTAGGAAATCAAGAAAAATACAAACTCAGAAATGAAACCAGTTTGCCAATAGCTACCGCAGACGGAACAGGCACTATTTTACCAGGTGAATACATAGACGCTAACGGTAACCGAGCAGCAACTTACCAACAAGCGGCCGCTGATCAAGGAAAGGTTGACCAAGTAAGATTTAAGTTATTGGAATACTATAAGCTAAAATTTAAAGCAGATTGGTTTACGCGTTTGTACGGAAAATTAGTTTTACGAACCTTGAGCGAATTTGGATATTTAGGCGCTTACAATCAAAGTCGTGGACTGGTTCCGTTTGAGAGATTCTATGTAGGCGGGGATGGATTGGCTAATTTTGCACAAGATGGTCGAGAGGTAATTCAGCTTAGAGGATATCCTAACAATTCACTTTCTAGCACCAATGGCGGACCTATATACAATAAATTCACTATGGAATTGCGTTATCCATTAACCTTAAAAGCAGCAGCCTCAATTTATATGTTGGCATTTGCCGAGGCGGGTAATGCGTATGAGAATTTCAAAACCTACAATCCGTTTCAAGTAAAACGTTCAGCCGGAGCCGGTTTGAGAATATTTATGCCGGCCTTTGGATTATTGGGTATTGATTTCGGTTACGGATTTGACCCGCTCGATGGATTTACAAAACCAAATGGATTGGAAACACATTTTATAATTGGACAGCAATTTTAAAATAAATATATTTGGCAAGTTATTAAGTATCGAAACATTAAGTGTATGAGAAATAACCTTCGAATATTATTGGTCATTATGTTTGTCTCTGCCATGACTCATGCACAGTCAAGAGGGATTAAAATAGGTTACATTGATATGGAGTACATTCTTCAGAATGTGCCTGATTATTCTGAAGCCAAAAACCAATTAGAGCAAAAAGCGCAAAAGTGGAAACAAGAAATTGAAACCAAAAAAAATGAAATTGCCGGCCTTAAAGAAACCCTAGCAACTGAACGCGCCTTGTTGACCAAAGAATTACTCGAGGAAAGAGAAGAAGAAATAGCATTTCAAGAAAAAGAACTCAACGATTATCAAGAAAAAAGATTTGGCCCAAAAGGTGATTTGACCTTACAAAGAGCTGTTTTGGCTCAGCCGGTTCAAGACCAAGTTTTTAATGCGGCTCAAGATATTGCCGAAGCAAAAAAATACGATTTTATTCTAGACAAAACTTCTGATTTAACGATTCTTTTCGCCGCTAAACGATATGATATTAGTGACCAAGTGTTGCGCATTATCAATCGTTCTAACAAGCGAAATCAGATGACCAAAAAGCAACTCAAAGAAGAAGAAGCCAAAGAAGCCAAAGAAAATATGGAAGACGAAAATCCGGCTTTGGCAGACAGAAGAAAAAAACTCGAAGAGAAAAAAGCACAAAGAGATAAATTGATTGCCGATAAAAAAGCAGCTTTAGAATTAAGAAAACAAGAACAACAAGCTGCTAAAGATGCTCGCAAAAGTGGCGTTGCCGCTAAAACGCCAGCCAAAAATGAGGCAACCGGAGAAAAAACTACCGACAGTATTGCTGCCAAAACACCAACCAAAAAACCTGATGTTAAGGAACGTGAACCCAAAACAGTTGATAGTACAGCGGTAATTAAAAAACAAAAAACGGCTGAAGAAAGAGCTCAGATTTTAGCTGATCGCAAAAGAGCATTAGAAGAGAAAAAACAAAAAGCCCTCGAGGCTCGTGAAGCTGCTAAAAAAGCTCGTGAAGACAAAAAAAAACCGGAAGACAAGACAGAACCCAATAATCAAGATAAAACAAATTAATTAATACGTTGAAAATGAAGAATCAGTTTAGAAATCTAGCAATCATTACTTTTGCTGTTGTTTTAGGAAGTTTTAAAGCCGTTGCTCAAGCCAAAATTGCGCACGTGGATGTTAGTGATATTATGGCCAAAATGCCTGCAATGTTAGATGCACAAAAACAATTGGAAAAACTCAGCGGCACTTATGATGCTGAATACAAAACCATGGTAGAAGAATATCAAGGTAAAATCAAGAAATACGATCAAGAAGCGGCTACCGTTACTGATGCAGTAAATGAAACTCGCACCAAAGAAGTACAAGACATGCAAAAAAGAATCGTTGACTATCGTGACAACGCTCAAAAAGAATTACAACAAAAAGAAGCCGATATCGTGAAACCAATCATGGAAAAAGTAAAAGCTTCTATCCAGAAAGTTGGTAAAGCCAAAGGTTATCAATATGTATTAAACTCAGAAGGTTTGTTGTTAACCGACGGGCCAAACATTACCGCTGATGTCAAGAAAGATTTAGGCTTCTAAGAAACCTTACAATGAAACCAAACTACTCCATTTATCAATTTTAGATGGAGTAGTTTTTTTTTACCTTTGATTTATGACGAACCCACAACCAATAGGGCTTTTTGATTCCGGTGTCGGAGGCACTTCTATATGGGCAGCTATTCACCAATTGATGCCTTATGAGGATACTATTTATTTAGCTGATAGCAAAAATGCTCCTTATGGTTTGAAGTCAAAAGACGAAATCATAGCGCTGAGTATGAAAAACACCGAATATTTACTCAGCCGAAACGCCAAAATTATCGTGGTGGCTTGTAATACTGCTACCACCAATGCCATCAAAGAGCTACGCGCAAAATACGAGGTCCCGTTCATAGGAATTGAACCCGCTATCAAACCGGCTGCCTTACATTCAAAAGCACAAAAAATAGGAATTTTGGCCACCAAAGGAACTTTGAGCAGTGAACTCTTTAATAAGGCTGTTGAACTTTATCACGACACTATTATAATGGAGCAAATTGGTTATGGTTTGGTTGAACTCATTGAAGGCGGAAAACTAAATTCTCCTGAAATGACCCAACTACTTCACTCCTATTTAGATCCAATGATCCGCGAAGGAATTGATTATCTGGTTTTAGGATGCAGTCATTATCCCTATTTAATTCCGCAGCTCAAAGAAATTCTTCCGGCTCATATCCAAATTATTGATTCAGGCGAAGCTGTAGCCAGGCAAACCTTACATGTTTTAAGAGAAAAATCCGGGCTCAACGATGTGGCTCATATCGGTAAAACAGAGTTTTATTCGAACATAAATCCACAAGTACTCACAGATATATTACAACATAAATACTCTGTCTCTTATTTAGATTTCTGATTTTGGTTCTTTAAACCAGCCGGAATACATTACATAATTATTGGAGATTCTTTCAATCTCTCCGGCAAAATCTGAAGCATCAATATTCTTGACCCATTTGGCCGGAACACCTGCAAATATAACTCCTGACGGAACGCGTGTATTCTGAGTTACCACCGACCCCGCGGCAACAATTGAATTGCTTTCAACCACACAATTATCCATAACAATGGCGCCCATACCAATCAGAACATTGTCATGAATGGTACACCCATGCACGATGGCGTTGTGGCCAATAGAAACATTATTCCCGATTTTAGTCGGGTGTTTTTGATAAGTGCAATGAATGACCGCTCCATCTTGAATATTGACTTTATTGCCTATTTCAATACTGTTTACATCACCACGCACCACGGCATTAAACCAAACGCTGCATTCACTGCCCATTTGTACTTGCCCAACAATTGTAGCGTTTTCAGCGATATAACAATCTTCGGGTATCATGGGACTATGCCCGTTTACTTCTTTAATCATGAGGTAAAAAAAATCCCGACTTAAAATCGGGACTAAATTTTTATGGGTTAATGGCCGGACAGTTACAGTGATATTTTTCAGGTTGACAGAATAGGTTCATACCCAAAGTCAATTGATGAAATCCCCCGTTATCAAATCTTACGGCGCCAGTTACTACTGAATAAGTATAAGCAATCATATAATTTTTGTAGTTGAAACCTACAATCGGTGTGATGTATTGAAGTTTTTGCGTTTTGGTTGAACCTCCTTGAACGTAATCAGCCCCATCTAAACTTCTTCTGTAAGAGATACCACCCCAAACTTTACCCATATCCAGCTGTTTATAGGTTTTTAAGTTGATGTCAAACGTTTTCTCTTTAGTTTCATTAACTGATTGAAACATTACTGAAGGCTCCCACAACCAACCGTCTTCTTGGCCAAATACATATCCGGCATTGATAATGAATTTACGGATGTCATCTGATTCGTATTCTGAATAAATTTTTCTTCGGGTTTCAATGGCGTTCTTTACGGTTGCATGAATGTAAAACTCCAGATAGTTATAAGACATTCCGAAATCAACATTAAAATAAGAATATTTCTGAACAATGTTTCCAACTAATGGATCAAACTCGCGAAACTCGCTTTCGTCTAATGAGCTCTGTGTAAATCCGGCACTTAAACCAAATGACAACTGATTTAAATCAACCATATCTCGTGAAAACATAATGTGGTGCGCGTAAGTTGCTTTGAGGCCTTTTTGAGAGTGAAAACCATTTTTATCGTTATAAACAATAACCCCGGCTCCTGATTGTTCTCCTATTTTTCCGTTAAAACTAAGGGTTTGTAAAGCCGGAGCGTCTTTTTGTCCGAACCATTGTTGACGAGCAGTCATTCTAAGTTTGGCGCAATTGGCAGCCCCTGCCATTGAAGGATGCAATAAATAATAGTTGTCTGACAGATAATCTGAATAAACGGCAATTCCTTCTTGTGAAAAAGTTACTTGCGAAGCCAATACTGCAATGAACAACAATAATTTCTTAATACTCATTTTGTTTTTATCGTTTAAGTGAAAAATGGGACTTAAATTCTCTCTCTACTCCGTTTTCTTTATAAAATACCTCAAACCAGTAATCGGTGGCCGGAACCGGTGTTCCATCCAAGGTTCCATCCCAGCCTTGGCTTGATGGTCTGATTTCTTTTAGGAATTTTCCGTACCGGTCAAAGATATAAATTTTTGCATCGATTTGATTAGATATTTCAAAAATATTCCACGTGTCGTTATACCCATCTCCGTTCGGTGTAAAGAACTTAGGAAAGTTAATAATCGTTACCTCGGCAGTCTTCTCTCCGCAACCAAACTTGTCTTTAACCGTGATTTGATAAGTCCCCGAAAGCACATAGGTAAACAAGTTGCTCTCTTGGAAGGCTCCTGTACCCAATTGATATAAATAATCCCCCGGTGGGTTCACATCGACTCTGACCATTTGGTTGTCTTCAAAGTAACTCGAAGCATAAACCAAAATATCCGATGGCGGCAAGGACGGTGTAATCAGCGCCTGAGCTGTATCGCTGCATCCGGTTACCAAGCTGGTCACCTTCACACTATACACTCCCGGTGCGGTCGCTATATAAGACGGGCCGTTGGCACCGCTGATAACACCCGTAGTAGTTGACCACTCAAAGCTAAAATCACTACTACTCAAGTTGGTATTCAATGTATAATTGCTGATTGGGTTGCCTAACTCATCCACACAAATAAATCCGCCTTGAGGAAGTTTTACAAAAGGCAATGCGTTCACAGTAATATGTCCGTTTAATGTAGCCGACGAGCATCCTCCTGTGGTCGAAATCTGATAGTTGAAAGTCCCGCCCTCTTGTGCGGTTCCGCTAATGGTAAAGATATGAGTGAGCGGATTGTAGCTACCGCTAACACCCACCGGAACTGTGCCTGCTACCAAAACAGCACCCGTGGCTCCGTTGCCCAACAAATAGGTAATCGGGGCTATCGGCTCATTGATGCACAAAACCTGATGTGCCGTACCCGGAGCTGAATCTAGTGCAATGGTCACATTCGGACTAATGGTAATCGTACCGCTGAGCGAGGCTACTCCACAGCCACCAACAGTCGTTACCACATAAGGGAAAGAACCCGATTGGGTCGCTGCTCCGCTAATGGTAAACAAGCCCGAGGCAAAGCTTCCGCTAATACCCGCTGGCAAACCGCTTACTGTTACTCCTGTGGCACCGTTGGTGGTAGTATAGCTAATAGGGTCAATCGTTTCATTCAAACATGCACTCTGGAAACTGGTCTGTGGAACCGAGTTTAATGCCAAAGTAACATTGCCATTAACTCTTATTACGCCACTGATAGTCGCTGTACCGCAACCGCCCGTGGTAGAGATTACATAATTGTAAACCCCTGCACTGAGTGCATTTCCTGTGATGGTCAAAATACCGCCAAAGAAACTAGCCGAAACACCCGTTGGAAGTCCGCCCGAGGTAATCGAAGCGCTGGTGGCGCCTTGTCCTATCAGATATCTAACTGGGGTAATAGCTGAGTTGATACACAAAGTCTGACTCGCGGTAGGTGCCGGTGAGTCTAAAACAATGGTAGCATTCGGATTGATTTTAATGGTTCCGGTTAAACTCAAACTACCACAGCCTCCTGAGGTGCGTACTGTATACGGATAAGTACCTACCGAAGACGGAGTGCCTGAGATAGTCAAAACACCCGACACATAATTAGCTACAAGACCACTCGGAAGTCCCGTTACCGTAGCCCCTGTAGCACTAACATTGCTCAAAGAATAGGTAATATTGTCAATAGCCGTTCCGATACAAATATCTTGATTGGTTGTATTGAGCGTAGAGGTCAAACTCAAAGTAACATCAGGATTCACATTGATGGTGCCGGTCTGTGCCGTTGAACAACCTCCGGCTGTAGTCAAGGTATAAGTAAAGTTACCCGCCACACTCGGTGAACCCGAGATGGTAAATACACCCGCGCTGTAAAGACCCGTTACACCAGCTGGCAAACCGCTGATGCTCGCTCCTGATGAATTGGTAATCTGATATCTAATCGGACTAATAGAGGTATTGATACAAACCGTTTGAGTTGCGTTGGCAGAGGTCAAATTAAGGTTCCCTTGTGGGATAACATCAATGGTGCCTTGTAAGACAACACTCGAACAGCCACCAGAGGTAGTAATGCTGTAATTAAACAAGCCCGAAGAGGTCGGAACTCCTGAGATTCTAAACTCACCGCTAGCGCTATAACTCGTGGTGAGTCCTGCCGGTAGACCGGTAATGGTCGCTCCGCTGGCACCCGCATATTGTATTTGATAAGTAATCGGTGTCAAGGCACTATTCACACACAAACTCTGATTGCTTGTACTGGCCGCTGAACTCAAGACCATCGTAACGGTTGGGTTTACCGTAATAGTCCCGGTGAGTTGTGCACTCAAACATCCTCCGGTAGTGTTTACTGTAAACGGATAACTGCCATCTGAAGTAGGTGTGCCTGAAATCGTATAAGTATTTCCGGTTAAAACACCACTAACACCCGGTGGTAAGCCCGTTACACTCACACCCGTAGCATCTGATATGGTATAAACAATCGGTGTTAAGGTTGTATTCTTACACAAAGTTGGGTTATCACTACCCACAGCTGATGTAAGGGTAATAACATCGTTCGGAGCTACTTGAATCAAACCGCCCAAGGTTAATGAAGAACATCCGCCTGAGGTGGTAATGGTATAGGCAAACGAACCCGATACACTCGGTGAACCGCTAATCTGGAATGTACTACCGTTGTATACGCCACTAACACCGCTAGGAAGTCCGCTAACCGTAGCACCGGTAGCATCTACATTACCCAGTGTGTATTCAATCATGCTGATAGGCGTATTGATACAAATACTTTGGTTGGTAGATCCAATACTCGAAGTCAAAGTCATCGATACATTCGGATTTACGGTAATGGTACCGTTTTGTGTAGCCGTTGAACATCCGCCCACTGTGGTCAAACTATAATTATAGATACCCGCCAATGACGGAGTTCCTGAAATCGTATAGGTATTACCCGATAAAACACCATTAACACCCGGTGGTAAATCAATAGCTGTTACACCACTGGCTCCGTTAGCCAAGGTATAAACAATCGCATTAGGCAAAGCTGTATTGACACAAAGGGTTTGAAGAGTTGTTGTTGGCAATGAAGTCAAAGTCATCGTAACATCCGGATTCACTGTAATGCTGCCACTCAAGGATGGGGTAGCACACAAGGAACTCGAGGTAACTGTGTATGGGAACACACCTGAGACACTCGGGGTTCCTGAAATCGTGAAAACACCCGCGTTAAAGACTCCATTCACGCCTGTTGGTAGACCCGTAACTGTAGCGCCCGTAGCATCTACATTGGTGAGTGTGTACTCAATATTGGCAATGGCCGTGTTGATACAAACCACTTGGGTTGTTGAACCCGAACTGTGTGCAATCGTCGCATCAGGGTTCACCGTAATGCTGCCGCTTTGGGTGGCTGTTGAACATCCGCCTGTGGTGGTTAATGTATAGCTGTAAACACCCGCAGTGGTTGGAGTACCACTTAACGTATAAGTCGTTCCGCTCAAGATGCCGTTGATTCCCGGTGGTAAATTAATCGCCGTAACACCCGTAGCACCATTGGCTAGTGTATAAGATATCGGTGTGAAAGAAGTTGTATTAACACACAAAGTCTGAACATCTGTCCCTGCTGTATTGAGCGTTAAGGTAACATCCGGATTCACTGTAATGCTACCACTCAAGGATGGCGTAGCACACAAGGAACTCGAGGTAACTGTGTATGGAAACACACCTGAGACACTCGGGGTTCCTGAAATCGTGAAAACACCCGCGTTAAAGACTCCATTCACGCCTGTTGGTAGACCTGTAACTGTAGCGCCCGTAGCATCTACATTGGTGAGTGTGTACTCAATATTGGCAATGGCCGTGTTGATACAAACCACTTGGGTTGTTGAACCCGAACTGTGTGCAATCGTCGCATCAGGGTTCACCGTAATGCTGCCGCTTTGGGTGGCTGTTGAACATCCGCCTGTGGTGGTTAATGTATAGCTGTAAACACCCGCAGTGGTTGGAGTACCACTTAACGTATAAGTCGTTCCGCTCAAGATGCCGTTGATTCCCGGTGGTAAATTAATCGCCGTAACACCCGTAGCACCATTGGCTAGTGTATAAGATATCGGTGTGAAAGAAGTTGTATTAACACACAAAGTCTGAACATCTGTCCCTGCTGTATTGAGCGTTAAGGTAACATCCGGATTCACTGTAATGCTGCCGCTCAAGGATGGCGTAGCACATGACGAACTAGAGGTAACTGTGTATGGGAACACACCTGAAACGCTCGGGGTTCCTGAGATCGTGAAAACACCCGCGTTAAAGACTCCATTCACGCCTGTTGGTAGACCTGTAACTGTAGCGCCCGTAGCATCTACATTGGTCAAGGTGTATTCAATATTGGCAATGGCCGTGTTGATACAAACCACTTGGGTTGTTGAACCCGAACTGTGTGCAATCGTCGCATCAGGGTTCACCGTAATGCTGCCGCTTTGAGTGGCTACACCACAACCGCCAACGGTTGACAAAGTATAGTTATAGACTCCGGCTGTATTGGGCGTTCCTGACAATGTATAAGTACTTCCTGATAAAACACCCGTAACACCTGCTGGCAAGTTCGATGCAGTGACATTCGTAGCGCCGTTGCCAATGGTATATGAAATAGCAGATATAGCCGTATTGACACAAACCGATTGAACATCTTGCGAACCGGCATCTAATGAAATCGTCGAACCTGAATTAATCGTAAGGGTTCCACTTAATGATGGTGTAGCACAACTGCCCGTCGGGGTGACTGTATAACTATAAACTCCCGCTGTTGTTGAAGAACCTGAAATCGTAAAAGTTCCTCCTGAATAAACACCACTCATACCCGGCGGTAAATTACTCGCTGTAGCACCGCTCGCATTGGTGATTGTATAAACGATTGAAACCGGCAAATTCTGATTGGTGCAAACCGCTTGTGTATCAGAACCCGAGGCAGAAGTTAAGGCAATCGTCGAATCAGGATTCACCGTAATGGTGCCTAGTAAGTTAACCGAACCACATCCACCGGAAGTAGTTACCGTATAGTTAAAAACACCCGTCGCAGTCGGGACTCCACTCAGCGTAAAATTACCTCCTGAAAAAGAACCCGTAACGCCTGTAGGCAAGTTCGATGCGGTGACATTCGTTACACCATTAGCCGTATTGTAAACAATCGGAGCAATTGCAGTGTTCACACAAAGAACTTGGTTGTCATTGCTCGTAGATGATAAGGTCATGGCTACTCCGGTATTAACCGTAATAGTCCCGCCTAAAGAGGCATTGGCGCAATTGCCCGTAGTGGTTACAGTATAATTGAATACTCCTACTGCGGTTGGCGTTCCTGATATGGTAAATGTTCCTGAATTAAATACCCCGTTCATACCGGCAGGTAAATTGGCAACGGTTGCCCCAGTAGCGTCTGTTAAGGTGTAGACAATCGAAACCGGTAATGCCTGATTCGCACACAGAGTTTGATTGTTTGATGACGCAGAAGAACTCAAAACAATACTTGAATTTGGCTGAACCACAATAGTCCCGTTGGCCGAACAAACGTCTGTTCCGGCAGTAATGGATACTGAATAACTATAAGTACCAGGAACAGTAGGCGTGCCTGAAACTGTATATACCCCTGAATTATAACTTCCGGTCACACCCGGTGGTAAAGTTCCTGAAGCCAATACTCCATTTGTTGCACCGGTCGTGGTGTATGTTATTGGAGTAATGGATTGACCAATACATAAAGTTTCTCCAGGTGATGAAGTGGTCACTGTACAAGCGCAATTAGAAATAATTACTTGTGCTGTCGTTGTAAATGCCGGACAATAAGCCGTAGCCGGGATCTCATATTGAACTGTGTATGTATTGTAAAGACTTCCGTTAGGTGTAATAGTACCCGTATTTGGGTCAAGAATCAATCCGGCCGGAGTTGAAGTATAAGTTCCTCCAGGTGTTAATCCGGTAGCAATCACGGGCTGTTGAACTGTATTACTTTCACAAAATGGGCTTACTCCGTATGAGATGGTTCCCGTCGGTGGATTTCCAACATCGAGATTGAATTGTCTGAGGCTGACACAACCTGAGAGCAAATCTTCAACACGAATCCAAATGGTAGACGAAGTGGCGCTGGTGATATAATGTTGTACATCCGGATCTGGAATTAATCCGGTTGAAGAACCGTAAAGAGCCTCATTATTCGTGTTGGTATTATAATAACTAACGTTGTAAAACGCCGGATTTAGAGCACCTAAAACAGCCGTTGTCTGATCAATGTTACCAAAATCATATTGCGCGGCAACTGGCACACAAAGGCTAATATCATTGGGCTGTGTCAATGAAATATCCGGTAAATAGGTAATTGTGATATCATCGCTAGCCAACAAACAACCTCCTGCTGTATATTGTTCAAGTTTATAAACTCCCGATTGAGTTACTATTAAATCAGGACCGGATTCTCCCGGAATCAAAACACCGTCTTTGTACCACTTAATAACAGTTGTCCCAACGGTCAATCCTGAATTAATCGTAATCGGAGTGCCGTAACAAACTCCTGTGTTGTTATTTAAACCAAATTCATCCAATAATTCCAATGGCGGAATGGTGAAATTTTGTATAAAAACCGCAGAATCTAAAAGATTATCAGATACATTTCCAATCGCTAATTTAATATGATAAAGCCCCCCACATTGCAACTGCGAATAGGCTCTAATCACTTTGGTAAATCCATCGTATTCTACCGTTGGTGTAGCAGAATTATTCGGGTTCAATCCTGTAGTTAGATTATTGAAAAAATAGGCTGGATTTTGCGCTCCAACACCATTGTTTGCTTGGCCGTAATTGACATTATCTATCGAAATAGGTGTCGTTGTATTGGGTATTAAGGCAATATTCTTTGCGTTACCTGTGTATGGACCAGTAATACCCGGGCCACTCAAAAAGAAACCAAAGCTATCGTTAATGCTGTTTACGTATTCAGGATATTCTTCTGAGCCAAAAACAAAGTCAAAATTGAGTTCGAGTCCTGTAGCTACAAAGTCAAACTCCAAAATGGCCGAGCTTGAAATAGTATTTCCTGCAATTGATGCTAAATCTGGATCAGAACCAAAAGCTGTAGGCGAGAGCATATTTCCACAACCCAATGTTGAGCAATTGTTAGGGCCAAGTCCATATTGGGCGTTACCAGTTGCTAAAATAATTCCGTGGGTAAGACCCAAGGTACTTCCATTGAAGTTAACGTTAAATTCACCAACTTGATCTCTGAGGATGTTAGCACTCGCAGCACTTCCGTTAAATTTTACATTTAAAGGCGTAACCCCTTGCCCTACCAATGCGTTCTGCACCAACTGAGCGGGTGTTTGTGTCGTGTTGTTGATCAGCACCTGCGCCTGCGACAAAGCACTAGCAAAAAAGGCCATCAGCAATAGAATCTTTTTCATAGCAATAAATTGAAAACGATGCAAAAAGTTATAATAAAAACTTAAATCTTCAAATATACAGATTCACTCAACATAACTTCGTTAAATTTGCAAAAAATCAAACAGTCATGATTAAAATCAACATAAAAGAAACCCAAAATCCTACGATTCTCAAATTTGAATTCCCCGATTTTATTACCCAAAACGAAAGCTTTGAATTCAAAAACATCGACGAAGCTCAAAACTCACCTTTAGCGCAAAAGCTTTTCTATTTACCGTTTGTCAAAACCGTTTATATCTCCGGAAACTTCATTGCAATTGAACGCTTTAGCATTGTAGAATGGCCTGATGTTCAAGAAGCGGTCGCCGAACAAATCGAAGAATTCGTCAACAACGGTGGCATTATTGTACAACCTTCCGAACAAAACGCCCAGAAAAAACCGGTAAGCGTGTATGGCGAAACCACACCCAATCCGGCAACGCTCAAATTTGTGGTCAACACGCGCATCACACCGGCGGCGGTTGAATTCAAAAACATCGACCAGGCGGATGCTTCTCCGCTGGCGCGCGAACTTTTTAACTTTGCATTCGTCAAAGAAGTTTTCATCGACGAGAACTACGTGACCATCACCAAATACGACCGCTACGATTGGAACGAAATCACGCTCGAATTGCGCACCTTCATCAAACATTACATCGAAAACGGCGGAACGGTAGTCGACACCACCTTGATCAAAGAATCCAGTCCGGCCGAAAAACAAAACGCCCCGCAATACGAATCGCTCGATCCGACCTCGCAACAAATCATTGACATCCTCGAAGAATACGTGCGTCCGGCGGTGGCGGCCGATGGCGGAAACATTGTTTTTGATTCATACGACGACCATGAAAAACGCGTCAAAGTCATCTTGCAAGGCGCTTGCAACGGTTGTCCATCTAGTACTTTTACGCTCAAAAACGGCATCGAAAACATGCTCAAAGACATGCTCAAAAACCCGGAAATCAAAGTCGAGGCGCTCAACGCTTAACACAAAATACAAAAGCGTCTTTCGGGGCGCTTTTTTGATGAGAAGCTCATCCGGCTGTTCGCTGTAATCTTTTTGTTTTGCCAACAAAAAGGATTTCCGCTGCCATCCGGGCTAGGGCAACTCAGTAAAATCAAACCATCGTTTATGAACGAACTCTCAAAAGAAACGAGCCCATATTTGTTGCAACACGCGCAAAATCCGGTGCATTGGAAAGCCTGGAACCCGCAGTCGTTGCAATCGGCACAAGAGCAAAACAAACTGCTCATCATCAGTGTTGGTTATTCAGCTTGTCATTGGTGCCATGTTATGGAACACGAAAGTTTTGAAGACGCCGAAGTGGCCGAAGTCATGAACGCGCATTTTGTCAACATCAAGGTCGATCGCGAAGAACGCCCGGATATTGACGCGGTATATATGAAAGCCGTTCAAATCATGACCGGACAAGGCGGTTGGCCCATGAACGTAGTGGCTTTACCCGATGGCAGACCGGTTTGGGGCGGCACTTATTTCAGAAAAAACCAGTGGATCAATTCGCTCGAACAGTTGCAAGAACTCTATATCCAGCAACCCGAAAAAATGCTCGATTACGCCCAGCGATTACAATTGGGTTTAGCGCAAATCAGTCTTTTGCCCGAACCCGAACAAGCTGCCAATGAACAAACGCTGTCGCTTTTGGTCGAAAAATGGAAAAAAAGTTTTGACCATGAATTCGGCGGATTGGCGCGCGCTCCCAAATTTATGATGCCCAGCAATTATGAATTCTTGATGCGTTATGCCCATCAAAACAACGATGCCGAGTTACAAGAATTTGTCGATTTAACCTTAACGCGCATGGCTTGGGGCGGTTTGTTTGATACCGTTGACGGCGGATTTTCGCGCTATTCAGTCGATATGCGCTGGCATGTTCCGCACTTTGAAAAAATGCTTTACGACAACGGTCAATTAGTTTCGCTTTATGCACAAGCTTACAAACGAACCCAAAATCCGTTGTACAAAACCGTCATCGAAAAAACTTTGGATTTTGTCACCCGCGAATGGCTCACTTCAGAAGGTGCTTTTTACAGCGCGCTCGATGCCGATAGTCTGAATGCGGCGAATCATCTTGAAGAAGGCGCTTTTTATGTTTGGACAAAAACAGAATTGCAAAACATCCTCGGTGACGACTTTGCGCTTTTTGCCCGTTTGTTCAACATCAATGATTTCGGACATTGGGAACACGAAAACTATGTCCTGATCCAAAACCAAGCATTAGACCTAATCGCTAGTGAATTTAATCTGACCGAAGCAGAACTTTCGGCTCTTAAATCCAGTTGGGAAAAACAGCTTTTTGAAGTTCGTCAAAAACGCTCAAAACCGCGTCTGGATGATAAGTGTCTGACTTCATGGAACGCTTGGATGCTTAAAGGATATTTGGATGCTTACCAAGCTTTGGGTCATCAGCAATATCTAGAAATTGCAATCAAAAGCGCGCATTTTATCAGCCAAAAACAGTGGTCGCCCGAAGGTTTTTTGTGGCACAATTACAAAAACGGAACCAGCAGCATCAATGGTTTTTTAGAAGATTACGCCGTGGTAATTGCTGCGTTGATTAGTTTGCATCAAACTACTTTTGACCCGTCGTGGCTCAAGCAAGCCAAGCAACTCACTGATTATTGCTTGGAGCATTTTTACAGAGAAAGCCATGGTTTTTTTGCTTTTACTTCAGATTTAGACGATGCTTTGGTGAGCCAACATTTTGAAGTTGAAGACAATGTGATTCCGGCATCCAACTCGGTAATGGCCAAAAATTTATTACAACTCAGCGTATATTTCAACCATGCTTATTACGAAAAAACAGCCACACAAATGATTCAAAAAATGCTGGGCAATATTGATTATCCGAGTGCGTTTTCAAATTGGCTCAACAATTATTTAGATCTGGGAAAAACTCGAAAAGAATTGGCTATTTGCAGTTCAAATGCCTTAGAATTAGCGCGCGGATTTCATCAAAATTATTTGCCGAACGTATGGATTTCTGGCACAAATGAACCTTCTGATTTGCCTTTTCTTCAAAACCGATTCAATAATCACAAAGACTTGTTTTACATCTGTCAAAACCAAACTTGCCAACAGCCGCTCAGCGATATCAGTACTGTTTTAAACGAACTAAAATCTCTATAAATTAATTTATTTTTGCACCAGAATATATGTTTTGCATCCAGAAAATTTTATTAGAAACTCCGATGAAAATCCATCAAGAAATTCGCTCAATTGACCAATACTTAGATTCATTGCTCAACCTACTGCTTGATTATGCGCCCAAATTGGTGGCTGCGCTCATCATGCTTTTTGTGGGTATTTGGGCCATTAGGGTCATCAATAGAATCTCTCGCAAAATTATGTTCAAACGCGAGATCGAGCCCACACTTATTGAGTTTTTGTCCGATATTATTTATTGGGGCTTGCGATTGGTTTTGTTTATTGCCGTCATCTCAAAATTAGGAATTGAATCGTCTTCATTCTTGACCATTTTAGGCGCAGCCGGTTTGGCTATTGGCTTATCATTACAGGGTTCGCTTTCAAACTTTGCCGGCGGAATGCTCATCATTTTGTTCAAACCGTTCAAATTGGGCGACACCATTGAAGCGCAAGGAGTTTCAGGAACCGTAATTGACATTCAGATTTTTGTAACGCAATTACTCACGGCCAACAATCAGGTAATTTTTGTGCCCAACGGAGCCTTATCCAACGGAACCATTACCAATTTTTCGAAGCAAAGTACACGCAGAACGGATCTGACCATCGGCGTTTCATACGAAACCAATTTAAAAGAAGTCAAAGAGATTCTCACTGAGGTTTTAACTTCGAATAACAAAATTCTTAAAACACCGGCGCCTAATGTTTCTGTTCGAGAACTCACCGATTCGGGTGTCAAATTGGCCGTTCGCGCTTGGACCAAAAATGAAGATTTTGCCGAGGTTTCATCCCATATTTTAGAAGATTGCATGCATGCTTTGGATAAGGCTGAAATAAAATATCAGCCTATTGTGCGGGAAACAAGCAAATAATTTTTAGATTTATGTCATAATTCTATGTTATGAAAAACCGAAATTTTATCCTATTCGCTTTACTATTTTTCTCATTTACATCATTTTCCCAAGTTCAATGGCTTAATATAAACCTTGGTGGAAAGATTTTTATAAACCCAACAACTCAATCACTCCAAGCTCAAGGATCACCCTATGTTGAGCGAAAATTTACTTATGCTAAAATTGAAAATGTAATCGAAAAACATTTTATGAGGTATAATGCATATAGTGACAGTTTTGAGTTTATTTCATTTCAAAATGACACTTTAGAAATGGACAGATCTGATACTTTCAGGACTATTACATTCACAAATCCCGTTAAAAAATACGCTTATTTGGATTACTTGTCTAAAACCAAAGGACGAGTTAAAGGATATTTGGTAGAACTATACTCAAAAGGTGATTTTGTGCTTTACAAAAAAGAGTCGATTACTTTTTATCCTGGCAAAAAAGCAAAAACTTCTTTAGAAAATGATATCCAGGCCACTTATCTGCCTGTAACTAGTACTTATTTTTTTAAAACCAAATCTGGCATGATCATTAACTTTCCGGATAGCAAGAAGCAACTTATCCGCCTATTCCCAGAAAGCAAAGATGCCATAAATGGTTTTGTCAAGGAAAATAATATTGACTTTGAAATTGAATCTGACTTGTACAAAATTATTGACTTCTTAGCCCAATAAAGCAACTATTTTTTGGCCATCGTTCCCACAAAATCTTTAAGGTAAAACGGCTCGAAATAAGCCAAGTCTTCAAATGATTTTTGTGTAAATTTTTGATGACTTGTTGTAGCCATTTCTTTGGCCGAAGGAAACTCAGTTTCGGGTAAAAAAAAGTGGTTCTCTGCCTTGAGAACTTCTTGGCATTTAGATTGACAATCGCCCACAAAATATAGGTTTTGACGATACTCAGCAAATGAATTTTCATCAATGATTTGCGCTTCAACACCACGCACTTGATGAAATTGAGCGTTGTAAATTGCGCTATAAACTTCCATGCGACGCGCATCGATCATCGGGATAATCAAACCTTCATTTATTTGCACCTGACTAGCCAAAACCTGCAACGTATCTACTGCAATGAGTGGGATATTCAGCGCATAACACAAACCTTTGGCTGCTGAAACTCCGATGCGCAATCCGGTATAAGAACCCGGGCCTTGACTGACCGCAACAGCCTGCAAATCTGAAAAACGCAACTGACTATCAAGCAAAGCTTCTTCAATAAAAACGTGAAGCTTTTCCGCATGTGAATATCCGCTTTCGGCGACTTCTTTCAGCGCTATGACTCCGCCATCACGGGCAATTGAAACCGAACAATTTCTGGTAGCCGTTTCAATATTGAGGATGTAGCTCATTACTTTTTCTTTTCGGATGATTTCGGATTGGAAAATTTTACTTTATCGCCTGAGTTTAAATCTTTGGTGACCGTTGTATACGGGCCAGTGATGATTTCTTCACCGGGTTTTAAGCCTTCGGAAATTTCAATGTTGGTGTCGTCTTGAATACCGGTTTTTACCACTCTAATTTTGGCTTTATCGCCTTGGCGCACGAATACGCATTCATATTTTTTGTCGCTTTTGTGCTTGGTTTTATCTTCATTGGCCGGAGCTCCCATATCGGTTTTAACCGTAGCGGTCGTATCATTTTTAACCACCACAGCACTGATCGGAACACCTAAAACTTTCTCCTTGCGCTTGGTAATCACATCAACCGTAGCAGTCATTCCAGGACGAAATGGCGAATAAGAAGTCGGTTTGCCTGCCAGTAAATCTTGATACGATTCTTTGAGAATTCTAACTTTGACTTTAAAGTTGGTTACTTGGTCAGCGGTTAAGGTGGTACTGGCTGAATTTGAAATACTCGTGACCAAACCTTTAAACTGTTTTTTCAAATAGGCGTCGACCTCAACTCGGGCAGAATCACCCACATTGATTTTTACAATGTCATTTTCGTTGACATCAACTTCAACTTCCATATTGTTTAAATTGGCTACGCGCAAAAGCTCGGTCCCAGTCATTTGTTGGGTTCCCAGAACGCGTTCTCCAAGTTCTACATTAAGCAAAGAAATCGTTCCGTCCGCCGGAGCGTAAATAGTTGTTCGCCCTAAATTGTCTTTGGCTTCATTTACTGTAGCCGTAGCGCTTTTCATATTGTAGTAGGCCGATTGTTTTGAAGCTTTGGCATTCTCAAAAGCAGCCACCGCTTTGTCCCAATCTGATTTTGATATGATTCCTTTGTCAAATAACGTCTTGCTTCGTTCGTAACTGGCTTTGGCTTCGTTGTAGGTTGCATCGGCTTGGCTCAGACCGGCTTTGGTTTGCGATAAACCTGCCAAAGTTCGGTTATAACCAGAAGTATATAAATCAGGATTAATGCGTACCAACAAATCACCTTTTTTGACTACTTGCCCTTCTTTTACGGGTAAATCAATGATCTCTCCGGAAACTTCCGATGATATTTTGACTTCAATTTCAGGTTGTATTTTCCCGGTAGCCGACACAGTTTCAACAATGGTCATCTCAGAAGCTTTGGCCGTGTCGACCTCAATGCTGTGGTCTTGATTTCCGATGATTCCTTTTTTGTTGAGGATGAGCAACACGATGACAAGCAAAATGGCTCCTCCGATGAAGTAATAAAGTTTCTTTTTAGACATAATCAGCTGTTATTTAAAAATCGGAATCCCGAAATAAAGTTCAACAATTTTGGTTCTGAAAATAAAGTCGTATTTGGTGCGCAATGCCTCAGATTGTGCATTGGCATATAAGGCTTGAGCCTGATTAAAATCAAAACTGTTCATCAATCCAACCGCATAACGTTCCCGGGCATAATCAAAGGCTTTTTGTCTTGATTGCAATGCACGGTCGGCCGATTGATATGATTTGAAAGCTCCTTGAGCATCGGTATAAACCGTGTAAACCGTTTTTTGCAAATCGAGTTCGCTTTGTTTTTGGGTGTTTTTACTTTTTTCGAGCATTACTTTAGATTTGGCTACGGCATTGCGCGCGGCAAATCCGTTGAAAATCGGAATATCCATCTGAATTCCAAAGTTGTGTCCTTTGTTCAAACTAAACTGATCAAACATCGGCTCAGCTTTGCCAAACAAATACTGAACATTGGGTTGCATGACCGGATAAGTCACCCCGCCGACCGTTACAAAACTACCGCTCTCAATGGTTGGATTGGTGGTATTGAGCTGGGCTCCAGTAATTCGGTTGGCATCTGAGGCGCGCGTGCTGAAACTATAAAAACCTTGCAAAGTCGGTTGATAGGCGCCGCGAGCGATTTGAACATCTTTCTCGGCTAATTTGGTATTGGTTTCGGCAATTTTGAGTTCGATGCGAAAGGTTTTGGCTTTTTGGTACACATCTTCCGGTTTTTGAAGCATGACCGAACTTTGATTGGCCGGATAATCGGTATCGGCGATGTCAAAATCATCTATTTTTTCGAGTTGTAAAAGTTGCGCCAAACTCAATCTTGAAATCAACAAAGCGTTTTCGGCTACAATCACTTTTTGCTGATCAGAGGCTACCGTTGCTTGGTTGTCGAGCAAATCGCCTTTGGGAATAGATCCAGCAGCCACCAATTCTTCTGAACGTTTGAGTTGTTGCTCATCAAGCGCCAAAAGCTGATTCTGAACTTTCAGGCTTTCTTTGTTGAACAATATTTGTAAATAGGCATTGGCCACATTAAGCGAAATATCGTCTTTGATTTTACTGAGTTGATATTGCGCTGCCAATTCAGCCAAAGTCGATCGGCGCAAGCGATTTTGATTTTGTAAACCTTTGTAAATGTCAATTCCGGTATTGAAACCCACACTGGTAAATTGTATGGTTTGGTTTTCTAAAATACCGGTAGTAATGTTTTGGTTCAGACCAATATTCCAACTGTGACGAGCCGAAGCATTGAACGACGGAAGAAAATTTCCGACAGCGCTTTTGTGATCAATTTCGGCTAATTGTTGGTCAAGTTCAGACTGCTTAATCGTAATATTATGCTCCAATGCATACTGAACGCATTCTTGAAGCGTCCATTTCTTTTCGGTGGTTTGCGCTGTAACCGGACCGAGTATCAGAGCAAAAAAAGCAATAAATAGAGTCTTTTTCATAAAGAATTTGAAAGCATTACAAAGGTATTATTCCATTTTGAATTCTGAATCGAGAAATTGAGATATTCGCATAAATTCTTCTTCAGAAAAACCTTTCAAGAAACCTTTAGTCCGCGCGCTTTATTTTTTGTTACAACCTTTAGTTTATTTTTAGGTTTAACTACTTTTGCGCTCAGAAAATCAACTCGTCATGAAAAAGCTTTTGTCTTGCTTTGTTTTATTATTTTTCGGTTTTTTGGCCGGATGCAGTTCAACCCAAAAAATTGAAGCGCTCAAACCCGAAGCTGATGATGCCGCTCCGCTTCTATACGATCCGGCCATCTCCTACATCAACCTTCCGGTAAAAATTAAAATCCAAGACATTGAGAATCAAGTCAACAAATCGCTCAACGGTTTGATTTATGACGACAGCAATATTGAAGACGACGATTGCGAAATCAAAATCTGGAAACAAGCACCCATCAATCTGCAAAATGTGGGCGGAAAAATCAAAACCACACTTCCGCTCAAAGCGCAAATCAAATACCGCATCGGAACCGATCGTTTGGGCATTGCACTTTACAACACCAAAGAATTTAATTTCAACGGTGTGGTAAATTTACTCAGCGATGTGAATTTGTCAAACTGGAAACTCAGCACACAAACCGAATTCAAATCGCTCGATTGGAACGAAAGTCCAACGGTAAATGTTCTGGGAAAATCCGTTCCGATTACCTATGCCATCAATCCGACGATTAAGTTCTTCAAATCAAAAATTGAAAAAAGCATCGATGCCGCCATTGCCAAATCGATGGATTTCAAACCACAAGTGCTCGATGCGCTCGATAAAATCTGTACGCCGTTTGAGATGAG
This sequence comes from Flavobacteriaceae bacterium, assembly GCA_046329175.1. Classification (GTDB taxonomy): domain Bacteria; phylum Bacteroidota; class Bacteroidia; order Flavobacteriales; family Flavobacteriaceae; genus Flavobacterium. Next base: position 152,220 of record JAXLVE010000004.1, read on the forward strand.
TCCGCAATACCAAAGCTGGCTGAGAATCAATCCGCTTGAATTATATACCACCGACGCCCAATTGGTGCGCGAGAACATTAGTTTTGACATGGGGCTTAAATGCGAAATGGAAACGCTTATTGGCGGTAAACCTGCGAGTAAATTTGACCGCTCAAAAATCATCCTCAAACCGGTGAGCAAAATGCCGGAACATGTATCGGCTAATATTGTAGCGGTTTCAACCTATGAGCAAGCCTCGAAAATTATGACGCAGAATTTTGCCGGTCAGGAATTTGGTTCAGAAGGCAAAAAAGTAAAAGTTCAAAATGTGTCGCTTTGGCACAAAAACGGCAAACTCATCATTGCTCTTGATTTGTTGGGCAGTGTGAACGGAACAGTCTATTTATCGGGCTTTCCGCAGTATAACAGCGCTACCAAAGAAATGTATTTCGACCAATTAGATTATGTGCTCGACACCAAAAGTCGCTTGCTTAAAACCGCCAACTGGCTCGCGCAAGGATATATTTTGAAAAAGATGGAGCAAAGTTGTCGTTATTCGATTGCACCAAATTTGGCCGAAGGTCAGAGCAGTTTACAGAAATACCTTAAAAACTTCAGTCCGATGCCAGGCGTTTTTGTCAACGGAACCACTAAAGAAATTGATTTCCAAAAATTCCAACTCACCAACAAAGCCATCATTGGTTTCTTGCGCGTGAACGGTGAGGTCTCGGTTTCTGTGGATGGTTTGTAGTTAGGATTTTTTCTGGCGAAACAAACGATAGGCAAACCAACCGCCAAAACCTACCAATAAATACGGAATCAACATCAAGTATACAATGCCGTCGTTGACCGCTTCGGCTTTGGTTTTATTGCCTTCACTTTCAATGGCTGCGCGGCACATAGCACATTGCGCCCAGGTTAGATTTGAATACATCAAAACCAAAAATAAAACAAAACCTCTTTTCAGCGCCTTTTGCATACTGCTGGTATTAATAATTATAATAAGGTGCAATCATCAGATATACAATCACACCGGTAACGGCCACATACAACCAAATCGGGAAAGTGATTTTGGCCAGTTTTTTATGTCGGTCAAAGCGTTCAGCCAAGGCGCGAACATAAGTCACGAGCACCAATGGAATAACGCCAATAGAAAGAATAATGTGTGATATCAGCAAAAAGAAATACACCAAACGCATCACTCCTTCGCCGCCATATTTTGTCACATCAGCGGTCATGTGGTAAATCACGTACATCACCAAAAAAACAACTGACAATGCAATAGCCAAAACCATGAGCTTTTCATGAAGTTTTATATTTCCTTTTTTAATTGCGTATACAGCGGTAACCAGCACTACAGCGGTAATTCCGTTGATGGTAGCGTAAATGGGCGGCAAGAAACTAAAAGGTTCTACGATGATGCCAAAATCTTTGAGTTTAACCGTGAATAAAATCGCAACGGCCACCGGAATGATGATGGATACCGCGATGATGAATTTGTTGAATTTGGTTTCGACCGAACTTTTATCGGCGCTTTCAATAATTTCTGGGGATTGATTGTTGTCCATTATTCTCTGAGTAAAATTGCAATGTCATGTTGAATCGCCTCGACACCTTTTTTGTCGAGTCCGTCGTAATATAAAATCGGATTGCCGTATTCGTCTTTTCGGCAGCGAATTTTTCCGTCTTTGTCAATCAACGCAAACAAACCGGAATGCTCAAAACCACCGTTGACTTTGGCGTTTTCGCCCGCATACAAATTGAATCCTTTGTTGGCCAAATCAAAAATATAGGTTTTATCTCCGGTTAAAAAATGCCAATTCGACGATTTAACACCGAGTGTTTGCGCATGCGCTTTGAGCACTTCGGGCGAGTCGTGTTCTGGGTCAATTGAAATCGATGCAATACCAAAATTAGGGTTACCAAAGAATTTATTCTGAATTTGTAGCATGCTTTGATTCATCCGCGGACAAATGGTCGGACAGCTTGAAAAGAAAAATTCGAGCACATAGACTTTTCCTTTGTAATCGGCATTGGTAATGGTCTTCCCGTTTTGATCGGTCAATTTATAGCTCGGAGCCGGCCCAATGGTTTGAAGTGTTACAACTTCATCACTGGCGTTATCGCCTTGGTCAAGTCTTTCGTTTTTAACTACATCACCGTTTTTGATGCGGTTGACAATCTTGGGAATGGCATAAATACCGAAGAGTAAAACAATAAACGATATGCCGATGTATGATTTGTTCTTAAGCATAAAATTAGATTTGTCGGTGTGCGTTGTTGCGTTTGAGCGCGAGTCGATATTCGGCCAAAATGACTTTGACATCGTCGGTCATTTCATTGTAAAGATCAGAAGGTGATGATGTATCGTAGCCTTCTTTGTATTCGTCTTTGTCTTTTCGACCGCGCAGATTTCTTTTTTTGTCGATGATAAAAACGTTGTTGGTTCCGTAATGAACATCGAGTTCGCCTTTGAGTTTAAGCTGGTCGTAATAAGCTTTGATTTGATCTTTGGGTGCAAACACAAACAACCATTTCGACACATCGGTAATATCGTCGAGTGAACCCAAGATTTCTTTGACTTGCGACTCTGTCCCTTGAGGAGCCACCATCACGAATTGAAAATCTTTGAAGTCTTTGTTCTTGTTGTAAATTTTTTGGTTGAGATTGAAATAATTGCCTTTTCGCTCCAAAATATTATCACCAGTAAAACCTAAAATGGTAATTTTTTTATTGAGAGAAACCGGTTTACCGTCCAGAGAAGTCCAATGACCCAAATCGGGCACAGAAGGCGTTACGGTGGGTAAAAACATGAAACTGTTCACACCGGTGGCAAAAAATAAATAAGCAACAATCGGGAGAATAAAAAGGGTAAAAAGAACTAATTTTTTTTTCATGCGATGTGCTAATTTAAATGCATACAAAAATAAAAAAAGGCACGCAAAGCGCACCTTTTATCATTCATTAATATCTTGTTAAAAATTCCATTTAATGGTAGAATTTTTAAATACTTCAAAAACATAATTAGCTTCAACCAATAAGATAAAAACCAAATACAACACCAAGAAAATAACTGTTGCCACTACCGCCCAGCGCAAGGTTGGTTTTTCGCCTTCCATGTGCATGAAAGCCCATACAATATAGTACGCTTTAAAAACAGTCAAGATGATGAATATCCAGTTGAGCAAATTCATTCCCAAAAAATGATGTAAATGCAGAGCATCCGGCTTCATAATTCCGAGAATAACCTCAACTGTAGTTACTACAGACAACAATCCGAAAACTAACCAGATTCTTTTGGTATTAGATGCGTGTTCGTGCGCCATGATATATCGCTATTAATAAGATTAAACTAAGTAGAAGAAAGTAAATACGAATACCCAAACAAGGTCAACGAAGTGCCAGTAAAGACCAACTTTTTCAACCATTTCATAGGTGCGTCTTTTTTCGTAAGTTCCGAGCAATACGTTAAAGAAAATAATGATATTGATAACAACTCCTGAGAACACGTGGAATCCGTGGAATCCTGTAATAAAGAAGAAGAAATCAGCAAACAATTTGCTTCCGTATTCGTTGCGTTTTAAGTTAGCACCTTCAACCACCAAATGCGCATTGGCCAAACGAGCCTCTGACTCGGCACGCGTCAAAACAGTTTTGTGTTTGTGTTTGGTGAGTGCATGGTTGATTTTTGGATCATTTTTAGAAGCTTCTGTATCTTCATAAATCACTTCGGTACGAACCAAAATTTCAGGATGCGCTTTGAATCCGGCTTGAACTTCAGCCACCGAATAAGTTGGAAGTGAAGCTTCATCCATGAACCATTTTCCTTTATTGCGCTCTAATTGCTCTCTTTCTTCTGGAAGCGTCACAGCAAAATCCTCCAATTTTACGCGTTTACCGGTATTGTCAACAAATTGAAGCAAGCTTCCGCCTTTTGTTTCAATAGCTCCGTACTCTCCGTGGATAAAATTTTTCCACTCCCAAGCTTGTGAGCCCACAAACACCAAACCACCCAAGATGGTCAAGAACATATAAATAGCAACTTTGTCTTTTTTCATTTGATGTCCAGCATCAACCGCCAATACCATGGTAACTGACGAGAAAATGAGGATAAAAGTCATCAACGCCACATAATACATCGGAGCCGAAACACCGTGCATGAATGGAAAGTGCGTGAAAACCTCATCCGCCAATGGCCAAGTTTCAATGAATTTGAATCTTGAAAAACCATAAGCAGCCAAAAATGCAGAAAAAGTCAAGGCATCTGACACGATAAAAAACCACATCATCAATTTGCCATAACTCGCTCCTAACGGCTCATTGGCACCGTCCCAAGTTTTGTGTTCGCTGTTTGCAGTAACTGTCGCTCCCATAAAAGTTAATTCGTTAAAAAGTTCCCAAATTTACATTTTTTTCTTATTTGAAGAAATATAAAAACAAAAACAAATAAACCCACAATAAATCGAGAAAATGCCAGTACATCGCACCTAGCTCAATTCCAAGGGTTTGAGTTGCCTTGTATTTTTGTTTAAAATGATTATAAATTATCACCAAAAGTGAAATAATTCCGCCGGCCAAGTGCGCCAAATGCACTACGGTAACTACATACAAAAAAGTTGTCGTGATATTACTAGCAGGTCCGGTGAAGTAATAACCCATCTCGATCACTTGTCCGAAGCCCTTAAATTGAAATATCACAAACAAAACACCCAGAGCCAAAGTTGATAGCAACCACATAGTTGTGGCAGCGCGGTTATCGGCTTTAATGCTCTTTTTAGCCAAATGAAAAGTTACACTGCAAGCTATAATCACTGCCGTGCTGATATAAAAAGCAGTCGGCATCTGAAAATTTTTGAGCCAATCAGCACGCGATTTACTCACCACAAAAGCACTGGTTAATCCGGCAAACATCATGGTGATGCTGAGCATTCCGAACAAAAGTAAAAGCTTGTACGAACGATCGTTGCGCGCTTTGTCTTCGGGGGTTAAACTATATTTACTCATCTTATCTTAAGAATTTATCAGTTATGTAAATGATTTGTAGTAATGTAATGTAAAGAACGCTCACCAGCATCAACGTTCTGGCCGCTTTGGGCGTTTGTAATTGGTATAATTTGACCGAATAAAACAACATCCATAAACCTAAAAGCAATACCAAAATGGCACTCACCGGCGTAATGAATAATTGCCCCGTATAACCCAGCATCGGCAATAAAGAAGCGATGATCAACCAAATGGTATAAAGCAAAATTTGCATCGCGGTTGACTTGTCTTTTTTGCCTGAAGGCAACATAAAAAATCCCGCTTTTTCGTAGTCTTCATACAAAAACCAACCGATGGCCCAAAAGTGCGGAAATTGCCAAAAAAACTGAATCAAAAACAAGGTTCCGGCTTCAATCCCAAAATTGCCTGTGGCCGCTACCCAGCCCAACATAAAAGGAATCGCTCCCGGAAAAGCTCCGACAAAAACCGAAAGCGAAGTAACGGTTTTAAGCGGCGTGTAAACACTGGTGTATAGAAAAATAGAAATCGCCCCAAACATGGCAGATTTCGGGTTGATCATATAGAGTAAAATCAATCCGACAATCGTGAGCAAACTCGCTAAAAACAAGGCGTGATTGGGCGACATTCTTCCTGAAGCGACCGGCCTGTTTTTGGTGCGATCCATGAGTGCATCTAGGTCTTTTTCGATGACTTGGTTGTAGGCATTCGATGCGCCTACCATGCAATATCCGCCAACGGCCAGCATGAGTAATTGCGGAATTTTTTCAAAGGAAAATTCATCAATCCCAAGCAAATATCCAGCAATGGACGAAAAAACAACACTGATTGCCAAACCCGCTTTGGTAATTTCTTTAAAATCCAAAAATGATTTTTTGACCGAAAATGGAGAACTCACTGCGCTCATGCATGTTTTTAAATCGGCGCAAAGGTACTTTTCAGAAATGATATCAGCAAGAATAGCATCATAAAAAAGTCTGAGAATTTTGGGCTGTTAATAATCAAAATACCAATTAAAAATATCACTGCGAATACCCACCGAAAACCAAGTGGTCGTTTCTTTAAAAACCGTTGGTGTATTGGCCATCGGATTAAAATCTCGGTATATAAAACTGCCGAATAATTTGAGGTTTGAGGCCGGATTGAGCAAATAACCCGCTTGCACATCGGCAATGAGAATATTGGTTTTGTTGCCCTGCCCAACTTTTACACCTGTGAGATACGGCTTGTCATTGTCGTAATCAAGATAAATATTACCTCCGTAATTATATGTATTGCCGTTGGCATTAAAATCAAAACCACGAACGCCATAAGTGAGTTTAGCATCAGCAAAATAACGCCCTTTATGATAACGCCCAATCAGAATCAATTCTTGAAAATTGGCGCCCCACTGATGCCCGACATTTTGATTGGCATGTCCGTAATTGGTGGACGGATCACTGTGTGAATACACATATGGACGCACTCGGTTGTATTCTAGTTGAAGCAATAAATTCTCAACATTAAAAGCATTAAAATATTTCACTCCTAGCTGATAGCCATATTTATTTTTCCAACTTTTTTGTCCTTTTTTGATGTCGGCCAACGAGAATTCGTCTAGCAAAAATTGTCCGTAAAAATTAAACTGATTGTTCCATTTGTATTTTCCGGTCAGACCCATCAAAGCATTTCCAGATTTGGCTGAAGAAGCAAACTCAACCGAACGGTAAAAAATAATCGGATTAAAGAAGCTCATATCAAAACCACGCCCGTTGGTGTTGGCCCAAATAACCGTCTCGAAAAAACCAAGATTGAGGCGTTTGGTTGCATTCCAACTCAAATAGTGATTAGCCATGTATTTGCTCGCATAAGTTCGATCAGCGGTAAATTCAGGACTGATGTCTTTGAGAAACATATAAGTGTTGGTATATCTAATCTTCCAAAAAGTGGTGCTGAGTTTAAAAAACGGATACGGACTCACACCATCGGTAGTAATAAGCGATCGATAACCATCGCCTATGAAATTTCTCCCATAACCGGCTTGCATCGAGAAAATATCACTCGGTGTAAAAGTAATGTTGGCCTCGGCCATCGGCATATCAAAAGCGTCACTTTTAAAACTTTTGGCAATCCCAATTCCGGGAATCACCGCCGGGTCACCGCCCGAAGGTTTGATGGACACCGCATAACGGTTGTAGTAATCAGCAAATCTGCCTTGGCTTTCAAAAATCGTTGAAGTAAACACAACCTGTCTTCCTAAACCGCCCTGAATCTGCAAACCGCGCGTATTGATGTAGGTGTATTTGAGTTCGCTCGGACTGCTTTTACCCATCTGCAAATCCAAAATCGGATTAAAGGCAAACCAATAGCCATCGCCTTGAATTTCGGCAAAATTTTCATTAAACAACTTCTTACCCCACCAAGATGTTTTGTTCATCATGAGTTTTTGGTTTTCATCGCGAAACTTATAATAACGATTGACATCAGCATAAGTCAACGGTTTTATGGCCGTGTGGTTATTGCTTCCGACTTGATTAACTGCGGCGTCAAACCATGCGTAATAACTGTGTGAAAACGGAACATTAAGCGGACTTTCAAACTTTGGATTGTTGAATTTGTGATAGCGAATATTATCGTATTCGGTAAGTTCTTTGTCTTTGTTGGCTACGTAATTTCGCGCGGCCAGCAAACGTTGCTGCTCGGCTTCGGCGGCCAATTGCGCTGAGCTTTTGAGCGGAATAGAAATCTTGACCGTGTACTTGGCGTAATTGGGTTGCCCGTTATATTGAGCCGGCTCTACTTGTGGCAAAGTTGAAAAAACTCTTTGGGCTTCTTGACGCAATCTTTCATCGGCAGCATCAATGTATAAAGTTTTGAAATTTCCGGTATTGCTCACTTCAAATAAAACAATCACACTACCAGTATATCCTGAATTTTTTAAATCCGTCGGAACTTCAAAATGATTGAAAATAAAGTCTTGCAACTGACTGTTGAAACAATCTTCTATGTCTTTTCCGGTTTTCTCTTTACAAGCGTCAAAAATGGGATGTTGTTCTTTAATTTGTGTAAGCTCTTGTGCGGTTGCTCCAAGGGTGAACAATAAAAAAAGGATTGAGCGTAGTTTTGTTTTCATACTAATAAGAAGAATCTGCAATCTGTCCGTCAGAAATAGCTTTCGCGCCAGAGGTTCCAATGCGTTTCACACCCAACTGAATCATGGCCGTGGCTTCATCAAAAGTACGCACGCCTCCAGCGGCTTTTACTGGAAGCGGCGAAGCATTTTCCAACATCGGAATAATAGTTTCTAGAGTAGCGCCGTTGGGCAAATTGTTTTGAGTGATATAAAATCCGGTAGATGATTTAACAAAGACTGAATTGTATTGGTTTTCTTTAAAATGATCCAGTACGACTTTTTTAATCAAGGTCGATAATTGAATAATTTGCTGATGATTGAGCGCAGCAACTTCAATAATCCACTTGACAATTTTGTGGTGTTGCAAACCCAGTTGTGTACAGGCCAAAATCTCTTGTCGTACTAAATCAATCTCGCCTCTTTTAAAGGCTTCGTAATTACATACAAAATCTAAATCGTCGGCTCCGTCTTCGATGGCTTGTTGGGCTTCTTTGAGCTTGTCGTCAAGTGAAGATTGTCCGAGCGGAAAATCGATCACCGTTCCAACGCAAACTTTTGACTGTGCAGCGTCTATCATTTCACGAGCCACCGAAACTATGTTGGGACGAATCATAATGAGTTTAAAATCTTCGTCAATAGCTTCTTGAATGTAGCGTTTGTTGATGGTCAAATTTTCTGTATCAGAAAGCCCGGCTTGCTCTGCGGTTTTGAGATAAGTTGAATCAAGATATTGTTTGATATTCATAATATTTCAGAATAAAAAAGTTCGCCTTGTGGAACTCTGTATGTCGGGTATAAAAATAAAAAATCCCACCGAAGCGGGCATCTTTTATTTCATTAATTTAAAACTCTTTTGCGCCAGAATAACCACAACCGCACAAGCCAAGGCTCCAGAACTGTTAGCCAAAACGTCTAGCGGATCAGCAGAACGATAGGTTGTCAATGTTCCTTGAGCAATTTCGATGGTTATACCATATAAAAGCGAAAGCAACAAAGCCTTATACAAGGACTTTGCAACAAACCCGTTTCTGGCACCCAAATACAAATACCAATTCAATGTAAAGACAAAGTGAAATACAAAGTGAACGCCTTTGTCAATATCTTGTATTTTGATGGTGGGCAGCATCCGGACATCGCTCATACTAAAATAAGTAATCAGCGAGGTCCAACCCAGAGCAAAGAATAAGAAAATGTTTTTACGCTCCGATAAGCGCTGCATAAGCTTCACTATCTAGTAATTCCTGAAAATCAGCTGCGTTTGAAACTTTAACTTTGATCATCCAACCGGCTCCATAAGGATCTGAATTGACTACTTCAGGATTGGTTTCAAGCGAATCATTGAACTCAATAATTTCTCCGGCCATTGGCAAGAACAAATCTGAAACGGTTTTGACCGCTTCAACGGTTCCGAAAACTTCGTCTTTGTCGAGTGTTTGGTCTAAGGTTTCAACTTCGACATAAACAATGTCACCCAATTCTTTTTGGGCAAAATCGGTAATTCCAACGGTAGCAATTTCACCGTCAAGCATAATCCACTCGTGATCTTTTGTGTACTTTAAATTTGCAGGTATATTCATTTTGTAATAAAATTTATCTGTTGATAGTTCGTGTTTTTGAGTTTAGTTTCCGAAATTATAACGCATCGTAAATCCGGCTCTGATGTTGGTCATTGGGTACGAAGTCGAGATAACTGCTTTTGAGAATTGATGGTCGTAATAGAACAACAAGGTCAAATTCTTGCTGAAAGAATAATCAGCGCTCACTTTTACCGACCAAATATTTTGTCCACCCGAGAGCTTATTGTTGTCGTAATCTAAATAACGAACAATGGTTTTGCTGTTTCGGTAGGTTCCGTCAATTTTGATGTTGATGTCACTTTTGATAATACCTGTTGGATTATCGGCCAATTTTGACGAGATAATCACATCTTTGATTCGGTAACCCAAACCAAGTGTATAATCCATTCCGCGCACCTCGGTGAGTAAGTTGTTGTCAAAACTCAAAGACATCGAACGGTCTTTTTTCACTTCGGCCAAAACTTTTACCGAGTTTTTCATTTCCATATCAAAACGAATGAGCGGATTGAATTGTTCAACTAAATTCACGTTTGAAATGAGCAATTTGTTGTAGAAGTTTCCACCGACATCGCTTCCGGTTGGATTCTTGTCATACTCAAAATTTGAACGGAATGAGTTAACCGTATAAGTTGCTTTGTATCCGTGTTGGATAGACAAACGTTTGAAGTTGTCTTTAAAGAATTTGTAGCGCATCAAACCGGTGTATTTAATGTTCCAATTCGGAATCGGGAAATCTCTAAATGTATTCAAAGCCACACTCGAAGCACTTGAACCCGTGTAAGCAGCCATAAATGCCGGAATCAAAACCGATTGATTGTTTTTGCCAAAGCCTATCGGGAATCCTTTATTTGAAACATAAGTAGCATATTGCGGATCATTCGGGTCGGTCGGAATTGGATGCAAATTATCACCGTATCTCGGAATATTGCTACCATAATAATTCTCGGCTAAACGATCGGCAATCTTGATTCGGTTGTCTCTGAAATCTTGAAACGCCGCCGAATAATTTTCATCGCTTTGGCTAAAAGCTGTCTTGATCAAAACCGTGGAAATGGCAAAGTTACCGGTGCTGTACGGTGACCGAGGATTATATGTTCCGTCTGCCGAAACGTCGTATTGCTCTGAGAAATTGCGCACATAGGTTCGGTCACCCGATAAATCAATTTTGAAATCAGGGAACAAATCGACGTTGGCTGTAAGATTCAGCGTTCGGTTGATTACCTGAGTAAAGCTTTGATTGAAATCTTGATAATTGGTCAACCATCCGTTTTTGGCCGCTTCATAACGAACATCTGCCTGCGAACCGAAAATGAAGCCTAAAGTTGGTTTAGAAGTTCCGAAAAAGCCAACGCTCGGCAAATAACCCGGCAGAACGGTTCCGCGATTTTCTGAGTAATTGATGTTGATTGTTTTAAAGCAAGTAAGCGTATTGATCAAAGCATCTTTAAAGAAACTGTTTTGAGCTGCTGCTGGCTGAGCGGTATTGACCACTTTTTGTCCCGGTTTAGGCGGTGCCGTGGTTTTAGGCGGCGATGCTTTTTTCTTGGTAAGCCCAATGTATTTATAGAACGAGTCCATATTTAAAGCCGTGTTGAGCTTATGTGAACCCGCGTTTTGAATAGTATTTCCTAAATTATAGGTTTGTCCGTCAACCTCAAGTTGCGACATAGCAATTGAAGCTCTTTGCCAACTGTAGTCACCCGTATATGAGTAGGTGGATTTTACAAAACTCAAGAAAGGCAATTTGTTGATAGGCAATTCATAATTGACAACCAATTGGTGGTTGTGTGTGTTCGGTTCGCCCGTGTTCCAATAATCAGTAAACAAAGTAACACTGTTGATTGGCATATTGTTCTCGTCAATATAATTACGGACGATATTACTTGAAGATGCCGTGTAATTTACTTTGAGCGATTTAGTCAAATTATATCCAAAACCATACTGATAGTTGAACAAATAATTGCGCCTGTAAAGCGGATCCAAAGGAATCCCAGCCACATCAATCTGACGGAATTGTTGCTGGTTATACTGACGAATAATACTCGCACTAAACGAAATATTTGACGGTAAATAGTTAAAATTAAAATCGCTCAACATTTTCAAATAAGAACTCTTCTTGAGGAATTTGTTGTTCTTGAGCGGTTCAACAGCTTTGGGTTGGAAATTAAAAGTGTAATCAGCCGTTGTATTGACTTGCTGATCCAAATAATCTTCAATCTCAAAATTGTGTTTTTCAACCTGATTAAATGAATACGACAGCGTTAAGTTTTCCGGATCGTAAACGCGTTGTTTTTGATTGGGTGATCGCTCTTTTTTAACTCCGATAAAGTTGATGCTTTTACGTTTGGTATAATCAATAGCGCGATCTTTGATTTTTGAGCGTTCGGCTGAACTTGCAGTAATATCCAATACTTGATCTAGCTTGATATCTTGATTAAACGGATCATACAATGGCGTGATGGTTTCTTCACCCACAGAATAGTTAAACGGCAAATTAATATGCCAATTTTTAGGCATCAATTTCCCTAAACTCAAGTTGGTAACTACGTTGTATTGTTGGGTGTTCTCACGACTGCGTTCGTTCGGGCCTTGCTCCAGCGAACCAAAGCCAACCGTACTCATTTTTCCCATAGCCGATACGGTGGCAAAATCAGCCAAATTAGTATCGACATTGGCCACAGCAGCCATACCGCCTTTGTTGTCCATTTCGGCCAATCTCAACTCATTGAACCAAACCTCACCTTTGATGGGTCTTGAAATCAAAGGATTTCCGGCCGCATCTTTACCAGTTCTAGTGTTGTTTTTAATTCCGATCATCAAGTTTCTGACCAACCCAAAATTTGGATTACCGCGAACTCCGATACGCATATTGCCTGAATAAGAAGCGTCCAATTCGTCATCGTATCGGTAAAAAATCTCATTCGGGCCAAGTGCCGGAGCCTGTCTCGACAAAATTTTAATCTGAGTAAGCAACTCCAATGGAATCGTCAAATTATTGGCTTCAGGCCAAATAGCCTCGGCAGAAGTCGCTCCAGGAGCCGTAACCTTTAACGGAATTTCAACCTGATAGAAGTTGTCGGTAAAATCATTTCCGAAACGCAAAAAGGCAACCATTTCATTGTCTTGCAATGGCATTGAAGTATCAGCAGCATAAGCCTCTGCGTGGATAAACATTTTGAGTTTTTTAAACTGACGCATGTCAACGCTAATATTCTTGAAAACACCACGAGCATCAGTTGCTTCAAGACCTTGTTCTCCCGAAACGCGCAAAGACAAAGATTGTTCGTTTTGGTTGATGATGGTATTGTTGTTATACAGTTGCTCACGAACCACACCCGGCGGAGTAACATAACGAATAGGCGAACGATTGCTGTTTTCGAGAATGTTAACCGATTGAACTTCAAAAACCGTTGGATCATCGGCCACATTGGTATCGGTTCCCGGCGGAAGTACCGAGTCAAGCGTATTGGTATAACGTCTCCAATCGCCTCGAACCAAATCAAGCGCTGCAAAACGCAAAGTCACTTCATCCTTGAAGCCGGTGGTAAACATTCTGATAAAACGAATCGAGGTAAAATCGCTAATGCTACCAATTTTTCGTTCAAATTCAGTCACCGGAATTTTGAATTGAATCCAACGAACGGGAGTTGATTCACCAAAAGAAGAACCCGAAGTTTCGGCCGAAGTGTCGCGAATATCCGTAACAAAACGCGTATTCCCAACCTCAATACCCGGTCTGATATCGACGCTGTATTCGTAGTAAGCGTCAAAAGTATCCATCGTATTGTCGCGATTGATATCCTCAATGTCCGGAAGAGTTGAATTACCGCGGTTGTTATCAGTAACCGTTACAGGTGAATTTCCTTGTGTTCCGTTATATCTTTTGTAACGATCGATGACACTACCCGATGCCTGAAGAAAATATTCATAATTATCACCAGCCGGATCAGATTCACCGGCATACTCAGTGTAGATATTTGCTTCATCTGTGTCATTCATACCATCCAAACCGATGTCTTGTGCGCCACGGTTGGCTCCGTCTACATCAAAAGCATAAATAAGCGATTGCGACGCCGGAACTCTTCCCCAGATTGTGCTGATATACAATTGATTTGATCCTGCTTCGGGCAATCCATTTTCATATTGTTTACGTCCATCGCGCAAAATATCCTCAGAAATTGAACCTAAGTTAAAGTATACTTTTCCGACATTGTCACTGGTTGCCGGAAGCGAGCCATGACCCACATAAGGATCCATCACCCAAAATTGAATAAACTCAACATTGGCCTGTTCAAAGTTGGTTGAATTGAGCGAGCGCATAATTCCTCCAAAGTTGGCTTGCGCATTATTGACAATATTAGTACTGGTCTCGTTATTATAAGGGCCTCTTTCTTTGGGATAATAAGTTAAGTCTAAAGTATTGATAATTTGAACTTGCCCCGGAGCTATATCGGTATTCGGATAAACTTCACGCGTAAAAATTCGACGCGTTTTATTGAGTGAAATATCATCGGTCGAGATGCCGCCCGGTTTGGTGTAAATAATTGGATCAATGCTGTACCAACTCATTTTTGCACGCTTAAAGCCATAATCAATATTGTTTGATTCACCATTAAAATTATACGGACTAGGCGTCTCGTTTCCGGTTGTTTCGGTATCTTTTATCGGGGTCGATGACAATGACCAAGAAAGTGGCGAACGCAAGTCAATATTGGTTTGAGAGCCTTCAAAATCATCAATATACAACGTTGACTCGCCATTGAATTTATCCGCTTTTGGAGTATCTGGCTTTAAAAAAGCAACTTCACCTCTAAACGAAAAGTTAGAAGGAACATCCGTATCCATAAACGGCAACTTATTAACCATTCTGGTTAAAAATGGTATTTCGGTAGCATAATTGGCATGCAACCCATAGATTGTGTTGTTGACTGATTCTTGTCCGTACGTTGATTTTTGGGTTAGCGGACGTTCGGTCATTTTGAGCAAAGTTCCGCCGACAATAAATTTTTCTGAGAATTTATGGTCAATGTTGACCCCCATAAAACGGCGTGTTTGCTGACCAAAAGTTGAATTGTTCTCAACCGAAACCTGAATAGGCGTGTTAGAAGCTTGCAAAGAAGGATCTAAAATTTGTACTCTCCCCGCTTGATAGTTTACCGTATAATCAACTCCTTCCATGAGCACTCGACCGCCGGCCGTAACTACCACCGAACCTCTCGGCACGTTAAAAGCGCCAATCGGAATTCCATCTCCGCCGGATGACTTAAACTTACCGCGCAATTCATATTTGTTTTTACTACCGTCTTGAAGTGCCGACGATTGGGTTTTACGATACATGTTTCTGAAAACATACTTGGCTTGATTGGCGTTATATGTAGTTGGATCGTTATAGTTTTGCGTCGGAGCATCTTTTAATTTGTCAAAAATGAGTTTACCAAAAGGCTCTACCGTACTAAAAATCAAGCGCCCATTTTGTGTGTCAACGGTCAATCCGGGTAAAAAGTCAAAGAATCCGTCTCCGCCTACTTGCGGGTCGTTGGTTGAGTTTAATCGGTCAAGATTAAATACTTTCAACAATGGAATATTGTTTACCCAATTTTCGGGATGTAGCGGATCGTTTGGCGGAAACGGAGAACCCGCTACAGGACTGATATAATTAAGCGGTGAAGGGTCAGAATACAAAATATTGAATCTGAAATCCTGCTGCTCCAACTGAAATGCTCCCGGAATCTGATAGATATTTTTCATCATCAAATTCCAAACTGGTTTTTCAACATTGGTCAAATTACTTTTGAGCATTTTAAGTACCAATGCTTGGGTAGTAATCGCTTGCAATTGCCCCGTACCGGGATCGGTGGCGCCCGCTTGAGTTGCATCAACTCCGTCATTACCGAATTCACCTACTTGATAAACTTTGTCTCCGATGGTGTATTGGTAAGCTACCGCCAAAACTTCATCGTTTGAAAGTTTTTGTTGGAGTGAAATATAACCCAATTGCGGATGAAAACTAAACTCGTTTGAATTGAGTTTTCTGGCGTTTTCAAGCTTTGAAAAATCCATTCCTTCTACCGGAACCACTACGTTAAAACCTGAACTGGCAGTCGCAATTTCACGGATATTTGAATTCAAAAAACCTGATCCGCCCGATGAATTATCAATCAATCCAGGATCGTATTTATTATTTTTATTGTCCGACGGACTGTCTGCCGGAGCAGTAAAAAAACCGGCCGGCGGTGGATTCAACGAAACAATTTCAGCATCAGTGTATGCCGCTTGTTGCGACTCGCCTAAATCTTGAAGCGCGATGATGTTACGTTGATTGTTGTTGGTGTTATTGACGCGGTTTTGACGATTGGTAATCCAAACTTCAATACGAGTAATTTGTGCGCGGCTGTCAATAAAAGGGTAATTTTTCAGCGCTGCATCATAACGATTTCTGAAGTATTGAGACAAGAAAAAGTGACGGTCGTTATCATACTCCAAACCAAAAAAATCAAAATCCTGAATGGTTCCACCTCCTTGAGCCGTAACGGTTTTGGTTTGTGATTTTTGTTCAGAGAAAACCCCGGTAATCGTGGTTCGTCCAAATTGAAGCTGCGCTTTTACCCCAAAGAGACTTTGTGCCCCGCGAATAAGTGATCCGCTCAGTGGCATGCTCACATTACCGACTTCAATTTTTTGAATGATGTCATCTTCGTCCGGGGTATATTCTAACTTGATTTGATTCTGAAACGAAAAAGTTGATTGTGTATCGTAATTAGCCGTTACTTTAAGTCTGGTTCCCACCTTCCCCATAAGCGACATATTGATTCGCTGGTTAAAATCAAAGTTGATGTTCTGACGATTTTTAGGTGAAAAAGCCGGATTGTCTTGTTTGGTGTAACGAACTCCAAGATCAACCTCAACGGAACCGGTAGGCTTTACGTCAATGGTGTTGCTTCCGAAAATCGATTCAAAAAAGCTTGAATTAACGTAATAACGCGGAAGCAAATTCTTCTTGGCTGCTTCTGAGCCTGCTTTTTTTCCGTCAATAGCATCCGATTTTTTCTTGTAATACTCGCGCATTGATTCGCGCAACATGAGTTGTTCGTACTCTTTAGGCGTTAGAATAATCGGATAATTTATATTGAAATCATCCACCTTGTTGGTGTAGATATATCGATCGGTTACCGGATCATACGTGTAAGCTTCAAGTATGCTGGGCGGATTGCTCAATTGCAAAGTTCCCGAAGAATATCCGGGTTTGATGCTGTCTTTTTCTTGTTCTTGAACTTGCTCTTGAACTTGAGCAAAGGTTGTCCCTTTAGAGAACAAAAAAAGCATCAAAATAAATATTTTGAATACCGGCGATAAATTGCTTAAGTATCTTGTTTTCAAGTATTATAAATTTTTTAATGCCTGTTTGATGATAGCTTCTACGCTGGCAGATGCATCTTGCAAGACAATTTTGTCTACAACTTTCTCTGCCAATTTTTTGTTAAAGCCTAAAACTTCCAGTGCTGATAACGCTTCTTCTTTGTTTGTATTGTTGACCACGCTCGAAACTTCGTCCAAATCATAGAGTTTTAACACCTTGTCTTTGAGATCGAGTATGGCGCGTTGTGCTGTTTTTCCGCCGATTCCCTTCACAGACTGAATCAGTCCGACATCTCCGCTGGCCAAAGCCTGAATGATTTGCTTGGGCTCAAGCGATGAGAGCATGGTTCGCGCAATGTTGGCTCCGATGCCCGAAACAGACAACAACATTTTGAATATTTCGCGTTCTGATTTTTCAACAAAACCAAACAGCGTGTGCGCATCTTCTTTTACTTGAAGATACGTGTATAATTTGATGTAATCTGTCGCGGGAAGCAAACTGTATGTATGCAATGAGATATGAATCTGATAGCCCACGCCACTGCAATCTATGACGACCTCAGTAGGTGATTTTTCAACCAATTTTCCTTGAATATGCGCTATCATTATCTCTTTAAAGCAGTTCCAAATATAACAAAAAACTTTAATTAGCCTTTTGTACGGGCGGCTTAAAATTTAATATTAAAATTCTTTAATTTTTTAATCTTTTCTTGAGCATCTACCACCGCTACTGCGGCCATATTGACCATTTCTTCAACACTGGCACCTAATTGAAAAATATGCACCGGTTTGTCAAGCCCCATTACTATTGGCCCAATCGAATCAACTTTGTACAATTCTTTGAGCAATTTATAGGTAATATTGGCCGATTCCAAATTCGGAAATATGAGCGTGTTGACTTTTTTTCCGGCGAGTTTTGAAAACGGAAACTTCGCCTTAAGCATGTCGGGATTCAAAGCAAAATCAGCTTGAATTTCACCATCCACAACCAAATCCGGGTAGTAATTATGCAAATAAGAAACCGCTTCACGCACTTTGGTAGCACTCAAATCAGAAGCAGAACCAAAATTTGAAAATGAAACCATCGCAATCACCGGTTCCATACCAAACATACGAACAGTTTTGGCAGTCATCAATGCAATTTTAGCCAAATCATCGGCTGTAGGATTCGGATTAATGGCCGTATCAGACAAAAACATCGGTCCGCGATTGGTCATCATCATATTGGTAGTGGCTATGAGCGAAATCCCCGGTGCTTTGCCTATGAGTTGCATGATGGGCTTCACCGCTGACGGATAACTGCGTGAATATCCCGTCACGAGTGCATCGGCTTCGCCTTCATTGACCATCATCGCTGCGAAATAGTTGCGCTCACGCATCCATTTTTGAGCGTCAAGCAACGAAATTCCTCTGCGTTGGCGCGACTTCCAAAACATGTCGGCATAACGCAATCTTCGAGCGTCTTCTTCTTTGGTTTTCGGGTCATAAATCGGCACATCCGCATCAAAGCCCAACTCTTCTTTGAGTTCTAAAATGAGTTCGCGGTTACCGAGCAAAATAGGTTTTCCGATGCCTTCTTCATGAACAATCTGAGCCGCTTTGAGTACGTCTAGGTGATCTGCTTCGGCAAAAACCACTCGCTTCGGATCGGTCTTGGCTCGATTGGTGAGCAAACGAACCATCTTGTTGTCAGAGCCCAAACGCTCCATGAGTTGGTCTTGATATTCTTCCCAATCTTGAATGGGCTGCAGAGCAACTCCGGAATCCATGGCTGCTTTGGCCACAGCCGGGGCAACCGTTGTAATCAAGCGCGGATCAAAAGGTTTCGGGATGATATAATCGCGGCCAAATACCAATTTAGTTTCACCGTAAGCAATATTTACTTGTTCAGGCACACTTTCTTTGGCCAAGGCCGCCAAAGCGTGAACCGCTGCCATTTTCATTTCTTCGTTGATCTTGGTCGCACGCACATCGAGTGCTCCTCTAAATATATATGGAAAGCCCAAAACATTGTTTACTTGGTTCGGATGATCCGATCGGCCGGTAGCCATAATGATGTCATTGCGCGTGTCAATGGCCAATTGGTAATCAATCTCCGGAATCGGATTGGCCATCGCAAACACAATCGGATTGCTGGCCATATCGAGTAACATCTCGGGCGATAGAATATTTCCGGCTGACAAACCTAAGAAAACATCTGCACCGACCATTGCTTCTGCCATAGTGGTTCCGGCCTTTCCGGAGGTATATCTTTTTTGCAAATCTGACAAATCGGTTCGCCCGTTGTGTAAAACACCTTCTTTATCAAACATGATGATGTTTTTGGGTTGTACGCCCAACATCACATACAAATTAGCGCAAGCCAAGGCTGCAGAACCCGCACCAGAAACCACCACTTTTACACGCTCAATTTTTTTCTCGGCCAACTCTAAGGCATTGAGCAAAGCGGCTGATGAAATAATCGCAGTGCCGTGCTGATCATCGTGCATGACCGGAATATTGAGCTCTTCGACCAATCGGCGTTCAATTTCAAATGACTCAGGAGCTTTGATATCTTCTAGGTTGATTCCGCCAAAAGTAGGCGCAATATTTTTGACTGTTTGAATGAATTCTTCGATGTCTTTGGTACCGACTTCAATGTCAAATCCGTCGATATCTGCAAAGATTTTAAAAAGTAAAGCCTTGCCTTCCATCACGGGTTTAGAAGCTTCTGGACCAATGTCGCCCAAGCCCAAAACCGCCGTTCCGTTTGAGATAACCGCGACTAAATTTCCTTTGGAAGTATATTTATAAACGTTGTTGACGTCTTTGGCAATTTCCAAACATGGTTCAGCCACGCCCGGTGAATAGGCCAACGACAAATCGCGTTGGGTTGCGTATTTTTTGGTAGGAACGATTTTAATTTTACCCGGCGTAGGTTTGGCGTGGTATAGTAAAGCTTCTCTGCGTTTGCTGTTTCTGTTCATGCTTCTGGGATTAATTCCGACCGACAAAGGTAAAAGTCTGGCGGTAAAATAGAAACTTTTACGCTTGAATCTTTACTTATTGCCCATTCTGATTTTGGGATGGTTGCGCAGCGGGTGTCGGAGCACTTGTATTCGGAGCTGATTGCCTTGGCGAATTCTCTTGAGCCGTTTTCTGCTCCGGTGCATTTTCGTTGTATTCGGTCTCTTCAATATCCTCGCCTTTTCGTCCTAATTTCACCTTCGGTGCATCTTTAGTTCCGGTAATGGTAAGCGGAATTCCTATGATGCCCAACGGTGGTAAGCCCAAACGCATTTTGATATTGAGTTTTCCGTCAAAACTCGTGGTTCCTTCGATACGAGGACGGAAACCGGCAAACTTAAACTTAAAACGTTCAATGGTGATGATGTTGTTTTTGATGGTGGTTTTGATGTCCACTTTACTCACGTCGGGATTGCGAATCGCATCGGTGTGGGTTTTATCGCTCACGGCTCCGAACATTCTAAAGCCTTTCATTTTTACTTGTCTTACCGATAAAACACCGCCGCCTTTGAGCGATGGATAAATGGGCTGCATATTTCCGTCGAGTTTGCCAGCGACACGGTAATCCAATGAAACTTTCCCTTGTGCTTTTTCGGCAGCCGAAACCATTTCGCGAAACATTTTGATTTCGTCATAGGCGCGTTTGATGTCAAAATCTTCGGCTTTGATTTTAAAGTCAAAAGCGGCACGTGAAGGCGTTTCACTGAGATAAGTCGCATTCATATTCACCGGGCAATCAATGATGCTAAAGCCGGTATTTTGCAGGGAAAGTTTACCTTTATTGATCGATAAATTTCCGTGGGATTGCGTCAAATTCAAACCTTGAAAATCAACTTTAACTGCGTTGGCTGTAAATTGTAAATCAAAATTCGGCGGAATCACCACCACGCCGGTTTCGTTGGTTGCAGTTGTTGTCGCTTTTGCATCTTCTTTGGTTGCCGATTGACCGGTTGCGCCCGAGGTGAATTCATCAACGTTGATATAATTAGACGTCAAATTGAATCTTCCTTTGAGCACCTCGCGATCAGACAGCACAAAATTGATGACGTTTTGCAAGTATCCTTCCATTTTAAAATCGGATGTGCCATAAGCCGCCAAGAAATGATTGAAGAACATTTTGTCTTGAGCAAACTTAAATACACCCTGATTAATCACGAATGGTTTGGGCAGATATTGACTTTGGGTTCGGATATTTTTAAGCTCAAGGGTTCCGCTGTTTTTGAGTTTATCATAACGTCCGGCCACTGCATCGCTCTGAACTCCTTTGAAGGCGACATCGGCTTTGATGAATCCTTTGACATCGAGACCCGCTACCGGGAATACTTTGTAAACGCGCGCCAAATCAACACTTCCTTTGGCTTTAAGGTTGTAGGCTACATCGTCAAAATTCTTGAAACTGGCTTGCACATAAAAGGGTTTTCCTTCAAAAGTAAACGAGGCTGGGTTGATGATGAGCTGGGTTTGCGCAAAGGTTCCGTTGCCATTAAACAGCGATGCCAAAAGGTTAATGTTGGTAATTGGTTTAGGATAATACTGCGTTTGAATGTGGGCATTTTTAAGCAAAACTGTTCCTTTGGTGACCGGAAAGATTGATTTTTCTTTTGTTGTAAATTCCCTTAGAAATTACATTCATTCTGAGTAGACCACTGAGATCCATATTTTGTAAACCAGCCGCTTGATCGAGTTTTTTGAGATCGAGCGAGGCCTGCAAATTAGCCTCAACAACCGGTTTTTTTAGACCACGCGCTTTGACAATCGCTTTGAGGTAATCTTTTCCGACATTGAAAAACAACGAATCAACACTTACTTGAATGTTGTCAGGATTTAAAGCTGGGATTTTCGTGTCAAAATTCAAGAAAATATTCGACAGCGGATAGGGTGCGTTTTTGTACTCGATATGTCCGTCGCGGATTTTCATATTGAAGTTCATATCAGGACTTTTGTTTTGCGAAGCGATGTATTGCCCTTTGAGCGAAAGACCAATATCGGTCGAGCCTTTGACTTTGGTTTTCTCAAGCCAAGTTACATATTCAGGCGGAAGCGCAGTAAAGAAATCGTTGAGTCGGCTATCGGTCGATTTGATGCTAAAATCCATATCGTAACCGTTTTTGAGAAAGTCAAATTTACCGGTAAACTCTACAGGAAGTTTGTTGATTTTGAGGTTGTTTTGTTCAAAGACAAACGCCAATGAATTCGTGTTGATTTTGGTAATCAAATCGGCTTTGACCTTTTTGTTTTGAAGATATTGTTTGTGGTCGTAGGTCAAGTTAAGCGAATCAATTTCGGCTTCGGTATAAATATCAAAAATCGCTTGATCTAAATCGCCTTTGCCAATGTAATTGAAACCTTTGGCATCGACGAGCATTTTTACAGACTCGTCATTGTAGATGAGATGACTGTTTTCAATCGCAATTTTTTCGAGTTTGAGCGATGTATTTGAATCTTTGCTCGAAGGTTTTTCGTCTTCAGAAACATAAACGTTGTAGTTGGCTTGACCATTTTTGTTGACATGCACATTCATGAGCGCGTTGGACAAAAAGATCTTATCAATTTTGACTGTACTGTCAAAAATCAAACTTTTGAGGTTGATTCCGAAAGCGATTTCTCCGGCCGAAATAAGGGTTTCTTTGCGGTATGGAGCCGATCCGTTGAGTTTAAAATCTTTGAGCGTTAAGGTCAGCGACGGAAAATGATTGAAAAAAGACAATTCAGCTTTAGAGAAATTGAGTTCGCCATCTAAGCGTTCGTTGGCAAATTTCTTGACTTCTTCGGCTATTTTACCCGGAAACAGAATAGGAAGCAAAAACATCAACAATAAAACACTCAAAACAGTAATAACTGTTATCTTGAAGGCTTTGACCAATTTGCTCTTTTTTTCTTTTTCCATGAGGCAAAGGTAAGATTTTCATTGACCTTTAAAAATAAAACCCAACTGATTTTCAAAAGAAAAACCTCCCAAACGGAAGGTTTTTCTGAAAAAAATATTAACTAACTCTAACTTACTCTTTGATGAGTCTGGTGGTTTTTTGACGATTATTGGTATCGGTGATTTTTACCAAATACATTCCGGTTTTGAGATCCGAAATATTAAATCGATAACCATTTGACTCGGCTGTGAATTCTTTGACCATTTGCCCGGTGATTGAATAAACCTGAACTTTTGAGGTAGCCACATTGATTTGAAAATACTCTTGCGCCGGATTCGGATATAAATCGATTGCCTCGGTAATATCAATCGCATCAATACTCAAGGTAGACGCTTTGTTTCCGAAAACTCTGAATCCGCCCGGTTCAATACTGATGTTCATATTGGTATCGGTCACGTCAAATGAGGTGTCGTCCATCATGTTGTACCAAGTTCCGGTAAATGGGAATCCACCAGCAACATTGTATGTATTGTTTGTGAAATTGGTTAGTACATAAACATAACTCAAACTTCCGGTTTGTGAAGTACTGGTCCAGATATCCAAACGTGGATGCCCTACCGAACCAAAGTTCCAGGCATAGGATCCGTTTTCAAAAACATTCTCGGTTTTTTTCAAATTGATGAGTCGTGCCCAATTGTTGTAAATAGCGCTTCTGTTGGCATTGCCTAACCAGTTTTCGGTCCATTGTGGTTGTGGCTTGGTATCGAGTTTACAATCCGGATTAGAGAAAGAAACATTTCCGTTATTACAAGTCCAAAGAGATTTTTCCCAACCTAAATCGCCAAAATGCCAAATCATTTTTGGCCCGGGAACCAAGATGTGAACAGCTCCCATAGCAGAGGTTCTGAGCAAAGCTTTGTTCAAATCACCCAGCGTTTGTCCGGCTTCGGTAGTGGCTTTGTACAAAACACGCTCTTCGTCATGACTTTCGGCATATCCTACAAAACGCTCTGAAGCATCGGCAATTCCGGATAAATTGGTAGCATTTCCTTTGACCAAATTGGCATAAGCATCGGTCATTTTGCGCCACTGCATGATGCCTTTGGTGTTGCCTGATTTGAGGTAATTGGCCCATTCAACTTCTTCATTGTATGAACCACCCGTTCCTAAATGCTCAAATATCACAAAGAAATTCGGATCGAGTTCCCATTGTTTATCAGCATACCATTTAAGTTTGGCCACGCGGTCTGATTGATAATTGTTGGTACAAGCATCTTGTCCGCCCGAAACGTTTGACGGGCATGAATTGGTAAATCCTTTGGTCAAATCCCAACGGAAACCATCGATTTTGTATTCTTGAATCCATTGTCTGATAGTGCGCGTTACATAAGTATTGGTCAAATTGTCCGGCTCTCTGAAATGGTTCAAATCAGTTCCTACACTATACGAGTGCATCGCTGCTTGGTTACAATATGGGTTTTCTGAAGTAACTCCGTTGTCCCAACCATCACCATCAGTATCCGTCATCCACATACGAACCAGTGGTGAACGTCCGAACACGTGATTGAGCGCCACATCAAGAATGACAGCGATTCCGTTTTGGTGGCACAAATCAATAAATTCTTTGAGTTTGGCCGGCGGCCCATAACGTTTGTCAAGCGCCATGTGATAAACACTGTTGTAACCCCAGCTCATATTGCCTTCAAATTC
>JAXLVE010000040.1:0-7682 GCA_046329175.1 Flavobacteriaceae bacterium
GCTTCCTATTTTAGATAACTTCTTATTTGAGCTAGACGGAAAAACACTCACGGTTTCGGCTTCTGACCTTGAAACCACCATGTCAGCCACACTCGAAATAGACTCAACCAGTCAAGGCAGTGTTGCGGTTCCGGCCAAATTGCTTTTGGAAATTCTCAAAACGTTCCCAGAGCAACCATTGACTTTTACCGTTGAAGAAAACAGTACTATTGAAATCAGTTCTAACTCGGGTAAATATGCTTTGGCTTATGCGCCGGGCGAAGAGTTTCCGAAATCGGTCAGCTTAGACAATCCTTCGACTACTTTGGTTCCGGCCGATGTATTGGCTACCGCTATCAGCAAAACTATTTTTGCCGCCGGTAATGATGATTTGCGTCCGGTGATGTCGGGTGTTTTCTTTCAGTTTTCGCCTGAAGGACTCATTTTTGTGGCCACGGATGCACACAAATTGGTAAAATATTCCAGAACTGATGTAAAATCATCTGAAGTGGCTGATTTCATTATGCCTAAAAAACCATTGAACATTCTCAAAAGTATTTTAGGAAGTTCAGATGCCGAAATCAAAATCGAATACAACGATTCCAATGCAACTTTCTCGTTTGACAACTACGTTTTGATGTGTCGTTTGATCGACGGAAAATATCCAAACTACGAAGCGGTGATTCCGAAAGAAAACCCGAATAAATTGCTCATTGACCGCGGACAATTCTTGAGTTCAGTGCGTCGTGTGGCGATTTTCTCAAACAAAACTACGCACCAAATCAGACTCAAAATTGCCGGAGCTGAACTCAATATTTCAGCCGAAGATATTGATTACTCCAACAAAGCCGAAGAACGTTTAACTTGTGATTACCAAGGCGACGATATTCAAATCGGTTTCAACTCAAGATTTTTGACCGAGATGCTCACCAACTTGCAATCAGATATGATTATGTTGGAAATGTCTTTACCTAACAGAGCCGGAATTCTCACTCCGGTAGATGGTTTAGATGAAGGCGAAACCGTAACCATGCTCGTAATGCCGGTAATGCTGAACAGCTAAAAATAATTTAAACATTAATAAAAACGCCCGACTCAATAATGGATCGGGCGTTTTGGGCTTAAACCGTTACCGTAAACATGGGCAACTGGGCGTGAAAAACAAACTTCTCAGACAAACTGGTCTGAAACAAACGTTCAAAGAAATTTCGGTGGTGCGTGGTCATGGCCAACATATCGATTTGATGCAATTCAATAAAATCCAGCACGCTGCCTTCAATATCGCGGCTGTGCAAACGGTGAAAACGCACAAAAGGCTCGTCAAACATTACTTTCCATTCGTGTAGTTTCATATTATCGGCCGTTGATTGATCGGGTTTTACATACAAGCAATCCACCTGAGCGTGATAAATATTCGCCAAAGCCAAAACTTTTTTAAAGACCGGAACTTCCTCGGGTTCATATCCGGTTATGAATAAAAATTTTCTCAACGGAGCAAAATGTGCTTGTTCCGGAATAGCAAAAACCGGCACCGGAGCATCATTGATTACCCGACGCGTTACCGAACCCAAAAAAGTCTCGGCCCAACCTGTAGCTCCTTTGGTACCCATGACAATGTAATCAAATGGCTCTTTTTGATGCATCTCAGCAATGGTAGGAACTAATTCACCGTATTGCAAAACATGACTCACCGGAACCTCTTCAAGTCGGTTTTGCTGGGCAATATCTCGCAATATAGGCACATGACCTTTGTAGTTTTCAAACTCGGCCAAATCAGTTACTTCATACACATCGGGCAAAAAAATCGGAGCTCCCATATAATCGGGTTGCGGATAATCATAGGTGTGCAAAGTGACCAACTCTGCTTTGAGACTGTGCGCGAGTTTAAGAGCGTAGACAAACGCATTCAGCGATGTCTGCGAAAAATCGGTAGGAAATAAAATGCGTTTCATAAAGTGTTGTTTTTTTAGTTGTATACTCAAAGTTAGTCCATAATTCGAGCATAAAATCATGACTTTTATCACTTTACATAAATTTAACAGCCACCAGGAGTCGTCTGCCTGCAAGCGTATTTTTTAACTATTTTTGCCACAAACAATTACTGTATGATTCATCAAGATACTATTGTTGCTTTGGCTACTCCTCCGGGTGCAGGCGCTATTGCCGTTATTCGGGTTTCAGGGGCGGCCGCCATTGATATTTGCGCTCCGGTTTTTAATTCGATAAAAGGCAAAGACCTCCGAAAACAAAAGTCGCATACCCTGCACTTAGGCCATATAGCCGACGGTGCAAAAACCATTGACCAAGCCTTAGTATCTGTTTTTAAAGGCCCGAATTCATATACCGGAGAAGACACCATTGAAATTTCTTGCCACGGATCAACGTATATCCAACAGCAAATCATACAACTATTATTGCGCCAAGGTTGTCGTATGGCCGAAGCCGGCGAGTTTACCCTTCGCGCATTTTTAAACGGAAAGCTCGATTTATCTCAGGCCGAAGCCGTAGCTGATTTGATTGCCTCCGACAACGAAGCAGCTCATCAAATTGCCATCCAGCAAATGCGCGGCGGATTCTCGAATGAAATTGCGCAACTGCGCACCGAATTGCTCAATTTTGCCTCGCTCATAGAACTCGAACTTGACTTTGCCGAAGAAGATGTCGAGTTTGCTGACAGAACTGCTTTTACCCAACTCATTGAGCGCATTGAACAGGTGCTCAAACGCCTGATTGACTCGTTTGCTGTGGGCAATGTCATTAAAAATGGTATTCCGGTGGCGATTGTAGGCGAACCCAACGTAGGCAAATCAACCTTGCTCAATGCCTTGCTCAACGAAGAGCGCGCGATTGTGTCGGACATCGCCGGAACTACGCGAGACACCATTGAAGATCAATTGATCATTGATGGGATTGCCTTTCGATTTATTGATACCGCCGGAATTCGTCAAACCCAAGATGTGGTCGAGAGCATCGGTATTAAAAAGACTTTTGAAAAAATCGAGCAAGCCCAAGTAGTTTTGTATCTAAGTCCGCAAATTACTGAAATTGAACAACTCAAAAATGTGCAAACAGAACTCGAAAAAATCAAAAATCAATACCCACAAAAATTGCTCATTCCGTTGTTTAACAAACGTGATTTGATGCCTATTGAGGTAATTCAAGCCATTGAATTACAGATCGAAAAAGCACTGATTATTTCGGCCAAAAACGGCGATAATCTCGAAGCTTTAAAACAGCAACTCCTCACCTTGGTCAACACCGGAGCGTTGCGCAACAACGAAACCATCGTCACCAATGCACGCCATTACGACGCACTCATTAAAGCACTTGAAGAAATTCAGAAAGTTAAGTTTGGCCTGCAAACAAACCTGTCCTCAGACCTGATGGCTATTGACATTCGAGAAGCGTTGTATCACTTTGGACTCATCACCGGACAAGTCACCAATGATGAGCTTTTAGGCAATATTTTCGCTAATTTTTGTATCGGAAAGTAATTAATCAACTTATGCAACTCACCAACATTCACCCAAAGTTACCTATGCGCAACAAGGCAAAAACCTTGACATTTTATACCCAAAATATGGGTTTTACGGTGATTGGTTCTGCGGATTATCCCGATTACCTCATGCTCAAAAAAGACCAAATAGAACTGCACTTTTTTGCTCATCCTGAGTTAATTCCCGAGCAAAACGACGGCCAAGTGTATATACGCGTTCAAGATATTGAAGCGCTATACCATCATTGGACTACCCAAAATGTGTCTATACACCCCAATGGCAAACTCAGCATCAAACCGTGGGGCGTAAAAGAATTCTCGGTTTTAGACCCAGATATGAACTTATTGACTTTTGGCGAAGTTGTTTGACAAAGACTTTGAAATTGATGCTATCCAAATGTGTTTTGACCTAAACTCCTACACTTTATAAACGCAAATAAACTTGCAAAAAAAAATGCTCCACTTTTTCAAGTGAAGCATCTCTGTGCACAGTAGTAAAAAAATAATATCTTAGATTACGCTTACGTTTACTGCATTTAATCCTTTTTTACCTTGTTCTACGGTATAGGATACTCGGTCGTTTTCACGCACCGGACCGTTAAGCCCTGTTACGTGTACGAACACTTCACTACCTCCGTCAGCCGGGATAATGAATCCGAAGCCTTTAGCTTCGTTGAAAAATTTGATGGTACCTTCAGTCATTTTGAAAAAATATTAAAGCCGAAATATATACTTAATTTATTGATTACTAGCATTTTTTGTCAAAAAATCGCTTTTTTATCTATTAATGACTGAAAATGAATTAGTTATCGTTGTAATTTGCTTAGTAAAGCCTAGTCAATGAGCCTAACCAGCAACTGACCAGGAAGTACTTTTTATTATTTTGGCCCACATAAACACATCAAGACACAAAAAAAAACAAACCTTTTGATTGCTTTTGTCTTTTACTAAAATCATATTGTGGTGAAAACTTCTTCACAAAATTCTCTTTACATCTGTCGTTCGTAGTTATTGGCAACCCAAAGCAAGATCACGATCAAACAAGTCAAAATGGGCTCTAATGATACATGAGTCGAGACCAAATGTTTGATACTGATTGGCGGTTAAAAAACCTCAATCAAATTCAAAATACTGATAATGAAGTTTATAAGTTTATTCTGAGGAAAAAATCCCCTTGCTTATTAGGGAAAACCCTAATTGACTTTTGTCTGGTTATGAGTAATATTGATAAGCCTCAAAGTGTTCATTTTGAATTAATTAAAAAACAAAACACTTAGGCTTCTTTCTTCGTCATGGTGATTTGTTTGCCTACTTCTAAACAAACGGCCATGAATAAATCAGATTATTGTTATCTAAATTTTTCTAATAAGCTTAAAATCTGTGATGTAGCTCAAAAAAAAGAGGCTAATCACAAAAAAATAGTTGATTAGATAAATCAATGTTGGAAGTCAGTGCAGGATGGTTTGGTGTTGGAAAAAAACCAACAACCAAAATCAACAAGTATGAACCTCGGAAGCCGAAAAGAGGGATTAGAGTAGGTTTGATTTTAAAGATAAATTTTATATGAAAAAAATCTTTATTATGATGGTTACGTTATTTGCAATTAATTGTGTTTACGGACAAACATTAATTGCAGAATATGATTTTGAAAAGCAGGTATATAACAGCACTGAGTTGAAACCAAAACATAAACAACCTGTCGTGCTTAAAATAATAAATATTAATAAAATTGCCAATAGTGTCCAAATCACATCAAATGATGTAAAAATTAATGATGATTTTCTAGATCCAAAGGAAGAACAAATCAAGAATATCTTGGCAGAGGTTAAACCAGCTGAAGAAATTAAACCAACTATTGAATTGCCTGTTGATATTGACAATTACAGTAAACTTAAAGAAATTAGCGATAATAGTTCAAAGAATAATTTGAAGACAAATGAACTTAAGAAAGAACTCGCATCAAAGAACAAAAAAATAAATGAACTCATTAGTACGAAGAATAATAATGATATACTGATCGCAAAACTAAACTATGATTTAAATCTCGATACAAATAAATTTTCCGAAGAATTAAAGAAAGTCGCACTTCCTAATACAGTGGAAAAAATTACTGAAAAACATACTAAAATTTCTTCAC
This sequence comes from Flavobacteriaceae bacterium, assembly GCA_046329175.1. Taxonomy (GTDB): domain Bacteria; phylum Bacteroidota; class Bacteroidia; order Flavobacteriales; family Flavobacteriaceae; genus Flavobacterium. The sequence goes on from JAXLVE010000040.1 coordinate 5,613, forward strand.
AGCTTTCCACGAAAATCGCAAATCTGACGAGCGACAATTCTAAGGTTGATGAAAAAATTTTAAATCTCAAGATTGAACGGGATGAAATTCAGAAGAATTTAGATGAGGTAAGCGAAAGTCTAGGCAGATTCAAGAATATGGTAGATAGCTTAAATGCTAGCTATGTTAATTTTAAAAAAGAACTTGTTGAAATTAATCGAATAAATTCTGCATACTCGAATTATATTGATTATGTAATTAATCCAAACCTTACAAGGGCCTTATATCAGAGTCAATCTGATTCTATTTGTTCAATTCTTAAATCAGAAAAACGTTCCGATTACTATTATCAAATCACTGAATTTGATAACAAATACTCGCAATTTATTGCAAGGTATAACGATCTTTTTAATGATATGTTCTTTCTTGAGATTAATAAAGAAGACCCAAATTATGCGAAACTTGTTAAGGCGAAATTTGACATTATGAAAAAAGATGTTGAGGTCATTTACAATAAAGTTGACATTACTGATTTACGAAAGAAAATGAACAATGTTGAAATTATAGATAGCGTTCTCTCTACAGAAAAAGCCTTTACAATTGTTTCTGACCCAGTACAACCACTTGAAGACTATGTAGAATTTAAGGTCAAAATTAAACAAAGTAGGGTCTTAGGTTCATCAATGATAAGAGAAAACGATAGGGATTTCACCTATCTAGAATATGTTAGAAATGGTGTTAGATGGGATGTTAGCGTTGGGCCTGTTTTTGATTTTGGAATTAAAAATCAAGAATATGAAATTCAAAAAACAGATAAAAATAAGTATAAAATTATAGCTAATAACATATCTCAGTTTACACCTACTGTCGCAGGAATGCTTCATACTAGCTTCAGAACAAATAATATGTTTGCTTTTGGTTTTACTTTAGGTGTTTCTATTAATGTGACAGATTTGAATTTTAATTCATTTTTTCCTGGTGTTAGTTTACTAATAGGCAAAAGAGAAAAAATTGTATTCACGGCAGGTCCTGCATTTAAAAAAGTTAATCAATTAAAGAAAATTTATAAAGAAAATGAAACTATTGACGAACAAATACAGGTGACAGATCTAACAAGTGAGCAATATAAAATTGGATTTTTCTTTGGACTTTCATACAACCTTACAAGCAAACAAAAATCTAGAGTAAAAACACTAAAGTAGTCTCCCAAAAATTATCAAACAAAACACCAAAAAACAAACCATGCCAACAAAAAAACAAACTGCCTATAACAACTTAGGCATACCCTCAGGAAAAAAAGTAATCATCAGCATTGACGGTGGCGGCATGCGTGGCATCTTCACCGTTCAATTGCTCAAAAAGTTAGAAGAACTGGCCGGAAGTCCATGCTATGAATGGTGCGATATGGTGGCGGGAACGTCTACCGGAGCCATCATTGCAGGGTTGATATTGAAAAAGAATGACGCAAAAAAGATTGAAGAATACTACATGAATTTGGTCTCGCGCGTCTTCACCAAAAGAAATTTCCTCGCCAATCGCTATTACAATCCACCCGCTTTTGATAAGAAAAACTACCGCAACTTGCTCAAACAAATTATAGGCGATAGTACGCTAGAAGAACTATGTCTGGGCAATCAGCTTGACTGTATGTTTACCGCCAAAGACCTCGCGGCTGGTGAAGAAACGTTCTTTACCTGTGTTCATCACAATGGTGTTACTGAAGGCACCTATAAGTCGGCCTTGCTGCGTGCTGTGATGGAAACCACCATGTCGGCACCCACTTATTTCTCTCCGTTAGAGCGTTTTGTTGACGGAGGTACAACAACTTACAATAATCCAACCATGGCGGCAGTTTTAGAAGCGTTAACCTACACCGGAAAAAACAAATATGACGCAAATAAGTTGGTCGTGTTTAGTTTTGGAACGGCAACGACACTTCGATTTATCGATCCGAACCAAACTAGTGAACCCAAAGGCCCTGATGCCTTATTTTGGTTGAATTACGTCATGGACGAAACCAGCAAAGATGCCTCCGAAATGCAAATCGACATGCTGCGCAGCGGCTTAATCAAAGGGCTTGATTTGCGTCGA
>JAXLVE010000041.1:0-7137 GCA_046329175.1 Flavobacteriaceae bacterium
GGGATGAACGTTGAAGTAGACGTACATGTTCAGTAAGGTTTCGTTTGTGATGGAGGTTTATTGAACCCTCATTACTCCTAGCCCGGATTGAAATGAAAATCCTTTTTGAAGGTGCAACCGAAAAAAGATTGGAATGGAAAGCCGGAAAAAGCTTCAAAAAAAATAAAAAAACAACCCACAATATTGCTTTATGGTTCAGGCCGACGATTTGGTAGAATACGGTTTTAGACGCGTGATTATTACAATTACCGCGGTTTTGTGCGCACTTTTGGAAATTGTCGATACGACAATTGTAAACGTGGCGCTCACCGATATGCGCGGAAGTTTGGGCGCAACGCTCAACGATGTGGCTTGGGTGATTACGGCTTATGCGATTGCCAATGTAATTGTGATTCCGATGACCAGCTGGCTTTCGCAACAATTCGGGCGAAGAAATTACTTTGCGGTTTCGATTGTGATTTTTACGATTTCGTCGTTTTTGTGCGGAAACGCTAACAATATTTGGGAGCTCGTGTTCTTTAGGTTTATTCAAGGTTTGGGTGGCGGTGCGCTTTTGGTGACGGCTCAGACCATTATTACCGAGAGTTATCCAGCGGCCAAACGCGGTATGGCACAAGCGATTTACGGTATGGGCGTGATTGTCGGGCCTACTTTGGGTCCGCCGCTGGGTGGTTATTTGGTGGATAATTTTTCGTGGCCGTATATTTTTTACATCAACATTCCGCTGGGCATCATTGCTACTTTCTTGACGCTGACCTTTGTGCGCAGTCCTAAATACGGCGAAAAGCTCAAAGCCAATCAGGTAGATTGGTGGGGCATTGTCTTTTTGGCGGCCTTTATTGGTTCGTTGCAATTTGTGCTCGAACACGGCCAACAAGACGATTGGTTCAACGATACCACCATTGTAACCTTGAGCATCGTGAGTGTATTGGGATTGCTCGCATTTATTTGGCGAGAGCTTACTTATCAGCATCCGATTGTCAACCTCAAAGTTTTGGCCGACGGCAATTTGCGCGTGGGTACTTTGATGTGTTTTATTTTAGGATTTGGCTTGTATGGTTCAACGTTGGTGATTCCGATTTACACGCAGCAGATTTTGGGCTGGACGGCTACCGATGCGGGCTTACTACTGATACCCGGTTCAATCACCACCGCTTTTATGATGCCGATTATTGGCAATATGATTCAAAAAGGCGTTCCGCAACCGTATTTGGTGGCATTGGGCTTTTTTATTTTCTTTTTCTTCACGCTGTGGATGCACAACAATATGACACCCGACACCGGAAGTGAACATTTGTTTTGGGCACTGATTCTGCGTGGTATTGGTTTGGGCTTGCTGTTTGTGCCGATTACAACCATGGCGCTCTCGACCTTAAAAGGAAAAAGCATTGGCGAGGGCGCGGCGTTTACCGGAATGATGCGTCAATTGGGCGGATCGTTTGGGATTGCGATTATTACAACCTACATCACAAGATTCTCGCAAGAGCACCGAGTGAATTTGGTGGCTAAATTAGATGTCACCAAGTTTGAAGTGCAACAGCGCGTGACCCAACTCCAGCAAGGTTTTATGTCTAAAGGTTTTAGTGCCAATGAAGCGCTGAACAAAGCTTATCAAGTGTTGGATTATTCAGTGATGAAACAAAGCACGGTTCAATCGTATATGGATGTGTTTATTTATTTGGGAATTCTGTTTTTGTGTTGCATTCCGGTGATTTTGTTCATCAAAAAAGGGAAAAAAGTCGATATGAGCGAGGCAATGCATTAACAATTGTTAAAATTCAATTAGGGTTTTTGTTGATATAACTTTTATTAAGGCATAACACTAAACCTCAACCCTTGAAAAAAATTACACTTCTTGCCTTTTTGCTGGGAACTTACACTCTATCGCAAGCTCAAACCCTCGATCAAAGTCAACTTTTAAGCAATGCCGGAATGAGTGCTCGAACGCTCAACGGCTACAGCTATTATCAATCGATTACTCCTGCCTATACGGGAACATTAAGCAAAGTTGAATTGGGCTTTTTTAACTACATCAACGGAGCTGGAACACTCAGAATTTATGAAGGGAACAACAACCTAGGAACGCTTTTGCAAACCATTTCATCTGCCGTTTTCTGTGGCAGTGGTGATTGTATGGCACCATTTGAAACTTCGGTAGCTGTAACATCCGGTCAACCGATAACGCTTCATTTTACGCCCGGAGCAGGAATGCCCGATCCATATGGTGTTTTGATAAAAATGCCAGGAAACTACTCGCGTGGTGAATTTGCTTTGATTGACCCAAGCGGCACATATATTGACGGCTGGGATACCGTTTTTAGAACTTATGTAACGACCAATTTAGGTGTTTTTGAAAACAATTCAACCCAAATAACCATGGCGCCCAACCCAATGATTGATATCGTAAAAATCAAAACAGCGCATGATTTTGAGAAGGGTATCATTCGCATTTTGAACAACCTTGGGCAACAAGTTTTTGTTTCTGATGAATTCACCGGAAATCATTGTGAAATAAGTCGTGGCAATCTTGCTGAGGGTTTGTATTATGTTGAACTTTCAGACAGCCAAAAAGTAATCACTACACAAAAATTGTTGATTGTACATTGATTAGAATTTTCATTTCAGTTTTTTAGATATCAGAAAGAGCACTTGTTTAAAGGTGCTTTTTTTGTAATAAAAAATCAGTAATAAACTTATGAACAAGTAAATAAAGGAAAATTCCTTTTTATTATATTTGATTCCTAATCAATATATTACAAACAAAAAACTAAAATCATGGGACTGTTTGGCCACAACCTCAAGAAAATCATTCATGAGTTTAGAATCAAAAGTGAAGACTATTCGAATGATTTAAGCAATGAAATTCAAGAATCGTTAGAAGATTTGAAATCAGAATACGATCAGTACCACGAATCGTTTTCTGAATTAGTCCATTTTACGGCGAATATCAAAAATAAACTTTCATCTGAAGAAGCCAATAAACTCGAAAAATTAATCTTTGGCCTCAAACACATTGATCATTGTGCCAAGAACGGTGTGCATTTAATGCGTGATTTATATCGACAACAACGCAGAACTACACGTGAAACTTTACGACTGTACGAAGAGTTTGATACATAAAAAAAGTCCCTTGATTGGGACTTTTTTATTATGCTTTGATTTTTGATTTCAATGCTTTTGGAACACCACCTTTGTGCAATAGGATTCCGGTTGATTTGAGCTGAACAAATGCTTTGGTCACATATAAATAACCTTTATAATCGTTGGTTTCTCCCCAAGAGTTTTTGACTTTGTAATATTCTTTCCCGTTTTGATCTTTGGCCAAGCCTACAATCTGCATGGCGTGATCATCGGTGGTAGCAAGTGTGTACAAATGCTCTAAACGCAAATCATCAGTCACTTCTTTTTCTTTGATTGGGCCATCAAACATGGTTTTTCTCTGCTCCGGAGTAATGCTGTTCAAATCGGTATCTGGCACTTCAGCTACACCGTTTCTCCAACTAAAATAAGGTTCGGAAACATCCGAAGACCAAGCTACGGTATATCCTTTACTCACAGCATAATCAATAATGTCGGTCAGTTCCTTCATCGGAACATTGTATACTAAATCATAGCTCCAGTTGTCCGGAACAGGTAAAACGATTTTTTGGTAAAACGGTTGATCTTTGTAGGATGAGAACTCAATGTAATCGTCCGGATTAATCCCGACTACTTCTTTGGCAAATGATTTTGGGTTGTATGTTTTTCCGTTATAAGTGAAGGTTTCGGGTAATTTCCCCAACTTTTCATCCATATAATTGTTGATGTCTTTGACCCAAGATGCACCTTTATTCGGATCTTCATTCTTCATATAGGCATCTAAAATGGCTTTAAATCCGTCTTGAAAAGCATCAGATTTAACGGTTCCTTTTCCGTAATCTTCTAAATTATATGCCGATTGTGGCATCGCTCCGTATTTACGCAACATATTCATCACGTCGTGCGTCTCTCCTCCATCGCCCAAGCCCATGTGTCCATTGAACAAAATGTAGTTTCTGGCTTTTCCTAAATAAACATGACGCGCTGAATAAATTTCAGCCAAATCTACCGGTTGCTTTCCGTTTCGGATCATTTCGGATTCTAAAAAAGAGTTTCCGGAATAACTCCAGCAAGTTCCGGCAGAACCTTGATTTTTAACGGAAGTTTTTTCAAGATCAATCACATCGGTAAATACAAATTTTGAGTTGATCGAAGCATTTCCGATTACTTTTTTGATCAATTCGTCTTGAGCAAACAAACTCATCGAACAAAGCGCTGCAGCAAATAATAAAGATTTTTTCATTTTTGGTTATATAATTAGCGGGCATAAAAATAGTAAAATCCCCTGAGGCAATAGCTTAATTAACAAAATAATAGAATGCAATTAACGGGTAAAAACAAGCTTGCTGGCAGTTGACAATTGAGCATCAAAAGCATAACCTTCGTAGTTAAAACCTTTGAGTTCTTCGAGCGTTTCAACTTGATGATCAATGATGTAACGCGTCATAAGACCGCGTGCTTTCTTGGCAAAAAAGCTGATCATTTTGAGTTTCCCGTCTTTTAAATCGAGAAAATCACAAGTGATAACTGGCGTTTTCAAATCTCTAAACTGAATCGCCGATGCGTATTCGTTGCTCGCTAAATTAATCAGCAATTCTCCTTTTTTGAGTTCTTTATTGAGCGCTTGTGTCAGCAGTGGTTTCCAGTAAGTGTATAAATCTTTGTACTCATCCACCGGAAATTTGGTGCCCATTTCTAGTCGATAAGGCTGAATCAAATCCAGCGGTTTGAGCAATCCGTACAAACCCGACAGAATTCGAACGCGCTCTTGCAACATAGGCAATTGATCTTCAGAAATATGGTAAGCATCCAACCCAACATAAACATCACCGGCAAAAGCATAAACCGCTGGACGCGCATTCTCAGGGGTAAAAGGCGTTTTCCAAGCTTTGTTGCGTTGCCAATTGAGCTGTGCCAAAGCATCTGAAATCGACATCAGTTCAGATAAATCTGCAGGTTTTTTCTTTTTGAGTTCTTTGTTGATGATGCGACTGTGTTTCAGAAAACTCGGTTGCGTATACTGAGTCGTGGGCAAAGCAGTTTCAAAATCGAGTGATTTGGCGGGTGATAATAAGATTTTCATCGATGAGAATTTTATCTTCCAAAAATAACATTTTCAACCGAAAACCACTAACCCAACCAACCTTCTCTGTCTAAACTTCGGTACTGAATCGCCTCAGCAATATGCTTGGCCAAAATAGCCTCCGAAACTTCCAAATCGGCAATCGTCCGGGCCACTTTGAGAATTCTATCATAAGCACGCGCTGATAAATTCAGTCTTTCCATGGCCGTTTTGAGCAATTGACTCGACGCTTCATCAAGTTGACAATATTGACGAATTAGTCTGCTGCCCATTTGCGCATTGTAATGCACTTGTGGATGCACTGCGAACCTCTGCGCTTGAATGCTTCTGGCCTGAGTCACGCGTTTTCGGATGTTTTGACTGCTTTCGGCCGGATGTTGGTCAGACAATTTCTCGAACGGCACTGGGCTCACTTCGATATGAATGTCAATTCGGTCTAAAAGCGGACCTGAAATTTTGCTCATATAGCGTTGCATTTCGTAAGGTTTAGGCGCATTGGCTGCCTCAGAATCAACAAAAAATCCGCCCGGGCTCGGATTCATACTAGCAACGAGCATAAACGAAGCCGGATAAGTCACGGTAAATTTAGCTCTCGATATGGTTACTTCTCTGTCTTCAAGCGGTTGACGCATGACTTCAAGCACATCGCGTTTAAATTCGGGCAATTCATCTAAAAACAAAACGCCGTTGTGCGCCATCGAGATTTCACCGGGTTGCGGATACGTCCCACCGCCCACCAAAGCTACATTAGAAATCGTATGATGCGGGCTGCGAAACGGTCGGCTACGCATGAGTCCGGATTCTTTGACTTTTCCGGCTACGCTGTGAATTTTGGTGGTTTCGAGTGCTTCTTCTAAAGTCATGGGTGGCAAAATACTCGGCAAACGTTTGGCCAGCATGGTTTTTCCGGCACCGGGCGGCCCGATGAGAATAATATTGTGCCCGCCAGCCGCGGCAATTTCCATACAGCGTTTGATGCTTTCCTGTCCTTTGACATCGCTAAAATCGTGTTCCGGAACCTCTTCGATAACCAATAAATCTTGCAAGCTTTCAACCGGTTCAGGTATGAGGTTATTTTTTCCTTCAAAAAAATCAATGACTTCTTGTAGATTTTCAACGCCATAAACGTCTAAACCCGAAACGATGGCCGCTTCACGCGCATTTTGTTTGGGCAAGAAAAAACCTTTGAAACCTTCGGCTTTGGCTTTGACAGCTATAGGCAGAGCGCCTTTGATGGGTTGCAAACTTCCATCCAACGAGAGTTCTCCCATCATTACATAATTCGGATAATCTTCACTGACCAACTGACCTGAAGCGAGTAAAATTCCGAGCGCCAAAGTCAAATCATAGGCAGAACCTTCTTTGCGCAAATCGGCCGGAGCCATATTGATGGTGATTTTCTTTCCGGGCAAAGCATAGCCGTTGTTTTTGAGCGCTGCGGCAATCCGATAACTGCTTTCTTTGATGGCGTTGTCGGGCAATCCGACCAGATGATACCCTATGCCGGTATCAATATTGACTTCAATTGTGATGGTGGTGGCTTCAACGCCAAAGACGGCGCTTCCGTAGACTTTTACTAACATGGCTGATAAATATTTAAAGGCGAATAATTATGAGGCTAAAATTAATAAAATTTTAAACCGGACGCTGGGTCAATTCATTTATTTTTGCTGCCACAAACAAAAAACATCATGGGATTATTCAATGCAATTTTAGGAAACGCTTCAGAAGTGAGCCTCGAGCAAGTAGCCAAAGAATTTGAGCCGATTATTGTTGAAGGCGAACAAATTGAACTGGCTTTTAAACTCGTTAAAGATATGTTCATCTTTACCAACAAACGCTTGATTTTGGTCGAGAAGCAACTCGTGGGCAGCAAGGTTGATTATTTGTCGATTCCGTACCACAGTGTAGTGAAATTCTCTAAAGAAAGCGCCGGATTGCTCGACTTGGATGCCGAACTCAAAATCTGGATTCGC
>JAXLVE010000042.1:0-5557 GCA_046329175.1 Flavobacteriaceae bacterium
TACCCATTGCTTCAACTCGGTCCGGAATACCATCGTTATCGCTGTCTAGGTCAAAGCTGTCATTAATACCATCGCCATCGGTATCGCGCGGAACACAAGTGTAAATGAGTTTAAACGTAGCGTTGTTGTCGGCTGCATCTGATAAATTGATGTGTTTTAAACTAATCGATGAAACTCCATTACAACGAAATTGAAAAGTTCCGGTGCCGGGCGTAAGCGGAAACGCATCTTTCAAGCGAAATCTGATTTCATACGACGAATAGCTGGTTACTCCACTTTCATAGATGTTGTCGTAATTGGTGTCGATGAGCAACTGATCAGACGGATTGATCACCGTAATGGTTTTGGTGGTGTTGCAACTGATGATATAGTCACCTGAAGAGTTGATGTAATCAGACGTATTTCCGTTCTGAACATACTCAAGAGCAATATTGACAGGTTGCGCAAAAGTTTTCTGTATTTTGACAAAATTGCCTTTGCCAATAGGAGTTCTGGTTACAAAATCTCCGGTGGTTGTACCACTAAACGGAACCGCTACTGGAGCATCATTGCCGCCGGTGGTTACGGTTAAATTTCCTTCACCAATTAAATCAATAGGTTGGTTGCCCAATGATTCTGCACAGTTATTAATCCCGTCATTATCAAAATCAGCATCGATGTTGTCATTTACGGTGTCGTTGTCAGAATCGGTTGGACAGGCGCTTACAGGGATTTCATTTGAATAAATATCACTAACCACATTGCAATTTGTAATCGTCGCTTTGACGTAATAAGCACCCGGTTGCGGCGGCGAATAGTGATTGAGCGTTGCACCTGGAATCGGATTTCCGTTGTAATACCATTGATAATTGTCAAAAGGACTCAAAGTGGTGACTCTGAGGTCAATATTGGGAACTATACAATTGGTTTGGGTTACGGCAAGTAAGTTGAATGAAATCTCAGGTTTGAAGGTAAAACCCGAATAAAATCCACCAAAAGTTGCTGCGCCGTCAGTTCCGTAGGCCGCTAAATACAATTGTGTGGTTGATAAAACAGTAATGTTTCCGGTAAGACCTGTAATCGTGTAAGTATCAAAATTTTGATTTTGTGTTGGTACTATCACCGGGCCATTGACTGATACCCCCGGTAAGGCACTTAAAGCTGCGAGGGTGTAATTGGTTCCGTTTACTTCAAATTGAAGCGTAGAACCGGTTTCGGTAAGAACAGTAACCCTGCCTTGAAAAGTTCGACTCCCAATTTTTTCTATTAAGGGAATATTGTCAATAATATGCGGGGTATCACATCCTAAGGGCGGAACAAAAAATAGCTCTTGATTAGCAAAATCCGTACGCGTGTCATCGCCAACGGTTTGATAAGCAAATACATTTTCAGTGGTTCGCACATATAAACTTCCTGACACAAATTGATTTCCGTCAAGCACCAAATACTGTCCAGCATTTAGAATAAAATTGGGCAGTCCGGCATTGTTGTTCAAATATACTTCGGTATTGTTGGTGTTGGCAATGAGTAATACTTTTTCAACATCAGCCTGACCAGTACTTTTAATGAAAACATATTCTTTTCCGGTACGCTCTACCGATACAATCTGATCAAAGCCCAAATCGAGATTGGTAGTTGCATTTGATCCGGTAAACGATCCGCAATTCACTACAATCGGTTTATCAGAACTAACAAGTGAACCAATGAGCGCATCGCGATTGGCATCGGTTGGACCTTGAACTGCCATGACAAAACTCTCTCCGCTGTTTAGACTCACGGGAGCAGGAGTGTTGCCTGCTGCAGCATTGTTGATGAGTACCGCGCCGGGTTTGATATCACTAAATGTTACCAACGTGTTGTTTTCGGTTGCCATTACTGAAACAAAAGTGTAGTGATTGTCTGTGTATGGATTAGCGGTGACGTTGAGCAATGAACCAATTCTGAATTGTGTTCCCAAAGCCGCCATCCCTTTTGAAACCACAGCACCTGCCTGATTGTTGTTACCCGCTATAACACGAGCGGCCACGTAGACCAAATCTTCGGCTTCAATGATAAAGCCTTTATCAGATCGAACCGAATTCACTTGGCTTTTGGCTGTCATGAGTTGTGTATTGGTTCCGTTTCCGATGGTATACACATACGGAGTGCCCTTAGAAACAGTTCCCGTTACATTGGTCGACCCTAATTGCTTGATTGTAAAATTAACAGGTGTTATGCTGGGAGTTGAAATGTATAAATACTGATCTTCTGCACTTGAGGATGCATTATCTGATCCTGAAAGTGGCGGGATATAATGGGTCTTACTGAATTGGGCAGTAGACACCAAAGATATGAAGAGCAAAATCAGTAGGTATAGCTTTTTCATTCGATAAAAGTAATAATAATATTGCTTTGGTTATCGCTTGAGCGAAAAATGGCCTTTGATGGTTTTTCCGGTTGCTCGTGTGAGTACAAACCAATAATCGTCGGCGGGTAATTTTTTCCCTTCATAAGTGCCGTCCCAACCTTTTTGATGCGCATTGAATTCATAAAGATTCTTACCATAACGATCAAAAATCTCAATTTGAGCATCGGCGATGGTATTCAAGTTTTCTATGTTCCAAACATCGTTATAGCCGTCTTCATTAGGAGTAAAAAAACGCGGATAATCGAGCACTAAAAACGAATAAGTATCTAAACCGCAACCGTTGATATCATTGGCCACAGCGGTGTAATTTCCGGGTTGAAGTCCGTAAAAAACAGAACTGCTTTGAAAAGTATTTCCGTCGATGGAATATTCAAACTTTCCATTTCCGGTGGCAATGATGCGAATGCTGTTTTGATTTCCCTGAAAGTCATCCACTAAAACATCCACAATGGTTGGAGCTTCTGAGCCATCGGCAATAAAAGTTTTGGTCGCCTCACAAGTGTTGCTGTCGGTAACCGTTACGGTATATGTTCCCGGAGCACTGATTTGCGTTGCATTTCCGGTGGCGCCGTTGCTCCACAAATACGAGGCAAAAGTGTTGGCTACCGAAATCGTAATCGGTTGTCCGTAACACAAAAACACCGGCTCATCTTCAAAGTTGTCAGGCTCATTTTTGTTGATAAAGAGCTTTACCGGAACAATTCCATAACAATCACTGCCATTGATAATTTTGGCAAAAATGGTTTGTTGATATCGAATGTTGTTCGTAAAAACAGCTGGCAACGCATTGGTTTGCAACAGCGCATCTTGATAAGTCGGATAATATTGTACAATCAATCCCGAAGGCAATCCATTCAATACATCCGAATCAATTTGGTTCAAAGTAATTCCGTAATAACCGTCTTTATCATTGTCTAAATCGCAAGTTTCATAGTCAAATTCCGGAGGCAAACTGTTGTTCGAGATTTGTAAAGTCAGTTGGGTTACACCAGCGCATCCGGCAGCACTGAGCGCACTGGCATAAATAGTCTTCGGAGCACTAGAATAGGCCTCTGGCGATTGTATTGCTTGTGCTGTATTTTGATTTTGTGCATCAATCAGGTTTTCGTAATAAGTAACGTTACCCGGATTTCCGTTGAGAATTTGCGCATTGGCCAAATTGAGGTTAAACAAAGCACTTCCGTCTTGATTTTCGTCGCATTGAACCAAAGTTGACGGATTTAAACTCGGTCCCGGAATATATTCAACCGTTACTTCTCCGCTAGAGATACAAGTAGTAGTTCCGAGTGAAACTTCAACGCTGTAGATTCCGCTATCGGTAACGTTAAAGGTTGGAGCCGTAAAACCGATTTGCTCGATGCCGTTTTTGAACCATTTGTAGCTATTGGTTCCGGCTTCAGTAGCGTCAAGCTGATAAGTTTGCCCTTGACAAATCGGATTGTTGGTCGCAATTAATCGATCTGGGCCGAGGTCAGTTCCGACTTTAAAACTTCCACCACCCAAAAATATTGCTGAATCATACCGAATGTTTTCGTGATCGGCAATGACGAGTTTGATATGATAAGTGACGCCCGGCGTTACCGTTGATTCGGCGGTAAGCACAGCCGTTTGACCGTTGAAATTGATGGCGTCGCTGCTGCCATTGTATTGCCCGAAATATTGTTCGTTAACCGCCGGACAGTTCGAAGTTGCCATGTGAACACTGGTTACCAAAACCGGTGTATTGGTATTGGGGATCAACGCTAAATTGCGATAAGCTTCGGATGAATTGGCCTTTTTGAGCAAGAAGGCAAATCCATCTGAATATCTACATGGCGCGGTGCCTTGGTATTCTTCAGAGGCAAAAATGTAGTCAAAACTAACGTAGCTCGTAAGCGGCGTAAAATCAAATTCAATCACCGTTGCGTTAAAGGTGTTGCTGATGCCCAAAGCTTGTTCTAAATCAGGGTCGCCTTGCCATCCGGTTTCGCCTTCGTCAATCAAGCTGGTGTTGGGGCCTTCGGATCTTTTGGCACGTGCCGTTGAAAGCACCACACCATTCAGAAAAGGAAAACCACTTCCGTTGGCATCAAAATAACCATAACTCAGTTCTGAAGTATTAAAAGGATTTCCCGTAGCCTGAACATTGGCAATATTGGCACACGGACTGTTGACCAAAACATTTTGAATGAGTTGTTGAGCCGAATAAGTATCATCTACCCGAACAAATTGACCTTGAATTGTAACTGAATATAAAAGCAAGTAAAAAAAGCCGAGAAGGGAACTTTTTTGAACTCCAAATAGCTTTGTTTTTACGATAATTTTCGATGACATACAGGCCGTTTTCTGTGCAATCAAATTTGCCTGCCAAAGATACTATAAATCTCTTTTGACCAGTAATTTGTACGATGAGATGACAAAAATAATCGTCCAAGCTACCACGATGATTATCGCTAGCGGATGCACACTGTAATCTTTGATGTTGTTGACCCCAATTTGATTTCCAATCGATTTAATGACCGATAATCTTGAGAAGGGCTCGATAATCAAATTCGACATGGCTTCAAGCGGTAATAATTGCGTGAAATAGTCGGCATAATTGCTGTCGGGGAAAACTTTAAAATGCAGCAAACCACTGATGATGCCTTCGATGATGTTCCAAATGAGTAAAAAGCCCAAAGCAAAGGCTGAGCGTTTGATTAAGATGCCTAAAAACAAACAGAACGAGAAAAAACCGACGAGTTTGACAAAATAAGCTAGCAAATATTCCAAATCAGAGAAGATAATTCCCAGTTCGTTGTACGATGAAAAAATTAACCCCAAAATCAGTGAAATCACAAATACAAAAACCGTTGAAATGGCTGCAAAAGTAACCACCATCAAGAATTTTGAAGTAATGAATTCGCGCTTGCTCAAGCCGTCAATAAGGTTTTGTTTGAGCGTTCCGTAGCTGTATTCGTTGGCCATCATCGACACAATAACCACCGCCAAAAAGAACTTTAAAATAGCCGCTACATAGGTATTGAAATGCCAAATAAACGGAAAGTTGAAAATGCCCATTTCGGCCAAATGAAACTGTATCGGACCCACATTAAACTTGATCGAGGCAAAAAGCGCAATAAAGGTCAGCAATATAAAATAGGCCAGTGTTAAGGTTCGGCTGGCGCGGTTTCTCCAGATTTTTATAAACTC
>JAXLVE010000005.1:0-170970 GCA_046329175.1 Flavobacteriaceae bacterium
TGTTTTTTATTTGAATCATGTGCGTCTTGAACAATTGCTGCTGCTGACTCATCGGTTGGTATCCATTGGAATGCACCTGCCGGGCTTTTGACCAATTTCCAGTCGTATTTAAATAAGGTTTCTAAATATCCGTTATCCCAAGTAGTTGGATTGGGTTTCCAAGCGCCTTCGATACCGCTAGTAATAGCATCACCGGCTTTTCCGGAACCGTATTTGCTAATCCAACCCATACCCATATGCTCCATTTCGGCGCCTTCGGGTTCACGTCCCACCAAAGCTGCATCGCCTGCTCCATGGGCTTTTCCAAAAGTATGACCGCCCGCTACCAAAGCAACGGTTTCTTCGTCATTCATGGCCATACGCGCAAAGGTTTCCCGAACGTCTTTGGCGGATGCTAATGGGTCAGGAACGCCGTTCGGGCCTTCAGGATTTACATAAATCAATCCCATTTGAACAGCTGCGAGCGGATCTTCGAGTTCACGGTCTCTGCTGTAGCGCTTGTCTCCGAGCCATTCTGTTTCAGTTCCCCAATAGATATCTTGTTCGGGTTCCCAAATATCTTCACGACCACCGGCAAATCCAAAGGTTTTAAAACCCATTGATTCAAGCGCACAGTTTCCGGCCAAAATCATTAAATCGGCCCACGACAGTTTTTTTCCGTATTTCTTTTTAATCGGCCAAAGAAGCATTCTGGCTTTGTCAAGGTTTCCGTTATCCGGCCAACTGTTGATAGGTGCAAAGCGTTGATTTCCGGTTCCACCGCCACCTCGCCCGTCTGAAATTCTGTAGGTTCCGGCACTGTGCCATGCCATTCTGATGAACAAAGGTCCATAATGACCATAATCAGCCGGCCACCAATCTTGTGAATCAGTCATTAAATCGTAAATGTCTTTTTTGACAGCCGCCAAATCAAGTGATTTAAAAGCTTCAGCATAATTAAAATCAGCATCCATCGGGTTTGACAAATTGCTGTGCTGACGAAGGATATTGAGGTTTAATCGGTTGGGCCACCAATCTTGGTTACTAGTTCCCGCGCTGGGAGATTTGTGATGAAAAGGGCATTTTGCTTCATTTGAATTTTCCATGTTGATTATTTTTTGGGTTAATAATTGTGCATTTGAGTTGAATCAAAAGTAGCTTCTATCTTTTTTGAAATAATTGTTTTTAATTATTTGTTTTTATTTTCAAATAGTCTGAGGTTATTCTCAAATACATTCTTCAATCATAAACGAATAATCTTATATTTGTTTGTCATAAAAAAATAAAGCATGTCGTTTTCAAATTTATTCCGCAAAAAATCAGTTCATGATATTCTCAAACAAGTTGAAAAAAATGAATCCGACGGACATAATGCTTTAGGAAAACACCTCACCACGCGCGATCTAACAGCTTTTGGAATTGCCGCTATTATTGGTGCGGGAATTTTCAGCACCATCGGCAAAGCCAGTGCAGACGGTGGGCCGGCAGTGATATTCTTGTTTTTGTTTACAGCTTTAGCCTGTGGTTTTGCTGCCTTTGCTTATGCCGAATTTGCTTCGATGGTTCCGGTTTCGGGCAGTGCTTACACTTATTCGTATGTGGCTTTTGGCGAAATCATTGCTTGGATTATTGGCTGGGCGCTCATTATGGAATACGCCATTGGCAATATTACCGTAGCCATTTCGTGGAGCGATTATTTTACGGGCTTGCTCGAGAGTATGAAAATTCATCTGCCTCAATATATTCAGATGGATTACCTCACGGCTTCGAACGGTTTTAAAGATGCCACCGCGCTGATGCAAGGCGGAAAAACTTTTGAAAACTTAGACGAAGGTTTACAACATGCCTACACCGCTTGGACATCGGCGCCGACGATTGGATCTTTTCATTTGGTGGCTGATTTACCGGCTTTACTGATCATCATTATTATTACTGCTTTGGTATATCGCGGCATGAAAGAATCGCGTAACGCTAGTAATCTCATGGTTGTAGTCAAATTGTGTATTATTCTGTTGGTGATTGCGGTTGGCATTTTTTATGTCGATACTGAAAATTGGCATCCGTTTGCTCCGAATGGAATTGGGGGTGTACTCAAAGGAGTTTCAGCGGTGTTCTTTGCCTATATTGGTTTTGATGCGATTTCTACCACGGCCGAAGAATGCAAAAACCCACAACGCGATTTACCGCGTGGCATGATGTGGGCGATTATTGTCTGTACAATTTTATATATCGTGATTGCGCTGGTTTTAACTGGAATGGTTTCGTACAGTGAACTCAATGTAGGAGATCCGTTGGCTTTTGTTTTTGACAAACTCAACCTCAAATGGATGTCCGGAATTATTGCCGTGAGTGCTGTAATTGCCATGGCCAGCGTCTTGCTGGTTTTTCAGATGGGGCAACCGCGCATTTGGATGAGCATGAGTCGAGATGGTTTATTACCCAAACGTTATTCGCGGGTACACCCGAAATATAAAACCCCTTCATACGCCACCATAGTGACCGGTTTTGTGGTAGCGGTTCCGGCTTTGTTTCTGAATTTGACCATGGTGACAGATTTGTGTAGTATCGGAACTTTGTTTGCCTTTGTTTTGGTTTGCGCCGGTGTTTTGGTGTTGCAGAATAAGCCCGATATTCCGCGTGGAAAATTCAAAACACCGTATATCAATGCGAAATTCATTGCACCTATTTTATTGTTGGTCGGGCTCACATTCGCTTTTACCTATAACAAAAAAGCAACGATGGATTTTATCACCAACGAAAAACAAATCAATGCGCCCGAAGATATTGTGACTTCGTTAGATGCCACGCAAACAAAATCGGTGACTGAATTTTTGATTGCTAAAAATCCGAAGCATGCCGAAAATGCAGACCTAGAAGCTTTGCTCAGCGATTATCACAACGACGAAACCACTTACAAAGCCTTAATTGATGAGCTTCCGATTGCTGAAAATCAAAAATACCAAAGTGGCTTTGCTTTGTTTCAGCACAAAATTCCGATGTGGATTTTTATGATTGTTTTACTCGGATTGGTGCTTTGGGCGTATCGTTCAAACTTATCGTTGATTCCGCTTTTAGGTTTGGTTTCATGCTTGTATATGATGGCCGAACTCAGCGTTTGGAACTGGATTTATTTTACCATTTGGTTGCTCATTGGTCTGAGTATTTACTTCGGATTCAGTTATAAAAACAGCAAGCTCAATGGTCAATCAGTTGGATAAAAAAACCGTCTATTTCAAGACTGCTTATTTTCATATCGATTAGATTTTCACAAACTTTTTCGTGACTTTTTCTTGGTTAGAATTTATTTCGAGAGAATAGCACCCGCTTGCTAAATTCGTAACATCGATTGTCAACAAATTATCTTGTGCTGAATAAGAATTGACTAGTTGTCCCATGGCATTGTATATTATGACTGATTGCAATGAAACATTAGGAGCACTTTCAATATACAATGAATTTCCAACCGGATTCGGCCAAACAGTTAATGAATTTTGATTCTTTTGTTCATTAGCCAACAGGCAACTACTGTCGCAATCGGTCGTAAAATTAATATTGGCTAATAAATTGGGCTCCATCATAGCAACAATGGCCTGATATTCTCCTGTATCATAACAGATATTTTGCAAAGCTATATTGTTTTCTAGCCAAATGTTGGGCAACGGAGGCGGAAATCCTTTTGAAGCTTCGCCGAGATTCATTCCGGAAACCACATTGTTTTTAAAATTGATCGATTGCAAGGTTGGATTGTTGCTGCAATACAAAGAAAAGACAGAAGTGCCGCAAAGATCAATGTCTGTGATAGGTGTGTTAGATCCAATAATGAGATACTTGAGCGAATGCATTTCATGAAATGAAATTGAGGTGATTAAACTACAATAAACTTGTAGAGACGTTAGATTCATCATTTGTTGGACTTCACCCAAACTTACCAGAGAACTAGAAGACAACGCAAGTACATTCAAGTTATCAAACGCTTCAATTCCGGTTAATGAAGTTAGATTGTCATTTGAAATACTTAACCCATCAATGATTAACGCTTCTGAAATTTGGATTTCGCCATCTTGATTGGCATCAATACGAATAGAGTTTTGGTTTTCATCTTTGGCAATACTATTACTTTCATCAGCCGATAACAAAAGAGCTTTGAAAACCTGATCGGGTATATTCACAATCTGAGCAAAGCCTAATGAAGAGCATAAAATGCTAAAGGTTAAGAAGAATAGTTTTTTCATGGTTTGTTTTTTAGCTTTATAAAAGTAGAAAAACAAAATGTAAATAAATACTTATTGAATATTAATGCTTTATAACCACTTTTTGCGTTTCAAATTTTCCGTCATCCATCCTCAAAAAGTATATACCGTTGGTTAAACGTGTACAGTCAAAAATAGATGTGGTAAAGTGAGCGACTTTTTGACTTAAGATGTTGTACAAAGAATACGAATGCTGTCCAGATGTATCTTGAGGGTCAATCATCAAAAAGGTATCCGCAGGATTGGGATAAATTTTTAAATCATGATACGTAAAAGCCTCGTTGGTCAAACTTGGTGCTCCCGAAACACAAAGCACATAGTTGCTGTTGGTTTTCAGATCATAGGTCGTGATTCCAAATTGCGTATTCCAATACCAAGCTTTTAAATTCTGATTGAACAATGTAGTTGACGACCAATAGTTTCTAACACCAACATCGTTAAAAATACTGCTGATGGCCGGATTGCTGAGCGCTGGGTCATGTAACGATTGTAATTCTTTAATGTTCGGAAGCCGCCAATTTATATTTCCGGCCAAAGTCAATTGTTCAGCATAATTGAGCGCCTGTTCCCAAGTCATGGCTGTGGCGTTGGGTATTTTTTGCCAAGTCAGCCCGGTGAGTTCATCGGTAACTGTTCCGTCGTTGTGATCCGTAAAACGATTGGTTAATTGGACGGTGGGTTGTGATTGACGCACAGCTCGTACATGAAATCTTTTGATTCCACCGGCACTGATGGTCTCAGATTTCGGATGATTGCCAATACCTCCGCCGGCATTGGTACACCAAACTTTATTGACATCGCCTACTTGAGGAGCGTTGGTCCACCAATACTCGGCATTGCTTGATGTGAAGTAATTCGTATCCAAAGCTGGATTGTTGTGTTGGTGGTTTAGTATCGAAAATGCCTCCATCGGACTCGGTAACCGCCAATCGTTGTAACCAGCCAAATTCAAGTTTTCGCAATAGGTTTGAGCCGCTTCAAAAGTCATTTCGCCGCCATCTTGCATTGGCCACATCAGGCCGGTAATCAAATCGGTAAGCGTTCCGTCGTTGCCCAATGTATAACTTGGAGGATTGATGTTGTAGTCATTGTCCTCTCCAAACGTATTGGTATAACTCATTGTTTGACCGGTATCGGGTAACAAAGCCATTGTTTTTGGAGCGCTCTGACCATAATTTTTTATACAGCCCAACAAGAATGCGACGAACAAAATTCTTTTCATAACCTTATTCAACGATTAATTTTTGCGTAATTGATGTATCTGAACCAACTATTTTCACCCAATAAACGCCACTTGGCCATCCTTGAACATTGATCTGCGATTGAAATTGATTCGCCCCATACATTTTTTTTCCTTGTGCATTGTAAATGGATATTTTTTGATTTTTTTGGGACAACGATTCATCTTTCAAACGGATTTGGACAAAGTTTTTGGCCGGATTGGGAACCAAGTAAATTCCTTTGTTTTGATCAAAAGTAGCTTGCGCTAAATTAGGCACCGAACATTGCGAAAAACCATTGTAATTTGTGTTGGTTGTTCCCGTTGGTGTGACATAATTGAAAGTGTAAGTTGTACCGTTCCAACTGAAATTGGTTGCGTAACCGGGTGTTCCGTTAAGTGAATAACTCAAATTATAACCGTTGTTATTGGCATTGGTCGTGCAGGAAGTAATCAAAGCTCCGCTTAGAGGCGTCCAATTTTCATTGCGTACCGGATGCGCCGCTGCTTGCGGAATGAGCTGATGCGTGGCATCTTCGGTAACTTGTCCAACAAAATTGCCAATCATATAAGGTGCTGCATTGGTTCCGTGGTAGTGATAAACGCCGTCCGTACCGAGATGCCCATGGTTGTCATCGAGGGTTGTCATCGGACTTCCGTCAGGTTCTAAACTTCCGTAGACCGCAAATCCGTCAAAACTAAAGGCACAGGGCAAATTGGTGGTCGTTTGGCCCAAACTATATAAATGCAAGGGCGCAATATGATAGTGATAATCATCGCCACGACCGCAATGTCCGCCATAATTATCAAGTTGTCCATCCAGATAAGAATCAACCCCAGTATTGGTGTGATAATTAAAAATAGGTACTCCGTTGGCGGCAATGGCTATCGCTCCTCTGGTAAAATGCACCGCGTCAATCGGAATCGGTGTTGCGGCCATCACCGGATTCAGCGGAATACTCCAAGCGTTATCGTTGATATAACACTGTGGTATAGGCACTTGCTGTTGCCAGCCGTGGTTTGAGATGCCCACCATCATGGTGTGATTAGGAATTCCTTTGGAATGAATATAAAAATAGGTGTTGTCATAACTGGTGCTCACAGAAGATGAAAACGGAGCAAAAGCTGATTGCACAAAATCCGGATCGGTAGCGGTTAATTGCCCGGTAAATCCATAAGTTAAAGTCACCAAAGCAGCGATCATCAAAGGAATTAAATAGCGGACATTTTTTTGATGCATGAAAAACATCAGGCAAAAGATAAATGCAACTCCAAAAAAGCCAATGAATTTGATTTCTTCTGAATTAAAAATGATCTCCGTGTTGACTTCAGACTTTTTTTCATCAAACGGGCTCTGATTCAAATCTACCACGCGCTGATTTTTAGCCAGAGCATAATCTTGATCTTTTGTTGAAAGCGATTGAAACGGAATTTGAACAATCTTTAAATGAGCATCTTCTACATACACGCAATTGTTTTTGAGCATGTAAAAAGTACCTTCGGCCACGACTTGATTTTTGGAATTTGACCAAGAATGTAAAGGGAATTGTCCCGGGTGTAAATCATGCGCATAACCAAAAGCGCAGATGACTAGAACGAACAAGAGAGCGAGTTTTTTCATAATCTGTGTATTATCGTTTGAGGATGATTTTGCCTGAATCAATCCGGCCGGATTGATGTTTGATTTGGTAGAGATAAATTCCGTTGGCAGCCTCATTTCCGGAGCCTTCTTGTCCGTCCCAAATTACTTTGTATGAACCACTGTTCATTGAATGCTGCGGAATTAAAGTTCGGATGAGTTGTCCGTTTATATTATAAATTTCTATAGATATTTCTTCCGATTCAACGACCGAGAAAGCCAAAGTGGTCTCTTTTGAAAACGGATTCGGATAAACCATGTCTTCCGGATATTGGGCATTCCAAATCATGCTGGGTGCGGTGCCGAGGGTATAGCAATTTTGAGCCGGAATAAAATAACTTGCCGAAACATCTTTGTTGTGCCGGGTATTGTTTTCGCTTTCCGGTAAATACGCCCGAACATATTCAACCAATACTCCAGACGGAGCAACCGTCACGCGAATGTGCCCTGAATTAGCCAAAATTTGACCTTCAAGATATCCATAGGTCGCGGCATAAGCCACACTGTTGAAGTTCGGATGACTGGGTTGCGGGGTTTCTTGATAAATGAGACAATCTTTTTCTTGCTTGCCAAAAAAATGGTCGTGTCCGTGAAAGAAAATATTCACGTGGTTTTGGGTGAGTAAATCTTTAATCGGCATATCCCAAGTTGGGCGATTGGTTTGCCAACCATCTGTCCCATCTAGGTTTTGTCCGCCCCATTCGTATAAATTGGCAAATTCAACACCGCCTCTGCCATCAGCATCACCTCCAACGATTTGATGCGCAAAAACAAACTTGTATTGGGCGGTACTGTTGGCTAGAGTATTTCTGAGCCAATTGTATTGAGCAGCGCCCAACGTCCAGCGCCAACCCGTAGTTGCGGTAGGCTTGGGGCTGGTGTACCAGTACGGATCGAGCACAACAAACAAAGCGTCGCCCCATTGCCAGGCGTAGTAATTTTCGCGCTGTCCCACAAAAGGATGATTGGTCGTATCGCCTGTGTAAAATCCGCCATCGGGAAAAGGATTCATAAAGTACTTTTTTCGCTCGAGTGTGTTCCAAACAGCGATATTTTCAGAAGTATTATTTAAGTTCCAGCCGCTTTCTCCTTCGTGATTTCCGAGTGCGATATACAAAGGCACCGAATGGGCTATTTTTTCGTAATAACTTCTCAAAAGTTTACATCGGTACGGAATGGTATCATGCGGAACCGAGTTGGTTGTGAGGTTTTTGAGTTTGTCGGTCATTAAAAAATCGCCTAAATCAATCATAAAATCGGGCTGATCTTCAAGCTGATTTTGCAAACATCTTTGATATAAAATCGGATTGCTTTGCTCGTCCAAATGCGGATCGGCCTGAACAACGAAACTAAAAGTAGCATTCACATCGCGTTGGGTATGGAAGCTGTGTTGGGGCCTGCTGATGATTTCAGCGCCGGGTAATCTGTATTGAATTCGATAGAAATAATTTGTATTGGATATTAGATTTTCAAGGATCACTTCAGCGGGCTGGTTAGCCGAAAAAAGTTGCCAATTCGTTTCATAAGTGTAATTGTCTGAAGCAAGCCCATATTGTACATGCATTTCAACATCCATATCAAAAAAAGCTTGCACGGTAATGCTGTGGTCTGTTGGACGACCGAGTATTTCAGTTTGTGTGATGTTTTGTGCAGATATAACTGAACTCATCATTCCCATCAAGATTCCAATGAATTGAGATCGCTTCATCTTTTAGTGTTTGATGATTACTTTTTGCGTTTCAAGTTTTCCGTTGTCAACTCTTAAGAAATAGATGCCATTCGGTAAAGACGAAGTATCATAAGTATTTGATGTAAATACAGCGACTTTTTGTCCGACGGTATTGTACAGTTCATATTGATGTACCAATGAATGGTCATCAAAAGAGATATTGATGGAATTGCTGGCCGGATTCGGGTAAACCACATAAGCTTTGTTTTTTTCAAAAGCATTGTTTGCAAGCGCACAACTGCCTACGCTGTATGAATAACCAATTTCTCCGTTGGTATGACCCGCCGAGCCTGTAGTTCCGGGAATGTAGGCTTTCACATAATCAACAGTTACACAATCTGAAGTTACCTGCACTCTGATGTGTCCGGTTCCGTCTAAAACTACATCAGTATAAGCATCGGCATTGGCGGTATAACCTATTTGATAAGTAATATCGCTGGGCATCGGCACTTCTTGATATACTACGTTGTTGAGCACTTCTTTGGCATACAAATGATCGTGTCCTTGAAAGAAAATATCTACGCCGGTATCTTCAAAAACCTTTTGAATCGGTTTGCCCCAGCCGGGTCTGTTGGCGTCAAATTGATAGTTGTTGCCGTTTCCTTGATAACCGCCCCATTCAAATTGTGTGGCAGTAGCTGTTCCGCCACGGCCTTGACCTCGTGTATGATGAGCGAAAACGAATTTGTGCGCAGCAGTCGAGTTCTCAAGTACACTACGCATCCATTGATATTGTTGATAACCCAGTGTCCAATTCCAGTTTTGCGGTTTATCGCTCAAAGTGGTGTACGATGAAGTTCTGTAGACATCCAAAACCACAA
Organism: Flavobacteriaceae bacterium; assembly: GCA_046329175.1. Lineage (GTDB taxonomy): Bacteria > Bacteroidota > Bacteroidia > Flavobacteriales > Flavobacteriaceae > Flavobacterium. The sequence continues at coordinate 9,638 of JAXLVE010000005.1, forward strand.
ATAAAGCATCGCCCCATTGCCATGCGTAGTAGTTTTGCGGGCTGTCGATTCCGAAATTTTCGATTGTTGTATTACCAGAATAGAAACTGTTGGGCTCTGGATTCGGATAATAGTATTTACGCCACAAAGTGCCCCAAACAGCTATGTTGTTGGGTGGATTTTGCGCCATATAATAGTCATTTTCGCCTTCGTGATTTCCAAGACAAACATAAAATGGCACTGAATGACAGATTTGACCAAGGTATTGTCGGTAATCTTTGTGCAAAGCGTCCATGTCGGCGCTGGTTGTGGTCGTGGGCGTATGATCATCGCCAAAAATATCGCCCAATGAAAGCATGAAATCGGGCTGATCAGCTAGTTCATTGGCTAGGGTAACTTGGTACATATCGCGATCACCTTTTACATCGTACAAATGTTCATCTGCTTCAATAGTAAAAGTAAAATTACTGCCCGGAGCTCTTTGGGTGTGGAAAGTATATTCCGGCGTATTACTGTAGGTTAAACTTCCCGCTGGTTTGTATTTCATACGGTAGAAATAGCGCGTATTGGGATTTAAATTGGTGAGTTCAATTTCATCGGGCACATTCGCAACATTGGATTGCTGGTTGGTAGTTGTGTTGTATTGACCGCTTTGTAAACCGTACTCTAAATAGAAATCGACATTTTGATCAAATAAAATACTCGCAGTTACCGAGTTGTTGGTGGGCCTACCGAGGATGATTGATTTTTCTTGGGCTTTAGTGAGGGTTACAAAAAGAACAAAAAGCAGGTTTAAAAAGATAGATTTAATCTTCATGATAAAAGAGAGCTAGTAATTAATTTCTGTTCATAGACTTTCTTTTTTTAGAAGGTTTAAAATAAAAAAGCCGTCTTCTCGACGGCCTTTATATCTAGAGTTTGATAAACTTTTGGGTTGTTTTTCCGGAATCGGTATGAATTTCTACAAAATAGGTTCCGGTTTTTAGATTTGAAATATTAATTGTTGGGATTACTGAATCGTTTTTGAACACTTCTGTTTTGACAATTTGGCCTAACGAATTGAAAATATTCAAAGATTGTACATGAAAATTCGATGGAACATTCAAATTAATGGCATTTTCTGCTGGATTCGGATATAAATCGATACGGTTGTTTAAACTAAAATCTGAGGTTGCGGCGGTCGAAATTTGTAGTGGAATATCACAGTTTTCTCCTCCAAAAATAAGAACGTTGCCACTAACATTATAATTAGTATTAATTAAATTGTTTTGTTCACCATTATCCATACAGATGCTTGATAAGTTTGGTAAATCTTCAAATCTAAACGGAAAATCGAGTAAATCAGAATCACCCCAAGAAATATAATTGTTTCTCACATTGATGGTGGTCAAATTTGGATTGTTAACGCATGTCAAACTATTCAACAAAGGTGTTTGACTCAAATTAATATCCGTAAATAAATTATTTGAAACATCAACATATCTCAAATGATTTAGTCCGGTAAAATTCAGTGTAGAAAGATTGTTAGTATTTAATGACAATGACTCAATATTCGGAGCAGATTGTATGTCTAACTGGGTCAGCGAATTTCCCGGGATAGACAACAGTTTTAAACCTGTATTATTTGCTAGAACTACATCGTTGAGTTGGTTAACATCAGCTTGAAAATTTTCTAGCTCGGTGAGACCCGAAAGATTGATTTGCGTTAAGTTGTTAAAAATACAATACAAAATTTTTAAGTCGGTTAAATTCTGAATATTCAACTGTGTTAAGTTATTTTTAGAGCAATTGAGTTGTGTTAATTGCGACAATCCACTCACATTTAATTGAGTCAATTGATTGTAACTGCAATCGAGTTTTGTTAAATTAGGAAAAACACTTGCATCGAGATTCGCAATTGAATTTCCTTTACAATTGAGCTCTGTTAAATTCGGGAACGATTCCAATCCGTTTAAATTATTAATGTTTCCGCTGTTGTTAAACTCATTGGTTGAGATATCTAGCTTCAATACATTGGCCGCTTCGGTTAGTTGAATTTCACCATCGTTATTAACATCAACATCCGTTAACCAAGTTGGATTAGTGAGCTGAGCACAATTGGTATGCAGAAGCATATTCTTCAGATTGCTATCAGAAATAGTTACAATCTGACCTATTGCGGTAAATGAAACCACATTCACTAGCATTAACAAGTAATTTTTTTTCATAACCTTTGATTTAAAATTTGGCAATCTGTTTAGTTGTTTTGGTATTTTCAGAATTTATTTCAAAAAAGTAAACACCTTTATTGAGATTTGAGCCATCAAACAAAGTTGGATTGTTAAAGGAATCTTTTTTTTGATTAATTGCCCTAATTGATTGTATAAAGTTAAACAAAAAGAGTTGAAGTTGTTCGGCCAAATAGTTAATCCATTTTCAAAGCTCTGTTGATTGGCTAACATACAACTGCTGTCAAGTTATTTATGGAATATAAATTACAAAAAAACCACCTCGTTGCCGAAGTGGTTCCCATTTTCCCCCGAAAATGTTTTTATTATAATTTGATGAGTTTACTTATCGCAGTGCCTTGGTCTGAAATTATTTCAAGTAAGTAAGTACCTGTATGCAATTGCGACATATCAACACTAGTTTTGTCAGATGAATTCAAGTTTTGTGTCATTACTTTTTGGCCCATTAAATTGTATAGCTGAACTGTTTGCAATGAAGTATTATTTTTTGATTCAATATCTAAATGGTTTTGCACCGGATTGGGATACCACTGAATATTTTTGGTCAAATCAGTCACGGTTAGCTCCGGCGATGGATTTCCACCACAATTCTCATTAAAACTAACATCGTTCAAATTGTATTGAGTCTGAAAAAAGTCCAATTCATTCAAACCGCTCACACCGTCGTGATCAAAGGTGTCCAAACAAATATTAGTCAATGCAGGATTTCCGCTCAAAGCCAAGTAGAAATGACATCCTCCACCCATGACATCGCAAAAATCAAAGCGGTCATTTTTGAGATTGAGCGATTGCAAATCAGGATTGTTTTTGATAGAAATGGTTTCACCCAACTGCAAGGTTTGTGATAAATCAAGCGAAGTTAAATGCGTGTCTTCGCAAAAGAAATTATCGAGTCTGAGCTGTTGTATTTGCACTGTTGTATACAAGTTTCCGGAAATGTTCAAATAGGCGTAACTACCCGAAGACGGCAAGGTCAATTGCGACAGTTGATTATACGAAACATCTAATTCTACAGTTCCAGAGCCCACATTTACAAACGAAATTTGATTGTGTCCACAACGCAATTCCTGCAAAGACGAAGTATCAAAATCAAGCGAAGTGATGCTGTTGTTATTGCAATTCAACCGTTTTAAATAACCCAAAGTGGTTAGTGGAAGCTCAGAAATCTGATTGTTCTCGCAATTGAGTTCTCTTAAATTGATGAATTGTTCGATGCCTGAGAGCGAATGAATATCCGCATTTGACAAATCGAGATACTGAACATACAAAGCTTCTTCAAGTTGGATTTCTCCATCTCCGTCAAGATTAATAAGGTCATCTTGAATCAATCTATTTTTGAAATTGACATCGGGAATAGAAACTATTTGCGCCGATGCGACGCATGTAAATCCGATAGCTGATATATAAGCAAAAAGTGTTTTCATGTAAGTAGTAGTTTTGGGGTTTCTAATATTTACATGACAAACGTATAACAACCTTGAAACATAGCAAACATTCCATTTGCCCTATTCGTTATGGTGTAATAAAAGCCCGATGAAGTTAGTTAGTTAGTAATAAATATCCTACAATTAATATATCTCACTATTACTGATAGCTCACCAATACTGGCTTGGCAATTTCAAAATCCTGCAAGCCAAAATCATAGGTCCTGAGCGAATTGGTTTTGAACGGAGCGCTCATATCCGGCGGCAAAGAAGGAAAATACGAAAAAGAAATCTGAAAGTTGCTAAACACCCAATAATCATTACTGATAATTAGCCCAACGGCCAATTCTGAAAACAATTGGCTTCGACTAAATCCTATATGCTCTTGCCCAAGCATTCCCATAGTATAAGACATGTAAGGATTCATTCTAAAACCGATTAATTGCCATGGTGAATAGCCTTGCGTCTGAAAAGTAAGCAACAGTTTTTTGGTTCCGTATAGTTGATTGCTGCTAAATCCGGGAATTCCTGTATCGCCGTTTAAAGATAATTTATCAGTATTTGAATTAATTCGTTTGGTTCCGATAATGGCTTGCGGCTTGATAAACTGACGAAACTTCCATCGCCCGACATCAATGAGATTGGTAAAATAAGTCAAACTCAGATTATATGCGCTTTGCTGTGTGATTTTACCGTCAAAAAAAGTTCCGTACTCAAAATCAGTCGCGATGTAGCCAAAGTTGTAATAATTGCCGAAAGCTACTTTTCCGCCAAAATAAGTTTTGTTCTTGGCACTTTTATTCTGAAAACCGGTGGTAAGAGAATAGACAAATCCGGTGGCAATATCTTCAACCACATCAAAATTAAAAACGTATTTTTCTTGGATATACTTTCGCGACGATATACCCAAACTTATCAAATAAAGTTTCTCAGTCGAATAAACGCCAAGTGAATCCTGAGCAATTACTGGTCGGTCAATATATTTTTTGTTGTAGAAACGTGCGGTTGTGACAAAATTGGTGGCTCGATTCGTTTCGGAATTTCCTTTAAAAATCTGAATTGAATGTCCGCCCCAGAAATCTTGCGACTCATATTTTGAAGCCACTGACTCAGTAGCTGTTGGCGAATCAATCGGCAGTATTCGTTCAAACTTTTGATCAAAATAAGCTCCGGCGGCCCATCGCGCATAAGGTGAATAAAAGGGTCGCTCAACATTGAATGATTTAATGTAGTTTTTTTTCAAATCAATGTCATATCGAAGCGTTGTGCGAATAAAGGTGTTCTTGATGTTCGGAATGGTATAACTGGTTCCAAAAGCATCATTACTGCTGGTCAGATCTTTGGTATAAGTATTTGTAAATTCGTGGCCTGTGCCGAGAAAATTTCTTTCCTTAACTGTAAATGCAGATTTAGTGGGCGTTAAATTTAATTCCGGCACCAAACTCCAAGCATCGAGTGCTCGAATGTAAACATCAACCGAATCAGACTTTTTTGAAACTTGCCGAACGGTAATGGCTACGCTTCTAATATACCGTTGTCTGCGAATTAAACGCTCCGATTCCCTGACAAGCAAAGAATCTAAAGGTTCATTATTTTTAAACATCAGCAAGTTTTTAATGGCAAAATTTCGGGTTTTCATGTGTAAAGAATTCCCCATTTTCAATATTTTTTTCTGAGGCTTCTGATTGGTATCATTCACCGAGTAACCAAACGGATCAAGGGTTGTAATGTTGATGTTCCGAATTATTTTGCCTTCAAATTTGCGCAGACTTTGCTTTTTTACTGACTTTTTAATGTTTTTAGAAGTAGGCTTTGAAAGTGGTTCAAAAATAAGTCTGTGTAGATATTTAGTTACTTTTCTTTTCTGTGAATAGTTTTCGATAACTCTGTAAACTTTGGCAGTATCTTTTTGTGTTTGATTTTGCTGTGCCAAAAGCGATTGGCCATTCAAAAGCCACATCAAAAAGACTACAATCAAAATATTTAATTTCATATCTGGGCTATGAATTCATAAAAACAATTCAAAGTTAAACTTATTGCCGTTGGTTCATAAAAAAAACCACCCATGTGGGTGGTTTTTAGTGTCAAAACAAAACATAATTAAATTAAACTCAATTTTAATTTATTTTTTAATGAAAATATTGGTATAGTATTTTTTTCCAGTATCAGGATCAACTTTGATTGAAATTCCAAAATGAGTAAAGTTTCCTTCAATATTGGCTTTATGTCCCGGACTATTCAACCAAGCATTAAGCGCTGAAGCTGAAGTCATGAAGTTGTATGCAACGTTTTCGTTTACTTTAACAGCTCCTAAAACTTCAATAATGTTCTCAGAACGCTCAGCAAACAAATCGTGATTGACTGATTTTTTGGCAATCATGTATTGAGTGTGCTCTTCGGATTTGTAAGAAACATGGTTAATCAATTCAAGCGGGTTTAATCCCATGCTCACTCTGTATTGATTGATTAAATCAGCCAATTGAAGTTCATCTGTATTGTAGCTGAAGTCTTGAACCAGTTGAGGTTTGGCAACAGAAGTGCTATCTTCAGTGTCGTTTGAAGAGCAAGATATCATTGTAAACATTAATGCCACCGGCACCAATGCTCTGAGTAGAGATGTTTTCATGACTAGTAGGTTTTAAGTTTAAAGTAGATTGTGGGGCAAACTTCTTTAAATATGTTTTTGTTATTAAGAACGTTTCATTAGATTTGGTTCAGCAATACTACATCAAACATCGTTTAAACTACAAATAAAATCGATGAAATACATAAAATTGATTTATAATAAAATAATTTTCTTACAAAATATTTATTTTAAGACATAAAAAAAGACCACTGTTGTGATCCTCTCTTGAATAAAATATTTTTACGGCGCTAATCTTTCAATCTTCCAAGAATAGTCTTCATTTATTGTATACCGTATTCGGTCGTGTAGTCGATTCGGTCGTCCTTGCCAAAACTCTACTGATAATGGTCTGACTAAATATCCGCCCCAGTGTTCTGGACGCAAAACTTCGGTATGCTCTGTTGCTTTTTCGAGTTGATTCAATTTTTCTTCAAGAAAACTTCGATTAGGAATTACAGTAGATTGATCTGAAACTGCTGCGCCCAACTGACTTCCTTTGGGTCTTGAAGCAAAATAATTGTCAGAGATATCTTTTGAAGTTCGTTCAGCCATTCCTTTTATAATTACCTGACGCTCGATTGAAGGCCAAAAAAATGAAAGACACAACTGTGGATGAGCCTCAATAGCCCTACCCTTTTCTGAATGATAATTGGTATAAAATATAAAACCTTCTTCGTTGTATTGTTTGAGCAATACAACGCGAGCCTTCGGGAAACCATCCTCACCAAAAGTGGCAACGGTCATAGCATTGACTTCATCAACACCACCAAAGTCTTTGATTTCACAGAACCATCGGTGAAAAAGATTCATTGGATCTCCTGGAATCATACTTTCCAGCAATTCACTTTTCTCATATGATTTTCTATATCCACTCAAATCATTCATAACTGTAATGTTTAATTAAAATTCAAAATGTACACCATCATCAGCCAACAAAATGTTTTCAAAAATGGGCTGAGCTTCCTCTTTAAAGCGCTCAATACTTTCATAACGCGTTGAATAATGCCCCAAAACTAATTTTCCAACCTGTGCTGCTCTTGCAATTTTGGCAGCCTGCTCCGCGGTACTATGCATGGTTTTGGTTCCGAGTTCTTCTTCAGAATTTAAAAATGTCGATTCGTGATACAACACATCCACGCCTTGCAACAACGAAATCAAATCTTCATCATAAATCGTATCAGAACAAAACGCATAACTCTTGGACGCCGGCGGATCAAAAGTCAATAATTCATTAAATAAAACCGTTCCGTCGTCTAAAGTTAAATCAGAACCGTTTTTGATTTTCTGAAAATAACAAGTTTCAATGCGATGTTCTTTGACCGCTTCAAAATTCAGTTTGCGCTCAGCTAGCTTTTCGCGAAACAAAAAACCGTTCGTATACACGCGATGCTTGAGCGGTAAGGTATGCACGGTTAATTGATTGTCTTCATATATGAGTTCGCTTTGGGTCGATTCTAATTCGTGAAAATACAAACCATAATTCACCCAAGAATTCGATAAACGCAACTGAAGCAGGATAATTTCTTTGATGCCTTTCGGACCGTAAATATGCAAATCACTCACGCGACCCAACAACATAAAAGTCGAAATCAGGCCAATCAATCCGTAAAAGTGATCCCCGTGCAAATGCGAAATAAAAATATGATTGATTTTAGAAAACTTTATCTTGTGTTTGCGCAGTTCAACTTGAGTTCCTTCGCCGCAATCAATCAAAAAAAGTTCGTTGCGCATTTCTAAAACCTGGGCGGTCGGATGCGTCAACGTTCGCGGAGTGGCCGCATAACAACCCAATATGGTTAGATTCATTGACATTCTAAAACCCTAAATCACGCTCAATTTCTTCCATTTCAATGATGTCATGCGCTTCAAGCAAAGTCGGAACTACCGTCAATTTGTTTTTAACCGCATTAAAATCGTCACAATCAGCCACCACCACAAATGACTTTTTACCTTTGAGATGCAACTTCGACAAATCAGCAAATTCATTCACACGCACCACAGCCAAACTTGGGTAAGCCAACAAATCAACAATCAGATTCTGCTTTTGAAAACTTTTGTGTTCGTGGTTGAGTTTGACTAAAAACGCAGCTAAATCACCTTGGGTATCTTTAATGGTTGTGGTGTGTCCTTTTTGATCGACTTTCATAAAATTCAGAAATTAAAATCGATGGCTAAGGTACTGTTTTCTGAAGGATTTTTTGCAGAATTATTGAATTTTAGACGCCAATAAATAAATCACCGCCATACGAATCGCAACGCCGTTTTCAACCTGATCCAAAATCATCGAATGACTACCATCAGCTACTTCACTGGTAATCTCAACTCCGCGATTGATGGGGCCGGGATGCATCAAGACAATTTCTTTATCAAGCGATTCCAACAGCTGTCTATCCACGCCGTAACGCTGCACATATTCGCGCGTTGACGGAAAATAACTCACATCCATTCGTTCATTTTGCACGCGCAACATATTGGCCGCATCACACCAATTGAGTGCTTTGCGCAAATCAGATTCAACCTGAACGCCCAAAGATTCAATATATCGAGGAATCAGTGTTTTGGGGCCGCAGACTTTTACCTCTGCGCCCAACATTTGTAGGGCATAAATATTGGAAAGTGCCACCCGTGAATGCAGAATATCGCCCACAATCACCACTTTTTTTCCGGCCAAATCTCCGAGCTTTTCTCTGAGTGTAAAACTGTCGAGTAAACCTTGAGTCGGATGTTCATGCGCTCCGTCCCCGGCATTGACAATACTGGCCTTGACGTTTTGCGATAAAAACAAAGCCGCGCCCGGATGAGCATGTCGCATCACCACCATATCGACTTTCATCGCCAAAATATTGTTGACCGTATCAATGAGCGTTTCGCCTTTTTTGACCGAAGATTGTGCCGCCGAAAAACTAATCACATCCGCAGAAAGCCGCTTCTGAGCGAGCTCAAATGACAACTTGGTGCGGGTGCTGTTTTCAAAAAAAATGTTGGCAATAGTCGTATCGCGCAACGAGGGAACTTTTTTGATTGGACGATTGATGACTTCTTTAAAATGAGCCGCCGTTTCAAAAATAAGCTCGATATCCGATGGTTGCAGATATTTGATGCCTAGTAAATGTCGAACACTTAATTCACTCATGATTGCGGATTATTTTTAGAAATGAGATAAACGGCATCTTCGCCTTGAACTTCTTGCCAATGCACACGCACTTTTTCATCGTTGATAGCATCAACCTGGCGACCGTAATAATCTGGTTGAATGGGCAAATGACGGCTAAATCGTCGATCGATAAGCACCAAAAGTTCAATAGCAGTCGGCCGTCCGAATGATTGTATCGCGGTCAGTGCCGAACGAATGCTTCGCCCAGTGTACAACACATCATCAATAAAAACAACTTTTTTATCATCCACCAAAAAATCAATGCGGGTTTCGCTGGCTTCAAAAGACGGCGCATGTTGCCTGAAATCATCCCGAAAAAAAGTGATGTCCAAATAACCCAATTGTACTTGACTGATTTTGTACTCATCTTGCAAAAGAGCTTTGAGGCGCTCGGCCAAATAAACTCCGCGTGGCTGAATTCCAACCAATACGGTCTGCGAAAAGTCTAAATGATTTTCGATGAGCTGACAAGCCAATCGATGCAAGATAATATGAACCTCGCGTGGGCTGAGCAAAAGTTTTTGACTCATTTGATGTTGTGTTGTTGGTGCGTAAAATTACACTTTTTTACTTCTTATTAAAAATAAAAACTCCCGCTAATAAACGGGAGCTTTCAATTATACAGTATACATTTTCTTTCTGAGTTCTTGAATTTTATCATCCTCAAGGTAATCGTCAAAAGTCATGTAGCGGTCAATCACTCCGGTTGGGGTGAGCTCTACTACTCTATTGCCGACGGTTTGTGCAAACTCGTGGTCATGCGTGGTAAAAATCACCGAACCTTTGAAATTTTTGAGCGAATTGTTAAATGCCGTAATCGATTCCAAATCGAGGTGATTGGTAGGTTCATCCAGCATTAAAACATTGGCGCGTTCCATCATCATACGCGAAATCATGCAGCGCACTTTCTCGCCACCCGACAATACGCGCGCCGTTTTGAGCGCTTCTTCGCCTGAAAAAATCATTTTACCCAAAAATCCGCGGATGTTCACTTCTTCGCGTTCTTCTTCGGTTTTGGCCCACTGACGCAACCAATCCACAAGCGTCAAATCATTCTGAAAATATTCGTGATTTTCAACCGGCAAATAGGCTTGATTGGTCGTGATGCCCCAATCAAATTTTCCGGCATCGGCAGTTTGTTTTCCGTTGATGATTTCATAAAAAGCGGTTGTCGCACGCGAATCTTTTGAAAACAAAACAATCTTATCGCCTTTGTTCATGTTCAAATCAACGTTGGTAAACAAAGTCTCGCCTTCAACTGATGCAGCTAATCCGGAAATGTTCAAAATCTGATCGCCGGCCTCGCGTTCTTGGTCAAAAATAATGGCCGGATATCTGCGCGAGGAAGGTTTGATGTCAGCAATATTAAGTTTCTCAATCATTTTTTTACGCGAAGTAGCTTGCTTTGATTTGGCTACGTTGGCGCTGAATCGGCGGATAAATTCTTCGAGTTCTGCCTTTTTCTCTTCGGCCTTTTTGTTTTGCTGTGCGCGCTGTTTGGCGGCTAACTGACTCGACTCGTACCAAAAAGTATAATTCCCAGAATAATGATTGATTTTACCAAAGTCAATATCCGAAATATGCGTACAAACCGCATCCAAAAAGTGACGGTCGTGCGATACAACAATAACGGTATTTTCATAATAGGCCAAAAAGTTCTCGAGCCAAGTAATGGTTTCTAAGTCTAAGTCGTTGGTTGGCTCATCCATAATCAGCACATCCGGATTGCCAAAAAGCGCTTGAGCCAAAAGCACACGCACTTTGAGTTTTCCGTCCAAATCACTCATGGCCATGTAGTGTAAATCCTCGGTAATGCCCAAGTTTGAGAGTAAAGCAGCTGCTTCTGAATCTGCGTTCCAGCCGTTCATTTCTTCAAATTGTACTTGAAGTTCGCCAATGCGATCGGCGTTTGAATCGTTGTAATCTAAATACAAGGCATCCATTTCTTTTTTGACGGCATACAGGACTTTGTTGCCCATCATGACTGTTTCTAAAACCGTAAATTCATCAAACATATTGTGGTTTTGGTTCAGTACCGACATGCGCTTGCCCGGCTCTAAATGAACGTGCCCTGAAGTAGCATCCATCTCTCCGGAAATAATTTTTAGAAATGTAGATTTTCCGGCTCCGTTGGCACCGATTACTCCGTAAATATTTCCGTGTGAAAAGGTTGTATTTACCTCGTCAAACAAAACTCTTTTACCGAATTGAACCGACAAATTGTTTACTGTTAACATGAATTATAGGTTTAAAAAATTTGCGCAAAAGTATAAAATTTCTAAGCATTTCTCAGGCTTATAACCAATAAATTAAACGATTCTTATTTAACGATGCCTTAACAGTAAAACTCGGGGCTTCTGAATATTTTTGTCCACTAGTTTTTATTAGATGCGTCTGAAAAAAATACATACTTTATTGCTCTTATCATCCTCATTGGCGGCTTTGCTGTACTCGTGTAGCAAACAATTCAAAGAAGATAACTTCACCGCTTATTTTGGTGGCGAAGTCATTAATCCGAGTAATCCGTATGTGTTATTTTGTAAAGACAACGAAGTCATTGACAGCGTAAAAATCGATCGGAACAATCGTTTCTTCATCAAGTTTGATTCACTCGCTCCGGGTTTATACACCTTCAAAAACGAACCCGAATATCAATATGTTTATTTTGATAAAAACGATAGCATCATGGTGCGCATGAATGCTCAAGATTTTGACAATTCGATTATTTTCTGCGGACGTGGCGATCAAAAAAACAATTTCCTCATGGAAATGTATGTCAAAAACGAAGAAGATCGCGGAAAACTTTTTGATGTTTTTGATTATAACGTTTCGGCTTTTCAAAAAAACATTGATTCAGCCTATCAAGCCAAAAAGCGTTTTTACCAAACCAAAAAAGAAGCCATCAAATGGAGCGACGATTTTGATGTATATGCCCAAGCCGCGCTTGATTTCTTTCACTATTCTAAAAAAGAAATTTATCCGATGGCGCATCAGTTCAGAACCGGCGAGGATATTTTTGAAAAACTACCCAAAGATTTTTACAACTATCGCAAACAAATCAACTTCAACGACGAAAAGCTTACCACCTATTCGCCTTTTGTAAATTACCTCACACACATGCTTAACAATGTGTCGGCCATACACTACCACAATCATTACACACCGGTAGATATGGCACTCAGAACCAACATCAACAAACTGAATATTGCCGATACGCTCATTAAAAACAAAACAGTCAAAAATACTGTTTTGAATAACATTGCTTTCACGTATTTACTCGAAGACCAAAATATGGTCAACAACAAAATATTTTTGGCCACATATCACAAGTATTCAACGGATAAAAGCAAGAAAAACGAAATTCTCAAAATCGGAAACGCCATTCAAGAACTCAAAGTGGGCAACGCATTGCCGAATGTTGATCTCATTGACCGCAACGATAAACTAGTTTTACCCGAAAGCTTCCCGAAACACAAAAGCGTTGTATTTCTGTGGACCGAACATTTGTCTTCGCACATGACTGCCGTTCACAAAAAAATAGCTGAACTCAAAGCAAAACATCCCGATTATCAATTTATTGGTATTTGTCTAGACAAAGATCAAAAACGCTGGAAAGCTCTTTTAGACAAAAATAAATTCAGCAGCACACTTGAACTTCGCGCTGCTAATTTTGAAGATCTCAAATCAAAATGGGCGATTATGAAAGTCCATCGCACCATTATTTTGGATCAAAACGGCAAAATCAAAAATGCCTTTACCAATTTGTTTGAGGTAAATTTTGAGAAGGAACTCTAAAAAATCAAAACTTAAATAAAAAAGCGGATTCAATTGAATCCGCTTTTTCGTTTTATAATTATTCTTATTGATTTCCCTTCGCGTAATCAGCTAAAAACTGCGCCAAACCATTATCAGTCAGCGGATGCTTAAGTAAGCCCAAAATAGCCGAAAGCGGTCCGGTCATTACATCTGCGCCCAACTTCGCACAGTTCACAATATGCATCGTATGACGCACAGATGCCGCCAAGATTTCAGTTTCAAAACCATAGTTATCATAGATGGTTCTAATTTCTTCAATCAGCGCCAAACCATCGGTAGAAATATCGTCTAAACGACCGATAAATGGCGAAACATAAGTCGCTCCTGCTTTGGCCGCCAACAAAGCTTGACCCGCTGAAAACACCAAAGTCACATTGGTTCTGATGCCTTTATCGGTAAAATATTTACACGCTTTTACACCTTCTTTGGTCATCGGCAATTTCACCACAATTTGCTCGTGTAATTCTGCCAATTCCTCGCCTTCGCGCACCATACCTTCAAAATCAGTCGCAATCACTTCGGCACTTACATCGCCAGAAACAATATTACAGATATCTACATAATGCTTGAGAATGTTGTTTTTTCCGGTAATTCCTTCTTTAGCCATGAGCGACGGATTGGTCGTTACACCATCTAAAATCCCCAAAGATTGTGCTTCGCGAATCTCGTTCAAATTGGCCGTGTCAATAAAAAATTTCATATGATTAGTTTATTTATTCTATATTTTTTGGACGTTTCCCGCGCATCATCGGCTGAATAATAATCTCAAACCTGAATCAGCGAATCAAGCCGCTGCAACTGCGGGCCAGGCCATTCGCTGCTATCTTTTTCGCTCATCGCTCAAAAGGATATCCGCTGCTGTCCTTAACGCGTCACAAAAATACTCAATTGTCAAACGCGGACAATAGTTTTTTTTAAAGATATCTGAGTTTAAAACATCTATTGAGCAAAGTTTTGTTAGCTGATAAAAATTTAACAGTTCGAAAAGTTGTTTGTATTATTCTATATCGTAATATTGCAATATAAAAATAAACTCATGGGCGCTTCTAAAACCGAACATTTCACCGAACGTCAAAACCAGATTGCCACTTTGGCCAAAGCCTTAGGACATCCGGCACGCGTGGCCATCATTGAATATCTGATGAGCGTCAACACCTGCATTTGCACCGACATTGTCAATGTATTACCGCTCGCACAACCCACGGTTTCGCAACATCTCAAGGAGCTCAAAACCGCCGGGCTCATCAAAGGTTCTATCGAAGGCAACGCTATTTGCTATTGCATCGATGAAAAAGCGCTTGAAATCTTACAAAGCTATTTTGCCTCAGTGAGCTACGAACTCGAACAAAAGAAAAATAATTGTTGTTAACATAAATCTTCATCATCATGAAACTATCACAAGTAAAACAAATACTCAATACACTCGAAGAAGTGCATTTCGAATTGGCCAACGGAACTGTGGTTCCCGAGCATTTCCACGTCACCGAAATTGGCGCGGTCACCAAACATTTTATCGATTGCGGCGGAACGATTCGCGAAGAAAAAGCCGTCAACTTTCAACTTTGGAACGCCAACGATTTTGACCACCGACTCAAACCACAAAAATTGCAACACATTATTGAATTGTCTGAAAAAGCACTTGCATTGAACGACGCTCCTGTTGAAGTAGAATATCAATCGGATACCATTGGTCGTTATGATTTAGATTTTGCCGGCGGAAAATTTATTTTGCAACCCAAAAACACGGCTTGCTTGGCCAGCGATCACTGTGGCATTCCTAAAGAAAAGCTGCCTTTGAGTACTTTAAAAACTTCTTGTTGTTCATCCGATGCAGCCTGTTGTTAATTTTTTTAATCAATATAAAAAGGCAATCATCATCACTTTGGCGGTGGTTGCCTTGCAATTGATCTTTGGTTTTGATCCAAAGTTTTGTCTGATGAATATTATTTGGCTATTGGTTTAATATGAAAAACATCTTAGTCCTCTGCACCGGAAACAGCTGTCGCAGTCAAATCGCCGAAGGTTATCTTCGTTATTTTGCGGGCCATCGTGCCAACATTTACAGCGCCGGAATTCAAACACATGGCGTCAATCCCAAAGCCATTTTGGTCATGGCCGAGGATGGCGTTGATATTTCTGGGCATACTTCAAACCATGTCGATGAATATGCTGCCATTGATTTTGATTGGGTCATTACCGTTTGTGATCACGCCCGTGAAAGTTGCCCGATTATACCGAGCAAGGCACAAAAACTGCATCACAATTTTCCGGATCCGGCCAAAGCCACCGGAACGGAAGAAGAAATCTTAAATGAGTTCAGAGCCGTGCAAAATCAAATCAAAGAATACTGCCGCAACTTTGTAGAAAAAAATCTCTGAGATTAGAGTTTATAATGGTTCATGAGTAGTTTTTCATAAACCGTGTCCGGCAAAATACGTTTGAGTACAATCGAAAATTTTTGCATGAATGCGCCCACTTTATAATGCACTTTTGGTTGTTTTTGCTCAATGATTTCATAAATAGCGACAGCCATTTCGCGCGGATCGCTTCCGTGATCCACATGCTCGTTCATCATCTGCAAGCTTTTTCCGTACGAAATTTCATAAGCCGAACCTGAAACCACAGGCGCATGGTATCTGCCGGCAGCTATATTAGTAGCAAAATCTCCGGGCGCTACATCGGTAATGTGAATCCCAAAAGCTTTGACTTCCATACGCAAGGCTTCCGTAATTAATGACAAAGCGCCTTTTGAGGCCGAATAAGCGCTTCGATAAGGCAATCCCATATAACCCGCAATGGATGTAATGTTGATGATGATTCCGGATTTTTGCGTGCGCATTTGCGGCAAAACCGCGCGCATAACTTCTATCGGGCCAAAAAAGTTGGTGTCAAAATGCGCTTTGAGTTCTTGGGCGGGAATTTCTTCCAATGGACCGGTAATGCCCACGCCGGCATTGTTTACCAAAATATCCAAACGACCCGAACGCTCAATGACCTCAGCCACCGCCTTGCGTATACTTTCGGGCTCACGAACATCTAAAGCCAAAAGCGGAAAAACACAATCGGATACTTTATCGGGATTTCGGCTCGTACCATACACCGTACAACCTTTTTCATGCAAAAAAGTTGCAATGGCCTTTCCGATGCCCGAGGATGCGCCGGTAATAAGAACGACTTTTGACATATTGATAAAAATTTATGAAGCCTATTACTTGGCTTCTTTGCGCACGTAATAATACACCTCTTTGCCTTCAGCGCCTTTTTTGGTGGCGGTAATCGTATAGTATTTACTACCCACCGGCTTGATTTCATAGTCCCAATCAGCGGGTGCATTCGGGTTTTTGGCTTTGTCAAAACGCATCATGTCGGCACACAGCTTTTTGGGTGGCGGTGTATTGACTAGTTCTTCAGTGCCGCGCGAAGTAATCATATACTGTAAATTGTATTGTCCGCACGGGCCGGGTTTCAAGGTGCTGTTTTCAGAGGCCACTTCAGGGTTATCGCGGTAGGCTTCGAATTCTTTTTTGAATTCAGGATAAGCAGCTTTGTCAGCGGTTTGGGCAAAAGTAGATGCTGCAGTAAACAGCAAAGCGATGAGGATAGATTTAGTATTCATATTATTTTTTTAAATGCCAATGATGATCAGAACAACAAAAGCTTATAGATTAACTATTGCCCTAGCCCGGATGGAAGCGGCATCCTTTTGTGGTGGGGTTCACCGCAAAAGATACAGCGGACAGCCGGATGAGCTTCTGCCAAAAATAAAAAAACTTCCCGCAGGAAGCCTTAGAATTTTTCAAAAAAAAAATGGCAAGCGACCTACATCGCACCGCTACAACCGCATACCTTTGCTATGTTCCCATCCTGGAGGATTTTGCAGGAGCTGGTCGTGTAGGACTTGCCGGCGCAAATATACAATCTTTTTATATTTTTGCAAGCAATAAAACACTCGAAACATCATTAATATATGTCGTTCGCGATTAAAATAAATCCATGAAAAAACGTAATCTGCTCCCTGCCATTTTGTTAGGCGCTTTAATGGTTGCCTGTAAAGGCTCTGATAATAACAACGAAAGTTTATTTTCGTTTGAAACCAAGAATTTTAAAGAGGCTTATCAGCCCGGCGAACAAGTTTCGCTCGAGATTGTCAATGCGCAAAACAAAAAAATTGACAGTATTATTTATTATGTCAACGATGTAAAAGTCGGTTCTAAAAAAGGTGCCGAAAAAATGTCTGTGGCTTTGGGCGGCGGAAAATTGGGCTATCAAAACTTTAAGGCGCTCATTTATTTTGAAGGCGAAAACACCGAAACCTCAGCGCGTGTTGAGCTCATGTCGGGCGTTGAACCCAAATTGCTCAACTATCAGCTGGTGCGCACTTATCCGCACGACACGCTCGCATTTACCGAAGGTTTTGAGTTTTACCGCGATACGCTTTTAGAAAGCACCGGTCAAAAAGGCTTGTCTCACTTTAGAAAATATGACCACAAAACCGGCAAAATCTATAAGCAAGTCAATATGGACAACCAATATTTTGGCGAGGGAATTACGGTGATCAACAACCAGATTTTTCAGTTGACTTGGCAATCGGGCATTGGTTTTATTTACGACGCCAATTCGCTCAAACAACTCAAATCATTTGCCTACGACAAAAAAATTGAAGGTTGGGGCATGACCAACGACGGCAAGGTAATTTATCAATCTGACGGTACCGAGAAAATCTGGACGATGGATCCAGCCACGCAAAAAATGACCAATTACATCAACGTGTACACCAACAGCAGCAAAATAAAAAGCATCAACGAGCTCGAGTGGATTAACGGAAAAATCTACGGAAACATTTGGCAAAAAGATGCCATTGCGGTCATCAATCCAACTACCGGAGCCGTCGAAGGCGTATTGAATTTGGCCGATTTGCGCAACCAAGTTAAAAATAAAGAGGCTGAAGTGCTCAACGGAATTGCCTATAATCCCAAAACCAAAACCATTTTCGTAACCGGTAAAAATTGGGATAAGATTTTTGAGATTACGGTTAAATAATTAGTAATCACTAACAATAATAAAAAAAGCGGCTTCGATTGGAGCCGCTTTTTTTATTGACTTAAAACTAATCTAAAAGACGATTTATTTTTTCTTCAAATCTTTACTGTCTTGATAAATATTACTCGAAGCGTTATAAATTAAAGTTCGGTCTTCTTTTTTGTTTTTCAAATTCACGTCGCCCTGCGGAGTGAGCGTAAATGCCAAGCCTTCGCTACGATTTTTCTCGACGGTTTGCGACGCGTTTTTGAGCTTGTCTAAATATTGAATCTCCTTGATTTTAGTTGTGGTCTGGGCGTTTGAAAATGCTTTTCCTTTAGTAGCCAAATTGTAAATTTCTGTGTAAGTGGTTGTTTTGTCTTCGGTGCGTTCTGGCGTTTGGGTAACAGTATTTTCTGTCCAACTAACGCTGTGCAATTTGACGCCCTTAGCTGTGAAAGGCGTAATGGTTGCTGTAGCGGGTTTGAGCGGTTCGCTGTAGCTTTTTAGTTTAATGGTGTCTTTTTTCCCTTTGTTGTTTACAAACAAATAAAGCTCGTTTTTTATAAATTCTACAGTCACATTTTCAGATTTTGCCATAGCGGGTGTTGACTTTGCAGTCGCGGGTTTCTTTTTTTGAGCCATCATCGGCAAAGCCAAAAAAGCGCATAAACTGAACAAGAAGATTTTTTTCATAAACATCATTTTTGAGTACGAAAAGTACAAAAATAAAGTTCTGTTTGCGCACTACAAATCATAAAAAAACCGGACAATTAGTGTCCGGTTTTAATATTTATAAATCTAAAAAAGCCTTATTTGACTTCTTCGTAATCTACATCTTGCACCTGATCGCCTTGTGCTTCGGCTTGCGGTTCAGCTGCTTGCGGTTCGCCTTGAGCGCCTTGGGCATACATGTTTTCGCTAGCGGTTTTCCAAGCTGCGTTGATTTTGTCGAGCGCAGTTTGAATCGCTCCTAAATCTTGGCTTTGGTGCGCGGTTTTGAGCTCTTCTAAAGCCGCTTCAATCGATGCTTTGTGCTCAGCCGGCATTTTCTCGCCTAATTCTTTGAGCTGATTCTCGGTTTGGAAAATCATGCTGTCAGCTTCGTTGAGTTTTTCAGCTCTTTCACGAGCAATGCGGTCGCTGTCAGCATTGGCTTCGGCTTCTTTTTTCATTCTTTCAATTTCTTCCTGAGTCAATCCTGAAGAAGCTTCGATGCGGATATCATGCGATTTACCGGTTCCTTTATCTGTAGCCGATACTTTGATAATACCGTTGGCATCAATATCAAAAGTAACCTCAATTTGCGGTACACCTCTCGGAGCCGGCGGAATTCCGTCTAAGTGGAAACGTCCGATGGTTTTGTTGTCATTGGCCATAGAGCGCTCACCTTGCAATACGTGAATTTCTACACTCGGTTGTGAATCAACGGCTGTTGAGAACACTTGTGATTTTTTGGTCGGAATCGTTGTATTGGCATCGATGAGTTTGGTCATCACACCACCCATGGTTTCAATTCCTAAAGATAGCGGCGTTACATCCAAAAGCAATACATCTTTTACATCACCTGATAAAACACCCCCTTGAATCGCTGCACCAATCGCTACAACTTCATCTGGGTTTACACCTTTAGAAGCTTTTTTACCGAAGAATTTTTCAACCTCATCAGCAATTCTTGGCATACGCGTTGAACCACCTACCAAGATGATTTCATCAATATCTGATTTTGACAAACCGGCATCTTGCAATGCTTTGGCTACCGGCTCCATCGAACGCTTGATAAGTGCATCTGACAATTGCTCAAATTTCGCGCGGCTCAATTTTTTCACCAAGTGTTTTGGTCCAGAAGCGGTTGCGGTGATATAAGGCAAGTTGATTTCGGTTTCAGCTGATGATGACAACTCAATTTTTGCTTTTTCAGCAGCTTCTTTGATACGTTGCAACGACATCGGATCTTGACGCAAATCAATTCCTTCTTCGGCTTTGAACTCATCGGCCAACCAATCAATAATGGTTTGGTCAAAATCGTCACCACCTAAGTGTGTATCTCCGTTGGTCGACAATACTTCAAAAACGCCATCGCCCAATTCTAAGATCGAGATATCAAACGTACCTCCACCCAAATCGTATACGGCAATTTTTTGATCTTTTCCTTGCTTGTCCAAACCATACGCAAGTGCAGCAGCCGTTGGCTCGTTGATGATACGCATTACCTTCAATCCGGCAATTTCTCCGGCTTCTTTGGTGGCTTGACGCTGCGCATCGTTAAAGTAGGCCGGAACGGTAATCACCGCTTCGGTAACGCTTTGCCCCAAATAATCCTCGGCTGTTTTTTTCATTTTTTGCAACGTCATCGCAGAGAGTTCTTGCGGCGTATACAAACGTCCGTCAATGTCTACACGCGGTGTGTTGTTGTCGCCTTTCACTACGCTATACGGAACACGCGTGGCTTCAGCTTTGGTTTCATCAAAACTGTGTCCCATAAAACGTTTGATCGAAGCGATAGTTTTGGTTGGGTTGGTCACCGCCTGTCTTTTGGCCGGATCACCCACTTTAATTTCACCACCTTCTACAAAACCAATGATAGACGGTGTGGTTCTTTTTCCTTCTGAGTTCGGAATCACTACTGCCTCGCTACCTTCCATTACAGATACGCAAGAGTTGGTGGTTCCTAAGTCAATTCCAATAATTTTACCCATTTCTTATAGTATTAAATTTTGTTCTTTTTCGTTTCGTTTTTAAAAAAACTTGACTCGCCGTTGTCAATCATTGTGCCATGCGGTCAGACGACATCCGATTGTCAGTTTTTGGTTAAAGCAACTGACAGGCTGTCATTTTTTTGTCGTTTTTGGGCGTTCCCCTGCGCGAAAATTGTCGTGTCACCGAATCCATCATCGCCTTCGGGTCGGGCTGTTCGCGGTGCGCGGCACCTAGCTTCCATCCCTAACGCGCACAGCGTCAACGCGGCAACCTTATCAAATCGGCAAAAAAATCCCTACGCTAATAAAAATCCTTAGATTTCACCCCAACTTCACTGCTGATTGTTCAATCATTCAACTATATTTGCAAGACGCGCTTGCGCAACCCAATTAAACCATCTTGTTTTATGGAAGAATGTATCTCAGTATTTGACATGCTCAAAATTGGCGTCGGTCCATCGAGTTCTCACACACTCGGTCCGTGGCGCGCCGCCGAAAGATTCTTGTCAGAACTCCGCGAACAAAACTTGTTGCAGCAAACCCAAAGCGTCCGCATTGATTTGTTTGGTTCGCTGTCGCTTACCGGCAAAGGCCACGCTACCGATTTGGCCGTGATGCTTGGGCTTAGCGGTCAAGATCCTGAATATATTCCGGTGCAAGATATTGCGGGCATCATCAAAAACATCGAAGACAACAACCAAATCAACCTCGGCAACGAAAAACTGATTCCTTTTTCCTTTTTGATGGACATCGTCTTCAACAAAAACTTTTTGCCGTTTCATGCCAACGCGCTCACTTTTACAGCGCAACTGCCCGATGACAAAAACTACGCTTCCACCTTCTACTCTATTGGTGGTGGTTTTGTGGTCAAAGAAGACCGGCCAAATGCCAAAAAGAAAGTCGAAATCAAACGCTCGTTTCCGTTTCCGATTCAAAATGCCGACGAGCTTTTGAAATACACCCAAACCCAAAACAAAAGTATTTCTGAAATTGTTTTAGAAAACGAAAAATCGATGCGCTCCGAGGCCGAAATCAGTGCCGAGCTCATGCGTATTTGGAACACTATGCTCGAATGTATGTACATCGGTTGTCACACCGAAGGCATTTTGCCCGGCGGACTCAATGTGCGTCGTCGCGCTTATGATATGCACTTGAACCTCATCGGAGAATTGCCATATAACAATCCGCAAGAATGGCTTGAAGTAATCAGAAAAACCGAAGTCAAATTCCGTCAAATTCTCAAATGGGTTTCGTGTTTTGCCTTGGCCGTCAACGAGGTTAATGCTGCTCTAGGCCGAGTGGTTACAGCGCCAACTAACGGCAGCGCTGGGGTTATTCCGGCCGTACTGATGTATTATATGGTGATTGAAAACCACCAAGCCGGCGAAAAAGAAATTAAACAGTTTTTGATGGTGGCCGGCGAAATTGGCAGCATCTTCAAAAAAGGTTCTACGATATCGGCCGCGATGGGCGGATGTCAGGCAGAAATTGGCGTGTCGTCGGCGATGGCTGCAGCCGCTTTGTGCGAAGTGATGGGCGGAACTCCCGATCAGGTTTTAATGGCCGCCGAAATTGCGATGGAACATCATTTAGGCCTTACCTGCGACCCGATTGGCGGACTTGTACAAGTGCCGTGCATCGAGCGCAACACCATGGGCGCCATCAAAGCCATCAACGCGGCAGAACTGGCAATGGAAACCGATGCCAAAAATGCCAAAGTTCCACTTGACAAAGTCATTGATACGATGTGGCAAACCGCCAAAGACATGAACTCAAAATACAAAGAAACTTCTGAAGGCGGATTGGCCGTTGCGGTGAATATGGCCGATTGTTAGTTTTATGTTGAATGTTGAATTGAATCACGAGCAAATTGTGAAGTGAAGAAGAAATAAAACATGCCAAAAAAACGATTTATTTACTTCTCAACTACCCTTTTTGTAATTCTTCTGGGCGTTTTATCCAGACAAATAAGTTGTGTTCCGATGTTTTTGGGCGATATACTATACGCGATGATGATGTATTTTGGAGGTCGCTTTATATTTTTAAATCTTCAAACGCTTTATCGAATTTTACTTCCGTTGGGGTTTTGCTTTTTGATTGAATTCCAACAGTTGGCCAATTGGTCTTGGCTCGTGTCGATTCGAGATACAACTTTGGGGCATTATGTTTTGGGGCAAGGTTTTCTTTGGAGTGATTTGCTTTGTTATACTTTGGGAACTTTTGTTGCGTTTGTTATTGACAAAATCATATTTGAACCCAGATGAAAATACTCATCATCAATCCGCCTCATTTATCCATCGGCAGCAGATTAGCTAACGAACATTTACCTCCTTTGGGTTTGCTTTCAATTGGTGGACCACTCATAGATGCTGGTCATGAAGTACATCTTTTAGATGCTGATTATTACAACTACAAAATTAAAATCACAGTTGAGAAAATATTTCAATACACTCCCGATATAATCATGTTGGGGCATTCTGGTTCAACTTCAGCGCAACCTATCATCAATGAAATCACACAAAAAGTTCGAGAAAAAAACAAAGCGATAAAAATTGTGGTCGGCGGTGTTTTCCCGACTTATCATTGGGAAGAAATTCTTGAAGACAATCCACAAATAGATTTTATTGTTTGTGGCGAGGGCGAAGAAATAGTTCTCAACTTGGTCAACGCCATCGAACAAAATTTAAATCTGCAAATCATCAAAGGAATCGCTCTTAGAATTGATGGCTTACCCTTCAAAACGCTACCGGCTGAAAACATAAAAAACCTTGATGATTACAGGATTGGTTGGGAATTAATGAAAGATTACAACTATACTTATTGGGGAAAAAGAAAAGCAGTAGTCATACAATTTTCAAGAGGTTGTCCATATCCGTGTACTTACTGTGGTCAAAGTCTTTTTTGGAAAAAATGGAGGCATCGAAATCCAAAATTATTGGCTGATGAGATTGAAATGTTACACAAACAATACGGCATTATTGTTTTTAATTTTGCCGACGAAAATCCATCTTCTAACCCAAAGGCCTGGAGAGAATTCTTAGAGGCGCTCATTGAAAAAAACTTAAAATTAATTTTGGTAGGTTCTATAAGAGCTGACAACATCGTCCGCGATGCAGATTTTTTACACCTATACAAAAAAGCTGGTTTTGAGAGATTCCTATTAGGCATTGAAAATTACGATGAAATTGTTCTTGAAAAAATTAAAAAAGCCGGAACCATTTCTAAAGACAAAGAAGCAATTCAGCTATTAAGAAAACACAACATCTTGTCAATGGCCACTTATGTTGTTGGATTTGGCGAAGAAAAGTCAAGAGATTTCTACAATAGTTTAAAACAACTCTTGTCTTATGATCCAGATCAAGTTCAACTTCTCTATGTAACGCCTCACAAATGGACTCCATATTTTGAAGATGTGAAAGAAAAAGAAATTATACTGACCGATCAACGCAAATGGGATTATAAACATCAAGTCATCAAAACACAATATTTAAAACCTTGGAAGGTGATTATTTATGTAAAACTCATAGAAATTATCATGCAAACAAGGCCAATCGCTTTAAAGCGACTTTTCTTTCATCCGGATGCTAGGCTGCGAAGTGCCATGCGTTGGTATACACGAATTGGCAGAAGGGTTTGGTTTTGGGAGTTGAGTCAATTCTTCTTTGTAACAAAGTTGACTACCGAAAAAGTAAAAATGAAAGACTTTTGGAGATAATTCAACGCTGAAAAAGTTTAGTTAAAACATTCGCGAACCGAAACAACACTACTTTCTCCTGGTGTCAATAATGTAAACAATCTTCCAACGGTCTTTTTCTTTAAACAACGTAAAAGCATTCACACCTTTGTGGCTGAGTTTTCCGTTGAGATAGAATTCATAAGGCGTCCAAGCGTGGCCCATCGAACCATCAACTTGAATTGCATAACCGAGAATTTGCTCGTTGTATTTGAGCGTTTGCGGCATAGAAGCGATTGAGCGATAAAAAAACTTTTGTGGTTCTTCGGTGAGTTTGTTGCCGTTGGCGTTTTCTTCGATGGATTGCAAAATGAGTTTATCGGCGCAAACCTGATGCAGTAAAACCGTGTCGCGGTGGTGAAATCCTTCAAAAAAAGTTTCAATCGTGTTGCGGATTTCTTGTTTGTCAAAATCTTGCGCAAAGCATTGAAACCCGAATAAAAGCAGAACTGAAAGGCATATGTTTTTCATAGCTGTCAAATTGATTCAAAGCAAAGATAAAAAACAACAGCCGGTTAACTACCGTTTGATTTTATTACTTTTACATCCACTAAAATCCCCGACTATGTCAGTTGCAAAAAAAGATTACAAAAGAATCACGACCAAATCGCTGATTGAAATGAAAGAAAACGGCGAGAAAATATCGATGCTCACCGCTTATGATTACACGATGGCGCACATTGTGGATGCGGCGGGCGTTGATGTGATCCTCGTGGGTGATTCTGCGAGTAACGTGATGGCCGGTCATGAAACAACTTTGCCTATTACACTCGATCAGATGATTTACCATGCCTCGAGTGTGATTCGCGGTATTCATCGGGCTTTGGTGGTGGTTGATTTGCCGTTCGGAAGTTATCAATCAGATTCTAAAGAAGCCTTGCGTTCGGCCATCAGAATCATGAAAGAAAGCGGTGCACACGCCGTAAAAATGGAAGGCGGCGCAGAAATCAAAGACAGCATCAAAAAAATTCTCAACGCCGGAATTCCGGTCATGGGGCATTTGGGACTCACACCTCAATCGATCTATAAATTCGGAACTTATACCGTACGTGCCAAAGAAGAAGCCGAAGCCGAACAACTCGTTGAAGACGCCAAATTGCTCGAAAGTTTGGGATGCTTTGCCATTGTTTTAGAAAAAATTCCGGCGCATTTGGCCCAGAAAGTAGCCAAAAGTATTTCGATTCCGGTGATTGGTATCGGAGCTGGCGGTGGTGTAGATGGTCAGGTTTTGGTCATTCACGATATGCTGGGCATGAACAACGAGTTTAGTCCGCGCTTTTTGCGTCGCTACCTCAACTTATATGAACTCATGACCGGTGCCATCGGCCAATATGTGGCGGATGTGAAGTCAATGGATTTCCCGAACGAGAAAGAGCAATATTGATGAACTATTCAAAATAAATAGGGCGTTCCCCAAGGGTCGGGTTTTCCGCACTCGCTTTTTGCCCCGCTATCGCTGCGCAAAAGAGCTCAAACAAATGCTACAACCCCTAACGCGGGCTTTGGTTCCATGAAAATACTCTCCACAAAAGACAACCTGCAAATTCTCCACGAAGACAATCATCTCATCGTGGTCAACAAACGTGTGGGCGATATTGTACAAGGCGATCAAACCGGAGACAAACCTTTGTCAGAAATTGTCAAAGAATACATCAAAGAAAAATACAACAAACCTGGTGAAGTTTTCCTCGGCGTGGTGCATCGTTTAGACCGCCCAACCAGTGGCATCGTCGTTTTTGCCCGAACCAGCAAAGCGCTTACCCGACTCAACGAAATGTTCAGCCAACGCGCCACGCAAAAAACTTATTGGGCCGTGGTTAAAAATGCGCCACCCAAAGAACAAGATTCACTCATTCATTACTTGACGCGCAATCCAAAAAACAATACTTCAAAAGCGCATCTCAAAGAAGTTCCCAACAGCAAAAAAGCGCATTTAGATTATAAAATCATTCAAAAGCTCGATGCCTATTTTGTGTTAGAAATTGACTTGCATACCGGTCGTCATCATCAAATCAGAGCGCAACTCGCTGCTATTGGTTGTCCGATTAAAGGCGATTTAAAATACGGTTTTGACCGCAGCAATCCCGACGGGGGTATTCACCTGCACGCACGCCAATTGGTTTTGACGCATCCGGTAACCAAAGACGAACTTCAAATTATAGCGCCAGTGCCAAATAATCCGGTGTGGAATGCAGTTAGTTAGTAGAAAGTTGTATTTTTACGCTAATGCCACCCCATAATGGCATGATAAAAACTGCTAACCAAACAATAGAACTATGAAAAAATTGCTTTTTTCGTGCTTGCTGGCGCTTCCGCTGGCGGGTTTTTCACAAGAACATTTTATCGGCATGAGCACATCCAACAGAACCGGTATGCTCAACACCAACCTCAACCCTGCCGAACTAGTCAACCTATCTAAAAAATACGAAGTCAATATCAACGGACTCAGCGTAAATGTATCAAACAACATCATCAGTATGAGCGATTTAAATTCAGATACCGATTTTGAAGATTTAATTTTTAAAAGCGGAAAGTCGGTCAATATGAACATTGATGCCGAAATTCTCGGGCCGGGTTTTGCCATGAAATGGAACAAATGGGGCTTTGGCTTATCGACCAAAGGCAATGTAAAATTTGTACTGGTAGATGTCGACCCGAATTTAGGGCAAGCACTTTTTAATACCAGTGATATTACCGAAACCGGAACCGCACTGATCAACAACAAAAACAATCAACGCTTTAACGGAATCTCATGGGGTGAAGTGGGTTTATCAGCTGCTCGCAATTTGTTTGAAAATGACCAACATCGATTCAGTGCCGGTCTAACTTTTAAATTGTTGTTTCCCGGATCGTATTCAAATGCGGGCGTGGATGCTTTCAAAGGCACAATTATTTCGCAATATGATGCAGCTAACCCGAGTAACAGCAGTGCATATTTAACAGAGACTACAGCCGCTTTGAATTTTGCTTATTCTGGTGATTTGTCAGATAGTTTTACCAATCAAAGCGATTATACCAAATCAATCTTCGGAAAATTAGGAGGTGTTGGAACAGACATCGGTTTTAATTACCAATGGAAAGATCCGAACGATGCTAAAAAGTACAAAATCAATGCAGGTGTGGCTTTTCGCAACATGGGCAGCATGAGTTTTAGCGATTCAAAAAATGCATCGAATTCGTATGTGCTCAATATTCCAACCGGTCAGTTTTTAGATTTAAGCGATTTTAGCAACTTGGAAAGCCTCAAGGATGTTGAACGCGTTTTGATCAATAGCGGCTATCTGATTTCTGATAAAAAAAGCAGCGATTTTAAGGTTAAACTTCCGGCGACCTTCTCTGTATACAGTGATTTTAAAGTGTACGGAAAATTCTTCGTAACGGGTCATCTACAACAAAAAATGAGCAACAACGAAGGCAACAACCAAGTAACGGCGCAAAACAATTTTAGTATTATCCCGAGAATGTGTTGGAATTATTTTGAAACCTTTATTCCGTATTCACACAACGAGTTATCCGGAAGTAATGTGGGCTTTGGATTTAGAGTCGGCGGATTTTATTTGTCGTCTTCATCGCTGATTACCGCTTTGGGCAACAATGC
The DNA here is from genome assembly GCA_046329175.1 of Flavobacteriaceae bacterium. GTDB lineage: Bacteria > Bacteroidota > Bacteroidia > Flavobacteriales > Flavobacteriaceae > Flavobacterium. Next base: position 37,914 of record JAXLVE010000005.1, read on the forward strand.
CAAACAGTTCGATTTGAACTTTGGATTCCGTTGGGGATTCTTGTAAAATACTTATGAAACTGCGTCAGGATATTGCCCTGAGAAAAAAATTACTCATCAGGCTTTCAGAAGAAATTTCAAATTCTGAAAGCCTGATTATTGATGCGCTGCACAAAGATTTCAAAAAACCTGCTTTTGAAACTATACTGACAGAAATTTCAGTCGTTCAATCTGAAATCAAAACGGCCATCAAACAACTCAATCGATGGAGCGAACCCAAAAAAGTCTGGCCGTCTTTGTTGAATTTCCCTTCAAGCGATCAAATTATCTCAGAACCTTATGGGAAAGTTTTGGTTATTTCACCTTGGAATTATCCATTTCAATTGGCGCTGGTTCCGCTAGTATCGGCCATTGCAGCCGGAAATGAAGTAATCGTAAAACCTTCTGAGCACAGTTTGCATACTTCAGCTTTGTTGCAAAAAATAATCGCAGCTGTATTTGAACCCGAACAAGCCAAAGTCATTTTGGGCGATGCAACCGTTGGGCAAGGTTTACTCGATAAAAAATGGGATTATATTTTCTTTACCGGAAGCACAAAAGTCGGGCATATTGTGGCCCAAGCCGCAGCTAAAAACCTTACACCAGTTACCTTGGAATTGGGTGGAAAAAATCCGTGTATTGTGGATGCTTCTGCTTCGCTAGAATTAGCGGCCAAAAGAATTGTTTGGGGCAAATTCATCAATGTCGGGCAAACCTGTATTGCGCCTGATTATTTGCTCGTACACGAATCAGTTGGGGGTGCTTTGATTGAATTACTCAAAAATGAAATCCGAAAAGCTTATGGCGATGACCCACAAAAATCGCCCGATTATGGTCGCATCATAAATCAAAATCATTGGCAGCGATTGGTCAACTTGACAAAACAAGCAGAAATTGCTTTAGGCGGAAATTTCGATGCTTCAGATTTGTACCTCTCGCCTACTTTACTGTTAAATCCTCAAGAAAACAGCGAGCTGCTGACTGAAGAAATTTTCGGTCCAATTTTACCTATTCTGACGTATAAAAATCAAGAAGAATTAGATGCTCATATTTTAAAAAATCCGAAGCCATTGGCGCTTTATGTATTTTCAAATCAAAGTGAATTTATAAACAAAATAATTCATCGCTATTCATTTGGCGGTGGTTGCATCAACGACACTTTGGTGCATTTTGCCAATCAAAAACTTCCGTTTGGCGGCATCGGAAATTCAGGCTTGGGCGCTTACCACGGACGTTGGGGCTTTGAGACTTTTTCGCACAAAAAATCAATGGTTCAAAAAGCTAATTGGCTCGACATTCCGATTCGGTATGCGCCTTATCCGAAAAATTTTGGCTGGCTTAAAAAAATACTTTACCGCTTGTAAATCAATCAAAATAATTGTAAAATTGAAACGCTAACATCTAAAAATATGTATCGAACAAAACGCACTTTAGACGATATCAAAGCCAATGGTTATGAATTGGATTTTTCAACTGTATTCAATAAATCATTAGATAATTTTAAAAAGACAGCTCTAATGTCTGGATTAGGTATGATTTTGATAACCATCGTCATAGCCATATTTTTTATATTAATCACATTTGGTATTGTAGGAGTTAGTATGGTCAACGACGGCAAAAGTTTATTTGATGTACAAAATTTTGGATTTGTTGAATTGGTGGTCTATTTTCTGGCAGTTACATTGTTCGCGGTGATTTGTTTTCCGTTGACCGCAGGTTTTATCAAAATGGCACAAGATGCTGCCAAAGGCGAATCATTGGGTTTAGGAACTCTGTTAAGCTTTTACGGAAACAAATATACGGGAACTTTGATGTCGGCTGGTGTAATCATCGGCGGAGTTACTAATATTTTCAGTACACTATTGAGTTTTGTCGGTTGGAATTTTTTGGGAGCTTTAGTCAGTTTGGTGATTTCATTTTTTACTTTTCTGACCATTCCGCTCATTATTTTTGATGGTAAATCAGCCTTAGAGTCGATTGAAGGAAGTATGCAAATCATTGCTAAACAACTCATCGTCATTCTGGGATTGTGGGTCATCTCACTTATTTTTTGTACTTTGGGTATCTTTGGGCTTTGTATAGGGATTTTCTTCACACTTCCTTTTCTGTATTCTTTTCAGTATAGCCTTTTTGCTGAAATCATTGGTGATCCTGAGGAATTAGAAGAAATTACTTCAAATGATTTCGTTCAAGAAAATCAAGACCTATAATGTGAATAAAATAGCTCAAAAAGGTTTAGAAAATCATTGTTAAAACATTAAGAATTTACTATTTTTCTGAAGTTTTATAACACTGAACAACATCAACCTAAACCTGAGCTATGCCGCTATTTTTTTTTAATATCGGATTCTTATCTGTATTTCAATCATTTCAGATTTCACAAAAACATATACATCTAGCTTGGATGCTTCCTAAAAATTTGGTTTGGGAAGATTTTTTAGGATTTCAATACCAAATTATTTGGGTGGTTGTTCCTCTGTTGATTGTTTTGATTTTATTGTTGCTGTTCAACGTTTTTAAAATCAACCAAAGATTCTACAATAAAAATGCTGACAATTACCAAGAACTTGAAACATACGATCAGGAGTATCAGTTGTATTTTTTGTTTTTAGGAATTTTGGTTCCAATGATTGAAATCGTTTTCGAAATATTTTCGGTTAGAAGCAATCATCTCATGGCCGTCAATTGTTGTGTTGGCCTTTTTCTGTTGATTTTATATGTCTTGACCAAGAAAAATAGTTTTTTCTACAAGCACAATCGCAACATTTTTATCTTGATATTCTTTAGTTACTACACCTTTATTTTTGCCAACTTATGGATGCGGCCAAACGACATCGTCACGACCATTGCACTGATGATAGGTTTCTTTTTTTCATATCAAGTACTCAAACCCATCAAAGTATATTGGACACTGGTCGGATTAACCGGAATATTTTTGCTGACTTCATGGCTTTTGAACGCCTTGCCAATACAGTTAATTATTATTCTCACCGGGTTTTGCATTGTGATTCAATTCATTCATTATGTCCAACACACCAGTCAACTCATTACCCAAGACAAACTCAGATTTACCAACGAAATTGTTCACAAAGGCAACACGCTGACCATTGCTACCAACAAAATCGGAGAAGTATCTTTCTGCAGTGATTCAGTCGAAGAAATTCTCGGGTACAAACCGCATGAAGTGCTGGGCTTTGGATTTTGGACTTTGACCGAAGATCCGGATTTTGTGGGAGCTGATTATCACAATGAATACATTGACAACCGTCTGCATGTGCGCAAACTCAAATGCAAAGACGGTCAGTACAAATACATTCAATGGAAAGACAAAAAGTTCAATGACAATCTAGTAATTGGTATCGGGCAAGACATAACCGAACAGCTTCAGGCCAAAGATCAATACGAAACTTTGGTACAAACTGCCACCGACATTATTTTTGAAACCGATGCCAAAGGCTATTTTACTTTCGTCAATGAATTCTGCGAAAAAGCACTCGGATACAAAGCCAAAGAAATCATTGGCAAACATTACACTCAATTTATCCGACTAGATTTTGTTGATTTGGTAGTTGATTTTTTTATCAAAACTAATTTTGAAAGCGAAGGACACAAAATTGTTGAATTTCCGGCACTCAAAAAAAACAAAACCGAATTTTGGATTTCACAAAAAGTCAATGCCCGCAGAGATTCTACCGGAAAAATTGTAGGTTACACCGCCATTGCCCGCGATATTACGCTGCTCAAAAACATTGAATTTGAAAAAATAAAGCGTCAGGAAAAAATTGATCGATACAATCAATCTTTGCAAAATTTTACGATTCAAAGCTATTCATCGCAAAAAAACTTTGAAGACATTTTGTGTGAATTGCTGCAAATGGCTACAAACACAGCCGAAGTTGACCGTGTAAGTTATTGGCTTTATCTTCCAGAAAAAATCAAATGTTTGAATTTGTACGAAAAACAAAAAGAAAAATTTGAAAAAGGGTTCACGCTCAAGCGAGCTGATTATACCAAATACTTTGAAACCATTGAAAAAGAACAGCAGATTGTTGCTGAGCATGTGTCAAAAAATCCACTAACACAAGAACTCAGTAAAAACTATGCGCTCAAATACAACATTAAATCCTTACTGGATACACCAGTTTTTATCGATGGTAAATTACACGGAATACTTTGTTTTGAAACTACTGAAAAAAACATCTCCTGGGATAATGAAGATCTTTACTATGCAAGATCTCTATGTGATTTAATCATCATTGCACTCGAATCTCAAAGAAGACTTGAAGTAGAAAGAAGATTAGCTTATAAAAGTGAATTGCTCTCTGCTATTGTTATTTGTACCGAAAAATTTCTGCAAAGTCACAATCAGAAAGGAATTTTTGAAGAAACCTATCCGCTCATCGGTAAAGTCACCGATGCCGACCATCTGTATTATTATGAAAACGACCCGAAAACCAATCTGATTTCACAAAAGTACAAATGGGGTCGCGATGGGATTCCGTTGCAAATAACGCCTTTACAACCTTTCAACCACGAGCAAATCATTGAAATTACCAGTCGTGTAAAAAACAAAAAAAACTTTTACGCACACACCCAAAAACTCGACGAAGGTTTCTTTAAACAGCTGTTGATCAATAACGATATCAAATCTATTTTGATTCTTCCGGTTTTTATCCGAGATGAATTTCGCGGCTTTATCGGCTTGGATGATTGTTTCAAAGAGCGCACTTGGTCAGACGATGAAATCAACATTCTGCAAATGCTCGCGACCAACATCGCAACCTCGATTGAGCGCAATGAAAACGAAATCGAAATTCAGCAGAGCGAAGAAAAATTTAGATTGTTGGCCGACAATATTCCCGGAACGGTTTATTTATCGCGTTTTGACGAAAAATGGTCTAAAATTTACCTCAACGATGAAATCGAAAAACTTACCGGTTATCAAAAATCAGATTTCCTCAGCAATCAACTTTATTATATTGATATCGTCCATCCGGACGATGTGAGTTTATTGGCCGACACAGCCCGTGAAATGTTCAATCAGCAGAGCAAAATTCATATAACCTACCGCATCATTCACAAAAAAGGTCATACGGTTTGGGTCGAAGAATTTGGAGAACCGATCCTTAAAGACGGAGAAATTGAGTTCATCGGAGGAATTTTTATCGACATCACCGAACGCAAACTAGCCGAGAACATTCTTAAAGAAAAAGAAATTGCTCAAGCAGCCAACAAAGCCAAATCAGAGTTTCTGGCCAATATGAGTCACGAAATCAGAACACCGCTCAACGGCATCATTGGTTTTACCGATTTGCTCATGAGCACCAAACTTGAAGACATCCAGAAGCAATACATGAACACGATTAATCAATCGGCCAATTTGCTTATGGAAGTTATCAGCAATATTCTTGATTTTTCTAAAATTGAATCGGGCAAACTCGAACTCAATATCGAAAAATACAACTTGATTGAATTGGCGCATCAAGTAGTTGGACTGGTTCAGCACGAATCCAACAACAAAAAGCTTGAACTCTATTTAAACATTGATCATGAGGTTCCCGAGCTGGTGTATATAGATTACATCCGACTCAAACAAATTTTAGTCAATCTATTGAGCAATGCAATTAAATTTACCGAGCAAGGTCGCATTGATTTTAGTATTCAAACGCTCAAAAAATCAGGCAACAAAGTCATGTTGCGCCTTTCTGTAAAAGATACGGGCATCGGCATCCATAAAGGCAATCAAGAAAAAATATTTGAAGCCTTTTCACAAGAAGATTTGTCAACCACCAAAAAGTTTGGCGGAACCGGCTTGGGCTTATCTATCTCAAACCAATTATTGGGATTAATGGGCAGTCAATTGCAGCTTATCAGCAATCAAGGCCAAGGTAGCGAGTTCTTTTTTGATCTTGAACTCGAAATCACACATGAAGATGCTCAACCTGAAACAGCCGCTCCGGAAATTCAAATTCCAGAGCAACCACTAATACCAATGGCAGCTTCAGTGACGATTCTCATTGCCGAAGACAATAAAATCAATATGCTTTTGGCCAAAACACTCATCAAACAAATTTTGCATGACGTTAGAATTATTGAAGCCGAAAACGGACAAGAAGCTGTAGAAAAGTTTGCCGAAAACACAATCGATTTGGTTTTGATGGATGTACAAATGCCGGTGATGAACGGTTATGAAGCCACCCAGAAAATTCGCGAGATTCAAAAGATCCACACGCCGATTATTGCGCTAACCGCCGGAACTGTTGTTGGCGAACGCGAACGCTGTCTAGAGGCCGGCATGGATGATTACGCCTCAAAACCCATCATCAAAGACACTTTAGAAGCTTTGATTGCACATTGGGTAAAAGTTTAATGGATAAAAATTCAGTTTATGAAATGGATTGGAAGAAGACAAAGCGACAACATGGAAGATCGTCGCGGTATGTCCGGCGGTAAGTTAGCCGTTGGCGGAGGCTTGATTGGAATTATTATTTTGCTTATTAATGTTTTTGGCGGGGAAAATGCCCAACAACTCGCCCCAGTTTTAGAACAATTACAACAAAATCAAACCGTTCAAAGCAGCTCAAATCAAGAATTATCAGCTGAAGACAAAGAAATGGGCGAATTCTGCGCTACTGTTTTAGCCGACACTGAAGACGTTTGGACACAAATTTTTCAAGAGAACGGTTTAGCATATCAAAAACCAAAAATGGTATTGTTTACCGCTTCGGTTGAAACCGGTTGTGGTTCAGCCAGTGCGGCTTCCGGACCGTTTTATTGCCCAGCCGATCAAAAAGTTTATATGGATTTGGCTTTTTTTGAAGAACTCAAAACGAGATTTGGCGCTCAAGGCGGAGATTTTGCCATAGCATATGTCATTGCTCATGAAGTGGGTCATCATGTGCAAAACTTGCTCGGAACCTCTGACAAAATGCGTCAATTACAACACGGAAAATCCGAAGCACAAGCCAATAAACTCTCGGTAGCTTTAGAACTTCAAGCCGATTTTTATGCGGGTGTTTTTACCCATTACGACCAAAAATACAACCAAGTGCTTGAAGCCGGAGACATTGAAGAAGCGCTTAGCGCAGCACAAGCCGTCGGCGATGATGCTATTCAAAAACGCATACAAGGTCAAGTAGTTCCTGACAGTTTTACCCACGGAACATCAGAGCAGCGCATGAAATGGTTTACCAGAGGTTTTGAATCGGGTGATATCAAACAAGGAAACACTTTTACAGAAGTACGTTAAGCTTCTAACTTACTTTTCGCTCAAGATCCTCATTATAACAATTGAAACAAATCAAAAAAGTTATGAAATACTTAGTCTTTTTCTTACTGGTGTCACTGAAGATCAACTGTCAAACCACCAACCCAAAATACGATGAAGCACTCGCAAAAAAAGTCGGGGCCGATGATTTTGGAATGAAGCATTATATTTTTGTAGTATTAAAATCCGGCGAAAATCAATCGAAAGATCAAAAATTCAAAGACAGCTGTTTTGCGGGGCATCTACAAAACATCAAAAAACTAGCCGATGACAGAAAGTTATTAGTTGCCGGTCCATTTGGTAAAAACGACAGCGATTTTCGGGGTTTGTTTATCCTAAACGTATCTACAATAGAAGAAGCCAAACAATTACTTCAAACCGATCCTGCAATTAAAGAAGATTTTCTCAAACCAGAAATGTATCCGTGGTATGGTTCAGCTGCCTTATCTGAATATCTTGATGCCTCAGAAAAAGTCTGGAAAAAAGGTTTCTAAACTATATCTATTTCCAAATCAATAGAAGCATCATTCGTCGTCGTCAACAGCGTTTGAATTTGCATATGTGCGCCATTTTTCAATGAGCGCTTTCATATCATCCGGAAGCTCGGTATCAAAACGCATCATTTCACCACTTACCGGATGCGTAAAACCCAGAGTTTTGGCATGTAGAGCTTGACGCGGCATAATCTTAAAACAATTTTCTACAAACTGTTTGTATTTGGCAAAGGTGGTTCCTTTGAGGATTAAATTTCCGCCGTAGCGCTCATCGTTAAAAAGCGTATGCCCGATATGCTTCATGTGCACGCGAATCTGATGCGTACGACCGGTTTCTAAAACGCACGAAACCAAAGTCACATAACCAAAACGCTCCAAAACTTTGTAATGCGTTACGGCTGGTTTCCCGATATTCGGGTCGGCAAAAACGGCCATTTGCATGCGGTCTTTTACATGGCGCGCAATATTGCCTTCAATCGTGCCTTGGTCTTCTTTGACATTGCCCCAAACCATGGCGACATATTCTCGTTCTGAAGTTTTAAACTCAAACTGACGCGCCAAATGCGCCATCGCAGCATCGGTTTTGGCAATCACCAGCAAACCCGAAGTATTCTTGTCAATGCGATGCACCAAACCCGGACGTTCACTGCTGTTGAGCGGCAAATTCTGAAAATGATACGCGAGTGCGTTAACCAAAGTTCCGGTATAATTTCCGTGGCCAGGATGCACGACGAGCCCTGCAGGTTTATTAATCACCAATAGTGAGTCATCTTCATAAACAATATCCAACGGAATATTCTCTGGGTCAATTCTGTTTTCAAAAGGCGGATGCGGCAAAAGCACGCGCACCACGTCAAAAGGCTTGACTTTGTAGTTTGATTTTACCGGAACATCATTCACGTAAATATCACCATTGTTGGCCGCTTGCTGAATTTTGTTGCGTGTCGTATTGGGCACAAAATGCATCAAAAATTTATCAATGCGCAGCAACTCTTGGCCTTTGGGCACATCAACCCGCAGGTGTTCGTATAATTCGTCCTCTAGTTCAAGGCTTTCGTCATTCATTGGTCGGTGATTCTGTAGTAATTGGTTCAGTCGCCGGAATGCTGTCTAGTTGCGTATCGTCAAAGCCTACATTTCCATCACCCAAAACCAAATCAATTTTAGAAGATTTCAAAACTTGATCGCCGGGTTTTAGTTTCTTGCCGTTGAGTTGCATTTCTAAAACCATGTCTTTTCCTAAATACGGCTTGTAGATAATACTGCCTTCTTGCAAACCCAATGCTTTAAGCGTCGGAACCGCTTGACGATAAGTTTTCTCAATCAAATTGGGCATCTTGACCATTACAAAAGTGCCCGAATTGATTTTGATGTAAATTTTTCTGCCTTCTTTCACTTTCGACCCTGCCGTCGGATCTTGCTCAACCACCGTAAACTTCGGATAATCCGGATTGTAATCAACCGTATCGAGCAACACATATTCTAGGTTGAGTTCGTCGAGCTTCTCTTCTACTTGTTCTTCACTGAGTTTGCGCAAATCCGGCACCGAAATTTCATGACCGTGATCAGTGGTAAAAGTCAGCCAATGCATAAACAAATAACCCAACACCAAAATAATCGAAATACCTATGAAGGCTTGAATGGCAAAGGTTCGGGTTTTGAGATATTCCTTAAAAGTCATGAGTGCTTAATTTGTCGCAAAGATATAAAAATACGCATGGCAACACACGCCATTTAGAATGTTTTAAACCTAAAAAAGCCCGCGAATATTTGCGTTTCAGCCGCGAGCGAAACAAAAAAAACTATACTTTTGTTAGGGTTTTTAGGAGCTTTTTCCAGCCTTCGCCTTTATCTCTACGCTGCGCTGCGAGGATATCGGCTCTGTCTGGGCTAGGGCATCCGAACTACCAACAAACATCATCTAAATCTGCAACAAGCATGAAGCACATAGCCATCATTATGGGCGGCTACTCAAGCGAATTCGAGATTTCGCTCAAAAGTGGCAACGTAGTTTATCAATACCTCGACAAAAGTCGTTACATCGGCTACCGCATTCACATCTTCAAAGAAAAATGGGTGTATGTCGATGACCAAAATCAAGAATTCCCGATTGATAAAAACGATTTTTCAGTTTCAGTCAACGGGCAAAAAATCACTTTTGACGCTGTATTCAATGCCATCCACGGAACGCCCGGCGAAGACGGACTCATGCAAGCTTATTTTGATTTGATTGGTCTGCCGCAATCGTCTTGTGATTATTACCAAGCCGCACTTACCTTTAATAAACGCGATTTGCTTTCGGTGCTTAAACCCTACGGAATCAAATGTGCCGAATCGTATTATCTAAACAAAGGCGAGCTGATTGACACGGCTGCGATTGTCAAAAAAGTCGGTTTGCCGTGTTTTGTAAAACCCAACAAATCAGGTTCGAGTTTTGGTATTTCAAAAGTCAAAACAGAAGCTGAATTACCCATCGCGATTGAAGTGGCTTATAAAGAAGACAGCGAAATCATCATTGAAAGTTTCTTAGACGGCACCGAAGTTTCAGTCGGCGTCATCAATTACCACGGAAAAGTCACCGTTTTGCCGATGACCGAAATTGTTTCTGAGAATGACTTTTTTGATTATGAAGCTAAGTATCTCGGCAAATCCCAAGAAATTACTCCGGCGAGAATTTCACCCGAACTCACTGAAAAAGTCAACGCGGTAGCCAAACGCGCTTATGAAATATTGAAAATGAAAGGATTTTCCAGAAGTGAATTCATCATCGTGAACGGAGAACCTTATATGCTCGAAATGAATACCATTCCGGGCTTGACCACCGAGAGTTTGATTCCGCAACAAGCGCGCGCTGCCGGAATTTCATTAGAAGATTTATTTACCAATGCAATTGAACTCGCGCTCGCAAAATAAGTATCGCTATAATAAAATGACATTAACGTAAATATAGAATCTAAAAATAACCCATGAAAATAAGATTACATTATTGTCTTTTTTTAATACTGCAGATGGTTAGCGTACAATCGCAACAGTTTAATTGGGCGACCCATGTAACGGGCGAGGAGTTTCAACTCGGAGTAAAAAGCGTTAAAGATGCTCAGGGAAACACTTATATCATTGGTTACTCCACCGGTCCGTTTGAATATAATGGCGTTACCTACGCTCCCAATGGCAGCGCGGATGCTTTCTTTGCCAAACTCGACAACAATAAAGCTTTGGTTTGGATGAAATCGGTAGGCGGTAACGATGCTGTATATTATGATTCGCCGCAGGATATACATATTGATCCTTTTGGGGATATTTATCTCACTTTTACATCATGTGGTAACAACTTCACTTATGATGGTCAGATTTTAAGCGGAATAAATTCTCCCGGACAATATTCGGGTGAAGCGGTGCTGCTAAAAGTAAATTCAGACGGTAACTATATTTGGCACGACTCAGGAACGGTCGACAGCTCTTTTCAGGCGATAACAACCGATGATAACGGAAACGTATATGTAACCGGAAATTTCTATGAATCTATAACACTGGGCGGTTCAATCACGCTGAATAATCCTTCTACAGGTACAACCCGAGACTTTCTTGTTGCAAAATACCAACCCAACGGAACAATCGTTTGGGCAAAACGTGCCGGTGGATTGCCACACAATACATTTGCTTACGGATTTGACCTCGAAATCAACCCACAAACCAATGAGGTTATTGTCTTAGGTAAAGGTGAGGGAGCAGTATATTTTGGTGGTGTTCCCTTACCTACAAATGGGGTATTGGACAAAGCAATAGTGCTCATTTCGTATAACATGAATGGCACTCAAAATTGGGTCAAGCAGGTGTTGAATGGATATGGGTATGGATATGGTATATCACTAGACATCAGCAACTCGGGAATTATAGGAGTTGGTGGGCAAATATTTGACTCCGGACTAGTCGGATTTTATAATAGTGATGGTTCCGTTATTTCGGAACAAACCTATTTTTCTCCCAGCGAGCTTAGGGTTGACTCGATTACCTTTAATGAATTCCATGATGCGTATATATCGGGATGGTGTGATGCAGGCGGTACTTTGGGAATCAGTCCAGGCACAGTGACATTATCTTCCACAACAGCATTCATTGCAAAAATTGATGTCTTGCAACAAGTGAAATGGGTAGAACAATTTGAAGGATCAAGATTTGCCAATCGGGTTGATTATGAGAACGGAATTATAACCTATGCCGGACGAATCGACAATATGTTTACTTACAACTCAGGTCAAAATGTTATTCATAATAATGCCGGAGACGCTTTATTTGGAGAGGTCATCGACCATCAACTTCTAACCACAGCATCGTTTTTACCGGAGAATATTGTCGTATACCCAAATCCAACTTCAGGTTTTATAGCTATTGAAGCCAATGCTTTACAGCAAATTGAAATTTACAATATCAACGGTAAACGCTTAGAAAATACCAATAAGAGCCAAATTGATTTGAGCCAATATCCTTGTGGGATCTATTTTTTAAAGATTATTTCCAACAAAGGTTCGACGCTCAAGAAAGTAGTATTAAAATAGTCATTCGAAGTAAAATGAAAAAAGCCATCTTCCCAGGTTCATTTGACCCGATTACGCTCGGACATTACGACATCATTAAACGCGGTGTTTCGTTGTTTGATGAAGTGATTGTAGCCATTGGTGTCAACGCTGATAAGAAATATATGTTCTCGCTCGAGCAAAGAAAAAAATTCATTGAAGAAGCTTTTCAAGACGAGCCAAAAGTTTCGGTGGTAACCTATGAAGGTTTGACGATTGATTTGTGCCGAAAACTAGACGCTCAGTTTATTCTGCGCGGCTTGCGCAATCCGGCGGACTTTGAGTTTGAAAAAGCCATCGCCCATACAAACCGAAAACTCTCTAAAATTGAAACGGTCTTTTTGCTGACGGCTTCAAAAACTTCATACATCAGTTCGAGCATTGTGCGCGATGTGATTCGCAATGGTGGCGATTATACGGTTTTGGTGCCGGAATCGGTGAAGTTGTGATCTTTCTGCGTGAGGGATGGCAACGGTTAGCCCGCAGGTGCGAAGCATGAGCGCCGAGGACTATGAGTAAACAGCCCGACCCGCAGGGGCACGCCCAAAATAAAAAAGGTTGCAAGTTTATGATACGGCAACCTTTACTTTTTGTGTATGCTTGATTACGATTCGACGGTCTGGTTTTCGAACAACAATTTGATATTCTCATAAGAATTCTTGAGCGCTTCTTTAATTTGCACCGGATTGAGCCAAGCAACTTGCTCGATGCCTTCTTCGGCCTGCCCAACCGGAATTCCTTGGTAGTCTGTGTACATTTCAAACCAATGGGTAATTTTGAGTTTATACACTCCGTTGCGCTTGAAGATGTGATAGGTTTTTTGCAATTTGCGCTTGATGACTAGGCCGTTGACGCCGGTTTCTTCTTCGACTTCTCGCATGGCAGCGTGTTTCATTTTTTCGCGCTTTTCTTTTCCGCCTTTGGGCAAGTCCCATTTTCCGTTGCGCAAAATAAAGAGTACTTCGCCTTGGGCATTATACACCAATCCGCCACCAGCGCGCTGAACCGGAATTTTCTCTTTGAGTTTTTTGAACATGATTTTCTCATCCGGATAGTACAAATAACACTTCTTAATTTTGTTATTAAACATCTTGATGACCAACTTTTTAATGTCGGTACTCTCGAGTAAAAAGAGCTGAAAATCGGTCTCTTTTAGAATCTGATTTGTAAGGAAAAAAGGTTTATCGTTGACAAAAACTTTATACATTTGTACCTATGATTTTTAATAAAGAAACCGCCGAGAAAACAGCCGAATTGCTTTTGCAAATAAATGCAATTAAATTGAATCCGAAAAATCCTTTTACATGGGCTTCTGGCTGGAAGTCGCCTATTTATTGTGACAACCGACTCACGTTGTCGTTTCCGGCTATTAGAAATTATATTCGAGAAGAGTTTTCAAAAAACATCGAAAAACAATTCGGCAAACCCGATGTGATTGCCGGAGTCGCTACCGGGGCCATTGGTATTGGTATGCTCGTGGCGGAATATATGGGGCTTCCGTTTGTGTACGTTCGCCCGGAACCTAAAAAACACGGCCGGCAAAATCAAGTGGAAGGTTTCTTGCAAAAAGGCCAAAATGTAGTGGTGGTTGAAGATCTCATCAGTACTGGAAAAAGTAGTCTCATGGCGGTACAAGCCATTAAAGATGCTGGTGCCAACGTCAAAGGAATGGTTGCTATTTTTACTTATGGTTTTGAACAAGCCAGCGAAAGTTTTGAACAAGCGCATGTAGCATTGTACACTTTGAGCAATTATCAACATTTGCTCAATTTGGCCGTGGCTAAAAATTATATTACCGAACAAGAACAAACCACCCTGCAAGAATGGAGTTCAGCACCTGAAAATTGGGGCGTTGAAGTGTAATCAAACAAAAATTAAAGAATCAATATATGAACCTCGAAAGCCCAAAAGTAACTGTAGAAAAATCAGCACAAGATCTTTTTGACCAACTTACCGATGTCAAAAATTTTGAAAAATTGATGCCCGATAACATCGCTAAATTTGAATTGCTTAGTGAAGATACTTTTGTTTTTGGACTAAAAGGAATGCCTGAAATTAAATTGCGACTCAAAGACAAAGTCGCGCCCAATAAAGTTGTTTTGGGTGCGGCCAGTGATAAGTTGCCGTTTTCGTTAACTGCTCAAATTGATGAATTGGCTCCGGCTCAAGCAGCGGTGCAGTTGTTTTTTGAAGGCGAATTCAATGCGATGATGGCCATGATGGTCAAAGGCCCAATCAGTAAATTTTTGGAGACTCTGGCTCAGAATATGCCCAAGTTGTAAATAAATCGATTGTTGTCAGAGTAACCCCGAAATTATTTGGGGCAATTACGACAAAACCACCACTTTCTAGAATCGATAACCGGCACATTTCAACGTTTCATCGTTTTTTTTGGTTCTATAACAGAATTTTTTTGCATCTCAAGGTGTTTATAATTAATCTTGCCTAAGAATTATTTGATTAACAATCTGATAATGATTTATTAATCAGTAATAAACTGGACAAGATAAACCCCGAATCTATGCCAAAAACAGACCAACAACTCAAAAACAATGACTGTGGTATCAGTGCCGTCAAGACGGTATTCAATATCTTCGAGAAAAACATCTCGCGTAAGTATATTGAAGAAAACATTCCTTTAGACCAAAAAGGAACTCGTTTAGCTGACCTCAAAACTTTTCTGAACGAAAACGGCTTTGATGCCAAAACACGCTTGCTCGATGTGAACTACATTGATGGCAATGAAGCGTATTTGAATTATTTGTTTCCGTTCATCATGCCGGTGCGCCACAAAAACGGGACGCGCTTTATTGTGGTGAACGAAATCAAAGGCCGCAAGTTTAAAGTATTTGATCCAAGCAAAGGAAGCCAATATTACCTGACTTTGGCCGAGCTCAAGAACAAAGCCATCAGCAACAAAACCGATTGGGATGAAGCCGATGTTGAGGATAAAATTGCCGCTATTTGTTCTGAAGATTTAAAAGATTACAAACTCGATTATACCGAGGCAATCCGCGAAAACGGACATGCAACGATATTCAACAAGCTTACCTACTTTAAATACCTCAAAGAAAATTTTGGTTTCAAAGACACCGAAGCCGAAAAAAACTTTTTGGTAGACTTACTCAAAAATCAAGAAATTTCAAGTGTTCCGAATAGTTTTAAAACTTTGGAGCTTGAAAAAGGCAAAATCAAAAACAAAGCGCCACAAATCTTAACGGTCAAATCGAACGAGGAAAAAGAAAAAACGATTTCTTATCCTGAAGAAGTGCGCGGAAGCCTTTACTGGCAACTCTTCAAACAACTCGGCGATTACAAACAATTGTGGTACATCTATATTTTTGCTGCCTTGTTCTCGGCCACGACGGCGCAGATTGCGGTATTTACCAATCAGATTTTGATTGACAATGTTTTGCCGACTTACAACATGAACACGCTGATCTTGTTTGCGATTGGTTTGGGAATCTACAAAGTATTTGACTTGTTTACGACTTTGTACAAAAATTACGTGAGCATGCATTTGGGCAACGCGCTCGACAGATATTTCTTGTTCTCGTTTGACGAAAAAATCAACAATTCATCACTGGCCTACATTCACTCGTATAAAAAAGGTGATTTGATGGAACGTGTGAGCGATTCTATGAAACTCAAAACCTTCTTCATGAAATTCTTTACGGGAATTTTGGTCGATTTGAGCGTTTCGTTGTATTCGCTTTGCATCTTGTTCTTTATTGACAAAATGCTCACAATGATTGTGGTGGTAGTGATGGTGATGTTTGTATTTTGGTTCAAGTTCATCACGCCTTATCTCAAACAAAATGAACGTTTGCGTTACATTCGCAAGGCCGATTTCATCTCAAAAATGATGGAAAAAGTCGAAGGTATTCAAGTGATCAAAAGCTTTAGAATTGAGCGTTTTCACTCGAACAAAATCTATTCAAGCATCAATGATTATTTGCGTATTCAGCTCAGAAACGGTTATGTGGATTTGATCAACAAAACCATCGTGGCGCTCATCATTATCTGTTCATCGGTATTGATCACGGTGTTTTTGACCAAATCAGCCATTGAAACACAAATCATCACACTCGGGCAAATTGTTACCTTTATTGCTTTGTCTTCGAAAATTTTCTCGTCGCTCAAAGGCATTTTGGACGACAACATGACTTTGCAAGAAAATGAAGTCATCCTCAGACGTTACTTGGATTTTGATGAAGCTACCCAAGTTGAAGTTTCTAAAGGCATTAAAGATTTCTCGATTGACAAAATTGAATTTCAAGGTATTCACTACAGCTATATTCCGAACGAGCACGTGTTGAAAGACATCAACCTCAAAATGAAAAAAGGCGAGAAAATCAAAATTGAAGGTCAAAACGGTTCCGGAAAATCAACGTTCAGTAAAATCTTGACTACGCTGTACCGACCGGATTCAGGTTCGATTCTGATCAACAACCGCGATATTAAATTTTATGATGCCGAGAAGGTGCGCGAGAAAATTTTGCTCGTCACCAATGAAGATATTTTGTTCAACGATACCATTTACAACAATATCGCTTTGGGCAAAAACATTGAAATTACCGATATTTTAGATCGCGCCAAAGAAATCAATTTCTATGATTTTATTGCTTCAAAAGAAGACGGTCTCGAGTTTATCATCAACGAAAACGGTAAAAACCTCTCTACGGGACAACGCAAAAAAATTCTCTTGCTCAGAGCTTTGTTTGCCGACACCGAAATTGTGATTCTTGACGAAGTGCTTTCGGGCATGGACATCGAGTCAAGAAATAAAGTAGAAACGCTAGTCGATAATGACAACGACAAAACCTACATTGTCATTTCGCACGAGCCGATCAAAAACATCAACTTTTCGAAAAAATACAAAATAACCAATGGAGAACTCTACATTTTACAACACGAAGTCGATCAATTTTATTAAGATTCTCAATAAGATTCTCGTCGGGTTTTTGATTATTGTTGTAGTGTTAATTTTTGCCTTGCGGTTAAACGATACGGTTAGTTTTAAAGACGGGCAAATTTACTCAGACACGCCGCAAATCAAAATCAACACACCCAACGACGTTAAGGTCTTAAAGGTCGCTATCAAAGAAGGTCAACAGGTGCGCAAAGGCGATACTCTTTTTGTACTTGAAAACAAGAAGACTCAGTCGGATTACAATGTGCTCAGCACCGATTTAGCCTCAAAACAAAACAAGGTTAAAATCTTCAAGAAATTGATTTCAAACACCATTGAGCGCAAGAATGCTTTGACGCGTTTGCTATCTATTCAGGCGGGCATATACAAAACCGATCGCAGTAAGGCAGCTGCAGAGATTGAAGCGCTCAACAACAAGCTGAGTTTGTCATCACAACAGACAAACATCTTAACCGACAAATACAAAACGGATTCGTTGTTGTACGCCAAAGGTGCGATTTCGCGCTATGAAATGACCGACACCAAAAACCGCAATCTCGACATTAAAAAAGTACAAGTTGACAATAAATCTGTGTATAATGTCAAAAGTTTTGATTATCAGAATTTGTACAACAACTACAAACGCTCACGCAATGATTTAGAGCGCAGCATTATTGATGTGGACAACGAATTGCAAAGCTATCAACGCGATTTAGTAGAATTAGAAACCGAAATCCAAGACGGAAAATATACCATGACTTATATGAGTGATGAGCTCAATAAATTGGTCGTCATTAGTCCGGTGGATGGAACCATTTCAAACTTATACAACTCGCGTCAAAACCTTGAAATTTTGGCCAAAGGTGATTTGTTGGGTATTATTGCTCCGAAAAAAGAAAACTTCTATGCCAAAGTAACGCTCAACGAAAAAGATTTGGCTTATGTAAAAAACGGCCAAGAAATCAACCTCAAACTCGATGCTTATAACTACTATCGATTTGGCGCCATTAAAGGAAAAATCACCTATGTTTCGCCTTCAGATGTAGACAGAACTTTTTATTGTTTGGCCGTAATCAAGAAATACAATCCAAACATCACACTCAAGGCCGGATACAAACTCAAAGGCGAAGTGATTATTGAACGCATGCAATTGTATCAGTACATCATCAAAAAACTATTCAACAAGATAGACAACAACATGAATTAGCCCCATGAAAAAATCTATTGTAATATTATTGTTAATGCTCGGAAGTTCGGCTTTTTCACAAGATATGCTGACTTTTAAAGACTGTCTTGAATTGGCGCTCAAGAACAATCTCGACATCAAAACGGCGCTCAACGACCAACAAATTGCCAAGGTTCAGTATCGTTCAAGCTACGGAAAACTTTTGCCTAATTTGTTTGGAACTTTTGAAAACAAAAACTCTTGGGGGCGCGATGTCGATCCGAACTCAAACTTGTTTATTAATACGGACATCAAGTCGTATGTGGGTTATATGAACGCCACGTATAATTTGTTTGCGGGCTTTAACACGCTCAACACTATTAAACTCAACAAACAAGAATACAAAATCAGTCAGACCAATATTCAGAAAGTCGAAAATCAAGTAACCATTGAATTGGCTCAGCGGTTCATCACGATTTTGTATTTGCAAGAAGTCATTGCTGCCAATCAAAAACAAATTGAATCAAGCCAAAAACAACTCGAAATGGCTCAGTTAAAATTTGAAGCCGGAAGCATTGCCGAGAGTGAAGTTTTTAAAATCAAATCACAAAAAGCTTCAGAAGAGCTTAATATGCTCACCAACCAAAACCGATTGACCGATAATATGGTCAACATCAAACAATTAATGAATCTTCCACTCGAAAAAGAAATCGTTTTGGTCAAGCCTATTTTACAACTGGACGAAAATGTCGATGTGAGCAATCCATATGATATCGTCAATAAGGCCATTGAGATCAATCCGTCTTATAGTATTAGTAAAATGCGCGAGAAAAAAGCCAGAACAGCATTGGCTATTGCGCGCGGAGCCCGATATCCGGTGCTTTCACTACGTGCACAATACGGTTCGCAATACATCAAAACACAATATCAAGACCATGAAGAAGATTTGCTTCCGTTGGATGAGCAACTCAAAAACAACGAAGTGAATATTTTCAGAGTAAATCTGGTCGTTCCCATTTTTAGTCAATTAGACAATCGTTCAAAAATTAAAACTTCAAAAACCCAGTATCAACAGTCTAAGCTCGATGTTCAAATCAAACGCAATGAACTTTCAAAGCAAGTAATGCAAGCTGTTACCGATACCAAAACTTCGATCAAAAAGAAAGAAGCTTCCTCGATTGCCTTTGAATTTTTACAAAGAAGTTATGAAGCCGATGCGCTCAAATTTGAATTGGGTAAAATCAACATCAACGAACTGAATCTCACCAAATCAAACTTGAACAATTCTCAGGCGCAACTTATTCAGTCAAAATACGAGCTCATGTACAACAATGCGCTCATTAAGTTTTATTTGGGCGAAAAGTTCAATCTGTAGCAGATTAAATTTATATTTGGGCTTTAGCTGAGTTTATGAGCGCCCAAAATATTCGCACTATTTATTTTGCTCTTCTGGCCTTATTGCCGTTGGTGTATGTATCCAAGTCTATCGTTGATCCGACTTTGGCGCCTAGGGCCCTTTTTTTGTGTTTAATTTTATGGATGCTCTTTATTTCGAAATTTTGCGGAACCAAAAACCTCAATATTTCTCTTTTTAAAGCGCCGATTTTAATTGCTACAGCGTTTTTTTTAATCACTTCTTTGTTCAGTGCCTGGGTCAATGGATTTAATGGCGAAAATGCGTTTGTTCTTTCAAAATGGTTGATTTCGACTGTGTTGTTTGTATTCACAACTTTGCTGCTCGAAAAAGAAATTATCCATCAGAAAACGTTGATTTACGGTATTTGTACTTTTGCAGTCTTGGCATTATTGGGTGCTTATTGGGATATTGTCAACATTCTGATGGGGCCATATCCTTTGATTAAAAAATTAGGTGAAATCAAAAGTTTCTTTGGCAATAAGAACTTACTTTCATCAGCTCTTTTTCTGTGTGCTCCTTTTGTACTTATGGCAACGCAAGAAAATCAAAAAATGCGTTTTTTTAGTATCGGATTAATAGCCATCTGTTTGCCCATACTATTCTTAACTCAAACCCGATCAGTTTGGTTGGCTTTGCTCCTTTTCATATTGACTATTGCTTTTTTCAAACTCAATGGAAACAAAAAAATTAACATTTTAATCATCACGTCTTTGTGTTTTGTGTTAACACTTGTTGCAAAGTTTGTACTGCCTACTTTTAGACAAAAATTTCCGACGAATTTCACAGAAGGTTTTTTATTCAAACTTGGAAATCCCAAAACACTCAATGCACGAAACACATATTGGTCAAATGCCTGGCAAATGTGGTTAGATCATCCGCTTTGGGGGGTTGGACCGGGAAATTTCGGCACCTATTATCCCAAATATGGTATCGAAAAAGCAAACTATCAAATGGCCAACGGAACCGAAACTTTGCAAAGAGTTCACAATGATTTTTTGTCAGTTCTGTGCGAAAACGGATTGTTGAGTTTCATAGCTTTTATAGCGCTTTGGTTGATTGCAATTATTATGATATTTAAATTGATCAGAAATACAAAAGATTTAAATCAAAAAAACAATTATATCTATAGCCTGAGCGGTTTGATTGGATTTGCGGTGATTTGCTTTTTAGATTTTCCGTTGGAACGAATTGAGCATCAAATTCTATTCTTTATTCTGTTGGCATACATTGCGGCCGAAAGTTTAAAAGCTCAAAAAAAAGAGCCCGTATCATCTAGAAATAAACTATTTATACCGCTTATTACCGGTCTATTAATTTTTGCTTCGACAGCCTCTTTTTGGAGGTTAAATGGAGAAATCAATACCGTCAAAGTATATCAGGCCAAAGCTCAAGAAAATTGGGCCGATGTGATTTATTACGCACAAAAAGCCAGAAATAAGTTCTATCAAATTGACGCTACCGGAATCCCGATTGAATGGTATCAAGGCATGGCACATTTTGGTCGAGGTGAAATATCCGAAAGTGCAACGTGTTTTGAAACAGCCTATGCAACAGCGCCTTATCAGATTCAAGTAATTCACAATTTAGGGGTGGTCTATGAACAAAAAAACGAATTGGATAAAGCCATAAAATATTACCGTGAAGCATTAAGAATTTCTCCTGAATTTGAAGAGGCTCTGTTAAGTTTAGCCGGTTGCTATTACAAAAAAGGAATGTATCATGAAGCCTTTAAAGTTATTGATAAAGTCAATATTGAAAGCAGAAACAAACGCTACAGAAATTATTTGGTCAAGATTCTGATTCAAGAGATGAATGAACGACTGACCGAGATTAACAACCCTAAATTATCTTTGTATTTGGCACAAAAAATAACAACCCGCAAAGATGTAATGCGCTTTTATTGGGAATCAAAAAAACAGCATCTAAACTTTACAGACTATATCAAATCGCAGCTTCCTTAGTTTTAGATTGCAAATTCAATAAACTCAACGCATAAACAAAAGCAGGAACGCTTATTCTGAGTCCTGAATGTACAATAGTCAGTAACCAAAACAAGTAAAAACACCAAAAATAAATATAATCAGTTTCGAATTGACGATACAAATACAAGGGGGTAATAAGCAGAATCAAAACTGCTAAAACGCCCAAGATTCCGTGTTCGGCCAATAATCTGGACAACTCATTGTGGGTAGATATTTTTTTCCCAAACACCCGGGTGCTATTTTCTTTTCCGTAGCCTAAACCCGAACCCAAAACCGGTTTTTTCAAAAACAAATCTATTTCATAGGCGACTAGTTTTTTTCTTCCGTTTCTGGATTCTTTTCTTGGTTTTCCATTGGGCAACTGATCAGCATATCGCTTGACAATTAAACCCTCAGTTTTTGCATTCACCAACATAAAAGAAACTACCCCGACCATCAATAACAAAACAATTTTCAGTTGAATTAAATGCTTGTATGATTCTTCTTGAAGATTAAAATAAACTTTTGATAAAAACAAAGCAGAGATAATCAGGCAAACAATTGTTCCTCCTCGTGAAAACGTCAAAAAGCACATATAAAAGAACCCTAACAATACCAACAAATCAAAAATGGAGAGCCATCTTTTTAAAGGTTTTTGTATCCATTGTACACAAAGAATAAAAATGGTAAGCCCAAAAACCGTTGCCACTTGATTTGGTCCATATTTAGAGGTTACTTGAAAATTTGACTCTGTGCTGAATTTTAAAATGTTAAGCGAAATGTTATGGACTAATAAATACCCTAAACAGACAAACATGGGCCATTTATAAAAATTAAAAATCTTGCTGATTTGTTGTAAACAAACTTTTTTTCCAATGCAGTAAATAGAGCCTAGGCCCAACAATAAAGGCCCAATAAAATCAAAGACAATTTTTGAATAAACTGGCTTTTCAAGCACAAAAAAACCTAAGATAAGTCCGGGCATCAAAACCAATAAATAAATAAAATACCATTTGGACTTTGATTCGTATCCACTAAAAAAAATACCCAACCCAAAAAATAGCAACGAACCATATTTACAGAACTCATAAGTAGGTATCACAGTAGCCATTCTCAAAAAAACTTCTGAACTCACTATGTAAGCACTAGCATACAACACTTGAAAGTTATGGTCTTTTTTAAGAATTATGTACAATACTCCACCCAGAAGTATACTCCAAGAATATATCACTCCCAAAGTATGGCTGCAATAAATAGCAATTCCCAGGATTAAATGAAATACACTCAGGAGAAACTCATTTTTATCATCTGCGACAGAGTATTTTGTATTTAAATTCATCATGCGAGCTAATAAATCATTTGTACTTCTTTGATATCAAATGCAGAAATAACTTGACCATAATTGAGTAAAAGCTTACCCGCAGAATCAATTCCAACAACATATCCTTCAAAAATAGATTCGTCTGCTCTTTTGAACTTCATAATTTTGTTAAGTTTGAATAACGAAGCAACATAATTTGTGCGAAATTGTTCGTGTTTTACAGACCAATACTCCAAGTTCACTTTGAGTTGATTGGCAATTTCAAGAATCAAAATATCTTTGTCAAAAATGCGCCCTGAAACAAGATAGAGCGATGATGCCTGCGGCAAATGATCAAAATCAGATTGATTTACATTGAGTCCCAAACCAATCACTGACTGTATTTCACATTCACTTTTAAAGGCATTTTCGATTAAAATTCCGCCAACTTTTTTATTTCCTGACATAATGTCGTTGGGCCATTTTACTGACAAGTCAGGAATTTGGTGTTTTTTTAAAACGGACAAAACTGCCAATGAAAATGCCATATTTAAATTAAAGACTTCCGAGGCATCACTCAAAAAATCTTTAACTAAAACACTCATTATAACATTTTTACCTTTTTCAGAATTCCAAACCGAGCCCATTTGTCCGCGCCCATTGGTTTGCTCTTGGGCAGAAATAATTGTAAAGTTTTCAGTTTCATCTCGGCGAATAAGTTCCTTGAGATAATTGTTGGTTGAGTCTATGGCATCGAGTTTGACAAGCCGCATAGAAATGAATTAAAAAACAGAATTTAATCTTGTGTTAAGAATCCAAATTAAATACAAAAAATGATAACTTTGCACACATTCATAGAAAATAATAAATGACGAAAAAGACCATCAATAATGATGTTTTACTGGCTCACATCATCAAAGGAATTGAGGAAGTAAAAGGAAACGACATCGATATTTTAGACCTCAGAGAAATTGACAATTCCGCATGCGACTATTTCATTATCTGCAACGGAAGCTCCAATACACAAGTTAACGCTATTGTTAACTCAATTCAAAAAACTGTTTCAAAAGCTATCAAAGACAAGCCTTGGCATGTTGAAGGAACCGACAATGCCGAGTGGGTGCTCATGGATTATGTAAACATTGTGGTGCATGTTTTTCAAAAACACATTCGTGAATACTACAATATCGAAAGCCTTTGGGGCGACGCCAAAATCACTACCATCGAAAATAAATATTAAAAACAGACTATGTCTAACGATAATAAAAACCCCAATAGAATCCGCATCAATCCTTGGTTGGTTTATGCCTTGGTAATAGGTTTATTCCTATTTATCAGCTATGCCACCGGAGGATCGAATTTTCAAGAGTTGGCTAAGACCACTTCTTCGAGATTCAATACTTTTTTAGAGCACGGCGATGTTCAAAAAGTAATTGTGTACAACAAAACAGAAGCTGAAGTATATTTAACGTCTGAAGCACTCAAAAAACCTGAGCACAAAGCGGTAGCCAAAGATTTGCTCAACCGTCCAAATATCAAAGGCCCTCATTATGGTTTTGATATTGGCAACGACGAAATTTTCCAGAAAAAACTTGAACAAGCGGTTGCTCAGGGCAAACTCAAAGACTACAATTTTATGCCTAAAAGCAATTGGTCAGAGATTTTTATTGGTCTTTTACCTGTATTGATTATCGTTGCTTTATGGATTATCATCATGCGCAGAATGAACAGTGGTGGTGCTGGTGGAGGTGGACAAATCTTCAACATCGGCAAATCAAAAGCGCGTTTGTTTGACGAAAAAACTGATATCAAAACTACATTTAAAGATGTCGCTGGGCTTGAAGGTGCTAAAGAAGAAATTCAAGAAATTGTCGAATTCCTAAAAAACCCTGAAAAATACACCAATTTGGGAGGTAAAATTCCCAAAGGTGCTTTGTTAGTAGGCCCTCCGGGAACCGGGAAAACCTTATTGGCCAAAGCAGTTGCCGGTGAAGCCAAGGTTCCGTTTTTCTCGCTTTCGGGTTCAGATTTTGTCGAAATGTTTGTCGGAGTCGGAGCCTCTCGTGTGCGAGATTTGTTCAAACAAGCCAAAGAAAAAGCTCCGGCCATTATCTTCATCGATGAAATTGACGCTGTGGGTCGTGCTCGTGGAAAGAGCAATTTCTCCGGTGGTAATGACGAACGCGAAAACACACTCAACCAATTACTCACTGAAATGGATGGTTTTGGTTCCAACTCCAACGTAATTGTATTGGCTGCAACCAATCGTGCTGATGTCCTCGATAAAGCGCTCATGCGTGCCGGACGTTTTGATCGTCAGATTTTTGTTGATCTTCCGGATATCCGCGAGCGCAAAGAAATTTTTGAAGTGCATTTGGCTCCGCTCAAAAAAGTAGCCGAGCTCGACACCGATTTCTTAGCCAAACAAACTCCCGGGTTTTCAGGCGCTGATATTGCCAATGTGTGCAACGAAGCGGCTTTAATCGCTGCTCGCAACAACAAAGAAGCTGTAGATAAACAAGATTTCTTAGATGCCGTTGACCGGATTGTTGGCGGACTTGAAAAGAAAAATAAAATCATTACGCCTGAAGAAAAACGTGCTATTGCCATTCACGAAGCAGGACACGCAACTGTTAGTTGGATGCTGGAACACGCTGCTCCATTGGTTAAAGTAACTATTGTTCCGCGTGGACAAAGTTTGGGTGCCGCCTGGTATTTGCCCGAAGAACGTCAGATTGTAAGACCCGACCAAATGTTGGACGAAATGTGTGCCACTATGGGTGGTCGTGCAGCCGAAAAAGTCATTTTTGACCGCATCTCAACCGGAGCGCTCAGCGATCTTGAAAAAGTAACCCGTCAGGCACGTGCCATGGTAACGATTTACGGTTTGAATGACAAAATAGGAAACGTTACTTATTATGATTCAAGTGGTCAAAACGAATATAATTTTTCAAAACCGTATTCTGAAGACACCGCCATTATCATTGACAAAGAAATCTCTGCCCTCATTGAAAGTCAATACGAAAGAGCGATTCAAATTCTTAACGAAAACAAAGATAAACTCAATAAATTGGCTGATATTCTTATTGAAAGAGAAGTTATTTTTAAGGATGATTTAGAAGATATTTTTGGCAAGCGTCCGTTTGAAAAAAACCATGAATCAATCACTCAAAACACTGAGCAACAAGACACTGAAGAATCTTAATTGAACCTTGCTTTAGTTTACAAAAAATCTTAATTCAAAATAGTGCTTTGAATTAAGATTTTTTTATCTTTGGGAGATTTCAAAAAATATAATACACGAGTTTCCATATATGAGTCTTTTCAAAAAATTCTTCGGTTCTGGTAACGATGCTTCCGATGAGGAAAAGCAGAGTGAATACAACACGCCACAGGCTCATTCTTCTGCACCGGCCGACGAAAAATTCACATTTAACTTCAAGAAAAACGGAGGTAAATTCTTGTATTGTGAAGATTTGACCGAAATGAAAGATCATTTTGAGCACATCCTAGAAGAAAACGATTGGTTTGAATCTGAGGCCGCTTGTTATGAGCCTAAACTCTACTCAATGCTCGACGAAAACAAACTCGAGTACAAAAATGTATCGCAACCCAAATTTTTATTAGCCAGTTGTGAAAATTTAATTGCCGACGAGGGTTCCATCTTATTCTCATCCAACCAAATCAAACAATACAAGCCCAATGACTTACCAGTGAACATGGTAATTGTGGCCACGACCAGTCAAATTCTTGAAAGCAAAAGCGACGGACTGAGAGCCATCAAAAAGAAGTACGACAAAGATTATCCTACCAACATTACCACCATTAAATATTTCGAAAAAGCCAAAGAAGAAGATTTTCTACAATACGGCAGCAGTGCCAAGAATTTATATCTACTTCTTTTAGAAGACCTGTAAAATGAACGAAACGCTAACCAGAGCGCTCTCAGGGGTTTTATATGTTGTTGTCTTAATTTCAGCGACTTTATTTCATCAGAGTTTCCTGATTCTTTTCGGGTTGATGTTGTTATTGGCCGTACACGAATACACCAACCTTACACAATTGCCCAAAACCATTCCGTTTATATTGGCCATACTTTCATATAGTCTGTTGGCTTATAATGAGCTACCTGTTATTGGCAATTGGCTGTTGTTATTCATCGCGCTGCTTACCTCAATAAAAGCCATTCGCTTTTTATTTGAACAATCCAATGAGCCTCTTTCCAAAATGGACGTTCAAATTTATTTGCTCGGTTATATCTTGGTGCCTTTTATTCTTTTGGCCAAGATTCCGCAAAGAACTGAAGGTTTTGTCCCTTCGGCCATGATTGGCATTTATATTTTAGTATGGGTCAATGATACAATGGCTTATGTAGTGGGCAAGTCTATCGGAAAAAACAAACTCTTTGAGCGCATCTCACCTAAAAAAACAATTGAAGGATTTGTGGGCGGTGTTGTATTTGCCATTATTGCAGGCGTTATTATGGCTACTTTTTATTTTGACCAATCGACTATTGTGTGGGCAATTATTGCTTTTATGGTCGGTGTTATCGGAACCATCGGTGATCTGATAGAGTCAAAATTTAAACGAATAGCCGGCGTCAAAGACAGCGGCAATATCATGCCCGGACACGGTGGAATTTTAGACCGATTAGACAGCATTATATTTGTCGGACCTTTTGTATTTTTGTTGTACCAAATAATAAACTATGTTTCATAAAGAAGGCGGAAAAATCATCCTCATTGCCACTACACTCACCGTAGTACTATTACTTGCTTCAGATCGATTAATTGAACTGATCTGGCTCAAAAAAACGATCCAAATCGCAGTACTATTTTTACTGATTATGGTATTGCAGTTTTTCAGAAATCCAAAACGCATCGTTGACATCAACGACCACCATATCATTGCGCCGGTTGACGGAAAAGTAGTTGTAATTGAAGAAGTTTTTGAAGAAGAATATTTTAAAGACAAACGCCTTCAAGTATCCATTTTCATGTCGCCCATCAATGTGCACGTGACCCGTTATCCGGTCAATGGAAAAGTTAATTTCAGCAAGTACCATCCTGGGAAATATCTCGTGGCTTGGCATCCGAAAGCCAGTACCGAAAATGAACGCACTACTATTGTAGTTGAGAACCGCATTTTCGGAGAAATTTTATATCGACAAATCGCCGGAGCTTTGGCTAAAAGAATTATTAATTACGCCAAACCGGGCATGCAAGTGGTTCAAGGAACAGATGCTGGATTTATTAAATTTGGTTCTCGTGTAGATTTGTATTTACCCATCGGTACCCAAGTAAACGTTCAGTTGAATCAAAAAGCCGTAGGCGGAAAAACGATTATTGCCATCAAAGAAGCATGACTCAAAAAGATTTAGATACCCGTTTTGCTGAAGCCGTTGCCATAGCCGAAACTATGTCACAAGCTGATTTACCGCAAGATGTAGCCTTGCGTTTGTATGCTTATTACAAACAAGCGACTTTGGGTATGATAAATCCATTGAGTATGGGAAGCGCCTCACACATCAGAGATGCATTTAAAACCAATGCTTGGATGCAAATCAGTCATTTAAGCTCTGATGAAGCCAAAGAAATGTATATTGAAATGATACACGATTTGAACCAAAATAAATCATGAAAAAACTTTGCTTGTTGATTCTAGGACTTGTTTTGGCATTGACAACTTCTTGCCAAAGAAAAAAACTCACCGAAGTAGTCGAAGTTCCATTGCCTTCAAAAGACGACAAAATGGTCATTGGCAACCCCGAAGATGTCAAAGCTGATGACGGCATGTTTAAGATGGAAGCGCTTCCGTACAGCTATGAAGCCTTGGCGCCCAACATCGATGCGCTGACCATGGAATTGCATTATTCAAAACATTACCTTACATATACAAACAACCTCAATAAAGCTGTAAAAGAGGCCGCTCTTGAAGACACACCCATTGTAGATTTACTCAAGAAACTCGACCTGAATAACGCCGAATTGCGCAACAATGCAGGCGGTTATTACAACCACGGTTTATTCTGGTCAATCATGAAACCCAAAGCGTCCAAGCAACCCAAAGATACACTGGCCTTGGCCATCAATCGCGATTTTGGTTCGTTCAATGCATTTAAAGCACAATTTCAAGAGGCCGCTTCTAAACAATTTGGCTCGGGTTGGGCTTGGCTAGTAACCGATGCCAACGGAAAATTACAAGTAACCAGCACGGCTAATCAAGACAATCCACTCATGTCAAACGCAACAATCAAAGGCACGCCTATTTTGTGTTTAGATGTTTGGGAACACGCTTATTATTTGAATTATCAGTACAAAAGAAAAAAATATATCGAGAACTTTTTCAACGTAATCGATTGGGAAAAAGTAAATGAAAAATACGAAGAGGCCATTGCGAAATAGGCCTCTTTTCAATTGAGAATCATATGAAGAAAAAACTATCCGTCTTTTTATTAGTTTGTAGCTTGGGATTATTGGCTCAAGAAACACATCTCAAAAACATTCAAAAACTCACTTTTGGTGGTGACAATGCCGAAGCTTATTTTAGTCCAAACGGAAAAATGTTGACCCTACAAGTGACCAATAAAACCATTGGCGCTGAATGTGATCAGATTTATACATTGAATTTGACCGACAAAGAATTCAATCCGCAAAGTTTAAAACGCATTTCAAACGGAAAAGGCCGAACCACTTGCTCTTATTTTATGCCCGATGGCAAGCACATCATTTTTGCTTCCACCCACGGCTCACAATTTGAATGTCCGCCACCGCCCAAGCCCCGCGAAGGAAAATATCTTTGGGCGATTTATCCGGAATTTGATATTTACATGGCTGATTTAAACGGAAAAATAGTCAAACAACTCACGAATTCTCCGGGCTATGATGCCGAGGCAGTAGTCTCGCCCGACGGTAAAAAAATAGCCTTTACCTCTACCCGCTCAGGTGATTTAGAACTGTGGACGATGAACCTTGACGGAACCAACTTAAAACAAGTTACGAACGGATTGGGCTATGACGGCGGAAGTTTCTTTTCGCACGACAGCAAAAAATTGGTTTTCAGAGCATCGCGCCCTAAAACCCCAGCCGAAATTGAAGACTATCAATCGCTTTTGAAAGACAATGTCGTCGCTCCGACCGAAATGGAAATTTATACTTGTAATGTGGATGGTTCAGACCTCAAGCAAATCACGCATTTAGGTAAAGCCAATTGGGCGCCGTTCTTTCATCCATCGGACAAGAAAATTATTTTTTCATCGAATCATCATGCGACCCGCGGATACGATTTTCAGTTGTATATGATTGATATAGACGGCACCAACCTGACGCAAATTACCTTTGACAGTGAGTTCAACGCCTTTCCGATGTTTTCGCCCGACGGAAAAAAATTGGTTTTTTCAAGCAATCGTCAGCAACAAGCCGCACATGAAACCAATGTATTTATTGCCGATTGGATTGATTTAGATCCAGCGGAATATGTAAACGAAAACAACCTCAAAAAACACATCAGCTATTTGGCTTCAGACGAGTTAAAAGGACGCTTAGCAGGTTCACCAGAAGAACAAAAAGCCGCTGATTATATTGCCGCAGAATTCAAAAAAATCGGACTCAAACCGTATCAAGGAAATTCATATTCGATTCCGTTTGAATACGGCTATAAACTCAATCCGAAAGATTCGCTCCATCCTGAAAAAGTGAATATTAAAGCCCAAAATGTAGTGGCCTATCTTGACAATAAAGCGGCTAAAACCATTGTGATCGGAGCGCATTACGACCATTTAGGACTCAATGAACACGGCAATTCTACCAAGATGAATTCAAAAGGTGAAATTCACAACGGTGCCGACGACAATGCCTCAGGTGTGAGCGGTGTTTTAGAATTGGCGCGGATGCTTTCGCAAAACAAAACCCAAGAAAAAGCCAACTATATTTTTGCTTTGTTCTCGGCTGAAGAAGACGGTTTACTAGGTTCAAAAGAGTTGGTTGATGTCATCAAAAAACAAACAAACAATGTAGCGGCGATGATCAATATGGATATGATTGGCCGACTCAATGCTACAAAAGATTTACAGGTGGGCGGTACCGGAACTTGTCCTGAGTTTTCAAAAATTGTCGACCGCAACAAACCAGCCGGATTTCATGTAACGATGGACGAAAGCGGCACTGGCCCAACCGACCACACTTCGTTTTACCTCAAAGATATTCCGGTGTTGAATTTCTTTACCGGAACGCATACTGATTACCATAAACCCAGCGACGACGAGGACAAAATCAATTATTACGGCGTTAAGAACATCTTGGAACACGTCTTTAGATGCGCGAATGAAATCGCCAATTTGGATGCGATTGCTTTTACGAAAACCAAAGCCAACACCGAGAAAATCCGTCCGAAATACAAAGTTACGATGGGCATCATGCCTGATTATAGCGAGCATCCCGACGGAATGCACATTGATGGCGTCACCGAGAATCGTCCGGCGCAAAAGGCCGGTTTGCAAGAAGGCGATGTCATCACCAAAATTGGTTCAACCATCGTAAAGGATGTTTACAGTTATATGGAAGCGCTCGGTAAAATCAATCCCGGCGAAGAAGTAGATGTTACTTTTAGCCGCAACGGAACTGCACAAACCGTCAAAGTAAAATTTGAATAAAACAAAAAGCACCTTTTTCACGAGGTGCTTTTTTTATTTAAGAATAGTTGATTTTTATTTAAGCGATGCCAAACTTTGTTCTAAAGTAGCTATTTTGGCTAGTGCATCGGCTTCTTTTTTGCGTTCCATTTCAATCACTTTTTCAGGCGCGCCGCTTACAAACTTTTCGTTGGACAATTTGGCCTGAACTGATTTGAGGAAGCCTTTAGTGTAATTGAGCTCTTCGGTAAGTTTTTTTACTTCGGCCTCTACATCAATATTTCCGGTGATCGGTATAAAATATTCATTTGATTTCACTCGATACGAAAGCGCTCCATCAACTTTATCTTGAACATATTCAATGCTGGCCACATTGCCCAATTTAGATACAATCGCATCAAAGAATGTAGATGCATTCTCCTTGTTGACAATGCGCAAATCAATGGTGTCTTTGAAAGAAATGTTCTTTTCTTTGCGAATGGTTCGAATGCCTGAAATTACTTCTGCAGCAAACTCAAAATCACTCACAAGTTGCGCATCATAAGCTTGAGCAGTTGGCCAATGAGCCACAATCAACGCTTGCTCAGGAGTGCGCTCGGTGATGTGTTGCCAAATTTCTTCGGTCAAGAACGGCATAAACGGATGCAACAATTTCAAATTGGCCTCGAGCAATTCAATGGCTTTTTCAAAAGTGGCACGGTCAATCGGTTGTTGATAACCAGGCTTAATCATCTCTAAAAACCACGAACAGAAATCGTCCCAGAACAATTTGTAAATGGCCATAAGCGCATCTGAAATTCTGTACTTGCTAAAGTTGTCTTCAATCTCTGTAAGTGTGTGTTGCAATTTGGCTTCATACCATGCAATTGCCGCTTTTGATGCTTCTGGTTGCTCAATATCGGCCACTTCCCAACCTTTGATGAGTCTAAAGGCATTCCAGATTTTATTGGCAAAGGCTTTTCCTTGTTGACAGAGTTCTTCGTCAAACAAAATATCGTTCCCAGCCGAAGCGCTGAGCAATAAACCAACACGCACACCGTCGGCACCAAAACGCTCAATGAGTTCGAGCGGTTCAGGTGAATTTCCGAGCGATTTTGACATTTTACGGCCTTGCTTATCGCGCACCAATCCGGTTAAATACACATTGGTAAACGGTTTGGCATCGGCATATTCGTAACCAGCAATAATCATACGCGCCACCCAGAAAAACAAGATGTCCGGGCCGGTCACCAAATCATTGGTCGGATAGTAATATTTATAATCTTGATTTTCAGGATCGAGAATTCCGCCAAAAACTGCCATAGGCCACAACCAAGATGAAAACCAAGTATCGAGCGCATCGGCATCTTGACGCAAATCAGCAGCCGTTAATGCGCTGTTACCGGTTTTGGCTTGGGCTAATTCTAAAGCTTTTTCGGGCGTTTCAGCAACCACGAAATCTTCTTTTGCGTCGCCGTAATAATAGGCCGGAATTTGCTGTCCCCACCACAATTGACGCGAAATATTCCAATCGCGAATGTTCTCAAGCCAATGACGGTAGGTATTGTTAAAACGGCTCGGATAGAGCTTAACTTCTTCGGTTTCTAAAACTGCTTTGATGGCCGGCTTAACCAATTCTTCCATTTTAAGGAACCATTGATCAGACAAACGCGGTTCAATAACGGCTTTGGTTCTTTCAGAAGTACCCACTTTATTGAGGTGATTTTCGGTTTTGGCCAAAGCGCCAATGGTCTCGAGTTCACGGGCGATTTCTTCACGCACCACAAAACGATCTTTGCCAGCATAGTGTAATCCGAAACTGTTCAAGCTTGCATCTTCGTTAAAAATATCAATAATTTCAAGGTTGTGACGCTCGCCGAGTTCTTTGTCGTTGACATCGTGCGCCGGAGTTACTTTCAGACAACCGGTTCCGAATTCCATATCGACATATTCATCAAAAATAATTGGAATCACGCGGTTGCAAATCGGCACAATGGCTTTTTTGCCTTTGAGATGCGCATAGCGTTCGTCCTCCGGATGAATACAAATAGCCGTATCGCCCAAAATGGTTTCTGGACGCGTGGTGGCGATGGTCACAAACTCTGATGAACCTTCGATTTGATATTTGAGATGATACAGTTTTCCGTTGCGCTCTTCGTAAATCACTTCTTCGTCTGAAAGCGTAGTTTTGGCCTCGGGATCCCAGTTCACCATTCTGTAACCGCGGTAGATGTAACCTTTGTTGTACAAGTCAACAAATGAATGAATCACCGAAGCGGTCATGTCATCGTCCATGGTGAACTTGGTGCGCGACCAATCGCAAGAACAGCCCAATTGTTTGAGTTGTTCGAGAATGGTTCCGCCGTATTTTTCGGTCCAATCCCAAGCGTGTTTGAGAAACTCTTCGCGGGTGAGATCATTTTTATTGATGCCTTCGGCTTTGAGTTTGGCTACTACTTTGGCTTCGGTAGCAATCGAGGCGTGATCGGTGCCCGGAACCCAGCAAGCATTATAGCCTTTGAGCCTTGCGCGACGAATGAGTACATCTTGAATAGTGTTGTTGAGCATGTGTCCCATGTGTAAAACACCGGTGACATTCGGCGGCGGAATTACTATGGTGTACGGAGTTCTGTGGTCGGGAACTGAACGAAAATAGTTGTGATTCATCCAGTAGTCATACCACTTTTTCTCGATATTTTTGGCCTCAAATTGCGCAGGAATAGACATAGTAATTGAATTTCAGAATATTGATGGTAAACGTTTGCGCCCCCGATTGAAGCGGCATCCTTTTGGGGCGGGGTTCGGCCCAAAAGATACAGCGAAAAGCGGGAAATGGCGCCCAAAATGCAATTGTAAACGACTGACAAACCATGCCAAAGGCCGCGTGGTATGCTTTTTGGTAGCGCAAAAATAAATAATTAAAGGCTGATAAAAAATTAAGAATTAATTATTTGCACATTCATCAAAAGAAAGTATTTTTAACCAACCAAAAAGAGACTGAAATGAAAAAATTAATACTGTTGGCTGTTTTAATCGGTTCTGCCGTGACGGCCGCTGCCCAAGGTGCTAAGATTGAATTTATTGCCAAAGACAACACCATTGATTACGGCAAAGTATATAAAGAATCTGACAGTGGTTTGCGCTCGTTTGAATTTAAAAACACCGGCGACGCTCCGCTGATTATTACCGACGTTCATTCGACTTGTGGCTGTACGGTGCCTTCTAAACCGACCGAGCCGATTATGCCGGGAAAAACCGGAAAAATCGATGTGAAATACAACATGAATCCGGGGCCGATTCGCAAAACCATCACGGTTGAGTCAAATGCCATCAATGTTGATGGTGGTCGCATAGCCCTAAAAATTAAAGGCGAAGTTTTGGTCAAAGAAGAAGTCAACATCCTTGAAAAGAAAAAGACAATGACCACGAGTGATCAATAAAACAAAAGAGCTTCAAGAAATTGAGGCTCTTTTTTTTTGGCTCTCTCTGCTAGAGTTCGTTTTGCAATTCAAATTGAAACTCGAGGTTTTTACCGCCTCGTTC
Organism: Flavobacteriaceae bacterium; assembly: GCA_046329175.1. Taxonomy (GTDB): domain Bacteria; phylum Bacteroidota; class Bacteroidia; order Flavobacteriales; family Flavobacteriaceae; genus Flavobacterium. The sequence goes on from JAXLVE010000005.1 coordinate 73,173, forward strand.
AACCTTAAAATACATGGTTTTTCCTTCGTGTGTTTTGAGCAAATCGTTGATTTGTTGCAACGAATATTTATAGGTTTGTACACCATTGATGCTGATAATGATATCGCCTTTTTGCAAACCACATTTTTCAGCCGGAGAATTCTTTCTGATTCCGGCTATTGAAAAAATAGGTTTGAGCGAAAACTTGTATTTGAATGGTTCTATTTTATCACCACTTCCGTTAAAGTTTCCTCCTGATCTTACTGTTGCCAATCGAACCGTTTCTTGTACCCATTGCGTTCCGTCGTTTTGAAGTTCAATTCCACTCATATTATAGTTGAATGGCTCGTAAAAATATTTACTTTTTTTGAAGCCGATGGTTTGGTTTGGATAATCGATTAAAATGTCAAATCGTTTGAGTAATTCACCCCCGACAGAACCTCGTCTTCCGCGAACTCGATTAACACTTTTAACCGACACCGAATCCGGGAAAGAAACGATAGGCTTTATAAATTTAAAATCTCCAACTTCAATGCCCGAAATCTTGGCGCGCTTGCCGTTGATGTCGCCGCTAAAACCGCGCCCGAGGTATTCTTCAAAATTAGGTTGTGGCACTTGAGTTTTGGGTTCGGCGTTTTGAAAAATCCACAACGCATCGCTGTTACCCGTATCAATGAGCATTTTAGAGCTTTGCGATTGGTTGTTGAGTAAAACATTCAACTCGAAATACGGTTTGGATTTTTCTATACTGATTGGAAAGGTTACAAATTTTTTATCGAGTTTTTGATGGATTTTGGCCGCATCGTTGTATACAATAATTTTTCGTTTACTGTAATTAATTTGAACTAAATGATCTTTAAAAAAATGATATCCGATGATTCCATTGACCGGAATTCCGATATGGGATGAAAAATTAAAATCCTGATCGAGTACTATATATACATCATGATGCGCGTCGCTCAAACCGTCAAATGATAAAACATTGTCAGACGATTTAAGTCCGTCTATGGCATCAGCGCTGCCCAAACCACGGAGCTTTATTTTCTCAACTTGATTAAAACGAACTTCAGATTTGTCTTCTAAACTGAGTAAAATGGTTTCTTCAACCCCAGAGTCTAGTAAAAAATGTAGTGGAACGCCATTGACATGAACTTCAATAAACATCAAATTATTAATGAGCTGAAACGGAATCACCGTTTTGCGCTTTCCGGGTTCAAAGACAAAACCTTCTTGCGCCCAAAGTCGACAGGCAGTAAAAAACAATATAAGCCAAAAAGCAAACCGAAGTTTCATGAAGTTGGATTAGATTTTAAATGTAACTAAAATTCAATTCTCAAAACAAGCATCTTTTAATATTTAGCATTTGAAATTGGTCTGCGATTAAAAAATTCGCAAATTTGCATCACTTAAAAACATGCACTATGCCAAAAGTTTCCAACAAAGGAAAACAAATGCCCGAATCACCGATTCGCAAATTGGTTCCTTATGCCGACATTGCCAAGAAAAAAGGCCACAAAGTATATCACTTAAACATCGGTCAGCCCGACATCAAAACGCCTGAAGTGGCTATGAATGCCGTAAAAAATGCCGACATAAAAATACTAGAATACAGTCATTCAGCGGGGTTTGAAAGCTACAGAAATAAACTTTCTCAATACTATAAATCACACGGTTTACCAGTTGAAGTAGCCGATATCATCATTACCACCGGTGGCTCAGAAGCCTTACTATTTGCGATGGGCAGCACCATGGATCAAGGTGACGAAATAATTATCCCCGAGCCATTTTATGCAAATTACAATGGGTTTTCAACGGCCTCAGGAGTTAAAGTAGTTCCGGTGATTTCGTCTATTGAAACCGGTTTTGCGCTTCCGCCAATCGCCGATTTCGAAAAACTCATTACTCCAAAAACCAAAGCAATTCTCATTTGCAATCCGGGCAATCCAACCGGTTATCTATATTCAAAAGACGAAATGCTTCAATTGGCCGAACTCGTTAAAAAACATGACTTGTTCTTGATTGCTGACGAAGTTTACCGCGAATTTGCTTATGATGGCTACCAACATCATTCGGTCATGAATATTCCGGGCATTGAAGAGCACGCCATCATGATTGATTCTGTATCGAAGCGTTACAGCATGTGCGGTGCGCGTATTGGTTGCATTGTTTCAAAAAACAAAGAAGTTATGGCAACCGCCATGAAATTTGCTCAGGCGCGTTTGAGTCCGCCTACTTTTGCGCAAATTGCCAGCGAGGCAGCTCTTGAAACACCTCAAAGCTATTTTGACGAAGTCATTACCGAATATCTTGAGCGCCGCGATACTTTAGTCAGCGAACTTCAAAAAATTGACGGTGTTCAGGTAGCGATTCCCAAAGGTGCTTTTTACTGCATCGCCCAATTGCCTATTGACAATGCCGATCATTTTGCACAATGGCTTTTAGAATCGTTTGACTTGAATGGTGAAACGGTTATGGTAGCGCCGGCTGCCGGATTTTATTCGACTCCGGGCGTTGGACTCAATCAAGTGCGCATTGCTTATGTGCTCAAAAAAGAAGATTTGATTCGTTCGGTGCAAATTCTCAAAGAAGCGCTTACTCAGTACAACAATAGGTAGTTTTTTCAGTAGCTCATTCCTGCTGTACGCTATATCTTTTGGGTCGCAATATCTGTTGAACTGATTGTGTAAAGTCAGACCCAAAAGGATGCCGCTTCCATCAGGGCTAGGGCAATTGACTTCTAAATAAACTTCATAAAAAAAGCAACTTGAAAAAGTTGCTTTTTTTATTTAGCTCAACCGAGGCATTTATCTTTTGATAGAGAAGTGAGATTTAAACGTTCTCTCTACTCCGTTTTCTTTATAAAATACCTCAAACCAGTAATCGGTGGCCGGAACCGGTGTTCCATCCAAGGTTCCATCCCAGCCTTGGCTTGATGGTCTGATTTCTTTTAGGAATTTTCCGTACCGGTCAAAGATATAAATTTTTGCATCGATTTGATTAGATATTTCAAAAATATTCCACGTGTCGTTATGCCGCTCTCCGTTCGGTGTAAAGAACTTAGGAAAGTTAATAATCGTTACCTCGGCAGTCTTCTCTCCGCAACCAAACTTGTCTTTAACTGTGATTTGATAAGTCCCCAAAAGCACATAGGTAAACAAGTTGCTCTCTTCGGAAAGGCTCACCAACCTTGCCCAATTGATATAAATAATCCCCCGGTGGAATTCACATCGACTCTGACCATTTGGTTGTCTTCAAGTAATATAGAAGCATAAACCAAAATATCCGATGGCGGCAAGGACGGTGTAATCAGCGCCTGAGCTGTATCGCTGCATCCGGTTACCAAGCTGGTCACCTTCACACTATACACTCCCGGTGCGGTCGCTATATAAGACGAGCCGTTGGCACCGCTGATAACACCCGTAGTAGTTGACCACTCAAAATAAAATCACTACTACTCAAGTTGGTATTCAATATGTAATTGCTGATTGGGTTGCTAACTCATCCACAAATAAATCCGCCTTGAGGAAGTTTTCAAAGGCAATGCGTTCACAGTAATATGTCCGTTTAATGTAGCCGACGAGCATCCTCCTGTGGTCGAAATCTGATGGTTAAGTCCCGCCCTCTTGTGCGGTTCCGCTAATGGTAAAGATATGAGTGAGCGGATTGTAGCTACCGCTAACACCCACCGGAACTGTGCCTGCTACCAAAACAGCACCCATTAGCTCCGTTGCCCAACAAATAGGTAATCGGGGCTATCGGCTCATTGATGCACAAAACCTGATGTGCCGTACCCGGAGCTGAATGTAGTGCAATGGTCACATTCGGACTAATGGTAATCTTACCGCTGAGCGAGGCTACTCCACAGCCACCAACAGTCGTTACCACATAAGGGGAAAGAACTTGATTGGGTCGCTGCTCCGCTAATAGTAAACAGCCCGAGGCAAAGCTTCCGCTAATACCGCTGGCAAACCGCTTACTGTTACTCCTGTATGGCACCGTTGGTGGTAATATAGCTAATAGGGTCAATCGTTTCATTCAAACATGCACTCTGGAAACTGGTCTGTGGAACCGAGTTTAATGCCAAAGTAACATTGCCATTAACAACCACGCCGCTGATAGTCGCTGTACCGCAACCGCCCGTGGTAGAGATTACATAATTGTAAACCCCTGCACTGAGTGCATTCCTATGATGGTCAAAATACCGCCAAAGAAACTAGCCGAAACACCCGTTGGAAGTCCGCCCGAGGGTAATCGAAGCGCTGGTGGCGCCTTGTCTATCAGATATCTAACTGGGGTAATAGCTGAGTTGATACACAAAGTCTGTTCGCGGTAGGTGCCGGTGAGTCTAAAACAATGGTAGCATTCGGATTGATTTTGTGGTTCCGGTTAAACTCAAACTACCGGCCTCCTGAGGTGCGTACTGTATACGGATAAGTACCTACCGAAGACGGAATACCTGAGATAGTCAAAACACCCGACACATAATTAGCTACAAGACCGCTCAAGTCCCGTTACCGTAGCCCCTGTAGCACTAACATTGCTCAAAGAATAGGTAATATTGTCAATAGCCGTTCCGATACAAATATCTTGATTGGTTGAAAGTGAGCCAGAGGTCAAACTCAAAGTAACATCAGGATTCACATTGATGGTGCCGGTCTGTGCCGTTGAACAACCTCCGGCTGTAGTCAAGGTATAAGTAAAGTTACCCGCCACACTCGGTGAACCCGAGATGGTAAATACACCCCGCGCTGTAAAGACCCGTTACACCAGCTGGCAAACCGCTGATGCTCGCTCTGATAATTTGGTAATCTGATATCTAATCGGACTAATAGAGGTATTGATACAAACCGTTTGAGTTGCGTTGGCGAAAGTCAAATTAAAGGTTCCCTTGTGGGATAACATCAATGGTGCCTTGTAAGACAACACTCGAACAACCACCAGAGGTAGTAATGCTGTAATTAAACAAGCCCGAAGAGGTCGGAACTCTGAGATTCTAAACTCACCGCTAGCGCTATAACTCGTGGTGAGTCCTGCCGGTAGACCGGTAATGGTCGCTCCGCTGGCACCCGCATATTGTATTTGATAAGTAATCGGTGTCAAGGCACTATTCACACATTAAACTCTGATTGCTTGTACTGGCCGCTGAACTCAAGACCATCGTAACGGTTGGGTTTACCGTAATAGTCCCGGTGAGTTGTGCGCCAGCATCCTCCGGTAGTGTTTACTGTAAACGGATAACTGCCATCTGAAGTAGGTGTGCCTGAAATCGTATAAGTATTTCCGGTTAAAACACCACTAACACCCGGTGGTAAGCCCGTTACACTCACTACCCGTAGCATCTGATATGGTATAAACAATCAGTGTTAAGGTTGTATTCTTACACAAAGTTGGGTTATCACTACCCACATGACTGATGTAAGGGTAATAACATCGTTCGGAGCTACTTGAATCAAACCGCCCAAGGTTAATGAAGAACATCCGCCTGAGGTGGTAATGGTATAGGCAAACGAACCCGATACACTCGGTGAACCCATCTAATCTGGAATGTACTACCGTTGTATACGCCACTAACACCGCTAGAAGTCCGCTAACCCTTTCAAGCACCAGTATGTCTACATTACCAAGGTGTGTATTCAATCATGCTGATAGGCGTATTGATACAAATACTTTAGTTGGTAGATCCAATACTCGAAGTCAAAGTCATCAGGCCACGATCGGATTTACGGTAATGGTACCGTTTTGTGTAACCGTTGAACATCCGCCCACTGTGGTCAAACTATAATTATAGATACCCGCCAATGACGGAGTTCAAAATCGTATAGGTATTACCCGATAAAACACCATTAACACCCAGTGGTAAATCAATAGCTGTTACACCATTTAGCTCCGTTAGCCAGGTATAAACAATCGCATTAGGCAAAGCTGTATTGACACAAAGGGTTTGAAGAGTTGTTGTTGGCAATGAAGTCAAAGTCATCGTAACATCCGGATTCACTGTAATGCTGCCACTCAAAGGATGGGGTAGCACACAAGAACTCGAGGTAACTGTGTATGGGAACACACCTGAGACACTCAGGGTTCCTGAAATCAATGGCTTCCGCGTTAAAGACTCCATTCCGCCTGTTGGTAGACGTAACTGTAGCGCCCGTAGCATCTACATTGGTGAGTGTACTCAATATGTGTATTGGCCGTGTTGATGCAAACCAGCAGGTTTGACTGAACCCGAACTGTGTACAATCGTCGCATCGGGGTTCACCGTAATGCGCACTTTGGGTGGCTGTTGAACATCCGCCTGTGTATAGCTGTAAACACCCGCAGTGGTTGGAGTACCACTTAACGTATAAGTCGTTCCGCTCAGATGCCGTTGATCCGGTGAAGCAGAATTAATCGCCGTAACACCCATGCTGTTAGCTAGTGTCCTCTCCAGATATCAGTGTGAAAAGTTGTATTAACACACAAAGTCTGAACATCTGTCCCTACTGTATTGAGCGTTAAGGTAACATCCGGATTCACTGTAATGCTACCACTCAAGGATGGCGTAGCACACAAAGACTCGAGGTAACTGTGTATGGAAACACACCTGAGACACTCGGGGTTCCTGAAATCCATTGAAAACACCCGCGTTAAAGACTCCATTCACGCCTGTTGGTAGACCCTGTAACTGTAGCGCCCGTAGCATCTACATTGGTCAAGGTGTATTCAATATTGGCAATGGCCGTGTTGATACAAACCGTTTGAGTTGTAGAACCCAAGAAGCTGTGCTGACCGGCTTCGCATCAGGGTTCACCGTAATACTGCCGCTTTGCGTGGCTACACCGCGCAGCTTGCCAACGGTTGACAAAGTATAGTTATAGACTCCGGCTGTATTGGGACGTTCCTGACAATGTATAAATACTTCCTGATAAAACACCCGTAACACCTGCTGGCAAGTTCGATGCAGTGACATTCGGCAAGCGCCGTTGCCAATGGTATATGAAATAGCAGATATAGCCGTATTGACATAAACCGATTGAACATCTTGCGAACCGGCATCTAATGAAATCGTCGAACCTGAATTAATCATGCAGGGTTCCACTTAATGATGGTGTAGCACAACTGCCCGTCAGGGTGACTGTATAACTATAAACTCCCGCTGTTGTTGAAGAACCTGAAATCGTAAAGTTCCTCCTGAATAAACACCACTCATACCCGGCGGTAAATTACTCGCTGTAGCACCGCTCGCATTGGTGATTGTATAAACGATTGAAACCGGCAAATTCTGATTGGTGCAAACCGCTTGTGTATCAGAACCCGAGGCAGAAGTTAAGGCAATCGTAGCATCAGGATTCACCGTAATGGTGCCGCTTTGAGTGGCTACACCACAACCGCCAACGGTTGACAAAGTATAGTTATAGACTCAGCTGTATTGGGCGTTCCTGACAATGTATAAATACTTCCTGATAAAACACCCGTAACACCTGCTGGCAAGTTCGATGCAGTGACATTCGTAGCGCCGTTGCCAATGGTATATGAAATAGCAGATATAGCCGTATTGACACAAACCGATTGAACATCTTGCGAACCGGCATCTAATGAAATCGTCGAACCTGAATTAATCGTAAAGGGTTCCATAATGATGGTGTAGCCAGCACAACTGCCCGTCGGGGTGACTGTATAACTGCATAAACTCCCGCTGTTGTTGAAGAACCTGAAATCGTAAAAGTTCCTCCTGAATAAACACCACTCATACCCGGCGGTAAATTACTCGCTGTAGCACCGCTCGCATTGGTGATTGTATAAACGATTGAAACCGGCAAATTCTGATTGGTGCAAACCGCTTGTATATCAGAACCCGAGGCAGAAGTTAAGGCAATCGTAGCATCAGGATTCACCGTAATGGTGCCTAGTAAGTTTACCGTACCACATCCACCGGAAGTAGTTACCGTATAGTTAAAAACACCCGTCGCAGTCGGGACTCCACTCAGCGTAAAATTACCTCCTGAAAACGAACCCGTAACACCTGTAGGCAAGTTCGATGCGGTGACATTCGTTACACCATTAGCCGTATTGTAAACAATCGGAGCAATTGCAGTGTTCACACAAACTGTTTGCGTATTGTTACTGGCAGGCGAAAGAGTCATCGTTGCCAAATCAGTAACATCAATAATTGTATTTGAAGTACAAGTAGCAGTATCAGAAGTTGCCTCAACAGTAATTGAATAAACACCTGGCACATTAGGTACACCCGAGAGCGTATAGGTTCCAGATGCTAACGTTCCAGTAACTCCCGGAGGTAAAGTCCCGATAATATTAACCGAATCAATACCGCCTGATGTAACATAAGTTATAGGTGATAATATTGTATTAACACACAAAGTTTGTGTATTGGCTGAAGCTACAACTGTACACATATAAGGTGCAATGATAACAGTCGCAGTAGTACTATAACCGGGGCAAGGCGGGTTAGCAGCTATGGTGTAAGTAACCGTATATGTGTTGGGAATACTTCCGTATGGTGTAATAGCACCTGTATTGGGATCAATAATCAATCCTGGTGGAGAAGCCGAATAGGTACCTCCTGCCGAAAGAGAATGCTCTGTGACCGGCTGTGGAGTTGTTATATTATTATAATAAGGATTTGCGTCGTATGAAATCGTTCCTGACGGCGCTGTTCCGTCAATAACAAATGGTCGAATATTGAAACAACCTGTCGAAACCAAATCTTCCATACGAACATAAATCGTCGTAGGAACAGTATTTACCTGAAATGTGGCAAGGTCAGCGTCAGAAACAAAATTGATATTTGTAGGCGCATCATTGACCGCATCAGTAGGATCTGTATAATACTTAATGGAGTAATCTGTCGGATTAGATATCCCATTGAATATATGGGCATTCTGATCAATATTAACTATGTATGGTGGAGCACCGGCCGTGCAAATATCAATATCTTGCGGGCTTAAAACCGGTAATGGTGGCGCTATATCTACAGAGATGCTTTCTTCGGCAGAAAAATGGCTGCCATCAGGATTAGTATATTCAACAACCGCCTTATAAGTAGCTGGTCCGGTTGGACAGACATTTAAAGGATTTTCATTGAGTGTACCATACGGAGCACCATCCTTGAACCAATTCAAAGTAACCGGAACAGTAGCTGGTGAAGAAGGTGTAAATTGGTAAGACTGATTAGCTGAAGACCAACATCCACCACCATTATGACCTGCAATTGGAGTAGCTACTGTACCTGTCGAATTGATAGTTCCAATGATACCGTTACCACCATTCCAACCTGCGCAACAAGTCCTGTCTTTGACAATTACCTCAATAATATTGGTTCCTTCGTGAAGCACAATTTGTGAGGTTTGCAAACCTGCTCCTGATCCGCATTGAAATTGCGGAAGTTGATTCCAATTCGCGACAAAAACACGGTTAGGTGCCGCATTTACACCAGTATCTAATACATAATAGTTTACATTCTGAACCAAAGGATTTGTTACCGGAGGAGATGCAATATTAGTGTCTTGATAAACCCCAAAAATAGCATTGCGTATCGGACACGCAGCATTAGGAATCACTCCTGTGTATGCCCAAGGGCAAAATCCACCGGCATTGGTGATGTCAAAACTAATCACGCCGTTGGAACCAATAATAACTTTGTTGTAGGTGTTTCCATAGAAGACAAAGTTAAACGGTAAATTAAAAACAGGTGACCAAACATCGTCGGCAGATGCATTCAAAACAAAGCCGCCAGTAAACGGATAATTAGGCGCATAAGTAACCTGAGTAGCCGTATAGGTAGTCGTTTGGTGTAAATTCGGGAATACCGCAGTTAAGCTAGTACAATCGCCCGTATTACAAGCCGGAGAGGGTGTAGGAAGGCTTACTTCAATGGTAGGTACTTGTCCAAATGCATTCAACCAGAAAGTAAGGGTCATCAACCCAGTTAATAGGTAGTTCTTTTTCATTTCTTTTTTTTTGACGGGAAATTTACGAATTTTTTAATCTATTTTTCACTTATGTTTAAATAAAATTGATAAACAAACCTCATATCTTGCCGCCACCTAATAAAATCAATAGAAAAACACGAATCTAGGCTAGAAGAAATTTAATGATGCTCGAATATTATTTTTATCTTTGACGCCTGAAAATCTTTACACCTATCATGACAAACCCAAATGAGTTTCACGACGAAATCGGAGACGACCACATCTTCTCGCAGGCCATGAATCCTGTCAGAAAAGACGCTTTTGATTTAAGTGACGAACAAAAAATTGAATCCATCAAAAAAGACGTTGAAAGCATCTTAAATACTTTGGGTATGGACCTCACCGACGACAGTCTGAAAGGAACACCTAACCGAGTGGCTAAAATGTTTGTCAAAGAAATATTCGGAGGTCTGAATCCCAACAAAAAACCGGGCTCATCCACCTTCGACAATCAATACAAATACGGCGAAATGCTTGTTGAAAAAAACATTACATTGTATTCAACTTGTGAGCACCATTTGTTGCCGATCATTGGCCGCGCGCACGTAGCTTATGTTTCGACCGGCAAAGTAATCGGCCTTTCAAAAATGAACCGCATTGTTGATTATTACGCCAAAAGACCGCAAGTTCAGGAGCGTTTGACGATGCAAATTGTACAAGAATTACAACGCGTGCTCAATACTGAAGATGTTGCTTGTGTGATTGATGCTAAACATTTATGCGTAAATTCACGCGGGATTCGCGACATTGAAAGCAGCACCGTTACGGCCGAATACGGCGGTGTTTTTAAAGACGAAAACAAACGCAAAGAGTTCTTAGAATACATTAAACTCGAAACCAAATTTTAATAGAATTCGCAGACCCCTAGCCCCGATTGAGCCGGCATCCTCCCGAGCATCGGGAGATATAGGCGAAAGCGGGAAATAGCTTCAAACAAAAATCAATGACACCACTTTACCCTAGCCAAACGTTGAGAATTTACAATTCGCTTTCGGGCGAAAAAGAAGTATTCACCCCGATGCATACGGGCAATATTGGGATGTATGTGTGTGGACCGACTGTGTACAGCAATGTTCATTTAGGCAATGTGCGCACGTTTATGTCATTTGATATGATTTACCGCTATTTGTTGCATTTGGGATACAAAGTTCGTTATGTTCGTAACATTACCGATGCTGGGCATTTGACTGATGACGGGAATGTTGAAAACGACCGTTTTGTCAAACAATCGCGCTTGGAAAAACTCGAACCGATGGAAGTGGTTCAAAAGTATACTGTTGATTTCAGAAAAGTATTGGATGAATTCAACTTTTTGCCTCCGACCATTGAACCCACCGCAACCGGTCATATTGTCGAGCAAATTGAACTGACTCAAAAACTCATCGATACCGGATTTGCTTATGAAAGCCAAGGTTCGGTGTATTTTGACGTATTAGAGTACAACAAACGCGGACTCAATTACGGTGAACTCAACAACCGAAACATCGAAGATTTGATAGCCAACACCCGCGATTTAGACGGTCAGAACGAAAAGAAAAACCCGCAAGATTTTGCCCTTTGGAAAAAAGCTTCGCCGGCGCACATCATGCGTTGGAACTCGCCTTGGGGCGAAGGTTTTCCGGGTTGGCATTTAGAGTGTACTGCGATGAGCACCAAATATCTCGGGCAGCAATTTGACATTCACGGCGGTGGTATGGATTTGAAATTTCCGCACCACGAATGCGAAATCGCACAAGGAAAAGCCTGTAACGGACACACTCCGGTAAATTACTGGATGCACACCAATATGCTCACCATGAACGGACTGCGCATGAGCAAATCGACCGGAAATTATATTCTGCCGATGGAACTCGTGAACGGCAACAATGACTTTTTTGAAAAAGAATTTCATCCGAGCATCGTTCGTTTTTGCTTTATGCAAGCGCATTATCGCAGCGTTTTGGACATTTCAAACGACGCGATGATGGCTAGTGAAAAAGGTTTCAACCGATTGATGGAAGCGATGGATAAACTCAAATCATTGCCAACATCTGCTAGTTCATCACTCGACATTAGTTCATGGAAAAACGCTTGTTACGAAGCCATGAACGACGACTTCAATACGCCGATTATGATTTCGCATTTGTTTGAAGGTGTGCGATTCATCAACATCGTCAACGACGCAACCGCTTCACTCAACGCTACTGATTTGACCTTACTCGAACAAACCATGCATACATTTGTATATGATGTTTTGGGATTGGTCAATGAAAAAGAAAGCGGTAGTCAAGGCCATGTCAAAAAACTCGAAGGCACGGTTGAGCTACTGATTCAGATGCGCAATCAGGCAAGAGCAAACAAAAACTTTGCTTTGTCAGATGAAATTCGCGATCAGTTGTTGGCGTTGGGCATTCAACTCAAAGACGGAAAAGAAGGAACCACCTTCACCCTATAAAAACAGGCCGGTTTCAAGACCGGCTTTTTGTTTATGAAAACTTTTGTATCACATATAGTCCGCAAACCGTTTATTGCTTTGATTCGGTTTTATCAATTCGGAATCTCGCCGTTTACGCCCGCAGCTTGTCGATTTGAGCCGACTTGTTCGCAGTATTCTATCGAGGCGATTCAAACACATGGTTTGCGCAAAGGTGGATGGCTGGCACTCAGAAGAATCGGACGATGTCATCCATGGGGCGGTTCGGGTTATGATCCGGTGCCAACCAAAAAAAGCCCACACAACCACTGAGCGTTCAGGCTAATTTTTATATTTTTACACTTTAACAACCCAAAACCTAACCACTATGAGCAAAACTTTGTCGATTATCTGGAACCCAACCGAAGGTATTGATCTTGGTTTTTTTGTCATCCGCTATTACAGCTTGATGTTTGTGATTGCTTTTGGTTTGGGCTGGTACATTATGAAACGTATTTTTGAGCGCGAAAACGAATCTTTGGAAAAACTCGATTCGCTCTTTATATGGACAGTGCTCGCGACTTTGTTGGGCGCGCGTTTGGGGCATGTGTTTTTTTACGATTGGGAATATTACAGCAACCATTTATCTGAAATTTTACTTCCGTTTAAATTTTCACCGAGTTTTGAATTTACCGGATTTCAAGGATTAGCGAGTCACGGTGCGGCAATTGCGATCATTGCATCGATGTATTTCTTTAGCAAAAATGTTATGAAACGCCCGCTGCTCTGGGTGCTGGATCGCGTGGTGATTCCGGTGGCCAGCGGTGCCATTTTTGTGCGCATCGGCAACTTTTTCAACTCTGAAATTATCGGACATACAACCGATTCAGCTTTGGGAATTCGATTTGTGCGCGACCAATTCTCGGCGCGCGAAGCCATGATTAAAACCCAAATGAGCAACGCCAACTATGCTTATCATGCCATTGTTCACGACCCGAAATTCTCTGCTCTTTTACAAGAAGTTCCGGCGCGTCATCCGGCTCAGCTATACGAATCGGTTTGCTATATTTTTGTGTTTGCGATTTTGTTTTACTTATACTGGAGAACCAACGTTCGCGAGCGTTTGGGCTTTTTATTCGGGCTGTTCTTGATCCTTTTGTGGTCGGTGCGATTTGCCGTGGAATATGTCAAAGAAAGCCAAGGCGGATTTGAAGAATATTTAGGTTTGTTCTCTACCGGACAATGGCTCAGTATTCCGTTTATATTGATTGGTTTTTACTTTGTGATTACCGCTGACAAACCTGTCGAAGGCGAAGAATGAAAGACCGATTCTCAATAGGTTCTGAGCAATATGCGGCATTCCGACCGTTATATCCGCAGGCCTTTTTTGAATACCTCAAAACCACCATCCCAAACCCTGAGACTGCTTGGGATTGCGGCACCGGAAACGGGCAAGTTGCGGTGGCCTTATCTGAATTTTTTAAACGCGTTGAAGCCACGGATATCAGCGAAAAACAATTGCAGCAAGCCGTGCAAAAAGACAACATTCACTACAGTATTCAACCCGCTGAACGCACTACTTTTCAGGACAACACTTTTGATTTAATCATCGCTGCGCAATCCATTCATTGGTTTGACTTTGAAGCGTTTTATGACGAGGTAAATCGAACGGGCAAAAACGGCGCATTGATCATTGCTTTAGGCTACGGATTGTTTGAAATTATTCCCGAAATAGACCGTATCATCAGAACTTTTTATCAAACTGAAATCGGGCCGTATTGGGACGCTGAGCGCCGATATGTAGATGAAAACTATAAGACCATTCCGTTTGGGTTTGAAGAAATACAAGCGCCCACTTTTGCTATGAATTACCGCTGGGATTACGAGCATTTAATGGGTTATCTAAATACTTGGTCAGCGGTAAAAAACTACGAAAAAAACAACGGTATCAATCCGGTGACGCTTATCAAAGACGAACTCAAAACGCTCATGCAAGACCGAACTTATGACATTCATTTTCCGGTTTTGCTCAGAATAGGCAGGATTTCAAAGTAACACGACTGCCCTAGCCCTTTGATATTAAGAGGAGGAAGTCCAGTGGACTTCAGGTATTAAATTTATGATTTGAAACTCAAGTTTAAACTTAGTAGATTTCCTAGCTCTGATTACTTTACCCACATTTGTTATCGATTTAAGATGAAAATGATGCATTTTAAAGCGGCATCGTTTTGAACCTGCCAGGTTTTGTAAACTTTGTAGGTTTAAAAAAGCAGGTTTCAGCTTCTAAAAAAATCGGTACCTGAGCATCATAAAAAAAGCCCGATATTACTACCGGGCTTTCATTTATTATCGAACTAAAATTAGTCTCTGTTGTGCTCTTCTTCGATGCGTTGGTGCTCTTCTTTTGAAATCGTGTCGCACAATACAGGCGTTGCGATAAAGAGTGAAGAATACGTTCCGACAACGATACCAATCAACATGGCGAAGATAAATCCGCGGATTGACTCACCACCGAAGATGAACATAATAAGCAATACCAAAATCATCGTGAGTGAGGTATTGATGGTTCTCGACATGGTTGAGTTAATCGATTGGTTAACGATTTGGTTGAAGTTACCTTTGGCTTTACCGGCTAAGTACTCACGAACACGGTCAAATACAATTACGGTATCGTTCATTGAGTAACCGATTACAGTAAGAATCGCCGCGATGAAGTGCTGATCGATTTCCATTCCGAATGGCATGTATTTCCAAAGCAATGAGTAAGCACCCAATACAAAGATAACGTCGTGCGCTACTGCAGCCAAAGCTCCTAAGCTGTACTGCCATTTTCTAAACGAAATAACCAAGTACAAGCAAACAATCAACATCGCACCGAGTACCGCCCAATAAGAATTGGTTTTGATATCGTCAGAAACTGATGCGCTTACTTTATATCCGTGCAATACACCATACTTTTTACCATCATAAATATTGACGAACTTGTCATACGTCATGTTGGCATCAAAATGTTTTTTAAGCGTATTGTATAAGATTTCGTTTACTTGGTGATCTACTTCAGTACCTGATTCGTTAACGCGGTATTTAGTAGTAATTTTTAATTGGTTGTCTTTACCAAAGATTTTAGCCTCGGCGCTGCCGTCAAATACAGGCAACAATTCAGCTTTTACATCTTCGGCTGAAACCGGTTTTTCAAAACGAACTTCAAAAGTACGTCCACCTTCAAAGTCAACTCCGTAGTTCAAACCATGGGTTGCTAATGAAACCACACTCACCACACAAACTACCAATGAGAAAATGTAGGTGTATTTTTTGATTCCCAAGAAATCAAAGTGGAAGTTGGTAAAGAAGTTTTTAGAGAAGTTGGTTGTAAAGGTCAATTTGTTGCCTTTGCTCAAGCTCCAGTCTAAAAGTATTCTTGAAATGAAAATAGATGTAAATAATGAAGTTGCGATACCAATCAACAATGTAGTAGCAAATCCTTGGATCGGACCTGTACCGAAAATCAACAATACAGCACCAGTTAATACGTGGGTAACGTTGGCATCTACAATCGAACGCATCGCACCTTTCCAACCGAATGAAGCTTTGATGGCTTCATCGATGGCTTTTCCGGCACGTAATTCTTCTTTGGCGCGTTCGTAAATAATGATGTTCGCATCAACTGCCGTACCCATGGTGAGTACGATACCTGCAATACCAGGCAAGGTCAATACCGCACCTAAGCTGGCCAAAACGCCAAACAAGAACAACAAGTTCACCAACAAAGCCAAGTTGGCATACCAACCAGATTTTCCGTAATACACGAGCATCCACAAAGCAACAATCAATAAACCGATGATGGATGAAGTGGTACCATTGTCAATCGCTTCTTGACCCAATGATGGTCCAACCACTTCTGATTGAACAATCTCGGCAGCAGCAGGCAATTTACCCGCGCGCAATACGTTGGCTAAGTCTTTGGTTTCGGTTACATCAAAAACACCTGAAATCTCAGAGCGTCCGCCAGAAATTGGTCCGCTGGTAACTCCAGGCGCTGAATATACGATGTCATCAAGTACAATCGCAATATAACCTTTGGTACTGTAGGCTTTACCGGTTAATTCTTCCCAAGCTTTGGCTCCGGCACCATTCATTTGCATGGTTACCGAAGGTTTACCCAATTGATCGAATGAATCTTTAGCATCGGTTACCACACCACCGCTCAAATTAGCTTGGTTGTTGCGGTTTCCTTTTAAAGCATATAGCGCTACTGTGGTAACTTCTTTTTTGGTTTTCTCATCAACATCAGTCGATGGTTTTCCCCAAACGAATTTAGCATAACGTTTGTCAGCAGGCAATAAAGCTCTGATGTCGGTACGTTTGAAATAACCATTTACAGACGCTGTATCTTTCGGATCGAACAAAGCCAATACCGGCCCTCCACCTTGACCGACCATTTTGTCGATGAGTGGATTGTTCCCTTTTTTGGTAGCCGTTGAATCTTTTGCTTTATCGTCGGTCAACAATTTGTTGATTGAATCGTTAACTGCTGTTTTGGTTTCTTGGGCAGGCGCTGCTTTTTCAGTAGCTTTCAAGGCGTTGTTGGCCGCCATCAAGAAGTTGCCTAAATCGTCAATTTTATAGGTTTCCCAGAACTCTAACTGAGCAGTACTTTGCAATAATCTTTTGATACGATCAACATCTTTTGCTCCCGGAAGCTCTACTAAGATTCTTCCTGATTGTCCTAATTTTTGGATGTTGGGTTGAGTTACTCCAAATTTATCGATACGTTTTCTGAGTACTTCAAAAGCACTTTCAATAGACTCAGCAACTTTTCTGCGGATAACTTTTTTAGCTTCGTCATCAGACATTTTAAAGGTGAGTTCATCACCCATGTTTTTGTTGGCGAAGATATCCGGAGAGGCTAACTTAGTGGTTCCTTTAGCTGCAGCTTCGAATTCTTTAAAAAACACATCGAGATAATCTTCATTACCTTGTCTGTTTTTGGTGGCATTCGCTAAAGCCTCGTTGAAAACCGGGTTTTTAGAATTGTTGGCCAAACCTTTGATGATGTCCTTTACCGACACCTGAAGCTGTACGTTGATACCGCCCTCAAGATCCAAACCTTTGTTGATTTTCTTTTCTTTTACCTCATTATACGTGAAATCGGTAAAGCCCAAATTGAACACTTTTACCTTCCCGATGGAATCAAGATATTTCACTTCTTTTTCGGTGTTCCCTTTCGCATAAATCTTCGCGTCATTTTCAACATTATGCGCAACGAAGGTGAAAGTGAGCTGGTAAATACTTACCAATGCAAATAAAATTGCAAAGAATTTAACGAGTCCTCTATTCTGCATTATTACTAATAATTAATTAATTTCTGTTTGTAATATGTAATGTAATTGTTAAAACAACCGTTTGATTTTAAAATATTTTCAAAAAATATCAAAAAACCCAACAAAGGCTGATTTTTATAAACCGAGCAAATATATAATTTACCAAAAGATTAACCAATTTATTTGCACAATTAATATAAAAAAAGACTGCAAAAATGCAGTCCTTTATATAATAGGTATAAGATTTTTATCCTAAAACTGATTTCAAATCGGCGTTCATCGCACGAACCGCATCGGCACTTTTAGCCAAAGCTGCTTTTTCAGTATCGTTTAAATTGATATCGAGTATCTGCTCGACACCATTTTTACCAATGATACACGGCACACCGATGCAAATGTCACTAAGTCCGTATTCACCTTCTAAAAACACCGAACAAGCAATCATTTTCTTTTGATCGTTCAAAATACTGTCCACCAAATAAGCTACCGAAGCACCCGGCGCATACCAAGCCGAAGTCCCCAACAATCCGGTAAGGGTAGCACCTCCGACCATCGTATCAGCCGCTACTTTGTTTAGAGCTTCTTGTGACAAAAATTGCGATACCGGAATCCCGTTGTAGGCTGCCAAACGCGTGAGTGGAATCATGGTCGTATCACCGTGACCACCAATCACCATCGCTGAAATATCGTTAATCGGCTTGTCTAAAGCTTTTGACAAATAATATTTAAATCGAGAGCTATCAAGCGCACCGCCCATACCGATGATTCTGTTTTTAGGCAAACCGGTTGATTTCAAAGCCAAATAAGTCATCGTATCCATTGGGTTTGAAACCACCACCATAATGGCATTCGGTGAATGTTTGAGTAAGTTTTCAGCCACCCCTTTTACAATACCGGCATTGATTCCGATGAGTTCTTCGCGCGTCATACCCGGTTTTCTCGGAATTCCCGAAGTAATCACCACCACATCACTATTAGCGGTCTTAGCGTAATCATTAGTAACGCCAGTCACTCTTGTATTAAATCCTGTATTCGAAGTACATTGCGAAATATCCATGGCTTTTCCTTCAGCAAAACCTTCTTTGATATCGAGTACTACAATTTCGCTGGCAATTCCGCGATAAGCCATTACATCAGCACAGGTCGCTCCTACGTTGCCTGCTCCTACTATGGTAACTTTCATTTTTGAAATATTTATATAAGTTGTTGTTTTATTTGTAGCTATTCCCGCTTTCCATTTTATCTTTCGCACCGAACACCGGCGCAAAAGGATATCATTTCAATCGGGGCTAGAAATTCAGTTTCCAATTCATTTAATCAAGTCAACTGAATCTAATAATTACGCGTCAATATTCGCATACACCGCATTCTTCTCAATAAACTCGCGACGTGGCGGAACCTCATCACCCATCAACATCGAGAATACTCTATCAGCTTCGGCCAAACTGTCAATCGTTACCTGACGCAAAGTTCTAGCATTTGGATCCATGGTGGTTTCCCAAAGTTGTTCGGCGTTCATTTCACCCAAACCTTTGTAACGTTGAATCGCGGCGCTTCCACCCATGCGTTCATTGGCCAAATCGCGTTGATCGTCATTCCAAGCGTATTCTTTTTTGTTTCCTTTTTTCACCAAATACAATGGCGGCGCAGCAATGTATACGTGCCCTTCTTCGATGAGTTCTTTCATGAATCTAAAGAAGAACGTCAAAATCAACGTCGCAATGTGACTACCATCCACGTCGGCATCACACATGATGATCACTTTGTGGTAACGCAGCTTCTCTAAATTGAGTGCTTTGCTGTCTTCTTCGGTACCGATGGTTACGCCCAAAGCGGTGAAAATATTTCTGATTTCTTCGTTTTCAAAAACTTTGTGATGCATGGCTTTCTCAACATTGAGAATCTTACCACGCAACGGCAAAATCGCCTGAAAGTTACGGTCACGACCTTGTTTAGCCGTTCCACCCGCCGAGTCACCCTCAACAAGGTAAATCTCGCATCTTTGAGGATCTTGCTCTGAACAATCAGATAATTTGCCTGGCAATCCGCCTCCACCTAAAACGGTTTTGCGTTGCACCATTTCGCGCGCTTTTTTAGCTGCATGACGCGCCTGAGCTGCCAAGATTACTTTTTGTACAATGGTTCTGGCGTCGTTCGGGTTTTCTTCAAGATAGTTCTCAAGCATTTCAGCAACTGCTTGTGAAACCGGCGATACAACCTCGCGATTCCCCAATTTGGTTTTGGTCTGGCCTTCAAACTGAGGCTCGGCTACTTTTACCGAAATAATCGCTGTCAAACCTTCTCGAAAATCATCCCCGGAAATCTCGAATTTGAGTTTATCGAGCAAACCTGATGCATCGGCATATTTCTTCAAAGTTCGGGTAAGTCCCATTCTGAAACCTTGCAAATGTGTTCCTCCTTCGTGGGTATTGATGTTGTTGACGTATGAGAAAATGTTTTCTGAATAACTGTCATTGTAGATCAAAGCCACTTCAACCGGAATTTCGCCTTTGTCGTTTTCCATCGAAATCACATGCCCAATAATCGGCACGCGGTTTCCGTCTAGAAATTTGACAAACTCTTTCAAACCTTCTTCAGAGTGGAAAGTTTCGCCTTCAAAATCTCCATTTTCTTTCGTGGCGCGTTTGTCAATCAACGAAATTGTGATGCCTTTATTCAAATAGGCCAACTCGCGCATACGAGCCGCCAATGTATCGTATGAATATTCTAAAGTTTGGGTAAAAATAGTTCCGTCTGGTTTGAAAGTAACCGTAGTTCCGCGCTTGGTGGTTTCGCCAATTTGCTTCACCGGATACATCGCTTTACCGCGTTCGTATTCTTGCTCCCAAACTTTACCGTCACGGAAAACCGTCGCGCGCAAATGATCTGAAAGCGCATTCACGCAGGAAACTCCTACGCCATGCAAACCTCCGGAAACTTTATATGAATCTTTATCAAATTTACCACCGGCGCCAATTTTGGTCATTACAACCTCAAGTGCCGACACGCCTTCTTTTTTGTGCATGTCAACCGGAATACCGCGACCATTGTCTTCTACGGTAATGGAATTATCTTCGTTAATGCTTACTGTAATCGTATCACAATGTCCTGCCAAAGCCTCGTCAATCGAGTTATCCACCACCTCATAAACCAAGTGATGCAAACCTCTGACGCCGGTATCTCCAATGTACATGGAAGGACGCATTCTTACGTGCTCCATTCCTTCTAACGCCTGAATACTATCGGCTGAATAATTGTGTTTTTTAGCTTCTTCGCTCATAAAAATTTTATGTAAAAAATAGTTTTTTTCTTTGACACGCAAATATATAAATTCAGTTAGGATTAACCAGCCAAAAGACGGCTTTTCAAAGGGAAGTTATCAACAAAATGTTGATGTTTTACGGCTTGATTTGAACCCCGGTTCCGGCTGTTTGCACATAGCAAATTTGCCCTGCTTCAAACCGAACTCCATCGGCTACATCTTGAGCCAAAAGCAAAGCTCCGTCGGCATCGATATAATCCAACAAAGGAGCCAATTGACACAAACCCGAAATCCCGACAGTAGATTCAGTCATGCAACCCGCCATCACTTTTAAACCGAGTTTTCGAGCTTGTGAAATCATACGCAAAGCCGGAGTAATTCCACCGCATTTCATGAGCTTGATGTTGATGCCGTGAAAACCTTCGGAACACAAAATAACATCGGCTTCTCGCTGACAACTTTCATCGGCCAAAATGGGCAAAACAGAGTGTTCCTTGACCCATTTCATTTCGTCAGCATCTTCGGCCTTGAGTGGTTGTTCAATAAATTCAACGTTGAGTTCTTTTAAAATAGGCGCATAAGCTACGGTTTGCTGAGCTGTCCAAGCGCAATTGGCATCAATTCTAAAAACAGAATTAGTAACTGAACGCAAACTTTTGATCAAAGCAATATCATCTGCTGTTCCGAGTTTGATTTTGTAAATCGGCCAAGGTTGTTCGAGGATTTTTTGCTGCATTACTTCTGTCGAATCAATCCCGATGGTGTAAGAAGTCAGCGGAGTTTTCACCTCATCTTGCAACCAATAACTGCGCAGAGTTCTTTGATTTTTGCGCGCATAATAATCCCAATAAGCCATATCAACCGCACAAAGCGAAAAATAATCCTCGCCTACAAGCGGATGCAATTTTGACCATAAATCTTCGGGCGCAATAAAATCTGAAGCATCCACAATCGGTTTTAAAAGCGACAAAGTATGTTGCAATCGCTCTTGTGTACTGTGGTAATACGGATTGGCTGTTGCTTCGCCATAACCTGAAATCGTTCCGTCCGAAATACAAACGATGACTGTTTTTTGAATATTGACCGTATAACGCGAAATGGTAAACGGATGCTTGAGCGGTAAGTCGTAAAATTGAAAAGAAAGCGTAAAACTCATAAAAAAAGCGCCGAAACCAATCATTTCGACGCTTTAAAATTACTAACTAATAACACTTAAACCAATTTTATCTAACTCAATTTTATTCTTTTACATAAGCATCATCGTGCACGTTGGCCACTGCTCGACCCGACGGATCATTGAGGTTTTTAAAAGCCTCATCCCATTCAAGGGCAATTTTGGTACTGCAAGCCACACTGGCTTCTTGCGGCACACACAAAGCCGCCGTATCGCTCGGGAAATGTTCATTAAAAATAGAACGGTAGTAATATTCTTCTTTGGAGGTTGGCGTTTGCAACGGAAATTTATACTTCGCATTAGCCAGTTGCTCATCCGATATTTCACGTGCTACGGTAGCTTTCAGCGTATCAATCCAACTGTAGCCAACGCCGTCGCTGAACTGTTCTTTCTGACGCCATGCAACACTCTCGGGCAACATATCTTCAAAGGCTTTTCTGAGCACCCATTTTTCCATACGGCCAGGACCAACCATTTTGTCTTTTGGATTCAGTCGCATGGCCACATCCATGAATTCTTTGTCTAAAAACGGAACGCGTCCTTCGATGCCCCAAGCCGCTAAACTTTTATTGGCACGCAAGCAATCATACATGTGCAATTTGCTCAATTTGCGAACGGTTTCTTCGTGAAATTCTCTGGCATTCGGCGCTTTGTGAAAATACAAATAACCGCCAAACAACTCGTCCGAACCTTCGCCGGACAACACCATTTTGATGCCCATCGACTTAATAACACGTGCCATCAAATACATCGGAGTCGAAGCACGCACGGTAGTCACATCATAAGTTTCGAGGTTGTAAATCACATCGCGAACAGCATCCAATCCTTCTTGAATGGTGAATTTAATTTCGTGGTGAATGGTTCCCAAATGATCGGCTACTTTTTGCGCGGCAGCCAAATCGGGTGAACCTTCAAGTCCCACCGCAAATGAATGCAATTGAGGATACCAAGCTTCTGATTGATCGTCTGTTTCTATACGTTTTTGCGCAAATTTCTTGGAAATGGCCGATGTAATCGATGAATCAAGTCCGCCCGAAAGCAAAACGCCATACGGAACATCACTCATCAATTGGCGATGAACGGCAGCTTCCAGAGCTTCTCTGAGTTCTTGAATACTTGTTGAATTGTCTTGAACCGCTTCATATTCGGTCCATTCGCGGTGATACCATTGCACCAGTTTTCCATCTTTACTTGACAAATAATGACCGGGCGGAAACAACTCGATTTTGGTGCATTGTCCTTCTAAAGCTTTGAGCTCAGAAGCCACGTAAAAAGTTCCGTTTTGATCCCAGCCCATATACAGCGGAATGATGCCCATGTGGTCACGAGCCACAAAGTATTCATCGTTTTCAGCATCATAAATGGCAAAGCCAAAAATCCCGTTGAGTTCATCAACAAAACCTACGCCTTTTTCACGGTACAAAGCCAAAATCACCTCACAATCTGATTGGGTTTGAAAAGTATATTTTCCGTCGAATTGTTTGCGCAAAGCGCGATGGTTATAGATTTCGCCATTGGCAGCCAAAATGAGTTTTTTGTCTTCGCTAAAAAGCGGTTGTTTGCCCGAAGCCGGATCGACAATCGCCAATCGTTCATGGGCTAAAATGGCTTTATCATCGCTGTAAATTCCGCTCCAGTCCGGACCGCGATGACGAATAATTTTGGCCATCTCAAGTACTTTTGGGCGCAAGGTTTCTGATTTCTGTTTTAAGTCAAAGGCGCAAACAATTCCGCACATAATGTTCTGTTTTAATTTTCGTAAGGCAAAAATGAAATTTAAGTTTAATATGTAAAACAAAAAACATATATTAATTACATATCAAAACTAAAAACAAAACATAAAAGAAAAAATGAAATTAAAATTAAACATAAAAAGAAATGCCGCTTACAATTCATAAACGGCATCTGCAAGTATTGCTTTATTTAAGTCGCTTGATTACTGACAATCTTCAATCAGATATTGTGTTTTGTTGATTTCAAACGAAAATCCAACCGCTTGTCCAAGCAGAGCTTGTCCGAGTGGCGACTGGAGCGAAACGGCAATCACCGTCTTTTCATCAACCGTAATTTTAGGAAGCGCTGCTGATAGAAAAAGCCACATTTTATTGACTTGAACCATACTGCCCAACGCAATTCGATCTGAGGAAAGTTCAGGATTTATTTTATCTAGAAGTGTCTTTTGAGTAATATATTCTGACAGTTTTGCATTGAGTTTTTCTTGCTCGAGTTGCATCATTGACAAAGCGGTTTCGTGTTTGTCGCCGGCAGAACTTTTGGCATCGTTTTGAGCATCAAGCGCCAATTCAGCAATACGGTCGCGAAACACATCAATCTTGTCTTGGATCAGTTGTTGATGTTGCGCGAGAACCTTTTGTTTAAAAGTCATTGCAGAGCTACTGAACAATTAAAAATCAAACTTATAATTCACGCCCAATAAAATCTGAAATGATTGCACCGGATAATTGAGCCATTTTTGATAAGCTTGGTTCCCGAGATTATTCAATCGCAAAAAAGCAGTCAATCGATCGCTGTATTTGTATCCTACATGAGCATTGGCGTCAAAGTATGCTTTAACTGTTTTTACATTGTCAGTTGCAACAATCGGCAGCACATCTAAATTGGTTTGGCGATCTTTGCGATCCCCTACAAAAAACACTTTAGTACCAGCATACCATTTCTGAGTAATATTCACATCAAGATTGGCAGCGAGCTCAATTTGCGGTAAGTTCCAAGGTTCAGCTTCGTAATCCATGGTGTATTGATTAAAAGTTCCGTTCACACCAAATGAAATGTTTTTGGTAAAATCGGCTCTTAGTTCGCCAAACAAACGTAAAGTGCGCACTAAATCATAGGTTACACCAAATGAGTTTCCGTATTGATACATTTCTTTAATCACCGGAATATCGTGAAAATCATTGGCTACAAAGAGCGGTTTGTTTTTCTCGTTGAGCAAAGCGCCTTTGACGTTGTAACTAATGTTGCTGGCCAGTTTTCCTTTGAGTCCGGCATAGACTTCATACTGGCGATCGGTCGGAGCTACAACCAAGGTTGGAGAAACATATAGATTTTCGTTGGCAAAATTACGGTAAGAATTCTGCTCCAATCCGCCGTCGATTCCGGTGTAAAACATCATGTATTGATCGACAATTTTGAGCGTGGCATTGGCTCTTGGGTAAAAGTAAAGCTCATTGTCGCTGTGTTCGCTGTCGATTCCGTAAACCAAAGCCGCTCCGATGCTGAAGGACCAAGCGTCTTTTTTCATACCGAAACTCGGGTAAACACCAATGTTCGTATACGAATACTTAAAACCATCAGCTCCGCTGTAATCTTGATTAAATGAACCCGAAAGATGATCTACGGAAAATTCAGTAGTTACATGTTTGTTGAGCATATCAAAGTTCAAAGTTGGCTTGAGAACAAAACGATTCTCGGCTGATTTGTAGGCGTCCCAAAAGCGATTGTATTTCAAATCAACACCATTAAAAATACTTTCTTTGAATTTGAGTTTTCCGCCTAATGAAAAATTGTTGTACGATTGCATCTGGCTGATATTCCCGATGGCTTGATTGATTTCAGCGGGTGTTAAAGCTTGTCCGAATTCATCCGGTAAGCCATACCAATATTGGCGTTGCATCTGATAACCCAAATCGGCATTCCAAGAATAGTTTTTCTGACGACTTCCGTAAGTCAAATCAAGCGCAGTATTTGAAAACTTGCTGTCGAGTTTGGAACCTTTTATATCGGATAGCGACGAAAACTGCTTGAACATACCCGCAGCGTAATCGGTATCGTTGATGTCATGCGTTACGTACAATTCGCCCAAAAGATTCAAATAACTGCCAAAACCACCTGTGACATAATTGTGGAATAAACGCTGTTTTTGTTCTTGATCTACATTGGCCGCTTTTCCTTTAGAAGGCACAAAAGTGGAAGCCACCGGAAAAGAATAAATCGAATACGTAATGGTTTCTTTCTTGGAGTTGTCTTCATCTTCAAGCGGCGGATTTTCTTTTACTTTAAAAGCATCTGAAATCGTCGGAGTGTAAGGTTTGACTACATTCACCACTTCTGTTCCGATGTTCTCATCTTTTTTCTGAGCCGACAACTGATTGGCCACAAACAAAGTCAGTAAGATATATTGAATCTTGATTTTCATAGTTTTTATTTTAGTTGCTGAGCTGCTGAGTAACTAAACTTATGATTTCATTTCAGTTATTCGGTAACTCTTTATCTCAGTAGCTTTAGTTTTGAATGGATGAATTGGTTTGGGCTTCTTGCGCTTTAATCGCTGAAAGTTCGGTTTGGGCTTCGGTGACAATTTCCGGAAAAGCCGTAAAATTCTTAATCACGCTATCCAATATATAGGTAGCTTGAAAACTGTCTTTGAGGCCGTAGAAATTCTTGGCCATCACAATCAAACTTTTGGCTCCAAAATATTTGTAACCCGAATAATCTTTTGAAAGCTTTTGAACCGCGGTGTTAGAAGCTTCAAACTTGCCGTCTTTGTTCTTGAAATAAGCGTCGTAATACAAAGCTTCAGCGGCCAATTCACCACGAGCAATGGTTTGCAATTTGGCATAAGCAGCACGCGCTTTTACTTCATCACCAGTTTGAATCGCCGCACGCGCCACAATGATTTGCGCATCTGACTTTACCTTGTTATCGGTTTTGGGATTGGCCATTACTTTTTCGGCATAAACCACCGCACTCGCAAAATCCTTGGTTTCATAATAGGTTTTCATCAAATTAGATTGCGCAAAAGTGATGTTCTGCGGAAAATCAGCTTCAGATTCTAAACGTTTGAGCGTGTTGATCGTTTTTTCAGAGTTGTCCTTTTTAAGGTAGATCTCAGCCAAACGTGCGAGCGATGGTTCGGTAAATTCGTTGCGCGGTTTACCTACAACATATTCGTAATGTGACACTGATTTATCGGGGTTTCCGTCTGCAAAATACGATTGCGCCAAATAAAAATTCGCTTTGAGCGCATGCACTCCATTCGGGAATTTCGAAACATATCCGCTCAAATTCGAAATGGCTTGTTTGGTATTGTTTTGCAGATATTGCTTTTCGGCAGCTTCAAAAGTATCGTTATCGAGCTCGGCATCGGTCACCGCAACAAAATCTAGTGTTTTTACCCAAGTAGCGTATTCGTCGATTTTGCCATTGTCAAGATAAATCAAACGCGCCGTTGCCACCGCTTCAACCGCTTCAGGGCTTTTGGGATATTCAGCGGCTAGTTTTTTGAATTTGCTGAGCGCTTGCGTATCATTCTCAGCGTTATAATACACCAAACCTTGACGCAAAATGGCTTTAGAAGCGTAGTTTCCGGTTTTAGATTCGGCCAACAATTGGTCATAAGTTCTGATGGCTTCGTCGTTTTTCTTTTCGGTTACATAGGTATTTCCGAGTTCAAACATGGCATCGTCGCGGTATTGCGATTTCGGATAATTGGCAATTACTTTTTTAAGATCTTCAATCTTTTTGTCATTGCGCGCTACAAATCCGTAGCTGATGGCTTTTTGAAAAGCGGCATAATCTGCATCGACACTTTTAAGCTCGACCACTTTGTTATAGGCTTCCATCGCCGGCCAGTATTTAGCCATGACAAATCGGCAATCGGCCAAACGCAAATAAGCATCGTTCAGGCGAACTTTATCGTCTTTGGCGCGCTCGGTATACAACTGAAATTCATTTCCGGCCTCGTCGTATTGTTTGAGTTTAAAATAGGCATAAGCCATGTTGTAATTAATATTCTTGAACTCAGGTGTGTCTTTGGCTTCGGCATATCCTACAAACTGTTTGAAACTTGCCAGCGATTCTGAAAAATTATCCAAACCATATTCGGTTTCGCCTTTCCAAAACGAAGCGCGCGCCGAGAAACGGGCATCAACCGGTTGCGCCAACGATTTTTTAAACATCGCCAAAGCTTCGGTGTAATTGCCATCGGTGTATAATTCTAAGCCGCGATACAACGTAACTTTTTGATAAGCCGCTTTGTTTTGGGCTGAAGTTTTGTTTTTCTCGAGCAAATCGAGCGCGCCTTTGTAGTTTTTTGAAGTGATGTACGAATTAATCAGCAAAGTTTCGATTTCATTTTTGCTCGGTGAATTCGGGTATTTTTGAATAAACGCAAACAAAACATCCGGAACCGGTTGGTATGAATTACCGATTTCGTAACTGATTTTGGCGTAATTCAAATGCGCGTCTTCTTGAATTTTCAAATCAAAATCCATCTCGGAAGCGTTTTTAAAAGCATTCAAGGCTTGTTGCTTTTTGTTGGTTTTGAAATAGCTTTCACCTAAGTGATAATAAGCATTTTGCGCTACAGCATCTTTTCCGTCAATGATTTTATTGAACTGGGCAATGGCGTTTTCGTAATCGCCTTTTTGGTAATACAGATAGCCGAGTTGGTAAAAATCAGTATTGCTCCACTTGCCTTTTTTGCCTTTGTATTCGTTCAAATATGGCAAGGCTTTGTTGTAATCTTTGAGGTTGAAATAACTCTCGCCGATAATTTTATTGAGTTCTGATTTTTCTTGCGCGTTTGATTTGGGCAAAGCCTTTACGCCGAGTTCAATGGCTTTTTGGAAATTGCCCGATTTAAAAGCCATGTCTGCCTTGAAATACGAAAGTTTTTCTTCGTATTTTTCTTCACCTTCAACGGCTTCAAAATATTTGGATGCTTCTTTGTAATCATTGCCTTCATAGGCCATAAAACCCAAATAATACTTGGCTTGCGAGCCATAATCGCGTGAATTGATTACTTTGTTGAAAAAACCAGAAGCTTCTTTTTTCTTTCCGGCGCTAAACAAACAATAGCCTTTTTGAAAGTAAAAACGGTCTTGATCTTCATAATCCAAGGTGTTTTCGTTGACTTTTTCAGACCATTCAAGCGCCTGGGGAAATTTTCCCTGATTAAAATAGTAACGCGAAACGCCTAAATAAGCCTCGTTTTGTTTGGGACTTGTCGGATAATCGCGTACAAAACGTTCGATTTGTTCATCGGCATCGGGTTGCTCTAGATGGATTCCGCAATTGGCGCTGTAAAAAGTACAATCGGCTAGAATTTCGGCATCTTTGGATTCTGATTTTACGCGATCAAAAATAATTTGGGCAGACTGATATTGTGCCGCTTTGTACAAAGCTACCGCGCGATCAAAATCTTCTGACGGATAAGTATAAATAGCCGATTTCTGAGCTGAAACCGAACTGATAACCATCCATAATAAACCGATAAATAAAAGGGATTTTTTGCGTATCATGCAAGTTTGTTTAGAAGTCCAAATGTATTGTATTCACTGAGCTATAACGAAGTCAATTTTGCTTTTATTATAAACATTTTTTTTAACAAGACGCTTTTTGAAAATGTGGGTTGCGGAAATTATTTAAATTTACACAGGGCTCAACCCAATTAATTCAAGCAAAATCAGGTGAAAAAAGAAATCTCCATTGTGATGCCTTGCCTCAACGAAGCCGAAACTTTGGCCGTTTGCATTGAAAAAGCACGCGGTTTTCTGGAGAAAAATCAAATTCAAGGCGAAATAATCGTTGCCGACAACGGCAGTCAGGACGGTTCGCAGAGCATAGCTGTCAACAGGGGAGCCATTCTGACTGAAGCTTCAAAAAAAGGATACGGTGAAGCGCTCAAAGTCGGATTCGAAAAAGCTTCGGGACAATATATCATCATGGGTGATGCTGATAATAGTTATGATTTTAGCGCCTTAGACGAGTTTGTTCAAAAAATGCGCTCGGGTAATGATTTGGTCATTGGCAACCGATTCAAAGGCGGTATTCAAAAAAATGCCATGCCTTTTTTGCATCAATATGTTGGCAATCCGGTTTTGTCATTTTTGGGAAGGCTTTTTTTTAAATCAACCATCGGTGATTTTCATTGTGGACTCAGAGCCATTTCTGCCGAAGCTTATCAAAAATTGAATTTGAATACTTCAGGCATGGAATTCGCCTCTGAGATGATTGTTAAAGCGCATTTGATGAACCTCAAAATCACTGAAGTCCCGACGATTCTATATCCTGATGGTCGCAGCCGAAAACCGCATCTGAAAACCTGGAGCGACGGTTGGCGACATTTGCGTTTTTTGCTGTTATATAGCCCGAATTGGTTGTTTTTATTTCCAGGTGTATTCCTTATAAGCATTGGTTTGGGGCTTTCTGTTGCATTGTTGTTTGGGCCGATACATTTGTCCAAAATCACTTTTGATATACACACCCTTTTGTATGCTTGCGCTTTTGTAATTAGCGGATTTCAGTTTGTACTGTTTTACGGACTTACAAAAGTTTTTGCCGTAACTCAGGGCTTGCTTTTGAAAAGCCAACGATACACTACTTTTTTTAAAATAATCAACCTTGAACGCGGATTAATTTTAGGTTTTTTGATGACCATAATAGGCGTTGGGTTGAGCGTTTATGGATTTTCAATTTGGTCTGCAAAGGGCTTCGGCAACTTAGAATCAAGCCAAACGCTGCGCATCGTTATTCCGGCTGTAACCATCAGTATACTGGGGCTTCAAACTGTATTATTCAGCTTTTTCTTTAGTATTTTAGGGTTAAAAGATAACCCTCGATGATTTTTTCTTACATGGCATTTTGTATAGGCTCATAAGAATTGGCTCAAGAAAAACGTTTTGAAACCAAATCAAATATTTTGTCAACCATAAAAAATGAATCGAAAATACATCGCAATTATTTTTGATTCCTGACATAACTTATTACATTTACCGCACTAACCAAAAGCATATGTCAACTCCAGTTTTATCGCTAAAAAACGTCAACATCTATCAAACCGGAAAGGTTATTCTTTCAAATGTCAACCTCGAAATCGAGCAAGGTGAATTTTTATACATCATCGGAAAAACTGGTACCGGAAAAAGTAGTTTAATGCGTACTTTATATGCTGATTTACCTTTAGCTGAGGGCCAAGGAAGTGTTGTAGGTTTTGATTTAGCAACCCTGAAAGACGATCAAATTCCGTTTTTAAGAAGAAAACTCGGAATCGTTTTTCAAGATTTTAGATTGCTTCCCGACAGAACGGTCAAAGAGAATATGCTTTTTGTGCTCAAAGCTACCGGTTGGAACAACGCCCAAGAAATGCAAGCCAAAATTGACGAAGTACTCGAAAAAGTTGACTTGCGTGCCGTGGCCGAAAAAATGCCACATCAACTCTCCGGTGGTGAACAACAACGCGTAGGCATTGCGCGCGCGCTACTGAACGATCCGGATTTGATTTTGGCCGATGAACCTACCGGAAACCTAGATCCGCAAACCAGTGTCGAGGTGATGGAAGTGCTCCGAAAAATCAATGCCAACGGAAAAACCATCATCATGGCCACCCATGACTATGCCCTTTTATTAAAATATCCTTCAAAAACACTCAAATGCGAAGACAATCAAGTATTTGAAGTGATTCAACGATCGGTTTAATGCTCTCTGTATTAATTCCGACATATAATTATTACACTTTACCGCTGGTGCAAGTCATTCAAAGACAAGCACAAATTGAAGCCATCAACTACGAAATTCTGGTTTTTGACGATGCATCGCCAGACACCCAAATTATTGAAAAAAATCAAGCCATCAATGATTTAGCATATTGTTGCTACAAAGTTCATGAGCAGAATTTGGGTCGTGCTGAAAATCGAAATCAGTTGGCTCTGAAAGCACAATATGATTGGCTTTTGTTTTTGGATTGCGATACTCAGCCGACTTCAGCTGACTTAATTAAAAACTACCTGGCTTTCATTAAAAATGCAACGCAAAATATTTGTTTTGGTGGATTGGCTTATCAGAAAACCCCGCCGCCTGCCGACGAGTTACTGCGCTGGATTTATGGTCAAAAACGCGAGGCATTGCCAGTTGATGTTCGATCTAAAAATCCATATCAATCAGCGCTTGTCTCAAATATTTTAATCAAAAGAGATTTGGTCTTAAAACATCCTTTTGACGCCAAGCTCAAAAAATATGGCTTTGAAGATTTTGCATTCTTGGATCAGCTCAAAAAAGAACAGTTTGAAATAGCACATATTGCCAATCCGGTTTTTCATTTAAACCTAGAAAAATCATCTATTTTCTTGCAAAAACACCTTGAAGCTTTGAAGCATTTACACGAACTCATCAAGCAAGATATTATCAAGCCTGAGGCTACTTCAATTGGCAAATGGACAACGCTTCTTGAAAAATTTAAACTTGATTTATTGGTATTGTTTTTTCACCGTTTTTGGGCGTCTATGATCAAACAAAATCTCTTGTCAAAAAAGCCTTCCATGCTTTTATTTGACTTGTATAAATTAGGTTATTTTTGTTCTATTAAAACATAACAAATGCCGCTTTTTTCAGTCATCATACCGGTTTACAACAAAGCAGCTTTTATTGAAAACACCATTAAAAGTGTGCTCGAACAAGGTTTTGACAACTTTGAATTGATATTGGTTAATGACGGCTCAACTGATGAAAGTGAAAAAGTCATCAAGCAATTTTCTGATCCGCGCATCAGGTATTATTTAAAGAAAAACGAAGGCGTTTCATCGGCCAGAAACTTTGGAATTGAACTTTCAACATCGCCATATGTCGCTTTTTTAGATGCCGACGA
Source organism: Flavobacteriaceae bacterium (assembly GCA_046329175.1). Taxonomy (GTDB): domain Bacteria; phylum Bacteroidota; class Bacteroidia; order Flavobacteriales; family Flavobacteriaceae; genus Flavobacterium. Next base: position 105,869 of record JAXLVE010000005.1, read on the forward strand.
TTATTGGTATCCGGATTTTTTAGAACAAATGAAACTGGCTATTGAGCTTCATCCGCAACACAAGATTTTTTCGGCGGCTTATGAAAATGAAATCCCGGGCAAAATATTTCCTGCAACTTATTCAATCGCCAAAACCGGAGCATACCAAATTGTCGATTATTTTGAAGCCAGCATGAAAACATCTGTTTTGTGGACTTCGAGTGCTGTTTTTGACAAAAGTGTTTTTGAACAAGTCGGCGTTTTTGACACCCAAATCAAAAGTGGTCAAGATACTGATTTGTGGATGCGATTGGGCTTGCACTATCCCATTGTTTTTATGTGGAAAATATTGGCTCGCTATATTTATGACGGCAATAGTCTATCGAAACAAAAAGAGTTTTTGAATCAAAAAATGGATTTTGAAAAATTCAAAGAAGCTGAGAAAACCAATCCAAAACTTAAAAAGTTCATCGATCAAAATTTGTTCTCGTTTGCTATCAGAAGTAAACTCATTGGAGATTATCACCATTTTAATCTTCACAAACAACGCATCAACCCTGAAAATTTATCGCTCAAAAAAAAGATTCTTTTGCAATTACCCAGCTTTGTATTGCACAGATTGATCAAAGTAAATTGGTTGCTGGTTCGCTTAGGCCTTCAAAAATCAATATTCTAACGCTCGAGCAACGCACGCCATTGTTGTGCAATATTTTGCATTGACAAATGGGCGACACTTTGCCGTGCATTGGCTCTGCAATTTTCGAGCAAATCAGGCTCCGTAGCCATTCTCCTGAAAGCCAAACCCAAAGCAGTGGTGTCGTTATTTTGAACCAGCAAACCGTTGTACTGGTTTTGAATGACCTCGTTTGGCCCTGAAAGACAATCAACCGAAACTACCGGAATTCCCAATGAAAGTGACTCAATGACCGACATCGGAAAACCTTCATAACGACTAGTCAAAGCGGTAAATTTTGCATTTTGTACATACGCAAATGGGTTTTTGACAAACGGAATTAACTGAACCGAATGCGTCAAATGCAGTTTTTTAATGGTTTGTACCAAATATTCTCGGTCAGGCCCGTCGCCAAGAATGAGCAATTGATATCCGATTTTACTGATTTCAGAAACTTTAAAAGCCTCGAGCATCAGGCTAATGTTTTTTACTTTTTCATCGAGTCTTCCGTAAAAAAGAACATACTTTTCAGGCAATCCTTCAGGAGTATTTCCAGGTTGTATTTCTTGAATTGGATTGTAAATAGTGGCGACATTTTGCAAACCGTATTGCTCAACTATTCGGGATTGAATCGCTTTTGAAACACAAATAATCTTATTCGCCTTTTGATATAAAAATCTGCCCAGAAAAGCCTGAGCCGGCAAATAATTCAAAAGATTGTAGCTGTGCACCATGTAATAAGTAGCGCGCTTATGGTAAATCAAAACCGTGCTGAGTTCACGCCAAAAACTATTGCGCGTTCGATTGTCTATAACTATTGGAATGTTATTTTGCTTAAGATAAGCCGATAGCAAAAAACCTTTCTTTATTTTCTTAACAACGCCAACAGCTGTTTTACTTTCTTGCGCGAGGTTGTACAATTTTCCGCAGTAGGGATAATCCACAGAATTGTTGACAATAATGTTGTGCACTTCATAACCGAGAGCGTCTAACATAAAACTAAGCGTTCCTGCAAATCGTTCAGCCCCGCCCACGCCGAGTGAATGCGACACAATAGCAATTTTAGTTTTGGTGTTATCCATTAATTGTCAAATAGTGAATATCTTTGTCAAATATAGCAATATCTGTTTTAAGGTTCCATGAAGATTTTACTCGTAGGTGAATATAGCAGACTGCACAACTCGCTCAAAGAAGGTTTGGTGCAATTGGGTCACGAGGTGGTTATTGTGGGCTTTAAAGACGGGTTCAAAAATTTCCCAGTTGATTTGCCGCTATATCAGAATTGGAGCGGAAAATTCAGCGGTAAAATAAAAAATCTGCTCTATCGATTGACCGGTTTTGACTTGAATTCCTACGGGACTTATTTGCAAATCAAACGATACCATCGAAAACTTCACGGTTTTGACGTTGTTCAACTCATTAACGAAAATACTTTTTACTGCACGCCTTTTTTTGAGAAAAAAATTCTGAACTTCCTTTTTAAAAACAATGCAAAAACCTTTTTGCTTTGTTGCGGAACCGATTATCCGACCATCAATTATTACTACAATCATCCGGAATTTAAATCGCTTTTGAATCCTTATTTGGCCGGAAAAATTGACGATATTTCTTTTCAAAATGTACTCAAATATCGACGTGAAGAGTTTAAAAAATTGCACGATTACATCTATAAACACATTTCTGGAGTTATTGCCTCTGACATTGATTATCATCTGCCAATGCAAGGACATAATAAATATTTAGGAATGATTCCCAATCCAGTAAATATTGAAAAACTATCATATCAAACTCCTGAAATCAAAGATAAAATCATTATCTACCACGGAATCAATACCGCCAATTACTACAAAAAAGGAAATGATTTTTTTGAGAAAGCCTTAGAAATCATCAACGAAAAATATGGCGACCGCGTCGAGATTGAAACCACGCGTAGCGTTCCGTATGCCACTTATATCAACTTATATCAGCGCGCGCACATTTTGCTCGATATGGTTTATTCGCACGATCAAGGTTATCATGCGCTCGAGGCTATGGCACAAGGCAAAGTAGTTTTTACCGGAGCTGAAAAAGAATTCTACACACATTACAACCTTTCTGAAAAAGTCAACATCAATGCTTGCCCTGATGTCGATTATTTGGTCGAACAATTGTCATGGCTGATTGAAAATCCGGCTGAAATTGAAGCTATTAGCCAAAGGGCACGCAATTTTGTTGAACGCGAACACAACTACATCAACGTGGCCAAACAATACCTTAAAATTTGGTCTGAAACAGCCAAAAACCAATAGAGTTTTTAACGTTTTTAGCCGAAAATAGCCGCGTATGTTAAATTTACGTGTCGTTCATCGGGTATTTTTTTGTAGCTAAAACCTTATTGGTAACTTGCCCTACCCTAACCCCATATTACCCAAATAATGAAACTTAACCTAAAAACTATGTTATGGAAAATGCCCACAAATTCCCCGAACAGCATTCGGAGGAAAACACACCCAATTTAAAGCAACCTAAGAATCGCTTTGACGGAGCGACAGGTTTGCGCGAACTGATGCTCCTAGAACTTCAAGCTTTGTATTTTACTGAAAAAATGTTGGTTAAAGCTTTCCCGAAGATGATTAAAAATGCATGCTCATTTGATCTGATTGAAACCATCAGCCAACATGCCGAGGTAACCAAAAAGCAAATTATTCGCATCGAAGATACTTTTGAACAATTAACTGAAAAGCCAATCATGCAACGCTGCGAAGCGATTGAAACCATGCTTGACGAAATTGAACAAATCATTGAAGCTACCAAGTTTGGAATTGTACGCGATGCCGGAATTGTCCTGAGTTTGCACAAAATTGAGCACTACGAAATTGCCGCTTACAGTATTTTGGAAACTTATGCCGAAAACCTGCGTGAGGAACAAATTCAGCAGTGGATTCACTTATCGCTCAACGAAGAAAAAATTGCGCAAATGCGACTGGCCAAAATTGCCACGACGCTCAGATATTATCATGAAAACAATGGCTAGCCTTTGGTAAACGCACTTTCGTAGCAATCAATCCAATCTTGAACCGTCATTTTACCGGCCAACTCGGCAATGAGTTCATAAGGAATATCACTTACTTTTTTGAAGCGAATACAACTTTTGCCCATGTCGAGTTTGGTTTTGCAATGCTTGGGATACTCGGCAACAAACCAATCGTACAAATCTTTTTTGGCGTAGATACCCATGTGGTACAGTGCGATAAAATTCTTTTGTGAAGCCACCGATAGAAAAGGAAGCGGAAGTTTCGGGTCGCAATGATAGCCTTTCGGATAGAGCGAATGCGGAACCACGTAGCCCAACATTCCGTAGGTCATTTGCTCTTGAAAACCATCGGGTAAATTTTGCTTGATGGCCGAGCAAATTTGTTCTAAAGCTTGTTTTCGGTCAGGTTCAAGACCGTTGAGATATTCTTGAGGTGTAGCTGCTTTTGATTGCATAGTGGCTGGTTTAAAAGTGCGCCCAAGTTAAGAATTTAGTGTCAATTCGAAATTAAATTTATATTTTTATCGGGCTAATTTGCGAAACCTTATGAGCCACAAAAACCCGTTGCGCACCGATAAAACTTGTCTGAACTGTCGATATGTTGTTCAAGATCGATTTTGTCCGAATTGCGGTCAAGAGAACATCGATAGCCGAAAAACATTTCACGAACTCTTCTTGCATTTCTTTGAAGATTTAACCCACTATGAAAATGCTTTTTGGCGAACAATTAAAAACCTGATTTTCAAACCTTCAGCACTTACTAAAGAATATTTATCAGGCAAACGATTGTCTTATTTGGCTCCGGTTAGGCTGTATATCTTTATCAGTTTTGTGACTTTTTTGGCTTTTGCTATTATTCCAAAACCATCTGATAAATCAGAAAATGAGATTCTCAAAATCAATGAAGCGGGAAAAAAAGAAATAGAAAATGAAAAAAATGCCGATTACCAACGCCGTGTGAAGAAGGTAGAAAAAATGGTCGAAATGGGTGTTTTGAATCAAAAAGAAGCCGATTCGATGAAAAAAGAAATCGCAGAAGTTTCTAGAAAAAGAGCGCACAGAATGTTTTTAAATTTCGGATATAAATCGGTTGAAGAAATTGACTCGCTTTATAAATATGGCAAAGGCGATGACGAAATGTCTGACTTTGAATACAAAATAGCGCGCAAAGCACAAATAGTTAATGAACGCAATACAGGCGAAGAAATCGGAAACAAATTCAAGGAATCGTTCATACACAACTTTCCGAAAGTGCTCTTTATTTACATGCCCGTTTTTGCTTTTTTCTTGTGGCTTTTTCACAGCAAAAAACGTTGGTATTACTTTGATCACGGTATTTTTACACTGCACTATTTTTCGTTTTTGCTCTTGATTGCTCTGATATTGTTCATCATCAATCGTTTGTTGTCGTTTGTTTTGGGTGAAAATGCCCAAGGAATTATCTCAGTTTTATATTTTGCAGGTTTTCTCTGGATGTTCTACTATTTCTTTCCGGCGCATCATCGTTTTTATGGAGGCTCGAGAATTAAATCGTTTATTAAAAGCTCCATTTTGTTTGTGATTAATTCGATTTTTATCTTAGTCTTTTTGATTTTATTTATGATTTACACCTTTATTAACCTTGAATAAATGCCCATGAAAAAAGTACTCATTATGCTCAGCGCTACTCTGCTATTGAGTTGTGGAGCTCAAAAAGAAAACGAAAGTATCGAGCGAAAATACATGCAAACTATCACTTCGGAAGAACTCAAAACGCTTTTGACGGTGGTTGCATCTGATGAAATGGAAGGTCGCGAAACCGGCAGTGAAGGCCAGAAAAAAGCCGGACGATATTTGATTGAGCAATACAAAAACAGTCAAATTCCTTTTCCGAAAGGTGCTCAGAACTATTACCAACCTATTCCGGCGGCTTATTTGAATGCCAAATACAAAGAAAATTTATCTGACTCAGAAAATATTTGGGCCTTTATTGAAGGTTCTGAAAAACCCGATGAAATTGTCGTGGTCTCGGCGCATTATGATCATGTCGGGGTCAAAGACGGAGCAATATACAACGGAGCCGATGACGATGGCTCGGGAACGGTTTCGCTCGTTGAAATTGCGCGCGCCTTTGCTCAAGCCAAAAAAGAAGGTCACGGCCCGAAACGTTCGGTGTTGATTCTGCATGTTACCGGCGAAGAACACGGTTTGCACGGCTCGCGTTATTATGCTGAGAATCCGCTGTTTCCAATCGCCAATACGGTTTGCGATGTCAATATTGATATGATTGGTCGCCATGATGAATTTCACAACAACAGCAATAAATATGTGTATGTAATTGGCTCAGATTATCTTTCGAGCGATTTGCACAACATCTGCGAAAGCGCCAATCAAAAATTCACCCAACTTAAACTTGATTACAAATACAACGATCGTCAAGATCCGAATCGATTTTACTATCGTTCCGATCATTACAATTTTGCCAAAAACGGAATTCCGTCGGTGTTTTTATTCAGCGGAACCCACGCCGATTACCACAAACCCGGCGATGATGTAGAAAAAATTGAATTCGATGCGCTGACCAAACGAGCACAATACGCTTTTGCCATTGCTTGGGAAGTTGCCAACAGACCTGGACGTTTGATTGTTGATAAAGACGGAAAATAAAATGAAAAAACTGATTCTTTTTGTATGCCTGTTTGCTCTTGCAGTTTCTGTAAAAGCGCAAGATTTATACAGTAAGGCTTACGGAGAAGCCAAAAATCCGGCGATGATTTTCTTGCACGGCGGCCCGGGATACAGCAGCGCGGGCTTTGAAATTACCACGGCAAAAAAATTAGCCGATAAAGGTTTTTACGTGATTGTTTATGACCGCCGCGGCGAAGGAAAATCGGGCGAGCTCAAATCAAAATATGTATTCTCAGAAATTTTTGAAGATTTAAATGCGTTGTACAATCAACATCAAATCACCCAAGCCACTTTACTCGGTCACAGTTTTGGCGGTGTGGTGGCGACTTTGTTTGCCGAAAAAAATCCGCAAAAAGTAAACGCGGTGGTTTTGATTGATGCCCCGGTTGACATTCAGCAAACCTTTAAAACCATCTTGAATTCATCGAGAAAGATCTATCAAGCCAACAACGACAAAACCAATTTAGCTTGGCTCGATAAGATTGAAAAAATGGATCCAAAGTTTGAAGAATACGCTACTTATACCTTTGCTCATGCAATGCTCAATGGGTTTTACAAACCTAAAAACATGAGTAACGAAGCAAAAAAACTCTATGCCGAAGCTTCAAAAAATCCGGATTTTAGATATATGACTGAAATGAACCCTGAAGCACCGCGCGGTTATCTCAAATCTGAGAAATATACTTCTGTAGACATCACCAAAAACCTGCACACCATATTAACCAACAAAATAAAAGTGTACGGAATTTATGGTCAAGAAGACGGATTGTTTTCGCCTGAACAGATTAAATCGCTCGAAGCGATTATCGGCGCTGAAAACGTCTATTATGTGCCCGAAGCTTCACACAATGTGTTCATCGATCAACAATCTTTGTTTCTAAATTTCTTAAAAAACAAATTCAAAAGGAGATAATGTTACTTCATTAATATAACCTTATAAAGTACTCTCTAGGATTTTTCAATAACGTAAAAAAACAATTTAGAAATGAAAATATTGAGTGTTGATGTAGAAGAATGGTATCATTTGCTATACCCGAATCCAATAGCAGATAAAAAGTTTAAAAATTTAGAATCTCGATTGGATTTAGGTATCAATTTACTTTTGGAAATATTTCAAAAATACAATGTAAAAGCTACTTTTTTTACGTTAGGTTGTGAAGCAAAAAAACATCCATCATTGATAAAAAAAATAGTCCACTCAGGACATGAGATTGCTTCACATGGGTATTCTCATGAACTTATCTCAATCGAACCCTCCGATTATTTTAAAAGTGATGTAAAAAAATCTATTGACATACTGCAGCAAATAACCGGAGAAAAAGTAATATCGTATCGAGCACCTGGCTTCTCAATAACTAATAAAAACTTATGGTTTTTTGAAATATTACTTGAAAATGGAATTCAAAGGGACAGTTCGATTGTAACCGGAAAATCATATCATGGCGGTTGGCCTGAATGCAATGAAAACATGCCTTTTTTAATTAAAGCAAACGGAAAAACTATTAAGGAATTTCCAATCAATACCGTTAACATTTTGGGTACTCGAACCATTTTTGGAGGTGGAGGTTACTTTCGATTTTTTCCATATTTCCTGGTAAAAAAATGGACAACACAATCTAATTATGCGATGGCTTATTTTCATTATCGAGACTTTGATCGTGGACAACCTAGAATAAACAATTTAGGCTATTTTAAAAAATTTAGGGCTTACTATGGAATCAGTCATTCACTTGAGAAACTTCATACTTATTTGAATGATTTTGATTTTGTAGATTTCAATCAGGCAGACAAAATCATAGATTGGTCAAATGTAAAAACAATCGATATACAAAATTATATTGCTCAAAAATGAAGGTAGCTATAATTGGAGCTGGACCGTGTGCTTTGTCTGCAGCTTATGAACTTTCAAGAAATGGTATCGAGGTTGACCTATATGAAAAAAGTAATGTCGTTGGTGGTCTTTCTAAATCTATAGAAATTTGGGGAACTTCCGTTGAAATTGGACCGCACTTTCTCGTTAAAAATGAATATCCTGAGGTAGCACAACTTTTATGCGAATTATCGAAAAAAGATGATGTTCTTGAGTTTGAAAGACTCACACGCATCTATTGGAATGATTTTTTTCTGAAATATCCACCAAAAATTCTGGATTTATTAAAAAATATAGGCTTATTCAACACCTTAAAATTAACTACCTCTTTAATCAAGCAAAAAATATTTAATAAAAAAAGTGACGGCTCTCTCGAATCATATGTAAAAGAGAAAATGGGTGCTTTTATTTTTAATTATTTTTTCAAAGGTTATACTGAAAAATTATGGGGTGTTGATTGTAAACAAATCAACGAAGATTATGCTAAGGGATTAATCGGTGTTGGAAACACCAGTATAATTTCATTGATTCAAAGGTTTTTAATCAAGAGTGATGTTCGAGCCTCAAAAACATGTGTCTACCCTATTGAGGGAATGAGTTTTTTTTGGAAAAAACTGCAAAAATCTATAGAATCCAACAAAGGCCAGTTCTTCTTTTCATCACCGCCCAGCCAATTTATAGTACATAATAATCAAATTACAGGTTTAACTCTGTCCGATAATCTGGTTAGAAACTATGATTATATAATTTCAACAATCCCAGAAAGTATTCTTTTAAAATTATTGGGGAATACTCCAAATGAGTTGATGCAAGATATCAATTCAATTAAATACAGAAATGTCATTTGTGTTTATCTTTTGATAAATCAGACCGATTTTATTAAAGAAAACAATCTTTATATATATGACAAAAAAATAAAATGTGTTAGGATAACCAATTATAATCGTTTTCGAAATAAGAAAAACAATCAGATTCTGATGATGGAATATTGGGTAAACAGCAACGACCATTTGTGGAATTGTACTGAAGATGATATTCAAAAAATAGTTCAAAAAGACATTACTTTTTTACCAAAAGCACACAAAGTATTCATAAAAGATTATAGAATTATTAAGCTTGAGAATGCCTATCAAATTCCAAATATGGAGCTAAATAAAACTTTAACAAAAATTGACAATCATTTATCTTCTTTCAGTAATTTGTTGCGATCGGGAAGGGCCAATCAATCAAAATTCAATTATGGTATGAGCGGTGCAATATCAGACGGAATAAAAACAGCAAGAAAAATTATTGAAATCAAAAAAAGCATGTAAACCAAATTATGAATTTTGAAGCCTATTGTAATAAAGTAATCAAAAATATTTTTGATATTCTTTTTTCAACCTTAATAGTAATCTTTATTTTTTCGTGGTTTTTTCCCTTAATTGCAGCATTAATAAAACTATCTTCTAGAGGTCCGGTATTTTTTGTTCAGAAAAGATTCGGAATTAATAACAAAGTTTTTAAATGTATTAAATTTAGAACTATGTACATCAATAAAGAATCTGATATCAAACCAGCTTTAATTGATGATTCACGAGTAACTCCATTAGGAAAACATCTAAGAAAATATCATTTTGACGAATTTCCACAATTCATCAATGTTTTAGTTGGCGACATGTCAATCGTAGGTCCGAGACCCCATATGATCGAACAAAGTAATGAACTTTCGAATAGTTTAAACCAATATTCTTTACGAAGAAAAATGAAACCGGGAATTACAGGTTTGGCTCAACTCAAAGGCTTTAGTAATCAAGACTCTTATATCAGATTGATGCAAAAAAGAAATAAATTGGATGTTCTTTATATAAAAAAATGGTCATTAAGTTTAGACTTTTATATTATTTATTTAACGATTTTAAAGATCATCAGAAATATTTACTACGAACAAACTAATAAATAAATACAATTCACAATAACACTCATATATGTAACACAAAAAAAGCCTCGGAATTCACCGAGGCTTTTATTTTGGGTGGCTGACCGGGTTCGAACCGGCGACCCGCGGCACCACAAACCGCTACTCTAACCAGCTGAGCTACAACCACCATTTAGACGAGCGCAAATGTATTGTAAAAGTTTTATTTTGCAAAGAAATAATCAGAAAAATTACAGCAAATCTGCTAAACTATTGACCGCCAAATATCTTTCTACAGTGAAGCCTTCGGCATAATCAGTTCCGATGAGTCTTCCAAAGTCTCTGGCGCGATAATTCAAGCTTTCTAAAAAGTTTTTGGTGGCAATCGGCGTCTCAGGTTCGTTGCTGTTCGGATTGTAAAATTGCGAACCATACGCCAAAATGGACTCGATTCTTTTTTCATTAAATCCGGTAATATCAACCACAAAATCGGGCTCGATATTCTTCCATTGAAGATAATGATACACTTGTTTCGGGCGCCAAGCTGATTGCTGCTGATCGTTATCAGAAGTTTCAATTTTGATTAAACCTGACAAAAAACAAGCGTCGGAAACCAATTTACTTCCTTTGGCGTGATCAATATGACGATCATCAATCGCGTTACAAATAACAATTTCAGGTCGATATTTTCGAATCATTTGAATCACCAACAATTGATGCGCTTCATCGTTCACAAAAAAACCATCGCGCATTTGTAAATTCTCGCGTACGGTTACGCCCAAAATTTGCGCAGCAGCCATCGCTTCTTGATCGCGCAATTCAGCAGAACCACGAGTTCCGAGTTCACCACGGGTCAAATCAACAATGCCAACTTTCTTGCCTAAAGAAACTTCTTTGGCAATGGTTCCGCCGCAGCCCAATTCTACATCATCCGGATGAGCACCAAAGGCTAAAATATCTAGTTTCATAACTTAAATTTGGTTCAAAAATAAAGAATCCTACAACACCATTTTCATGGTTTGTGCTTTGTGCACGGTTTCTTGCCATTCTTTTTCAGGAATACTGTCAGCAGTGATACCACCGCCAACATACAAAACCACTTGATGCTTATCAATTACTTGCATACAACGTAAATTCACAAATAAGTCAGTCGTTTGGTTCATGTTGAGTTCGCCTAAAAATCCTGCGTAATAAGAACGGTCATAACCTTCATTTTCTAAAATAAACTGATGCGCTGAATCTTTCGGGAAACCACAAACTGCGGGAGTCGGATGCAAAAATTCAATGATATTTTTGAGTTGATTTTCTTCAATTTGTGCTTGAATATCGGTTCTGATGTGCCACAATCGACCGGCAGAAACAGAATACGGCTCCGATTGCTCTATTTTGGAACTGTACGTTCGCAATCCATCTAAAATAAAGTCCGTCACCAATTGTTGCTCTTGTTTTTCTTTTTCGCCCCAAACCGGATCAACATTTTCTTGAAAAAGTTGCGTTCCGGCCACCGCCATCGTATTTAACTGGCCTTTTGAATAGCGAACAAGTTGTTCACCAAAAGCGCCGAGCCACATACCTACTTTCGGATGATAGAAGCAATAAGCAAAAGCCGTTGGATACAAATCAAGCATTCTAAAAAAAACATCTGTCCAATCAAAACTTTCTATTTCAATCACCTCAGCACGCGACAAAACTACTTTTTCAAAAGCGCCCGATTCAATCGCAGCAATTCCCTTGGTCACAAGTTGTTCATGCAAAATCTTCGCAGACTCATTTACGGTATAAGCTACGCTTGAATTCTGAAGTTGTTTTTCAGCAGTATATTCCGCAAAAAGAGAAGTTGCTTTATCCAGCGGAATCAAAACCGGCGTTCCGCTAAAAGGTGCCATCACAAAGCCCGATTCCGAATAATCATTAACCTGATACAAAACATCATTTTGTTGTAAAAGCGCTTCTATATTAGAGCACTGCGGTTTGCGGTAAATAACAAAAGGCAACGATTGCTCAAATTGAGTTTTGAGTTGCTGGATAAGTGAGGTCAGAATCATACTTTGCGTTTGGGTAAAACCATATTGGTGAGTTTGCAAAGCGAGATGAGATCACCTTTTTCGTCGGTGATTTTGATTTCCCAGAGATGGATACTTCGTCCTTTGTGAACAATGCGCGCCGTTCCGGTAACCATGCCTTCGCGTTTGGCTTTGAGGTGATTCGCAGCAATTTCAATTCCGCGTACTTCACTGACTTCGTTGTTAATGAACAACATCGAGGCTGCACTTCCGACACTTTCGGCCAACGCCACGCTCGCGCCACCGTGCAATAATCCCATCGGCTGATGCACTCTAGAATTCACTGGCATTTGCGCTACTAAAAAATCTTCTCCGGCATCAGTAAATTCAATTTGCAAGGTTTCCATCAAACTGTTTTTGCCAAACGAATTGCACAAGGCAAGCATTTCATCTCGTGATAAAGCCATCTTATTTTTTTGTTGCAAAATTATAGGTTCTGTTGGTCTAAGCGAAAAGTAAAATCAGAAAGATATCATAAAATTACTTTTTGTTCGTTGTTGTTTGATATTGCAAATTAAAACTTATTTTTACCCAAAATACTTTTCAATGCGTCAACTCATTTGTTTACTTTTTGTAGGTTTTATGCTCTCATTGAGCTCATGCCGTAAAGATTTTGACACAGTTCCCAGCGATGGCAATTTAGCTTTTTCAAAAGACACCGTATATCTTGATACCGTTTTTACTTCAATCGGATCGAGTACTTATACACTCAAAGTTTATAATAACAGCGATGATGATATCAACATCCCAACGATTAAACTGAAAAATTTGGATTCTAAATACCGCATTATGGTAGACGGAATGGCCGGTGTGGATGAAGATGGAAACGGTGTAGGCGACGGACGCAGATTCAACAATGTAGAACTTTTGGCCAACGACAGTTTGTATATTTTTATTGAAACCACTGCCAAAATCAACGAATTGGCCAACAACAATCCAACCGAGTTTTTATATACCGACGACATTGTTTTTGATTCCGGAAGTAAAGAACAAAAAGTCAATTTGGTGACCTTGATTAAAGATGCCTATTTTCTATATCCACACAGGGATGATGCGGGAATCAAAGAAAGTTTGCTCATTGGCACTGATGATAATGGCGATGAAATCCGCATCAATGGTTTTGAACTAGATCACAGCGACCCGGCCAATGGCGATGAGTTTCATTTCAACAATACAAAACCTTATGTCATATACGGATATGCCGGAGTTCCGAGTGGAGAAACACTAACTGTAGACCCCGGAGCGCGCGTGTATTTCCATGCCGAATCGGGAATTGTCGTTCAGCCCGGCGGTAGTTTGCATATCAACGGAGCGATTTCACCTGACCCAACCAACCCACAACAAAACGAAGTTACTTTTGAAGGCGATCGACTCGAACCGATGTTTGAAGATGTCCCCGGACAATGGGGCACAATTTGGCTCAGACAAGGCAGCGTAAATAACCGCGTCAATCACTTAACACTCAAAAATTCAATGCTGGGATTTTTGGTCGAGAATAGTCCGCTCGAGATCAACAATACGCAAATTTACAATTCAGCCAACTACGGAATACTCGCACGGGCGGCCGCCATTACTTCCGAAAATCTCGTCATCAACTTGGCCGGACAAGCCTCGCTTGCGTGCAGTTTAGGTGGTGATTATCAGTTCAAACACGGAACGTTCAACAACAATTGGGTTGGATCAAATCCGCTCGCGGTCTGGATCAGCAATTACGAAGAACAAGCCGATGGCAGCAAACCAACCAATCCGCTGGTGCGTGCTAATTTTTATAATTGTATCATTTACGGAAACAACAATATTGAATTGTATTTAGACGATATAGATTTAAACAACAACGATGTGGCGTTTAACTATGATTTTCAGAATTGTTTGATTAAATTCAGAGACAACGGAACTTCATTGCAAAACAACCATCCAGAATATGATTTTATCCGAAACGAAATGGGCGGAAACATCAAAAATCAAGATCCGAAGTTTTATGATGTAAACGCGAATAAACTCAATATTGATGATACGTCAGCTGCTTTCCAAAAAGGAAGCTTGAGCTTTTTGGTTCCGGTAGATATTCTCGGACGACCGCGCACTTCGAATCCGCCGGATATGGGCGCGTATCAAAGTTTTCCTTTTCCGGAATAATTGTTCAAAAGTCAAGGCAATTGTAGATAAAGTTAAGTTGTTCCCTGCGTTTTTTTGGGCTACCTTTGCCGCAACAACAACGACTAATACTATCTACAATGATTCATTTCTTCGGAAACGAAAACACTACTGTTTTTGCCGTACAGACGCAAAACGAGCTTTCAACAGCGCACATCAATCAACTCAACTGGCTTTTTGGCAATACGAAAAAAATAGAAAAATCCGTGCTCGCGGATTTTTTTGTGGGCCCACGTGCCGCTATGATTACACCTTGGAGCACCAATGCGGTTGAAATCACCCAAAACATGGGCATTTCAGGCATTATACGCATCGAAGAATTTCATAAAGTTGCGGCTGATTTTACCGCTTTTGATCCGATGCTTTCGCAAAAATACGCTGCGTTGAATCAAAATATTTTTAAGATTGACATAACTCCGGAGCCGATTCAACACATCGAAAATATCGCAATCTACAACCAACAAGAAGGTTTGGCGCTTAGCGAAGATGAAATCGAATATCTCGAACAATTAGCCAAAAAACTCGGGCGACCGCTCACCGATTCTGAAGTTTTTGGTTTTTCACAAGTCAATTCTGAGCATTGCAGACATAAAATCTTCAACGGAACTTTTGTGATTGATGGACAAGAGCAAACTTCATCTTTGTTTCAACTCATCAAAAAAACTTCTGCCGAACATCCCAACCAAATTGTATCGGCTTATAAAGACAATGTAGCTTTTATCAAAGGGCCTCAAGTCACGCAATTTGCACCCGCCTCTGGTGATAAAGCTGATTTTTTCTGTAACAAAAGCTTTGATTCGGTTTTATCGCTCAAAGCCGAAACGCATAATTTCCCCACAACAGTAGAACCTTTTAACGGCGCAGCCACCGGATCCGGCGGAGAAATTCGCGACCGATTGGCCGGCGGTCAAGGTTCCTTACCATTAGCAGGAACCGCGGTATACATGACGGCTTATCCGCGTTTGTCACAAAATCGTTGGGCCGAAAAAAACACCCAAGCCCGAAAATGGCTCTATCAAACACCGTTGGATATTTTGATCAAAGCTTCTAACGGAGCTTCTGATTTTGGCAACAAATTCGGGCAACCGCTGATTTCTGGTTCACTGTTAACTTTTGAACATCAGGAAGCCGAACGCATGCTCGGTTACGATAAAGTCATCATGCAAGCCGGTGGAATAGGTTACGGAAAACACGAACAATCAAAGAAGAAACAACCCAAAAAAGGCGATAAAATTGTGGTTTTAGGCGGAGAAAACTACCGAATCGGTATGGGCGGAGCTGCCGTTTCTTCAGCCGACACCGGCGCTTTTAGTTCAGGAATTGAACTTAATGCGGTTCAACGTTCGAATCCGGAAATGCAAAAAAGAGCCGCCAACGCCATCCGCGCGATGGTGGAAAGCGACCACAATCCGATTGTTTCTATCCACGATCACGGAGCCGGCGGGCATTTGAACTGTCTGTCTGAGTTGGTCGAAGCTACCGGCGGAACCATTTCGCTCGACGCTTTACCAGTGGGCGATCCTACTCTTTCAGCCAAAGAAATCATCGGCAACGAATCGCAAGAACGCATGGGCTTGGTGATTGGCGCTGAAGATGTAGCACAACTTCAAAGAATAGCCGAGCGCGAGCGAGCGCCAATGTACGTCGTGGGCGAAATAACAGACGATCATCGCTTTGTATTTACCTCTGAAAAAACGGACGAAAAACCGATGAATTTTGCTTTAGAAGATTTGTTCGGCAGCTCGCCAAAAACCATCATTAAAGACCAAACCGTTGCTTATCAATACGAAGACATAACCTACGAAACTTCTAAAATTCCGGAGTATGTGCGCGAACTTTTAAAACTCGAAGCCGTGGCCTGTAAAGATTGGCTCACCAACAAAGTAGATCGCTGCGTAAGCGGAAAAGTGGCCAAACAACAATGCGCCGGGCCGTTGCAATTACCGCTCAATAATGTGGGGGTGATGGCGCTGGATTTTACGAGTAAAAATGGCATAGCTACTTCAATCGGACACGCACCTTTATCGGCTTTGATTGATCCGGCAGCGGGCAGTCGGAATGCTATTGGTGAAGCTTTGAGCAACCTTATTTGGGCACCAATTCACAACGGAATCAGCGGCGTTTCACTGTCGGCCAACTGGATGTGGGCTTGTAAAAACAAAGGCGAAGATGCGCGATTGTATCAGGCCGTGCAAGCTTGCTCGGACTTTGCCATTGAACTCGGCATCAATATTCCAACCGGGAAAGATTCGCTTTCAATGAAGCAAAAATATCCCGATCAAGAAGTGATTGCTCCGGGTACTGTGATTATATCTGCCGCTGGTCATTGCACTGATATTACGCGTGTGGTTGAACCGGTTTTGCAGAAAAATGGCGGCTCTGTTTATTATCTCAATTTGTCGCAAGACGATTTTAAATTGGGCGGAAGTTCGTTTGCACAATTACTCAATAAAATCGGAAACGAAACGCCTACCATTTGCGATGCAGGGTATTTTAAAAGCGTTTTTAATGCTATCCAAAAGCTCATTGCTAATGGACAAATTTGTGCCGGACACGACATTGGCAGCGGCGGACTGATTACTACTTTACTCGAAATGTGTTTTGCCGATACTGATTTGGGCGCTCACATCGACTTAACAAGTTTGCACGAATCTGATTTAGTTAAGATATTATTTGCAGAAAACATTGGCATCGTCATCCAACCCAAAGAGGACGCAATTTTTGAAAAGACATTAAATCAAGAAGGTATTGCTTATTTCAAAATTGGAACGGTGACTTCAACCGAAAATCTGCAACTCACAACCAACAATTTACAACCAACCACCCTCAACTTCTCAATTCCTGAATATCGCGATGTTTGGTTTGAAACTTCGTATTTGCTCGATCAACATCAAACAGCCAACCATTGGGCACAAACGCGTTTTGACAATTACAAAAATCAACTATTGGCCTATACTTTTCCGAAACATTTTGACGGAAAATTACAAATCCATCAGGGCAACAGACCCAAAGCTGCTGTCATTCGCGAAAAAGGAAGCAATTCTGAACGCGAAATGGCCCACGCCATGTATCTGGCCGGATTTGACGTCAAAGATATTCACATGACTGATTTGATTTCGGGTCGTGAAGATTTGAGCGATGTGCAGTTCATCGGCGCTGTGGGCGGCTTCTCGAATTCAGATGTTTTGGGCAGCGCCAAAGGTTGGGCCGGCGCATTTTTGTACAACGAAAAAGCCAAAAAGGCACTCGATAATTTCATGGCGCGCCCCGATACTTTGTCGGTAGGAATATGCAACGGTTGCCAACTCATGATGGAACTGGAGCTTATTTATCCAGAGCATGAAATCCACGGAAAAATGAAGCACAACGACAGCCACAAACACGAAAGCATTTTTACTTCGGTAAGCATACAAGACAATCATTCGGTGATGTTATCGTCTTTGGCAGGAAGTACTTTGGGCGTTTGGGTTTCACACGGCGAAGGAAAATTCAGTTTACCTTACGAAGAAAGTCGATACCACATTGTCGGGAAATACGGTTATGAAACTTATCCGGCTAATCCGAACAATTCTGATTACAATACGGCCATGATGTGTGATGCCAGCGGTCGTCATTTGGTGATGATGCCGCACATTGAACGCTCTATTTTTAGTTGGAATTGGGCACATTATCCAAAAGACCGAACCGACGAGGTTTCACCTTGGTTAGAAGCTTTCGTCAATGCAAGAAAATGGATTGAGCAACAGGGCAATTAGTTAAATTTAACATGGCCATTTTGAAGCTTCAGTCAAAGTTCTATCTTTGAGCTGTTTAAAAATTGCTCCATGAAGAAATTACATATACTTTGGCTGTGTTTGTTGGCCATTAGTTTTGCTACGGCACAAAATCAAAAATATCACCGTGCCAAAATCATCTATGAAACCGCTGAGAACCTCAAAAAATTACAACAAGCCGGTATTGCAACTGATCATGGTTTGCACAAAAAAGGCTATTCACTGACCTGTGATTTCTCGGAAGCTGAACTAGAAAAAGCGCGAAATCTTGGTCTCAAAGTTGAAATTGAGATTGAAGATGTTCAGCAATATTACGTCGATCAAAACAAAAAAAAAGCGCCGCAAAGAAGCATCCTAAACGCCGGATTCGATTGCATAACGCCCGGCATTGAATATACCACCCCAACGAACTTTAACTTGGGCAGTATGGGCGGTTATCTGACTTACGACCAGATGTTGCAAGAACTGGACGATATGCACACCCAATTTCCTAATCTGATATCAGCCAGAGAAAATGTTGGGAACTTTACAACCTCAGAAGGCCGCGCTTTACAATGGGTCAAAATCACCCAAAATCCTGAATTGATCAATGCTCGCCCGCAAGTTTTATACACCGCGGTTCATCATGCGCGCGAACCGATTTCGTTGTCAGAAACCATTTTTTATATGTGGTATTTGCTCGAGAATTATGCGAGTAATGATGAAATCAAAGACATTGTCGACAATACCGAATTGTATTTTATTCCGGTGGTCAATCCGGACGGTTACATTTACAACCAAACCACCAATCCGAGTGGTGGTGGAATGTGGCGCAAAAACAGACGCAATTTTAACGACGGAACTTTTGGAGTTGATAACAACCGCAATTACGATTATTGGATCAACGGCGATGCTGGTCAAAGTGTCTGGAATACGACCGGAATTTCGGCCGATGCTACCGGTGAAACTTATCCCGGAACTGCGCCTTTTTCAGAACCCGAAACCCAAGCGATTCAGTATTTTGTAGAAAATCACCATTTTAAATTGGCCCTCAATGCCCATACTTATTCAGATTTATTGCTTTATCCGTATGGCTATGAATTAAATGTTCCGAGTCCGGACCATGCCTATTTTGGAAAAATATCCTCACTGATGGTTTCCAACAATAATCTGGTCAATGAAATTGCTTCAGCTTTATATGCTGCTTCGGGCGACTCGGATGATTTTATGTACGGACAAACCATGAACCACGACAAGATTTTTGCTTTTACACCAGAAATTGGTCAGTCATTTTGGCCGGCGACCGCCGAAATCATTCCGCTTTGTCAAAAAATGATGTTCACCAATTTGACCACGGCTCAACTTGTTCGCGAATATGCTTCACTAACCGATTTGACACCAAAGTTCATCGGGAATCAAGCGATTTTTCAGGCACAATTTGAATTGACCAAATTAGGATTGGGCGGCGGCGGAAATTATACGGTGAGCATCAATCCATTGTCCTCAAACATCACTTCGGTCGGACCGGCTTTTACGGTTTCGGGCTTGGATGTTTCGCAAAGTGTCAACGCACAAATTGCGATTGGTCTAGCCAACGGAACCGCCAGCAATGATGATATTGTTTATGAATACGTAATTGACAACGGCCAAAACATCGAACGAAAACAAGTGACCAAAAAATTCGGACAACTCCAAAATACATTGACCGATAACGGCTCGGCACTCGCTCCTACTTGGACCAACAACAACTGGGGCTTATCAACGACTACTTTCGTATCTCCGTCTTCGTCAATTACTGATTCGCCAAACGGAATCTACAGCAATAGCCAAAACAAAAGAATCACGTTAACCAATCCGATTAATTTGTCGGGAGTCACCAATGCGACGGTTTCATATGCAGCGAAGTGGGAACTCGAAAACGGCTATGATTTTGTGGCTTTTGAAGTTTCGACTGACAACGGTTTGACCTGGACTGAGCAATGCGGAAAATACACCAAAAGCATTACGCCCAATACTGCTGAAGGAACGATTCCGGCCTATAGCGGAACACAATCTGATTGGATCAATGAAGAAATCAGTTTGAGTGATTATGCCGGTCAATCCATCAAAGTGCGCTTTCGACTGTCAACAGATGTTGGGACGAATTTAGACGGATTTTACTTTGATGATTTTAAAGTGAATTTGTTGCAAAATTCGGTTTTGTTGGCCACGCAAAACAATCAGGTTTCTCCTTTTAGAATTTACCCGAATCCGGCACAAGAAGTTTTAAACGTTCAGACTTCGAGAAACGATTACGACTTTCAGATTTTTAATCTGCTCGGCCAATTAGTGTTTTCAAGTCAGCACAACGACGGTTTGCAAAACATCGATTTAAAATCTCTGAATGCTGGCATGTATTTTATCGAACTTAAAGCTGCTGATTTCGTCGAAACACAAAAATTCTATAAGCGATAAAACAAATTTCTTCATGAAAAATGCCACTTGTTCAAATTGTAATGAGCCAACCGAAAAACATTTTTGTTCTAATTGCGGACAAAAAACCGATACACATCGCATCACGCTCAAACATTTTTTAATGCATGATTTATTGCACGGCATTTGGCATTTAGAAAAGGGAATTCTGTTTACTATTAAAGAAACTTTTATCCGTCCAGGCCAAGCGGCACTAGATTATATTGGTGGCAAACGCATTCGGTATTACAATGTGTTTTATCTCGCACTATTAATCATCGGTTTGAATTTGTTGTTGTCGCATTTTTATGAAAGTGTGCACCCAATGAAAAATGATATCAACAACAATACGCAGCAAGTAACACAGTTTTTTAAAGATCATCTCAAGACACTTCTCTTTAGTATTGTGCCGATTTTGGGCTGTGTCGCATTCTTGATTTTCAAACGGATGAAACTCAATATAGCTGAACACTTGATTATTGGCGGAATAACTTTACTGGGTATCTTAATGCTGAGTGTGGTGTTTTCTTTTATAAACTTTGTTGAATCTTTAGAGGTTCCAAGTTGGGTTGGGTTGTTTGAAATTATTGTGTTTTTAATGATGTTGTTATTTCCGGCTTGGGTATATTTTAACGCGGCGCGAAATCAATATTCACTTCTGGGTTTTCTCTGGCGAATTCTGTTGTTTTATATCTTAGTGATATTGATTCTGAGTTTGATATTATTTGTAATCATTACCCAACTAACACACGGCGGCAACCAGATTTACATCAACATATAAAAAAAGCCCAGTAAATCTGAGCTTTGTGTATTGTTTTATAAAGTAAGTTTATTTTTCTGCTTGTAATTGCTTGCGACTTTTGTAGGCTTTTAAGTATTCTCCTTTGGGCGTTCCGTCGTCAAATGAACTGAACTTAATAATTGGACGAACGCCTTGACGCGCTTGTTCATTGGTGAATCCTTCGTATTCGATTCGGTATAAGGCAGAGTAAATTTCGGCGCGACCGACTCCGTGATAACAGTGAATCAAAACCGGATAATTATCGGGATTGTCCATGATTTGAAAAAACGTATCCAAATTCTTTTGGTTGGGCACCTGATCTGAACCGTTGTTGAAATAGTTCACACCCGGAATTTTCGCGACAGCTTCTTTCTCGGCGGTGAGTTCTTCAGGAATTTCAGGATTGTTGACCAAATCAGCGGTTCCGGGAAAACGCAAATCAACAATCGATTTAATGTGATATTTCTGCACATAATCTTTGATTTCATCTGGCGGAATTACTCCTGATTTATAGACTCTTCCTTCCGAAATTGTTTCAAAATTGTGGTTGATGTTCATATCGTACACATATTTTCCGACGCCAATCAGCACGACAGAAAATACAATTCCGAGGATAATTTTGGTTGATTTTTTCATCTTATTTTGTATTGAGCGGATCGAGTTTTTGCCCGACCACGCGATCCATATAATCTTGAATAAAGGCTTTACAACGCAGTTCTAAATCATTCATTGCGGCGTTGCGTTGTCCAATTAAATTGTGTTGCAAAGCTTTGTCGTTTTTATCGTAAAAGCCCAGCGATTTCTTTCCGTCAAAAATACAGATATAATCGCCTTTGGAAAACTGATACAAACTTCCGGTGGAATTGATCACAAAAGGTTCTTGCGTTTTTTTATCGAGTAAACTTCTGCCCCAACTTCTAAACGGTTTCGGGTAACCGATCATGTCCAAAATCGTCGGATATATATCGATTTGTTGTGCCAAATCTTCATCTACGCCTACATATTCGCTGTCGGGTTTAAAAATCATAATCGGAATGGCAAAGCGCTCAATCGGACGGCGATATTCTTTGTAAAAAGTCGTGTTTCCGTGGTCGGCTACCATCACAAAAATGGTGTTTTTGTACCAAGGTGACTTTTTGGCTTCTTGAAAAAATCGCTTGAGTGAATAATCGGTGTATTCAATGCATTTGTGAATCGGCACATCGCCTTCTTTAAATTTGTCTTTGTATTTTTCGGGAATAATATACGGTTCATGCGATGAAACCGTGAATACCGAAGAGAAAAACGGTTGCTTTTGTCCGTCGAGTTTTTGTTTCATAAACTGCAAAAACGGTTCGTCCCAAATGCCCCAAAATCCGTCAAATTGGCTGTCATCGTTAAATTCTGTTCTTCCGTAATATTGGTCAATGCCCAGGATGTTTGAAAAACCCAAAAAGCCCATCGATCCATTGGCTGCCCCGTGAAAAAACGAGCTGTTATATCCGATGCCTTCTAAAGTTGAAACGATGGATTCAATTTTTTGCTTCGGATAAGGCGACGAGGTAAACGCATCTTTAAACGACGGAATGCCCGACAAAACCGACGACATTCCGTGAATAGACTGACGACCGTTGGTGTATGCATTAGTATAAATCATGCTGTGGTTGGCCAGTGAATCTAAAAACGGCGTATGCGATTTGAAATCTTTGATGTTGGCCTTTTTGTTGAAAGCTCCGTAGTATTCGCGCCCATTGCTCTCAAGAATAAAAATCACCACATTGGGTTTGGTAAACGGATGGTTGTGGTATTGCTTGATGGGTATGACTTTTTCAAGAATCACTTGTGCATTCACACCCGGGTAATTGGTCTTGGCAAAACTGTTGCTGAACATGGTTCGGATGAGCGCAAAAGGCGTGTTGAGCACAATATCCGAATGCACAATATTCTTGACATGACGGCTGGCATCGAGCAAATTAATCGGTCGGGTTGATTTTTTAAAATCGCCTCCGCGAATGCCGCCCACAATCAAAGCTGCTATAAGCAAAAAGCCAGCAGTTGAAAATCCATAATAATGCAAATTCTTTGAAGTGTATGGCTTAAAGTCAACTCTGATGCGCTTGTAAGACCAAATCCACAAACCTGCAAAAACAAAAAACAACACAAAAACATACCAAAAATCAACCGCAAAACTCAACAACAATTTAACCATGTTATTCTCGTGTTCAATAACGTTCATGACTGCTGCCGTGGTTCGTGCATAGGTATATTTATAGTAAATTAAATCAATGAAGTTCGTCGCGTACGCTAGTAAATTCGTAACAAAATACAAGTAGAACAAAAACTTCTGATAACCGGCGGTCGTGGCTTTTTTAACGGGAATAATCGAGCAAACAATAAACAGCATATTGACATACAAAATGGCTGTGGTGTCAAACGGAATACCGTAATAGCACAAACGTGCAAACTCTGCCAACGATGGAACTTTAAGCAATCCGGCATTGAATACATAAAACAAAACCCGAGCGAAAAAGTAAAACAAATACGCCAGTAATATTCTGTATAACAACACTTTGTATTCAGAAAGTCGCCAGTGTTTGAGCATAAGTTAGAAGCTTAAAAAATAAATCTGCCGCAAAGATAAAAACACTCGCGCTGTGTTGGTTGTAATTGGCTAGAAAATAACAAAAAATTGTAGCGTAATTATTTATTCTTTAATTTGCAGAGCCTAACAACCACCCAAAATGAGCAGTATTACTCGATTATTTGATTTTCCGTACTATCAGCTATCCAAAAACAATATGCCCAAAGCATTGGTGACCAAATACAACGGTCAATGGATCGCCACTTCAACCCAAGAATACATCGACAAAGCCAATGCAATTTCCAGAGCTTTGTTGCGATTGGGCGTACAAGTGAATGATAAAATTGCAGTCATCAGCTCAAATAACCGCACAGAATGGAACATCTTGGACATTGGCGTGTTGCAATTAGGCGCGCAGAACGTTCCGATTTATCCGACCATTTCTGAAGTTGATTATCAGTACATCCTGAACCATTCAGAGTCGAAATATTGCTTTGTTTCTGATGTTGAAGTTTTAAGAAAAGTTAATCTGATTCGCGCAGAGGTTCCGTCACTGATTGAAGTGTACAGTTTTGATGAAATTGACGGCTGCAAAAACTGGACAGAATTGCTTGAATTAGGCAACGATCCATCAAATCAAACTGAAGTTGAAGCCCGAAAAGACCAAGTCAAAACCGAAGATTTGGCGACCATTATTTATACTTCAGGAACCACCGGTCAGCCCAAAGGTGTAATGCTTTCGCACCAAAATATTGTATCGAATGTCATTGATAGTTCACCGCGTATTCCGTTTGAAGAAGGCTCGAGTGTGGCGCTGAGTTTCTTGCCGATTTGCCACATTTTTGAACGGATGATTTTGTACATCTATCAGTATTATTCGGTGTCTATTTACTTTGCCGAATCGATTGACAAACTCTCTGACAACATCAAAGAAGTCAAACCAACCGTGTTTTCGGTTGTGCCGCGTTTGCTTGAAAAAGTCTATGATAAAATTTACGCTAAAGGCTCAGAACTTACCGGAATCAAAAGAAAATTATTTTTCTGGGCCATCGAGCTCGGACTCAAATATGAACCCTACGGAGCCAACGGTTTTTGGTATGAATTTCAGCTTAAAATAGCACGCAAACTCATTTTCAGCAAGTGGAAAGAAGGTTTGGGCGGTAACCTCAACGTCATGGTTTCCGGAAGTGCAGCATTACAACACCGACTTATTCGCGTGTTTGCAGCAGCAGGTTTACCGGTCATGGAAGGCTACGGACTAACCGAAACTTCACCGGTAATTTCAGTGAATTGTGAGAGAAACGGCGGTTTTAAAATTGGTTCGGTAGGCGTTCCGATCAATAACGTTGAAGTCAAAATTGCTGAAGACGGTGAGATTTTATGCAAAGGTCCGAACGTCATGATGGGCTACTACAAAGATCCCAAAAAAACAGCCGAGGCGATTCAAAATGGCTATTTTCATACAGGTGATATTGGCGAAATCGACGCTCAAGGTTTCTTGCGCATCACCGATCGCAAAAAGGAAATGTTCAAAACTTCTGGTGGAAAATACATCGCTCCGCAACTCATCGAAAATGCCATGAAACAATCGCGCTTTATTGAGCAAATCATGGTTATTGGGGAAGGCGAAAAAATGCCGGCCGCTTTTATTCAGCCGAATTTTGAATTTATCAAAGAATGGGCAAAAATCCACCATATTGAACTCGGAAACACCAATCAAGAAATCATTTCAAATCCAAAAGTTTTGGCGCGCATTGGCGAAGAAGTCGAAACGCTCAACGAAAAATTCGGCAATTGGGAAAAAATCAAACGCTTTGAACTCACGCCCGATGTTTGGTCTATTGACGGTGGCCATCTTACACCAACTTTGAAACTCAAACGAAAAGTGGTGATGGAAAAATACAAATCACTTTATCAACAAATCTACGGATCAAGCCAATAAAAGCAACAGTAAAGCTTAGTTCATAAATGTTTATAATTGGTCAACAACTGTTAAATTTTCGCTCAGCAGAAGACTAACTTTACGTAAACCAATTAAAACCAAACTGTTATGAATGTAAAAAACTTTATTTTGGCCGGAGTTGTCGGCGGTATTGCTGACTTTTTATTGGGCTGGCTGTTTTACGGAATTTTATTCCACGATTATTTTGGCGGCGGCGAACCGAATTTGACCTTTATTTTCGCCGGATGTATGAGCTTCGGATTTCTGATGTCCTACATTTACAATAACCTTGCATCAATTCACAGTTTAGCAACTGGTGCCAAAGCCGGAATCGGAATCGGAGTCATTACCGGTCTGATGGAAAACTTCTTTCGCTCATCGATGGAAACGCAACCCAACTTTCAAATGATGGCTATGGATGTAGCAATTTGTTTGCTGATGGGCGCCGGTGTCGGTGCAGTAGTTGGAGCAACCTTAGGCGCTCTGAATAAAAAATCAGCTTAATTTAGAATAAAAAATCCCTCGACATTGAATCGAGGGATTTTTGTTTTTAGTGTTTACTCAAGATCAAAATTATCAGCTATAATCTGCAAAAGTTGATCTTGCATCAAAGGTTTAGGAATAAACGACTTGATGTTTTCATTGCCTTCACTTCGTTTGCGATCGTCCGGATTCATGCTTGTGGTGAGCATAACGACTACCATTTTTGCTTTCTGATTGTTCGGAATATTCTCATAATGTTCCAGAAAATCCCAACCGCTCATGCCCGGCATATTGATATCTAATAAAATCATTCCGGGTTGCGGCGGACTGCTCACATGGCTATATTCTCCGGAGCAACTCAAGAAATCCAATGCTTTCTGCGCGCTGTTGCATATTTCAATATGCGATTTGATTCCGGCTTTTCGGATGGTTATTTCATTGATAAAATTGGTGGCGCTGTCGTCGTCAACCAATAAAATACAATCTAATTTAGGTTTTGTGCTCATCATTATTCGGATTTAAGTTTGTGGGTATCTACAGTAAAATAAAAGGTGCTTCCTTTGCCTTCTTCAGATTCAACCCAAATATCACCTTTGTGCAATTGGGCAATTTTGTGGCAATGCGCCAAGCCAATTCCGGTGCCTTCATAGGTTTCGCGTGAATGCAGTCGTTGAAAAATAACAAAGATTTTTTCGTGAAAATTCTTCGGAATACCGATTCCGTTGTCTTTCACCGAGAAAGTCCAAACGCCTCTTTTTTCTTTTCCAGAAATATAGATGACCGGTTTTTGTCCGGCTGCTCTGAATTTAATGGCATTGGTAATCAAATTGGTGAACATCTGTCGAATTTCAATCTCAAAGGCAGAAACCACGGGCAATTCATCCGCAATAATTTCAGCTTGAGCATCTTCAATCAGAAGCTTTAAATCAACTTGAACGTCTCTGATAAGTTTGTTCACATCTACATCGATTAATTGGCTTTCTTTCCCGATACGTGAATAATCGAGCAAGCCGTGTATCAATGAGCGCATACGTTGCGTTGCTTCGTTGATATAATCAAGAACTTGAATCGTTTTTTCATCAAGTGTGTCGATGAAATTTGCTCTTAACAATTCATGCAAACAAGTAATGGTTCGCAGCGGTTCTTGTAAATCATGCGATGCGATGTACGCAAACTGTTCTAACTCACGATTTTTTTCTCAAGTTCTTTTGAGCGTTCGATGAGTTCATTTTCAGCATTTTTTCTTTCGGTCAAATCTCGGGTTACCTTACTAAAACCGGTAATAGCACCTTGATTATCGTGGATGGCGGTAATCGTGATACTTCCCCAAAAATATGTCCCGTCTTTTTTCTTTCGCCAACCTTCATCTCGGGCTGTTCCTTGACTTTTAGCGATTTGTAGCAACTCGTCAGGTTTGCCTTCAGCTTTGTCTTTATCTGTGTAAAAATTTCTGAAGCTTTTACCTACGATTTCATCGGCTTGATAACCCTTAATTCGTTGGGCACCGATGTTCCAGTTCATTACATTTCCGTCCGAATCGAGCATAATAATAGCGTAATCCGAAACTTCGTAAATCATCTTAAAAAAGAGATTTTCTTCTTGATTCATTGTTTGATTGGGTTTGGGTTATTAAATAACAACTCGCCCAATTTTTTTCCGAGCCAAATATATAAATTGAGTTTTTTGGGATTTATCTTTTACCCGCATTGCTCATAAGTCTGGCGGCTATCAACAACATTTATATAAAAAGTAAGAAAATAAAGAAGCATTATTCACCACATAAATTTCAAGATTAAAGTGGAAAATGTTAAAATTACTATGCGTGCATATTTTTTTTAATCATTTAGTATGCATGCATAATATTTTTTTATAACTTTGAATTTCACATGATAAATAATTATGAAAGATAAAACCATAGATTACGTATTACGCGCAACATGGCAAGCGGTTTCAAGAATGTACAATGAAGAAGCTGCCAAATATAACGCTACAATGGCCACCGGTTTTGCTTTGCTGAGTTTAGATAAAGAAGCCGGTACTCCATCTACAACACTGGGTCCAAAAATGGGAATGGAAGCTACCAGTTTGACTAGAACACTAAAATCGATGGAAGAAAAAGAATTGATTTCCCGCAAAAAAAACCCCGAAGATGGACGCGGTGTTTTGATTTACCTGACAGATTTCGGTAAAGAAAAAAGAGAACTCTCTAAGAATACGGTACTCAAATTTAATGAGACCATCAAGAACCATATTTCTGAAGACAAACTTCAACATTTTATGGAAGTCACCGAGATTATCCACGAATTAATTCAAGAGAAAAAAATATTTAACACCAACGAATAACATGAAACGCACCATCAAAAAAGTGGCAGTGGTCGGTTCAGGAATCATGGGTTCCGGAATTGCTTGTCATTTGGCCAACATTGGTTTGGAAGTTTTATTATTAGACATCACACCCAATGCATTAACGCCAATTGAAGAAAAGAAAGGCCTGACTTTAGAGAGCAAAATTGTGCGCAACCGAATTGTCAATGAACATTTGGCCAATGCGCTCAAATCAAACCCTTCGCCT
Organism: Flavobacteriaceae bacterium; assembly: GCA_046329175.1. GTDB lineage: Bacteria > Bacteroidota > Bacteroidia > Flavobacteriales > Flavobacteriaceae > Flavobacterium. The sequence continues at coordinate 134,726 of JAXLVE010000005.1, forward strand.
ATTTATAGTCAAAAATTTGCTCAGCGAATTACCACCGGAAACACCACCGATGATATGCCCAAAATCACTAGTTGTGATTGGGTCATTGAAGTGGTTGTTGAGCGGTTGGACATCAAAAAATTGGTTTTTGAACAAATTGATCGTTTCCGCAAACCCGGAACATTGGTCACTTCAAACACTTCGGGGATTCCGATTCAATTTATGAGCGAAGGCCGAAGTGAAGATTTCCAACAACACTTCTGCGGAACACACTTCTTCAATCCAGCGCGTTACTTGAAACTATTCGAGATTATTCCCGGACCAAAAACCCAACCTGAAGTCATTGAATTCTTGTTTGATTACGGATCAAAATTCCTCGGAAAAACTTCGGTTGTGGCCAAAGATACACCGGCCTTTATCGGAAACCGCATTGGTATTTTCGGCATTATGAGCTTGTTTCACCAAGTCAAAGAAATGGGCTTAACCATTGAAGAAGTAGACAAACTCACGGGTCCGGTAATTGGCAGACCTAAATCAGCCACCTTCAGAACTGTTGATGTTGTCGGCTTGGATACTCTGGTGCATGTGGCCAACGGTTTGTATGAAAATTGCCCTGATGATGAAGCGCATGAATTGTTCAAATTGCCTGATTTCATCCAAAAAATGATGGATAATCAATGGCTCGGCAGTAAAACCAAACAAGGGTTTTACAAAAAAGTAGACAAAGATATTCTTTCATTAGACCTCAATACTTTAGAATATCGTCCGAATAAAAAAGCTTCGTTTGCCACTTTAGAACTCACCAAAACCATTGATAAACCCATTGATCGGTTTAAAGTTTTGGTCAAAGGAAAAGACCGTGCCGGTGAATTTTACCGCAAGAATTTTGCGGCCATGTTCGCTTATGTATCGAATCGCATTCCTGAAATCTCCGACGAACTTTACAAAATTGACGATGCTATGAAAGCCGGCTTCGGTTGGGAGAATGGACCGTTTGAAATTTGGGATGCCATCGGTGTTGAAAAAGCCATCGAAATCATGAAAAACGAAGGCTACACACCTGCAACTTGGGTAACTGAAATGCTTTCCGGTGGCGTTACATCGTTCTATTCAGTCAAAAACGGAACGACCCATTTTTATGATATTTCATCAAAATCATACGCCAAAAAACCTGGGCAAGACAGCTTTATTATACTCGATAATATCCGCGAAACGCAAAAAGTTTGGGGCAACAGCGATTGCAGTTTGTTCCACTTGGGCGATGGCATTTTGAATCTGGAATTCCATTCAAAAATGAATACCATCGGCGGCGGCGTGCTCACCGGAATCAACAAAGCCATTGATTTGGCCGAAAAAGAATACCACGGATTAGTCATCGGAAACCAAGGTGCCAACTTCTCGGTCGGAGCCAACATTGGCATGATTTTCATGATGGCCGTTGAACAAGAATATGACGAACTCAACATGGCTATCAGAATGTTCCAAAACACGATGATGCGTTGCCGATATTCCTCGATTCCGGTTGTGGTAGCTCCACACGGAATGACTTTGGGCGGCGGATGCGAAATGACGATGCATGCCGATCGCGTAGTGGCCGCAGCTGAAACGTATATTGGCTTGGTAGAATTTGGCGTAGGCGTGATTCCGGGCGGTGGCGGTTCAAAAGAAATGACTTTGCGTGCCTCAGATTTATTCCGCAAAAATGATGTTGAGCTTAATGTGCTTCAAGAATATTTCTTAACTATTGGAATGGCCAAGGTCGCGACTTCTGCTTATGAAGCTTTTGATTTAGGCATTCTCCAAAAAGGGAAAGACATCGTGGTGGTCAATCGCGATCGACAAATAGCCACCGCCAAACAAATTGCTTTGCAGATGGCCGAACAAGGCTATACGCAACCGATGCAACGAAACGACGTGAAAGTTCTGGGCAAACAAGCATTGGGAATGTTTTTGGTGGGTACTGACCAAATGGTGGCCGGACAATACATTTCAGAACACGACCGAAAAATCGCCAATAAACTCGCTTATGTCATGGCCGGAGGCGATTTATCTGAACCAACACTCGTTTCAGAACAATATTTATTAGACATCGAACGCGAGGCTTTCTTGAGTTTGTGTACCGAACGCAAAACGCTCGAGCGCATTCAGTTTATGTTAACCAAAGGAAAACCGCTTAGAAACTAAAATTATGAAAACAGCATATATCGTAAAAGGTTACCGAACCGCCGTAGGCAAAGCGCCGAAAGGTTTGTTCCGATTCAAGCGACCGGATGAATTGGCCGCTGAAACCATAGAATACCTCATGCAACAATTACCTGATTTTGATCGATCACGTATTGATGATGTGATGGTCGGAAATGCCATGCCTGAAGCTGAACAAGGTTTGAACATGGGCAGATTGATTTCACTTATGGGCTTAAAAGTAACCGATGTACCCGGAGTCACGGTCAATCGCTATTGTGCGTCTGGAATTGAAACCATCAGTATGGCCGTGGCTAAAATTCAAAGCGGAATGGCTGATTGCATCATTGCCGGGGGAGCCGAAAGCATGAGTTATATTCCGATGGGCGGATACAAACCCACTCCGGATTACAAAGTAGCTGCAGCCGGTCATGAAGATTACTATTGGGGTATGGGACTCACCGCCGAAGCTGTGGCTAAACAGTTCAACATATCACGCGAAGATCAAGATGCTTTTGCGTTTGCCTCGCATCAAAAAGCATTGAAAGCACAGGCTGACGGAAAGTTCGACGGGCAAATTGTACCAATTTCGGTTGAGCATACCTTTATCAACGAAAGCGGTAAAAAAGAAACCAAAAACTACACAGTCAATAAGGATGAAGGCCCGCGAGCAGATACGAATTTAGAAGCGCTCGGAAAACTAAAACCGGTTTTTGCAGCTGACGGAAGCGTTACGGCTGGAAATTCATCGCAAATGAGTGACGGAGCTGCGTTTGTCATGATTATGAGCGAAGACATGGTCAAAGAATTGAATCTTCAACCTGTTGCGCGAATGGTGAGTTATGCCGCCGCCGGAGTGGAGCCGCGCATTATGGGCATCGGGCCGGTCAAAGCGATTCCAAAAGCACTGCAACAAGCCGGATTACAACTCAAAGACATCGATTTGATTGAACTTAATGAAGCTTTTGCCTCACAATCTTTGGCTGTGGTGCGCGAACTCGGCATCAATCCTGAAATTGTGAATGTCAACGGAGGCGCAATTGCTTTAGGCCATCCGCTGGGTTGTACCGGAGCTAAATTGTCGGTACAATTATTTGACGAAATGAAACGACGTGGCAGCAAATACGGAATTGTTTCGATGTGTGTCGGAACCGGACAAGGCGCTGCTGGAATTTTTGAATTACTGTAAACAACATAAACATCCTAATTATGGAAGATATAACACGTGGCGGACAATTTTTGGTCAAAGAAACCAAATGCGAAAACATCTTTACCCCCGAAGATTTTTCTGAAGAACAAATCATGATGCGCGATTCTGTCAAAGAATTTGTCGACAAAGAAATCTGGCCCAACAAAGACCGATTCGAACACAAAGACTACGCTTTTACCGAAGAAATGATGCGCAAAGCAGCAGAAATGGGTTTCTTGAGCGTTGCGGTTCCAGAAGCTTACGGCGGTATGGGCATGGGCTTTGTCGATACTTGTTTGGTCTGCGATTACATCTCGGGCGCGACAGGCTCGTTTTCAACTGCTTTCGGCGCACACACCGGAATTGGAACCATGCCGATTACCTTATACGGAACCGAAGAACAAAAACAAAAATACGTTCCCAAATTGGCTTCGGGCGAATGGTTTGGTGCTTATTGCTTGACCGAACCGGGCGCAGGCTCCGATGCCAACTCCGGAAAAACCAAAGCCGTTTTGTCTGAAGATGGCACGCATTACAAAATCAGCGGTCAGAAAATGTGGATTTCCAATGCGGGTTTTTGCTCTTTGTTTATTGTATTCGCGCGCATTGAAGACGACAAAAACATTACCGGATTTATTGTAGAAAATGATCCCAGCAACGGAATTACTTTGGGCGAAGAAGAACACAAACTAGGCATCCGCGCTTCGTCAACACGCCAAGTATTCTTTAACGATACCCAAGTTCCGGTTCAGAATATGTTAGCCGGTCGCGGCGAAGGTTTTAAAATTGCCATGAACGCACTCAATGTGGGACGCATCAAATTGGCCGCCGCTTGTTTGGATGCCCAGCGTAGAGTGACAACCAACGCGATTCACTACGCCAACGAGCGTGTACAATTCAACACCCCGATTTCGAGTTTTGGTGCGATTCGCTACAAATTGGCCGAAATGGCAACCTCAGCATACGCAGGTGAAAGTGCGACTTATCGCGCAGCCAAAGACATAGAAACCCGCATCAAATTGCGCGAAGCCGAAGGAGCCACGCATCAAGAAGCCGAGCTCAAAGGCGTTGAAGAATTTGCCATTGAATGTTCAATTTTAAAAGTAGCGGTTTCTGAAGATGTACAAAATTGTGCTGACGAAGGAATTCAAATCTACGGCGGTATGGGATTTTCTGAAGACACACCTATGGAAAGTGCTTGGCGAGATGCGCGCATTGCCCGTATTTACGAGGGAACCAACGAAATCAACCGCATGCTTTCGGTAGGAATGTTGGTCAAAAAAGCCATGAAAGGCCACGTAGATTTATTGGGCCCGGCGATGAAAGTTCAAGAAGAATTGATGGGCATTCCGTCGTTTGATATTCCGGATTATTCAGAGTTGTTCTCTGAAGAAAAAGAAATGATTGGCAAACTCAAAAAAGCTTTTTTAATGGTGGCCGGAGCTGCAGCTCAGAAATATGGTGCTGAACTCGATTCGCACCAACAATTACTGACTGCAGCGGCCGATATGCTCATTGAAATTTATATGGCTGAAAGTACGCTTCTTCGCACTGAGAAAATGGCCAAAAACAAAGGCGAACAAGCTGTAAAAGAGCAAATCGCCATGGCCAAACTATATCTGTACAAAGCTGTGGATATTGTTACTCAAAAAGGAAAAGAAAGCATTATATCCTTTGCTGAGGGCGACGAACAACGCATGATGCTCATGGGCTTGCGCCGATTTACCAAATACACCAATATGCCTAATATTGTTGGTTTACGCGAAACTATTACTGCCAAATTAGTGGCAGAAAATCAATATTGTTTTTAATCTATTTTTGGTTAATTAATTTGTTGGTAAGCCGGTTCAAAAGACCGGCTTTTTTTATGAGAAAAATTTTATTTTGGTCAAAAATTATTACCATGAAAATACTCGGAATCGGATCAAGAATTGAACACTCAGAATACGGAAAAGGAGTCATCACCAATGTTTCATCCAAAGAATATTGGGTGACTTTTATCGAAAACGGACTCGAAACTATTGACATCGACAGCGAATTTAAATTGATAGATGCCGCTGAAAACGAAGTCGACACTGTGAGTTTTTACGATGTTGAGCAAAGTTTATTAAGCATCCTAAAAAAATGGAACGGACTCGGAGAACCCGTGGCTATTGATGACAAATGGAAAGGCGGCAAAATGATTCTGGAGCCCGGAAGAGCCGGATTGGCTTCGAAAGAAGTTCCGGTGGATACCTTTTTTCACAAAATTGTGATGTTGCGCGATCGCTTGCGTGTGATGGAACAAAAAATCAATGCTAGCAACTTAGAAGAAATCGAAAAAGTTGAATTGCAGCAATACATTACGCGTATCTACGGAAGTTTAACGACGTTCAATGTGTTGTTCAAATCGCCGAACGATGTTTTTGTCGGTGAGAAATCGGCGAAATAAGTATCCGTTAAAATTTGATTTTTGTTGGGTTTAATACGTACATTTAAACTCAATTTCAACACGACAAATCATGAAAAAAATATGCTTATCCGGATTGGTTTTACTGGCCCTCATTATTGGCTGTAAATCGGGAAGTTCCTCAGGAGACACCCAAAAATTGACGCTTTCATTTGAGTCAAAAAGCAAAAGTTCTGTAACCGGAACAGCCACTTTTATCGAGAAAAAAGGCGAAGTAACTTTTACAGCCAATTTATCCGGACTCAAACCCGGCCCGCATGCGATTCACATTCATGAAAAATCTGATTGTTCCGCAGCTGATGCTTCTTCGGCGGGCGGTCATTGGAATCCGACCTTTAAAAAACACGGGAAATGGGGCGTGGGCGAATACCATAAAGGTGACATTGGCAACTTTACGGCTGATGCCAACGGAAACGGAACCATCACACTCACAACCAATGAATGGTGTATCGGTTGCGGCGATCCGAACAAAGATATTTTAGGCAAAGGGCTCATTGTGCACGAAGGCAGCGACGATTTTACTTCGCAACCTTCGGGAAATGCCGGAGCGCGCGTTGCTTGTTCTGCCATCATTAAATAATTCAAAGTTGACCGAAAAACCGCTTTTATATTTTAAAAATGCCCAAGAGTGGCGCGATTGGTTGCATGATCATCATCGTGTTTATTCGGGTGTTGAACTTATTTTTTACAAAGTAGACAGCGGCTTTGAAAGTATGCGCTGGGAAGAAGCAGTTCAAGTGGCCATTTGTTATGGCTGGATTGATTCAATGGTGCGCAAACTCGACGAGCATGGACGCAAACAAGTATTTACCCCGCGCAAACCCAAAAGCGTTTGGAGCAAAGTCAACAAAAACTACATCGAACAATTATTGCGCGACGGATTGATGCATGAAAGCGGTTTGGCTGTGATTGAAATTGCCAAGAAAAATGGTTCCTGGGAAAGTTTAGACCAGGTGGAGGATTTAAAAGTTCCGGATGATTTACAAGCTGCCTTTGACCAAAATCCAGTGGCTTCAGAGAACTTTCACAGCTTTAGCAAAACCTACAGAAAAAGTTATCTCTATTGGCTCAACCATGCCAAACGCGAAGAAACCCGAAAAACCCGCATTGAAGAAATTGTTCGTTTGTGCGCCCAAAACATTAAGTCTCGTCCGTAATTTAATCTTAAAATAAAACTGTTCACACTTTAGCAAATCAAAATCTATTAGCTTTGCCTTGAATTTTTAAGTGATGATAAACCCATCGGTACACGGCTGGATTGACAAGTTTTTTATCGAGTTCAAAGCGGCTCACAGCAAACCTGTGCTCGATGCGGACGCCTTTTATTTAAACATCCGCAAAACCGGATTTATTTATGGGCATATTGTATCGTTTGGGTCGGATATAAAAATGGACACTTCGGCTTGGCTCAGCGATGAAGTTTCAAAACTAGCTTTGCTGCACGGTTTGTTTGAAATGTATCGATTGCATAACGCTCAAAGCACGCCAGAACACTTTATCAAACAGGCGGTTTCATTTTACAATCAGATGAATACTTCGCGTTTTAATCTGATTAAAAAAGTTTGGCCAACCTCGCCTACTGCCTCTTCTCTCGAAGATTTAATTGATGAGCGAGTTCAGACCAACGACAACATCATCAGCAAAAACTTTTCGCACATCGTTACCAACGCCTTGTTGTTTGTTGATTTATTGGCTTTTCAACACTTTCTGACCGAAGAAAAAATTCCCGAGAAATATTTGCACAAAATTGAAGATACCATCGTGAGTGTGGTTGCATTTTCACTGCGCACCAAAACCAACAAATCGGCTCATGATGATTTATTGATCAAACTCTTTGAGGCTTCGGTGCGTTATACCAAATTTTCAAAAGTCAATATTCAAAACCTCGAAGCGCTTGAACTGGATCACTACCAAAACGCGCTCGAAAAATATTACTTGATTGATATGGCCGGTTTGGCGCTGTGGAGCGATGGACAAATTGAAAATGAAGAAGCATATTTCTTGCACACTTTGGCTTCGCTAATGCACGTTTCGGACGATTTTGTCACGCAAAGCATTCGCGAAACCGACGCTTTTATAGCGCAATATAAAAGTGAAATTCCGTATTTTAATTATTCAAATCCGGTGAAACATTTTTACGACCAAACCACGCAATTGGTCGTTACACTCATCAACCGCAACCGCAAAAGATTGGTCAAAGAAATCTCTGAGAGCAAAGAACTGATGGTGCTTTTGGCGCATTCTACCCAACGCGATTTGAACAAAGACGAGAAAAAGAAAATCAAAAAACAATTGCTTGATATTTGCAAATCAGTTCCGTCATTAACCATTTTCTTGATTCCGGGCGGCAGTTTGCTTTTGCCGATTTTGATTAAGTTTATACCGCAACTCTTACCTTCATCATTCAACGAAAACCTAGAAGATACCGAATAAAAAAACCGCTCTTTCAAGCGGCTTTCTATCTTTAGAATTTAAGTTGATAAACCAAATCTAAATCTTTTTCTGAACTGATGTTGACGTTTAAATCGGTGACATAACCCGAATTCAATCCGTAAACCCAACCGTGCAATGTCAAATCTTGTCCATTTTTCCAGGCTTCTTGCACTATGGATGTTTTAGCCAAATCAAACACTTGCTCCTTGACGTTTAGTTCAACAAAAGCATTGAATCGGTCTTCTTCATTGATAATTGAATCGAGATACGTATGATGCAAACGATAAACATCTTTGATGTGGCGAATCCAATTGTCAATCAGCCCAATTGATTGATTGCCCATCGCGGCTTTGATTCCACCGCAACCGTAATGTCCGCACACAATCACGTGTTTTACTTTGAGTACACTCACGGCATAATCGAGCACGCTGAGCATATTCATGTCTGAATGCACAACCATATTGGCAATGTTTCTATGAACAAATACTTCGCCGGGTTTGGCTCCGATAATTTCGTTGGCCGGAACGCGGCTGTCAGAGCAACCAATCCACAAAAGCGGCGGTGTTTGACCTTGGGCCAAATGTTCAAAATAATTTGGGTCTAAAGCTAAAGATTGCTCAACCCATTGTTTGTTGTTGTCTAGTATCTTTTTATAAAAATCGCTCATAATGGTTGTGTTGCACAGAACTTTTCAAATATAATCAAAAAATGAAGTGAACTGTAGTTGATCAATGGCTTGTTATCGCAAATCGTCTAGTGAAAAATTCGGATTCAATTCGTCTTTGATAAAAGTAACATCGTCATAAAAAGTTACTTCGCCGGTTTCGATATTGTGCATCGCGCCCACGATTCCGATTTGTCCGTTTTGCAACATTTGCTCCAAAACATTGCTGCGTTCGATGATGTTTTTGACGCTGCGTTTTACGTTGATTTCGGCTACATTTTCAACAAAAACGGCATTCGAAGCGTTTCGGTCAGAAGTCGTGCTGGTTTCTTGATAAACCGCCGGTTGAATCTTAGAAAGCAACTCGGTTAAATTGCCCATTTCGACATGATCACAAGCGCCTTTAACGGCTCCGCATTTGCTGTGTCCCAAAACGACGATGAGCTTTGAACCGGCTACTTTACAGGCAAATTCCATACTTCCTAAAATGTCGGTATTGACAATATTTCCGGCAATGCGCACTGAGAAAACATCGCCCAAACCTTGATCAAAAATAAGTTCGGCAGAGGTTCGGCTGTCTATACAACTCAAAATCGTGGCAAACGGCCATTGACCATCGCGCGTTTCGTTGACTTGTTCAAGCAAATCGCGGTGCGCTTTGAGGTTGTTGATGAATCGGTTGTTTCCTTCTCTTAAAATCTCAAGAGCTTTTCGGGGTGTAATCGATGCTTGTAATTCTTTATTTAATGTTTTCATTTTGGATATTTTATATTGTTTATTGGGATTTTCTTTCTACAAAAACGTGTTTTTCTTCGTCGCCGCTATTGGTCAAATCATAGGCCTTTTTAAATCCGATTAATTTGACTTTGATGTTGTATTCTTTGGCTCTGTTTTTCTTGAATTCTTTGATCAAATCAAGTACATCATGCGCTATATACACCGTGTCGGCTGCATTAATGACCACTTTGGAGTTTTCAGGCAAATCATTGAGTGTTGACTTGATGGCTGCTTTGTTTAAAAACGAAACTTCTTGCGCCAAATCAATGTGGATGATGTCGCCATCAACATAAGCTTCTTTTCTAAAACTGTATGCGCGCTTGAGGTTCCCTTTTAACACGAAGATAATACTAATGAAAAGACCGAGCGCTACACCTTTGAGCAAATCCGTTAAGACAACCGCGAGCAAAGTAGCAATAAACGGAATGAACTGATATTTTCCGCGCTCCCAAAAATGTTTGAAAGTAGCCGGTTTGGCCAGCTTATAACCCACCATCAAAAGAACTGAAGCCAAAGTAGCCAACGGAATTTTATTGAGCAAAGCCGGAATGGCCAAAACACATAAAAGCAACAAAACTCCGTGAATAATGGTGGACATTTTTGTTTTAGCGCCAGCGTTGTTGTTGGCTGAAGTTCTTACCACTACAGAAGTCATCGGCAAACCGCCCAATAATGAGCTTATGATGTTGCCAATGCCTTGCGCCTTGAGCTCGACATTGGTATCGGTATAGCGTTTTTGGGCGTCCATTCGGTCGGCGGCTTCAATGCACAATAAGGTTTCGATGGAGGCAACCACCGCAATGGTCAAACCAACCGTCCAAACCTTAACATTGGCAAGTGCAGTAAAATCAGGTAATACAAAAATATTTTTAAAATCTTCAAGCGATTCAGGAACGGGCAAACTGACCAAATGTTGCTTTTGAATCGCCAACGAGCTTCCGCTCAAAGTAAACCATTCGTTCAAAATTACTCCCAACAAGACAGCCACCAAGGCACCGGGAACCGCTTTGAGCTTTTTGAGCCCCGGTAGTTTATCCCAAGAAATTAAAATCGCTAGAGAAATTACCGAAATCAAAATTGAACCCAACTGAACATAATGAAGCAAGCCAAATAAGGAAGAAAAACTGTTGCTCCCGTCAGTTTGCATAAAAGCTTCGTCGCCTTCAAAATCGGCATCATAGCCCACAGCATGCGGTAATTGCTTGAGTATGATAATGATTCCGATACCGGCCAACATTCCTTCAATGACGTTGGTTGGAATGTAATTCGACAAAGTTCCCGCCTTTAAAAAGCCCAACAACATTTGAACTAATCCGGCAATAAAAACGGCGGTCAAAAATATGTTGAAAGCTCCTAAATCGGTTACTGCCGTGAGCACAATTGCTGTGAGACCGGCGGCTGGGCCAGTCACGCTTAAATGTGAAGTACTGAAATATCCAACGACAATTCCGCCAACAATTCCGGCAATGATTCCTGAAAATAACGGTGCGCCCGAAGCCATAGCAATACCTAAACACAGTGGCAACGCAACCAAAAACACCACCAAACCTGAGGAAAAATCAGATTTGAGATGCGCTAAAAGATTGATTTTTTTAGTCATAATCCCTAAAATTTAATACAAAAAATGGTCCGGAAAACCGGAAAAAACTCAAAAGGTGTATTAAACCAATTCGGGAGGCGGAATAAAAATAGTGGAGGCTAAGTTATCGTGCTTGACGCAATCGGGTGAAAGAATAATTTTTGAAACTCTGGAAGGAAAATGCAACAAAGCATAACTCAAATCAACATTTAAATCAGCTTTGATTTCTTTGTGCGCTTGCTCTTCTTCAGACATACTATAAAAATACGAAGTATCTGTACTTTTCTCAATCAGGCTTACAATGGTAGGCGTGGCCAGAAAAGTAACAAACAAAACCAGTAAAATTTGAGCAAGCCATTTCATACCGCAAAAATAATAGTTGAAATGAGTTTGCCTAATCGAGCTTTTAACTTTATAGAAAAATTAACAGGAAAAATCTAGAAATGTTCTGCTTGCAATTCGATAGAATAAATTAATCGGTTTTATATTTGCATCGAATTAGACTATTTTTTATGACCATTACCCAACTTCAATATGTTCTGGCTGTAGCCGAACACCGAAATTTTACCTTAGCAGCTGAAAAATGTTTTGTAACCCAGCCAACGCTGAGCATGCAAATTCAAAAGGTAGAGGAAGAACTCAACATCCTCATTTTTGATCGCAGTAAAAAACCGATTCAACTAACTGAAATTGGCCAAAAAATAGTGAGTCAAGCCAAAAACATTGTCAACGAAGCCAATCGAATGCAAGACATTGTGGAGCAACAAAAAGGCTTTATTGGTGGTGAATTTAGATTGGGAATTATTCCGACTATTATGCCTACTTTACTGCCGATGTTTCTGAATACGTTCATTAAAAAATACCCAAAAGTAAAGTTGATCATTGAAGAACTCAACACCGAAGAAATCATTACAAAGCTCAAAAACGGCCATTTAGATGCTGCCATCGCGGCCACACCATTGATCGAAGAAAAAATCAAAGAAGTCGTTTTGTATTATGAACCTTTTATGGCATATGTGCCGACTTCGCATCAGCATTATCAAAAAACCGAACTTGAAGTAGCAGATTTAAATTTGGATGAAATTTTATTGTTGCAAGACGGACATTGCTTTAGAGACGGTATTTTGAATTTGTGCAAAAGCGCCAACCGCAATGAGCACAGTCATTTTCAGCTGGAAAGTGGCAGTTTTGAAACGCTCGTAAAACTAGCCGATGAAGGTTTGGGAATTACTTTACTTCCGTATTTACACACTTTGGATTTAGCCGAAAAAGACCACCATAAACTCAAACACTTTACCGAACCCAAACCCGCGCGTGAGGTGAGTTTGATTTATCCGAAAACAGAGTTGAAAATACAAATTATTAATGCCTTGCGTTCAACTATTGCAGGTGTAGTCAAAGGTGCGATTGTATTTCAGAATGTAGAAATTATCAGCCCGGTAACAAAAAAATAGGGAGCCTTTCAGCTCCCTCTTAAATATGAATAATTAATTGACAATACTTATAAACTGCCTCAATTCAGGCTTTTCGGTTGTGTAGTTTTGTAACCATTTCCTTAATTGCTCTAATTCATAAGGCAATAGGTTTTTCAACGCTTTTCGTAATTCTTTACAAAAAAGCACTGGGTCGAAGCTCACTCGCTCGAGCACCGATTTCGTGTAGTCGTAAATCATTCTAGGCATAATGGTAAGATTTAGGGGTTTATCTTGGCAGTAAATTTAAAGTAAAAAAGATTGAACGACAAAACAATTCAACGATAAAATACGTTAAAAAACGACGAAATGCACTTTTGATGTTAATAAAAATGTAAATTCCTACAAATTATTATTTGTTGACATATATCAAACATTGCCTTAGTTCAGGTTTTTCAGAAGTATATTGCAGTAACCATTCGGTGAGTTGTTCAATTTCATACGGAAGTAAAACCCTGAGTGCTTTTTCTAGTTCTTTGCAGAACAACAGCGGATCAAAGCTTACATGTTCCAAGATACTTTTAGTAAAAACAAACATGTCGCGTTTCATAATCTGAAGTTTTGATGATTGAAAATAAAAATACAATCAAAAGCTTATCGCTTCATTTAAAGAAACGTTAATTGGCAAAAAATATTATGATGCTTTGATGGCTCTAAACATCTCCCGTTTACCGGGCGGTCCGGGCAATTTTGAAACCGTAAATCCGACAGCAATCATGTTCTTCTTGATAATGCTTCGCGCCGCATAAGTCACCAAAATTCCACCGGGCTTTAAAGCTAGAAACATAATTTTAAAAATCTCTTCTGACCATAATTCAGGTTGCACTCGATAGCCAAAAGCGTCAAAATAAATCAAATCAAAAGCAGTTTCATCACTGATTTCTGAAAAGAACTGTTGTCGTTTGGTAAGATTAAAATCATCTGTAATCGAATGTGATTCATTCCAAGAGCATTGATGCATTTGCGCAAAAACAGCATCATCTATTTTCAATTCTGATGCATAGTTCATGGCAAAAACTTCTGATTCATGAATCGGATAGGCTTCAATCCCAACGTAATTTACAGTCAAACTATAATTTGGCGCTACTTTATAAGTAATCAACGCATTGAGCCCGGTACCGAAGCCAATTTCTAAAATATCAACCGATTGATGTGCAAACAACGCCAATCCGTTTTGAATAAAAACATGTTGTGCTTCTTGAATAGCTCCGTGTTTTGAATGATAATGCTCATCCCAATCCGGCAATCGAATTGTAGTTGATCCATCGGCTGTTGTGATGATCTCTCTTTGCATTCTTTAGGGAATGTATAACTTTTTGATGCGCTCGATTGGGCCGGTACATTTGGCTTCGTGGCAATGAATGCAGGCATCAACGCCGGCATTAAAATGCTTTTTGGCTTGAGCTGAATCATCGTAAATCAAATGTTGCGCAGTTAAATAAGCATTGGCTTGTTCTTTAAAAAAATCATCGTTTTCAGCAGGGTCGGTCATTTGCGCTTTGAGGATTTTATTGAAATGCTCCGGAAATTTCCCAACTGCTTCACCTGTCATAATTCGGCTTTTCAATCGCATATTATCGGCAAACATTTGTTCCATGAGCAAAGACATTTCAGACATTTGATACATCTTGAATTTGCTTTCCTTCTTATGCTGAATCGGGCAAGATTTTTCTTCGGCCTTTTTTTGACAAGAAATCAAAACAATCAAAGCCAATAAACTCAAAAACTGTTTCATTATTCTTTGATTAAAACACCATCAGCAATAAAGCCGAATGATTTTTCAGGCTGGGTGATACTGTCAATTGACGCTTGAGATTTTCCGGCATCTTTTGCATAATGCTTGAGCTCATCAACACTGACAACGCTTAAGAATGCTTTTCCGTTCACCACCACTTCACTGCCTTTTGAATTGAGCGGCATGAAAAATCCGTAATCTTTGAACTTGACAAAAGTTTCTTGGTCTTTGCCTAAATCAACATTCATCCAACAACCTTTTTTCTGACAAACATCGTTGATGGTTGAAGTAAACTTTACAGAAACCGTATCACCTTCTTTTAAAGTTTCGTATTTGGCCAAAAGTGCATCTTTGGTGATGGCTTGGTCTGCCGTGATGCTATCGCCAAATGAAGCATACTTGGCATCTGATTTTACGGTTTCAACATTTTTCTTTTGACAAGCTAAAGCCAATGTAAATGCAGCTAGAATAAGTATATTTTTTTTCATGATTCATGTTTTATGATGCCAAAAGTAATTGGTTCATGGCTAATAATTGGCAATAAAACTATATTTTTTTGAATTTGAAAAAAGAAATCTCAAAGAAAATCTCAACAAAATAATGATTCTTGAAAAAGTCAGATTTTGTTAAATGTTTTGAGTCAATTAGTGACGCAATTTTATTACTTTAGCCGAAATTAAAATCACAAGGTTAATTAAATAGTAATTTTAGATTTTAAATAATTGTTTTACAACACTTTACGACTTTACACAACATCCCAAAAAGACCTTTAAATGCGTGAAAATTCCACCCACGAAATCGATATAGTAACTGTTCCAACCTCAAAAATTGATTCAGTTGATTTTGAAAACCTTTCTTTTGGAAGCATTTTTACCGACCATATGTTTGTTTGCGATTTTCGCGAAGGACAATGGCAAAAACCAAAAATCAAACCGTACGAGCCTTTTATGATTGATCCTTCGGCTAAGGTTTTCCATTATGGGCAAGCCATTTTTGAAGGCATGAAAGCTTATCGCGACGAACACGACGATGTTTGGTTGTTCCGTCCAGATCAAAACATTCATCGATTGAATAAATCGGCTGCGCGTATGGCAATGCCTGAAATTCCTGAAGAAATCTTTATGGACGGTCTTCAAAAGCTCATTCATCTCGAAAAAAATTGGGTCAAAAAAGGTTTGGGAAATAGTTTATACATCCGACCATTTATGATTGCCATTGGCAGTGGTGTGATTGCTGCTCCATCTACACAATATCGTTTCATGATTATTCTATCGCCGGCTAAATCGTATTATTCCGGCGAAGTAAAAGTGCTCATTGCCGATCATTACAGTCGGGCGGCCAACGGAGGAATCGGAGCCGCCAAAGCTGCCGGAAACTATTCAGCGCAGTTTTATCCGACTAAATTAGCCAACGAAAAAGGTTACCAGCAAGTGATTTGGACGGATGATGCCACACACACCAAGCTCGAGGAAGCCGGAACGATGAACGTATTTTTCAGAATCAATGATACTTTATATACCGCACCTACCAGTGAACGTATTTTGGATGGCGTAACACGTAAAAGTTTGATTGCAATTGCCAAGCGCGACGGTATCCAAGTGGAAGAGCGTTCAGTTTTGGTTTCTGAATTGGTTGAAGCCGCTAAAAATGGAACCCTGAAAGAAATTTTCGGTGCCGGAACTGCCGCGGTGGTCAACCCAATTTGCGGATTCTCATACGAAGATGTGTACTATGAAGTTCCGAAACAAGAACATTCTATTGCGTTAGATCTCAAAGAAAAACTCACCAAAATTCAATACCGAATGGCCGATGATACTTTTGGCTGGATGGTAAAAATTGAAGGATAAAGAAAAGGCGGAACACAAAATTCCGCCTTTTTTATGGTTGTATGATTTTGGTAAAATCGGGTTTGAAATAATTCGGGCCTTTCATGACTTTGCCGTCTTCGCGATAAATGGGTTTGCCGTCGTGGTCTAATTTGCTCATATTACTGCGTTGAATCTCGTCAAAAACTTCTTCAATTTTGTGCTGCAATCCGTGTTCTAAAATGGTTCCACACAATATATACAGCATATCGCCCAAAGCATCGGCTATTTCGATTAAGTCATTGTTCTGAACTGCTTCAAGATATTCTTCGTTTTCTTCTTTCATCAAATTAAAGCGCAAAAGATTTTTTTGTTCGCCTAAATTGGCTTTAAATTCTGAACTGACACCGAGTCCGAAAGCCGTATGAAATTCTTTGACGGCATTGATTTGTTTTTGCATGATTTATTGAATTTATTGAACAAGCAAAATACTAAGTTTAGGCTCAAATGTTTTACTTTTGGAAAAAAAATTATCCCAGATGTTTTCAACCGGACAACTTATTTTTGCGGCACTTTTTTTTATTGCTTTTGTAGCGATTATGATTTTCTCGTATAAAAAAGACACCAACACGCATCAGCATTTTTACAAAGGCAGTTACAAGGTTTTGATTGGATTTCTGCTTTTTATCGTGTTGCTGTTCATTATTAAAGTAACCATGAAAAGATAAAAAAAAACGCCTTCCCAATCAGAAGGCGTTTTTTTATAAAGCTATTTTTGAGTTAATTTTCAAGTGGTAAAAAACTATAACCTTTTGAATAATTGAGCATTTGTTCAGCAAACGTTTTTGGCTGTGAAACTTTAATATCAATCATATTGCCTTTAGCATCATATTGAGGCATGAGCACCGGGTTGACAAAACCATTGTAGGGAACATTTGAAAACGATTTGCTGCGATTCAAAACTTGTTGATGAAGTTCTTGATTGACTTTGACACCATAGTTTTCGACTAAATTTTTTCCGGCTTCATAATCACCTTCTGATTTAATGCGTTGCACTTCGCGCAAAAGCTCTCCGAACAATTCACGCAGTTTTTCATAATTGGTGATGTTGTAATAAACCTTTCCGTTGCGGTTCAATACTTCAATGACGTTGTCTTTTCTGCCTTTTTCAAAAACCCAGGAACTCACCCATTGACGATTGCGCATATGGGCTTCTTCAATATTTGATCCCGGTTCAATACGAAGCAATTGCGTCATCAAACCGTTTCGGATGTAGTTGTCATAAGCTTCCATCCCTACTTTCTTCCAATCATCCACCAACTTCAAATCTTGTAGGATTGGGTGGTACAAATAATACAATCCTACTAAATCAGCACGGCCCTCTTCAAGTGTAGACGCATAACTCTTGAGGGTTTCTTTGGGCGTTCCGACACCCTCATTGATTTTTCCGGAAGCATGACCAATCACTTCATGCAAAGCGGTGTGCAATTTATCGGCAATTGAACCGTATTTTTCAGCTAAAGCAATTTCTTCCGGATCATTGGCAAATTCTTGGAGTTTTCCTTTGCCCGATGAATTGGCATAAGATTCAATGATATTCCCCAATGAAACTGACTTGGAGCCATACTCAGAACGAATCCAATCCGCGTTGGGTAAATTAACTCCAATAGGCGTACTCGGTGAGGAATCTCCTGATTCACCGGCCACAATTACTGTTTTGTATGAAACGCCAACCACTTTCTCTCTTTTGTGCGCTTTATCAATTGAAGAATTATCTTCAAACCATTGTGCGTTGTTTGAAATTACCTCCATTTTGGCCGACATATCAAAATCTTTGATTTGAACCACGCCTTCATAAGAACCTCTGTAACCCAATGGGTCATTATAAACTTCGATAAAGCCGTTGATATAATCAATATTCCCTTCGGTCGCTTGCAACCAGGCAATGTTGTAATCATCCCAAGTTTTGAGGTCGCCTGTATTATAAAAGTCAATGAGTAATCTTAGAGCGTTTGCTTGCTTTTCATTTTCAGCTACTTCAACGGCTTGTTGCAACCAATAAATAATTCGTTTAATCGCTGGACCGTACATCCCGCCTGCTTTCCAAACTTTTTCTTCTAATTTACCATCGCTGTTTTTGATTAACTTAGAATTTAATCCCAATGACAATGGATGTTTGGGATCTTGAGGTTGTGATTTGTAATAATCTTCAACCTCTGAGACCTCAATTCCTGGTTGATAAAAATTAACTGCAGAGCCAGACAAAAGACCTTTTTCTTGATCTAAATTGACTTTTTTATTATCGACATCATTAAAAAGAACATCAACAATCTCAGAGGAAAGTTTAGTTTTGGTAGCCGTTAAAAGCTGATTGAAATAATTTTTGCTAAAACCCGGCTTGATTTTATCGCTCGAGTAATGATGGTGAATACCGTTTGAAAACCAAACTCTTTTGAGATATACTACAAAATTTTTCCAATCATTTGAATTTTTGTTTCCTTGATATTTTGTGTAAATATTCTCTAAAGCCGCGCGGATTTTTAGGTTGTGACGATAGTTCTGATCCCACATAATATCACGTCCGCAGGTTCCCGCTTGAGTCAGGTAATAAACCAATTGTTTTTCTTTTAAGCTGAGTTTATTCCACGAAGGAATTTGATAACGCAAAACCTTTATATCGGCAAATTGCTCTACGATATATTGAAAATCATTTGACGGGTTTGCTGAAACAACTTTTTTTGATTGCCCAAACGATACTGTAGACCAAGCCGCAAAAAAACAAATACAACTATAGGTTGATAATTTCATAATTAATTATTTTAATAAATATAATCTTTGGTGAACAAATATATGTAATTTGTTATCGCTATACCGCTATCTTGAATTGAAACTAAAACTACTTACAAAAAATAAATTCCTACTTTTACAAGGTTGAAATTCGCATCTCTATGAGAATAATCAAATATCTTTTTTTGCTGATATTACTGGTTGCGTTTGCTGCAACAGTATACGTGGCTACCCTCAAAGCCGATTTTGAAGTACAAACCACACTGGTTCTTAAATCACCTAGGGCAACTTTGTTTGATTATGTAAATGATTACCGCAATTGGGAAACCTTTGTATCATGGAAAAAAAACAACCCTGAAACAATTTTTTCTTACCCTAAAAACACCGTTGGCATGCACGGAACTTGTCGTTGGGCAGGTGATAACCAAGAAGGTAATCTAATGACAACTTCGGTAAGAAACGCTGAATTTATCTCGCAAAAAATCAATTACAACGGAACCGAAGCCATAGGCAAAATAACTTTTAAGGATACTTTAGGCGGAACCAAAATCACCTGGAAATTAAAAGGAAAGATGAGTTTTGGTTATAAAATCTATGGTTTGCTCAGAGGTGGACCAATTCAGAACATTGAGCAAATGCAACAAGAAAGTTTAGCACAACTTGATAAAACCATTGCCTACGAAATCAATACTTATAAAATAAAAGTCGACGGATTGGTCAAAAAAACCGGAACCTTTTATATCAAACAAACCATCAACAGTGAGATTGGTAAAATTCCTTATAATCTGCGGATTTTGATTCCGAGAATGGTGAATTTTTTCGCAAAAAATAACATCAAATCAACCGGAAACCCCTTTGTTATTTATCACAGTTATGATGTGACACATGGCGTGAGTAAACTTTCCGTTTGCATGCCAATCGAGAAAGAAATTTTCATCAGCGAAGGCAGCGATATGTCTACCGGTTTGCTTTATCCGTTTCAAGCTGTAAAAACAACTTTAACCGGAGATTACTCGCACACTCGTCAGGCTTGGGGCAAAACCAGAGCTTATTTGTCTAAAAATCACTTGTCCGAAAATGTAGGCGGAACCCAAATTGAAGTGTACCGAAAAAATATGATGCAAATTGCCAATCCGTCCAAATGGATAACTGACATATATATTCCTGTAGGTGCGTCACAACCGACTTCGGCTCCTAAACCTATCGTTGTTGAGCCAGTTGTGAGCCAACCAACGCAAAATGCTGAAACAGAAAATCCATAATTTTTCTTGTAACTTTTAAACCATTGCTTCGTTTCGGATTCAAACCGCAAAAATTCATTTGGAAGAAAAGGTCTTCATAGCGCAATTATTGAATCCTGCTACGCAAAACACTGCGTTTCAGAAACTCATCAGCGACTATCAGCGGCCTTTGTATCATCATATTCGCAACATAGTTTTAGATCACGACGATGCGGATGATGTGCTTCAGAATACCTTCGTCAAAGTCTTTAGACATTTACACAATTTTAAAGGCGAGAGTAAATTGTTTTCGTGGATGTATCGAATCGCAACGAATGAAGCCATCACTTTTATCAACCAAAAAGCCAAACGTCGAGGAATCAGCACCGACGATTTACAAAATTCCTACACCGCACAACTCAAAGCCGACACCCATTTTGATGGTGATGAAGCGCAAATTAAATTACACAAAGCCATTGCCCTGCTCCCGCAAAAGCAACAGCTCGTTTTTAAGATGAAATATTTTGAAGAAATTAAGTATGAAGATATGTCTGAGATTTTAGACACTTCAGTAGGCGCTCTAAAAGCTTCGTATCATCATGCAGTAAAAAAAATTGAAAATTATCTGAGCGAACATTAAACCTAAAATAAGCGATAAAGTCCTAGCGATATGAAAACTTTTAAATTAAATGAATCGGAAAAAATCAAAACAGGCTTCAAAGTACCTGAAGGCTATTTTGATGATTTTTCGCTTCGTCTTCAACAAAAAATTCAGGAAACCAAACCTGAGAGAAAACGATATCTAAATACTCGTTATCGCAAATTGATTTCAATAGCAGCCATATTAATTGTAGCTATAGGAATTGCCTTTGTTCAATATACAAAAGCACCAATTTACGACTCTTCAGATGAGACAGTTGAAAATTATTTAGCTTCAAACCATTGTATTAGCAATGACGATTGGGCCATGATGCTTGATGAAAAAGACCTCCAAAAAATGGAAGCAAATATGAATTTGAACAATCAAGAAATTGAAGAGATTTTAGCCTCTGAAGAAAATTTCGAAAACTATATAATAGATTAAATCCCACTCAAAAATAAAAATCATGAAAAAGATTATTTCACTTATCACTTTGTTTTTTTGTGTAACAGTTGTTGGTGCACAACCGCTTTTAAAACAAAAAAAAGAGCAAATCAAAGCGCTCAAAGTTGCTTTCATTACTGAAGAATTACAATTAACTCCTGAGGAAGCATCTAAGTTTTGGCCTTTATATAATACTTATGAAGAAAAGCAAAAAGACTACAAAAAAGATAAAATAAAAGGCTATCTCAACCGCATGGACGAATCGAGCATCAGTAATTTATCAGAAAAAGAAGCAACAGCCATGCTGACTCAAATGGAAACGGCTGAAGAAGAAGCTTTTCAGGCGCGCAAAAAGTTTATCGCTAGTTTAAAAGGCGTTATTCCTGCGGTAAAAATAATCAAACTCAAACAAGCCGAAGAAGGCTTTAACCGTAAGCTCCTCAAGCAATACAAAGAAAAAATGCGCAATTAACATTTTTTTAATTCTCCCAAAGCTTCGTTCGTTGATGCAGTGGCACAGTAATTGAAAAATGGCCTTTAAGATGTGTCACAAAACACACTTTAAAGCAATTATCAACCAAATTTGTACTTTATGAAAACGATGCTCACAACAAGTCTTTCTATCTTAATGACTTTCACAGTCTTGGCGCAAGACAAAACAATAATCAATGCTAAAAGTTCTGAAATCAGTGACAATCTTGATTTGAGAGCTTTGGCATCTATTTTTGGCGATTCAAAAAATCTTGAAGATTTTGAACAAAGAATCAACGATCCTAATGCCCAAATTTCAAACTTAGATCTCAACGAAGACAATCAGGTAGATTACCTACGAGTTGTCGAATCAGTTGAAGGCAACGCACACCTTGTGGTGGTTCAATCCGTATTAGGAAAAGACACTTATCAAGATGTTGCCACCATCGAAGTTGAAAAAGACAACAATAATCAGGTTCAAATTCAAGTAGTTGGCGATGTATACATGTACGGTCCAAACTACATCTATGAACCAGTTTATGTTCACACACCGGTAATATACACAACTTTTTGGGCTCCTTATTACCGCCCTTATGTATCGGTTTGGTATTGGAATTATTATCCTAAATTCTATGTCGCTTGGAATCCGTGGCCGGTATTTCGATACAGAAATCACATCGGAGTTTACATCAATTTTCACAATCATTACAACTACGTAAATGTTCGAAAATGCACCCGAGCAGTCGCTTTATATCAACCTATCAGAGCTAATTATTGTGAACGAACTTATCCGACAAGAGCTTTCAGCTACAGAAATCACAATTATCAAAATCGATACGAACTCGATCAAACCCGCAGAGTAAAATATTTAAATACCAGAAGTGAAGTAGCATATAATAACCCTGGAAGAAATAACACCAAAAGTTATAATGATACGCCCACCAGAAATGAACATGGAACCAGATATGAATCAAATTCAGGAATCAGAAATGGTAGTAACGATAACGGAAATATTCGAAATCAATCCGGCATAAGAAACGAAAACGCAATCGGAACCCGAAATTCAGAATACAATCAAATTCGAACAAGAGATAATCAAGCTTCATCACCGAGAAATTCCGGAAGAGAACGAAGCGAATCTATAAGTACAAGAGCGTATGAAAACAGAGGTTCTAAAAGTACTGAAAGGCAATCAGAAAGAGGCGGAAGAAGACGATAAATTAATTTAAAAGCATCCAAAAGGGTGCTTTTTTTATGGAGTAAAAGTGACAATTCTATACGCCATCAAAAAAAGCATATTTATTGCATCAATTTGTCTGTAATGTAGTAAATTTGGACACTTTTTTTAACTTTTTTTTATGAGCTCGCAACATCATGGCCTTCATAGTAAACTTACTTTAGGAGGATTGTTGATTTCACTGGGAATCATCTACGGAGACATTGGAACCTCGCCTTTGTATGTAATGAAAGCCATTCTCGGACTCGATTTCGCCATCAATAAAGATTTGGTTTTGGGTGGAATTTCATTAGTATTTTGGACTCTTACCCTTCAGACCACACTCAAATATGTGCTCATTACACTCAGTGCCGATAACAATGGCGAAGGCGGAATTTTTGCTCTTTATGCATTAGTTAAAAGGACAAAAATCAAATGGCTCATTATTCCGGCAATCATAGGTGGTAGCGCACTTTTAGCCGATGGAATCATTACACCTCCTATTTCGGTTTCGTCAGCCGTTGAAGGAATTCAAACGTTCTATCCGCAAATCAACACCATACCCATTGTCATCACCATTTTAGTGATTCTCTTTACCATTCAGCAATTCGGAACCAAATTAGTCGGAAAGTTCTTTGCACCTATTATGTTGCTTTGGTTTATGATGTTGGGCGTTTTAGGGTTGATTCAAATAATGGATAATCCCGAAGTAATCAAAGCGATTAATCCGTATTACGCATACAAGATTCTCATTGCCGACAAAGGAATTAACCCAGACGGTTTCTTTATTTTAGGTTTTGTATTCCTTTGTACTACTGGAGCCGAAGCATTGTACTCAGACATGGGACATTGTGGCCGAAAAAACATCCGCATCAGTTGGATGTTTGTCAAAACCACCCTAATTTTAAACTATTTCGGACAAGCTGCTTTTTTAATCAACCATGAAGGGCAAACTTTGAGAAGCCTAGGAGGTTCAAATGCCAATCCGTTTTATTTATCAATGGCGAATTGGTTTCAGCCCATTGGAATTGTCGTGGCAACCTTGGCTGCCGTGATTGCTTCACAAGCATTGATCAGTGGTTCATTTACCTTAATCAACGAAGCCATGCGTCTGAATTTTTGGCCGAAAGTCCGCATTAAATACCCAACCGAACACAAAGGTCAATTGTATATTCCGTCGATTAATTGGTTGTTGTTGTTGGGTTGTATTTGGATTGTCTTGCATTTTGAAGAATCAAGCAACATGGAGCATGCCTACGGTTTAGCCATTATTCTCTGTATGATTATGACCACCATTTTGCTCAATTTCTACTTGATTATCAAACGAGTTCAATGGTATATTTTACTACCGCTTATCGGAACTTATATCATCATCGAATCGAGTTTCTTTATCGCCAACATCACCAAATTTGCTGACGGTGGTTATGTAACCCTGATTATTGCCATCGTATTAATTTCGATTATGACTACTTGGTATATGGCCAAACAAATCAGTAAAAATTATACGCGTTTTGTTAAAATTGAGAACTACAAAAAAGTTTTGGCCGAACTCAGTGTCGATTTGTCGATTCCGAAATATGCCACCCATTTAGTGTATATGACTAATGCCGGAAGAACCGACGAAATTGAAGAAAAAGTCATGTATTCAATTTTGCAAAAACGTCCAAAACGAGCTGATATCTATTGGTTTGTACACGTAAATATTCTAAACGAACCATACAAAACCGAATACAAAGTGACCGAAATTATCAAAGACGATTTGTTCCGAATCGACTTTAATTTGGGCTTCCGCGAACCTACCAAAATCAATTTGATGTTCAAGGAAGTTTTGAAAGACATGGTAAAAAATGGCGAGGTTGACGTAACCAGCCGTTACGAATCTCTCAACAAAAACAACATCTTGGGTGACTTTAAATTTATGCTCTCAGAGAAGTTTTTATCGAATGACAGCGACCTCTTGTGGCATGAAAAAGTCATCATGAATACCTATTTCTTGATCAAGAAATTTAGCCTTTCTGAAGAAAACGGATTTGGCCTTGACAGCAGTTCTGTAAAAATTGAGAAATTCCCAATGGTATTACATCCACCCGAAAATATTGGCCTTACCCGAATTAATTAAGGCCCAAAAACATGAGATTACACCGAAATTTAGTTTACACCACCATTGATTCGCTCAACAGCATTTTCAATGAAGGCGAATATGCCGACAAAGTAGTAGCACGCGCGCTCAAAAAAGACAAACGTTGGGGCAGTTCAGACCGTAAGTTTGTGGCCGAAACCATCTATGAAATTGTTCGATGGAAACGCTTATACGCCGAAATTGCCGAAGTCAAAGAACCCTATGACCGCGATAATCTTTGGCGTATGTTTGCCGTTTGGGCGGTGCTCCGAGGTTACACCATTCCCGATTGGAACCAACTACAAGGCACACCAGAGCGCAAAATCAAAGGTCGTTTTGATGAACTTTCAAAAATCAGAGTTTACCGCGAATCTATTCCTGATTGGATGGATCAAGTAGGCGTTGCTGAACTTGGCGAAGAAGTTTGGTCACGCGAGATTGCCGCGCAAAATCATACCGCCAAAGTCATCCTCAGAACCAATACCCTCAAAACCACCAAAGAAAAATTGCGCGCCGTTTTGATGGATAGTAACATTGAAACCGAATACTTACCCGACCAAGCCGATGCTTTGGTTTTAAAAGAACGCGCCAATGTTTTCTTGACTGACGCCTTTAAAGAAGGTTTGTTTGAAGTGCAAGATGCGAGTTCTCAATTGGTGGCACCTCTTCTGGATGTACAACCGGGTATGCGCGTCGTAGATGCTTGTGCAGGCGCAGGCGGAAAAACACTACACATAGCTTCACTAATGCAAAACAAAGGGCAACTCATCGCCATGGATTTGTACGAAAGCAAACTCAAACAACTCAAGTTACGAGCTAAACGAAATGGTGCATTCAATATTGAATACCGCATTATCGATTCGACCAAAGTCATCAAAAAACTTCAAGAAAAGGCCGATCGCGTGCTCATTGATGCACCTTGCAGCGGACTTGGCGTACTCAAACGCAATCCGGATTCTAAATGGAAATTGCAACCGGAATTTATTGACAACATCCGCAAAGTGCAAGCAGAAATTCTCGAAAGTTATGCGCGTATGGTAAAACCCGGCGGAAAGCTCGTTTATGCCACTTGCTCTGTATTACCCTCTGAAAATCAGGAACAAATTAAGCAGTTCTTAACAACTGAGAACGGTAAAAAATTTACCTTTGTTCAAGATTCTAAAATTCTGGCGTCTGAGTCGGGCTTTGACGGATTCTATATGGCGCTTTTAGAACGAAAAAACAATTAACCAAAACTACCATGAATAAATACTACACGCTTTTATGCGTTTTATGTGCAACCGTGGCTTTTGCCCAACCGCCGGCAGGCTATTACAATACCGCTACCGGAACCGGTTACACACTCAAAACCCAATTGTTCAACATCATTAAAAACCACACTGATCGCGGATACGACGGTCTTTGGACCATTTATGGCTTGGCCGATCGCGACCGTTTTTACGAAAATGACAACACCATTTTAGATGTCTATTCTGAAGTGGGTGCCGGAGCTGATCCTTACACATTTACTTATCAAACCAGCCAATGCGGTAGCTATACCGTTGAAGGTAACTGCTACAACCGCGAACACGTGGTTCCGCAAAGTTATTTTGGCAGTCAAGCCACACCGATGTATTCAGATGCGCATTTTGTATTGCCTACCGACGGAAAAGTAAATGCTTGGCGCGATGATCATCCGTATGGAGTGGTTGCCGGAGCTACCACCAGCCCTTGTAATACCGGAGCTACCAACAATCCGTGTAATACCCAAAACGGCTCTAAACTCGGAAACAATTTAAACTCAGGTTATTCAGCCGGATACAGCCAAAAGGTGTTTGAACCGGTTGATGAATTCAAAGGAGATATTGCGCGTTGTATTTTTTATTTTGTAACGCGTTACGAAGATCGATTGGTTGACTTTTACAACACCAGCGCTTCAGAATCTAAAGTCATGTTTGACGGAACCAGCGATCATTCATTATCCAACACGTTTTTGAATATCTTACTTACCTGGAATGCACAAGATCCGGTGAGTGCACGCGAAACCTATCGCAACAATGTTTTGGGTGCAACAGCACGTCAAGGCAACCGCAATCCGTTTATTGACAACAGCAACTACGCCACACAAATCTGGGGTGCGCCGCTGGCCAATCCAACATTTGAGGCCATCCATACCGTAGCTGTTTTTCCGAATCCGGCCAACAATAATAAAATCAATGTAAGTTGTGCCGGAGCTATTGATCAAATTGAGCTCTACAACTTAAACGGTCAGTTGGTACAAAAGCTACAACCCGAAATTAAAAATGAAGTTTATACCATTGACCAACTCAGCTCTGGATTTTATATGATGAAAGTAACCGCAGAAGGAAAGTCAATCATTAAGAAAGTAATTGTACAATAAAGTATCGTTGCATAATACAAACTAAAAAACCTCTGGTGTTCAGAGGTTTTTTTATGCCCACAAGTTAAATATTGGGCGAATGCCAAAAAAGTACTTACCTTTAACCCCGCAAAAAATAAAACCTATGAAAAAAACCATCTTGGCAACACTCCTCATCGGATCTTTTACCGCATGGAGTCAAGCCGGTGCCCCAGCCAATCCTTACTACAACGGATTTGATTTTACCTTAACGGGTATGGCGCTCAAAAATGCTTTGGCCACCAAAATCACCGATACCCACACACATTTACTTACCTATGCCGAAGCCGAAAATGCGCTGCGCTATACTGATTTAGACCCAACCGACAACACACATCAGAACCTGTTTTTGGTGTATGGATACAGTCCTGAAGTTTGTCCGGCCACTTCAGTTGACAACACCGCACACCGCCGTCGCGATAAAGACGATGACGGAACGGCCAGCTGCCAATGGAACCGCGAACACACCTTTGCCAAATCACTCGGAAATCCTGATTTAGGAACTGACGGACCGGGCTCAGATGCGCACCATATTCGTCCAGCCGATGTAAGCCGAAACGATACCCGAGGCAGCCGAAAATTTACCACAGGTTCCGGAAACTCAAGCGTTGTAGGTGCTTATTGGTATCCGGGTGACGAGTGGAAAGGCGACATAGCGCGCATGATGATGTATATGTATTTGCGCTATGGCGCCCAATGTTTACCCAAATATGTAGGTGTGGGCAACTTCTTGGCCATCGATGCCAATATGGTTGATTTGTTCTTGCAATGGAACGCCGACGATCCGGTTTCGGCCATGGAAGATCAGCGCAACACTTATTTGGGCAACGCCAACAACTTTTATGGTCAAGGCAACCGCAATCCGTTTATTGACAACCCCTATTTGGCTACGCGCATTTGGGGCGGACCGGCAGCGCAAAATCGTTGGCCCAATGTATTCTTAGCCAACGAAAGCTTTGATTGGTATTCACTCGTGAGCGTTTCACCAAATCCGTCGAGCAACGGGCAAATCAACATCAGCAGCCCCAAAGCCCTTGACGCCATTCAAGTTATTGCGCTCAACGGACAAATCGTTTCAGAGGTAAAAAATCCAACCGCTTTGACCGAGGATCACCAATACGCGCTGAACAATTTACCGCGTGGATTCTATTTGCTCAAACTCAATATTGAAGACCAAGTCATCATCAAAAAAATAGCGATTCAATAAACCGAATCATACCGCATAAAAAAAGCTCCCGTATTTTGGGAGCTTTTTTTATGTCTTTATTTGATGCGCTCGGTACCAACCGAATGCTTGATTTTTATCAGAAGCCGCGTGAGCGATTACCTTCGGTCAGTTCGGCCAAAAGCCTCGGGTGAAGCCAAGTGCCGTGCACGGCGTAAAGCGCGAACCACAAGGGCACGCCCTATTAATCGTTCATCGAGATTAAAAACTCTTGATTGTTGCGTGTTTTGGTGAATCGGTCGTTGATAAAATCCATCGCCTCTACCGGGTTCATGTCAGACAAATACTTGCGCATGATCCACATACGTTGCAAGGTTTTCTCATCGAGCAACAAATCGTCGCGACGCGTGCTTGACGAGGTCAAATCAATGGCCGGGAAGATGCGTTTGTTGGCAATCTTACGATCGAGTTGCAACTCCATATTACCGGTTCCTTTGAATTCTTCAAAAATCACCTCGTCCATTTTTGAACCGGTCTCGGTAAGCGCGGTAGCAATGATGCTCAGTGAACCGCCATTCTCAACGTTACGAGCGGCACCAAAAAAACGTTTTGGTTTTTGCAAGGCGTTGGCATCTACCCCACCACTGAGTACTTTGCCGGAAGCCGGTTGTACGGTGTTGTAGGCGCGCGCCAAACGCGTGATCGAGTCGAGCAAAATTACCACATCGTGTCCGCATTCAACGAGTCGTTTGGCTTTTTCAAGCACTATATTGGCAATTTTTACGTGTTCTTGTGGCTCGCGGTCAAAAGTAGAGGCAATCACCTCACCGCGCACGCTGCGTTGCATATCAGTTACCTCTTCAGGGCGTTCGTCAATAAGTAATACCAACAAATAAACCTCAGGATGGTTGGCGGCAATGGCGTTGGCGATGTCTTTGAGCAACATGGTTTTACCGGTTTTGGGTTGCGCCACAATCATGCCGCGCTGACCTTTACCAATCGGTGAAAACAAGTCGATAATACGCGTTGAAATCGAGCTGCCCTTTTCGGCCATTTTGAATTTCTCGGTCGGGAATATCGGTGTTAAATGCTCAAACGAAACACGGTCGCGCACTACTTGTGGATCGTGTCCGTTGATTTTTAAAACGCGTACCAGAGGGAAAAACTTCTCGCCTTCTTTGGGCGGACGCAATACGCCTTTGACCGTATCTCCGGTTTTGAGTCCGAACAATCTGATTTGCGAAGTCGAAAGGTAAATATCATCGGGCGAAGCCAAATAGTTATAGTCTGACGAGCGCAAGAATCCATATCCATCGGGCATCATTTCAAGCACGCCTTCGGTTTCAATGATTCCGTCAAACTCATAGTCAGCATCGCGCACATTGAGTGTCTTTTTGTTTTTGTGGTTTTGGTTCGGATTGTTGTGGTTTCCGTTGCCGTTGCCGTTGTTCTGCTGATTCTTGTGCTGATGTGGATGTTGCTTTTTGTGCTCTACCACAGTCGGTGCGGCAGCTTCAGATTCAGTTGCAGCAGTTGCTGGCACAGTTTCCTCAGCAACCAGTTCAGCAGGCTCAGCTACTGCGGATGCTGCAGTTGGGTGTTGTGCTTTTGGCACCTTTTCTTGATGATTAAATTTACTCGGACGGCCTCTTTTACCGCGGGGCTGATCAGCACCTTCTTGAGTGGGCTCAGCTTCCGTTGGTTTGGGTGCAGGCGATGAAAACAAATCATTTTCAGCCACCGCAGCCGGTTTATCTTTTGAGATGCGCGCGCGTTTGGGCTTGGCACCGTTGTCATTGTTTTTGGCAGTATTATCTTGTGAGGCTGCTTGGTGATCCAGAATCATCTGAATGAGTGCTTCTTTTTTGACACCGGCAAACTTAATTGTACGAGATAATTTGGCAATATCCTGAAGCTCAGTCAGCTTCATTTGCTGTAAGGCAGAAATTTCAAACATGTAAAATCTGTTGTGAATTTGTGGGTTGAATAGATATGATAAAAATTCTGGATTGTAATGACCGGTAAACCATCCGGTAATGAAGTAATTACGATTTGGTCATGCAATAATACGAATAAAAATGAATCATACAATAGTATTTTTTAAAAAGAAAATATATTTTTGTGGCACTTAAAACTGCAAAATGATTCAAAGAATTCAAACGGTATATTTAGCCCTGGCCTTTGTGGTTACGGGTGTTCTGCCATTTGTTTTTCCGATTTGGACCTTGGCCGACGGCAAAGTAGAGTATTTTATGATGCATATGCCGTATGTGATTTTATTCGGTCTGAGCACCGCCTTATCAGTTATAAGCATTTCGTTTTACAAAAAAAGACAACATCAATTTGTATTGGGCAGATTGAATATGATATTAAATTTAATTTTATTAGGATTATTGATTTATCGATCGCTAAGCTTACCTGGAGAAGCGCCTGCCGTTTCTGAGAAAGGTATTGGGATGTTCTTGCCCGCCATTGCTATCGTTTTTCTTGTTCTGGCCAACAAAGCCATCAAAAGGGACGAAGATCTCGTAAAATCTGTGGATCGATTGAGATAAACCTGTGAACTTAGTTTATTTAGTGCGAAGAAAACCTGGGCGATGCTCGGGTTTTTTTCGTTTATAGAGTTGCTGAGTGGCTGAGATACTGAGTGGTTGGCGCTCACAGAATAATCCGTTTTACGAGTGATGAAGGGTCTTCCTGAATAATTTTATTGAAGCTATCGCGTAACCGATAAGCTTTGTAATAGAATTTAGATCTTTACTTTTTTTCCGTAGCCAAAAAAAGTAACAAAAAAGTCACACGGCCACTCAAAAAAAGCTATAAAAAGGGCCTTCAAACCTAAACCAGCCGAACTCGCTCCGCTCCTCTCCGCTCAAACACACCTGGTTCTTAACGGTTTCAAAGGCCTCTTTTTATGTACGCTTTTTTTAAGACGCCGGGGGCTGACGCACACCGAATGTGGCGTGTGTTTATTGATAATGCGTTTTGCGGAAGGTTTGTTTTGAAGCAATGGCTTAACCGACGACCGACTCCCAACGTCCGACCCCTGACGACCGACTCCCGACGACCGAAAATCTATAAAGCGTAAAAGGTTGACAAAGTTGAGTCGAAAGATGCTCGTAACCTCATTCAACATGCAACATTTAACATCCAGCATAAATACTCATAGCGCAGCGGTCCTAGAGTCTTAAAGTCTATCTCTTCCCCAACTCAACAATCTCTAAATTTTTAATATCAGCGCCGTCAATCACAAAGCGCAACATCGTGCGCACCTGATGAAAACCGCTTTTGCCCGCAGCACCGGGGTTCAAATGCAGCAAACCCAAGTTTTTATCGTACATCACCTTGAGAATGTGCGAATGTCCACAGATAAAAATCTTAGGCGTATCTCTTAAAAGTTCAGCTTTGATGGCCGCCGGATACTTCCCCGGGTAGCCTCCAATATGCGTAATCCACACCGACACGCCTTCGCACACAAAACGCGCGTGTAGCGGAAACTCGCTTCGGGCTTGCGCGCCGTCAATATTGCCATACACCGCGCGCAAAGGTTTGTGCTGCTGAATCGTATCGGTCACCACCAAATCGCCAATATCGCCCGCATGCCAAACCTCATCGGCTTGCTGAACATACTTGAGCATCGCCTCGTCAATATGGCCGTGCGTATCGGATAGTAAAAGAATTTTTTTCATGTTTTTTATCTGAAGCTGATCCCGCTGTGCGCTCTTATCTTTTGCTTTTAAAGAACCAAGCAAAAGGATAACCGCTGCCATCGGGGCTAGGGCTGTCGTGTAAAAATAAGCATTTTGGGGAAATGAGATGCTGAGATACTGAGTAGCTGACGCGCACCGAATGTAGCATTTCTTTATCAATGATGCGTTTTATAGAAGGTTTGTTTTGAAGCAATCGCTTAACCGACGACCCATCAACGAACAACCCAAAACATTTTCGAACAGCAAAAAAAAGACCCGAAATCATCGAGTCTTTTTATTGGAAAGATCAGTCGTCTTTCTTGAGGGTAATGACCACATCGTCCTCAAACTTGTACTCGCCTTTCTTGTAAATCTCTTTGTTTGAAAGGGTCACCTCGTAGTTGTAAACGCCTTTGGGAATATCAAAAACACATTCCTTACCGTCATTTTGAACCACCATTTCTTTTTTGACTTCGTTGCCGGATTCATCTTTACCGGTCATTTTAAAAAAGATTTTATCCGATAATTTGTTCTTGATACAAACGCTCGAAACCATCTTGCTATCGAGTGTTTTTTCAGACTTTGCGGCTTTGAAGATGCTAAAACCACTGAGCACAACCTCGCCGGCTTTGAGTACATTGGCTATTTCAGATTGGGCAAATAGAGTTACCGGCAACAAAAATGTTGCGATTAAAATTTTTAATTTCATGATTTACTTTGAATAAAAGTTATAATCGAATTGCTGAACTTATTTCGTCCTTAGTGCTTTTATAATCAATGAAGAAGAATATTATTGATTATTGCTGGTATTTCTTTTTATAATACCCTTAAGTGTATCAATGTCTAAATCACCATAAGTTCTGTAAAGAATTTTTTTATTCTTGACCAAAACAAC
The DNA here is from genome assembly GCA_046329175.1 of Flavobacteriaceae bacterium. Classification (GTDB taxonomy): domain Bacteria; phylum Bacteroidota; class Bacteroidia; order Flavobacteriales; family Flavobacteriaceae; genus Flavobacterium. The sequence goes on from JAXLVE010000005.1 coordinate 168,033, forward strand.
ATAAGGGACTTGTTTTGAAGTGAAATTCAAAACTGAATTTTCGTTTCCGGAATCTATAAACTTGATTTTTCTATAAATACTATCTCTAAAAATAATATTTCTTAAAGTCACATCTCTTTTTTTGATGGTTATCCTCTTGTCCAAAAAGTTTTTGAGCCTGATTGTATCATCATCTATAGAAACCGAAACCATCCTGAGGTTGGAATCCTTAAATTCATTTCCAATTTTATCCAATACCGGAAATTCCGCAACACAAGGTTTACACCAAGTAGCCCACACATTGATTAATAAAAGATCGTCAGAATTATAATACTCTTTATAAAAATTACTTTCTGAAAATGGCTCCCCATTACTATCCTCCTTCATTTTTATAGTTGTCTTTCCAAAAATCAAAAGCAATCCGATAAATCCGAATAATACAACAATGAATATTACAGCAATTTTTTTCATCATTAGACTTTATAAAACAACAATGAAATGATCAATCATCATCTCATTGTTGTTATTAATATTATTTTACCTGCTCAAGAATTACCTCTAGAAACATACCCTCGTCAGTTTTTTCAATCTTGTAAGTTTCATTTCGTATCGTGTACTTTTGCTCACCGATTTCAAGTGCATCACTCTTGGTAATTTTTATTTCTTTTAAATCTTTACTCTTTATACCCTCCAGAATTTTTGGTTCTAAATCATCAAGATTGATATAACCCGTAAGATCACCGGTTGATTTGTTACTCACAAACCAGCATTCAACGCCCAAAAAACCTGAAACTACACTACCTAAACGTCTGCAACAAACCCGAACAACAGTAGAAACTTCCACTATGTAACTAATCCCAATAGTAACATCTTGACAGCCCGGGGCAACAATGCTTTGAGATGTTGAAGATAATATTTTTTTTGGTGGATTTACAAAACAAATTTCGTTTGAATTACACTTAATGGGATGCTTCGTATTTCCGTAAGAAAAACTTGCAAACACAACCATGGCCACTAGGCCTAATACTAATTTTTTCATTTTTAAAAAATTTAAGGTTTATAAATATTTCGTGTAACAAAAATTTTTTCGAGCTCCTTTTGTTACACCAAAATTAGCATGGGTTATCGCTATAGTCTTAGTAAAAAACTTCTGTTCTTAGTAATATTTTACGCCTCTTAGTAATATTTTACTACCGCATCATCTTTAACAACTTGTGCAGAAAATCTACCCTTGGGTTGGGGCCAACAGATACTAAGTTTATGTATCCTTTCAAGCCATTTCCTTCCATGCGAATCAAAATTAATTTAAGCCAATAACCATGATTACATTTCAAAACCCACCCATAAGAATCGGCAGTCGCCTCAGAAAACTCAGACTCGAAAAAGGATACAAACAAGAATACATTGCTGATGTTCTCAAAGTCTCACAAAAAACCTATTCAAACATGGAAAACGACAAAACCGCTATATCGCTCGATACACTCAAAAAAATAGCCGAAGAATACAAAATTGATTTGCTTGACTTGCTCACCCCAGATACCCCCATCATCCAAAACAACACGGCTATTGAAAACAGCACCTTTCAGAGCGGCATCATCATCAATCAGCTCTCTGAAGAACTCATCAACCAAATCAAAGAAAGAGTCGAAGATTTAAAGCAAATCATCATCGAGAAAGACAAAAGAATTGCGCTGTTAGAGCATCAAAAACGATAAAGGGGTTCTGAAAACCTCTTTTTATATACGCTTTTTTTAAGCCGTCGGGGGCTGACGCTCACAGAATAAAACATTTCATGAGCGATGATATATGCAACAGCAGGTTGCAACTAAACTTCTTAAACTTTTTCAAACCTTTTCAACTTCGTTTTGACTTTGAGCTACTTTGCGCTCCAAAACGTTTTGTGCATAGGCGAATGTCGCGGACCAGCGAGCAGCGTATGCTCCGCTAAGATAGAAATTCTACGTGAAAACCAATCATAAAGCCAACAAAATCAAGCGATGGCGCTTCATACACGGTTAGCAGATGGCTTTATTTAATTCGTTTTATTTTTATTGGATTTTGCCTTGTGTCAAATACATCGGCAATCTTAATCAACTTTGCTTTTTTATCAATAGAATAGATTAGTTTGTAGTTTTTAAAAACTAAATATCTGTATTCATTTTCTCTGTCTAATAAAAGTTCTTCGCGTTGACTTATTTCAGGAATTAATAATAGTTTTTCAGGTTCTGAGATAATCTTTTGTAATAAATTTTGCGCAACTCGAATACTAGCATTTTCACAATAATATTCATAAATTTTGTCTAACTCAATTTCAGCTTGATCAGACCAAATTATTTGAAAAGCCATTACTTATACTTTTGGAGAAGTTCAGAACTAGTTTTAAATTTTCCGTTTTTGAAATCTAATTCAGATTTATCAATTCGGGAATTTAGCTCTTCAATAGACATTGGAGTTATAGCTGGAGATTTTCTCGAAGACTTATTTTTTAGCAAACTTTCAAATTGAGAAATCACTTCTTCATTTTGAAGTTTCAAAAACTTTTGTACAAATTCAATTTTTCTAGTTTGCAAATCCATAATTAAATATTTGAAATCAAATTTACAAATTATCTAAAAACACGTGAATATTTTACAACGATTTTTGCTAACTACTCCATGTACCTGAGATACTGAGTAGCTGACACGCACAGAATAAAACATCTCATGAGCGATGATGCGTGCAACAGCATGTTGCAACTAAACTTCTTAAACTTTTTAAACCTTTTCAACTTCGTTTTGACTTTGAGCTACTTTGCGCTCCAAAACTATTCCATGTGCCTGAGCAACTGAGTAGCTGACGCACTGAATGCGGCTTGTATTATTGCATGAAAGATTTTGCGGAATATTCGTTTGAAACAAACGTGTCAACGATAATCAACGCTTTAATTGATTTACTCCTTACTTTTTTGCTTGACCAAAAA
>JAXLVE010000006.1:0-169253 GCA_046329175.1 Flavobacteriaceae bacterium
TCAAAAAGTGGCGCAAACCGTTTCAATTCCGGTGATTGTGGGTGGCGGAATCAGAAGTTTATCCTCAGTTCAATTGGCCTATCAAGCCGGTGCAGACATCGTGGTTATTGGGACGGCCTTTGAAGAAAATCCTCATTTTTTTGAAACGCAATCATGACGGATTTCTTTTTTAATTCCTACAAAGATGCTTCGTTGATTCGGGTTTTTCTCGAGTTGGTTGTCTTTTTGTTGGGCATCTGGAGTGTTTGGCTCGTCAAAAAAGTCAATATACTAGCTTATCCCACCGGTTTGATTGCGACAGTCATTACCACTTATTTGCTATATGAGGCGGGTTATTTGGGCGATATGATGCTCAACGGTTATTTTTCAATCATGAGTATTTACGGTTGGTATCAGTGGGGAAGAAATAAAGAAAAAAGCACACCAAACGAGCAGATTTCGCGAACCAATAAAACAGAAAAAATCATCGGAATTCTATTGTTTTTACTGACAATTTTTGTAGTTTTCGCGGTCTATAAAACCTTTGATTATCCGATTCGCCCAGACAACTATGTCGATATGCTGTCGTCGGGACTTTTTTTTACTGCTATGTGGTATATGGCGCATAAAAAAATCGAGAATTGGACGCTCTGGATTATCGGTGATATAGTTGTGGTGCCGCTTTATGCCTACAGAGGTTTAGGGATGTTGGCACTGCAATATTTAATTTTTACAATTTTAGCCGTTTGGGCTTATTGGACATGGAGGAAAACCTTAAACAGCAACATTCAATCATTATAAAATTCGCGTTATTCGGCCCAGAATCTACCGGAAAAACTACACTTGCCAAGCAATTGGCCGAGCATTTCCAAACCGAGTGGGCGCCTGAATACGCTCGTGAATATCTACAACAAAAATGGAATAACTACCAACAAGCATGTGATCCGGATGATTTGTTGCCGATTGCCATTGGACAAACGAGATTGGAAAATGAAGCGCTTTTAACGGCCAATCAATATTTGTTTTGTGACACTTGTTTGCTGGTCACCAAAGTCTTTTCGGAAATCTATTACAATTTTTGCGATCCGACTCTAGACAAAGCCGCACGCAAGCACAAATACGATTTGTTTTTCTTGACCGATGTTGATGTTCCTTGGGAAAAAGACGATTTGCGCGATGCTCCCGACAACCGCGAACAAGCTTTTGAAACATTCAAACAAGCGCTTATTGACAACGATAAACCTTTTGTTGTTCTAACCGGCGATGCGACCACGAGATTACAAAAAGCCATTGAAATTGTCGAGATTCTCACCGAGGCCAAAAAAGCCGGATTTACTTCGCATGATTTTGTTCAGTTTTATCAAAAAGGCATTTCGCTTGATGATATTCGTCAACATTTGGGGATTTTTCAAAACGGAATCGCCAAAGCTGTCTTAGTCAAGCCTGCAACCAAAACGGACGGAATCATCAAACAAACCAAAGAAGATTTTGAGCGATATGCGGCTTATTTTGACACACAAAAAGAAAAGCTCAAGCTGCTCAAGTTTGTTCCAGCCTCGGGTGCGGCGAGCAGAATGTTTAAATTTCTCAATGAGTTTCTCAACGAATTTGACCCTGAGAACGACACCATCAACAGTTATATCAATCGGCATAATGCGCCCGATTTAAAAGTTTTTTTGACCGGATTAGACAAGTTTCCGTTTTATGAAACCATTGAATTAATTCTCAAAGAACTTCACAGTGATTATGCGCAATGGGAAGCTGATCGCAAGCAATACGAGTTTATAAAACTCTTGCTCGATGCTCAGTATTTCAATTTCAGCAACAAACCCAAAGCGATTCTGCCTTTTCACAAATACAGCACGCATACGGCCACGCCTATTGAAGAACATCTCAACGAAAGCGCGCTTTATGCCGCTTCAGACGGAATTGCTCGTTTGCATTTTACCATATCTGATATTCATCAATCACAATTTGAGCGCATTATTGAGTCTGAAATCAGCAAAGTGGAACAAAAAACCAAATCCAAAATCCACATTGATTTTTCGTTTCAAGACAAATCAACCGATACCATAGCTGTTGGTTTGGACAATCAACCTTTCAGGGACGATCGCGGACGATTGGTGTTCAGACCTGCCGGCCACGGAGCGCTTATTGAAAACCTGAACCAGATGGATGCCGATGTGATTTTTATCAAAAACATCGATAACGTCATTCAAAACCACATCGAAGAAATTACCCTTTATAAAAAAGGCTTGGCCGGAATTCTGCTCGAATTACAACAACAGGTTTTTAATTGGTTGTGGCTGATTGAAAACCAGCAAATCACTGAAAATCACTTAGCCGATATTTTGACTTTTGTCAGCGAAAAGCTCAATATGCCCATCATTGACGATTTCAAGAAATACACCTTTGAATACAAAATTGAGTATCTCAGAGATTTGCTGCATCGCCCAATACGCGTATGCGGCATGGTTAAAAACGAAGGCGAACCCGGCGGTGGACCGTTTTGGGTGCGCGATTCTAAAGGGCATTTGTCATTGCAAATCATCGAAACCTCGCAGATTGATTTAAACAATCCTTCGCAAGCTAATATTTTAGCACAATCTACCCATTTTAATCCGGTGGATTTGGTTTGCGCTACCAAAGATTTCAAAGGAAACAAGTTTGATTTAAAACAATACATCGACCGCGAATCGGGTTTCATCGTCCACAAAAACAAATCCGGAAAAAACATCAAAGCCTATGAATTACCCGGCTTGTGGAACGGCGCGATGGCCAAATGGATCACGGTTTTTGTCGAGGTTCCGCTCATTACGTTCAATCCGGTCAAGACCGTCAACGATTTGCTCAAACCGGCGCATCAACCGCAGTCATGAACTTAAATCAGCTCAAGTCAGAACTCAAATACAAAGCCGTTCGAAGTTCGGGAGCCGGCGGACAAAACGTCAACAAAGTTTCTACCAAAGTCATTTTGCTATTTGATGTCATGGCCTCAGAAGCGCTGAATGCCGAACAAAAAGAACGATTGCAATTGCGTTGGGCCAACCGACTTTCAGCCGAAGGAATTTTACAACTTTCTTGTGACGAGAGCCGCAGCCAATTCAAAAACAAAAACCTGGTCACCGAACGATTTTTTGACCTGCTCACCTCGGCACTCGCGGTAGTTAAAACCCGAAAAGCCACCAAAATTCCAAGGTCGGCCATCGAGAAAAGAATCAAAAACAAACGCTGGGCTTCTGAAATCAAAGCTTCACGGCAAAAGCCTAAATTCTAAAATATTTCTTGACGATTCACAATTAATGCTTAATTTCGTGCCGTCTCAAAGGGGTGCTCTAAATCACGAGCTGAGATTATACCCAAAGAACCTGGGCAGGTAATGCTGCCAAGGGACGGCCGAGCGTTAAGAAAATGTTCGACAACATTTTACTGAGAAATCAAAGCTGCGGTGGCCAACGCAACCCATTTTTCAGAGCAACGCAAAGCAAGAACACACATTTATCAACCAGAATAATTACCCCTTTTATTCGTAAAATCATTACGAATGAAAACTTTATTCGCTTCGAGTCAAACCGACTCAAAAATTTCTCAATTATTATTTGGGCGTGTCCCTGCGGGCCGGGCTGTTCGCGTCAATAGCAAGCCTTCGCCTCGTACACTCGGCTTCGGCTCGCTGATTTCTGCTGCCATCCCTCACGCGGGTGCAGTGCTCGTGGCTGGCCTTTTGTTTTCAGGCCAAGTAAATGCCCAACAAAAAACACCCGATACCACTCGGGTTAATGCTTTAGATGAGGTTTTGATTAAAGCTACGCGCGCGCAGAAAAAAACACCGGTGAGTTTTAGCAATGTTTCTAAAGAAGAACTCTCATCGCGTAACCTTGGGCAAGACATTCCCATTTTGCTCAATTTTATGCCGTCAGTCGTGACCACTTCTGATGCCGGAAATGGCGTGGGTTACACCGGAATTCGCGTTCGTGGCACTGATGCTACACGCGTGAATGTCACCATCAATGGCGTGCCGTATAACGACAGCGAAAGCAGCGGAACTTTCTTTGTTGATTTACCTGATTTTGCCTCGTCTTTGCAAAGTGTGCAATTGCAGCGCGGCGTAGGAACTTCTACCAACGGAGCCGGGGCTTTTGGCGCGAGTTTAAATTTGCAAACCGATGCCGCAAACCCCAAAAGTCAAGGTGAGTTTACCAATACTTATGGCAGTTTTGACACGCACAAACACACGCTCAAATTCAGTTCCGGGCTCATCAATGACCGATTTGAAATGTCCGGCCGCGTTTCGAGTATTAACTCCAAAGGTTATATCGATCGCGCTTCGTCTGACTTGAAATCGTACTTTTTGCAATCGGCTTATGTGGGCAAAAAAACACTCATCAAAGCCTTGCTTTTTGGCGGCGTTGAAAAAACTTATCAGTCTTGGAACGGCATCGATGCCGATAAATACAAGTCTGACCCAACCTACAATTATTCAGGTTTGTATTATGACGATGCTGGCAATGAGCGTTTTTACAAGAACCAAATCGATTATTATCAACAACATCATTTTCAGTTGCATTGGAGTCAGAAATATACCGAACATTTCAGTTCTCAAGCGGCTTTGCATTACACCAAAGGCAGTGGCTATTATGAGAATTTTAAAGAAGATGCCACCCTTTCAAAATATAATTTAACCGCGAACAATGGCACAACCCAAGCTGATTTGGTCAACCGAAAATGGCTCGATAATGACTTTTTTGGAACTACTTTTTCTGCGAATTACAAAAATGAAAAGCTTGATTTAGTGGTGGGCGGAAGCTGGAATGAATACCTTGGAGATCATTTTGGCAAAGTAATTTGGACCTCCGCGGCAGTGACTTTGAATCCGAATGACCGTTATTACATCGATCGCGCGACCAAAATTGACGCCACCGCTTTTGCCAAAGTTAATTATCAGCTAACTGCAAAACTCGGATTGTTTGGCGATCTGCAATTCAGAAATGTCATTTATAATGCCAATGGTGTGCAGCCGCAATTGGTGCGCGAAAGTTTTGGTTTTTTCAATCCTAAAGCCGGACTTACCTACAGTTTGAATCCGCAAAATACCGCTTATGTGTCTTACGCCAAAGCGCATCGAGAACCCAACCGAACCGACTACGAAGCCGGAAATCCAAAGCCCGAAAAGCTCGATGATTATGAGCTCGGTTGGCGACATGAATCCGGAAAAATGAAATGGAATGCCAATATCTATTATATGGCTTATACCGATCAGCTCATTTTAACCGGAAACCTTGATGAGGTGGGCAATCCGATTCGCTCGAACAGCGATAAAAGTTATCGTCTTGGTCTCGAACTTGAAGCCGCGTGGAAATTCTCAAAGCGTTGGTTGCTCCAGCCTAATTTTACTTGGAGTCAAAACAAAAATGTATCGCTTGAAGTGGCTGGCGAAAAAGTCGGAGATAAAACCATTGCCTATTCACCTTCAATGGTGGCGGCCAATCGATTGGAATTTTCGGCTACGCAAAGACTCAAAATGAGTTGGTTGTTTAAGTTTGTGGGTGAACAGTATCTGAACAACCTCGAATCTGAGGCGGCTCGCTTGCCCGATTACGCAGTGAATGATGTGAATATTTCTTATGAAATGCCACTGAAAAGAGTTTTTCAATCGGCTGTTTTGAATGTGATGGGCAACAATATTTTTGATAAAAAATACATCTCGAATGGCTATATGTATGATGTTTATCCGTATTACTATCCGCAAGCCGGAATCAACTTTCTAGCCGGATTAACACTTAAGTTTTAGTTATAAATACGAATAGAGTTTCCGCCCAAAACTTCTACGCGATACGGTACCATTGCATATCGCGCATTGGCAGCGGTCCCATCAAATATGCTGTACTGATAATGATCATCGCAACCGCATTTTGCATAGAGTCCTTCGATACTCAATACCGAACATGCGGTTGGCGATTGATTGGGGCAATTGCCATTCCAAGCTCTGTAATCTGAGTCTGAAACCCGCATAATAACAGTTTGAGACCCATTGGGCAATGTTATAGATTTTGGGTTGAGGTTGGTATTTAAATCACTGTACAGCGGAAGATTTAAGTTCAAGGTTACCGAAAAACTGTAGTATGGTAAATAAGGATTGTTGTTGGTTCGGGCTGCGTCTTTTTCACAAGCCATTAGAATAAAAATCAACGATAGATATAATCCTATTTTTTTCATCTTTCAAAGTGAATTAAGCGATGCTCAACGCAAATATAATTTAATTAAACATGACGGGCTTATCATTAACAGATTATTGTTATATTTGCCCGACAGGAATCCCGACTAAGGGATTTTTTCTGTTTATATAAATGACCATATTATGAGCGGAGTATCATACTACACAGCAGAAGGATTAAAAAAACTACGAGAAGAACTCGATTATCTAAAAAATGTGGCGCGTCCTAAGGCGTCTCAAGATATAGCAGACGCCCGCGATAAAGGCGATTTGTCAGAGAATGCCGAATACGATGCAGCCAAAGAAGCCCAAGGCTTGCTTGAAATGCGCATAGCCAAGTTAGAAGAAGTGCATGCTAATGCCCGCTTGATTGACGAATCACAACTTGACTTGAGCAAAGCTTTGGTGTTATCTAACGTAAAGATTAAAAATCAAGCCAACGGTTTGGAGATGAAATATACGTTGGTGGCTGAAAGCGAAGCCGATTTGAAATCAGGAAAAATTTCTGTGACTTCACCCATCGGTAAAGGATTACTCGGAAAATCAGTAGGAGATGTGGCCGAAATCACGGTGCCTAACGGAACCTTGAAGTTTGAAATTCTAGAAATATCCAGATAAAAGATGGCGAGCATATTTACCAAAATCGTCCACGGAGAAATTCCTGCTTATAAAGTAGCCGAAACCGACCGTTATTTGGCTTTTCTCGATGTGAATCCCAATGCCAAAGGCCACACTTTGTGTATTCCCAAACAAGAAGTTGATCAGTTGTTTGATATGGATGCCGAGCATTATGCCGGTTTGATGGCATTTGCGCATCAAGTGGCAGTGGCACTCAAAAAAACGGTTCCGTGCAAAAGAATCGGAATGGCCGTGATAGGACTTGAAGTTCCTCATGCACACGTTCATCTGATTCCCATTGACCAAATGGACGATATGCGCTTTCAAAACAAAGTGCGTTTGACGGCTGAAGAATTCACAGATTTAGCAAATCGCATCAGTCAAAATATGTAAAAAATAACCAATTGTAAAAGTCACTTGCTTTTTGGGGCAAGTGACTTTTTTTATGCAGTAGTTTCAAAGGTAATTTGCATCGTTGTGCCTTTGCCCACTTCAGATTGCAGTACTTTTATTTTGCCTTTGTGATATTCTTCAACGATGCGTTTGGTGAGCGATAAACCCAAACCCCAGCCGCGTTTTTTGGTGGTAAACCCCGGCTCAAAAACGCTTTTGAATTGATTTTTTGGGATGCCTTTTCCGGTGTCTGTTACTTTGATTTTTACCAATTTTCCTTCATATTCAATTTGCACCGAGAGTTTGCCTCTGCCTTTCATCGCATCAATGGCATTTTTGACCAAGTTTTCAATCGTCCAGCTGTGCAGCGTTGGATTAAGCGATACCAAGAGTTGTTTTTTGGGCGCTTTGAAGCTAAAGGTTACTTGATTTGAAAAACGCGATTGCAGATAGTCGTATGATTGACGCGTTTCTTCAATAATATCGCGTTTTTCCAATATAGGCTCAGAGCCAATTTTTGAGAACCGATCGGTGATGGTTTGCAAACGAACAATATCTTTTTCAATTTCAGAAACCGTGACCGGATCAACATCGTCGGCTTTCATGATTTCGAGCCAACCTATAAGCGACGAAAGAGGCGTGCCAATCTGATGCGCCGTTTCTTTCGCCATACCTGCCCAGAGTTTGTTTTGGGTGGCGATTTTGGTGCTCATGTAAAAATTGTACACCAAGGCGGCAAACAACACAATAATCAAGAGCAAGGCTACCGGATAATATTTGAGTTTGTTTAAAAGCGATGAATCACCGTAATACAAATACTGGAATTTTCCGGGAACATATTCAATGCTGATAGGCTCGTTCTGGTTTTTGAGTTGCAGCCACAGAGCTTTGAGTTGACTTTGGTTTTTAACTATTTCCTCATCGATGTTGGTGGTGTTGATGATGGAGTCATTTTCGGTTAAAATAATCGGAATATTGGCATTTTGGATGATCTTGAGCGGCAGTTCAATATCGGTGTTTACATCAGCATTTTTGAGCGTTTTTTGTGCCTCGGCCCAATGTTCCATTTTCACGCGTTCTTCATTTTTGAAGATTTGAAAAAAAGTATACGTATTCCACAAAATCAGCAAAACAATTACAAACGATGCTGCAATGAGCGTCCAGCGGGTAATGTTTTTTCTGTTTGAAAACTCCATGTTTTTGATTTCTGGGAATAAATATAAAGAAATTATTCGGTAGCCCTGACAAAATAAAATCAATAAAAAAGGCCTGAACTATATGTAATTCAGGCCTTGAAGTAATTGAGACAAAGATTTATTTTTTCACGATGCGTTGCATTTTAGTTTGGCCGTTTTCGTCGGTCATTTGTATGAAGTAAATACCTGAAACCAATGGGCTTAAATCAATGCTGTTTTCATTTGGTTTTCCTTCTTTTAAAACAGCACCTTGCATCGACACTATTTTGTATTGTAAAACTTTGGTTTCCGATTGAATTTGCAAAATATCTACCACCGGATTCGGGTAGGTTGTGATGTTGCTTTGGATGTCGTCGCTCATTCTGGCAGCAGCGCCCCAAGTGTATGAGTAGCCATTGCTTTTGTTGAGTAAATCGGCAGTTTGATTGCCTGTGCCGCTGTTTCCGTTGTTGAATACAATGTTTACAGAAGTTGGGCCCACAATGGTGTATTTGTAAAAGCCATTTACATCCGGAGTCATTGTAAACCCAGGCCATGTGGCATTGGCAGCGCTTCCGGTTGGCAAGGCATTCCAATAATAAATTTTAGGCGCAACGGTCCAATTGGATGGTGGTTTAAAATACACCGTCATTGAGGTTGGGCATCTGTTGGCAGGCTCCGAAGCTAACCAACCATTGTCGTAAAACTTGGTTCCGGCGGTAGCTGATAAATCGGCGGTTTGCAGGCTTCCGTCGTTGAAGATTAAATTCGCTGCACTTACCGTTGATGGGAACGTAAATTTATACCAGCTACCACAATCCAGAGTCATGGCTACGCCCGGCCAAGTTACAGCAGTAGCCGTTCCGGTTACATTCCAATAATAAATTTTAATGGAAGAACCCCAATTGCTAGGTTTTTTGAAATAAACGGTAAAGGTTGGTGCTGCAGTAAATGTATAAGTCTGAGTCGATACCGCAGAACTCGTTCCAGCCGTATTTCTGACAAAAGCTTTTAAGGTGGTTGTGCTCGTAATCGCTAGGGTTTTGGTGCCAACAGCCGAAGCCGAAGCAGTGGTAGGCGTTGAACCATCTGTAGTGTAATAAATGGTTGAAGTGCTGTTGTTGGCTGTGAGTACTGTATTGATTGTCGTTCCTGCGGTGAAACTTCCTCCTGCTGGTGAAATAGTCAAACTAGGTGTGTCTACCACAACTTCTTTTTCCCAAACCGCATAATCTGTTCCGGAAGTTTTTAACACCCAGCCAGTTCCCGGATTCCACAAACCAGGGCCAATTTTCACCACCACTTTGTTGTCGATGGTGGCCGAATAAAATGAACCTGAATTGCTCACCACTACTGAACTGTAGGCGTTGATGCCGTTGTTTCTTCTGATTGCCATGAGTTTGTCAATGGCGGTTTTGTTAGAGGCATAAGTAACCGTTACTCCATCTTTGCTGTAAGTTCCACCGTTGTAATGCGGAAAAAACACACATGGAATGCCCGGATGCGTCAATATAAAAGCATAACCTTTCATAATATTGTCAGAAGTTACAAAACTTCCTGGTTTTACGAATGTATCGTGGTTGTCAATAAAGGTAACAGCTTTGTCTGCATAACCGTATTGACCTGCCAAGCCCGGATATCCGGCTAAAGCTGCGTAATTTCCGCTGTTGATGGCCGGCTGTAATGCGTTGTAATACAATGCAAAGTCAAATGCGGCCGAACGATTTCCGGTGCCGTTGATCCAGGCTTTCAAAGCATTTACGTTTCCATCCCAATATTCGCCCACTGATGCATAAGGCGAAGATGAATTAATATAGTCTCCAAAATAACTGGCAGAAAATCCTTTGGCTACATCCCAACGCCAACTGTCAAAACCTAAACCTTTCAGGCGGGTTAAATATTCTTTGACGCCATTTTGCACTTGTAAATTGGTGTGATCCAAATCACGGGCTCCGTTGAAACCTTCTCCGGTATCAGCTGTTCCGCAAGGTCTATACCCGGTAATGGTTCCGTAGTTGGCCTCATCTGTGCTGGTGATGGAATGACAATCCCATGTGGGGTTGGTAAAATCGGTCCAATTGGTCGTTCCACCTCGGTGATTTACCACAACATCAGCCATCGGGTGGATTCGCGGAGAGCTAGTATTCATCGCGGTAAGCAGAGCTCTGAGTTGTGTTTCTGAACCATAAACCGTTTGGCTGAAATTAAAAAGTTCGGTCGGAATATAGCCCACGCCTCCGGTTGATTTGCTTGGTGGTGGCAACCAAATTACATTAAATCCAACTGATGCATAACCACTGGTTCTGTTTTTTAAAAAGTTATACAATCCGCCTTCAGCACTTACAGATGCTTGCGTGTGTACATCCCAACCAAAAGCTTGCAGCATAATATCATTGACATTGGCGGCTGATTGTCCGGACACATTGGACCAAGCAAAAAGCACGAAACAGATCATCGTCAACAGTCTGTTTTTTGAAGTAAATCGTTGTTTCATTTTAAAAAGCGTTAGGTTCAAAATTGAGTTTTGTTTTATGAAGTTATTAATTAAAGTATTACATTTTTATATTTTGAGCGATGGTTCTCCTAAATTTTTAAAATAAAACACTACTAAAACGTTATAGTTGTGTTGATTGTTGATAAATAAATTTCGATTTCGCTTATGTGCAAAAGAGAAACTTTGATTTTGGATGAAAACATTTTTTCAACAAACCGACTTCTTTTCAACAGGGAAGAATCTTGCAAGCGTCGATTTGTTATTTTTGCTTTAAATCTCAATTAGAGCATGCTTAGCCTAGAACCCAAAGAATTGTCGCCGGCCCGTTTGCAAGGTTATTTACAAAGCGCCGTGGCTCCGCGTCCGATTGCTTTGGCGAGTACCATCAGCGCTGATGGACAGCCCAATTTGTCGCCATTTAGCTTTTTTAATGTGTTTAGTTCTAATCCGCCGATTTTGATTTTTTCGCCGGCCAGACGTGTACGCGATAATACGGTCAAACACACTTTAACCAACGTACAAGCAACGGGCGAAGTAGTCATTAATGTAGTGAGTTATGCCATGGTGCAACAAACCTCGCTTTCGAGTACCGAATATGCCGATGGTGTGAATGAGTTTGTCAAGGCCGGATTTACCGCACTCGCGTCAGATGTAGTCAAACCATACCGCGTACAAGAATCGCCGGTTCAGTTTGAATGCAAAGTCAATCAGATTATTCCGATGGGCGATCAAGGTGGCGCTGGGAATTTAGTGATTTGCGAAGTGCTCAAATTGCATATCGATGAGCGCGTTTTAGATGAAAACGGTGTCATTGACCAACACAAAATTGATTTAGTAGCGCGTTTGGGAAGCAATTGGTATTCGCGTTCCAATGCCGGTCTGTTTGAAGTGCCCAAACCACTAGTGACTTTAGGAATTGGGGTAGATAAAATACCCGCCAAAATCAAATCAAATCCTATTTTTGACGGAAATGATTTAGGAATGTTAGGTAATGTTGAAGCTTTGCCCAATGCCGAAGAATTGGCAGTTTTTGTGCAACAAAATTTTGAAATCAAAAGTGTTTTAAGTGCTGATGACCACCAAAAAGTTTTTGCCAAAGCCAAAGAATATTTACAACAACAAGATGCGGAATCAGCCTGGAAAATTCTATTGGCGGCCGCAGTTTCATAACAACAATTAAATTACAGAGAGATGGAAGTTTCAGGAAAAATCAGAGTTATTAATGCAGAGCAGCAGGTGAGTGCCAGCTTCAGAAAAAGAGAATTGGTCGTTACGACCGAAGAACAATATCCACAACACATTATGGTTGAGTTTACGCAAGACAAATGCGATTTACTCAACAGCTATAAGGCAGGCGATGCTGTAAAAGTGTCGATTAATTTGCGCGGTCGCGAATGGGTTAATCCGCAAGGCGAAACGCGTTATTTTAACTCGATTCAGGGCTGGAGAATTGAAAAATTGCAAGCCGAAATGCCACAACAAGCTCCGCCGATGCCAGCAGCTCAAGCTTTTGAACCGGCACCAACTTTTACCGAAGAAGAACACGACGATTTGCCTTTTTAATCGAATAAAAGCAACAAACAAAATCCCAAATGTTTCAAGAGCGTTTGGGATTTTTTATTTTCGCGATATAATATAGAATCATGTTTTTTTTAACCAAGGATTTATTTTTTCCGCCGGCCGAAGAAGCCTCGTATGACGGATTGCTGGCCATTGGCGGAGATTTGTCTACCGAGCGTTTGCTGTTGGCATATAGCAGTGGTATTTTTCCTTGGTTTCAGCAAGACGAACCCATTTTGTGGTGGTCGCCGCCGCAGAGAATGGTCGTGGTGCCCCAGTGGTATAAAACGCCCAAAAGCATTCGGAACTTAATCAATCAAAATAAGTTTCAAATAACCTTTAATCAAGATTTTGAAGCGGTGATTAAAAACTGCCAGCAAATTTTCCGGCCGGGGCAAGACGGCACTTGGATTACAGATGATATTGTTGCGGCTTACATTGAACTTCACCGCCAAGGCAAAGCACAATCGGTTGAAGTCTGGCAAAACAACGAGCTTGTTGGAGGTTTATACGGAGTTGACTTAGGCCATGTTTTTTGTGGTGAGAGTATGTTTTCAAAAGTGTCTAACGCAAGCAAAATTGCCTTTGTGAGTTTGGTCAAATACCTTCATGAAAAACAATATCGACTCTTGGATTGTCAATTACACAACGATTATTTAGAGCAATTAGGCGCCTTTGAAATCTCTCGCGACACGTTTATCAAAATCCTCAAATCAGTTTAAGAAGTTCGCTTCCAACAATCGGCTATATGATCATTGACCATGCCGGTGGCCTGCATGTGCGCATATACTACAGTGGTTCCGACAAACTTGAATCCGCGCTTTTTGAGATCTTTGCTCAAAGCATCTGAGAGTGGTGTTGCGGCCGGAATATCTTTTAAAGTTTTGGGATGATGGTCGATGGTTTTTCCGCCGATGAAACCCCATATATAGTTGCAAAAACTGCCGAATTCTTCACGCACTTTTATATAGGCTTGCGCATTGCTCACAGCCGCGCGAATTTTAAGCTGATTGCGAATAATGCCCGCATCAAGCATCAAAGATTGAATTTGGTCTTCAGAAAAACGGCTGACTTTTTCGTAATCAAAATGCGCGAAAGCTTTTCTGAAATTTTCGCGTTTGGCCAAAATGGTATACCAACTCAAGCCCGCTTGAAAAGTTTCAAGGATTAAAAACTCAAACATTTTGTGGTCGTCATGAACCGGTTGTCCCCATTCGTGGTCGTGGTAATTGCGGTAGAGATCGTCTTTTTCGCACCAAGCGCAACGTTTTTTATTTTCCATGGATGTATTTTTCGATGAGTGAGTGCCCAAGATAAATGAGCGGAGTGAGCAATATGGCGATGCCGAGTTTCACCGAATATCCCGTTAGGGCTGACAGCAAAAAGGTTTCATTGTCCATTTTTCCGGGGAGCCAAAAGGCGATGCCCAAAACGATGAAACTGTCAAAAAGCTGAGAAATAACTGTGGATCCGGTGCTTCTGAGCCAAATCAGTTTGTCGCCGGTTTTGTTTTTAAAAAAGTGAAAAATAGATACATCAATGAGCTGTGAGACCAAAAAGGCGGTGATGCTTCCGACGATGATGAGCATGCTTTGCCCAAAGACCGCTGTAAATTGTTCGTCGGTAACCAGCCCATTGCCTTTGACAGCCGGAATTTTGAGACCGAGATAGAGTAAAACAAAAGTGTAAGCGATGAGACTAGCGGTAATGAGCGATAATTTACGCACACCTTTTTGACCGAAGTATTCGTTGATGAGATCGGTAGTGACAAACACAATAGGCCAAGGCAAAATACCCAAACTCATCACGGCACTGCCGATATAAATGAGTTTACCGCCGATGAGTTCTGCGACCACGGCATTGGTGATGAAAATGCCCGCGAGCACTACATAAACCGTGTCTTTTTTGGATTGAAACATACAGATTGCTTTTCTCAAAGATAGCTTTTTTTGGAAACCAATTGCACAAGCGATGGAAGCAAAGTACCGCGTACTGCAAACAGCGCGGCGCCGAGCGTTGGGCGTGCCTGGGCAGGCGTGTGCCATAAAAATGAGCAATTTCTAACCATAGTTTAAGCCTTATGTATATATTTATACTTATTTATAAGCTTATGAAAGTATTTTTCTCAGTATTGATAACTGTGGGCGTCACAATTGGGATGTATAGTCAAGATAAAAAGGTTCGGTTTGGATTTAAAGGCGGTATCAATACTATTACTATTGCTGTCAAAAGTGATTTCAACAAAATAATAGATGTTCAATCACAAAGAGGTTTTCAATTTGGGGGATTTGTCTATGTGCCTTTGAGCGATAGTTTTGCTTTTCAGCCGGAAATCATATACACGGAACAAAAGTATTTATATGATTTTGTGGGTGAATTCAATTTAACGAAAACATCTGTTTCGGGAAAATTGGGTTATATCGCCATTCCGCTTATGATGGTCTATCACCCGATGAATCGATTGGGAATTGAGTTAGGACCACAAATAAGTGTTTTAAATCAGCACCGTGTAAATGAGACGCAAGATTATGGAGTGTTCTCTGATTCTGAGAATTATTCTATTGATAAAAAAACGGAATCAACCGAAGTCGCTTTTAGTGCAGGTTTGTCATTCACATTGTCAGACCATTTACGATTGTCAGGGCGATATAGCTATTCTTTAGGTAAATTAGTAGAAGAAGAATTTTTTTCTAAGGTAGACGCCAGTATTGATTCCAAAAGCATTTATCAATTAAACATTGATGTTTTATTTTAACGTTTGCAAAAAACAAAAAAAGCCCATCTCATTAAAGATGGGCTTTTTGTTTCAATACTTTTTTGACTACCAAAAACTTTTATAAACTACGGTTTTAGGTTGTCCGTTTCCGTAGGCAACTCCGATATCGCGGATGGCTTTGATCATGTCGCGTTTAAGGTTGACATCGACTTCCATTTTGTAGTTCCACTCGCGTTTATCAATTTCAAGAACACGTTTGCCGATTTTGTCAGAAAGCGCTTTGGCATCTTTGTAGCAACTGGCTTCAGGATCAACACTGCTCAAGAGCTGACCAACCTGATTAGCGGTGTCCCAATCTTGGTTGGCGTTCCAAAGGTTGTTGGCTTCAACCATGATTTTCTTACAATCACGCTCGATTTTTTTTCTAAACATCGGCGCGGCCGCGGCCATAGCTTTGTTGTAACACTCGGTACATTCTTCCGGAACAGAGGTTAACTTTCCTAAAGCACCGTCATAGTCCATGAGTGAATTGGCCATAGAATTAGCTTCGTTGATGATTTGCGTGCAACGAGCGTTGTAATAATCTATGATTTTGGTTTTGGCTCCCGATAAAAAGCTTTGCATGCCCGGATCGTTGGCTTTGATATTTTTAAGTGCATCCAAATAAGCTTTGGTTTCGTTTGCCCCCACGCCTTTTACCGATACACTTTTTGAGGCATATAGTTTACCTTCAACTCCATCACCCACATAGAAATTCACATCAAGTGAAAGCGCTGTCATTGGCGGAGCTGTTGCGGTAATATCTTTGCTGGTTACCACAATTGAAGGAACAATAATGAACTTTGGTCTCGGATTAGAGCCTGAAATTCCGTTGGCAGTAAGAATTTGGTTGAGCTTATTGGTCAACATATTCTCAGCTCCTGAAGGCAAAGCGTCTCTTTGTGGCGGGATATACGCATTGATAGAAATTCTGCCTAATGCTGCAGCGCTGGTAGATGATTCTTGCGCTACAACGGCTAGACTGCTCAGGGCGAGCATCCAACAACTAATATTTTTGATAATATTTTTCATAAGACTGTTTTTTATTTTTCACCCAAAACAAGAGTGGCTTGTCCCAACCCTTTGGTCATGAGTTTGTTGGTGATTGAATAAGGAGCATTTTTAAGCATGGTTTGTAAACCTTTTAAGAAGCTTTTGGCGTCCATGGCTTTTCCGTTGGCATCAAAAAGCGGGATGCGCACTTGCTCAAACAACATCGAGGTTTCTCCTGAATCTGATTCTGAAAAACGATGGTTGACCGTATTGTCATTCATCCAATCAGAGATGATTTCACGCAATTCTTTTCCGTTGAACTCTTTTTCAAGATCATCAGGCCAAGAATCAAACTTTTTAATACGAACGATGATTTCGCGTCCATTGGCAAATAAATCGTCAAAGTGTGTTTGCAATTGTGCATTAAAATTGTCGATGTGTGCTAAGACGGCTTCTTCTAATAAAACAGGGAGCTCAGCAGAAAAAGATGGATTACCGGTTCCGGTTGCTCCGGCTACTTGTTTGTCCGTATAGGCATCCAATCCTTTGAGTGTATAGGTAATCGATTTTTTGGGCCCGGTTTGATTCACGGTCCAAGTGAGTTCCATGATGATATCTGCTTTGGCAACTTTTTTGAGTTTTTCAATTGGAGTTTCGGCTACACCGGCACCGCCTTTTGAAGTTAGTAGAGCATTTTCGGCGCTTTCAGATTCGAGTGTTTTAATGGCAGCTGCCATATCTTTGAGTGGAAACCCTCGGTCGGCCATAAGGCTGTTAAGTTTAGCAACAACCGCTAATAAGTCTGAATTTTCTTGAAATGCTTTTTTATAGTTTGGAACCTTTGTGGTTTCACCCAAACCGGCCACTTCGGTCATATAACCATTTTTGGTGCACCAAACATCACTTGGGACAACCATAATGGTTGGTTTTTTGGCTTGAGCAAATGATAAAGTCAAGCTCAGAAGAGCCAAGACTAAAACTGCTTTTTTATATAATTGTTTCATATAGATTATTGTTTGATAATGCCGTCGGCAATAAGTTTTTCTTTGAGTTCTGAACGCAATACACGTACGATGAAACCATTGGTTACGCTTCCGCGTCCTTTTTTGCGATCGCGACTTAGTTTGTCAAGGATGCGTTCGTCACGCAATGAGATGTAGTTTTTGTATTCTCCGCCGTCAGCAAAAAATTTATTGAAATAATCTTCGTATTTTTCTTGTGCATTGACTTCTAAAATAAGCGGCTTTTGTTTACAATCTTGCTTGCCTTCAAGCAAACCAAAAAAGATAATATCGCGTACCGCGTTCTTTTTGGCTTGTTCAACAGCATCTGAACGATTTCGTCCACTGCCCCATGCTTTTACCGTGTGTGATCCGTCTAATTCAACACCCATACACTCGGTTTTATAACCGTAATTTCCGGCAATGTTTTTTTGCGAAAAACCTACCCAACTAGTGAGTAGCAATAATGCGATTGTGATTTTTGTTTTCATAGAATTTGATTTTTTTAGAATCCTGATGATAATCCTCGGATGATGCCGGCTGCTTCTAAGTCTTTTCTTAAAGCGTCTTTTTGTACAGATACCAATACTCCGATTTTATACTCTTTGCCCACTTTTACACGGTCGGAAGCATCTACATTTCCGTCAGAAGATTCAGAAACATATTTCATGTATTTTCCACCTTCTTCAAAAAACGGATCAAAAAAATCTGCTTTTTCTTCTTCGATGTTTGGATTACTAGCTAAAGGGCGTTGTGAAGTACAACCTTGTCCGCCTCCTGAAAAGCCTTTGAAAATTACTCCGTGAACGGCATTTTTCTTGGCTTGTGTAGTGGCAATGGTGGCGTTTTTAGAATACGACCACACTTTGATTAGATAGGTTCCGTCTTTTCCGATTCCTGCGCATTCAATTTCATAACGCCATGCTTTGGTGGCCTCGTCGGCTTTTCTTTGTTTTCTGGCAGATTGTGCAAAACCAAATGTGGTAATCGCCAATAATGCCAAAGTCATCCATACTTTTGTTTTCATTTGTTTTTAGTTTAAATCGTTATTTTCCTTTCTTTTGAATAATCAGCATCCCCGGATAAAACTCTTTTCCACTCACTTTTTTGAAATAAGTTCGGTCTACTTTGCTGCTTTCCGGGTTTTCCTCGTCAGCTCCGTAGCGGTTGTCCCAAATAGGTTGGCTGGTGTCAACCTTAATGCTACCGACCACAACGTACTGGGTTTTTCCGTCTTTGTCTTGTACTTGCTCTAAAACATCAAATTTTGATTTGTCTGATAATCCTTCTTTTAAACCAATTTTAGCTGTAATCGGTTCGCCTGTAAATAACGGAGTTTTAGTTTTAAACTCATCGTGATTTTTCTGAAGTTTAACAATTACAGCATCAACCGCTTTAACTGTAGCTTTCTCAATGAGTTCCTCTTCGGTTTTTTTGGTAAAAACGGAAGATTGAACATCTGCCCATGAAGTATCAGATCCAATATATTGGAGTTTGAATATTTTAGATTCGTCAAAGGCTTTTTTCTTATCAGCAGTTATAGTTGCATCATCAGCCCAATAATCGTTGTAAAAAATAGCTGCGGTTTCATCATCCCAAACCAAGCGATATAAATGCGCATTGGTTTTAACGACATACCCTTTTCCGGCAACAGTAACAGCAGCCGATGTTAGGGTAGTAGTAGTGGCTACATCGCCCAAGCCTGCCGTTTCGGCAATGTTTCCAATTGCATTAAGCCAACCACTGGCTTTTTTGGCGACTTCTTCTTTTGAAACATAGTTGTAGTCGTTTACTAGAATAAAAGTGTTTTTGATGAGCTCTTCGCCGGCATCAGCTAGGGCTTGTAAACCGCGTTGACTGGCTTTGGCTTTGGCAATATCTAAAGCACTGGCGTCATAAGTACCTCTGCTGGCAATTAGATTCATATTGAAGCCACCTTTTTCAGAGCGATTGAACCACTTGGCAACGATATCGCGCGCTACATTATTGGCTTCAAGAAAAGCAGTGATGTTCGATGATTCGTCTTTGGCATTAGAGGTTGGAATAACGCGATTGCCCAAATTATGGTCGTTAAATTTTTCAGGAATCGGTCCTTTCTCGAATGAGGCGCGGATTACGTTGGCATATGGCCTGCTTTGATCGTCGATCATTAAAGTGTAAAGCGAGCTTCTGCGGTATTTAACAACGGGGTTTGTGGCTTCAGTTTGTGCGTAAGTTATTTGTGTCAGGCAACACCAGACAGCAAAAAGAAGGATATTTTTTTTCATATCATTCTTAGAATAAATAACCTACAGAGGCTTGAATTACGTTATTGCTTACGCGGAAATTATCAGAAGCCGAGTTAATGTTGGTTAGACCTAAATTGTATCTTGCTTGAAAAATAACACCGTTTTTAAGTTCGTATTCAAGACCGCCGCCTAAACCAAAATCAAGAGTTTTTGTATCTTCAATTTTATCGTTGCTGTCATTGGTTTTGTACTTGGCTGATACTAAAAAACCTAATTGAGGTCCAGCTTCGAAACTCAAACCATTAGCAACAGGAAATTTAGCCAACACAGGCAAGTTAACGTAATCATATTTTAGTCTTCCGCCGCCGGTAGAGGTAACGGTTGCTCCTTGTCCTGAGTACATCAACTCGGGTTGAATTGAGAATTTATCGGTAACAATGATTTCGGCCAATAAACCTAAGTGAATACTAGTTCTGATGGCTACGTCTTTGATGTCTCCTGAAAGATTAGAAACGTTCAAACCGCCTTTGATACCTAATTTAATTCCTTCTTCTCTTTTCGATTTTTGGGCATGTACTGTTAGTAGGGAACAGGTTACGAATAATACAACGAAAATTCTTTTCATAAAAAATGTTTGTTTTGAGTTAAATGGATTGATTTACTTATAAATAACTACAACAAGATTATAACTTTTTTTTAACAAAAGCAAAATTATAGCGGGGTAGTTAAGCTGTAAATTTTGTTAAATTAAAAAAGATTGTAGCTTTGGGAATTCACTTTTAAACCATTTAAAAATGATTTTTAAAAAGCACCTTTATTTATCAATCGTTTTGCTGTCAATTTCAGTTTTATCTGCTCAAAATGTTCGTTTTGGACTCAAAGGCGGGCTCAATATTTCAACACTGACCGTTAGGGGAATAAATCTCAAAGGCGATTTAAGTTATAAACCAGGATTTCACGTCGGGGCATTAATTAGTTCAACGATTTCTAAAGAATTTTCTATTCAGACAGAATTTTTGTTTTCAAATCAAGGTTATAATTATGATGAAGACACCTATGAAATGGTTGGGAATATTAATTATTTTGCTATACCTGTAATGGTGATGTATTTTCCGACGAAAAAATTTAATTTTCAAGCCGGGCCGCAAGTTAGTTTTTTAATGAGCCACAAAGCTGAAATCAGTATGAAGGGTGATGAATTTGATCCACTAGATCCAGGTTTTTCAAAGAATACAACGGTTGATCTAAAGGATTCTACCCAAAGCGTTGAGTTGGGCATGAATGTAGGTTTGGGTTATAAAATTAACGACAATGTGTTTTTTTCAGGAAGATATAATTTTGGTATAACTACAGTCAATAAAAAGGAATCAGGACCAAAAGCTTCAGGTGAAGAAGACCGCAATAGCGTATTTCAGTTTTCAGTAGGATATCTATTTTAAAGAGATTTTCCAGTTGAAGATATACTTTGCTCTAATTTGTTCGCTAGGACAACTTGTTAACTAACAAAAAAGGCCGCTTCGTGAGAAACAGCCTTTTTTTTATGTTGTGTTTTGAGATTAACCCAAAGCAACTCTTTTAAATCCGGTCACGGTCAAACCAGCATCAACTGTTTTGATGTAACCCGCAACGCTCATAGAACCATCTTTGATGTAATCTTGGTTCACCAAAGTATTGTCTTTGTAAAAACGTTGGATTTTCCCTTTGGCGATGTTGTCTAACATAGCTTCCGGTTTTCCTTCAGCACGCAATTGATCTTTAGCGATTTCGATTTCTTTTTCGATGATAGAAGCGTCAACGCCAGCTTCATCTAAAGCAATCGGGTTCATCGCAGCAGCTTGCATCGAAACGTTTTTAGCAGCTTCGTCAGCGCCCGCTACATTAGCAGAAAGCGCAGTCAAAACGGCAATTTTGTTTCCGGCGTGGATGTATGATCCTACAAACGCACCTTCTAATCTTTCGAATGAACCGATTTCGATTTTTTCTCCGATCACTCCGGTTTGCTCGATTAATTTCTCAGCAACGCTGATTCCGTTGTAGTCGGCAGCCAATAATGATTCTTTGGTATCGTGGTTTAAAGCCAATTCAGCTAAATCGGTAGCCAATTTCACAAAACCTTCGTTTTTACCAACGAAATCAGTTTCACAGTTCAAAGTAATAACCGCGCCAGCTGTTTTGCTTGCGTTTACAGCAGCGATAGCAGCTCCTTCGGTTGATTCTCTGTCTGAACGGTTAGCAGCAACTTTTTGTCCTTTTTTACGAAGGATTTCAATGGCTTTGTCAAAATCGCCTTCGGCCTCAACCAAAGCTTTTTTACAATCCATCATACCAGCACCGGTAACGGTTCTCAATTTATTTACGTCTGCGGCAGTAATTGTTGACATAATATTTTTTTGAAATTTAGGTGATTAAAAAAATAAATTCCAAGTTCCGTCTGAATCATTTGTAGCACAAGAAGAATCGATCGGAACTTGAAATTTGTGTTTTAAGAATTTTTATTCTTCTGATTTTTCAGCTTCTTCAACAGCAGGAGCAGCTACTTCAGCAACTACTTCAGCCGCTGTTACTTCAGCAACTTCTTCTTCTGGGTCGTTTTCTACGATAGCGTCGGCGTTTCTGTTAGAAAGTCCGTCGATAACAGCAGCAGTCACCAAGCTTAAGATTTTATCGATTGATTTAGAAGCATCGTCATTGGCAGGGATTACGTAGTCAACCTCACGTGGGTCAGAGTTCGTATCTACCATAGCGAAAACTGGAATGTTTAATTTTTGTGCTTCTTTTACTGCGATGTGCTCAGCTTTTATATCTACTACGAACAATGCAGCCGGGATTCTTGACATATCGGCGATTGATCCTAAGTTTTTCTCGAGTTTAGCACGAAGACGATCTACTTGCAAACGCTCTTTTTTAGAAAGGGTAGCGAAGGTTCCGTCTTTCTTCATTTTATCAATCGCAGCCATTTTTTTTACGGCTTTGCGAATGGTAACGAAGTTGGTCAGCATACCGCCCGGCCATCTTTCTGTAATGTAAGGCATGTTGGCAGCTTTTGCTTTTTCGGCAACGATGTCTTTTGCTTGTTTTTTGGTAGCTACAAATAAGATTTTTCTACCTGAGGCTGCAATTTTTTTCAAAGCTTCGTTGGCTTCTTCAATTTTAGCAGCGGTTTTATATAGATTGATAATGTGGATACCATTACGCTCCATATAAATATAAGGAGCCATGTTTGGATCCCATTTTCTGGTCATGTGTCCAAAGTGAACACCTGCTTCCAGTAATTCTTTTACATCTACTTTTGACATTTTAGTACTAGTTTACGTTCTGTTGAATTAGCAATGAGTCACTTAAATCGCTTGATTTTTCAAGACTTTCGACTTCATTTAGATGCTAAACTAATCTCCCTTTTCAGGGGCAACAATAACTGGTTATTAAAATTTTTAATTTGATGCCTGATGCCTATGCGATCAGGCGGCCATATTAACGTTTAGAGAATTGGAATCTTTTACGCGCTTTTTTCTGACCGAATTTTTTGCGCTCTACCATTCTTGGATCTCTAGTCAATAGACCTTCTGGTTTTAAGATAGCTCTGTTTCCTTCGCCTGCTTCGCACATTGCGCGAGACAAAGCCATACGAACAGCTTCTGCTTGACCAGTTGTGCCACCTCCGTAAACGTTTACTTTTACGTCAAAGTTGTTGGCATTGTCCGTCATTTGCAACGGTTGCATTACTTTGTACTGTAAAGTAGCAGTTGGGAAATAAGTAGCGAACTCTTTTTTGTTTACCGTGATTTTTCCTGTTCCTTCAGAAACATAAACACGTGCAACGGCGGTTTTTCTTCTACCGATTTTGTGAATTACTCCCATTACTTAAGTTCGTTAAGGTTAATAGTTTTAGGTTTTTGAGCAGCGTGTGCGTGTTCTGAACCTACTACAACATTCAGGTTTCTGAAAAGTTGTGCGCCCAATTTGTTTTTCGGCAACATCCCTTTTACAGCTTTCTCTACCAACATTGCAGGGTTTTTAGATTGCAATACTTTGGCAGTAAGGGTTCTTTGACCTCCTGGGTAACCGGTATGACGTGTATAAACTTTGTCATCCAATTTGGCACCCGTAAGGTTGATTTTTTCTGAGTTGATAACAATTACGTTATCGCCGCAGTCTACGTGTGGGGTGTAACTTGGCTTGTACTTACCTCTTAAAATCATAGCGACTTTTGAAGCAAGACGACCTAAGTTGTGACCCTCTGCATCAACAACAACCCACTCTTTAGTAACAGTGGCTTTGTTAGCTGAAATTGTCTTGTAACTTAATGCGTCCACAATAAATTCATTTAAAAATTAAACATTCCATCCCCAATAAAGGGGTTGCAAAAGTACACTATTTTATTTTAAATCCAAATAGCTGTAAAAGATTATTTTAAGGGAATTTATTTGGCTTATTTTTATGGGTAAATATTTTTACTTTCATCTGTGGTAAAACAGGTATACATGAGGTGAACATTTAGGTAAAATGCAGGTTGTTAGCCAAATCCGACAGTTATTCTTATATTTGTTTTTATACTTTTACCTTCAATATATATTATATGAAATCTAAAGCAACGCTAAAACAGATTGCCAAAGAGTTGAATGTTTCGGTTTCAACCGTTTCCAAAGCCTTAAACGATAGCCCGGAAATCAGCGAGCAAACCAAAAATAAAATTCAAGAATACGCCAAGCTCAAAAATTACAAGCCCAATATTATAGGTCTGAACCTTAAAAACAGAAAAACCAAAACCATCGGAGTCATTATTCCGAATATACTTAATCCGTTCTTTGCCAAAGTTTTTACCGGAATCGAAAAAGTGGCCGAATCCAAAGGTTACAATGTCATGACTTGTATTTCAAATGAGTCGCTTGAAAAAGAAATCAATGCGCTGGATATGCTCAACAACGGAACTATTGACGGTTTCATTTTGTCTATTTCTGAAGAAGCCCAAAAACAGGGAGCTTTTAATCATTTCACCGAAATCATCAACAGCGGAACACCGATTGTGATGTTTGACCGAATTTCAGATGAAGTAGCTTGTGATAAAGTGATTGTGGATGATTTTGATTCAGCGGTTAATGCAACTCAAGCATTGATTCAATCAGGTTGTAAGCGTATTGCTTTGCTTTCGACTATTGATCATTTGAGTGTGGGTAAGTTGCGCGCCAAAGGATATTTTCAAGCCATAGCTGATCAGGGTGTGAAGGCTGATGAAGATATTGTAATTAGAACCGGCAATCAGGACGAATTTGACAGCAAGCTGGAATCGCTTTTTGAAAGCCAGGTAATCGATGCGGTTTTTGCTTTAGATGAACACGCCTCGGTCATGGCGCACAAGATGGCTTTAAAACGCGGATATAAAATTCCCGAAACGCTCTCAATCATTGGTTTTGCCGATGGTGTTTGGTCGCGAAGATTAACCCCGAGCTTATCAACGGTGAGCCAACACGGACCAGAAATTGGCGAAGCGGCAGCCGAACTATTGATTGATCGGCTTGAAAATGAACACGAAGAAAAACCCTATCAAACCAAAATAATCCAAACCGAATTGCGCCGACGTGATTCACTTAAAAAATAATATGAAAAGAAGTTGCCTTTTGTTTTTGCTTGTGACGGTTCAGTTTGTAGCTGCACAAACATCGATGGATATTTTTGATATTGCTCGCAAAGGAACCGCTGCTCAAGCTTTAGAAGCAGTCAAAAAGCAACCAAATATTTTTGATTCGGTCAATAAAGATGAATATACACCGCTCATATTGGCTAGCTATCGCGGAAATACAGAAGTTGCCAAAGTTATCTTAGACCACAAAACAAATATCAACCAGAACAGCCCGATGGGAACAGCGCTTATGGCGGCTACTGTTAAAGGGAATGCTGAAATGGTTCAGCTGCTTTTGGCCAATAAGGCAGACACCAATATATATGACACCAATCAAAATAGTGCTTTGCTGTATGCCGTGATGTTCAAAAACCACCGTATTGCCCAAATGTTGATCAAGGCCAAAGCCGACGTGAATCATCAAGATTTGCGTGGACATTCAGCATTAGATTACGCTGTTTTGGCCAACGACGACCAAATGATTCAAATATTAAAATCTCCGTAAAAAATGAAAAACTAAATATCACTAACAAAACAAAAACTAAACAAACAAATTATGAAGAAAATTACTTTTAGCGCTGTCGCGTTACTCTCGGCAGCAGCCCTTTCTGCGCAAATTTATTCTACCGGGAATCTCAGTTTTATAACGGGTTATGGAGGCAGAATTGACGTCAATCAAGACAATGTTGTGCTCACTTTAGTCGGACCTTCAACCGGATGGCTGGGAATTGCATTCGATGCTACTCAAATGGACGATGTGGGTAAAGATGTGGTTTTGTTTGACGGAACCAACTTATCTGACAGAACCTTTAACGGTCAAGGAGTTGTTCCGCCATTAGATGCTGTTCAAAATTGGACCGTTTTGTCTAACACAGTTACTTCAGGTGTCCGCACCGTTATTGGTACGCGCGCCCGTGATACAGGTGATGTGAATGATTATGCTTTTAGCGCTTCGGCCAATTCACTCAACATCGTTTGGGCCAGACGACTCAGCAGTATGGCTATCGGATATCACGGTGGGGGAAGTTGCGGGGCTACGGTGGCAAACTTTACCTTAGGTAATGCTGCTTTTGAAAAAGAATCGTTCCAGATGTCACCCAACCCAGCCAATGGATTTACCCGTATTGAACTTCCGGATTCTGTGGCGTCGGGTGAACTCAAAATGTATGATAACCTAGGCCGAGTGGTAAAAAAGCAAACGATTACCCATGAATTTGATACGCTGAATACTTCAGACTTGCCATCAGGAAATTACATGGTCGTTGTGAGAACTTCATACGGAAACGCGACCAAACAACTATTAGTTAAGTAATAAGCATTTTAACTTTTCAAAGGCCCATTTAGCATATAGATGGGCTTTTTTTGTTTGAAATGATTCGCTTAAAACAAGATTTTCGTTTAAGCCGCGTTAAACTTTGGGTCGATGTGTAACAAAAGCTTTCACTGAATTACTACTTCGGTCAACAAAACAAACAAATGAACTATTTAAGAACGGCAATATTAATCGGCGTTTTGCTGCTTTGCATCAATGTACATGCGCAAATGCCTGACCTTTCTTCCAAAAGGGTCTACACTACGCGTCCAATCCCAGAACATGAAGCGCCTGAAATAGACGGGCTTATTACCGAAAAAGCTTGGGATGCGGTCGAATGGACTTCAGACTATATCGAAAACCAACCCGACGAAAACACACCGCCATCTGAGCAAACCAAATTCAAAGTTATTTACGACAAAAAGTATATTTATTTTGCCTTTCGATGTTACGACAAAGATCCGCAAGGTATTGTCAAACGCATGTCACGCCGCGACGGATTTGAAGGCGATTTTGTCGAAATCAACATTGATAGTTATAACGATAAACGAACCGGATTCTCTTTTACCGCTTCGGTTTCCGGGGTAAAAGGCGATGAGTTTATTTCTGATAACGGAAACAATTGGGATTCGAGCTGGAATCCGATTTGGTATCTCAAAACCAATATTGATGCTGAAGGTTGGACGGCCGAGATTAAAATTCCGTTTTCGCAACTCAAATTTGGCAACGCGCCCGAGCAAGTTTGGGGTTTGCAATCTACCCGAAGATATTTCAGAGCCGAAGAGCGTTCGGTTTGGCAACGCGTTCCGCAAGATGCGCCGGGTTGGGTAAGTGAATTTGGAGAACTCCGCGGATTGGTGAATCTTGAGCCGCAAAAACAGCTTGAAATTCAGCCTTTTGTAGTGAGTCAATACGAAACTTATCCCGAAGAAAAAGGCAATCCGTTTCGCGATGGACGAGATGATAAAACCAACCTTGGCTTGGATGCTAAAATTGGTTTGACCAATGACTTGAATTTAGATTTAACTTTCAACCCTGATTTTGGACAAGTTGAAGCCGATCCGGCCGCCATCGCTTTGGACGGATTTCAGATTTTCTTTGAAGAGCGCCGACCCTTTTTTGTCGAGAACAAGAACATTTTTAATTTTCGCTTTGCCGATGGCTCGGATAATTTGTTTTATTCCCGCCGCATCGGAAGATCACCTCAGCGAAAGGACTACGAAAAATTTGTTGCAGATGATGAAAGTGTCGATTCACCTCTGAATACAACTATTTTGGGTGCTGCTAAGTTTAGTGGTAAAACCAAAAATGGCTGGTCTGTGGGGCTTCTGGAAAGTGTAACAGATAAAGAAGTTGCTAAAATTAACCATCAAGGAGTGAGAAGAAGAGAACTTGTTGAACCGCTTACCAATTATTCCGTGGGGCGCATTCAAAAAGACTTCAATCACCGCAACAGTTATATAGGAGCGATGTTCACCACCACACATCGCAACTTGTCTGATGGCGAATTGGACTTTTTGCGCAAAGCAGCCTACACCGGCGGAATAGATTTTAAACACAACTGGAAAAATCGCAAATATTATTTTGCCGGAAATTTAGTGGGCAGCCATGTAGTGGGCAGTAAGGAATCGATTACCAGAACCCAGAGAAGTCTGACGCATTTGTTTCAACGCGCAGATGCCGGCCATGTGCATGTGGATGAAGACAGAACCTCCCTCACCGGAACCGGAGGCCGTTTTGAAATGGGCAAATCCAGTGACGGACATTGGCGTTATACCGGAATTTTTATGTGGCGATCGCCAGAACTTGAACTCAATGATGTCGGTTTTTTACGACAGGCCGATGAACTCAGACAATTTGCGATTTTAACGCATCAAACGCTCAAACCTTTTGGTGCTTTCAGAAAGATATTTACGAGATTTGAGCAATTTTCAAGTTATGATTTTGACGGAAATTTTAATCGTTTACAATTTACCTTGAGCACGAATTTGAATTTTAAGAACAACTGGAATTCTTATGCTCAGATTGTCTATAAACCGCGCATTTATACCAATACCATTTTACAAGGTGGACCGAGGTTCAAATATTCGCCTGAAAATTTTCAGTCCATCAATTTCAATTCAGATTCGCGAAAAAAGTTTAATTATTATGCAGGCGTTTACTATTCACAAGGACAAAGCGATTCATTTTCGTACTTAGAATACGATTGGGGTTTTAATTATCAACCTATTGATGCATTTACGATTTCATTCAGCCCTAATTATGCCATTAACAAGAGTAAAACACAGTATGTTGATCAGCAAGATAATGGTGGGAATATGCGCTATATCATGGGTCAATTAGAACAGCAAACGCTCATGGCTTCGGTTCGTCTCAATTACAATATCAACCCAAATATGACCATTCAATATTATTGTCAACCATTTATTTCACGTGGGCGATATAAAAATTTTGGGCATGTGGTTCATCCGACAGCAGCTAATTATAAAGATCGATTGTCGCTTTATGGAGCTTCGCAAATAGCATTTGACTCGACAAATGATGTTTTTAATGTTGATGAAAACACCGATGGAACCGTTGATTACTCTTTTAGTAATCCTGATTTTTCAGAAGTTCAGTTTCGTTCGAATTTGGTTTTGCGTTGGGAATATATTCCGGGCTCGGAGATATTCTTGGTTTGGTCACAAGGCATCAACGGATTGGCCAACACCAAAGACAATTTATGGCGCGGCTTAGACACCCAAATTTTGGGGCAACAACCCGACAATATTTTCTTGATTAAGGCAACCTATCGATTTCTACTTTAGTGTGCTGCGAGCCAATCTGCTCCGGTGCCCATTTCAACTTCTAACGGAACAGCGAGTTGAAAAGCATTTTCCATTTCGTGTTTGATCATCGGTTTGATTTTTTCAACCTCTGATAAATGCACATCAAAAACCAATTCGTCATGCACTTGCAACAGCATTTTGCTTTTCCAGTTTTCAGAGGTTAGTTTTTGGTGGATGTTGATCATTGCGATTTTAATGATATCAGCCGCGCTTCCTTGAATGGGCGCATTCACGGCATTTCGTTCAGCGGCTCCGCGAACTACTGCGTTGGCCGAATTGATATCTTTTAAATAGCGTCTTCGTCCCGAAACCGTTTCCACATAACCGTGTTCGCGCGCAAAATCAACTTGTTGTTGCATGTAGTTTTTGAGCTTCGGATAGGTCTGATAATACGCTTCAATGAGCGCAGCGCTCTCGCTTCTGGACAAATTGGTTTGGTTCGATAAACCAAATGCCGACACACCGTAAATGATTCCGAAGTTGACGGTTTTGGCATTGCTTCGTTGTTCTTTGGTAACCTCTTCGGGCGATACATGAAAAACTTTGGCAGCTGTGCTTCGGTGAATATCTTCGTGGTTTTGAAACGCTTTGATCATGTTTTCTTCACCCGATAAAGCGGCAATAATGCGCAGCTCAATTTGCGAGTAGTCGGCAGAGAGCAATGTGTAATTTTCGTCGCGCGCAACAAAAGCTTTTCTAATCAAACGCCCGCGCTCGGTGCGAATCGGAATGTTTTGCAAGTTCGGATTGTTCGAACTCAAACGACCGGTGGCCGCCACGGTTTGCATATAATCGGTGTGAACGCGCTGTGTTTTCGGGTCAACTTGCAACGGCAAAGCTTCAATATAAGTACTTTGTAATTTCACCATCTGACGCCAATCGAGAATATCTTGAACGATCGGATGCTCGTTGGCCAAATAACTCAAGACTTCTTCGCCGGTTGCGTATTGTCCTGTTTTGGTTTTCTTTTGTTTGGCGCCGCCGATTTTCATCTTCTCAAACAAAATATCCCCGAGTTGTTTGGGCGAGGCCAAGTTGAATTTTTCACCGGCAGTTTCATATATTTTTTGTTCGATTTGTTTGATTTCTTCGTCCATATCTTTTGACATGGCTTTCAGAAAATCCACATCGAGCCGGATGCCTTCAGATTCCATATCGGCCAAAACCTGAACCAGTGGAATCTCGATTTCATCAAAGAGTTTTTTGGTGCCAACTTTTTCTAAAATAGGCTGAAAATGTTGTTTGAGTTGAAAGGTTATATCGGCATCTTCGGCAGCGTATTCTTTGATGTCTTCAAGCGCTACTTCGCGCATCGATTTTTGGTTTTTGCCTTTTTTGCCAATGAGCGTTTCGATGGATTGTGGTGCATATTTCAAATAAGTTTCGCTCAGCACATCCATGTTGTGGCGCATATCTGGATTGATGAGGTAATGCGCAATCATCGTATCAAAGCAATAACCTTTTACTTCAAGACCGTATTTTTTGAGCACTTTGATGTCGTACTTCATGTTTTGTCCGACTTTTTCGATTGATTCATTTTCAAAAAACGGGCGGAATTTTTCAGCGAGCTCGATGGCTTGCGATTGATCTTCCGGAAACGGCACATAATACGCTTTGCCTTTTTCGAATGAAAATGACATGCCGACCAATTCGGCATTGAGCGCATCGATTCCGGTGGTTTCGGTGTCAAAGCAAACCGATGATTGTTTGAGCAATTGTTGCATCAATAATTTCACCGGCAAATCGCCTTGAACCACTTGGTACAAATGCTCGGTATTGGCTAAGGTGTTATAATAAGATTGCGCGCGCGGCTCGTCAGATTCTTCGTCTGAAAAACCAAACAAATCAAACTGATTTTCGTTTTTAGGAGCCGTTTTTTTGGCTGGTTTGGCTGCTTCGGGAGCATCGCCGTTTAATGAACTGGTGTCAATTTCGTCGTATTCTTTTCCGCTGCCGAAGAGTTTGTCAAACTGGGTTTTGAGCTGACGGAATTCAAGTTCTATAAACAAAGCATCGGTTTTTTCGATATCGGGTTTGCTGAGTTCATAGTCGTGCGCGTCAAAAGTCACTGGGCAATCCAGCAAAATGCGCGCGAGTTTTTTAGAAAGTAAGCCCAGTTCTTTGTTGTTTTCGATTTTGTCTTTGAGCGCGCCTTTGAGTTTGTCGGTGTTCTCAAGCAAGTTTTCCATCGAGCCGAATTCTTTGAGCAATTTTTTGGCAGTAACTTCGCCCACTCCAGGAAAGCCCGGAATATTGTCGGCAGAATCGCCCATCATCCCCAAAAAGTCAATGACTTGCTCGGGATGCTCGATTTCGAATTTTTCTAAAACTTCGGGCACACCCCAAATTTCGATGTCGTTGCCGGCCCGCGCGGGTTTGTACATAAAAATATTCTCTGAAACCAACTGCGCATAGTCTTTATCGGGCGTTACCATAAAAACTTGATAACCTTCTTTTTCAGCTTGTTTGGCCAAAGTTCCGATGAGGTCGTCGGCTTCAAAACCGGCTTTCTCAATAATCGGAATGTGCATGGCTTGCAAAAACTGCTGAATATAAGGCACGGCAATTTTAATTGCTTCGGGTGTTTCATCGCGATGCGCTTTGTATTCTTGGTATAATTCGCAACGATAATCGCTGCCACCTTTGTCAAAGGCCACGGCCAAATGATCGGGTTTTTCTTTTTTGATGACTTCCATCAATGAGTTCATAAAACCCAATACAGCCGAGGTGTCCATGCCTTTTGAATTGATGCGCGGATTTTTGATAAAAGCATAATATCCGCGGAAAATTAAGGCATAAGCATCGAGCAGGAATAAACGTTTTTGTGACATTTGTAGTAATTTCTTAGAAAGGTAAAAGTAGTAAAATTGGCTAGACTTCAAATTTTATTTAGAAATGATTCTAAGAATTTTTTACGCTTCTTTAAGAGTTTCTGAGCGGCTTTTCATACAGAAAAATAGGGCTTTGCTAAAACCAAGTTAAACTTCAAATGAACTTTGGGTTTCTTCATTTTTGCTTCATTTTTGACGGGCTAATTTTACTTCACCATTAAAAAGGATATTAATTCAAAAAACTTAGAAATCATGAAAAAAGTAGTTTTGTTATTAGCAGTGTTACTCGGTAGCTTCACATTCGCCAACGCGAACACCATCAAAAAGCAACCAACCGCCACAAAAGAAGCAAAAGTGCACGAAATGCGTCGTCACAAAAAAGCTAAAAAAGCCAATCAAGCAGCTGTAAAACCGGCTAAAGCTGAAGAAAAAGCCAAAAAATAATTGAGTTAGACAGCCTGAAAATTCAGGTAATTAAGCCGGCCTTAGTGCCGGTTTTTTATTAATTTCCATAAAATCAAACAGTATGAAAAATTTAGTTTTAATGTGCGGATTATTAATGGTGTTATCAGCCAGCGCACAAGACAAGAAAAGTAAAACTCAAATAGAACCACCTGTAGAGGTAACTTTTGCTTTTGAAAAGCAATTTCCCAACACCCAAGCCAAATGGTCAAAAACCTATCGCGGGGAGATGCTTTCAGAACTTAATTTTGATGCTTATTTTACTTTAAAAAACATCCCAATGACGGCAACTTATACAGAAGCCGGTGTATTTAAAGCGCTCGCATGTGAAATTTCACCCGGCGAACTTCCGCAGCCGGCTCTAGATTATTTGAAAAAAAATTATCCGAATTTACTGGTTCAAAAAATAATCAAAGTAACTAATGATGTGTCGCAAACGCATTATGAAGTGGGTTTGTTGGTGCAAGGGCAACTCACCGATGCGATTTTTAATGCGCAAGGCGACTTTTTGAATTTTGCCGGGAAATAAATATGATCTCAGCAAAGCCGGTCATACATTTGGCTGGCTTTTTCTATATCTTTACACAACATTTTAGGTTTATGAATGTACTGATTGTTGAAGATTACCGCGATTTGGCTCAGGAAATTACCGACTTTTTATCAAAGTCAGGTTATGTGTGTAAATGGGTTTCGAGTTGCAGTGCCGCTTTTGAAGAATTGGCCGTAAACTCTTATGATGTAATGTTATTAGACTTGGGTTTGCCTGATGGTGACGGTTTTGAAGTACTCAAAAAAGTAAGAGCCCAAGCAGATAAAATGGCCGTTATTGTCATTTCGGCGCGAGGCGAACTCAACGACAAAATTGACGGACTTCAGTTAGGTGCCGATGATTATTTGACGAAACCTTTTGCACTTAGTGAACTCTCCGCTCGATTGTTTGCGGTGATTCGCAGAATGCACGGTTTTACGGTCAACGATTTAAACATCCACGGATTTCATTTACAATTGCAAGATTACAAAGTCACTTTTGATTCGGTTCCGATTAATTTGACCAAGAAAGAATTTGATATTTTTCAGTATTTGGTGCTCAATAAAAACCGAGTAGTGACGCGTTTGCAAATTACCGAACATATTTGGGGCGATGTTCTTGAGGTGAATTCAGATTCGAATTTTATTGATGTTCATGTGCGGAACTTGCGAAAAAAACTTGATAAACATGCACCGATTCAGTGGTTTGAAACCGTTAGAAATGTTGGGTATCGAATCTCTGACTAATCATTCTCTATGAAAATCAAACATCGACTTGCCATTTTTAATGCGCTTACCCGCTTTGCGGTGGTGCTTATCTTGTGGTGGTTGCTGCCTATTTTGATTGAAAGAGTAGTATATAAACACATCAACGCGAGTTTGATTTCTAAGAAAGAGAATTTTATTAAACATCTGGACAAGGAAGAAATCAACGATTATATTATCAAAAAGGATTCGTCTGAAACTTTTGCCAGTTTCACCACTTTGCACGATGAGTTTTTGCAATTATCGAGATTGCCATTGACCAAGGTGGTCGAGAACAGTCAATTTATCACTGAACCGCGCCTTATTGAAGGCGACCAAAACGATTACAGAATTCTTGAACATCGTTTTACATACGACCATCAAGCATATTTATTGGAAATCGGAAGCAGTTTAAGCGAAATTAAAGATTTGACCATTGCTATTCGCGTTTTCTTTTTGGTGGTTTTGTTTGTAACCATTTCGGTGACTTTTGCTGCTGACACCTTGTATATTGAATATCTGCTCAAGCCTTTTTACAGAATCATCGATACCAAAATCAGGAAAGTTGACCAGCCTGAAACCTTTGACCATACGCCTATTCATTCAACTTCGGCAGATTTTAGGGCGCTTGACGAAGGATTGAATCAGATGATGTCCCGCATTAGTGATTTGTTTGCCAAAGAAAAGCAGTTTATTGCCAACGTATCGCATGAATTGCTCACGCCGATTGCCTTGCTCAAAAGTAAGTTTGAAAATCTGTTGCAGAACGATTCACTCGATGACGATGCGATTGACAAAATTGCCGCTTCGCTCAAAACGCTGGATCGACTCAAGAAGATCATCAGTAATTTGCTGTTGATTTCGCGCATTGAAAACAATCAGTATCAGCTGAACGAAGAAGTAGATTGTTATGAAATTGCAACCAATTTGACCCAAGAACTTGAGGATAGAATTCATGCACGAGGGCTTACGCTGAGCAACGAACTAAAATATAAATACAAGTTCAAAGGCAATCATACCCTTTTTCAGATTTTACTTTATAATCTATTGATTAACGCGGTAAAATATAATCGTGAAAATGGCTCAATTATTCTTTCAGATCAAATGAATCAAGACGAGTATTTATTGAAAGTAACCGATACCGGAATCGGAATGATGCAAGATCAGATTGATAATGTTTTTAAAAGATTTTCACGGCAAAACAAAGATCAGGAGGGTTATGGTTTGGGTTTGGCGATTGTTGACAGCATTGCTCATTTTCAGAATATTGCTATAAAAGTTACTTCAGAAACCAATAAAGGAACTGTTTTCGCGTTGACTTTTAAACTGAACACATAAGTTTTCTGGTTTTTATAACCCAAAAAATCAAAAACTTCATTTAATCTTCATTTTCAAATCTTAGCTTTGTTGCTCTAAACGACAACTAGATTTCAGGATTATGATTAAAGCTGTTATCATCTCGGCGTATGTTTTTGCAGGGATTATCAGTGTTCAGAGCCAAACAGAGCCCAAGAAGATAGCTCATGTAAAAGAAATCAAGGCTAAGAGAATTAAGAAAGCCAAAGTTGAAAAAAAAGAATCGGCAACTGTTGTCGGTGATTCAAAAATAAAAAAGTAATCACCTTTCTATATTGCCGACATTTGGATGATGTCGGCCAAATAGGATTGTTTGATTGGGAAGAAGAGGGTAAGCAATTGCCCTCTTTTTTATTGCTTTTAACTTTCGTTAAAATTGATATAATACGGGACTTTTGCGTTTGATTAATTTGTTATTTTACGCAAAATTTTCCGAATGCTTTTTCGCTTTTTATTCCTGATTTTTATCTTTCTGCTCATTGAAGTTTATGCTTATCAAGCATTCAAAACCTTGCTCAAGGCAAAATGGGCTTTGCTCACGTATCAAGGGTTGAGTTTATTTATTTTGGTTTTTATCATTTATTCGTTTACTCAATTTGATCGTTCGATAGGACAGACGCGCTATACCTTGCTTACATTGGGCTTAATGTTGTTGGTGTATTTGCCCAAAATTGTTGTGACGCTGGTGATGTTGGGCGAAGACATCTTTAGACTTTTGTTCGGGACAGTACGATATTTTACCCAAAGTTCTTCAGAAAGCTTTTTGCCGGATCGCAGAAAATTCATCAGCCAAATAGGATTGGGCTTGGCGGCCGTTCCGTTTTTGTCGCTTATTTACGGAATGACTGTGGGTAAATACAACTATAAAGTTATCAAGCAGCGCATATTTTTTCCGGATTTGCCCGATGCATTTGATGGATTTACCATTACGCAGATTTCGGATGTACACAGCGGAAGTTTTGACAATCCTGATAAAATCAATTACGCCATTGACCTAATCAACGATCAAGAAGCCGACATGATTTTGTTTACCGGTGATATTGTCAACACCCACGCCAAAGAAATGCATCCGTGGATTGAGTCGTTCAATCGAATTAAATCTTACAAGTATGGAAAGTTCTCAGTTTTGGGCAACCACGATTACGGCGAATATGTCACTTGGTCATCGCAACAAGCTAAGGATAAAAACTTCCAAGATATCAAAAATTTGTACGGTGATATTGGTTTTGAGCTGCTTTTAAATGAACATCGATTTGTCGAAAAGGATGGAGAGCATATCGCATTGGTTGGTGTAGAGAATTGGGGTCGCAACTTCAAACAAGCCGGTGATTTAAATAAAGCGACGGCCCATTTATCAGAGCGTGATTTTAAAATCCTTATGAGTCACGACCCGAGTCATTGGGAATACGAAGTCAAAAAACACCCAAAGAACGTACATTTAACGCTTTCCGGTCACACACACGGAATGCAGTTCGGTATTGAAATCCCAGGATTTTTTAAATGGAGCCCGGCTCAATATATGTACAAGCAATGGGCCGGGCTCTATGAGGAATTCGGACGATATGTATATGTCAATCGAGGCTTTGGATTTCACGCCTATCCGGGTCGCGTAGGTATTATGCCCGAAATAACGGTTATTCAACTAAAAAAGGGCGAAAAATTAGCATAATTCGTATAAAACGCTACATTTGTAACGCAATAGCTCAAATGACAGCCGATTATAAATTAAATTTTAGCTTTCATGTCAAAATTTGGAGAACTTATCAACGCCCAAGTTCCGGTTTTAATTGATTTTTACACCGAGTGGAATGAAGCCTCAGTTTCTATGCATCCGGTCATTAGAGATGTAGCCGCGGCATTAGGAGATAAGGCTAAAGTAATCAAAATTGATGTTGACAAAAACCAAGAACTCGCTGATGCTCTTCGCATCAAAGGTTTGCCAACACTAATGATTTACAAAGAAGGGCAAATGATCTGGAGACAATCCGGTGAGTTAGATGCCAACACCATTATCGGTTTGGTTCAAGAACAAATCTAATCGATTCTCACACCTACAAACCCGTTTTCTTTTAAGAACTGCAATGTCTTTGGCAAGGCATATTGTATGTTTTTAAATGCTTTTAAACTGTCGTGAAATACGACAATGCTTCCCGATTCAAGATGATTGACAACATTGCTTAGGCATTTTTCAGGAGAAACTGAAGTGTCAAAATCAGCGCTGAGCACATCCCACATGATAATTTTATAGCCTTTTTGCATGAGTTTTTGTGCTTGACTTCTCTTGATTTTTCCGTAGGGTGGACGAAATAAGACCGATTGAGTAGCCGCATATTCTTCCCATTTGATGGTGTTTTCGATGTAGGTTGAGGTTGCGGTTTTCCAACCGTTCAAGTGATTAAAAGTATGGTTGCCGATGGCGTGTCCACGTCGCATAACTTCTTCATAAATCTCAGGGTGTTTTCGGACATTATCGCCAATGCAGAAAAAAGTTGCCTTGACTTGATAAGCGTCGAGTTGGTCTAGTACCCATGGAGTTATTTCAGGCATGGGGCCGTCGTCAAAAGTCAGAAAAACAATCTTTTCATGCGTCGGTAAGTTCCAAATATATTTTGGAAACAGCCACTTGACCAACCGCGATGTTTTAATCCAATACCATTTCATATGAAAAAGAAAGGCGCCCTCGCAGACGCCTTATATTGCTTACATATTGTCGCGGTGAAAGCGAGCGAACATTTGGTTATACGAATTAAACGTAGATTTTTGTTGGTTGAAGAACTCAGTGTCACCTCGGTCGCGCATCACTTCAATAAGCGTTCTGTAGCGCTCGATATCGGTAATAATATCAATCATCAAATCATTTTGTTCAGAAGCTCTTAAGCCTTTGTAGAATTTAAGATTTTGCTGGTATTTTACAATCAAATCCATGAGCAATTGACGAGCCTTTTGTTTTTGACCGACTTCGTAATATCCACCCGCAAACGGATCTACCAATGAATAATAACCATAATATTGAAGCGGCATTTTTTCCATGGCCAAATCAATAATCTTAGCGGCCTGGTCTTTTTGTCCTTGGTTGATGAGTTGTTCCATCAAACGCGCCATGTTGGCTCGATAGGAAATGCTGTTTTTACGCGTTTCAGGATCGTGATAAATGGTTTTGAGCTCGCCGTTGCCCCAATCCCATTTCATGACAATGTTATACATCTTTTGACTGTCAATTTGACCCATATCGAGCGGACTTCCGTCTTTTGGAATCGGTGTGTGAATCGGCACAAGTTTATAAACCATACCGTCGAGTTGCAGATAGTCTTTCATCCACAAATAATCGTCGTCACCAAAACTTCCGCCGGTAAAATAAATCGGGCGTTTCCAATTGTTGTTGGCCAATACATCGAGCATCATCAAACGATTTTTGTACAAAGCTGGCCCTTTGATTTCAATGTCGATGTAAGGAACAATTGAATCGTATTGCGCCGGATTGACCACTTTGTTTTGAATGATGTTGTTTTTGTCAATCGGAATGCGGATTTTATTGGTCGGATAAAAGTGGATTTTCTGTCCATTATCCATGTCAATCAAAGTTCGAGGGTCGTCACTGGCAATAAAATGCAGTAAATCTTTGAGATTCCAGCGCGCTTCTGTTTTGGCATTGTGCACCGCATAATCAAGTTTATCCCCAACATATTGGTCATGGGTAAATGAAATAGGCAAACCATCTGATTTATAGGTTTTCATTTTCATCTGATCAATGTACCAATCGGTCATGAACAGACTGGTGTTGACAATTTTGATATCAGTTCGAATGCCTTCAATTTCTTGCGCATACCAAAGCGGAAAGGTATCATTGTCACCGATGGTAAACAAAATCGCGTTTGGCTCACATGAGTTGAGGTAGTTTTTGGCCATTGCAATCGCGGTATATTTATTTGAGCGATCGTGATCGTCCCAATTTTGTGAAGCCATCAGCACCGGAGCAGCCAAAAAGCAAAGTCCGATGCAAATAGGGCCGGCCAACTTAGGCTGTACATATTTACGCGCCGATTCAAACAAAGCATACACGCCAAATCCAACCCAAATAGCAAAAACAAAGAATGAGCCGACTAGTG
Source organism: Flavobacteriaceae bacterium (assembly GCA_046329175.1). Lineage (GTDB taxonomy): Bacteria > Bacteroidota > Bacteroidia > Flavobacteriales > Flavobacteriaceae > Flavobacterium. The sequence continues at coordinate 39,195 of JAXLVE010000006.1, forward strand.
CATAATCGCGTTCGCGCGGTTCAAAAGGCCTTTCGTTGAGGTATATTTTTAGCGCAATTCCGGTGAATAAGAACAATGCCATCAACACATAAAAACTCTTGAGGTCTTTTTTGGCATGAAACATCATTCCGGCCAAACCTAATATAAAAGGTAAAAAGTAATACAGGTTTCGGCCTTTGTTGTGCAATTGGTCATCGGGTAAATTGGCTTGTGAACCCAAGTGCATTTGATCAATCGGGGTAATGCCACTGAGCCAGTTTCCATCGAGTTGATCGTATTTTCCTTGGTTGTCATTTTGTCGACCTACAAAGTTCCACATCAAATAACGCCAATACATATAGCCAAACTGGTATTCAAACATAAAACTCAAATTGTCCCAAGTAGACGGTTTTTGAATGTCTAAATATTCACCGTAGCTTTTCAAAAAAGTGATGTAGCCTTCGGTGTCGATTTGTTTGTCAGCATAGGCTTTTCTGAATTCGGCAATAACGTCAACCAATTCTTTTTCTTCAGAATATTCTGGTTTGATTTTAAACTCAGGTTCGCGGGTAAAGCGAATGTAATTTTCAATGTGTTCAGTGCTCCACAAACGCGGCAAAATTGCTTTTTGATGATCATCGCTGTTTTGTTCGGCGTTTTTATAGTTGTTGGTTATAACGTATTTTCCGGTTTTATAATCTCGTTCGTAGTTGGGCGCTTTATCTAAGTAAGGTGTTTCTTCGTCCAATCCAGCAAAAGAATCGGTGTATTGCGGACCATAAAATAAAGGGTTTACCCCGTATTGTTCACGATTGTAGTATGCTAAAACCTCGGCGGCATCTGAAGGTTTGTTTTCATTGATGACCGTATTGGCATTGGCGCGAATTGGCAACATCATCCAAGTAGAGAAACCAATCAGAATAAATAGAATGCACAGAATAATGGTGTTGTAAAAAATTAGACCTTTTTGTCTGGTGTAACGCAAACCAAAATAAAAGAAAGCTACAAACAATAAGGTAACGAAGATGGTTCCTGAGTTAAATGGCAGGCCAAAATTGTTGACCATATAGATTTCTGTTTTACCGAAAAACGCCATCGTCAGTGGTAAGAGCAATTTGAAAATGAACAACAAAATAGCTACAACCACAATGTTTGCCACCACAAAGTTTTTGATAGTGATGGTTTTGTAATGTTTGAAATAGTACAAAAATCCAATCGACGGAATAGCCAACAAAGCCATAAAGTGAACACCAAAGGACAGTCCGATAATTAAACTAATGACGAGTAACCATTTGTTTCCACGCGGAGTAAACATATCTTGTTCCCAACGCAAACCGAGCCACAAAAGCAAAGCAATCAGCAACATAGCCATGGCATACACTTCGGCTTCAACCGCATTGAACCAAAAACTGTCCGAAAAAGTAAAAGCCAACGCACCTACAAACGAGCTTCCGAGAATGACCATTGCATTGTTTTGGGTGATTTCTTCAGGTTCAGTTCCAGAAGCAATAATTTTTCGCATGATGATCGTCGACGACCAAAACATAAACAAAATGGTAAACGCACTCGAAAAAACCGACATCATATTCACCATCAAGGCGACATGTTGTGCATCGGTGGCAAACATCGCAAAGAAAGCGCCCATCATCTGAAAAAGAGGCGCTCCCGGAGGGTGACCTACTTCAAGTTTGGCAGCAGTGGCAATATATTCACCACAATCCCAAAAACTCATCGTGGGTTCTACAGTCATTGAATAGGTAATTAAGGCAACGGTAAAAGCGACCCAACCGGTGATGGTATTCCACTTGTTGAAATTGAATGAAGTCATATAATCGTTTGTAGTTTTAAAGCGATACAAAGAAACTATTTTTTTGTGTATGCCCGTTTTGATTCATAAAAAAATCCGAGACTGTTTATCAACGATTTAAAAAGCCAAGTATTATGCTCAAAAAATAATTCAATAAAAATTTGAGATTTTTTTTCTAAAATCTTGCTTAAAATAAATTTTGTTATAAATTTGCACTCGCTTTACAGCAATGGTAATGGTCCATGGTGTAATGGTAACACTACGGTTTTTGGTGCCGTCTTTCTAGGTTCGAGTCCTAGTGGACCAACAAAAAAGCCTCCTGATTCAGGAGGCTTTTTTTATTTGTGTAGTTTTGAGATTTAGATTTTAAAAGTAATCACCGGACGAACAGCGTGATTTACTAAATCTTCACTAATGCTTCCGTTAAAGAAGTGCGCAAAACCGGTTCTTCCGTGTGTGCACATGCCAATCAAATCAGCGTTGACTTTGTTGGCAAAATTCAAAATTCCTTTTTCAACATTGGTGTCGTTGTATATATCCATGCTGTAATTGGTGTAATTGAATTCAGCCATAAACTCGCTCATGATTTTCTCAGCAGTATGAGTTGGCTTAAAGCTATTCGGTGTGTTCACCATCACCAAGTTCAGTTTTGAATTGAAAACTTTGGCAAAGTCGAGCAATAATTTGAAAGGTTTTTTGATTTCATTTGAAAAGTCAGAAGCAAAAACAAAGTTTGAAGCTTTGAAATCATCAACTTGATTTTTGATTACTAAAACAGGAACATCAGAAAAACGAACCACTTTTTCAGTGTTTGATCCGATGAACATTTCTTCAAAACCGCTAGTTCCGTGCGAACCCATCACTACCAAATCAACTTCATTCTTTTTGATGATTTTCATGATTCCGTCAAAGGCTTTCTCAAACTGAACTGCTTCAGAAACGTTGATTCCGTCTAGAAAATCTGCGTCCATTAGTTCTTCAAGATTTTCAAGCGCTTTGTTTTTGTACAACATGATTTCAGGAATCTGGTGTCCGCTGCCAATGGCATCACCAGCTTGATGCGGAAGTTCTAACATATGTAGCAAAATGATTTCGCTGTTGTTTTCTTTGGCAATTTGCGCTGCTACTTTTAATGCATATTCGGCGTGTTGTGAAAAATCCGTTGGGACAAGTATTTTTTTCATAGTAAAAAAAGTAAAAATTTGTAGATACAGTTTTATTTTTCTGCGATATAAAGGTAATATAATTTTTTTACAAGCTTAATGATTTTTGAATTATAAAAAAAGATTATATTTGCACCGTTATTTATAGAACGTTAAATAATGAGGGAAGCACTGCTTCCCTCTTTTTATAAAAAAATATGACATTCAAAGAAAAAGTTCGCCAATTGCTCGAGGATGCTCTTCAAGAAAGACCTTCGCTGTTTTTGATTGATTTAACCATTACCGATGCTGGAAAAATCAATGTGAATATTGATGGTGACAATGGTGTAACTTTACAAGATTGTATTGATGTAAGCCGCGCCATTGAGCACAACTTAGACCGTGAAGAACAAGACTTTGCGTTGGAAGTCGCTTCGGTTGGTGTTGGTTCGCCGCTTAAATTGGTTCGACAATACATCAAAAACGTCGGAAGAACTTTGATTGTAAAGACTGAAAATCAAACTATTGAAGCCGAATTGGTGGCGGCAAATGATAATTTTATAACTTTATCCTGGCAAGCCAGAGAACCTAAAAAAATCGGAAAAGGAAAAGAAACCGTGCAAAAAACGTTAGATATTCCTTATTCTGAAATCAAAGAAGCTATTGTTACAATAATATTTTAATCAAAAGATGGCATGGAAAATTTAGCATTAATCGAATCGTTTTCAGAGTTTAAAGATGACAAACTGATCGATCGCGTAACGCTTATGGCAATTTTAGAAGATGTGTTTAGAAACGCATTAAAGAAAAAATTCGGATCAGACGAGAATTTCGACATCATCATCAATCCTGACAAAGGCGATATGGAAATTTGGCGCAGACGTGTCATTGTTGCCGACGAAGATCTCGATTTGGAAAATGAAGAAATCACCTTGACTGAGGCTAGAAAAATTGAGCCCGATTTTGAAATTGGCGAAGAAGTTTCCGAAGAAGTAAAACTCATCGATTTGGGGCGTCGTGCTATTTTGGCTTTGCGTCAGAATTTAATTTCAAAAATTCACGAGCACGATAACACCAATCTATACAAACAATTCAAAGATTTAATTGGCGAAATTTACACTGCTGAGGTACATCATGTGCGCCCAAGAGTGGTTATTTTGGTTGATGACGAAGGAAACGAAATTGTGCTTCCGAAAGAAAAACAAATTCCATCTGACTTTTTCCGCAAAGGTGACAACGTGCGCGGAATCATTGAAAATGTTGAGCTTAAAGGCAACAAACCGCAAATTATCATGTCGAGAACTTCTGAAAAATTCCTCGAAAAATTATTCGAGCAAGAAATTCCGGAAGTGTTCGATGGTTTGATTATGATTAAAAATGTAGTACGCATTCCGGGCGACAAAGCCAAAGTTGCGGTTGATTCTTATGATGATCGCATCGATCCGGTGGGCGCTTGTGTGGGTATGAAAGGTTCGCGTATCCACGGAATTGTTCGCGAATTAGGAAACGAAAATATTGACGTAATCAATTATACAACTAATACACAATTATATATTTCACGTGCCCTTAGCCCGGCTAAAGTTTCATCCATTAAAATTTTCGAAGACGAAAAAAGAGCTGAGGTATTCTTGAAATTAGAAGAAGTTTCTAAAGCCATTGGTCGCGGGGGGCACAACATCAAATTGGCCGGATTGTTAACGGGTTACGAATTGGATGTAATTCGCGAAGGCAGCACCATTGATGAAGAAGATGACGTAGAATTGGCTGAATTCTCTGATGAAATCGACGGATGGGTTATTGACGAATTTGCTAAAATCGGCTTAGATACCGCCCGAAGCATCCTCAATCAAGACGTTGATGATTTGGTTAGAAGAACAGACTTAGAAGAAGAAACGATTTTAGATGTGATTCGCATCTTGAAAGAAGAATTGAATTCTTAAGCATACAGCACTAAACAACAACACAACCAAAGCCACAAATAAAAAGATTTTATGTCTGAAGAAAGAGTAATAAGAATTAATAAGGTTTTAAGGGAATTTAATATTTCACTTGACAGAGCCGTTGAGCATCTCAAAGAGAAAGGCATTACCATTGATGCCAATCCGAATGCTAAAATCTCTGAGGTAGAATATGGGATTCTTCAAGGCCAGTTTGCCGGTGATAAAGGCAACAAAGAAGCATCTAAAGAAGTAGGCGAGGAAAAACGCAAAGAAAAAGAAGCGCTGCGATTAGAGCGTGAAAAAGAGATTGAAGACAAGCGCAAACAAGACGAAGAGCGTCAGCGCAATGAAGTTATCAAAGCTCGTGCGGTGGTTTCCGGGCTGAAACAAGTGGGTGTTATTGATTTAGATGCTGCTCGAAACTCTTCAGAAAAAGATACAACGCCTGAAGTTTCAGAAACGCCTACTGTTGAAGTAAAAGCAGAAAGCAAACCTGAAACTGCAGCACAAACTCCGTCAGAGCCTGTGGTTGATGATACGATTACGACACAATATCAAAAACTTTCCGGAGCAACTTTGACCGGTCAAACAATTGATTTGTCGCAATTTGAGCGCGCTAAAAAGAAAAAGGAAGATCCAAAACAAGCGGCCAATAACGCCAATCAAAATCAAAAGAACAAGCGTAAACGCATTCCTTCAAAACCCAATGAATCCAAACCGGGCCAGCCACAACAAGGGCCAAGACCGGGCGGAAACATTCAAGGCGGAAACAATAAACCTGGCGGAAAACCTGGCTTTAACAAAGGAAACAATCGTCCGGTTATTGCCAAAGTTGAGCCTACCGAAGAAGAAGTTAAAAATCAAATCCGCGAAACCTTAGAAAAACTTCAAGGAAAATCAGGTAAATCCAAAGCGGCAAAATACCGTCGTGACAAACGCGATTCTCACCGTCAAAAAACTGAAGAAGAACAAAGAGCTTTTGAAGAAGGAAGCAAAATCCTTAAAGTTACTGAGTTTGTGACCGTGGGCGAGATTGCAACCATGATGGATGTGCCGATTACTAAAGTGATTGGAACCTGTATGTCATTGGGTATCATGGTAACGATGAACCAACGATTGGACGCCGAAACTCTGACCATTGTAGCAGATGAATTTGGATTTGAAGTTGAGTTTATTACAACCGACATCGAAGAAAATGTTCAAGTTCAAGAAGATAGCGCGGAAGATTTGGTAACCCGCGCGCCGATTGTAACGGTCATGGGTCACGTTGACCACGGAAAAACATCTTTGCTTGATTATATTCGTAAAGAAAACGTAATTGCCGGAGAGTCCGGAGGAATTACCCAGCATATAGGAGCGTACGGAGTTACTTTAGAAAATGGTCAAAAAATCGCATTTCTCGATACTCCGGGTCACGAAGCCTTTACGGCGATGCGTGCTCGTGGAGCTCAGGTAACCGATATTGCCATCATTGTAATTGCTGCTGATGACGACATCATGCCGCAAACCAAAGAGGCGATTAGTCACGCACAAGCAGCCGGAGTTCCGATTATTTTTGCTATCAATAAAATTGATAAACCCAATGCCAATCCGGACAAAATTAAAGAACGTTTAGCCGGTATGAACTTATTGGTCGAAGATTGGGGCGGTAAAATTCAATCGCACGATATTTCGGCAAAAGCAGGAACAGGTGTAAAAGAATTACTTGAAAAAGTATTGTTGGAAGCCGAAATCCTCGACTTAAAAGCTAATCCAGATCGATTGTCTCAAGGAACTGTTGTTGAAGCGCAACTCGATAAAGGTAAAGGATATGTGGCGACCATTTTGGTTCAAAACGGAACTTTGCGCATTGGCGATTATATGTTGGCCGGTAAAAACCACGGTAAAATCAGAGCGATGTTTGATGAGCGCGGACATACCGTAAAAGAAGCTGGTCCATCTACTCCGGTATCCGTTCTTGGTTTGGATGGCGCACCAACCGCAGGTGATAAGTTTAATATTTACGAAGACGAAAGAGAAGCCAAACAAATTGCCGCAAAACGTACCCAATTGCAACGCGAGCAGTCTGTACGTACGCAAAGACATATTACTTTGGCCGAAATTGGACGTCGTATTGCATTAGGACAATTTAAAGAACTCAACATCATTATCAAAGGGGATGTAGATGGTTCTGTTGAAGCACTTACTGATTCATTCTCAAAACTTTCTACCGACGAAATTCAAATCAATATCATTCACAAAGGTGTTGGTGCTATTACCGAAAGCGATGTTATGTTGGCTTCGGCTTCAGATGCAATCATCATCGGATTTAACGTTCGTCCAGCCGGAAGTGCTAAAACTCTGGCTGAAAAAGAAGAAATCGATATCAGAAATTACTCAATCATCTACGATGCTATTGATGACTTGAAAGATGCGATGGAAGGAATGTTATCGCCGGAAATGAAAGAAGAAATTACCGGGACAGCAGAAATTCGCGAAGTATTTAAAATTTCAAAAGTGGGTTCTATTGCCGGTTGTATGATTACTGATGGTAAAGTGTTCCGATCTTCAAAAGTTAGATTGATTCGAGATGGAGTTGTCATTTTTACCGGCGATATTGCTGCCTTAAAACGCTTTAAAGACGATGTGAAAGAAGTTAGCAAAGGATATGATTGCGGTATACAGCTCAAAAACTACAATGACATCGAAATCAACGATATAATTGAGGCCTTCCAAGAAGTTGCCGTCAAAAAGAAACTTAAATAGTTTGCATAAAAAAGCCCTGAATCTTCAGGGCTTTTTTATTGATTATTATTTGTTAGGTCTGATCAGAAGTGCGTTTGGATATTTTCTCTTAAGCACATTCAAATTGCGCTCAGCTTCAATTCTGGTTTTGAAATTTCCAATCCAAACTTTGTATACTGGTGTGTTAAAAACAATCGTTCCATCGTAGTTTTTGAATTCTTTTCTGAAATCTCCTAAGGTTTTCTTGGCAGGTTCACTTTCCCCACTAAAAATTTGAATTTTGTATCTATCAGTTATGGTTAGTGAACTATTTATTTTTCTTTTTTCTGTTAAAAGCTGCTCAAATTTAGGGTCTTGGTTTACGGTAACTTTTGACTCTTGTGCTGATATTTTTTCTGCAGAAAAAACTAAAAGAATAAGCGTTAAAACAGACCATTTTGTCATTGTTATTTTCATAAAGTAGTGATTTTTATACAAATGTAATACTTCTTAAAACAAACAAAACAAGATTGTCTATTTAGAATTGATATAAATTGAGTTTTAAGAGTATTTTAAGGTTTTGTGAATAACTCATAAATCGTATTTTTGTGGCAGTTTTGAAGTAAAATGTGCAAAAAAGCCTGAATTTACGGCAAAATTCGCATTTCAAATTATAGTAGATAATCATAACTAAATATGAAAAAAGTGGGTAACCATAATTCGTTTTCTAAAAAATTTATCTTCGGCTTAGCGCTTCTGCTAACATTCTCATTAACCTCTATTGCACAAAATCCGGCTCCGGCTCCGGCTGACGCTGCTGCGGCAGCAACCGCGGCTCCTGCAGCAGGTGGTGGTGATGCAGCCAAAGGAAAAGAATTGTTCAACACCAATTGTGCGGCCTGTCACAAATTAGATGCAAAAGCAACTGGTCCTGCGCTTCGCGGGGTTGCTGCTAAGCATGACATGCAATGGTTTTACAAATGGATTCGCAATAGTTCTGATTTGATTAAATCAGGCGATGCTGCTGCGGTTAAATTGTTCGAAGAAAATAACAAAGCGGTCATGACTGCTTTTCCTCAATTGTCAAATGCAGATATTGACAACATCATCGCTTATACTTCTGAGCCAAAACCAGAGCCTGCTAAAGCGGGTCCGGCTGCGGCACCTCCGGGAACTGAAGCAGCTTCAGGCGGGATTTCAAATGATGTGATTCTTGGAGCGCTTTCGTTGGTTATGTTGATGTTGGTGGTTATGTTGATGTTGGTTACACGCGTGCTCAACAAAATTGCTAAAGCCAACGGTATTGAAGTTGAAGGTAAAGAGCCGTCAACGCCAATTTGGGTTGCGTTTGCAAGAAATCAATTCTTGGTATTTGCTACTTCAGTATTATTGATTTTAGCCAGCGGATATTATGTTTATGCTTTCTTTATGCAAGTGGGCATTGACCAAGATTACGAACCAGTTCAGCCTATTCATTATTCACACAGAATTCACGCGGGCAGCAACGGTATCAACTGTAAATATTGCCACTCGGCAGCACGTGTGAGTAAAAATGCAGGTATTCCTTCTTTGAATATCTGTATGAATTGCCACAAAAATATTTCTGAGGTTTCAGATACTACTGCAACAGCAGATCATTCAAAAGCATTCTACGATAACGAAATCAAAAAATTATATGCTGCGGTGGGTTGGGATCAATCTACACAGAAATACACAGGTAAAACGCAACCGGTTAAATGGGTTCGTATCCACAACCTTCCTGATTTTGCTTACTTCAATCACTCACAACACGTGACAGTGGCCGGTGTTGAGTGTCAAACTTGCCACGGTCCGGTACAAACCTATGAAGTGATGAAGCAATTCGCTCCGCTTACTATGGGTTGGTGTATTGACTGTCACAGAAAAACCGATGTGAAAATGGAGGGTAATGAGTATTACACCAAAATTCACGAAGAACTTTCTAAAAAATATGGTGTTGACAAACTTACAGCTGCTCAAATGGGTGGTTTGGAATGCGGTAAATGCCACTACTAATCAGAATTTATTAAGAAGCTAACTAATTATATATGTCATCTAACAAAAAATACTGGAAAAGTGTTGAAGAGCTGAACGAAAACAGCTCAATTGTTGAGACACTCAGAAATAACGAGTTTGTAGAAGAAATTCCAACAAATGAATTTTTGAGCGATGAAGCAACTTTGTCTACTTCATCAACCACACGACGTGATTTCTTAAAGTATGTCGGATTCAGTACAGCGGCTGCAACTTTAGCTGCTTGTGAAGGTCCGGTACACAAATCGATTCCATACGTAGTTCAGCCGGAGCAAATCATTCCGGGTGTTGCTGATTATTATGCGACAACCATGTTTGATGGTTTTGATTTTGCTCATTTGTTGGTCAAAACACGCGAAGGTCGTCCGATCAAAATTGATAACAATACCATGCCGGGTGCTAAATTCTCTGCTAATGCCAGAGTACACGCATCCATTTTGTCTTTGTATGACAGCATGAGATTAAAGCAACCAAAAGTGGCCGGTAAAAATGCTTCTTGGTCTGACGTGGATGCTAAAATCAAATCTTCATTGGCAGAGGCAAAGACTTCTGGTAAACAAGTGGTATTGTTGACCGGAACTTTGGCAAGTCCAACCACTGAAAAATTAATTGCTGATTTCTTAGCGAAAAACCCAACAGCCAAACACGTAATCTACGATGCTGTTTCCTCATCTGAATCTTTGGATGCTTTTGAAATGGCATACGGAGAGCGCGCTTTGGTTGATTACGATTTTTCAAAAGCTTCTTTGATTGTATCTGTCGGAGCTGATTTCCTTGGGGATTGGCAAGGTGGTGGATACGACGCAGGTTATGCACAAGGCAGAATTCCTAAAAACGGAAAAATGTCTCGTCATTTCCAATTAGAATCCAATATGACTTTAACCGGTGCTGCTGCCGATAAGCGTTTGCCGATGTCTGTGGCCGATCAAAAGCAAGCCTTGGTTAAGATTTATAATATTATTACCAATTCATCTGTTTCAACCGGAAAAGTTGAAAACGAAGCCGAAGTAGTGAAAGCTGCTCAACAGTTAAAAGCTGCGGGTTCTAAAGGTGTATTGGTTTGTGGTATCGAAGATAAAAATGCTCAGTTGTTGGTATTGGCCATCAACCGCGCCTTGGCTAGTGAAGCTTTCACAACAGCCGGTACCCGTCAGATCAGAAAAGGTTCTAATGCTAAAGTGGCACAATTCCTTTCAGATTTAAAAGCAGGAAATGTACACACATTGATTATGAGCGGAGTGAATCCGGTGTATTCTATGCCGGCTTCTGCTGATTTTGCTGCTGCGATGAAAAAAGCCAAAACAACCGTAGCTTTTTCTTTGAGAGAAGATGAAACGGCTTCTGTTGCGACAATTGCTGCAGCAACACCACACTTCCTTGAGTCTTGGAATGATGTAACGATTGTAAGAGGTTCCTACGCGCTTACACAACCAACGATTCGACCTTTATTCGATACCAAACAATTCCAAGAAGTACTGATGTCGCTCAACGGAATTTCAGGTTCCTATTATGACTATTTAAGAGCCAATGCATCTGGAATGATTGCAGGTTCTAGCTGGAATAAAGTACTTCACGACGGTATTTATATCGGAGCTGCTTCGGCTGCTGCTGGAGGTGCTGCTGATTTTGCCGGTGCAGCCAATGCATTAGCTCAATCGAAAAAAGCTTCAGGATTTGAACTCTTGTTGTATACCAAAACCGGTTTGGGTGATGGACAACAAGCGAACAATCCTTGGTTGCAAGAGTTTCCGGATCCGATTACGCGTGTGTCTTGGGACAACTATGTAACTGTTGCTCCAGCTGATGCCAAAAAACTCGATTTAGAAAACAGAATCGTTGCCAACGGAGGTCTTAACGGAAGTTATGTTACCTTGAATGTCAATGGCAAAACCATCGAGAATGTTCCGGTAATTGTTCAACCTGGACAAGCCATTGGAACTTTGGCTTTGGCAGTTGGTTACGGAAAACAAGCTTCTCTAAAAGAAGAAATGCAAGTAGGTGTTAATGCTTATGCGCTGTACAATAATTTCAACAACGTTCAATCAGCCAATATCCAAAAAGCTGGCGGCGAGCACGAATTTGCTTGTGTTCAATCGCAAAAAACTTTAATGGGTCGTGGTGATATTGTAAAAGAAACCACTTTAGACATCTTCAACAAAGAAGAAGCTGAAGTATGGAATCCAACACCAAAAGTATCTTTGGATCACCAAGAAGTTGAAGCTACTACAGTAGATCTTTGGGCATCATTTGATCGTTCAACAGGTCATCACTTCAACTTGGCAATTGACCTCAATGCTTGTACCGGTTGTGGTGCTTGTGTTATTGCTTGTCATGCTGAGAACAACGTTCCGGTGGTTGGTAAATCAGAGGTTAGAAGAAGTCGCGATATGCACTGGTTGCGTATTGACCGCTACTATTCATCTGAGGCTACTTTTGCGGATGATAACGAGAAAAAAGAAAACTTCAAAGGTTTATTTGGTGACAAAGGTTCACTAGACGGATTTGGTCAAATGGAGCACGCTGCGGATAATCCACAAGTAGCTTTCCAACCGGTCATGTGTCAACATTGTAACCACGCTCCATGTGAAACGGTTTGTCCGGTTGCGGCAACTTCTCACGGACGTCAAGGCCAAAACCATATGGCATATAACCGTTGCGTTGGTACGAGATATTGCGCCAACAACTGTCCATACAAAGTACGTCGTTTTAACTGGTTCTTGTACAACAACAACAGCGAGTTTGATTTCCATATGAACGATGATATGGGTAGAATGGTACTCAACCCGGATGTAAATGTTCGTTCACGCGGGGTAATGGAGAAATGCTCTATGTGTATTCAAATGACACAAGCTACTATTCTCAATGCGAAACGCGAAGGAAGACCGGTAAAAGCAGATGAATTCCAAACGGCTTGTTCGGCTGCTTGCTCTTCAGGAGCTATGAAGTTTGGCGATGTAAACAACCAAGAAAGCGAAATAGCTGCTTTAGCACAAGACGAGCGTATGTATCACTTGCTCGAGCATGTTGGAACCAAACCGAACGTATTCTATCAAGTAAAAGTTAGAAATATCTAATTCAATTAATAATCAAGAAAAATAAGATAGTAAGATATGTCGTCTCATCACTACGAAGCAAGTATTAGAAAACCATTGGTTATGGGTGATAAAACTTATCACGATGTAACCGTAGATGTTGCTGCACCTGTTGAAGGACCAGCTAACAAGCAATGGTGGACCGTATTTTCAATTGCATTAGCCGCTTTCCTTTGGGGATTGGGTTGTATTATTTATACCATTTCAACCGGTATCGGAACTTGGGGTTTGAATAAAACCGTAGGTTGGGCCTGGGATATTACCAACTTCGTTTGGTGGGTAGGTATCGGTCACGCAGGAACCCTAATTTCAGCAGTATTGTTGTTGTTCCGTCAGCGTTGGAGAATGGCTATTAACCGTTCTGCTGAGGCAATGACCATCTTCTCTGTAATCCAAGCAGGTTTGTTCCCGATTATCCACATGGGTCGTCCATGGTTAGCCTATTGGGTAGTGCCGATTCCGAATCAATTTGGATCATTGTGGGTGAATTTTAACTCGCCGCTTCTTTGGGACGTATTTGCGATTTCGACCTATCTTTCGGTTTCACTCGTTTTCTGGTGGACAGGACTTTTGCCTGACTTTGCGATGATTCGCGACAGAGCAGTGACTCCTTTTAACAAAAGAATTTATTCAATTTTAAGCTTCGGATGGAGTGGACGTGCCAAAGATTGGCAACGCTTTGAAGAAGTATCTTTGGTTTTGGCCGGATTGGCGACACCACTTGTACTTTCTGTACACACCATTGTATCGATGGACTTTGCAACTTCGGTGATTCCGGGTTGGCATACGACCATCTTCCCGCCATACTTCGTTGCGGGTGCGGTATTCTCAGGATTCGCGATGGTAAACACCCTTTTGATTGTGATGCGTAAAGTTTGTCAATTAGAGGCTTACATCACCGTGCAACACATCGAGCTGATGAACATCATCATCATGATTACGGGTTCAATCGTTGGGGTCGCTTATATTACGGAGTTATTCATCGCTTGGTATTCAGGAGTAGAATATGAGCAATACGCTTTCTTGAACAGAGCAACCGGACCTTATGCTTGGGCTTACTGGTCTATGATGACTTGTAATGTGTTCTCTCCACAATTTATGTGGTTCAAAAAACTCAGAACGAGCATCATGTTCTCATTCATCATCTCGATTGTTGTAAACATCGGAATGTGGTTCGAGCGTTTTGTAATCATCGTTACGTCATTACACCGCGATTATCTGCCGTCTTCATGGACCATGTTCTCACCAACATTTGTTGACATCGGAATCTTTATCGGTACCATTGGTTTCTTCTTCGTTTTATTCTTGTTGTACTCACGCAGCTTCCCTGTAATTGCACAAGCAGAGGTTAAAACTATTTTGAAATCTACAGGAGAAAATTATATCAAAGAAAGAGAAGCACATAAACATTCACATCATGAGTAATAAAGTTATTTACGCCATTTATAATGACGATGACACTTTGATGGATGCTGTCAAAAAAACACGCGCAGCACACCACCATATTGAAGAAGTTTATACGCCTTTCCCGGTGCACGGATTAGATAAGGCAATGGGATTGGCCCCAACCAGAATAGCGATTTGCGCATTCATCTATGGTTTGGTTGGTTTGTCTTTTGGAACTTTCTTGATGAATTATGTCATGATTTTGGATTGGCCGCAAGACATCGGAGGTAAACCAAGTTTTAGCTATTTGCAAAACATGCCTTCTTTTGTTCCGGTAATGTTTGAAGAAACTGTATTCTTCGCTGCCCACTTAATGGTTATTACATTTTACTTGAGAAGTAAATTGTGGCCGTTCAAAAAAGCAGAAAATCCAGATGTTCGTACCACAGATGACCACTTCTTGATGGAAGTTGCGATTCATGACAACGAAAAAGAACTCGTTTCTTTCTTCGAAAGTACCGGTGCTGTTGAAGTTAAAGTAATTGAAAAGCATGATTAGTCTTATGAAAAGCATTTTTAGAATATCACTTGTAGTTGGTTTTGCGGCGTTTGCATGGTCTTGCCATGACAAGTCTCAACCTAATTATCAATATATGCCCAACATGTATGAATCAGTGGGCTATGAAACTTATGCTGAAACCCATGCTTTTAAAAATGGTAAAGAAGGACAGTTGCCAGTTCCGGGTACCATTAATAGAGGCTATGAAGTATACGAGTATCCGAACACCACTGCTGGTTTAGAGGCAGCAAGGGCTAATCTGAAGTCTCCACTTGATCCGGCTAGCGTTGATATGGATAAGGCCAAAGAACTTTTTGAAATTTACTGTGGTATTTGCCATGGTAATGCCGGAGACGGTAAAGGTAAATTGGTGACTCAAGGAAAATTCCTTGGTGTTCCTAACTACAAAGATCGTCCAATTACAGAAGGAAGTATTTTCCACGTTCAAACGTACGGCTTGAATTCGATGGGTTCTTATGCTAACCAATTAAGCACTAAAGAACGTTGGATGGTAACCGCTTATGTGTTACAACTCAAAAGCAAATTATAATTGTAGAACAAACTGATCTTAATAGATATGTATACCTTTTCAAGTAAATTAAAAACATTTTCCTTCATCCTGATGGTCGTTGGTATCCTTGGGATTGGATATGGTTTTTTAAATGCGCCTAAAACTACAGAGGATGTCGAAAAAATCCTGGCTGCTGAAGAGCACCACGGAGGAGGACACCACGCTCAGGCTGAAGCAACTCACGAAGCTCCTGCGCATGAGGCTGCTCCAGCGCATCAAGTAACACCGGCCGCTAAGGCTGAAGTTCCTGCAGCAGACAAAACCGCTGTAGCGGCTACAGCTGAAGCGCATGATTCTATTGCCCCAGTTGATTCTACAAAAGTAGTTGCTCCGGTAGTAGCGGCACCTAAGAAAGAAAAAGTAGTTACTGAAGCCGAAGAGCATGCAGCGCATCAAGCACACTTAGAGCATGTTTTGCACCAATTGCAAAATAAGCCTTGGTCTGCAGTATATGTTTCATGTATCTTCTTCTTGTTATTGACCATGGGAACTTTGGCTTTTTATGCGATTCAACAAGTAGCACAAGCAGGTTGGTCACCGGTTTTATTCCGCGTGATGCAAGGAATTACTTCCTATTTGCCTGTTGGTTCAGTTATTTTATTGGTTTTCCTGATTGCTGGCGGATTGCATTTGCACCATTTATTTCCTTGGTTGGGTGAAGGCGTAACGGATCCGAAAAGTCCTAACTACGATGAGATTATTGCCGGTAAATCTGGTTATTTGAATTTTCCATTCTGGATCATCAGAGCTATTGTTTTCTTACTCGGATGGAATTTATACCGTCATTTTTCTAGAAAAAATTGTTTGGCTCAAGATGAAGCTAATGACAATGCTTTCTACAAAAAGAACTTCAACATTTCAGCCATGTTCTTGGTGTTCTTTATCGTCTCAGAATCAATTATGTCTTGGGACTGGATTATGTCGCTTGATCCACACTGGTTCAGTACATTGTTCGGATGGTATGTATTTGCAAGTTTCTTTGTAAGCGGTATCACTACCATTTGTATGATTACCCTTTATTTAAAAGGGCAAGGTTACTTAGAGCACGTAAACACTAGTCATATCCATGATTTAGCTAAATTCATGTTTGGTATTAGTGTTTTCTGGACTTATTTGTGGTTTTCTCAATTCTTGTTGATTTGGTACGCAAACATTCCAGAAGAGGTAACTTATTTTGTTACTCGTATTGAGCACTACAACTTACCGTTCTTTGGAGCCGTTGTGATGAACTTTGTGTTCCCGATTTTGATTTTAATCAATACAGATTTCAAACGCATTACTTGGGTACTCGTTATGGCTGGAACAGTTATTTTGTTGGGTCACTATGTAGATTTCTTCAATATGATTATGCCGGCTACTGTAGGAGATCAGTGGTTTATTGGTGCTACGGAGATTGGCGCTTTAATGTTCTTCCTAGGCTTATTTATCTTTGTAGTATTTACTACATTGACCAAAGCTCCATTGTTGCCAAAACGCAATCCTTATATCGAAGAAAGTAAACATTTTCATTATTAATATTTAAAGTAAAGACAGATGACAAGTTTGTTGGTAATTATAATTTTAGTCTTATTGTCAATTGCTTTATGGCAATTAACCAAGATTTTTGACTTGACTCAAGTAGGAGCAAAGTCAAACGATACGGGTGTTGCTGACGATAATGATAACAATGTACAAGGGTATTTGATGTTTGGCTTTTTGGCTTTCATCTATATTTTCACAATCTATGGATTACTTCGTTGGGGCAATGTAGTGTTGCATACACCTGCTTCAGCCCACGGGGGAATGGTAGATAACTTAATGAATATTACTTGGGTTTTGATTTTCACTGTTCAAACCATCACCCAAGCATTATTACACTATTTTGCTTACAAATACAGAGGTAAAAAAGATCAAAAAGCTCTATATTTTGCTGATAACAACAGATTAGAGGCTATTTGGAGTATCATTCCGGCCATTACACTAGCCGGTTTGATTTTGTACGGATTGTATGCTTGGTCAAACATTATGTTTATCGAAAAAGACGAAAACACCATTGAAATCGAACTCTATGCGCAGCAATTCAAATGGACGGCTCGTTATGCCGGAGCCGATAATGTTTTGGGTAAAGCCAATGTTCGTTACATCGAAGGAGTAAATGCATTAGGTGTAGACATGTCTGATCCGAATGCGCAAGATGACAAGGTAGTGACTGAATTGCATATTCCTAAAGGGAAAAAGATTCATTTCAAAATGCGTTCACAAGACGTCTTGCACTCAGCATATATGCCACACTTCAGAGCACAAATGAACTGTGTTCCGGGAATGGTTACGGAGTTTTCTTTTACCCCGATTTACACAACCGATGAAATGCGCAACATGACGTTCATGCAAGAAAAAGTAGCCAAAATCAATGCGATTCGCAACAAGAAAAGTGAAGAATTGGTGGCTAAAGGTCAACCGGCGCTAGATCCGTATACTTTTGATTACGTATTGTTGTGTAATAAAATCTGTGGGGCTTCACACTACAACATGCAAATGAAGATTGTAGTTGATTCACCAGAAGATTATCAAAAATGGTTAAAAGAAAAAGCAACCATTGCTGAAGAAGTAAAAGCAGCCAATGCTAAACCGGAGGCCGCTGAAGGTGCTGCACCGGGAACCGATACAGCAAAAGTAGCCGATGCTAAAATGGTAGCGGCAGTTGTTAAAAAATAATCGAGAATTAAAATTTAATTAAAGCATATATTATGTCAGCAGAAGCTTTAGATCACGCACACGACCACGCACACGGACACGATGAACATGATCACCACCATAAAGACACCTTCATCACCAAATATATCTTTTCGATAGATCACAAAATGATTGCCCGTCAATATTTGTTGACCGGTATCATTATGGGGATTATTGGTGTGGGTATGTCGATGCTTTTCAGAATGCAATTGGCATGGCCAGAGGAATCTTTCAAAGTATTCAGTTTCTTTTTAGGTGAAAAATTTGCTCCTAACGGAGTGATGACCAACGATATTTATTTGGCTTTGGTTACCATACACGGTACCATCATGGTGTTCTTTGTATTGACCGCAGCCTTGAGTGGAACTTTTAGTAACCTTTTGATTCCATTACAAATCGGAGCTCGCGATATGGCCTCTGGTTTCTTGAACATGGTTTCATACTGGTTGTTCTTTACCTCAAGTGTTGTTATGGTTTGCTCTTTATTTGTTGAGTCAGGCCCAGCTTCAGCAGGTTGGACCATTTATCCGCCACTCAGTGCTTTACCACAAGCCATCGGAGGTTCAGGAACGGGTATGACACTTTGGTTGGTGTCTATGGCGATTTTCATTGCTTCATCATTGCTCGGTTCATTGAACTACATCGTAACGGTTTTGAACCTCAGAACCAAAGGAATGAAAATGACGCGTCTTCCGTTGACCGTTTGGGCTTTCTTCATTACGGCTGTTATTGGGGTAATTTCGTTCCCGGTATTATTGTCAGCTGCTTTGATGCTCATCATGGACAGAAGCTTCGGAACTTCATTCTTCCTTTCTGATATCTATATCGCTGGAGAAGTTTTGCACTATCAAGGTGGTTCACCAGTATTGTTTGAACACTTGTTCTGGTTCTTAGGTCACCCTGAGGTATACATCGTTCTTTTACCAGCTTTGGGGATTACTTCTGAAGTAATTGCTACCAATGCTCGTAAACCAATCTTCGGATACCGTGCGATGATTATGTCGATGATTGCGATTGCTTTCTTGTCAACCATTGTTTGGGGTCACCACATGTTCTTGTCAGGTATGAATCCATTCTTAGGGTCAGTGTTTACATTTACAACACTCTTGATTGCGATTCCATCGGCAGTAAAAGCATTTAACTATATTACCACACTTTGGAAAGGTAATTTGCAAATGAACCCTGCCATGTTGTTCTCTATTGGACTAGTTTCAACTTTCATTACCGGTGGTTTGACCGGTTTGATTTTGGGCGACAGTACTTTGGATATTAACGTTCACGATACTTATTTCGTGGTAGCGCACTTCCACTTGGTAATGGGTATCTCTGCATTGTACGGAATGTTTGCCGGTATTTATCACTGGTATCCGAAAATGTTCGGACGTATGTTGAACAAAAACTTGGGATATATTCACTTTTGGGTAACGGCTGTTTGTGCTTACGGGGTTTTCTTCCCAATGCACTTCATTGGTTTAGCCGGTCTTCCAAGACGTTACTACACCAACACCAATTTCCCAATGTTTGACGATTTACAAAACGTTAACGTATTGATTACAACTTTTGCTTTGGTGGGTGGTGTTTTCCAATTGGTGTTCTTGTTTAACTTCTTCTACAGTATTTTCTACGGTAAGAAAACGGTTCAAAATCCATGGAAATCAAACACTCTTGAGTGGACCGCACCGATTGAGCACATCCACGGTAACTGGCACGGAGAAATTCCTCACGTTCACCGTTGGGCTTATGATTACAGCAAACCAGGACACGATGATGATTTCGTTCCGCAAAACGTTCCGATGAAACCGGGCGAAGAGCAACTTCATCACTAATCCTTTAAAAGAATATAAAGAGCCTTTCCGACTGAGAAAGGCTTTTTTATTTCAGCTTATTTATTTCTTTATATTTGTCATATGAACCAGCATTTAGATCCTACCAATCAACACTTCAACCCTGAAGAGTTAGACCTCGAAAAAAAACTCAGACCACTCAGTTTTGACGATTTTGCTGGTCAGGATCAAATATTAGAAAACCTCAAAGTTTTTGTTGAGGCTGCTAATTTGCGCAGCGATGCTTTAGATCACACGCTTTTTCACGGACCGCCGGGATTGGGCAAAACCACTTTGGCCAACATCCTCGCCAACGAACTTGGCGTAGGCATCAAAATCACCTCGGGACCAGTGCTCGACAAACCCGGTGATTTGGCAGGCTTGCTCACGAATTTAGAACCGCGCGATGTTTTGTTCATCGACGAAATTCACCGATTGAGCCCCGTGGTCGAAGAGTATCTATATTCAGCCATGGAAGATTTCAAAATCGACATCATGATTGAATCCGGACCCAATGCCCGTTCGGTTCAAATTACCTTAAATCCGTTTACACTGGTTGGCGCCACTACGCGTTCGGGCTTATTAACTGCCCCGATGCGCGCCCGTTTTGGCATCCAAAGCCGCTTGCAATATTATACCACCGAATTACTCACCACGATTGTTCAACGCAGTTCTGCCATCCTCAAAATGCCCATTACTATGGAAGCTGCCATCGAAATAGCCGGTCGCAGCCGAGGTACACCGCGTATCGCCAACGCCTTGTTGCGCAGGGTGCGCGATTTTGCCCAAATCAAAGGCAATGGCAAGATTGATATTGAAATCGCCAAATACTCGCTCAAAGCACTCCATGTCGATGCGCACGGACTCGATGAAATGGACAACAAAATCCTCGGAACCATCATCGACAAGTTCAAAGGCGGCCCAGTTGGGTTGTCTACTTTGGCGACCGCAGTTTCTGAAAGTAGCGAAACCATCGAAGAAGTCTATGAGCCGTTTTTAATCCAAGAAGGGTTTATTGTCAGAACCCCGCGCGGACGCGAAGTAACCGAGAAAGCCTACAAACATTTGGGCAAAATCAGAACCCATATTCAAGGCGGATTGTTCTAGGGCATTTCCCTCAGAGCAGTCGGCTTTCAGCCTCGTGCTTCTTCGGGTCGGGCTTTTCGCTTTATCTTTGGTCGTTCGTGCCTCACACCCAAAGGATGCCGCTTCAATCCCTAATGCAAATTCTGTTTCCAAATGAATCTTCCGCAACAACATACTAAGCTCATCAAAGCCGAAGCCCTTCGGTTGGGCTTTCTGTCCTGCGGAATTTCCAAAGCCGGCTTTCTCGAAGACGAAGCTCCGCGATTAGAGCGTTGGCTCAAGCAAAATCACCACGGCCAAATGCGGTATATGGAAAACCATTTTGACAAACGACTCAACCCGCAATTACTCGTCGATGGGGCGCAAAGTGTGATCTCCTTATTGCTCAATTATTACCCCGAACAAACCCAAATTGAAGACAGCTACAAAATCTCTAAATACGCCTACGGACAAGATTATCATTCGGTCATCAAAGAAAAACTGCAACAACTCTTAAGCTTTATTAATGAAAATATCGGCGAAGTTTCAGGACGTGCTTTTGTTGATTCGGCGCCGGTACTTGACAAGGCTTGGGCAGCCAAAAGCGGACTGGGTTGGATAGGCAAGAACGCCAACTTGATTACCAAAAGCGTTGGGTCGTTTTATTTTATCGCAGAACTCATCGTTGATTTACCGCTTGAATACGATGCGCTTACGACGGATCATTGTGGCTCGTGTACCGCATGTATCGATGCCTGTCCAACCCAAGCGATTATTGCTCCTTATGTCGTAGATGGCAGTAAATGTATTTCGTATTACACCATCGAACTCAAAGAAAACATTCCGCAAGAAGCGCAAGGCAAAATGGATGATTGGATTTTTGGCTGCGATGTTTGCCAAGATGTTTGTCCTTGGAACCGATTTGCACAGCCGCATCGCGAAAAGGCTTTTGAACCACATCCGGATTTGCTCCAAATGACTCGGCAAGATTGGCAAGAAATCACCTTAGAAACCTTTCAGAAAGTTTTTCAGAACTCGGCGGTTAAACGAACCAAATACGAAGGATTGATAAGGAATATAGAATTCGTCAAATAGTTATATTACAATTTTAAACATCAACTTATGCAGCAAGTTTTTAAACAGGCTAGATTAATAATTATTCATCCACTATTTATTTATTTATGTATTGCTTCACTAGAATGCATCCCTTATGATACTTCTGATAATAAAGAAAAAGGAGCTTTGCATGAAATGCCAAAAGAAGGAGACAATTTTGCAACACTTGCTGATCAGTCGATTTTTTACTTTTCAGGTAAAGGGAAGTATTTATACCCATCAGTTGAATGCTATTTTAGTTTTGGTAATCCATCTTTTAACGCTGAGTATAAAGACGGGGGATTGAAAATAATTGATAAAACCATTGCAGATCAAATCCCGCTTTTAGGTGTCATGTGTGATCAAAAAAAAGCATCTCCAAAGCCACTCGAAAATAATAGAACTGACTTTCTAAAAAAGATGACATCCGTTAATTACTTGTTAGATCATTTTTCTGAAATATCACACTTTACTGCATATCTAATTTTAGCCTGTTCTGTTTGGATTTATTTTGATTTGAAAAAATCTATAGTTTTAAGGGTCTTTTTCTTATGTTTTTTCGGAGGTATTATGCTTGAATTGGTTCAGAAGTTTTTGATTCCGGGAAGATCGGGAAGTCTTGAAGATCAAATTTTAAACACGTTAGGTATTTTAACAGGCATTGGTCTCATTTTATTTATTCAGCGAACCCGTTTTAGGAATTACATTACAAAACTCAACTCTTAAAAGTTGATTGTCTTTCAATAATTGTTGTTTTTAATTCAATCGTTTTGGGCTGAAAAGACTTTTCATCACGGCGCGCATTCATTTCTTCCAAAAGTAATTTGAAAGCTTCAGTCCCCATTTCGTAACTCGGTTGATCAACGGTGCTGAGTTTGGGTGTAATCACTTGCGACATAAACCAATTGCTAAACCCGATAACGGCCACATCTTGCGGAACTCGTATGTTGTGTTCATTAAAATAAGCCAAAACACCCACAGCTACCAAATCGGTAATCACAAAAATGCCATCAACATCCGGATGTTCTTCTTTGATTTGTTTGGCAAAGGCATAACCTTCTTCAAAACTCACACGTTCGCAGGTA
The DNA here is from genome assembly GCA_046329175.1 of Flavobacteriaceae bacterium. Lineage (GTDB taxonomy): Bacteria > Bacteroidota > Bacteroidia > Flavobacteriales > Flavobacteriaceae > Flavobacterium. The sequence continues at coordinate 62,206 of JAXLVE010000006.1, forward strand.
TAAACCAAGCTTGGATTAAATATAATGCTGTTTTTCTCTAATGCCTTTTTGTAACCCAAAAACCGATCAATCGCATTTTGCGGATTCACGGGCCCACGAATGTGCGCAATTTTTTTACAGCCAATGTTCACCAAGTGTTGTACTGCCTGCATAGCCGCCATTTGATCATTGATGATTACTTTTGAACTGTGAATAAGCTTAGAGATTTTATCAAATTGCACAAACGGAATTCCCTTGTGCATGATTTCTTTGATGTGATCATCGTCGTTGGATTCATTTGACAACGACATTAAAATTCCGTCAACCCGTTTGTTGATGAGCAAAGCAACTTGCTTTTTTTCAAGTTCCAAAGATTCATTTGACTGAAGAATAATGACCAAATAACCGTTCTTTTCTGCCTCGGCAATAATGCCATTAATCACACTCGAAAAAAAATGATGCACTACTTCGGGAATAATCAGTCCGATGGTTTTTGATTCGCGGGTTCGCAGATTAACTGCAAAAGAGTTGGGTGTATATTGTAGTTGATGCGCCAAATTCAAAACAGCTTGTCGCGTTTTTGGACTGACATCCGGATAGTCTTTGAGCGCTTTTGAAACGGTGGTAATCGATATTCCGAGGGTTTCGGCGATTTCTTTCAGCGTAATATTCTTCATAGGAGCAAATTAGCAAATTTATCCGACATCGAAAACGTTTTCGGTCTTTTCGAAAACGTTTTCGGTTTGAATCTCTTATAAATTAACACTTTAAAAATTAATTTCGAAATAATTAAACCCATTAACTATTAATCTAATAATTAAAACCATGAAAAAAACTACCCAATTTTTGAAAAAGTTTGGTTTCTTAGCTGTTTTGCTTTGTTTCCAATGGGCTTTTTCTCAAAATGCATCCCTCTCTGGTGTGGTTTCAGACGCAAAAGGGAATCCATTACCCGGAGTGAATGTGCAATTAACAGGTATCGGAAAGTCGACTTCTACTGATGCCACCGGACGCTATTCATTTGGCAGCCTTTCAGAACAAAGTGTTGAAGTGGTCGCCTCGTATGTTGGCTACAAAACACAAAAGAAACAAGTAACCATTTCGGGCGCAACCGTTCTTGATATTACGATGTCAGACGATGCCAATCAACTCGAAGATGTAGTGGTAACCGGAGTTGTAAACCCAAGAGCCAAAATCAAATCGAGTGTTTCTATCACTACTTTAGATGTAAAACAAGTAGAGCAATCTGCTCCGCGTTCTACTGCTGAGATTTTCAGAACCATTCCGGGTATTCGTTCAGAATCATCAGGAGGTGAAGGAAACGCGAATATTGCCGTGCGCGGGGTGCCGATTTCGTCTGGCGGTTCAAAGTATTTGCAATTGCAAGAAGACGGATTGCCGGTTCTTTTGTATGGTGATATTGCTTTTGCTACGGCTGATATCTTTACGCGTTTTGATGCCAATATTTCAAAGATTGAAGCCATCCGCGGAGGTTCAGCTTCGGTGTTGTCTTCAAATTCACCGGGCGGTATCATCAACTTTATCAGCAAAACCGGAAAAACCGAAGGCGGGTCAATGACTTCAAGCTTTGGTTTGGATTATAATAATTTCAGAACCGACATCGAGTATGGTTCACGCATTGGCAACGGCATGTATTTCCATGCGGGTGGTTTTTACAGAACCGGTGAAGGTGTGCGCACCACCGGATTCAATGCCAACAACGGAGGTCAGGTAAAACTGAACTTCACCAAAGAATTCGAAAATGGACAAGTAACAGTTTACGCCAAATTCTTAGATGATCGCGCAGCGGCTTACATGCCAATGCCCGTCAAAGTAACCGGAACCAATTCAAGTCCGAATTGGAGCAGCATTTCAGGTTTTGATGCTACGCATGGCGCTTTGCAATCACCTTATTTAATGCACAATGTTGGCTTAGGTCCTGATGGTCAATTGCGTCGCGCTTCTGTTGCCGACGGAATGCATCCGGTGTCTAAAACCATCGGAGCCAGTGCTTCATTTGATTTAGAAAAAGGTTGGAAAGTCAGTGATAACATTCGCTATTCAGCCAATAATGGTGGCTTTATTGCTCCATTCCCGGCGCAAGTTGATACAGCTGCTAATATTGCGGCTAGTTTCGGAGCGGGATCAACTTTAACCTATGCTGATAATGGTGCGCCTTTCAATACGGCCAATGGTTTGGTGTCGCGTATTCATATGTTTGATACGCAACTCAACAACTTCAACAACTTCATGAATGATTTGCGTTTGACCAAGAAGTTTGATAAAGTGGGTATTACCGCCGGTTGGTTCAAATCAACGCAAAACATCTCAATGTCATGGTTGTGGAACTCATACTTACAAGAAGTGTCTGATGACAATCCGCGTTTGATTAATGTGACCGATGCAGGCGGAAACTTGTTATCTGAAAACGGTTTGTATGCCTACGGAACTCCGGCTTGGGGCAACTTAGCGCGCAACTACGATACACATTATGATGTGTCTGCACCTTATGCCAACATTACTTTTGATGCCACCGATAAACTTTCGTTAGAAGGCGGTGTTCGTTATGACAAAGGAAAAGTAAGCGGTTCATTTGCCGGCGGAACTTCCAGAGCTTTCGACGTGAACAACGACGGAACGATTTCGGCTCCAGAGAACAACGTATTTGCCGTGAATACGGCCAAAGAACAAGCGGTGAATTATGACTATAGCTATGTATCCTATTCTGTAGGAGCCAACTACTTACTCAATGCGCAGCAATCAATTTTTGCACGTCATAGCCGTGGCGCTTCGGCCAAAGCTGATCGTATCTTGTTCCAAAACTTGGATTACTTCAACGGAGATAAGATCAATTCATTGGATTATCTAACCCAAACCGAGGTAGGTTACAAACAAAAATTCAGCAAAGGTTATGTTTATGCTACTTTGTTTAATGCAGTAACTACCGAAGAAGGCGGCTATGAAGCTACTTCAAACAGCATCATCGAGAACGATTACAAGTCATTCGGTTTAGAGCTTGAGTCTTCTTACAATGTTATGGACAACTTGAATTTACGCGGCGGATTCACTTATACCAAAGCCGAAATCACATCGGGTGCCAACAAAGGAAACGAGCCAAGAAGACAGCCTAAAATGATGTACAACTTTGTGCCAACCTATAAATTTGGTCAAAAGAAAAGCACTGTTGGTTTGAGCTTCATAGGACAAACCAGAGCTTATGCACAAGATTCTAATGATTTGGTGATGAACGGCTTTGTAATTGTGAACGGATTTGTTGAAGTTCCGGTAGCCAAAGGTTTGTCATTGAACTTGGCTGGTAACAACCTTTTCAACACGCTCGCGATTACTGAGGCCGAAGAAGGAAGTATTACCAACAACCAAGTAAATTATGTTCGCGCCAGACCGCTTCCGGGTCGTTCTATCTCAATGGCGTTGAGCTACAAGTTCTAAAATTGAGTTTGTTTTGTTTAGTTTAATAATGAATTCCTGTATCTTTAATTGAGAGGTACAGGAATTTTTTAATCGATAAGATTATGCTTCAAAAAAGTAAGATGCGGTTCTGGCAAATCTGGAACATGAATTTTGGTTTCTTCGGAATCCAATTCAGTTTTGGTTTACAACAAAGTAATATGAGCGCCATTTATAAATATTTGGGCGCCGACGAGGCCAGTTTGCCCATGCTTTGGTTGGCGGGCCCGATTACCGGATTGATTTTGCAACCAATCATCGGCGCCATCAGTGACGGAACATGGTCACCCAGATTCGGCCGAAGAAAACCGTTTTTTCTCATCGGTGCCATTGTTTCGAGTATTGCTCTAGTACTGATGCCGTTTTCAAGTAGTTTGTGGATGGCTGCTAGTTTACTGTGGATTTTGGATGCCGCCAACAACATCGCTATGGAACCTTATCGCGCTTTCATTGCCGACAAGTTGCCCAACGAACAGCACTCTATTGGTTTTTTGATGCAGAGTTTTTTTACCGGTTTGGGCATTACTTTGGCCAATTTCACTCCGGCATTGCTCGTGGCTTTGGGCGTTTTGACTTTTACCGACAAAATGAGCAACGGAATTCCTACTTATACTTATTATGCTTTTTTTATCGGAGCCATTGCGGCTATAGTTTCGGTTTTGATATCGGTGTTCACCACCCAAGAATATCCGCCTACCGATGAAGAATTACAAGAAATAGCTTTGCAAAAAGCATCCGCAGGCATCATCAGTAGAACTTTTACGGAAATCAAAGAGGCTTTTCAGACCATGCCCCTGACCATGAAACAACTCATACCTGTTAAATTCTTTAGTTGGTATGCGATGTTTTGTTATTGGGAGTATATTACGTCAAGTCTTTCAGAGTCCATTTTTTTTACGACCGATCAGCATTCTGAAGGTTTTATGAAAGCGCAATTACTCACCGGAAATCTCAATGGAACCTACAACATCATCTGTTTTATGGTGGCTTTTGCCTTGGTACCGTTGGCCAGAAAATTCGGAGCCAAAGGCGTGCATTTTATTGCCTTGCTCATTGGCGGAACCGGTTTGCTCCTGATGCCTTATCTCAACAATTCTGACATTTTATTTTCTTTGTACAATCCGTTTGGAAGTGCCATTGAAGTAAGTTCGATTTATTTGTTCTCCTTTGGTTTGGGTATTTCGTGGGCTTCGATGATGGCCATGCCGTATCAGCTTTTGGCAGGCTCGATTCCCAAAGAAAAGCGCGGCGTGTATATGGGCATTTTCAATATGTTCATTGTGATTCCGATGGCGATTCAAATTTTTACCATGCAGTTTTTTGTGTTTGATTGTCTCGGAAATAATCCAATCAATGTGATCCGTTTGGCCGGTGCTTTTCTAATCATCGGCGGATTGTTTACACTGTTTATTACCGTTAAAAATAAAAATGAAATTGTGGTATGACACGCGCGCTTGCTTATCAAAAAGGAATCGATTTACTCAAAACCTGCTCGTCTGAACAAGGTTTTTTGGCCAGTGCGCAAGCTATTTCAAATTACAAAAGAGTTTGGGCGCGCGATGGTGTCATTTGCGGATTGGCTGCTTTGGCTTCGGGCGATGTGCAACTGATCGATACTTTCAAAAGAACACTACAAACCCTAGCAAAGCATCAGCATTCATCCGGAACGATTCCTTCGAATGTAGCCTATTCTGAAAACGGAGTTGAAGTCAGTTATGGCGGATTAGCCGGTCGCGTCGATGCGGTTACTTGGTACATCATCGGACATTGTCAGTATGCTCATGCGGCCCAAAATCCATCGTGGATTCGTCAGTATCAAAAATCGATTGAGCATTGTTTTGACTTGCTTCAAGCTTGGGAGTTCAACAACAAACATTTGGTTTATGTTCCGCTTTCGGGCAATTGGGCCGATGAGTACATTACCGAAGGCTATGTTTTGTATGATCAACTCTTGCGTTTGTGGTCGCTGAAAGCTTATAACCATTTTGTGCAAAGCAATCAAATAAAACAAAAAATCGCCGAGGTTACGCAAGCCATTCAGGCTAATTTTTTTCCGGATAATACGCTTGAGAAATTTCATCCGCGGGCCTATGAAGCGCATTCGTTTGAAGGTTTTCTTCCGTGTTGTTTTACACCGGCCGGATACAAAAAACCTTTTGATGCCTTTGCCCATGCATTGCTTTTAATGTTAGATATTACGTCTGAGGATTTAAAAAATCAGATTGTTTCACAATTTAAACAGCACATTCAAAATCAGCCTTTGGGTTTGGCTCCGGCATTTTGGCCGCCCATTACTCCTGAAGATGCTGAATGGTTTTTGCTTGAAAACAATTGTAAATATGAGTTCCGCAACCATCCGTACGAGTTTCACAATGGCGGAAGTTGGCCGATGGTCAATGGATTTGTAGGCTTGGTATTGAACAGTTGCAAGGCTTCTGGTTTAGCCGTTGATTTACTTGAAAAAATGAATCAAGCCAATGCACAAAAAAATAATGCCTTTTACGAAAATTTCAATTCGCAAACCGCTCAGCCCAACGGTGTTCCCGAGTGTGCATGGAGCGCAGCCGGAGCTGTATTATTACATCAAAATCTAAATCATCATTTTAATTTATTGCACTCATGAGCAAACCGGTAGATATAGTGTGTGTGGGCGAAGTCTTAATCGATTTTATCGGACACGAAATGATATCACTTGACAAAACCAAAGATTTTCACCGTTTTTTAGGCGGATCGCCCACCAATGTGGCTGTAAATGCCGCACGACTCGGACTGAATTCAGTTTTGGTGGCCACTAGCGGAAGCGATGGTTTTGGTGATTACATTCATCAAAAATTAGAGATGAATCAAGTGCAGACAGCTTATATGCGCAAATCACTGGCCTTGCCTACTTCGGTTATTTTTGTTTCTCGGTCTACACAAACGCCTGAATTTATTCCGTTTAGAGAAGCCGATCGAGAAATCTTTGAAGATCAATTGCCCGATGCTTTGCTTGAAAAGGCCAAAATATTTCACACCACTTGTTTTGCGCTGAGCAAAGATCCGGCGCGTATGACGATTCTCAATCGGGCGCACAAAGCCAAATCACTGGGATTGCAAATGAGCATCGATATCAATTATTCTGAAAAAATTTGGCCCAATCGCTACGAAGCGCATCAGGTGCTCAAAGATTATCTCTCGACCAATCCGCTGGTAAAAGTCAGTGAAGACGACTGTTTGCGTTTATTTGGAGAAGTCAAAACCGAGCAAACCATTTTTGAATATTTTCACCAATTAGGCGTATCGACCCTATGTTTGACCAAAGGCAAAGACGGAGTCGTAGTATCAGACAGTCAATTGGGAATTTTCAATCAACCGGCTATTCCGCTTAAAGAAGTTAAAGACTCCACCGGAGCAGGAGATGCTTTCTGGACCGGATTTTTGTTTGCGCGCCTGCAAAACAAATCTATGGATGAATCTATAGCGACAGCGCAAAAATTGGCCAGCATTAAACTTCAGAACGTAGGTCGGTTGCCGGATAATATCAGAAGTTTAATGAATTAGCAACCCAATATTTTAAAAACAAAAAACCCAAAGCGATGAACTTTGGGTTTTTTTTGTGGTACCTCCAGGGATCGAACCAGGGACACACGGATTTTCAGTCCGTTGCTCTACCATCTGAGCTAAGGTACCATGCTCTTAAAGCGGTTGCAAATATAGAATGATTTTTAATTTATCCAAAACAAATATTAAAAAAAATCTATTCGTACCTTCGCCCCACTAAACGAGTGTTTATGCGCTTAGCGATTGACATTGGCAATACTTTGATTAAAGCGGCTGTATATGAAGATAATACCTTTGTAGAGCGATTTCAATTTACCGCAGATACTTTTGATAGCGGCTTTGAAAAAATACTTCAGCTTTATCCGAATTGTTTGAATTGGATTTTGACTTCGGTCGGTCAGATTACCCAAGAGCAGTTTGAAAAATTCACTTCGAGGGTTCGACTTCATGTTATAGAACGCAACTCAAAATTCCCTTTTACCAATCAATATCAGACGCCACAAACCTTAGGAATTGATCGAATGATTTTGGCATCGGGTGCTGTTTTGCAATATCCCAACCAACCGCGTTTGGTGATTGATGCCGGAACTTGTATCACCTATGATTTTGTCGATGCGCAAAATGTATATCTCGGCGGAGCAATTTCGCCAGGTTTGCGAATGCGTTATGAAGCCCTGCATCACTTCACGGCTCGATTGCCTTTGCTTGAGAAGTCTGAACCGGAAAATTTCATCGGCCAATCAACTGCTGAGTCAATTCATGTTGGAGTGGTAAAGGGAGCATTACATGAGATTGACGGATTTATACAACAATATGCGACTGGTCATGAAAACATTATCATAATTTTAACGGGCGGAGATGCAGATTTTTTGGCTAAACGATTAAAAAATACCATATTTGCCCATTCAAATTTTCTGTTAGACAGTTTGAACCAAACGTTTCAATATCAAACCCAAAATGATTAAAAAATTCATCTTCCTTTTTGTCTTGCTGATTTCTGTTATTTCTCATGGCCAGCAAGCAACTTCATCTCCTTACTCTTTTTACGGAATTGGCGATGTTAGATTCAAAGGAAATACCGAGGCTAGAATGATGGGGGGAGCTTCTGTTTTTGCGGATAGTATTCATTTAAATTTTCAAAACCCGGCTAGTTTTTCAGGCATGAAATTGACCACTTTTACCGTTGGTGGTTCATTTAACAGCGCACATCTAAATGCTTTTAAAGGCAATGAAAAATCTCAAAGATCTACCCTTGACTATCTCATGGTAGCGATACCGCTCAAGAAATCAGGATTTGGTTTTGGACTCATTCCGTATTCTTCTGTGGGGTATAAAATCAGAAACACGGATCCTTTAACAAGCGACTACAAATATTTTGAAGGAACTGGCGGAGTTAACAAAGTTTTTGCGAGTTATGCTTATAAATTTAAGCCCAATTTAAGCGTTGGATTGAGTGCTCATTACAACTTCGGACAAATTGAAACTACTTCGGTGAATAAAATTTTTGTTGCTCAATTGGGAACTCAAGAAGTCAACACTTCGGAACTATCGGGTTTTAGTTTAGATATAGGAGCCTACTATAATTATAAGGTCAATCCAAAACTTGATTTGACTACCAGTTTTGTTTTTAGTCCGCAAACCAGTTTAAAATCGCGAAACACCCAAGTCATTTCTTCCGTGTATCTAATTGATGGTTTTGAACCTATTAATGTAGACAAACTAGACGAAGTCAATCAAACCAACACGCTTCATTTGCCTGCAAAATACACCTTTGGGATTGGACTCGGTCAAAACAAAAAATGGATGGTCGCCACCGAATTTACTTTGCAACAGAGCAGTAATTTTGGAGTTAGAACTAATGATTTGAGCAAAGTTGCATACGAAAACGGATTTAAATACAGCTTAGGCGGATATTATATTCCTAATTATTCGAGTTTTTCAAGTTATTTTAAGAAGATTACATATCGTGCCGGATTAAGATATGAAAGAACCGGTATGATTATCAATCAAGAGCGTATTCGCGATTATGCTTTAACCGGCGGTTTCGGTTTGCCTTTGGGCGGAGCCTTTTCAAATTTGAATTTAGGTGTTGAATGGGGTCGTCGCGGAACGGCAAAAGCTTTACTGATTGAAGAAAATTATACCAATGTCATCATCAGCCTTTCTTTGAATGATCGTTGGTTTATCAAACGCAAATACGACTAAATCTTTGAGTGCGTGAAAAAAAACGCTGGTATATTGATTTTTATCTGCTTGCTATTAACAGTGGCTTTGAGTAGTTGTGAAAGCAATTTTAAAGAAGTTCAGAAAATTCACTATACTGAGTTTGTTCCGACCGGCGAGGCTGATAATTTTAATTTAAAATATACCGATTCCGGACGTATCAAATCTATTTTGGTCAGCCCTAAGATGATGGATTATGCTACGGTTGAATTTCCTTTTACTGAATTCCCAAAAGGCATTCATGTAACCATGTATGACAATCGGGGGCAACGAACTTTTATCAGTTCGGATTATGCCGTAACTTTTAAAGGAACCGATATTATTGACTTGCAAAAGAACGTCAAGATTTTTAACGAAAAAGGACAACAGCTCGAAACCGATCAGTTGTATTTTGACCAAAAAAACGAATGGTTTTTTACTGAAAAAAAATATAAATTTACTGATCCGAACGGTGTTTCGTATGGTGAAGGTGTTGACTTTAGCAAAGATTTTACCATCGTGAATTCACAGCGCATCAGCGGAGCCATCAATAGGGCCGAATAATATTAATTATGAGAATACTTCAATATACCCAATATCTTTACCTTATTTTTTTCGTGGTTTTTCTCTACGAAGCATTTTCAAAATATCAAAACGGTGAAGCTCCGTGGATGATATTGTTTTTGGCGGCCATGTCGTTGTTTATGTTTTTCTTCCGCAGGCGTTTTGCCCAAAAAATGCAGCAGCGCAACAAAACTTCTTAAAGCATGGAAATAGGTATTATTGTTCTATGCCTATTGCTTGCCGCCTTGTTTTCGGGTATGGAAATCGCTTTCATATCGGCCAACAAAATTTATCTTGAAATCGAGAAAAAACAAGCCAGTTTTGTATCGAGAATTCTGACCAAACTTACCGCGAATCCTTCAAAATTTATTGCTTCGATGCTTATTGGCAATACGATTGTGCTGGTGGTGTACGGATTTTTCATGGGCGATTTGCTCATGCAATACATTTCGCAGTTGGGTTATCGCCTTACCGATTTGTCCAATGTGCTCATACAAACTTCGATTTCGACCTTTGTGGTGCTGATTACCTCTGAGTTTTTACCCAAAGTTTTTTTTCAGTTGTATGCCAACAGTTTGGTCAAGTTTTTTGCGCTACCGGCGTATTTTTTCTATTTGCTGTTTTCGTTTATTTCAACTTTTGTATTGTGGATATCGGATTTTATTCTGCGTCAATTTTTTAAAACGCAAGGCGATGAAATTCCACTGTTTTTCAGCAAAGTAGAATTGGGGAATTACATTTCAGAGCAAATGAGTTCGGTTGAAGATCAAGAAAACATTGATTCCGAAATTCAGATATTTCAAAACGCTCTTGAGTTTTCGGGTGTCAAGGCGCGCGATATCATGACGCCGCGCACCGAAATTGCTGCAGTTGAAATTCATGATTCGGTATCGGAGCTCAAAGAAAAATTCATCGAAACGGGTTATTCCAAAATCTTGGTGTATCAAAATTCCCTCGACGACATTTTGGGTTATGTTCATTCGTTTGATTTGTTCAAAAAACCGCGTATCATCAAATCGGTTTTGATTTCGGTTGAGTTTGTTCCCGAAACCATGTCTATTAAAGATATTCTGGATTTGCTCACCAAAAAAAGGCGCAGCGTGGCCGTGGTGCTTGATGAATACGGCGGAACTTCAGGAATTCTTACGGTTGAAGACATCGTTGAAGAATTGTTCGGCGAGATTGAAGATGAGCACGATGCTCTAGAAGAACTCACCGAAGAAAAGATTTCGCCTTCAGAGTTTTTACTTTCTGCTCGATTAGAAGTTGAATATCTCAACCAAACCTATAAACTGAAAATTCCCGAAGATGATTCCTATAGTACATTGGGTGGATTTATCGTCAGTCATACCAAAGAAATTCCGCAAAAAGGTGAACAATTCAGCCTTGAAGGATTTCATTTTGTCATCGAACAAGCTTCCGGACAGAAGATTGAATTAGTCAAAATGACCTTGAAAGACTAAAATTTGGTTCCAACGCAAAAAAACTTGCAAAATATAACCCTGTGGCTATGGTTATTAAATAGATAATTGTATTTTCGCAAACTGAATTAAAAATTAACAATTTATACAATGGCAGTTTTACAAAAAATCAGACAACGTTCTTTACTTCTGATCCTCGTTATTGGTTTCTCATTATTGGCTTTTATCGTGCAGGATTTGTACAGAAAAGGCGGGTTTAATGATCTTCCGAAAAACGTCGGAACCGTTAACGGTAAAGACATTGCTTTTGAAGATTTCAGAGTAAAAGTGAGTAACCTTGAAAAAAGTGGTCAACAAGGCATGACGCCAACTCAGGCGGTAAATCGCGTTTGGGACCAAGAAGTTTCGATTGCGTTGCTAACTGCAGAATTTGACAAATTAGGTATTCGTGCCAGTGAGAAACATATTTTAGAGGTTTTCAAAGCTGATCCAAGCATCGGACAAAGCCCTATGTTTCAAACCAACGGAGTATTTGATTTGGCTAAATTCAAAGAGTTTTTCAAAGCGAATCCTGAGCAAGCGCAGATGTTGAAAGATCGCGAAAAAGATGCTGAACTCAACGCCAAATATCAAATCTACAATACTTTGCTTAAAGCAGGTATGTACACTACAGAAGCCGAAGGTAAACTCAAATACCAAATGGAGTCTGATAAAGTAAACTTTGATTACGTTTCAGTTTTGTATTCATCGATTAATGATAAAGACATCAAAATTTCAGATGACGAAATCGTTGACTACATGAAGAAAAACGAAAAGCGTTACAAAGCCGAAGAAACTCGCGAAGTTGATTATGTAATGATCGAGGACAAACCATCTGCTGAAGATGAAAATGAAGTGAAAACTTCAGTAAATGCTTTGCTCAATTCAAGAGTGGTTTACAACGAAGCAACCGGTAAAAATGATACGGTACCTGGTTTTAAATATGCCGCGAACATAGCAGAGTTTGTTAACGAGAACTCTGATATTCCTTATGATTCATCTTATGTAGCCAAAAAAGATTTACCGGCTGATGTAGCTGAGCAGTTGTTTAGCTTGCCTGCTGGAGAAATTTTCGGGCCGTACATGCGCGACAAATATTATTGTATCTCTAAAGGTATGGGCAGAAAAGCCGGTGCCAATGCTAAGGCTAGCCATATCTTGATTAGTTATGAAGGAACACAAGTTCCGAACAAAAAAGAAAAAAGAACTAAAGAGCAAGCCAAAGCGAAAGCCGAGCAATTATTGGCTCAAGTAAAAGCAAATCCCGGAAGCTTCTTCATGTTGGCTTTGACCAATTCTGATGATTCATCAGCGCAACAAGGCGGTGATTTAGGATACTTTGCGCCTGGTCAAATGGTAAAACCGTTCAATGACTATGTGTTCAACAATCCGGTAGGTTCTATTGGTTTGGTTGAAACTGATTTCGGTTTTCACATCATCAATGTAACCGAAAAACAAGATGCCGTTCGTTTGGCTACGATTGCTCGTAAAATTGAGCCGTCTGAAGCTACAGCCGACAAATTATACACCAAAGCAGTTAAGTTTGAAATGGATGCCAACAAGCAAGATTTCGAAAAAGTGGCTAAAGCAGCCGGTTTAATGGTCAATCCATCGGTAAAAGTGCAAGCTATGGATGAATATTTCGGAGCTGCGGGTCAGCAACGTCAAATTGTTCGTTGGGCTTTCGACAAAGAAACCAATGTAGGCGATGTGAAGCGTTTTGAAATTGTCAATGTCGGAAACATCATTGCCAAACTCAAGAAAGTGAATGAAAAAGGTTTGATGGCTATTGAAACAGCGCGTCCGATGATTGAACCAATCTTGAGAAACAAGAAAAAAGCTGAAAAAATCGCTGCTAAAATGAAAGGCTCAACGCTTGAGGCTATTGCCGCTGCGGCGGGATCTACGGTTCAACAAGCCGCTGATTTAACCCTTGAGAATGCCAATATTCCAAATGCCGGATTCGAGCGAAAAGTGATAGGAACTGCTTTTGCAACCGGTGTAAACAAAATTTCTAAACCAATTGAAGGTAGTGTTGGTGTGTATGTAGTGCGCCCAACGGTTATTGCCAAAGCTCCTGCTTTGCCAAACTACAAAACATACGTTGACAAATTAAAACCACAAGCTGCAGGTAATGCCGGAAGAGCTATCCCTGCCTTGAAAGATGAGGCTGACATCGAAGATAATAGAGTAAGATTCAATTATTAATTCAACTATATCAGCACAAAAAAACCGGCTCGAGTAATCAGCCGGTTTTTTTATGCAATCATTTCAGCATAAGTTAAAATGGTCGGATAACCTTTGTTTTTAAAATAGGCTTCAGGATTTGCTTTGTTCAAAGCCATCACAAAATCACCGCCCCAACCACCGAGGCTTTTGACAACACCGTCGAAATCAGCAAATAATCGTTCTTGCACTGTTGGCAATTGAAGTATTTTTGAAAGTTTTTGTTCGTGCGATTGGATGGTTTGAGTTAAACTTTCAAAGTCATTTTTCGTTAGAATGCTTTGAGTCAATTGATCAAAAGTACTGATGAGTTCATTATTTGGCGAACCGTTGGCACGATAACTTTCAATCGCTTTTCGGCTGTCTTGCTTTTTATTTAAATAAACAAAATAGATGTTTTGCGCGCATTCGGGTTTGAATTCAATAGTTTTGACAAACGGTTTGTTTTCATTTCGCTGGTATAAAATCGCGGAATCATTCTGCGCACAAGCAATATCGTATCCACTGCCGCCAAAGGTTTTGTGGAGCAATTCATAAGCGTTAATTCCAAACCATTGAGCCACATTGTTGATTAAAGTTGACGAACTGCCTAAGCCCCAAAATCTGGGGAAACTCAAATGAGTTTGAACGCGAAATCCAGAGCTGTTTTCAAGCAAGGTTGGATTCATCAAATGTGCTTGGTGTAAAATCGACAACAGTCGCTGAAATGCTGGCTCTAAGGTTAAAGTCTCTCCAGAAGCAATTTCATCCAAAGTCAATTCTGTATGTAACCAAATCGAACCGTCTGCATCATAACTCGTCCAATTTATCGAGCGACGATGCGTTTGTTCAACTACCAAATCTTGACCGAATTTGGTGGGCAATGCCAAAGCGATAGCTCCGTCCAGAACCAGATATTCTGAGGTAATCAGAAGTTTTCCGTTGCTGTAAAAGCGCTTTTGCATGATTTATTTTTTTCTGAGTTCTTCCAAAAAGGCCACGACCGCCGCATGCGAAACCACCTGGTTTTTGAAGTGATCTTTCACTTGTTGTCGTTCGGTATCGTTGGCCTGAAATTGATTCAGGATATTGTTTAAGTGCATTTTCATGTGGCCTTCTTGAATTCCGGTTGTGGTGAGCGAACGCAAAGCGGCAAAATTCTGAGCCAAACCAACCGTCGCTACAATTTGCATCAAATCACGCGCGGAAGGTTTTTCTAGAATTGACAAAGCTAATTTAACCATTGGATGCAATGAAGTTAATCCGCCGACGGTTCCCAAAGCCATGGGGACATCCATCCAAAATCTGAAAATACCGTCTGTGACCTCGGCATGCGATAAACTGCTGTATTGACCGTTGCGCGCAGCATAGGCATGAACGCCAGCCTCGACGGCTCTGAAGTCATTTCCGGTGGCTAAAACTACCGAATCAATGCCGTTCATGATGCCTTTGTTGTGCGTTACAGCGCGATACGGTTCAATTTCAGCGATGCGAACCGCTTGTATAAATTTTTCGGCAAAAGCCTCGGGATCGTCTATTTTTTTATCGATTAAGTCTGAAACTGCGCACGAAACTTCAGCGCGTACCAAACAATTCGGCACGTAGTTCGACAAGATGCTCATGACGACTTCTATGTTGCTTTGGTCCGAAGTAAAATCAGCATAGTTGCTTGCTTTGGTTTTGAGGGTTTGTGCCAATTGCTCTAAGCAAGAATTGATGAAATTCGCGCCCATCGAATCTTTGGTTTCAAAGGTCACATGTAGTTGAAAATAACCTTGAAGTTTTTCTGATAAATCTCTTAATTCAATGTTGCGAATTCCGCCGCCGCGTGCACGCATGTTTTGCGTAATCGAATCGGTTGAGGCAATCAATTCTTCTTTGATATTGTTAAAAAAGCTTTGAAGTTTATGGTTGCTTTCGTTAAAGATAAAATGAACTTGACCAATTTTTTCGGTGTCTACTACGGTTGTTTTAAAACCTCCGCGCGTAGCCCAAAATTTCGCCGATTTGGCCGCAGCCGCCACGACAGAGCTTTCTTCAATGGCCATTGGGACGGTGTAGTTTTTTCCGTTGATCAAAAAGTTCGGCGCAATGCCTAACGGCAAATAAAAATTGGTGATCGTGTTTTCAATGAATTCGTCGTGGAGTTTTTGTAGAGACGCATCTGAATTCCAATAACTCTTGATGAGATTAAGGGCATTTTCGGGCTCAGAAAAATAGGTTTGAGCAATCCAATTGATCTTTTCTTCTTTGGTTAATTTTGAAAATCCAGAAACGGTTTGATTCATTGTAAAAAATTTTGACAAAGATACATTTTCAGCCGAAACCCTTGGTTTTTATAGGGTTTTAAATTTTATCAACAAACGTTATTTTTAACATAAAACCACTTGGTTTGAGCGTGTTTTAGAAGTAATTTTTCAATCGATGAATACCGAGAACCAACCCGCATATATCAAAGGAAGAGGCGCGCAAATCAATGTGCAGAATCGGTTTTTTGCGCAATCTCAAGAAATTTTAGACGAATTTTTGAATTATTGTGCGCTCGAACATGAAGCGCCCGAAAGCAACAAAACTACTTATCAAGAAGTCTTTCCCAAAACGATTGTCAACACCGTCGAGAGCCCGGATGTGGGCATGACCTATTCGATGAATATGTATCAAGGTTGTGAGCACGGTTGTATTTATTGTTATGCGCGCAACAGTCATGAATACTGGGGTTACAGCGTCGGATTGGATTTTGAACGCCGCATTTTGGTCAAGAAAAATGCGCCGCAATTGCTCGAAGAAAAACTCAAATCCAAAAGTTGGCAGGCGCATACCATTGTGCTTTCGGGCAATACCGATTGCTATCAACCTGCCGAGCGTCGTTATCAAATTACCCGAAAATGTTTAGAAGTCTTTTTGAAATACAAGCATCCGGTGGCCATCATCACCAAAAATGCATTGGTTTTACGCGATTTAGATTTGCTACAAAAACTCGCAGAAGAACAATTGGTCGGCGTGAACATTTCGGTGACTTCGCTTTCAGAAAAAACCAGAATGTTGCTTGAACCGCGTACCACCACTATTCAAAAAAGACTTGAAACCATTCGCGTTTTGTCAGAAAACGGTATTCCGGTTAATGTAATGCTCGCGCCGATTATCCCCGGAATTAATAGTCATGAAATTTTACCGATGGCCAAAGCGGTTTCTGAGGCCGGTGCGCTTTCTGTCGCTTATACAGTCGTCAGACTCAACGGAGCCATTGGCCAAATTTTCACCGATTGGATCCGCAAAGCCATGCCCGACAGAGCCGATAAAGTATTGCATCAAATTGAGGCTTGTCATGGCGGAACGCTCAACGATAGTCGCTGGGGAAGCCGGATGCGCGGCGAAGGCGAAATTGCGCAAATGATTCGCGCGCAAGTGATTTTGGCCCGAAAAAAATATTTTGCTGATAAACAGTTTCCAGTGCTCAATACTTCGCTCCACGCATCTTTCAAAGATGGTCAACTCAAATTGTTTTAAGTTGATATTCTGATTGTAACAGCCAGAGGATTTTGGTGACTCATGGATTTATCCGAAAAAAGTGCGCATATGTGTAATTTTTTCACTAAAATTGACGGTTTTTATACATTTTATCAGATGAAATTAAACAAATTTTTCGCGCTTGTTTTGTTGGTTTGTACCACAGTTGTTGCGCAACAGAAAATCACCGTAGAAGAAATCTACAGCGGTGCGTTCAGAGCCAAAGGCATGGATGAATTACAATCACTCAAAAACACCAATCAGTACACGGTCTTGAATTTTGATCGCGCCACACGCAGCATGCAAATTGACTTGTACGATTTTGCTACGTTAAGCAAGGTTGCGACGCTTATTGATACCAAAAATTATTCAGATTTAACCGACGGTATTGACAGCTATTCTTTCAGTGCTGATGAAAAGAAAATTTTAATTGCCGCGAATTCCAACCAGATCTTCCGCCACTCGTTTACGGCGGATTATTTTTTGTTTGACATTGCCGCAAAAAAACTTGACAAACTCTTTGATTTTCAAGTGCAAGAGCCAACATTTTCACCGGACGGAACCAAAATAGCTTATGCTCGTGAGAACAATTTGTTTATTTATGACATCGCGTCAAAAAAGTCTACCCAAGTAACTTCTGACGGGAAGAAAAACGCCGTCATCAACGGAATTACCGATTGGGTCTATGAAGAAGAATTTGCTTTTGTACGTGCTTTTGATTGGAGTGCTGACAGCAAGAAACTAGCCTACATTCGTTTTGATGAAAGTCAAGTTCCGGAGTTTTCGATGAGTGTTTTTCACAAAGATTTATACCCAAAAATAGAAACGTTTAAATATCCGAAAGCCGGCGAGAAAAACTCAGAAGTTTCCTTGCACATTTATGATGTGACGGCCAAATCTCAGAAGCAAGTTGACTTAGGCAAGTATTCAGATTTTTACATTGCGCGTCTTAAATGGACCAATGATGCCAATACGTTGTCTGCTCAAGTGCTCAATCGCCACCAAGATAATCTGGATTTGTTGTTTATTGATGGCAGTTCAGCGGCGGCCAAAGTGGTGCTCAACGAAAAAGACAAAGCTTATGTCGATGTCACTGATAACTTAACGTTTTTAAAAGACAACAGTTTTATTTGGACGAGCGAAAAAGACGGTTTTAACCATATTTATTTGTATGACAAAACCGGAAAACTCAAAAATCAAGTCACTTCCGGACCGTGGGAAGTCACCAATTACTACGGTTTTGATGAGAAAACATCCACAGTTTATTATCAATCGGTAGAGAACGGCTCGATCAACCGCGATGTGTATCGCATCGGCATCAACGGAAAAAACAAAGTCAGATTAACCGCCCAAACCGGAACCAGTTCGGCTACTTTTAGTCCGAATTTTCAATACTTCATCCACGCTTATTCAAGCGCTACGCAACCACCGGTGTATTCGCTCAACGAATCAAAATCGGGCAAAATCATCAAAGTCATCGAAAACAACGAGGCTTTGCAAAACAAACTCAAAGCATACGATTTACCGCAAAAAGAATTCTTCGTGCTCAAAACCGAAAAAGGAAATCAGCTCAATGCTTGGATGATTAAGCCTAAAGATTTTGACGCCAGCAAAAAATATCCGGTGTTTATGTATCAATATTCAGGGCCGGGTTCGCAGCAGGTCAACAACGACTGGAACAGCCACGACGATTACTGGTTTATGATGCTCACCCAAAAAGGCTATATTGTGGCTTGTGTAGATGGGCGCGGAACCGGATTCAAAGGCGCGGATTTTAAAAAATGTACGCAAAAACAACTCGGAAAATACGAAGTTGAAGACCAAATTGACGCCGCTAAAGTGTTTGGAAATTATCCGTATGTCGATAAAAACCGCATCGGAATTTGGGGCTGGAGTTATGGCGGATTTATGGCCTCCAACTGCATCATGAAAGGCGCCGATGTGTTTAAAATGGCCGTAGCTGTAGCGCCGGTGACCAACTGGAGATTCTACGACAGCATTTATACCGAGCGTTATATGCAAACCCCACAAGAAAATCCATTGGGTTATGACGACAATTCGCCGATTAACCACGTAGATAAGCTCAAAGGCAAGTTTTTGCTTATTCACGGTTCGGCTGATGACAACGTACATGTGCAAAATTCGATGCAAATGATGGAAGCGCTTATTCAAGCCAACAAACAGTTTGATTCGCAGATTTATCCCGATAAAAACCACGGAATTTACGGCGGTAAAACCCGTATTCAGTTGTTTAATAAAATCACAAATTTCATTAAAGAAAACCTATAATTCTAAACTAAAAACCAATTTATAAAACCATTTTTTATGACAGAAACTACAGCAAATACCGGACATCCAAAGGGACTTTGGGTACTCTTCGGAACCGAGATGTGGGAGCGTTTCAACTTTTACGGAATGCGCGCACTTTTGACCTTGTTCATGGTCAACTCATTGCGTTATCTCGAATCTGATTCCTCTATTTTCTATGGCGGATTCTTGGCCTTGTGTTATTTGACACCAATGTTGGGCGGATTTATTTCAGATCGATTTTTAGGTAATAGAAATTGTATCATGATGGGCGGTGCGCTCATGGGCGTGGGACAATTATTTCTGTTCTTTAGCGCCAGTGTTTTCAGCGGTAACCTTGAAATGGCCAAAACCCTCATGTGGGTTGGTTTGTTTATCATCATCTTCGGAAATGGATTTTTCAAACCAAATATTTCCTCGATGGTGGGTAGTTTGTATCCAAAACAAGAAAAATCAAAACTCGATACGGCATTTACCATTTTTTATATGGGTATTAACCTAGGTGCTTTCTTAGGTCAATTTATTTGTCCGATTGTGGGCGATGTAAAAGTTAACGGAGTGCAAGATCCGTTTGCCTTTAAATGGGGCTTCTTGGCCGCTTCATTGGCTATGTTTACCGGAACTTTGGTATTCATGGTTTTGAAAAATAAATATGTAGTAACCCCTGAAGGCCGACCGATTGGCGGCTTGCCAAAACACAATACCGCAGATGATTTTGAAGAAGGCGAGGCGCAAACAGCCAGCTTTAAAAATACTTCTATTTATTTTGTAAGCGGATTGTTTGTGGTGTTGTTTTTTGTATTCAGATATCTTTTGGTGGATGAATTTGGATTCTCAAACTTTGAAATGGGAACGCTGGTCAAAGGAATCATTTATCCGTTTATCTATTCTGCCGGAATTGCACTCGCCACATTGATTGTATCTGATACTTCAATTACCAAAATCGAAAGAGACCGAATCTTTGTAGTGTATATTGTATCGTTCTTTATCATTTTCTTCTGGGCGGCCTTTGAGCAAGCGGGTTCATCGCTTACGTTCATCGCCTCGAACCAAACGGATCGCCACTTCTTTGGTTGGGATATGCCGGCTTCAATGGTGCAAATCTTCAACGGATTGTTCGTCGTGATTATGGCTGTTCCGTTTAGTATTTTGTGGGACAAGCTCAGAGCCGCAGGCAAAGAGCCGGTTTCTCCGTTCAAACAAGCCGTTGGTTTGTTCTTGATTGCGCTCAGTTATTTTATCATCGCCCACAATGTAAAAGATTTGGGCAGCAGCGGAATGTTGGCGGTAAAATGGCTTATTTTATTATACTTAATCCAAACGTGTGGTGAGCTTTGTTTGTCACCGATTGGATTGTCCTTGGTTGGGAAATTAGCTCCGAAACGCTTTTCTTCATTGCTTTATGGCGTGTTCTTTATTGCCAATGCGGCAGGTTATGCGCTTGCAGGAACTCTGGGCGCGATTATGCCGGCCACGGGTGATAAATTTGAAAAAGCAACCAAATTAGGCATCAACCTTCAAGATGTATTAGACAAAAAAGTAACGCTGACTGCCGAGCAAACCGCGCTGATGGCCAAAGAGCAAATCGCTACGGCCAACCCGGTTTTTGCAGGATTTGAAATCCACAACTTATATGAATTCTTCATGGTATTTGTGGTGTTGTGCGGAATTGCCGGTCTTATTTTGGCACTTTTGTCACCAGTACTCAAAAAAATGATGCATGGTGTCCGCTAGTGGCAGCTAAAAATATTTTTATATCTTTCAAACCTACAAGCTCCAAACTTGTAGGTTTCTTTTTTAAATCAAACAACTATGTGGAAAAATCATCCAAAGGCATTGCCTTATTTGTTCTTGTCTGAAATGTGGGAGCGTTTCGGCTACTATCTCATGATTGGTATTTTTACACTCTATCTCAAAGATGTAGAAGCCGGTTTTGCCATGACCGAAAAAGAAGCTTCTGATTTATACGGAACCTTCATTGCACTGGTATTTCTCACGCCTTTTTTGGGCGGATTGATTGCCGATCGATATTTCGGATATAAAAAATCAATTGTCATAGGCGGGCTCATGATGGGTGCGGGTTATATGATGATGGGCATACACGATTTAACGATGTTGTATGTGGCCATGATTTTGGTGATTGTCGGCAACGGATTTTTTAAACCCAATATTTCAACCTTACTCGGAAATTTCTATAACGATGAGCCCTACAAAGCCCGAAAAGATGAAGGATACAACATCTTTTACATGGGCATTAATGTCGGAGCTTTTATTTGTAATTTCTTTGGTGCTGCTTTTAAAATTCTCTTCGGATGGCAGTATGCCTTTATGGCGGCCGGCGTCGGGATGTTCATCGGTGTACTCGTCTTTTTAGCCGGAACGCGTCATTATGGCGACAAAACCGAAAAGAAAGGCGTTCAGCCCGGGGATATGCCTTTTTATAAAATTGTCTTGTTTATTCTTTTGCCTTCGGTTGTTTTTGGTTTGATTGGTTGGTTTTTAAAAGGCGTACAATCAGAGGCTAATCCGGATTGTGCCATTTTTGGGTCAGACAGCACTGATGCCTTTATTTTTGCGTGTATTCCGGTGATTTTCTTTTATGCCAGCTTGTATTTCAAAGCTAAAACCGAAGATAAACGGCCTATAGGTGCGCTACTGACAATTTTTGGCGTGGTGATTTTGTTCTGGGCGGTGTTCAAACTCAATGGTTCAGCGCTCAACAATTGGGGCGACAAATACACCGATCGTTCTTTGCAGGGCACTTCACAACAAATCGCTTCAAAACTGGTTCTGACCGATACGCTGGTCTATAAAAAAGATTCGGTAGCGCTTTATGACCAAGCGTTTCGCATACAAAAGAAAGATGGGAAAGTTGTAAAAACCGTTGACTATCCGCTCTATTTTAGAAACGTTGCCCAAGATAAACTTCCGCAAGAAGGCGCTCAAGTCTACAACTGGTCGGCCAACTTAAGCCAATCAATCAATCCGGGTTGGGTAATAATGCTCACACCATTGGTCGTGGCTTTCTTCACTTATTTACGCAGCAAGAAAAAAGAACCATCAACACCGACTAAAATTGCCTTTGGATTGCTCATTTCGGCTTTGTCGGTTTTGGTGATGGTTGCAGCTGTCAAAGCCGGATCGAACGGAGCCGAGAAAGTCAGCGTTTGGTGGCTCGTGGCCAATTACGGAGTGATTACTATTGGCGAATTGTTTTTGAGTCCGATGGGACTTTCAGTGGTATCGAAACTCAGTCCGAAAAACATTACTTCGCTCATGATGGGTGGCTGGTTTTTGGCCACTTCTATCGGCAATAAACTCAGCGGCGTTTTGGCCAGTATGTGGGATTCGTATGAAGACAAAACCGATTTCTTCTGGATTAACTTCGGATTGCTTATGTTTGCTACGACTTTGATGTTTGTTTTACTCAAACAGCTTAATTCAGTCATGAAAGAAAAAGGAATAAACTAACTTCTATGGAATCTAAAATCACCACTGAACAAATTCAAAATTTTACCGGAAAATACCCAAAACAACTTTGGTATTTATTCTTTAGCGAGATGTGGGAACGCTTCTGTTTTTACGGAATGCGCGGTATGCTCGTCGTTTTTATGGTCAGCCAACTCAGCATGAAAGACGAAGTGGCCAACTTGCAATACGGCGCCACGCAAGCTTGGGTATATGCCTTTACTTTTATAGGTGGTTTGTTTGCCGATAAAATTCTGGGTTTTAGAAAATCGCTTTTTTGGGGTGGAATGCTCATGATTTTGGGTAGTGTGATTTTGGCTGTTGACCCAAAGAACTTCTTTTTTATCGGTATTAGTTTTACCATTGTCGGAACCGGATTTTTCAAACCCAATATTTCGTCGATGGTCGGCCAATTGTACAAAGACAATGATCCGCGTCGCGATGCCGGTTTTTCCTTGTTTTACGCAGGCGTGAATCTCGGAGCGCTCATTGGCGGTTACATTTGTATTGCGGTGGCCAACGGCAATTTATGGGCTTCCTTAGTTCCGGAAGCATTGCGCTGGAACTACGCTTTTGGTTTTGCAGCAATTGTCATGGTTATTAGCTTACTCACCTTTACCCAAACGCAAAAAGGTCTTGGCGAAATCGGACTTTCACCTTTACTCGGTCTTGAAAATTCAAAGCGAAAACTGTATGAAGTGCTTACTTACATCGGTTCGTTAGCGATTATTCCGATCATCATCATGATGGTGGCCAATACGGTTTATACCGATTATTTTATGATGATTATTGGCCCGGCTTCGGTGGTTTATTTGTTTTATGAAATGAGAAACTTCAGTTCATCTGAAAACAAAAAACTACTCGCTGCTTTGGTGTTCATCATTTTTTCTATTTTCTTTTGGGCCTTTTTTGAGCAAAGTGGCGGTTCATTGAGTTTGTTTGCCGCCAACAATTTACACAATACGGTTTTGGGCGTTGAACTTGATCCGAATGGTGTGAACAATTCTGCGAATTCACTATTCGTAATTATTTTTGCTGCTTTGGTCGGTATGGTTTGGCTCGCAATGGCTAAAAAGAAAATCGAACCAAACACTGTTGTGAAATTTGGTTTGGGATTTTTATTCTTGGCCGGTGGTTTTTGGGTGTTTTATTACACTAAGTTTTTTGCTTCGCCCGATGGTAGAACCTCACTGG
The DNA here is from genome assembly GCA_046329175.1 of Flavobacteriaceae bacterium. Lineage (GTDB taxonomy): Bacteria > Bacteroidota > Bacteroidia > Flavobacteriales > Flavobacteriaceae > Flavobacterium. Next base: position 86,100 of record JAXLVE010000006.1, read on the forward strand.
ATTTATTCACTTTTGGTTGGTTCATCATCACTTTCGGTGAACTTTGTTTGTCGCCGATTGGCATGAGCGCTATGACCAAACTTTCGCCGCAAAAAACGCAAGCCGTGATTATGGGGATGTGGTTTTTGGCCAGCGCCTACGGACAGTATTTCGCGGGATTGTTGGGTGCTAATATTGCCAGCGCCTCTGAAAATGCATCCAATCTTGAAAAGTTAAATGTTTATGCAGACGGTTACGAACAATTAGCCATTTACGCATTGATAGCCGGAGTTGCTCTGATTGCGATTTCACCGCTCGTGAAAAAACTCATGCAAGATGTCAGATAATTGATTATCTTCGGCACTATTATTGCCAGAAGCGGCACGTTTTAAAATAAATTTTATGAAAAAAATATTCATCGCATTATTGCTTATAACCGGTTCTTTGACCATTCAAGCGCAAGAACTCACTTGGGAAACCAATCTGAAAAAGGCATCCGAAGTATCTATGAAAACCAAAAAACCATTGTTGTTGTTCTTTACCGGAAGTGATTGGTGCGGTTGGTGCATCCGATTGCAAAACGAAGTACTCAAGACTCCGGATTTTGCTAAATGGGCCAAAGAAAATGTAGTTTTGGTCGAATTGGATTTTCCGAGAAGAACACCTCAATTACCCGAAATTCAACGACAAAACAACGAATTACAACAAGTTTTTGAAGTGCGTGGATATCCAACTATTTGGTTTGCAGTTCCATCTAATAAAGATGGTAAAATCAACTTAGATAAATTAGGCAGTACCGGATATGTAGCCGGCGGACCTTCAAAATGGCTCGAAGGCGCGAATCAAATTCTAGCCAACAGAAAAAAATAAATCAATCTGAAATTTTAAAGAATCCCTTTTTGCCGGTGTAGTGAAAAGGGATTTTTTGTTGGTGGCAAGTTTCTTCCCATCGCAAAATACTCGACGGGTAATTGTTTCCGTCAGCTACCACTGTTTTAGGTTTCCAATTTAATAGGACTCGTTCAAGATTAACTTTGGGTCTGGAGCAAAGCAAAAGGATATCGGGTTTTTCTTTTATGTAATAATTACAGAACCCATCGAGAATTAATATTTTACAGTTTTTATAGCGCGCTTGTCGCTGCAACTTTCGGTATTCAATTTTTTGAATAAAACTTGAGGTTTGATAATTTTCAAGTGTTGCTTTAGCGATTTCACCATGGTGATAAACCAGAATTTTTGAACCATATCGGTCAACAACTATTGTTGCTTTTTTCTGATGTAATACCAGCCATTCTCTTTTATGCTCAGCAATATAGAGGTTTACACCATAGGCCAATTGAAAAATAAAAATTGAAATTAAAGCCCATCTGACCCTCTGATATATTGGTTTTTTTAATGCCCAAACACAGCAGATAATCGTTAAATATGAAGCCCATAACATCCAAAAGTTAAACGGTATATTGCGAAATACATACTCATCGGCCTGAGCAATGGTTTTGATAAACGCATTTAGACCCTGAATCAATGCGCTAATAAGCTCTAAACCTGCTTTAGGTACCCAACCCAGAGCAGCGAAAATCATCATTGGAACACCCACAGCCATAATCAATCCAATCATAGGGATCACGACTAAATTGGCCAACAAAAACAAGCCCGGAAACTGGTGAAAATAATATAAACTCAGTGGTAAAGTGCCTATTTGAGCCGCCAATGATACGGTTGTTATCTGCCAAAAGTATCGAGCAATTTTATTTTCAGGGTTAAGCCATTGTTCAAATACGGGTTGTAGCCATAAAATAAAAAACAAGGCCGTATAGCTCAATTGCAAACCTACATCAAACAAAAGCGTCGGAGCTATGAGCAAAATCAATAGAAGTGATACCAATAAGGTGTGAAAGATATTGGTGCGTCGTTTTAAATGCAGAGCCACCGCAACAAACGAATACATCGTTACTGATCGAACCACCGAGGCCGAGAGCCCAGCCAATAAGGCAAATCCCCAAAGCGAAAGCAAAACGACCATCAATTTGAGCCATCGTGTTTTTTGATTTTTAGGTAGAAATTTCAAAATAAATCCCAAAAACAAAACAATAAAACCAACATGCAAACCCGAAACCGACAGAATGTGCACCACGCCGGCTGATTGATAATCCTGCATGATTTCAGATGAAATTTCTTGTTGTTGCCCAACGGTCAGCGCTGCTAAAACTTGAGCAACTTGTGGGTCGATTCCGCTTTTTTGCAAATTATTCATGGCCCGTAGTCGAATTTGATCGGCCCAATAAAAAAGATCAATTTCAGGTTGCGGAAGCAAAACGGTGTTCGTACCGCTGGCAAATATTTGCCCATAAATGTTTTTGAGTTGTAAGTATTCCCAGTAGTCAAAACTTCCCGGATTCATTTGTGGCTGCGGCGTGTACAGCTGACCGTTGATGCTTAGTCTGCTTCCAATACCGATGGTTTTGTTAACAAAATCTGTTTTCTTGCAGAGGATGATTACTTTTCCAAAGCAGTTTTTTTGATCTATCCGCTTGACTTGTGCAACAAAGCGATAATTCTTGGCTGTTGTTTTTAATTTTTCGCTCAGCACAAGGTCCACCTGATGTATCGGCCGAGCGCTGATCAAATGACTAAAATGGTTGGGATAGTTGCTTTCGCGATGCAGTGTATAGGTTGCGATGCCGCAGCCAACAGAAGTGAAAAACACAGTTAACCCCAGAAAATACTGAAGCTTTGGCCATTTTTTGACAACTAAATGTAAGCAGATAAACAACAGCAACAGCGCTCCCAAAAGGGCAAGGCTGTGCAACGGAAGTGATGGGCAAAATCGGGCGTATAAAATTCCTAATGTCAACCCGATTGCCACCCGGGTTAACGGAAACTGTATGGCGTTCATGGCTCTAAAGTATTCAATTCAAGCCAATAAGCCAAAAAAATTACTCTAAAATTCTGTTGGCTTGCGCAAAAGTTCTCCCGTAATAAGGTTCTTTGGTCGAAGATATCACGACGCCTTTTTGGGTTGAAGAATGAATGAATTTGATTTCTTCATCGGTCACTTCGGTCACCATGCCAACATGGTTAATGGTTCGTCGACCATTGGTTTTGAAGAAAATTAAATCGCCTTTTCGGATGTCGTCTTCATCGAGTACACGACCAATTCGAGCCATTTCTACCGATGAACGCGGTAAGGTGATGTCAAATTTCTTAAAAGTGCTGAACATAAGTCCCGAGCAATCAAATCCGTCAGAAGTAGTTCCTCCGCTACGATATCTTGCTCCGAGTTGCTCTGAAGCTGCATTGATAAGTTGTTGCACTAAATAACTCGAATCGTCCACATTAATCACATAATCGTCATCGTTTTTGTCATTGATGCGACTGCCGCTGACCACTGCTTTTTTCGGTTCAGCTTTTGGCTCTGTTTTTTTGGTTGATGTTTTGGCCGAAGCGGTGGCTGTTTTTTTGTATTCGGGTGCGTGATAAATGCCGCGCTTCATAGCTTCAGACTTTGAAGTAATAATGGTTGAGGTTGGCTTACAACTGGCCAAAGAAATGACCACTAAAAGAAAAAGGATAATTCGTTTCAAAGGATATTTTTATTTCAAATGAATATTACAAACGCTCAGAATTTAAACTTCGTACAATGAGCTGAGCTGTTTTTTCACTCGCACCCGTTCCGCCAAGTTTGGCTTCAAGGGCATCGTAATCGTTTAAGAGTTTCTCTCGGTGCGTTGGTTCAAGAATTTTGCGCAGTTCGAGTTCAAGGTTTTTGGTGTTGCAATCGTCTTGAATCAGTTCGGTAACCACAGGCGCATCCATGATGAGATTGACCAGTGAAATATATTTAAGCGTAATGATGCGCTTGGCAATTTGATACGAAGCCCAACTGCCTTTATAACAAACCACTTCGGGCACTTTAAACAAAGCGGTTTCAAGGGTGGCGGTTCCCGAAGTAACCAAAGCGGCCGAAGCATGACTGAGCAAGTCATAGGTTTGATTGGCTACAAAATGTACGTTTTTATTCTGCAAAAAACTTTGATAAAACTCTTTGGGCTGACTCGGTGCACCAGCAATCACAAACTGATAGTCTTTGAATGCATCGGCAACACTGAGCATCACGCCGAGCATTTTGGTGATTTCTTGCTTTCTGCTTCCGGGCAAAACAGCAATGATGGGTTTGTCTTCGAGTTGATTTTGTGTTATAAAAGTTTTTTGGTCAATGCCATTTCGGTGGTGGATGGCATCAATGAGCGGATGCCCTACAAAATGAACCGGGAACTGATGTTTTTGCTCGTAAAAATCTTTCTCAAAGGGCAAAATCACATACAATTGGTCAAAGTCGCGTTTGATGGCTTTGATGCGGTTTTCTTTCCAAGCCCAAATTTGCGGCGAAATATAGTAATGCGTTGGAATTCCTCTGGTTTTGGCCCACTGAGCAATACGCATATTAAAACCCGGATAATCGATAAAAATGAGCGCGTCCGGAGCAAAATCTTCAATGTCTTTTTTGCAGAATTTTATGTTATCGAGTATCGTCTTTAGATTAAAAACCACTTCAATAAAACCCATGAACGCCAAATCGCGGTAATGCTTTACAAGTGTTCCCCCGGCTTGCTGCATCAAATCGCCGCCCCAAAATCGAATTTCGGCCTGCGGATCTTCGCGGTATAAAGCCTTCATGAGGTTGGAACCGTGTAAATCGCCCGAGGCTTCGCCAGCAATGATGTAGTATTTCATGATGCGTTTATAAAAATAAAGTGACAATGGTAATGATAATCAGCCCTAGAATCACGCCTTGTGATATTTCTTCGCGGTCTTTTTTGATCAAAAAATAAAACAAAAGAATATTCAAAATCGCGCCTAAAGTGAGGATTTTTCCCAACATGCCTTGCTCTTTATACAAATGCATTCCGGTTAAATATCCCATGTCTGTAAATAGTTTTATAAACAAGAAAGTTCCCAAAAAAGTAGTGAGAAGCGCCAGAAAAACCCCAATCATTAAATCCTTATTTTTCATCTTTTGTCTGGTTTAAATTCCAGGTGTTGAGCTGTGCCAACGCATGATGCGCCGTGAGATCAAATTGAACGGGAACTACTGAAACAAAATTATTCTCTAAAGCCCAAATATCGGTATCTTGACCACTGTCTTGGTTTACAAATTCGCCGGTCAACCAATAATAATCTTTACCCATGGGCGAGGTTCTTTTATCAAACTTTTCAATCCATTGCGCCTGTGCCTGACGACAAATTTTAATGCCTTTGATATCGGCTTCAGGAGCTTTCGGAAAATTCACATTGAGTACCACACCGTTGGGCAAACCATTTTTTAAAGTGTGCGCAACAATGTTTTTTACATAGCTTTTGACCGGTTCAAAATTGGCGTTCCAGCTAAAATCATCCAAAGAAAAACCAATGGCGGGAATACCTTCAATTCCGGCTTCAACAGCGGCACTCATGGTTCCGGAATAAATCACATTGATTGACGCATTTGAACCGTGGTTAATGCCCGAAACACACAAATCAGGTTTGCGATTAAGCAATTCATTGACTGCCAATTTAACACAATCAACTGGGGTTCCCGAACAACTGTATTCTAAAATCTCAGCGCTGGATTCAGAATGACGGTTCAAATAAAGCGTATTGTTGACTGTAATGGCGTGTCCCATGGCGCTTTGCGGTTTGTCCGGAGCCACGACAACTACTTCGCCCAAAGCACTGACCACTTCAATCAAAGTGCGAATGCCCGGAGCGGTAATTCCATCGTCATTGGTCACCAAAATCAAAGGTTTTTTCATGAATTTTAGCTGATTTTATTTTTTTTAGAAGCTCATCCTGCTGTCCGCTGTAGCTTTGTCCGGTTCAAGAAACCGCCCAAAGGCTGCCGCTTCCATCAGGGCTAGGGCAAACAACGCACATCTGGCCGGCTGCCCAACCAAATAATCCCGCAAAAATAATCATTTTTAACAGGAAGTTGTTACATTAGCATCTTTAACAAAAAATTAGCCCCCTAAATCAAGCAGCGCTTGGGTTTTTGCTTAATTTAGACCAAAAAATTTAATGAACCGCTTAATAGAATTTATGAAAAGGAATTTCAAAGTATTACTAGCCGTCTTGTTTTTATCGGTAGGATTATTTGCCTTCAAAGGAGTTTTTAAATCTCCGGGCGATCCTGAAAAAGACAAAATGTTGCTCGAATTGCTCACTTTTGTTATTGAGCGTGGGCATTACGAGCCAGCCGCTATGGACGACAATTTCTCAAAAGGAATCTACAAAGATTATATCGAAGCGCTTGATCCGTCAAAACGCTTTTTCATTCAATCAGACATCGATGAGTTTGCCAAATATGAAACACAGTTAGACGATCAAATCAAAAACAAAGACCTTACTTTTTTTGATTTGACTTATGACCGACTCATGAAACGCATCGCTGAGAGCAAAGGTTTTTACAAAGATATTTTAGCCAAACCTTTTGACTACAACATAAAAGAAGAATTCAATACGAATTACGAAAAACTTCCGTACGCCAAAAACACTGATGAACTCAAAGAAAAATGGCGCAAACAAATCAAGCTTTCTACTTTGTCATCACTCACAGACAAGCTCAAAATGCAAGAAGATATAAAGAACGGTGTCAAATCTGACGAAAAATCAAAAGACAAAACCACCGAGAAAAAAGCTGATGAAAAACCTGAAGCGCCTAAATCATTCGAGCAACTTGAAAAAGAAACCCGCGAAAGCTCGCTTAAATCACTCAACGAATATTTTGATTTTATCAATGATTTAGATCGAAACGATTGGTTTTCGGTATACGTAAATGCCATTGCTACGCGCTTTGATCCGCACACCAATTACTTTCCACCGGACGAAAAAGAGCGTTTCGATGTGAGCATGAGCGGTAAACTCGAAGGAATAGGCGCGCGTTTGCAAAAGAAAAACGATTACACTGAAATTTCAGAACTCATCTCCGGAGGTCCTGCTTGGCGCGGAAAAGAACTCGAAGCGGGCGATATCATTCTCAAAGTAGCGCAAGGCAATCAAGAACCGGTTGAAGTGGTTGGAATGCATCTGGACGATGTGGTTAAAAAAATCAAAGGACCGAAAGGAACGGAAGTTCGTTTGACCGTGAAAAAAGTTGACGGAACCATCAAGATTATCTCCATCATCCGCGATATTGTTGAAATCGAAGAAACCTACGCCAAATCTAGCGTGGTTGAGAAAAATGGTGTCAAATACGGGATCATTTATTTGCCTAAATTCTACATTGACTTTGAAAATAACGACAGTCGCGATGCCGGAAAAGATGTCGCTCAAGAAGTTGAACGTCTCAAAAATGACGGCGTAAAAGGCATCATTATGGATTTACGCGACAATGGCGGAGGTTCACTCAAAACTGTAGTGGATATTGCCGGTTTGTTTATTGAAGAAGGTCCGGTGGTGCAAATCAAATCAGCCGGTCGCAAAAAAGAAGTTTTGTATGATCGCGACAAACGCATTCAGTGGGACGGTCCGCTTGTAGTGATGCAAAATAGCTTCTCGGCTTCGGCTTCAGAGATTTTTGCTGCAGCGATGCAAGATTACCGACGTGGAATCATCATCGGAAGCAAGCAATCATACGGTAAAGGAACTGTTCAAAACGTGATTGACCTCAATCAGTTTGTACGCGGTAGCAATGTAGGTGATTTGGGCGCACTCAAAACCACGACACAAAAATTCTACAGAATTACCGGCGGTTCAACCCAGTTAGAAGGTGTGAGCAGTGATGTGGCGATTCCGGATAGATATGCTTATTTAAAAATGGGTGAGCGCGATATTGACAATGCGATGCCGTGGGATAAAATCGATCCGTCTGAGTTTAAATTCTGGGACAAACAATCGAATTTTGACGCAGCCATTGACAACAGCAAAAAACGCATTGCCGATAATTCTAAATTTAAACTGATTGACGAAAATGCCAAGTGGATTGATGAACGCAACAAAGAAAGTGTGTACAACTTAAACATCGATCAATTCAAAGCCGAGCAAAAAGCTATTGAAGAAAAAGCTAAAAAGTTTAAATCAATTGCCGATTACAAAAATAGCTTAGAGTTTAAATCATTGCCATATGAGCAAGAAGCTATGAAAACCGATTCTTCGCTCAAAGAAAAACGCGACAGATGGCACGAAAGCTTATCAAAAGACATCTATGTCGAAGAAGCGCTCAATGTACTCGATGATTTGCAACCTAAAAACGCTGATAAAAAAGTGGTGACCAAAATTAAAAAGGAACCCATTAAATCTTAAATAAAAGGCCTCTCGATTGAGAGGCTTTTTTGATGCATTTATCTAAGTTGTTTTTTTGTTATGATTTAATGATTTTGATTGTTTTTACTTCATTATCTGTAGATATTTTGGCTAAATAAGTGCCTGAAGACAAACTGTTCAAATCAATTTTTGTACTAGAATTATGGATAAATTCGATTCTTACAGTTTGTCCCAATAGATTGCTAATTTCTACTTTATCAATTATGTTGTCATTAGCAATTTCCCAAATATTTTGAATTGGATTAGGATAAGATTTAAAATTTTGAAAAGTATTTTTAGCAATTCCAAGGCTGTTCAGTTGCGTTGTACAATTCGGAAAATAAGTAGTACTACTTCCGCCCAAATCATCAGACCAATGCGGATTTACACTTGTCGAGTTGAATACATAGCCATTAATGATGTCTTGTGCTGTGATTGAATAGGTTGCACCCAAAGTGTAAGTTGAATAACCTGCAACATCCACGGAAGCGGTTGGGTTTCCTGAAAACGATAAGTTAGGATTGGTATAAGTCGGAGCGAATCCGTTGACTCTAACCGTTTGTAAGATACAAGGAGCTGTGTTTTTGATCAATATTTGATAGTTAACAACGTCGCCTAGATTAACGATTCCATCTTGATTGGCATCTACATAAAAACCCAACATAGGTGCTGAACTATCAAAATCGTGTAGTTTATTGCGGCTTACCAAAGCTGAGTATTGCGAAGGGCAGCCAGTCGTGGTTTCGTAACGAAAACGAATTCCGTTCCCTACAACGCTGGAATTGATGGTCAATACTGCAGTAGTACCTGAACCAGAATACGTGTAATTAGCCGAATTATCACCATAAATGGTCCAATTTCCCTGCGGCAAACCTGTTAAAGTGATTTGCATGTTCCCAACAACCGGAACTGTGGTACAGTTGGGTGTATGCACAGACGTAATAATAGGAGCGGGAGATGAAGTGTCAAAATATTCACTCAAGGCTGGAGGAGGAAATACGAAGTCACCGCCTAATGTAGTAGCGTTTGCCTGAACAATACTAAGATCATAGCAACCCGAAAACGGTTTGGTTCCATGCGTGGTGAACGATTGGCCAGGCCCTAATATTGTAGGTTGAGTCTCATCGAAAGTGATGCCAGCACCAGACCATTGTACATTTAGTAGCAATTCATCTCCAATGTTGGTCAGTGTTAAAGTAAACTGCAGCTGTCCGTTTACAAGACCATTTGATGAAAGCTCTGCACTCATCGCGCCAAATAGCTTATGAGAATTTGTTTTTGCGAATGAACCGGAAAACACAAGGAGTGCCAGCAAAATGAGTAGGTTTTTATTCATAGTTATTTGTTTGAATTTTAGGTAAATATAGTTTTATTCTCAAAAAGAATTTTAGAAATGTATTTTCAATAAAGGTCAATAAGTTTTGAAATTAGATTACCATTCATTGACTTTGTTGGCATCCATCTTTAAAAAGATAAACAACAAAATGGTAAAGCCCCAAAGCCCCGAACCTCCGTAAGAAAAAAACGGCAACGGAACGCCAATTGTCGGAAATATTCCGGCAACCATGGCAATATTAACAAAGAAGTGAATAAACAAAATACAAGCAACACAATAGCCGTAGACGCGACTGAATTTGGTCTTTTGCCGCTCGGCTAAATATATGATTCTAAAGATGAGTCCGACAAAAAGCCCGATTACAACCAATGAACCCAAAAAGCCCCATTCTTCGCCTACGGTGGTGAAGATGTAATCGGTGTGTTGCTCGGGTACAAAACCGCCTTTGGTCTGTGTGCCTTCGAGGAAGCCTTTGCCAAACCATCCACCAGAACCAATAGCAATTTCAGACTGATTGGTGTTGTAGCCGATGCCTTTCATGTCGACTTCTTTACCGAGTAAAATATTAAAACGGTCGCGATGGTGTTGTTTAAAAACAGACTCAAAAACATAGTCTACCGAAAATACAAAGCCCGAAATCATTACCAAAACAATCGCGCTGGCAATGATGTTTCTATCGACAATTCTACTTCTAAAATAAAAAAGCGCTATAACGGCTGCAGCAATCAGCACAACAGCCCAAGGTTTAAAAACGAGCGCCATTACAAACAAAATAATGGCGATAAAACCAGTCCACAAATACCACGGGGGAAGCCCTTCGCGGTATAAAACAAAGAACAACGACATAAAAATAAGCGCACTTCCCGGGTCATGCACCGCAATCAAAATCACCGGCACAAAAATGATGGCCAACGCTTGAATTTGTCGGTTGGTGTCTTTGAGATTCACCTGAACATCACTGAGATATTTTGCCAATGCCAACGAAGTTGCCGCTTTTACAAACTCCGAAGGCTGCAAACCAAATGATCCAAAAGAATACCAGTTGGCTTGCCCTTTGACGGTTTTACCAAAAACGAACAATCCGGCAAGCGATAGCAAACCGATGACATAAATGACTCCGGCAAACTTTTCATAAAATTTCCCTTCAACCGATAAAACTATAAATATCAGCGGAATGGCCAGTGCAATACTAAACAACTGTTTTCCGTAAAATTGTGAAAGGTCTAAAATATAATTGTCATCCGAGAGCGACAAGGACGATGAATAGATGTTTAGCCAGCCCAAAATGACCAGAACAATGTAGATGATGACGCTCATCCAATCGAGGTTGTTGGTAACACTTTGGTTTTTCATCTTGTTTAGTTTTCGGTAGCTTCTTCAGGAGAATCGGCTTGTTTCTCGGTAACTGTTGGTTTTTTCAACAGCAAGGTATCGGTTTCTTTTCTCCCGGTATATTTGGCATATTCACCTTGCAGACTTCCTTCGAGCATACGTTTTTCAAGATCGGTACGCGTGATTTTTTTCTTGACGTATTTTTCAATCATCAAACTCGCTATCGGCCCGGCCCATCGCGCACCCCAATATCCGTTTTCAACCAAAACAGCCAAAGCAATTTTCGGATTGTCTTTCGGAGCAAACGCCACAAAAATCGAGTGGTCTTGTAGCTTTACTCGTTTTCCGTTGATTTTGGTGTAGTTTTCAGCCGTTCCGGTTTTACCGCAAATTTCAATGCCTTCAACTTGAAGGGCATGAGCGGTTCCCAAATTATAAACATCGAACAAACCGCTGACTACTGGTTCAAAATATTTGTGGTCAATAGTGGTGACGTGTTTGGTTGTGAATTTTTTGTCAATGGGTTGGCCTTTGATGCTTTTGATGATGTGTGGCGTGTAATAATATCCTCGATTGGCCACCGCCGCCATCATATTGGCCAGCTGAATCGGAGTCATCAATACTTCACCTTGCCCAATCGAATTCGATACAATAGCTGTAGCTTTCCAGCCTCCGTTGGGATAAATGCGTTTATAGGTTTTTGAGGTAGGTGCTTTCCCGCGACGACCCGTTGGTAAATCATAGCCCATAAATTCGCCTAAGCCAAAGCTTTTTAAGTGTCTGCTCCAAACATCTACACCGTCAGCCGGGCGCAAATATTTGTTGATGGTTTTTAAGTAGACGGTTCCAAAATAAGCATTACACGACTCATAAATACCGCGGTGTAATTGCTGCGCGCCGCCATGACAGTGACATCGCATGAATCTTCCGCGGGCATAACTAAAGCCGTGGTTACAAAAAACGGTGGTTTGTTCGTCAATGACGCCTTCTTGCAAACCTATGAGCCCGGTGAGAATTTTAAACGGTGAGCCCGGCGGATATTCAGCCAACAACCCTCGGTCGTACAAAGGTTTGGCAATGGAGTCACGATATAGCATCGTGTAGTTTTTAGACCGCTGTCTTCCGACCAAAATTGCTGGATCATACGAAGGAGCGGTTACCAAAGCCAGAATTTCACCGGTTTTGGGTTCGATGGCCACAATTCCTCCACGTTTATTGACCATCAATTCTTCGCCGTATTGTTGTAACTCGGCATCAATGCTCAGGTGAATGTCTTTACCTTGCACTGAAATAGTGTCGTATTTTCCTTCTTTATAAGGTCCGATTTCGCGGTTGAATTTATCCTTGAGGATATATTTAACTCCTTTTACGCCGCGCAAAATGTTCTCGTAGCTTTCTTCAACACCTTGTTTTCCGATCAAATCTCCACTGTTGTAGTACGGATTTTTTTGAATGGTTCGCTCGTTCACTTGTGTGATAAAACCAAAAACATTCGCGCCAAATTTTACTTGGTAATCGCGCAAAGAACGTTTCTGGATGTAGAAACCTTCAAACTTTCTGATCTTTTCTTGAAAAGCGGCAAATTCTAATTTGTTGAGCTGCGGCAAAAAAACCGAAGGAAGTCGTGGGCTATACACTTTGGCTTTGTTCACGATTTTGATAAAATCAGCCTTGGTGATATTCAGTAATTTGCAAAACTCAATCGTATCGAGGTCTTTGATGTCTTTGGGAATCACCATGATATCGTACGACGGCTGATTGGCTACGAGCAATTTGCCGTTGCGGTCATATATATAGCCGCGTTCAGGATAATCGTACTGAATTTTGATAGCGTTGTTGTCGGATTTTAGTTTGAAAGAATCATCGACAATTTGCAAATAAAAAAGCCTGAGCACCAGCAATATTGCTCCGATGATAATAACCGTTGGCAATAGAACTTTTCTCATCGTCGGCTCGGCTTAATTAAGTAAATAATCAGGATACACATCAGCAAAGTAAAAATGGTGCTGACAATGGTTTTGAGGATGATTTCAAAAATAAAATTGAGCCTGAACACTTCAAGTAAAAACAACACAAAGTGATGCAAGACTACCGCGATGAGTAAGAATGAAAAACGCTCCGGTGTCAGGGTATCGTTGAGTTTAACGGTTTGATATTCGTAACTCAAACCAAACGAGAATTTAAAAATATACGGTCGGTAATACGCCAAAATAATCGAAGCCGCCGCATGAACTCCGCCCGAATTACAGAACATATCCAAAATAAGTCCGAGCATAAAACTCGAGAGTAAAAGCCCAATTTTATTTCCGTTTACCGGATACAAAATGATGAACAATATATACGGATAAGGATTGATATATCCCAGAAAATCCATATTGTTGAATATGAGAATCTGAGCCGCCAAAAGCAGAATAAAACGAGCGATATTATACAATACGGCACTATTCATCTTCTTTACGTTTTTCGAGCTCTTGAATTTCTTGACGGTCTTTGCTCTTAATGATGTACACATGGCCTAAGTTGGTCATGTCGTTGAACAATTTCACATTGAGCGTATAGTAGTTGGTTTCGTTGTCGATGTAGATTTTATCGATGGTTCCGATGCCAATATTCTCCGGAAAAATAACCGACTGACCACCGGTAACAATCGTGTCGCCTTTGCGCACCGAAGCCAAACGCGGCACATCAATTAGTTGAACAAATCCGGTGTTTTTGCCGTTCCAAATCAGTGAGCCAAAGTGATTGGATTTTTTGATTTTGGCGTTGATTTGCGATTTAACGTTCAAAATACTAATGACCGTGGCGTAGTTTTTAGAAGTTTTGTCAATGATGCCCACAATACCCGAACTGTTGACCACACCCATATCCGGCTTGACTCCGGCGGCACTTCCGCTGTTGAGCGTTAGGTAGTTTTCGTAGACATTGTATGAATTGTGGATGACTTTTGAAACGATGATGTCCTCTGGGCGAACGCCTTTGAGTGAATCCAACTTCGGAGCGATGGTGCTGTCTTTAATGCTCAAAAGCAAACTTCTCAAGCGCGCATTTTCTTGCGCTAATTGCTCATTTTCATTTTTGAGGTTGAAATATTCGCGGGTTGAATTGATTTGTTCATAGACGCCACCACTCAGGAAGTTTGCCGAACTAATCACTTTGCTTCGGTGATACGAATGCGACTGAATCGTAAACACCAACGATACCACTAAAAGCAGCAAAAACAGCAATCGATAGCTGTTTTTAAAAATGAATACAAATATTTGCTGCATCTTCTTTGGGTATACTGGAGACTAGTTCGTTTAGGTCTGATTCAAAAAGGAATCGATATGCTGTGTGGGTTTATTTGATTAAAATACTTCTGAATTTCGGAATGTTTTTCAAAGCCATTCCGGTTCCGCGTACTACGGCTCTGAGCGGATCTTCAGCAATGAATACCGGTAAGTCCGTTTTTTGCGAAATACGTTTGTCGAGTCCACGCAGCATAGATCCTCCACCGGCTAAGAAAATTCCGGTGTTGTAAATATCTGCCGCCAATTCCGGTGGTGTTTGTGAAAGCGTTTCCATCACGGCATCTTCAATACGCTGAATCGATTTATCTAAAGCTTTGGCAATTTCGCGGTACGAAACATCTACTTGTTTTGGTTTACCGGTCAATAAGTCACGACCTTGAACCGACATTTCATCCGGTGGTGTTTCTAAATCTTCTAAAGCAGCACCCACGGTAATTTTGATTTTTTCTGCGGTACTTTCACCCACAAAAAGGTTGTGTTGGGTACGCATATAATAAACGATGTCGTTGGTAAAAACGTCACCGGCAATTTTCACTGATTTGTCGCAAACAATTCCGCCCAAAGCAATTACGGCAATCTCGGTAGTTCCACCTCCGATGTCGACAATCATGTTTCCTTTAGGTTGCATAATGTCAATGCCAATACCAATCGCTGCGGCCATCGGCTCGTGAATCAAATAGACTTCTTTTCCGTTTACGCGCTCACAAGATTCTTTTACTGCGCGCATCTCAACTTCGGTAATTCCAGACGGAATACACACCACCATGCGCAGGGCCGGCGTGAACATTCTTTTTCTGAGTGCTGGGATACTTTTGATAAACAAGCTGATCATCTTTTCAGAAGCGTCGAAGTCAGCAATAACCCCATCTTTTAATGGGCGTATGGTTTTGATGTTTTCATGGGTTTTACCTTGCATCATGTTGGCCTCTTTACCTACGGCAATGATTTTTCCAGAGATTCGGTCACGCGCTACAATCGATGGACTGTCAATGACTACCTTGTCGTTGTGGATGATTAAGGTGTTTGCGGTTCCAAGGTCAATCGCGATGTCCTCGGTCATGAAATCAAAAAATCCCATACTTCTTTTTAGGGTTATAGTGTTTATACAATTTTTTAACGCACAAAGTTAAACAAATTAATGTTTAAAATGACGTGTTCCTGTAAATACCATGGCAACTTTATTTTGGTTGCAAAAATCAATGCTCAGCTGGTCTTTGATCGAGCCTCCGGGCTGAATTACAGCGGTTATACCAGCCTTGTGAGCAATCTCTACACAGTCCGGAAACGGAAAGAATGCATCGCTGGCCATCGCGCTTCCGGTTAAGTCAAATCCAAAGCTGTGGGCTTTTTCGATGGCTTGTTTTAAAGCGTCCACACGCGAGGTTTGTCCGGTGCCCGCAGCCAATAGCGTCTGGTTTTTGGCCAAAACAATGGTGTTGGATTTGGTGTTTTTACAAATTTTTGAGGCAAACAGCAGGTCGTCAATTTCAGCATCCGAAGGAACTGTATCAGTAACGGTTTTGAGCTGTTCTTTATTGTCTGTCAAGTCATTTCGGTCTTGAACCAAATAACCGTTGAGTGCCGATCTGACTTGTTTTTGCGGCAAATCGATTTCTTTTAAAACCAGTAAAATTCTGTTTTTCTTTTCAGATAAAATTTCGATGGCGCTTGGGCTAAATTCCGGTGCAATGACCACTTCGCAAAACAAAGGATTGATTTCAGCAGCAGTTGCCTCATCGATTGGTCGGTTGGCAATGAGCACCCCGCCAAAAGCCGAAGTCGGATCACAGGCTAAAGCCGCCAAATAAGCTTCTCGAATGGTATTTCTGCTCGCCAATCCGCAAGCGTTATTGTGTTTTAAGATGGCAAACGTAGGCGCGTCTTTTTTGAATTCTAAAATCAAATTTACCGCCGCATCTACATCGAGTAAATTGTTATACGACAATTCTTTTCCGTTGAGTTGGGTAAACATCGCGTCAAAATCGCCAAAGAAATAACCGCGTTGGTGCGGGTTTTCGCCATAACGCAACACTTTTCCGTCGGCCGAACTCAATTTAAAAATTGGCTCGTCGGTATTGAAATAATGAAAGATGGCTGTGTCATAATGCGATGAAATATGAAAAGCTTTGCTCGCTAATTTTTTGCGTTGTTCGAGCGTGGTTGCTCCGTTTTGCGATTGAATCAAATCGAGTAAATAGCTGTACTCATCCACCGAGGGAACAATCACTGTATCTTTAAAATTCTTGGCTGCGGCTCGAATGAGCGAGATGCCTCCAATGTCAATTTTCTCGATGATATCCGCTTCTGATGCGCCTGAAGCTACGGTTTTTTCAAACGGATATAAATCAACGATGACCAAATCTATTTGCGGAATATCAAATTCTTGCATTTGTTGAATGTCGCCGTCATGATCTTGACGATTGAGAATACCTCCGAAGATTTTTGGATGCAGCGTTTTCACACGTCCGCCCAAAATAGATGGATACGAGGTAACATCTTCTACCGCGATGACCGGAATGCCCAGATTTTTGATGAATTCTTCGGTTCCGCCGGTCGAATAAATAATGACTTTGTGCTCGTGCAAAGCGCGAACGAGCGGCTCAAGCCCGTCTTTCGAATATACCGAAATCAGCGCCGAAGCGATTTTTTTTGTTGTGTTCATGAGTGGTTGTTGTGTGTTTAAAGGTTTATTTCAGACCCAAGTCAAAAACGAAAGTGCAAAAGTAAATTTTTACGCAAGAAAAACCATCGCTGGGCGTAACTTTATTTTGAATGTTTTGACCAATGGAGCGGCTTTATTTTTTCTAGGTTTTTGACAAAATAATCCGCAATTTTACTCATCCAAAAACATAATTATGGTTGTTTACTGGCGTTTGCTCGGAGAAAGTTTTGGTTTTGCACTCAATGCCTTGCGCACCAACAAATTGCGCACCTTGCTGTCGCTGTTAGGCGTTACCGTTGGAATCTTCTCGATTATTGCCGTGCTCACCGCGGTTGATTCGCTTGATCGAAAAATCAAAAAAGACCTTAGTACGCTTGATAAAAACACCATGTATCTTACCAGCGTTCCGTTTGGGCCTTCGGATATTCCGCAATGGAAGATTGAGCAGTTCCCGAAAGTGACTTATGACGAATATCAATACCTCAAAAAGGAAGAAATTGATGGTGTTGAGAACATGTCTTTTCAGTTTTTTACCAAAACAGAGCAGGTTCGATTTGAATCCAAAACCATGAGCGATGTCAATATGGTGGCGGTGACCGATGAGTTTGACGACATTCAACGCATGGAGTTTGAAGAAGGTCGTTTTTTTAATGAATCCGAATCAAACTCAGCCAGACCTGTAGTGGTTTTGGGGTATGAAATTGCGCAAGGCTTGTTTGACGGAGCCGAACCGATTGGAAAAACGGTACGCATTTACGGGCAGCGTTTTCAAGTTATTGGCGTGACCCAAAAGAAAGGCGGATCAGGTATTGACGTGGGCGGCGGTGACGATACATCTGCTTTTTTTCCGTCTAATTTTTTGCGCAAACTCTATGGCGACAAAAATGATATGATGCTTCCGGTGGTCATTATCAAACCCGAAAAAGGAATCAACATTGACGAGCTCAAAGCCAATATTGGTCACAAACTCAGAGATTATCGCGGCATCAAAACCGATAACATCGATAATTTTTTTATCAATATTCTCTCCGGACTGACTGATTTTATTGACAATATGGTTGCCCAACTCAACACCATTGGCTGGATCATCAGTGGATTTTCGTTGCTCGTAGGTGGTTTCGGAATCGCCAATATTATGTTTGTATCGGTCAAAGAGCGCACGCATCTCATCGGCATTCAAAAATCACTCGGAGCCAAAAACAAATTTATATTACTGCAATTTTTATTTGAATCCGTTATTCTGTCAGTCATTGGCGGTGTTGTTGGGCTTATTTTGGTATTCATTATCGCCCAAGTACTCACCAATATGCTCGACTTTGAATTTGTCTTAGGTATGGGCAACGCGCTGCTCGGCACCGGACTCTCGGCTTTAATTGGATTAATCTCAGGCGTGTTGCCCGCTATTTCTGCTTCGCGATTAGATCCGGTAGAGGCGATTCGGACGGGGATGTAGTTTTTTATAAGCTTCATCCCGCTGTACGCACTATCTTTTTTACGCAAGCTTCAAAAAGGATAGTCGCTGCCATCGGGGCTAGGTGTTCTGTGTTTGCTCAAAAAATTCAACCATAAAAAAACCCGGCGTTCACCGGGTTCTCATTATCTTATCTCATTATTCTCAATCAAGTCAATGTACAAATTCACCTTGTCTTTGAGTTCTTTTCGGTTGACGATAAAATCCAAAAAACCATGCTCGAGTACAAATTCTGAAGTTTGGAAACCTTCCGGCAAATCTTTTCCGGTGGTATCACGCACTACGCGCGGTCCGGCAAAGCCAATCAAAGCGCCCGGTTCTGCAATGTTGATGTCACCCAACATAGCGTATGAAGCAGTGGTTCCTCCGGTGGTCGGATCGGTACAAAGCGAAATATACGGAATCTTCGCATCGGCCAATTGCGCCAATTTGGCTGAGGTTTTGGCCAATTGCATGAGTGAATAAGCCGCTTCCATCATACGCGCACCGCCTGATTTTGAAATCATCAAAAATGGAACACGATGTTTGATTGAATAGTCGATTCCGCGTGCGATTTTTTCACCTACAACGGCACCCATAGATCCACCAATAAAACCAAAATCCATACAGCAAACCACCAGGTCTTTACCTTTCGATTTACCCACGGCAGTTCGCACGGCGTCGTTGAGTTTGGTTTTGTCCATGACTTCTTTAAGGCGATCTGAATATTTTTTGGTGTCAAAAAAGTTCAACGGATCTTTTGAAGTCATCTTGGCATCGAGTTCTTTAAATTCATTGTTGTCAAACAAAACCTGAAAATACTCGGCACTGCCAATGCGCACGTGAAAGTTATCCTCGGGACTGACCCACATATTGCGCTCGAGCTCGTCAGCATCAATAATTTTTCCGGTTGGTGTTTTATACCACAAACCTTTAGGAACATCTTTTTTATCTTCGGTAGCGGTGGTAATCCCTTTTTCTGTTCTTTTAAACCAAGCCATATTTATGAGTTTAGAAGTTTAGAAGTTTAAAGTTGTTGCAACTAAAAACAGCTAACTATAATGTATTTACGTTGTTTAAATCGGCAAATGCTTGCTCCAATCGTTTGCAGAAAGTTACTTCGCCTTCACGAACCCATTTTCTCGGATCGTAGTGTTTTTTGTTCGGTGCATCTGGACCTTCCGGGTTCCCGATTTGGGTTCTCAAATATTCGATATTGTTTACCATATAATCGCGGATGCCTTCTGTATAAGCAAATTGCAAATCGGTATCAATGTTCATTTTAATCACACCATAGCTAATGGCTTCGCGAATTTCTTCTAGTGTTGAGCCTGAACCACCGTGGAAAACAAAATCCACCGGATTGGCTGCGGTGTTGTATTTGTTTTGCACATACTCTTGAGAATTTTTCAAAATTTTTGGAGTCAATTTTACGTTGCCCGGTTTGTATACGCCATGTACGTTTCCAAAAGCAGCGGCAATGGTAAAACGAGGGCTCACTTTCATGAGTTCTTCGTAGGCATAAGCTACTTCTTCGGGTTGGGTATATAGTTTTGAGCTATCAACATCTGAGTTGTCTACGCCATCTTCTTCACCTCCGGTAATACCGAGTTCGATTTCTAAAGTCATACCCATTTTGCTCATGCGCGCCAAGTATTCTTTACAGATTTCGATGTTTTCGTGCAAAGGCTCTTCAGATAAATCAATCATGTGCGAACTATAGAGCGGTTTTCCGGTTTGGGCAAAGTGCTTTTCGCTGGCATCGAGCAATCCGTCTAACCAAGGAAGCAATTTTTTGGCGCAGTGATCCGTGTGTAAAATCACCGTTGCTCCGTAGGCTTCAGCCAAAGTATGAATGTGTTGCGCACCGGCAATTCCACCGGCAATAGCAGCTTTTTCGTTGGCGTTTGACAAACCTTTTCCAGCATTAAAAGCAGCACCTCCGTTTGAGAATTGAATAATCACCGGAGCTTTGAGTTTGGCTGCGGTTTCAAGTACTGCGTTGATGGTGCTTGATCCGGTTACATTGACTGCCGGAAGAGCGAAATTATGTGCTTTGGCGTAGCTGAAGATTTCTTGAACCTGATCACCGGTAGCTACTCCGGGTTTGATGTTGTGCGCCATGATGTTTATTTTAAGTTATAGGGTGACAAAAATAATGATTTCTGTTTTTAGAACGGATAATTTATCCCAATATTTAAAACTGAATTGGCAAAGTTGTAATCTCTGAACCACTTTTTGTTGGCGGTTTCGGCCGGGTTGTAGGTTTTGAAGCCAAAGTCAATTCTAAAGACAAAAAACGTCGCGTCATAACGCAGACCAAAGCCTGAACCTACGGCCAAATCTTGCAATGATTTAAATCCTTCAAAGACCGATTTTTCGTCTTCAACATTGTCGAGTACATTCCATATATTACCCGAATCTACAAACAAGGCACCGTTGAATCGTTCAAAGAAATTAAATCGAAACTCACTGCTGATGGCAATTTTTAAATTCGCTTCATTAAAGTCATTGAGCGATGAGCGACTGCCCGGACCGAGTGAATACGCTTGCCAGGCTCGGTTGTCGTTGGTTCCTCCGGCAAAATAACTTCGCGAGAACGGAATGCTCTTAGAATTTCCGTACGGCACGGCCATGCCTACAAAGCTTCTAAAAGCCAAAACCTTTTTGTTTTTCATATCCCAATGCTTGATATATTCAAGCTCACCTTTGAGATATTGTGAATACGCCACTTCAAAAATAGTTTTGCTCGCGTCTTGACCACCGGTTTGTTTTGAGAGGTTGGCCAAAAGCGACAAGAAATTTCCGGCTGATTCAAATTTGGTTCTGAATACATGAAATGTTTCGTCGTAAATATCCGATTTAGTGGTTTTTGACAGCGTAATGTTCGAAGCAAAAATCAAGTTATTTTCAGTAAGGCGGTTCGCGCGCTCAATGATGTTGTTGATGGTTTTTTGATCGGCGGTAGTTGCCGTAATGGTTCCGTTGTTGATATCGGTCACAAAACTGTTGATGCCTGCGGGAACATACAACTCGTTATCGCTATTGAAATAAGCCGGATTGGCATTGTATTTAACGGCCAAATCATTCAAAGCAACATACGAAGATTGGTAAACATTGAAGTAATTTCCGGGGTTGACATTCTTGACATACTGAATATTGAACAAGTCAAAACGCATGGTTGTGGTTCGTCGCGGCGTCCAAGTATAAGTCATGGCGCCGGTAAAGTTTTCTTTGTCTAGCCCGATGTTCTTTTGTTTTGAAAAACCCATTGTGACCGAGGTGGACGGAATCATGCTTTTCGGGATGATTTTCTCGGTATTGAAAAACATAAAAATCCGTGGAAAATTAAGTTTCATATCAATTCCGTAATCAGAAACGTTGAAGAATCGATTGTCGGGATTGGCCAAATCCTTTGACGAACCAATATTGCCGCGGGTCGCAATTTCAAAGGTTTCAGCACCGTTAAAAACATTTTTAATTCCAAATGACAGCGTTCCCGAGATACCAAAATCCTGAATGTTTGAATGCGTAAAGTCAATTCCGTATCCAAAACTGAATTTTTCTCTCTGCGTGAGATAAATATCCGCAATCAGCGATTGGCCCAATGAGTCCGCAGGATTCTGACGATATCGAATGGACGGATAATTGAATACTTTCAAGTTCGACAAATAACGCGTGGTTAGGTTGCTGCGCAAATCCGAATAATAACTTCCCGGTGCAACAAAAACCGCATCAGTAATAGCTTTCGGACGGTATTTGAGTTTGCCTTTACTGAATAAATTGAAGTTTTGAAAAGTGGTTTTTTTCTCGGCAACTTCAACGGTGTCTTTGGCGTTAAAATCGGTGTGAATATTTACTTCGCTGATTTTGTATAGATTGAACGGTCGCGTTTTAATTGAATCGCCGTCATTGTATGAATAATTGTCAATTTTTAAATTGATGTTGGCTTTGTGATTTCCGTTGAGCGTGTCAATGTCAAAACTCACGTTGGTGGGTTGAAAATTATAACCGCCATTGTTTCTGAAATGAGTGGTGATGCGACTTTTCTCATCCTCAAGGTCAGAAGTTTTATATGGTTTTCCGGTTTTGATCAGAGAGTTGGCCGCGTTTTTTTTGTACAGCGAATCAAGCGCCGGAGTCAAAATTGTGGTTTTAATCGTGTCAATGATATATGGTTTTCCGGTTTGAATTAGATATTTTATTTTGGCCTTTTGCGTGTTTGAGGAATCAATTTCGTACGAAGCTTTTACATCAAAAAAACCGCGATTAAAATAATGCGACTTGAGTCGTTGAAGTGATTTTTCGGTACTTTTTTTATCTAAAATGACCGGAGCTTCACCAGTTTTTCTCAGAAATTCATGAATGCCTTCATACCAAAAAGAATGACCCAATCGGTTGACTTGTTTGGCCGAAAGCAACTTAGACATGCGTTTGTATTTTTCCGGATTCTTGACAAACTTGGCTTTATAAATTGAGTCGTGTTTAAGGTTGGCCCAGTTGTAGAGATGCAACCGCAAATGAAAACCCAAAATAGAAGTGTTGGGTTTTTGATACACCAAGGCCGAAACTTCTTCGGTGCTTACTTTCTTGTCATTGACCAAAATTTCTGACTTGGTCAACAGCCTTTTGTTTTTCGGAACCCTTTTGAGTGTATTACAGGCAGCGAATATCATCCCGATTAGGATAAATAATGATATTTTTGTCGTAATGTTTCTCAAGGGTTCGGGATATTTGATTCAAAAATACATTTTTTTCTATGGTTAGTAAAAACCAACTCAAGTTAATCGCGAGTTTGCAACAAAAAAAATATCGCACAAATCATCAGCTTTTTACTGCCGAAGGTGTCAAGGTGATCGGTGAATTACTTGCGGCTCAATTTAAGTTACATCATTTGTATTACACTGAACCAGTTTTTGAATCGGTTCCAGACCCAATGAAAAGCTTGGTTTCTGCTGCTGAATTGTCCAAAATGAGCGCGCTCTCAACGGCGAATAATTGTTTGGCGGTTTTTGAAATGCCTTTATCAAAACCAATAGTTAATCGAGGATTAATCGTTGCTTTAGACGATATCCGAGACCCGGGCAATTTGGGAACTATTTTGCGGATGTGCGATTGGTTTGGGGTTGAACAGCTCATTTGCTCGCATCAAACGGTTGATTTATACAACCCTAAAGTCATTCAAGCCACGATGGGTTCTTTGGCGCGTGTTCAAGTTCATTATGTTGATTTGCCTGAATTTCTGATGCAATCTTCGCTAAACGTTTTCGGAACTTTTATGGATGGCGATAACATTTACCAACAAAATTTACCGCAAGAAGGCATCATCGTTTTGGGCAATGAAGCCAACGGAATCAGTAAGGCGGTAGAAAATGCAGTAAACTATAGAATCGCCATTCCTAGGTTTGGGGCTTTTCAACAAACCGAAAGCCTTAATGTGGCTTCAGCGGCGGCTATTGTTCTGAGTGAGTTTTGTCGCTCACTTTAATTCTAATGGAAGGTAAAATTAATCAGAACCGCTCTGGTTTTCATTGAGTTGATGTTGCTTGTCCATGGACTGTTCGGGTCAACATCGCGTACGAGTTCATCTTTTAAACCAAAAACACCTCTGATCGAAGGCGAAAACTTGAAGTATTCAAAATACAAATCAACTCCAAAGCCCACTTCATAATTCTGTGTCCATTGTTTCATACGGAATTTCTGTTGTGTATTGTCGTCTTTTGAGTTTTGATTGCTCGCTAAATTCATCGTCGTAGAGATTCCGCCTACCAAATAAGGACGGATATTTCCGGTTCTCACCGACGAAAATTTAAGCAATAAAGGCAAATGAATATAAGTCGAATTGACTTCGCGATCGCGATCAATCGGTTTGGTTAGCGATGGGTAAGTAAGGTTTCTTTTGGTGTAATACAAACCGGGCTCAAAACGCAAATTCAAAAAATCCAACAAGCGCAAATCACCTACTAAACCTACGTTAAAACCGGTTGTTCTGTTAACTTCAATATCGGGAGCATTGACTTTGTAGTCAAATTTAAAGTCATAAGAGTTGAATCCGAGAAAATAACCCCAATAAACGCGTTGTTTGTCAAAATTTTCCAGATTAATCAATGGGTCCTTGCCAAACATTTTTTTGGCCTTCTGGGCATGAGCCGAGAGCATCACGAGGAGAAATAGCCAAATAATTTTGTTTTTCATAAAGGCAATTATTTTTTGGATGCCGAATAAATGGTAGCTGCACCAAACATTTGCGGTCTGTTGACGACTTCTATAAACCCAATTTTGCGCAAAATATTGTTGAGCTGTTCTCCAAACGGAAATGCCGCTGCTGATTCAGAAAGATAACCATAAGCCGACTCATCTTTTGAAAATATTTTTCCGATGAGCGGAAGGATGAATCGCGTGTAAAACTGATAACCTTGTTTGAATGGAAATTTTGTCGGATTGGATGTTTCTAAAATCACGAAAATTCCGCCGGGTTTCAGCACACGCAAAATTTCGGAAAGTCCTTTTTCAAGGTGTTCAAAATTGCGAATTCCGAATGATACCGTAATCGCGTCAAAATAATTGTCTTCAAACGGAATATCTTCAGAATCGGCCAAAATCAATTCAATTTTATCGCTGAGGTTTTGATTAGTTACTTTCTGACGCCCTATGTCAAGCATACCGGCCGAAATATCCAAACCAATAATGCGCTCGGCTGAAGTTTGGGTCAGCATGATGGCTAAATCGGCTGTCCCGGTGGCAATGTCTAGCGCTGTCATGGGATTTTTTTCGGCGACCAAAGCAATCACTTTTTTACGCCAATTCATGTCTGTTCCCATCGAGATGACGCGATTGAGCCCATCGTAATTTCCGGAGATATTGTCAAACATCTGGGCAACCTGCTCTTTTTTGCTCAGCTCAGATGATTTATAAGGCGTGATTTTTTCGGTACTATTCATAAGTGGGGCAAATATACTACAAAGCCGTTTACCAAAAAACGTTTGTGGTGCATTTTAAGCCTTGCGGATGTAGGTTTCAAAAGTAAAGTCAAAAGCGTGTTTTGCGTCTTTAGGGTGGTATTCTTCAGAGGTGAGTTGCCAGCTTTTTGAACTCATTTCCGGAAAAAAAGTATCGGCCTCAACTTCGGTGTGAACACGGGTCAGTTCAACGACATCTGCTAAGGGCAAGGCCTGAGTGTATATTTGTCCGCCGCCGATAATAAAGACGTCTTGATTTTGAGGGACTTGTCTTAGTGCTTCTTCCAAACTATTCACGGTCAAGCAATCATCTACTTGATAGCCCATTTGTCTTGACACAATAATATGTGTGCGGTTGGGCAATTTTCCGGGTAAACTTTCAAAAGTTTTTCGGCCCATAACAATGTAATGCCCCGAGGTGAGTTGTTTGAAACGTTTAAAGTCATCCGGCAAATGCCACAAAAGTTGATTGTCTTTGCCTAAGGCCCTGTTTTCGGCCATGGCCGCTATGAGAATTACCATTCATCTATTTTTGAAAATTCAGATAAACTAATAAATGTGTATCTTAGTCTGTAAGACCTGAATCCGTTAGTTCTGGACAAAATTACATTTAAATTCAAAATATAAATTCGGTTTGTGTACCTTTAAGCCACAAAATGAAACCCATGCGCAAATTTGTTTTTCTGTTGTTGTTTACCACCCGATTTTGGGCTCAAGATATTCAACCAGAAGTGCTTCCATCGCCAATGATTTCGGTTGATTCGCTTTATCGCGAAGATCAATTTTATTTGGGTTTTACTTATAACATTTTGCTCAATATGCCAGGAGATGTCAATCAGAATAAATTTTCTCCCGGATTCAAAGGTGGTTTTCTACGCGATTTTCCGATTAATAAACGTCGGAATGTGGCCTTCGCACCTGGACTTGGGGTGACTTATTCTAATTATTTCCAAAGTTTGTTCATCACGCGCGTCAACGGTGAGCCTTATTACAGTACCAAAACCATTGGTTCGTCTTATCAGAAAAATAAGTTTGAAGAATTGTTTATCGATGTGCCTATTGAGTTTCGTTGGCGCACTTCACAACCGGTCGGACATAAGTTTTGGCGGGTATATTCGGGTGTGCAGTTCAGTTATTTAGTTTATAACAAATCCGTCTATATTGATGATGCAGTCGCGGTGCGTATACACAACAACCCTGATTTCAGAAAATGGCAAGTAGGTTTGTATATAGCTGCCGGAAATAACAGCTGGAATTTATATGCTTATTATGGATTGTTGCCCATTTTTAAGGATGGAATTGAGGTCGAAGGCGAGACAATCAATCTACATACCATGAACCTCGGACTGATGTTCTACATTTTATAGCCAAAAACGCCAAAGAATCAACTGCGGAAGCAAACCTGTTAAAAATCCCAATGTAAGCTCTATATAGTTGTGCGCTTTCATCAGTAATCGAGACGAGGCGACGGCTCCGCAAACTACAAACAACAAAGCAATCAGATAGCTTATATTTTCGCCGGTTTCAAGGCTGATACCCATCACGAATGATGTTAAGGCGCCCATGCCAATCATGTGTAAGCTTACTTTTTTTTGCAAAAATAAAAACCCCAATGCGATTAGTGTTGAGGCCATTCCGCCTAAAAAAAACAAATACAAACCCGGCATGCTTTGATAAAGTTCGACGCTCAATAAAAGCAAGCTCATGAGCATAACCTGAAAAGCCAAAGGCATTTTTCGTTGTTCGGCTTTTTGAATCATCATCGAGTCAATTTTGCCAATCACTTTCAGGAAATACAAAAACACCAGCGGAATGAGCAAAGTTAAAATAGCAATGCGAACCAGCATGATTTGAATATCTCTGGTTTCAAAAAAATCTCGGTAGATATATAAATACAACGAAGTGCCCATCAGCGGAATAAAAACCGGATGAAACACATACGACAAAAGCGGAAGTATTTTTTTCAAGACTACATTTTTTTGCGCAAACGCGCTACAGGAATATCCAATTGCTCGCGGTATTTGGCGATTGTTCTTCGTGCAATCGGGTAGCCGCGTTCCTTGAGCATATCGGCCAATTGGTCGTCGGGCAGTGGTTTGTGTTTGTCTTCTTCTTCAATAATATTTTGTAGAATCTTCTTGATTTCTAAAGTCGACACATCTTCGCCTTGGTCGTTTTTCATCGCCTCTGAGAAAAACTCCTTGATGAGTTTGGTGCCATAAGGCGTTTCGACATATTTGCTGTTGGCCACGCGAGAAATGGTTGAAATATCCAATCCAACGCGATCGGCAATATCCTTAAGAATCATCGGACGCAGTTTGGTTTCGTCGCCTTCTAAAAAGTAATTGCGCTGATATTCCATAATGGCGGTCATGGTTACAAAAAGCGTTTCTTGACGTTGCTTGATGGCATCGATAAACCATTTGGCTGAATCGAGTTTTTGTTTGATGAATTGTACCGCATCTTTTTGGGCTGCGCTTTTTTCTTTTGACATTTTATAGGTCTGCAACATTTCTTGGTATTCGCGTGAAACGTGCAAAGTAGGCGCATTTCGGCCATTGAGCGTCAGCTCGAGTTCGCCGTCGTTGATGCGAATGGCAAAATCCGGAATCACATTTTCGGTAATCTTGCTGTTGCTGGCAAACGAGCCGCCGGGTTTTGGGTTGAGTTTTTCAATCTCATGAATGGCTTTTCTGAGTTGCTCGTTGCTGATGCCCAACTTTTGCTGTAGTTTTTCGTAGTGTTTTCGGGTAAAAGCCTCAAAGTGTTCCTCAATAATTTCGGTGGCATGCGCTACTGATTCGGTGGGCGTTTTGTGTTTGAGTTGCAAAAACAAACATTCCTGCAAATCGCGCGCGCCCACACCCGAAGGCTCGAGTTCATGGATGATGTGCAAAATGCGCTCAACCGTTTTTTCGTCGGTATAAATGCCTTGTGTAAACGCCATGTCATCCACAATATCCATCAAACTGCGTCTGATGTAGCCCGCATCGTCCATACTGCCCACCAAAAACTCAGCAATCTCGCGGTCTTCATCACTCAGAATAAACGTATTGAGTTGGTTGATCAAATCTTGGTGAAAACTCACGCCCGAGGCCAACGGTGATTCGCGTCGTTCGTCGTCATCGCTGTAGTTGTTGGTTTGGGTTTTATAATCGGGCGTTTCGTCGTTGCTCAGGTATTCGTCAATATTGATGTCTTCGGTTTCAATGGTTTCATTGTCGTCAAAATCATCGTATTCGTCTTGGTTATCAAACTCGTCTTTTTCATACGATTCGTCTTCTTCTTTGCCCGCTTCAAGCGCCGGATTTTCATTCATCTCTTCTTTGATGCGTTGTTCAAATGCCTGAGTCGGCAACTGAATGAGCTTCATAAGCTGAATTTGCTGTGGCGAGAGTTTCTGTAAAAGTTTAAGATTGAGACCTTGTTTGAGCATAAAAACAAATTTCTTTGATGCTTCAAAATTAAAAAAATGCCGTATATTTTTAATTTTATTTGAAGCTGTTCCGGCTGTTTGCTGCAATCTTTGACTTCGCTGCGCTGCGCCAAAGGATTTTCGCGTCCATCCGGGCTAGTTTTGAATCGTGTATAAAAAAGTCCGGCAGCAAACCGGACTCATGATTTTTATCTTAAAACTCTGCGTTTTGCGGTGTTCTCGGAAAAGGAATCACATCGCGAATATTGCCCATGCCGGTCACGAACAAAACCAAACGCTCAAATCCGAGCCCGAAGCCCGAGTGAACCGCGCTTCCAAAGCGGCGTGTATCCAAATACCACCACAATTCTTCTTCGTCAATACCCAAAACGCGCATTTTTTCTACCAATACGTCATAGCGTTCTTCCCGTTGTGAGCCGCCCACGATTTCGCCTATGCCCGGAAACAAAATGTCCATGGCGCGTACGGTTTTTCCGTCTTCGTTCAAACGCATGTAAAACGCTTTGATGTTGGCCGGATAATCAAACAAAATCACCGGACATTTAAAGTGCTTTTCAACCAAGAAACGCTCGTGTTCACTTTGTAAATCAGCGCCCCATTCTTCGATGATATATTGGAATTTTTTCTTTTTGTTCGGCGTTGAATCTTTTAAAATGTCAATCGCTTCGGTATAGGAAACGCGTTTGAAATCATTTTTGAGTACAAAGTTGAGTTTCTCTAAAAGACTCATCTCGCTGCGTTCTGCCTGTGGTTTTGATTTCTCTTCGTCCAAAAGACGGTTTTCTAAAAATTTCAAATCTTCAGCACAATGTTCTACGGCATAACCCACGACATATTTAATGAAGTCTTCGGCCAAATCCATGTTGTCATCCAAATCGTTGAAGGCCACTTCGGGTTCAATCATCCAGAATTCAGCTAAGTGACGCGAAGTATTTGAGTTTTCGGCGCGAAAAGTAGGCCCAAAGGTATAAATCTGACCCAGCGCCATCGCAAAAGTTTCGCCTTCTAACTGTCCTGAAACCGTCAAGTTGGTGTGTTTGCCAAAGAAATCTTCTTTGTAGTTAATGCTTCCGTCTTCAGTTCTTGGCGGTTGGTTCAAATCCAACGAAGTTACTTGAAACATTTCACCCGCACCTTCGGCATCTGCTCCGGTGATAATCGGTGTGTTGACATACACAAATCCTTTTTCTTGAAAATATCTGTGCACCGCAAAAGACAATACTGAACGAACGCGCATAATGGCTCCAAAAGCATTGGTACGCACACGCAAATGTGCATTTTCACGCAAGAATTCAAGTGAGTGTTTTTTGGGTTGCATCGGGAATTTTTCGGCATCTGAATCGCCTAAAATTTCTACCGAAGTGGCTTGAATTTCATATTTCTGTCCGGCTCCTTGGCTTTCTGTCAAAGCGCCTGTTACCGATAAAGCGGCTCCAGTTGTGATTCTTTTTAAGATGCTTTCGGGTGTATTTTCAAAGTCTACCACGCATTGAATATTGCTCAAAGTTGAGCCATCGTTGAGCGCTATAAACTGATTGTTTCTAAATGTTCGTACCCAACCTTTGACATTGACCGAGGCAATAGTTGTGTTGCTCTGCAATAAGTCTTTTATTTTGGTGTGCTTCATCGTTAATAAATTTGAAGTGCAAATATAATAATGTGATTGTGAATCAAGGTGTTTATTCGTCTTCTTTCACTGCCCGTTTTTTCTCAAAAGTAAGTACCAGCGCCGGCAATACAAGTAGGTTGGCAAACATCGCAAAGAGCAAAGTACACGAAATGAGTCCGCCCAATGCAATGGTTCCTACAAAACTCGACAGGGTAAATACCGCAAATCCGACAATCAAAACCACCGAGGTATAAAATGTACTGATGCCGGTTTCACGCAGCGCGCTTACCACTGACTTCTTGATTTTTCCGTTGCTTTGAATCAGATCATGGCGATACTTGGCCATAAACTGAATGGCGTTGTCCACCGAGATTCCAAAGGCAATACTAAAAACCAAAATAGTCGACGGTTTGAGCGGAATGCCCAAATAGCCCATAATGCCCGAGGTAATACACAGCGGCAAAATATTGGTAATCACCGAAGCCAAAACCATTTTGACTGAGCGGAACAAATAAGCCATGAGTCCGGCGATGGTTAAAATCGCAAAAATGAGCGACTCGATTAAATTATCCACCAAATACGAAGTTCCTTTCTGAAAAACCAGCGCTTTTCCGGTTAAGGTAACCGTGTATTTTTCTTTCGGGAAAATCGCATCGATTTTGGTTTGCAATTGTTTTTCTACACGCGCCATTTCATCAGTGCCTATGTCGCGCATAAAAGTCGTGATGCGGGTGTATCTTCCGTCGGCATCCACATAGCTTTTCATCAAATTGTCTTGGGCATTTTTGTTGGCATTCTTGGCGTATGACAATATAAAAGCTTGCTCTTGTGAGGTTGGCAAATCGTAATATTCCGGATTGCCATTGTAGTAGGCTTGTTTGGAATATTTGACCAAATTCACCAGCGAAACCGGTTTTGAAAGCTCCGGCATTTGTTCGATGGTTTGCTGAAGTTCGTCCATGCGGCGCAAAGTTGAAAGCTTCATCACGCCTTTTTTGCGGTGTGTATCAATCATGATTTCAAGCGGCATCACACCATTGAATTCTTTTTCGTAGAACAAAATATCTTTAAAAAATGCGGCGCTTTTCGGAAGTTCACCAATCAAACTGCCCGAAACTTTCATCTGCATTACGCCAACCAAACTAAAAAGCAACATCAAAACATATACAGCATAAATACGTGAACG
Source organism: Flavobacteriaceae bacterium (assembly GCA_046329175.1). Classification (GTDB taxonomy): domain Bacteria; phylum Bacteroidota; class Bacteroidia; order Flavobacteriales; family Flavobacteriaceae; genus Flavobacterium. The sequence goes on from JAXLVE010000006.1 coordinate 117,613, forward strand.
CTTGGTTTTGACCATGTCTTCGACCCAATCCAGCAGCGATGAAATATAATTTTTGCTTAGATGATATAAGTGTTTTTCTTTCGGAAGTGGCATAAAACTGTACACAATCGGCACAATGCACAGCGTGAGTAAATACACCGTAATGACGTTGATTGATGTGACCAATCCAAATTCATACAACAAATCGTTTCCGGTAATCATAAAAGTGGCAAAACCCGCAGCAGTGGTGAGGTTGGTCATCAAAGTCGATACGCCGATTTTTGAAATCACACGTTGCAAAGCCTTTGCTTGATTGTTGTGTTGCTTGATCTCTTGCTGGTATTTATTGATCAAAAAGATGCAATTGGTAATGCCAATCACAATAATCAGCGGCGGAACAATGGCCGTTAAAATGGTAATTCGATATTCAAAAAAACCCAAGGTTCCGAACGACCAAACCACACCCAAAAGCAAAATGCAAATAGAGATAAACGTTGCTCGAAACGATCGGAAAAACAGAAAGAAAATAAACGAAGTAATAAATAGCGCAGCGCCGATGAACAAACCGATTTCGCCTTTCATGTCTTCGGCATTGATGGTTCTGATATACGGCATGCCCGAAACGCGCAAATCGATTCCGGTTTGTTTTTCAAATTTGTCTACCGCCGGAACAAGCGTTTGGATGATGAAGGTTTTTCGTTGCGCAGTATTGACGATTTCTTTTTTGAGATAAACCGCTGCACGAATGCTGCCGCTGGTTTTGTTAAACAACAAACCTTCGTAAAAAGGCAATTTGTGAAACAACTCGTTTTTGATGCCTTGTAAATATTGCTCGTCTGAAGTTTTTGTGGGATCAATCAGCGAAACCATTTCAAACTTTTGAGCGATGGTGTCTTTTTGAAGTTTTTTTAAATCGCTTAATGAAACAACGAGCTCAACTTCGGGCGCTTTTTTCAGGCCTTTCATCAGGTCGCTCCACGCTGCAAAATTTTTAGGTGTAAATAGTTTCGGATCTTTAAAACCCAACACGATTAAGTTGCCTTCTTCGCCAAATTTGTTCAAAAAGTCGCGATACTGACGATTGGCCAAATGTTGCTCGGGTAGAAGATTAGCCTCGGTATAGGTCATGCGCAAATTGCGCCACTGAAACCCTAAAAATAGGCTCAGAGCAGCAATAACAACGATAATGGCGATTCTGTTTTTGAGAATTACACGCGCCAAACGCTCCCAAAAACCAACTTTTATAGTGTTTTTCATACAGGCATAAAAAGTTCGGCAAAGGTAAACAAACAATAGAAAAAAATCTTAAAAAAAGCTTGTAATTTCTAGGGTTTTGGCGCTACATTAAATTTTTATTATTATTTTTCGAAAGTGCAGCGCAATTGCGTTTGAATTTGCAATTTTGAGGGCTGCATTTGATTTTTCGGCTTCTAAACAAACCGCCTATGAACAAGCTCAAGAACACCGTATTTTATTTTTTGGTTACCGGAGGTTTTTCGGTATTGATTTACTGGATTTTATCTCAAGGAAAACTGCTCGAAGCCGGTCGTTCGATTGTTCATGTCAATTCTAAAAATACACTTTGGGCCGAGTTTGTCAAATCGTTTTTAAGCAATTTACATCATCCGTTAGCCATTTTATTAGCGCAAATCATCACCATTATTATTGTTGCTCGTTTGTTTGGTTGGGTATTTCGCAAAATCGGACAACCAAGTGTGATTGGCGAAATCATTGCCGGAATCGTCCTTGGGCCTTCACTTTTAGGAATGTATTTGCCTGAGTTTTCGCATGTTTTGTTTCCGGCTGAATCATTGGGGAACTTGCAGTTTTTGAGTCAAATCGGGCTGATCCTTTTTATGTTCGTGATTGGAATGGAACTCGATTTAAAAGTCTTAAAAAATAAAGCCAACGACGCATTGGTCATCAGTCATGCCAGCATTGTGATTCCGTTTGCGCTAGGAATTGGACTCGCATATTACATTTATCATCGATTTGCTCCGGTAGGTGTTGAGTTTCTGGCCTTTAGCTTATTCATGGGTATCGCGATGAGCATTACCGCTTTTCCGGTTTTGGCCAGAATTGTTCAAGAGCGCGGTATGCATAAGACGCGATTGGGCACAATTGTCATTACTTGTGCCGCTACTGATGATATTACCGCATGGTGTTTATTGGCTGCGGTTATTGCGATTGTAAAAGCCGGAACTTTCTTGAGTTCATTGTACACCATTGGATTGGCACTGATTTATGTTTTGATGATGATTTTTGTAGTGAAACCGTTTTTAAAACGCATCGGCGATTTATACGGAACCAAAAGCAAACTCAACAAACCGGTAGTCGCTATCTTTTTTCTGACGCTGATTATGTCGGCCTATGCCACCGAAGTCATTGGGATTCACGCTTTGTTCGGTGCGTTTATGACTGGAGCCATTATGCCGGATATTGCCAAGTTTCGCGCTTTGTTTATTGATAAAGTCGAAGATGTTTCAGTGATTTTACTCTTACCGCTGTTTTTTGTTTTCACCGGATTGCGCACGCAGATTGGGCTCATCAACGATCCATATTTGATTGAAGTTACTTGCTATATTATATCGGTCGCTGTTGCCGGAAAGTTTTTGGGCAGCGCCATTGCAGCGAAATTTGTTGGTCAGAACTGGCGCGAAAGCCTCACCATTGGTGCGCTGATGAATACCCGCGGTCTGATGGAACTCGTCGTGCTCAACATCGGTTATGATTTGGGTGTATTGACTTCGGAGGTTTTTACGATGATGGTAATCATGGCTTTGGTCACAACTTTTATGACCGGGCCGGCACTGGATATCATCAATTTTGCTTTTAAAACCAAAGAAACTTATTTGCCTGAAGTGCGCGAACAGCTCAGTCGTCAATATAAAATTCTGATTTCATTTGGCAACAATGAAAAAGGCAAATCGTTACTGAGGCTCGCTAATAGTTTGGTCAAAAAACAAAAAGACGCTTCTGCGGTTACAGCCATGCATTTAACGCTCAGCGACGAAATGCACGCGTATAATTTAGAAGAATTAGAGCAAATCCGATTTGAGCCCATCATTGAAGAATCAAAAGCGCTCAAACAAGAAATCAGCACGCTTTTTAAAGCCACGGTGGATATTGAAAATGATATTGCAGAAGTGGCCAACCAAGGCGAATATGATTTGTTGTTGGTAGGTTTAGGGAAGTCAATTTTTGAAGGAACGCTGCTCGGAAAAGTACTTGGATTTACCTCGAGCATCATCAACCCTGACCGATTACTCGATAAGTTTACCGGTAAAGAAGGTTTGTTTGAAAATTCGCCTTTTGACGAACGTACGCGCCAAATTATCTCTAAATGTAAAATGCCTTTGGGCGTGCTTATCGATAAGGATTTACAACAGGTAAAGCGCGTTTTTATGCCTCTTTTTTCAGCCGATGATATTTTCTTGACTGATTACGGACAACGACTTATATACAACAGCGACGCTTCGATTTCGGTATTAGACATCAACAATTTGGTCAAAAGTAATTTTGTCATGGAAAGTGCTTTGCATTCGCTCGAAGAAAAATATCCGGATCATTTGGTTTTGCTCGAAGAGCGTATCATGAAAAAAGAATTTCTCGCACAACAAGATTTGATGATCATCAGTTTAGAAAGTTGGAAAAAGCTCGTCGATTCACAAAGCGTTTGGCTCAGCAATGTACCGTCGGTGTTGATTATCAAACCATAAAGCACAAAAAAATCCGCTCAAAAAGGCGGATTTTTTATTAGAAATCTTTCTTCCGATTATACTTTCATGATTTCGGCTTCTTTGTGTACCAATAAATCATCAATTTTTTTGATAAACGAATTGGTCAAATCTTGAACATCTTCTTCTGCCGACTTGCAAATGTCTTCTGATGTGCCTTCTTTTTCGAGTTTTTTGATGTCTGTATTGGCGTCTTTACGCGCGTTGCGGATACCAATTTTTGCATCTTCGGCTTCGGCTTTGGCTTGTTTGGTCAAATCGCGACGTCTTTCTTCAGTAAGCGGCGGCACAGAAATAATAATCACATCTCCGTTGTTCATCGGATTGAATCCTAAATTGGCCACCATAATCGCTTTTTCAATTGGGCTGAGCATGCTTTTTTCATACGGTTGAATCGTAATCGTGCGCGCATCCGGCGTATTGACATTTGAAACTTGTGACAAAGGTGTTTGCGAACCGTAGTAATCAACAAATACACTGCCCAACATAGCCGGTGAAGCTTTTCCGGCGCGAATGTTCAAAAAGCTTTTCTCTAAATGCGCAATGGTATTTTGCATTGATTCTTTTGCGCTGTCTATGATAAATTCAATTTCTTCAGTCATTTTTAATGATTTTAAGATTTTAGGATTTTAAGATTTTGAGACTGTTCTAAAGTCATATAATCTTACAGTCTTAAATCCATTTGTTAAACATTCACAACCGTTCCAATATTTTCTCCGTGGCAGATTTTAAGCAAATTCCCGCGTTTGTTCATATCAAAAACCAAAATCGGCAATTCGTTTTCCTGACTCAAGGTAAAGGCAGTTGTGTCCATAACGTTCAAGCCTTTTTTGAGCACATCTTCAAAACTGATGTAGTCAAATTTGGTGGCGCTTGCATCTTTTTCAGGATCCGAAGTATAAATTCCGTCTACTCGCGTTCCTTTTAAAATCACATCCGCATGAATTTCAACACCGCGCAATACCGCAGCTGTATCAGTCGTGAAATATGGATTTCCGGTTCCGGCGCCAAAAATCACAATGCGTCCTTTTTCAAGATGGCGAACTGCGCGTCTTTTGATATAAGGCTCGGCGATGGCTTCAATTTTCAAAGCGGTTTGCAAACGTGTGAGCATTCCTTTGTCTTCTAGAGCGCCTTGTAAAGCCATTCCGTTGATGACTGTAGCGAGCATGCCCATATAATCTCCTTGAACGCGATCCATGCCATTGCTGGCACCGGCCACACCTCTGAAAATGTTTCCGCCGCCAATAACAATAGCGATTTCAACACCCAAGTCGTGTACTTGTTTGATTTCTTCTGCATATTCAGCCAAACGAGCCGGATCGATACCGTATTGACGGTCTCCCATGAGGGCTTCACCGCTTAATTTCAGAAGAATTCTCTTGTATTTCATGTGTGATTTTTATCAGTTGTGCAAATATAGTTATATTCTTTATCCGCAAAAGCGAGTTCAAAAAAAATCTATAATGCTTTTTTTGTGTGACTAAAGTCATTGAGAACGATGGTTTAAAAGTGATACATTTGCGCTGTTAAAATCAATTTCCCATGAAAGCAGCCATTGAACGCGCAATACAAAACAGCTATAGTTATACCGCTTATCGCAATCTCGTTACCCAATTGTTGGGTGAAGGAAAAGTCACCGGACATGAGCAATCTGCCGATTTATTGCATTATGCCGAGCTCAATGAAGTACGTATGAATCGATTGGATAAAACCATGCATGTAACTGATTCGGTACAAGAAAAATTGCAAAAACTACAGCAAAAATATATTTGGCTTGTATTGTCAGAAGGTTGGTGTGGCGATGCGGCGCAACTGGTTCCGATTATGGATAAAATGGCGCAAGCTTCCAGTCAAATTGAATTGCACATTGCTCTGCGCGATGACAACGATGATTTGATGCAACATTTTTTGACCAATGGCAGCAAATCAATCCCTAAACTCATCGTGCTTAAAGCCGATAACCTTGAAGTTTTGGGCAGTTGGGGACCGCGACCACAAGCAGCAGCAAAACTCATTAAAGATTACAAAGAAAAACACGGGGTGGTGGATCAAACCGCCAAAACCGAATTGCAATTGTGGTATTTACACGACAAAGGCGCGAGCACCCAAGAAGAAATTACTGATTTGATGTTGCATTGTGAGCAACTGAGTCTTCAAACTTGCTGATTTCAAAAGAATTTACCACTGAATAATCACCAATTTTGGTTCGGCGCAACGCGGTTAAATGCGCACCTGAATTCAGTGCTAAGCCAAAATCATAAGCGAGCGAGCGAATATAGGTTCCTTTGCTGCAAACAACTCTGAAATCAACTTCGGGCAAGGCAATACGCGTGATTTCAAACTCGTGAATCACAGTTTTACGCGCGGCAATTTCAACGGTTTCTCCGGCGCGAGCGTGTTCATATAAACGTTTTCCGTCTTTTTTAATTGCCGAAAAAATAGGCGGTTTCTGATTGATTTCGCCCAAGAATTGTTCGGTGGTTTTTAAAATGAGTTCGTTCGTGATATGATCCGTGTCAAAACGCGCATCAATTTCGGTTTCTAAGTCATATGATGGAGTAGTGGCGCCGATGTAAAAAGTACCGGTATATTCTTTGGCTTGTCCTTGAATTTCGGGGATTTTTTTGGTGAATTTACCCGTACAAACAATCAGCAAACCGGTAGCGAGTGGATCTAAAGTGCCCGCGTGGCCAATTTTGATTTTCTTGAGGCCCAACTTGCTTTTGAGCACCCATTTCATTTTGTTGACCGCCTGAAACGAACTCCAATGCAAAGGTTTGTCAATCAAAACGACTTGACCGTTTGAGAAATCTTCGGCCGAAATCATAACACAGAAAGCGGATGAACAAAAAAGTGAATCAACAGTAAAATAAGTCCGACCACGATTCGGTAATAACCAAAAACTTTAAATCCGTGTTTGCTCAAATAACCGATAAACGTTTTAATAGCCAGCATCGCCACAATAAAAGCCACAACGTTGCCAATAATGAGCAATTGCGTTTGCTCACCGGTCAAAACCAGACCGTCTTTGTAGTAATCATAACATTTTTTTACCGTCGCGCCCAACATGGTCGGAACTGCCAAAAAGAATGAAAACTCAGCAGCGGCTGTGCGCGATAATTTCTGACTCATACCGCCCACAATACTGGCTCCGCTGCGCGAAACACCCGGAATCATCGCCAAACACTGAAAGAGTCCAATTTTAAAACCTTTGATGTAAGTGATTTCGGTTTCTTGCGCTTGACCAAACCAATCGTCCACTTTTAAAAGTAAAACGCCACCCACCAAAAGCGATACTGCCACAGTAACCGGATTCTCGAGTAAAGCGTCGATTTTTTTGCTGAAAATCAATCCCAAAACCACCGCCGGAATAAAAGCCACCAAAAGTTTAAAGTAAAAATCCAGCGTCTGTAAAAAGCGTTTGAAGTACAAAACCAACACCGATAAAATGGCACCGAGTTGAATCACGATGGTAAAGAGTTTGGTAAATTCTTGGTGTTCAATGCCAAAAAACGAGCTGGCAATAATCATGTGGCCGGTAGAAGACACGGGTAAAAATTCGGTAATGCCTTCAATAATCGCCAATACCAACGCTTGTAATGTATTCATGGAGTTGAATTTTAAACCGAAAGATTATTCGGCTTTTTTAGGATTTTTCAAAATCGAATAAATGGTGATGCCAAAGCCAATCAAAACGGTGGTGGGCGCCAAGCGAATTCTTCTGAAATCAAAAACCGAATCGTTGAACACCTTCGGATCATCACTGCCACCGCCCGACATCAAAATAAAACCAACGGCAATCACCGCCAAGCCAATCAGCAAAATTTTGTAATTGACTTTCTCGAAAAGAAATTCTTGTTTTTGTGGTTGATCTTCTTTCATAGCAAATTAGTATAAATCGTCGGTTCTTAAATTCAAATAACGCTGGGTTGCAAAAAATGTACTGATCCACGAAAGCAAAATCCCTACAGCCAGTACACCGCCCAAAACAGCGGCAATCATGGCCGGGTTGCCTAGAATATCTAAGCTAGGGAAGTTGTTATCTACATACATGAGTGTGCCAACCAAAGCCAAAACAGCCAACACCGCGGCAATAAAGCCCAAACGAATGCTGCGCCAAATAAACGGTTTGCGGATGAACGATTTGGTCGCGCCCACCATTTGCATGGTTTTGATGATAAATCGGTTTGAGTAAATAGACAAACGCATCGAACTGTTGATGAGCAAAATGGCAATGAGCGCCAGAATTCCGCTCACAATGAGCATCCACATACTGACTTTGTTGATGTTGTCGTTCACCAAACTCACCAATTGTTTGTCATACACCACATCGGCTACCATTTCGTTGGCTCTAAAACGGCTTTCAATTTTTCGGATGTTCGGCAAATCAATATAATCGGCTTTGAGGTGAATATCAAAAGAATTTTGCAACGGATTCGCACCCAAAAAAGTCATGAAATCTTCGCCAATCACTTCGGTGTGCTGTTGCGCCGCTTGTTCTTTGGTCACAAACTCGCTGCTTTTGACAAATTTGGCCATTTTGAGTTCTTGTGCAAAAGCACTCGTCACACTGTCCGTCGCTTCGTTTTTAAAAAACACCGTCATGACAATGTTTTCTTTAAAATCGTCCGATAATTTTTTTGAATTGATGATGAACAATCCCAAAATTCCCAACAGGAACAGTACCAAAAACATACTCAAGACCACCGAAAAATAAGAAGATATCAGTCGTCGCTTTTGAAATTTTTCAAATGAAGAACTCATAGATGCATACAATTATGGCGTAAAAGTAAGAAACAATTTGATTCCGCACAGATTCTCCGGTTAAAGTTTTGACTTTCGTCTAATAAGCGTAAATTTGCCCTCGGTTTTTAGTAGCCAAAGCCTTGAACTACGCGCTTTAAGGCCGCCCGCTATACACTGCAATCTGCCTCGCCAACATGGCTCGGCAGGATTTCCGTTGCTATCGGGGCTAAAAATCAAAAATGCATATTCGCCGGAAGCTTTAATCCCGTGCGCCGAACATAAATCAACCATAATTCAACTGTCTTTGCGACAGCCATCACATGAAATATCACCCGAACGAAATCGAAACCAAATGGCAAAAATATTGGGCACAGCACCAAACCTTTGCCGCTAGTAACAACGCCGAAAAACCAAAATATTATGTCTTAGATATGTTTCCGTATCCATCGGGCGCCGGATTACACGTTGGGCATCCGCTGGGCTACATCGCTTCAGATATTTATGCGCGCTTCAAACGACATCAAGGTTTTAATGTGTTGCATCCGATGGGCTATGATTCATTTGGTTTGCCGGCCGAGCAATACGCTATTCAAACAGGACAGCATCCCGAAAAAACCACGCGCGAAAACATTGCCCGTTACCGCGAACAACTCGACAAAATTGGTTTTTCGTTTGATTGGAGCCGCGAAGTGCGCACTTCCAACCCCGATTACTACCAACATACCCAATGGATTTTCATCCAATTATTTGAGTCGTATTACAGCTACGATGCCCAAAAAGCATTGCCTATTTCTGAGTTGGTGGCCGCTTTTGAGAAAAACGGAAACGCCCAAATCAATGCGGCTTGCGACGATGATGTGCCAGTTTTCACCGCTCAAGAATGGAACGCATTTTCGGCTGAAGAACAACAAAAAATATTGCTTCAATACCGTTTGACTTATTTGGCCGAAACCGAAGTCAATTGGTGTCCGGCGCTCGGAACCGTTTTGGCCAACGACGAAATTATCAACGGCGTATCTGAACGCGGCGGTCATCCGGTCATCCGCAAAAAAATGACCCAATGGTCGATGCGTATTTCGGCTTATGCCGAGCGTTTGTTGCAAGGTTTGGACGAAATTGATTGGACCGAATCGCTCAAAGAAGCCCAACGCAATTGGATCGGAAAATCGGTCGGTGCCAGTGTTCGTTTTAATCTACAAAACAGCGATCAATTCATCGAAGTTTTTACCACGCGCCCCGATACGATTTTTGGAGTAACCTTTATGACTTTGGCGCCCGAGCACGAACTCGTGGCTCAAATCACTACGCCCGAACAAAAAGCTGTGGTTGAATCTTATATTGAGGCAACCGCTAAGCGTTCAGAGCGCGAGCGTATGGCCGATGTCAAAACCATTTCCGGAGTGTTTACCGGTGCTTACGCCGTGCATCCGTTTACCCAAGAGCGCATTCCGGTTTGGATTGGAGATTACGTTTTGGCCGGATACGGAACCGGAGCTGTTATGGCTGTTCCTGCAGGTGATGAGCGCGATTATGCGTTTGCCAATTTCTTTAAAGGAAACTTGGGTATGCCCGATATTAAAAACATTTTCAACCAAGATATTTCGCAGGCGGCTTATGCCGAAAAAGGCGGTTTTGAACTCATCAATTCTGACTTTTTAAATGGCTTAGATTACAAAGCTGCCACCCAAAAAATAGTTGAAGCACTCGAGCAAATCGGTGCCGGAAAAGCCAAAATCAACTATCGTTTGCGCGATGCGGTTTTTTCGCGTCAGCGCTATTGGGGTGAACCGTTTCCGGTGTATTACGCCAACGGATTGCCGCAGATGATCGCCGCAGAACACCTGCCGATTGTGCTTCCGGAAGTAGAAAAGTATTTACCGACCGAAGACGGACAACCGCCGCTGGGCAACTCAGCGCAGTGGGCTTGGTCAACCGTCGAAAACAAAGTCGTCGCTAATGATTTGATTGACCATCAAACGGTATTTCCGTTAGAGCTTAACACCATGCCGGGCTGGGCGGGCAGTTCATGGTATTGGATGCGTTATATGGATGCGCACAATGCTACTGAATTTGCTTCGGCCGAGGCCTTAAACTGTTGGCAAAATGTCGATTTGTATATCGGCGGCAGCGAACACGCCACCGGGCATTTGTTGTATGCGCGTTTTTGGAATAAATTTCTGAAAGATCGCGGTTTTGCCCCGACCGAAGAACCGTTTAAAAAGCTCATCAACCAAGGAATGATTTTGGGGATGAGTGCGTTTGTGTACCGTTTTTCAATTACATTCTATGCTGAAGATTATACTGTAGATTTACCAATAGAGACAAAGATTAAGCGTGTTCCACCTCGAGAGACTTATTTTCTTTCGAAAACATCATTTCTTGATTATCACAATGGACACGAAAATCATGAGATAAGTAAATTAATTGAGAAGATAGATTCCTTTGTAGAAGTCTGCAATACAGAAGATAGTGGAATGGGAGAGTTGAAATATACTGTTGATTTCAATCCGATTCACGTCGACCTTTCAGTCATCAACGACATTACCAATGAATTGGATATTGAAGCGTTCAAGAATCATCCGTTGTATTCAGATTATAAAGATGCCGAATTCATGCTTGAAGACGGTAAATACATCGTCGGTCGCGAAGTCGAAAAAATGTCCAAATCCAAATACAATGTTGTCAATCCCGATGACATTTGTACCGAATACGGTGCCGACACTTTGCGTTTGTACGAAATGTTTCTCGGGCCGCTTGAACAAGCCAAACCATGGAATACCGCCGGCATCACCGGTGTTTTTGGCTTCTTAAAAAAACTCTGGCGTTTGTATTTTGACGACAACGGTTTGGTAGTCACCAACGATGAACCAACCGCTGAGATGTATAAATCGCTGCATAAAACCATCAAAAAAGTCACCGAAGACATCGACAACTTTTCGTTCAACACTTCGGTGTCACAGTTTATGATTTGCGTCAATGAACTCAGCCAACAAAAGTGTCACCACCGCGCTATTTTAGAACCGCTGGCTGTTTTGGTTTCGCCTTATGCACCGCATATTGCCGAAGAATTGTGGAGCCAATTGGGTCATGAAGGTTCGGTATCGCAAGTGGCCTTCCCGAAATGCGAAGAAAAATATTTGATTGAAAGCGAGAAAGAATATCCGGTTTCGTTCAACGGCAAAATGCGTTTTACGCTCAAACTGCCGCTTGATTTAACTCCGGCGCAAATTGAAGCCATCGTCATGGCCGATGAACGCACCCAACAGCAATTGCAAGGACGCACACCGAATAAGGTGATTATTGTTCCGGGTAAAATCATCAATTTGGTGGGTTAAAACCTGACAAAATTGCATGAAATGTTAAGCCAAAGTCAAATGGCTTGTAATTTGACAACCAATGCGTACTTTTAAAAACTAAAAAATATAATTATGTTACTATTAGGAGGTCTTATTATGTTGGTGAGCTGGCTTGTAAGCTACCGACTCAAAAGCAAATTTGAACAATATTCTGAATTGCATTTGCAAAATGGCATGTCCGGAAAAGAAATTGCCGAGAAAATGCTTGCCGACCACGGAATCTATGACGTTCAAGTGATTTCAGTCGAAGGACAACTTACCGATCACTACAACCCAACTGACAAAACGGTCAACCTTAGTGAGGCGGTGTATAACCAACGCAATGCGGCCGCTGCTGCAGTCGCTGCGCACGAATGCGGTCACGCTGTGCAACACGCCCAAGCCTATAGCTGGCTTGAAATGCGTTCTAAATTGGTGCCGGTGGTATCAGTTGCTTCTAACTGGGTTCAATGGATTTTGATTGCTGGCATCTTGATGGTTCGCACTTTTCCATCTTTGTTATTGGTAGGAATTGTGCTTTTTGCGATGACTACTTTGTTTTCGATCATCACTTTGCCTGTCGAGTATGACGCGAGTAACCGCGCTCTAGCATGGCTCGAAAACAAACACATGCTTACCCAACAAGAACAAGCCGGAGCCAAAGACGCCCTCAAATGGGCCGCGCGTACTTATGTGGTGGCAGCTATTGGTTCGATTGCGACATTGCTTTATTATATAATGGTATACACCAACCGTCGATAAATAAATGAACATGAAAAAACTCGTTGGCTGCTTTATACTTTTGTCTGGTCTGTTGAGCGTTCAGGCGCAATCGCCAACAGTGGTCTGGCAAAAACTATACGGTGGATCAGGTGAAGAGGTTGCCAACAAAGTAAAGCAAACGGTCGATGGTGGCTACATTGTGGCTGGATACACTACTTCTTCAAACGGCGATGTTACCAGTAACCATGGCAATTATGATTATTGGGTGCTCAAGCTAGATGCAACTGGAGCTATCGAGTGGCAAAAAACTTATGGAGGAACCTTTGATGATAGAGCTAATGATGTAGAACAAACTTCAGACGGAGGTTATATAGTGGTTGGGGTTTCAGAATCAACCAACGGTGATATTACCAATTACAGAGGCGATAAAGATTTCTGGGTTTTAAAACTGTCAGCCGACGGAACTATTGAATGGCAAAAAAAATACGGTGGCGACGATAAAGAAACTGCCTATAGTGTCAAACAAACCACCGATGGCGGATATATCGTAGCCGGGAATTGTTATTCATACGACAACACTATTTTGCCGGTCAATGGAGATGTAATAGGTTTTCACGGTTTCACCGATGGCTGGATCATCAAGCTCAGCAATGCAGGTGTCATCGAATGGCAAAAGTGTCTGGGGGGCACAAGTATTGATGACTTTTTTAAAGTTCAGCTAACTTCAGATGGCGGTTACATCCTAACAGGCGATCACAGCGTATATAACTATTGGCTCGTAAAATTGGCAAACAATGGCGATTTGCAATGGGAAAAAATTTACGGAGATACCGACGATGCTCAAGATGTTATACCAACCTCAGACGGTGGTTATATTATGGTGGGTGATGTAGTTAGCCAGATTGGCAATGCAACCGGACACAACTATGGCGTAATCAAAGTCAATAGTGTTGGAGATTATGAATGGAGAAAAGATTTCGGAGGCGACGGCTTTTTTGATATTGCCAAATCCATAAAACAGACTCCAGAAGGTGGATACATCATTGCCGGAGTTTCTGACTCTTCGTATAGCGGCAACGTTACCGGTCCGAACAACGGTCAACAAGATGCTTGGTTGGTCAAAATCACCAGTACCGGCGTTATTCAATGGCAAAGATGCTACGGAGGAACTTCTTATGATGGGGTCAGTACCATTCAATACACTTCAGATGGTGGTTACATCATGGCCGGATTTGCTCAATCCAATACCGGGAATTTTGTGACCAATCACGGAGGTGCCGACATGTGGATTGTGAAGCTTGCTCCCGATAGTTTAGGTCTTGAATCCTCAGAATTAGATGATTCTTCAGCACTTTTTACACCCAATCCGGCCGAGGATAAAATTACCTTTTTACAAGAAGTTGATTCGGTTTCTCTGTATAGCATCACGGGTGAACTTTTACTGGAAACCCGCCAAAAAACCAGAGAAATCAACCTGACCAACTTAGCCAAAGGGCATTATCTACTCAATGTTCAAACCCCAAAAGGTTCGTACAAAACCAAGTTAATCAAAAAGTAAATTCAGAATAAAATAATCAATCCGCTTCATTTGAGGCGGATTTTTTTTGGGCGTTGCGCAACCTTCGTTCCTCAGTTCCGCGCCGGGCTGTGCGCCCTCGCTGCGCCTCATCCTTCGGCGCGAGCTCAACAAGGCTGCCATCCCTAACGCTCACAGCGCCGAGCAATCAACGGTACAAAAGCATTCTTTTTGAAGATTCTCAAAAATATTTTCGACCAAAAGCAATCATTGATGGTTTGCTGTAAACTTTCCGGGAAACGCTGCGTGAGCGATTGCAGCTAAGTGCCGTGCACTGCGCAAAGCGCGACCCGCAGGGGCACGCCCCAATAAAAAATTACAACTGAATTTGACGATTGATTTGTTGGTCGAGCGAAATAAAGGTTTCGGTTCTGGAAACGCCTTCGATCGCTTGGATTTTGGTGTTGAGCAAATGCATCAGATGCTCGTTATCGCGGCAAATGATCTTGATGAGAATCGACCAATTCCCGGTGGTGTAGTGGCATTCGAGCACTTCAGGGATTTTTTTAAGTTCGCGCACGGCTTCAGAATTGCGCGCTGCTTTGTCCAGGTAAATGCCCACAAAAGCCATGGTGCTGTAACCCAAAACTTTTGTGTTGACAATGAATTTTGAACCCGAAATTACGCCGGCTTGTTCGAGTTTGCGCAATCGCTGGTGAATGGCCGCGCCCGAAATGCCGATTTTGTGTGCGATTTGCAAAATGGGTTTGCGCGCGTCTTCCATGAGGTCACGCAGGATTTCTTTGTCTATTCCATCTATCTCAATTTGCAGTTGGTTGATTTTCATAATCTATGGCTTTTTCCGAGGCGATAAAACAAGCTAAAGCTTGCATACCTCAAGCCCACCGGGCTTGCTCCTTTTAATTTCAAATCATCTATCTCAATTTGCAGTTGGTTGATTTTCATAGCTTAAAAATTTCAATCAAAAGTAATGATTTGATTTTTATTTGAAATATTTTAAGCGATTCTGCGATGAAATATTAGCCGAGAAAAGGTTTTTCGGTTTCGGTAAAGTGAATGCCAAACTCTTCAAGCTCTGCCAAAAGTGGTGTATAAACCTCTGAGCGAATCGGCAATTGTACGCCCGGCTCGGTAATTTGTTTGTTGAGAATGCGCAAAGCGGCCATCGCTACCGGAAGCCCGACGGTTTTGGCCATCGCGGTATAGGTTTGGTCTTGCCCGATGCAAACCATTTGCGAATCGATTTGTTTTTTCTCGCCGTTTAGTTCATACCCGAATTTGTGATACATCACAATCATATCTTTGTCGCTGGGTTCGAGTGTCCAGTTTTCGGCCAAGATTTTCTCGAGGATTTGCGCCGGAGTTGCGTTTTTAAGCGCCACTTTTTTCTCATCGCTAAACAAATCCAGCTCGGTAAATTTGCGCCACATCACATCGTTTTGTGTAATGCCGATTTGCGCGCAGAATTGGTTTTCTGTGTTTTCGGGCGCGGTATACGGTAAAAACAACCGCACATAATCGCGGTAGCTCAAATGTTCAGAGTTGTCAATGGTATAGGTGTCGTCGGTCATGCCCAATTGTACAAAAGCGTCCCAAGCATGGCAGTATCCGGCACGACGAATGGTTCCGCGCAAAAGCGTTTGTATGTTTTCAAGGCCATAAACCGAGCGATATTTGAGCGAGTCGCGGTTGGCATATGTTTCAAAACTTCCGTAACCAGCCACTTCTAATGCATCGGTTCGGGTGAATAATTTTTGATACGGAATATATTTATAACTGCCTTCATGAATGAATTTGGCCGCGCCGCCTTGACCCGCCAAAACGACATTGCGCGGTGCCCAAGTAAATTTGTAATTCCAAGCGTTGTTGTCAGATTCCGGAGCAATGAGACCACCGCAATAAGATTCAAAAGAAAAGATATTTCCTCCTTGAGCGCGAATTTCATCAATGATTTTCATGGCGCTCATGTGGTCAATGCCCGGATCGAGTCCGACTTCGTTCATAAAGACCAAACCGTTGGCTTTGACTTGTTCGTCGAGGTTTTGCATGGCTTCGCTGATGTAAGAAGCAGTGACCATATGTTTTCTATAAGCCACACAATCTTGTGCTACTTCAATGTGCATGTGCGCCGGCAGCATCGAGATGACTAAATCGGCTTTTTGAATTTGCGCTTGACGTTCTTCGGTATTGTTGATGTCGAGGGCAATAGCTGTAGCATTTGGATGATTGTTGGTTTTTTTGCGGGCCAATTCTACCGACAAATCGGCTAGGGTCAGATGCAATTGCTCGCTATCGGATTTTTGTAGTAAATATTGAATCAACGATGAAGCCGATCGCCCGGCACCAATAATCAGTATGTTTCTCATGCTAGAAAAAAAATTGTTGCCAAAGGTATAAAATTCACCCCAAAATAAAAGCCCGCTCGAGGCAGGCTTTTGTATGATTTGCAGCAGAAATTATTCTGCTTCTAATTCTTCGAGATCTTTGAGGTCTTCTTTCTTCGATTCTATTTTGTGTTGCTCTGAATCGCTGTCTTTGGCTACTTCATCGGGCATCATCACACGAACAACAACGGCCACAAGCAAAACGCCTCCGGCCATGAGCAAATACTTCGGAGCCGAACGATCTTGGGCGTCAGATTTACTGAAGGCCAATCCGCCAAAAATCAGCGATAAACCGACCGGCAAAAAGCCCAAGGTGCCCATGGGTAAAATCACAAAAACAACACTCAATAGAGTAAAAATAAACGACAGTACAATAAAGGTTTTTCTCATCTTAAATTCCTTTTGCGTTAGTGAGCGATAATTGTCCAGTGCCAACCGGGATGCTAAACTTAATCAAAACCGGTACCTTTTTGTTGTCGGCTGTGAGCCAAATCAGGTTTTTATCAGTGCCGCGCAACTTGTCGGTATTAGCGCCAATAGAAACTTTATAGCAGCTTTTTGAACCTAATGGCCCGGCATCAATGGTTTCTTTTCCCATATATTTTACGGTTGCGCTCATTTCTTTTTCGTCAAAAACTACAATAAATGATTTGGTCTGACCCGGCTTCATTTTGCTGAAATCAAGGTTTCTTACTTGATATAATGTGGTTACCACATCTTGCGTGCCGGGGCGAATGCGAAATGCACTTTTGCGCTCAGGCGTATTCTTTTTGTTGATGGTACATTCAAGCGTTCCGTTTTTGAAAATGTATTTTTCTTTTTTGGTGTAGGTTCCTTCGAGGATTTCTCTTTTGTACAAACTTGGTTTCAAAGTGCTCGGATTCACATACGACTCATAGCTGTCGCGAATTTTAAAAAACGAATCCCATTTGCTAAAAGTGTTGGCTTCACAAATCAAATGCAATAAGGTACTTTTGGAAGTTGATACCGATTCGGTTTCCATGGTTACTTGCGCCAGAGGTGTCATTAGTCCACTCATGTTGTACGAAGCCGAATATGTGAGTTTTTCGCCGGCTTTTACCGCTTGGGCAAATCCGCCGCTGGTAAAGAGCAAAAATGCTGTAGCGACAAAGAGAAGTTTTTTCATGCTTGAAATTTTTGATGAACAAATGTAATATTTTTTTATGAGAAGCTTTATCCCGTTTTTCGTTCTATCTTTGGCTTGTAAAGAACCAAGCCAAAGGATGCCACTGCAACCGGGGCTAAAAATCCGACTATTAACAAACAAAGTTATAATCGAATATTTTTCATTTTTAGTATCAATCTCATGAACAGAAAAATTATTGCGACCGCTACTTTTATGGGTGCATTGGCCATTGTTTTGGGAGCCTTCGGTGCTCACGGACTCAAAAAAGTACTCACGCCCGAACAACTCATCACTTTTGAAACCGGCGTTAAATACCAAATATATCATGCTTTATTTTTGTGTTTTTTAGCGCTTTTGCCGGGTTTGTCAGATAAGGTTCGCACTGCCGTTTTTCACTGTGTTTGGATAGGAGTTTTGTTTTTTTCGGGTTCAATTTATTTGTTGGCAACCGCCGATGTTACTGGAATTGACTTCAAGCCATTCGGATTTATTACACCTATTGGCGGGCTGTTGATGATCATCGGTTGGATGTTGGTTTTTATCGATTTTTTCAAGAAAAAGCCATAATATTTTCAGTTTAAACAAACCGACTAAAATATTCTTTTTACTTTTGCGCTAAATTTAAACACAACACAAAATACTTTTTTATATGGATACCTACGCTCAAATTACGAAATCGATTTCGCTGGAAAAATACGGAATTACCGGTGCCACTGAAATTGTCTACAATCCTTCGTTTGATTTACTCTATAATGAAGAACTCAATCCCGCTTTAGAAGGATACGAAAGAGGACAACTTTCTGAGCTGGGAGCCGTCAACGTAATGACCGGAGAATTTACCGGGCGTTCGCCAAAAGACAAATACATCGTAAAAGACAGCGTTACCGAAAATACCATTTGGTGGAATTCAGAAAAAGCCGCCAACGACAACAAACCTATTGCTCAAAACACTTGGGAAGCGCTCAAGCAAAATACCGTTCAACAACTTTCAGGCAAAAGACTTTTTGTAGTGGATGCTTTTTGCGGTGCCAATGCCAATACGCGACTCAAAGTTCGCTTTATTATGGAAGTTGCTTGGCAAGCGCATTTCGTCAAAAATATGTTCATCCGTCCGACGGAGCAAGAACTTGAAAACTTCGGCGAACCAGATTTCATCGTCATGAACGGTTCAAAATCTGGGTTTAAAGATTATGCTGCCCACGGATTAAATTCTGAAGTTTATATCGCTTTCAATTTAACCGAGAAAATGCAGCTTATTGGTGGAACTTGGTATGGCGGCGAAATGAAAAAAGGGATGTTCTCAATGATGAATTACTATTTGCCGCTCAAAGGAATGGCTTCTATGCACTGTTCTGCCAACAAAGGAAAAGACGGTGATGTAGCGGTTTTCTTTGGTTTATCCGGAACCGGTAAAACAACATTGTCAACCGACCCTAAAAGAGAACTCATCGGTGACGACGAGCACGGTTGGGATGACGAAGGTGTGTTTAATTTTGAAGGCGGATGTTATGCCAAAACCATTGATTTGAGCAAAGAAAACGAGCCGGACATTTACAATGCCATCCGCAGAAATGCGCTTTTAGAAAATGTTACGCTTGATGCCAACGGAAAAATTGATTTTACCGATGGTTCAGTCACCCAAAATACACGCGTTTCTTATCCAATTGACCACATTCAAAATATTGTTCGTCCGGTTTCAAAAGCGGGACACGCCACCAAAGTGATCTTTTTAACGGCCGATGCTTTTGGGGTGATGCCGCCGGTATCTAAGTTAACTCCGGAACAAACCAAATACTATTTCTTATCGGGCTTTACGGCTAAATTGGCCGGAACAGAGCGCGGTGTTACCGAACCACAACCGACATTTTCGGCTTGTTTTGGCAAAGCATTTTTATCGTTGCATCCAACGCAGTACGGTCAGGAATTGGTCAAAAAAATGGAACAACATCACGCCAAAGCTTATATGGTCAACACCGGCTGGAATGGCACCGGGAAAAGAATTTCCATCAAAGACACCCGCGCGATTATCGATGCGATATTAGATGGTTCGATTGAAAAAGAAGGAAGCACAACGGTTCCGGTATTCAATTTTGAAGTGCCTACGTCATTGCCAAATGTCAACACAGAAATTTTGGATCCGCGCAATACTTATGCATCTGCAGATCAGTGGAATGAAAAAGCAGTTGATTTGGCGGGTAGATTTATCAAAAACTTCCAGCAATATACCGACAACGAAGAAGGTAAAAATTTAGTAGCAGCCGGTCCGCAATTGTAGATAGTTGCTGTTCAAAGGCTTAAACGCGTCGATTTTTGAGTAATTTTTTAAAATTTTACTTTAAAATCGGCGCTTTTGTTTTTTAAAAATCCGCAGAGTGAAAACGTTTTCTTATTTCAGATTCTAAATCAAGCGCGGTTAAAATTGCCAAGCTTTGGTTTTTTTGAGATGGTTTTTGTCATATTCTCAAATCGTTTGTTGCGCGTTTTTTGTGTCTTATAATTGATTTACTTTGTTGCATAATTCTAAAAATGAACAAGTTATGTCAGTTAAGAAACAATTTATAAAAACAAAACCGGTTTGTAAAGTAACTTTTACCCTCGAGGCCAAAGAAGCACAAACGGCTGCTGTAATCGGAGATTTTAACAATTGGAATGTTGAAGAAGGCGCCTTAGGCAAACTCAAAAACGGAACTTTCAAAGGTGTTTTTGATGTAGCTAAAGATGCATCTTATGAATATCGTTACCTTGTTGACGGTGTTTTTATCAATGAACCAGAAGCCGATTCATATCGTTGGAACGCATACGCCGGTGCTGAGAATTCAGTATTGGAAGTATAATTTTCGAGTTTGAAAATGAAAAGCCGCTCTTTTTCTAGGAGCGGCTTTTTTTATGTCTTAACCCAAACGAGTCCGAAAACTCAAATCTGATTCCGGTGTTAATTCTTCAGGTTCTTGTCCGGCGCGAAATAGGCGAGCGCTGAGGCTTCCTTTGAGTGTAATGGTATCGCCTAAAACTTCAAGCCAACTTCCTTCGCGCAAACCCAAAACCGGAACGGAATTAAAACTGTGAAACTCCTTGATGCGTGTCTCGCGGGTTTCGCCCATGTGTTTGGATTGCAAATCCGGATCGAGATAATGCGGATTTAAATTAAACGGAATCATACCCAAAGTCTGAAAACTAGGCGGATACACAATCGGCATATCGTTGGTGGTTTGCATGGTTAGGCCGGTAATGTTGCTTCCGGCGCTGGTGCCTAAATACGGTGTTCCGGCTTTGATTTGATTGGCCAAAACGGCCATGACATCAAACTTATACAATTGCGAAACCAGTAAAAAAGTGTTTCCGCCACCGGTAAAAATAGCTTGCGCTGCTTGAATGGCTTGCTTTGGATGTTCAAATTCATGCAAACCGCGTACTTCTTTACCTAATTGCGCAAATGCAACCCGAACTTTATCGGTGTATTCATCATGGGTTATGCCGCCCGGGCGCGCATACGGAATGAACAAAACAGTGGAACAATCTTGAAAGAAATGCGCTAAAGTAGGTAGTAAGTAATCCAAATAACTTCCGCCATGTAAGGTCGAAGTACTAGCAATGATGAGTTTTTTCATGAAAGTAATTTTTCGGTTTAAAGATAAAAAGCTTTGCCCAACTTTTGAGCGCGATTTTAAATTAACAAAGCCTTATCATTTCTCAGACAAAAGTTTGTGTTATTTTACAGCTGATTTTTCACAGAGCATTGTGACTTATGTCAGCCATCAAACGGTGAAAAATGATTAACTTTAAAGGAAATAATAAATTATTCAACTATGAAAACTCGGCTGATTCTTTTTGGTTTCCTTTTGATTTCTTTGATGGTTCAGGCTCAGCAACCCAGAAAATTTCTGCACGGACAAGTCATCAACGATTCGCTCAAGGTTGAGAATGTGGTGATTTTTAATATCAATGCGCGCACCGGAACCACCACTTTGCCCAAAGGCTATTTCAATATTTTGGCGCGTGAAAACGACACTTTGGTTTTTTCGGGTTTGTTGTTTAAGTCCAAAAAAGTGGTGATTACAAAAAACGATCTCGATTTGGATTTGTTCAAAGTAAAGCTGCAAATTTTCACCAACGAGCTTGCTGAAGTTGTGGTAACCGGTAAAAACCAAGATCCAAGTCTGAAAAACAAACAAGCCATAGTCGATAAAAAATACGCCGACGATGTACAAAGTTCGCCCAAAAACATCGCCATGCCTAACTATAACGTCACTGAAAACGGGGTTAACTTTGTTCGATTATATAAAGATGTTTTGAAGGTTTTACGCAAAAACAATCCGAAGAAAAACAACTTTACCGACGAAATGGCTTTTACCGAACTTGTCGTCAAACGCATTAATTATTCTTTTTTTAGTGAAACGCTCAAAATTGATGACGATCATCTCAAATTGTTTTTGGTGTATTGTAACAACGATGCTCAGTCAAAAACATATACCGAGAAAAATTCCGACTTTGAATTGATGGATTTTTTGGTGCTAAAAAACAACGAATTCAAAAAATTAGTTACTTCAAATCCGTAAACTTTTGACCCGAAAAATCAGCTTTTTCTTTTTTCTTTTTCTAAACTTTTCTGGGCTTTGGGCTCAAGTTTTACCGCGTCAAGAAATTACCGGTTTGGTGGTTTTGCGCGATGTTCCGACAGAAAAAGTCAATGTGCACAACGACGATTCGGGTTTTACTACATCAACTGCCTCGGACGGTACTTTTAAAATCATGGTTAGATTAGATGAAGCTTTGGTCTTTACAGCGGTAAATCTTGAAACGCGTCGGATAAAGATTACCCAAGAAATCCTGAAAAATGGTTTTGTCAAGGCGATGATGTCTGAAACAACCGTGCCTTTGCCCGAAGTGACGGTCAATGATAACAAAGGCATCACGGCTGAAAATTTAGGAATCATACCACGCGGTCAACGAAAATACAGCCAAGCGCAACGCAGACTTCACGAGGCAACTTCGGGCGGTGGAATCGTTCCGCTCAATCCGATTCTCAACGCCATGTCTGGGAGAACCAGAATGCTCAAAAAGGAAATTCAAGTGGAGCAAAAGGAACGTTTGCTTTTGCAGTTAGACGGGTGGTTTGATTATGATTATTACACGCAAACCCTCAAAATACCGGAAGATTACATTGCCGGATTTGATTATTATATCATCAATGATGCAGATTTTGTTCGGGCGCTCAAGGCTAAAAATAAAACGCTGACTAAGTTTCTGGCGCTCGGTTTGGCTCGGAATTATCTTCGTGACCTTGAAGCTGAACAGAAATAATTATTTTTGAGTCGGATGAAAAAGATACTCACTTTGTTTTTGGTTTTGACTTTATGTTCGTTTAGTGCGCATAAATTTTATGTGTCGATTTTTAAAATTGAGCATTCCCCAAAAAAACAACGACTTGAAATCACGACGCGAATTTTTATCGACGACCTGAATGCAGCGCTCAAAAAAAACTATGCGGTTGTCACTCATTTGGGTGAACCCAATGAAAGTACTCAAGATACGCAACTCATGAATCGTTATTTGGCTGAACATTTCTTGGTTTATGTCAATGGTAAGAAAATGCCTTTTCAATATGTTTCGCATGAATATGAAGACAATGTTTTGATTGGCTATTACAAAATCAATGGTGTGGCTAAAGTAAGTTCACTCAAAGTTCAAAATTCGGTGCTTTTAGAGATTTCTGATCAACAGCAAAACGTGATTCAGAGCCAATTCAACGGAAAAAAACAAAGCTTGTTACTCACTTCAGAAACCACTTCAGGTATGTTAAAGTAAATCTGAAGCGTAACAAATTTTAAAAAACTATTACTTTTATCATCTGCTAAAGACTTTACTCTAAAGACTACTTCTATGAAAAAAAATCTATTGGTTGCCCTTTTGTTATCGATGATGACCGCTCCATTTCTAGCACAAGAAGCCCCAAAAGTCAAAGAAAAAGGACATGTTGACGAGAATAAATTCCGTCAGATGTATGACTTGCTCGCTACACCCAACAGTTACCGGACGGCTTCAGGGGCGCCGGGTCCGGAATATTATCAGCAACAAGCCGATTACAAAATAGATGTAGAACTCGACGATAAAAACGCGCGTTTATTCGGAACCGAAACCATTACCTATACCAACAATGCCAAGGAATCTTTGGATTATTTGTGGTTGCAACTAGATCAAAATATTGCAGCGCGCACCTCACAAACACCTTTGGTCGAGAATTCCAAAATGGATCCGTCTATTAGCGTGGCCGGTTTTTCACGAAAATATCTCGAAGAAAAGTTCGACGGCGGTTTTAGAATCGACTATGTCAAAGACGCTAAAGGCAACCCGATGTCGTATGCCATCAACCACACCATGATGCGCATCAACTTAGACAAACCATTGGCGCATGGTGAGAAAATCGTTTTGAACATCAAATGGAACTACAACATAAACAATTATATGATTGATGGCGGACGTTCGGGTTATGAGCATTTTGCCGACGGGAATAATTTATATGTATTGGCGCAGTTTTATCCGCGAATGGCCGTATACAACGATGTTGAAGGTTGGCAAAACCAGCAGTTTTGGGGCAGCGGCGAATTTGCTTTGACGTTCGGGAATTACGAAGTGAATATTACGGTACCGGCAGATCATATTATGGAAGCCACCGGTGTTTTGCAAAACCGCGCTGAGGTTTATACGCCTGAACAACTCAAACGATATGTTCAGGCTGAAAATTCGTTTGACAAACCCGTAGTTGTGGTTACACAAGCCGAGGCTATGGCAGCCGAAAAAGGTTTTTCAACCCAAAAGAAAACCTGGAAATTCAAAGCCGAAAATGTGCGTGACTTTGGAATTTCAACTTCGAGAAAATTTATTTTGGATGCCATGGCCGTTCAAATTGGCGGTAAGAAAATCATGGCGGTTTCGGTCTATCCGAAAGAAGGAAATCCGCTGTGGGAAACCTATTCAACGCGCGCTGTGGCGCATACTTTAAAAAGCTATTCAAAATACACTTTTGATTTTCCGTATCCGAAAGCCGTTTCGGTAAACGCGCAAGATCAAGGCATGGAATATCCGATGATTTGTTGGAATTTTGGTCGCCCACAAGCTGATGGAACTTATTCAGACCGTGTGAAATACGGTATGTTGGGTGTGATTATTCACGAAGTAGGGCACAACTTTTTTCCGATGATTGTCAATTCAGACGAGCGCCAATGGACTTGGATGGACGAAGGTTTGAATACCTTTATGGAGTATTTGGCTGAGATTTCTTTTGATCCGAACTTTCCGGCGGATCGCGGTCCGGCCAAGAAAATTGTTCCGTATATGAGTGGTGATCAATCTAAATTAGAGCCGATTATGACCAACTCGGAATGCATCAAACAATTCGGAAACAACGCCTACGGAAAACCGGCGGCTGGGCTCAATATTTTGCGTGAAACTATTATGGGACACGATTTGTTTGATTATGCTTTTAGAACTTATTCATCGCGCTGGAAGTTCAAACATCCCACCCCGGATGATTTCTTCAGAACAATGGAAGACGCCTCCGGAGTTGATTTGGATTGGTTTTTTAGAGGATGGTTTTTCACCACTGATTATACCGACATCGGCATCAAAGAAGTCAAACAATATTTTGTAAGCAATGATCCGCCCAAAGATTTCAAGGCGCCTGAAGTAACCCGTCGCAACCGACTTAAAGCCAGTGGCCCGCTCGTGTATATGATAGCCGATGCAAGCACGGATTTTAAACCAGAAATGAAAAAGCCACTCAATATTGCCAGCGTGACAGCCTTGGATGAGTTTGTCAAAACTAAATTTACGGCCGAAGAACAAGCTAAATTAGATGCTCCGAAATATTTCTATCAAGTAACTTTTGATAAGCCCGGAGGTTTGGTGATGCCCATTATAGTTCAGTTGACTTATGAAGATGGAACGACCGAAGATTACAAGTTTCCGGCGCAAATTTGGCGTATGAATGATGCCGAGGTCAGTCGTGTATTTGCTACCAAAAAGGCAATTTCAAAAATAATGGTCGATCCGAAAGAAGAAACCGCGGATATTGACACGACCAACAACGTTTGGCCAAAACAAGAAGTTAAATCAAAATTTGATTAACATTTATTTAGTTACCCTTGCGGTTAGGCAATGACTTTAGTTTGTACATTTGCAGCAAAATAATCGATTATGTTTGGTATTGGAGGCGGTGAATTAATTTTCATCTTGTTTGTAGCTCTGATGTTGTTCGGAACGGATAAAATTCCTGAAATCGCCCGTAATTTGGGTAAGATTATGGCACAACTGAAAAATGCCACCAATGATATCAAAAGCGAAATTCAGAAAGGTGCTCAAGCCAACGTACTAGACAAAACTTTTGAAGAATTGCACGGTAACTTTACCGGGCTAACTCAAGATATTGAAACCGAAGTCAACAAAGCTAAAACTCAGATGTTGACTGAAACTGCTTCAACACAAGCAGAAGTTGCTCAAAGTCTCGAGGATATTCAAGAAGGTCCGATCAAACGCCAAAAATAATGTTCGAGAAAATCATTGCGCTCGATAAAAAAGCTTTTGTTTTTCTCAATTCTTTGGGTTCTGAAACCTATGACGGGTTTTGGCTCATCATCACCAAGCAATGGACTTGGATTCCGTTTTTTTTGTTGCTGTTTTACTTATTACAACAAAAAATCGGTTGGCGTAATTTGGGAATCGCGCTTGTGTATATTGGTCTTTTGATGTTTTTGTGCGATCAATCTGCTAATTTGTTTAAAGTAACTTTTGAGCGACTTCGCCCATGTAACGATCCTGAAATCAAAGATGTAATTCGGATTGTAAAACCCAGTATAACTTATAGTTTT
This sequence comes from Flavobacteriaceae bacterium, assembly GCA_046329175.1. Classification (GTDB taxonomy): domain Bacteria; phylum Bacteroidota; class Bacteroidia; order Flavobacteriales; family Flavobacteriaceae; genus Flavobacterium. The sequence continues at coordinate 144,068 of JAXLVE010000006.1, forward strand.
TTCTCAGCCCATGCCGCCAACTCAATGGCTGCAATGGTCTTTGCCTATAGCTTGCTCAAGCGATATTACAAATTTGGGCTTTGGGTTTTTGTGTTTCCGTTGGTTTTTGCCTACAGCCGAATTTACTTGGGTGTACACTTTCCGGGCGATATATTATTCGGATATTTATTTGGCGGATTTTTCGGTTGGCTATTTTTCAAGCATTATTCTAAAAAATATTTTCAAGCCATTTAAAGCACACGGCTTACCGTTAAACCATCGCGAATGGGAAGTAAAACGGTTTCAACCCGCGGGTCGTTTTTAAGGTGTTCGTTGTAGGCCATGAGCGCTTTGGTGCTTCGGTCGTTGTCTTTAACCGGTTCCAAAACTTTTCCGCTCCAAAGTACATTGTCGGATAAAATCACACCGCCGCGATTCATTTTCGGCAAGATTAATTCGTAGTAATTTTGGTAATTTTCTTTGTCAGCATCAATAAAAACAAGGTCAAAAGTATCAGCTAGACTCGGGATTATTTCTGTAGCTGGTCCCAAATGCTGTACAATTTGTTTTCCCCACGGCGATTGGTCAAAATATTTGCGCTGAAAACCCACGAGTTCATCTTTGATGTCAATGGTATGCAAGACACCATCGGCAGCCATTCCTTCGCACAAACACAAAGCCGAATAACCGGTATAGGTGCCGATTTCCAGAATGTTTTTTGGTCGAATAAGTTTCGAGAGCATACTCAAAACGCGTCCTTGAAAATGGCCGCTGAGCATGCGCGGACTTAAAATTTTAAGGTGCGTTTCGCGGTTGAGTGCCGCGAGCAATTCGGGTTCGTTTTCAGAATGTTTTTCGACGTAATCTTCGAGTTCTTCAGAGAGGAAGTGCATGGCTGAATATTTTCTCAAAGTTATCAAATTATCTTAGCGCCCAATCGGTGAGTTTGAATTAAATTTGCCACATGCAAAATGACAAAAAAGATATTCGAGCGTTGTCTAAAGAGCAATTACGCGACTTTTTTAAAGCGCAGGGCGATCAGGCTTTTCGCGGAAATCAAGTTTATGAATGGCTTTGGGGCAAAGGCGCACATCAGTTTGATGACATGACCAATTTGTCTAAAAACACGCGTCAAATGCTCGAAGAGAATTTTGTCATCAACCATATTCATGTCGACCAAATGCAACGCAGCGAAGATGGAACGGTCAAAAATGCCCTTCGCTTGCACGATGGTTTGATTGTTGAGTCTGTTCTGATTCCGACCGACACCCGAACCACGGCTTGTGTTTCGAGTCAAGTAGGTTGCAGTTTGGATTGTAATTTTTGTGCGACAGCTCGATTAAAACGCATGCGCAATTTGAATCCGGATGAAATTTACGATCAAGTCGTTTCGATTGACAAAGAAAGCAGATTATACCACGGACGGCCCTTGTCAAACATTGTTTTTATGGGCATGGGCGAGCCGCTAATGAACTATAACAATGTGCTCAGCGCAATTGAAATGATTACCTCTGATGAAGGCTTGGGTATGTCGCCCAAACGCATCACGGTTTCGACTTCGGGCATTTCTAAGATGATTAAAAAAATGGCCGACGATGGCGTGAAATTCAAATTGGCGGTTTCGTTGCATTCGGCGGTTGAAGAAATCAGAAATGAGATTATGCCTTTTACCAAGAATTTTCCACTGACGGATTTGCGTCAAGCTTTGGAATATTGGTATCAAAAAACCAAGAGCAAAGTTACTTATGAATATGTGGTTTGGAAAGGCATCAACGACGATGCAAAATCCATCGAGGCCTTGGTGAAATTTTGCAAATATGTTCCGTGTAAAGTCAATTTAATTGAATACAATCCTATTGACGACGGCATGTTTCAACAAGCTGATGAATCAGCCATCAACGCTTATATTCGCGCACTCGAAAAGCACGATATTGTAGCAAAAGTGCGCCGAAGCAGAGGTAAAGACATCGATGCTGCTTGCGGACAACTTGCCAACAAAGAAGCATAAAAAAACGCTCCCGAATTTGAGAGCGTTTTTTGTTTATAATTAGATTAGTTTCCGATGATAATCGTATAAGTATTTCCGTTGACGGTATAAGTCGCTGTGTTGTCACAAGTTCCGTCACCATAATCTAAAGTGGCGGTTCGGTTGTTTCTTTGAAAGGTTATCACACCTTGAACAATGAGTGGTTTGTTTTGTTGGATACAACTCATTTTTACTAATAGCGGAGTGGTAATCGTACTGGTTTTAACACTAGCGTTCGGGAACGTGTTTGTCCAATTTCCGGTTACTTGATACTCATTATCTACCAAAATGTTTGGAGTGCCATAACCCGCAGTAATTTCTCTGGTTCTGGTTCCTGTTCTGTGAATTACTCGGCCATCAGGAAAAGTAGCATCCATATCCATATTCATCACCACTATAGGGTGGCTTGGAGATGTTTGGGTAGCATCTGTCATAGTTCGAGTGAAGGTTTTATTTCCTGTAAATTTTACATTGTTGTGATAGAAGTTATCAAATTGATAGTTGATGGTGTGTGAAGTAGCGCCCGGTTGGTAGGTAAAAGTGATAATGATTTTTCCTTTAAGCACATTTCCGTTGTTCATTGGGCAACCTGTGGTCCCAAAATCAATAGTTTTGGTTACTTGATCTCCCGGATTTAATTGTGTTCCAAAATCAGGAACTCTAGTTACTGTCGCACATGATGGAAGATTAGAGGTTGTTGAAGAACTTTCTGCACTGCGGCCTGCGGCACTGCTTTGGGTTGCGTCGAATTGTTCTTCAACTAGATCAGATACATCATCGTTGGCAATATCCATTTTTGAATTCAGTTTGGCCTCGTCTGCGCTAAAGTCTGAAGCAGAACTGCTTTTAGAGTCATCCTTACTACAAGCTGTAACCATCAATGCTAGCACAGCGCTCATCATTAAAAATTTAGTTTTCATAATCTCGTCGTTTTTAAGTTTGCCTTTTGACTGAACTCTTTTGAAAGAGTTTAATTCAAATGTAAAAAAATATAAAATATTGCCTTGTTGCACAATTACTTTTATAAGTATCTTTGGGCTTCTGTATGAATATTACCGCACAAATAAAGCAGCCCATTCAGTCCGAAATGGAACTTTTTGAAAAGAAGTTCTATGAATCGATGAGTTCACAGGTGGCTTTGCTCAATCGCATTACCTATTATATTGTCAACCGAAAAGGCAAACAAATGCGTCCGATGTTTGTGTTTCTCACCGCCAAAATGCTTAGCGGCGGAACGGTCAACGAACGTACTTATCGCGGAGCTTCGGTTATTGAACTGATTCACACAGCTACTTTAGTTCATGACGATGTAGTGGATGACAGTAATCGCCGTCGCGGATTTTTCTCAATCAATGCGCTTTGGAAAAACAAAATTGCGGTTTTGGTTGGAGATTACCTGCTTTCAAAAGGCTTGTTACTCTCCATTGACAACGGTGATTTTGATTTGCTTCGAATCATTTCGGTAGCAGTGCGCGAGATGAGCGAAGGGGAACTACTTCAAATTGAAAAAGCCCGTCGATTAGACATTGTTGAGTCGGTTTACTATGACATCATCCGAAAAAAAACAGCTACTTTAATTGCTTCGTGTTGTGCTTTGGGCGCTCGTTCGGTAGTTGATGACGAAACTGAGGTCGAAAACATGCGTCATTTTGGCGAACTTATCGGAATGGCTTTTCAAATCAAAGACGATTTGTTTGATTACACCGAAGATGCCATTGGCAAACCCACCGGAATTGACATCAAAGAACAGAAAATGACTTTGCCATTAATCTATGTGCTCAATCACTGTTCTAAAGATGAGAAGTCTTGGCTCATCAACTCCATCAAGAACCACAACAAAGACAAAAAGCGCATCAAAGAAGTGATTGCTTTTGTCAAAAACAAAAATGGATTGGCCTACGCCGAACAAAAAATGCTCGAATTTCAGCAACAAGCGCTCGCTTTGTTAGAAAAATATCCTGATTCTGCCTATAAAAATGCCTTGATTCTTATGGTCAACTACGTGATTGAAAGAAAAATTTAAAAATATTTTATTTTTCAAATCGCTAATAAACAGATGGTTGTAAATTAAATTGCAATTTTTTTCATTTTTTTTACCACTTCATGCAACCCTTTTTCTCTCATCTGCGTCTATGCTCATAGAAACGCAAGTTAAAATCAGGTTTTGAAAGTAATCGATTTACATCAGCAAGAAAAGCAAACCATTGCGCTGGCACTTGACAATAATCGTCAAGCACAGCACTTGATTTACTCACAATACGCGCCTAAAATGTTGGGTGTTTGCCGTCAGTATATCAAAGATGTGCACACCGCTGAAGATGTCATGATTACGGCCTTTATGAAAGTCTTTACCCACCTTAAAAATTTTGAGCACAAAGGAAGTTTTGAAGGTTGGATTCGTCGCATCGTCGTCAATGAATGTATTTCATATATCAGAGCCAATAAAAAAGTCAGTTTTATGGAGGATGAGAAATTCACCCCTGAAAGTGTCAATGAAATCGACAGTCAATTCACCGTTGAAGAAATTCAGTTTTTGATTGATGCTTTGCCCGACGGTTATAAAATGATATTCAACTTATACGCCATTGAAGGATACAAACACCACGAGATTGCCCAAATGCTCAACATCAGCGAAGGCACTTCAAAATCACAATTGTCTCATGCCCGAAGAATACTTCAGGAAAACATCCACCAATTAAAATCCAACCAAAATGGAACCAAATAAAAAATTAGAAAAGCAATTCAAAACGCAACTGCAATCGCGTGAAATTCAACCTACACCGGCCGCTTGGGATCGTTTAGACGCTATGCTTACGGTTGCCGAAGAGAAAAAAGCCGGTTTTAATTATCAATGGTTGTACATCGCAGCCGCTTTGATTGGATTCATCGCTATTGCTTATGTTTTTCTGAGCAATCCCACACCAGCTGTTGATGCGCCCAGAAATGAAGTGGTTCAAGAGAATCAGCCAGCGATTCAAAAAAATCAAGATTCAATTGAAAAAGCAAATCAGCCGCAAGATAAAGTTGAAGTAGTTCCTGCTGCTTTTCAAAACAAACAACAAGCGGTAGCCGAAAATCAACCAAAACAAAGAAAATCAACCTCTATTCAACAAAAATCAATTCCACAACCAGTAACAACATCAGAAAAATCAATCGCTCTGGAGTCATCAATCAATCATCAAAAAACGGAACAAATCAATCCGACATCGCCCGTAAAATCTACCGTAAACCCTGAAACCGCCTTGGCCCAAACCGAAATCAAACTCGGAACTTCAGCCATCAAAGTCAATGCGTCTAATTTGCTTTCTAAAGTTGATGGCGAACTCAATCTTACCTTTCGCGAGAAAGTCATCAAAAGCATCAACCAAAATTATCAAAACGTCAAAGTGGCCTTGGCCAACAGAAATCAAGAAACAAACATCAATCAATAATTAAAAATCAATCATCATGAGAAGTTTTACTTTTTACCTCACCGGAATTTTGCTCTTGTGTATCAACCTTATTTTTGCACAAGAAACCTTTGAATCACGTGCCAAAGTGATTGCCAACAAAATCTCAGTCATTACCAAAGAAGAAAAAGAGGCACTCAAAGTTGAAGTCGAAGCCGTCAACGAAGAGCTCGCCAAAGGTCAAATTACCCAAGAACAAGCCGACCAAAAGAAAATTCAATTGGCCGACGCGCGCGCCAAAAACATTGAAAATCGCGTAGCTAGCGCCCAAAATGAACTCCGCGATTTGGTTCAAGAAAAAGTCGATGGCAAATTGCAAGAAAGCGATTCAACCCGCACGTTTATCATCCGATTAAAATCAAGAAACTACAAAAAACAAGATTATAACGAGCGCAGAACCACCTCGCAATTCGTGTTTGCTTTCGGACTCAACAACCTGGTCACCAACGGAGCCGTAGCCAATTCAGACTTTAGATATTGGGGTTCACATTTTTACGAGTGGGGCATCACCTACAACACGCGCATCCTTAAAAACAACAATTTGTTGCATGCCAAATACGGCTTATCCCTCATGTACAACAACTTGCGCCCTACCGAAAACCGCTATTTTGTTGAGTCGGGCAATCAAACCAATCTGGTCACTAGCCCGCAACATCTCGACGATTCGCGTTTTAGAAATGTATATTTAGTGGCACCTTTTCATTTAGAATTCGATTTTTCGGGTTCAAAAACCAAAGACGGAAAAACCACTTTTCAAACCCACAAAAGCATGCGCATCGGTTTGGGTGGATATGTGGGCGGCAACATCAAATCCAAACAAATTTTGTGTTATGAAGATGACAACGGCAACAGTGTGCGCAGCAGAGCCCGCGGCGATTTCAACGTCAATGATTTCATTTACGGAGCCAGCGCCTACATCGGTTATAAATCAACGAGTTTATATGCCAAATACGATCTCAATCCACTCTTTCGTCACAATACCGTCGATCAGCGCAACGTTTCACTCGGCTTGCGATTTGACTTGAATTAAGCATGTTTCAGTTAGATTATATTTAGGTTGAAAAGCGTTTCTTTTTAGAGGCGCTTTTTTTGTTTTTAGAAGCTGTTTCCTGCCATTCGCTGTATCTTTTTCAAAGCAAAACCTTTGCTGCGCGTCGGTTTGGCTTTAAAAAAGGATGCCGCTGCTGTCAGGGCTAAAGTGTGCCGAAACATTCGCGAAACTTTGTACCTTTGGCAACACTGAAATTTTTGTGCTTTGATTTCAAAATCATCCATCGATACCGTATTTGAAACCGCTCGAGTAGAAGAGGTCATCGGCGATTTTGTACAACTCAAGCGCGCCGGCAGCAACTTCAAAGGTTTGAGTCCGTTTTCAAATGAGCGCTCGCCTTCGTTTATGGTTTCGCCGGCCAAACAAATCTGGAAAGATTTCAGCTCGGGCAAAGGCGGTAATGCTGTCGCTTTTTTGATGGAGCACGAACATTTTACCTATCCGGAGGCCATTCGCTATCTAGCCAAAAAATACAACATCGAACTCGAAGAAACCGAACAAACCCAAGAAGACAAAGCCCAAGCCGATACGCGTGAGAGCATGTTTTTGGTTTCAGAATTTGCGCGAGAATATTTTCACAACACTTTGTTGCAAACCGAAGAAGGCAAAGCCATTGGTTTGAGCTATTTTAGAGAACGCGGGTTTACCGATGAATCAATCAAAAAATTCTCTTTGGGTTATTCGCCCGAACAGCGCGATGCTTTTTCAAAAGAAGCGCTCAGTAAAGCCTATCAACAGAACTTTTTAGAAGGCGTCGGACTTTCGATTGTGCGCGAAGACGGTAGTTTACTCGATCGCTTTCGCGGACGTGTGATGTTCCCGATCCACAGCATGTCGGGACGCGTGTTGGGTTTTGGCGGACGCATTTTGGGCAACGACAAAAAAGTAGCCAAATATCTCAATTCACCCGAGAGTGATATTTACCACAAAAGCAAAGTTCTATACGGAATTTTTCAGGCCAAACAAGCCATTGCCAAACAAGATAATTGTTATCTGGTTGAAGGCTACACCGATGTGATTCAGTTTCACCAAAGTGGGATTGAAAACGTTGTGGCCTCGTCGGGAACGGCTTTAACGCCCGACCAAATCAGACTCGTCAACCGACTGACCAAAAACATTACAGTGCTTTATGATGGCGATGCGGCCGGTTTGCGTGCTTCTATTCGCGGAATTGATTTAATCCTTGAAGAAGGCATGAACGTGCGCGTGTGCACTTTTCCCGAGGGCGAAGATCCAGACAGTTTTGCTCGCAAAAATTCCTACGATGATTTGGTGGCTTATCTTGAGCAAAACGCCAAAGATTTTATTCAGTTCAAAGCTTCTTTACTCATGAAAGAAGCCAACAATGATCCGATTAAAAAAGCCGATTTGATTCGCGATATGGTGGCCAGTATTGGCAAAATTCCCGACCGCATCAAACGCGAAATTTACATTCAAGAATGCGCACGCATCATGGATATTTCTGAGCAAGTGCTCGTGAGTACGCTAGCACAACTCGTTCAGAAGGATTTGTCTGAGGCCGGCAAAAAAATCCGTCAAGAGCAAAAAGCTTTTGAGGTGGTCAAGAATGAAACGCCCGAGCAAGTGGCTGCGGTGGATGTATTGTATGAACTAGAGCGCAAAATCATCGAAATTTTACTTCTGTACGGAAACCACGAAGAAGAATTCGAAGATTTAGTGCTCAAAACCAACGAAGACGGCGAAATCGAAACAGCGCTTGAAAAGCGAACGCTCAAAGTTTTTCAGTATGTTTATTTAAGTCTCCAAGAAGACGAAATCGAGTTGGGAAATCCGTTGTTCGGCAACATTTTTAAAAATCTGACCGATTATTATCACCAAGCCGAAGAGTTCCAAATGGATCAATATTTGACCCACTTAGAACCCGATATGGCTGCAGTGATTACCGATATCTTAATGCTTGAAGAGCAATTCTCATTACATAATTGGGAGTCCAAGCAAATCATTGTCAAACTCAAAGACCAAACCATTGCGCAATATGTTTCCGAAACCATTCTTACCATGCGTTGGTATTTGGTTAATAGAATTATCGACGAACTAAAAGGCAATATCAGTTCTGAACCTGAAGCCGACAACACAGAAACTCTGGCCATGGCTACAGATTACTACAAGTTAATTCACTCGTTCTCTAAAAGACTCGGTAGGGTGCTTTCGCGCTATTAAACGATTTCCAACGTTCTGGCCTTGTTGACCAAATCGACCAAATTGGTTACGTTGAGTTTGGTTAGCAACCGCAGTTTATAAGTACTGATGGTTTTTTCGTTAAGCCCGAGAATTGAAGAAATCTCATTATTTTTCTTACCATTACTCAGATAACGCAAAACCTCAATTTCGCGGTTCGAAAGTTTTCGATACAAACGCTCACTTTTATTTTGCTTAGCAATCAGTGCCAAGTTGCGTTTAATCGAGTCGTTCAAAATTGTTTGTCCTTGGTGAACTTTCATAATGGCGATTCCCAAGGTTTCAATTTTAGCGGTTTTATGTACATAACCAGCTACACCCGCCTTGATGGCATTCGGAGCATAGATTTGTTCAGAATAACTGCTAAAAACAATAATTTTGGTTTTTGGATAATGCTTGATAATAGCTTTGAGTTCATACAAACTCGAAAGTCCATCAAGATCAAGATCTAGGATGAGGACGTCAATTTCTCTTGAGTACAGAACGTCTTTGACCATAGAGAAATTACCAACATTTGCTACGATGCCGATATCCGAGTGGTCTTTGAAATAGGATTTGATTCCAAAGTGAACCGCAGGATAATTATCGGCTAAACAAACTTTAATCATAATAGTGGTGTTTAGAGGGATTGTTTAATTTGCCCTAAACTTAATTAAAAAAAACTGAACTCCTTACTTTTTTTGATGAATGGATAAAAACTATCGACGAACTAAACAAACCGGTATCGGATTCATTTTGTGAAGATTATTCCTATGTAGTTTGCTGTAAATGTCAAAAACCTCTTTTTCTCGGCCTGCAAAATCTTCACTCTTCTGGCCGGCTTCAGCAGCAAACATGGCCCATTCAAGCTCATCATAACTGGCGCCTAATTGGTCTTCATCGGTTCGATCATCGCCAAACAAACCGTCGGTGGGAGCTGCTTTTAAAATCGATTCCGGAACGCCTAAATAAGCGCCCAAAGTATACACATCTGATTTCATCAAATCGGCAATCGGGCTCAAATCAACGCCGCCATCACCGTATTTGGTGTAAAAGCCTACGCCAAAATCTTCGACTTTATTTCCGGTTCCGGCCACGAGTAATCCGTGAATTCCGGCAATATAATACAGCGTTGTCATTCTCAAGCGCGCGCGCGAATTGGCCAGCGATAAATTGAGCTTTGCCTGATCTTGACTGTCGGGAATTTGTTGTTTGAAATTTTCAAAAACCGGCGTCAAATCAACTTCAGTATGTTCTACATTTGCAAAGCGTTTTTGCAGTTGCTCGATGTGTTCTCTCCCGCGTGAAACCTGATTAGCGGCTTGATGAATCGGCATTTCAACACAAATCACTTTCAAACCGGTTTGAGCACATAAACTCGAGGTAACGGCCGAGTCAATTCCGCCAGAAATGCCTACAACAAAACCCTGAACGCGGGCATTTTCGGCATAGGTTTTTAGCCAGTTGACAATATGTTCGTTGGTTTTCGGAATGTCAAGAGTAGATTTTTTATGCATTTTTTCAGAAAATTTATTCAAGTGCCATGTATCTTTGCAAAAGTAAAAATTATTTGAAGCTATTTCCTGCTGTCCGCTGTATCTTTTCCCTGTTCATGAAACAGGCAAAAGGATGCCGCTTCCATCAGGGCTAATTTGATTCGCATTTATGAAAAAACACCTGTGCTTACTGATGGTTTTGAGTCTGATGCTCTTGGGTTGCGACAAAAAATCCAAGATTGAAAAAGCAGTCGAGGCCATTCCGGTGCAGCTCAAAGTGCATCGTTTTGAAAAAGCTTTTTTCGGAGCAACACCGCAAACACTCGGGCAAGTCAAACAAGAGTATCCTTTCTTTTTTCCGCCCGAGAATGATGATCAAGTTTGGCTTGATAAAATCCAAAATCCGCAGTGGCGCGAACTTTATACTGAAGTCGAAAAGCGTTATGGCGATTTTAGCACACAAACGCAAGAAACCGAAGAGTTGTTCAAACACATCAAATATTATTTTCCCAAAACACAGCTTCCGCAAGTGTATACCATCATTGCCGAGATGGATTACCAAACCAAAATCGTTTACACACGTGACAAATTGATTATTCCGCTCGAGTTATATTTAGGGCGCGATCATCGTTTTTACGAATTCCCGAAATATTTAAAAGAAGGTTTTGAGCCGCGCCAAATGATGCCGGATATTGTTACGGCTTATGCGCGCACCCAAGTTCCGCCGCCACACAGCGCTGATTTTTTGAGCCAGATGATTTATTACGGCAAAATGCTGTACCTCAAAGATATTTTACTGCCTGATTACACTGATGCCGAACGAATCGGATATTCTGCTCAACAACAAAAGTGGAGTCAAGAAAACGATGCCTATGTTTGGCGTTATTTTATCGAACGCAAAATGCTGTATGATACCGACCAAAAATTGTCGTCTCGTTTTATTAATATGGCGCCTTTTTCAAAATTCTATCTCGAAATTGATAATGAATCTCCGGGTAGAATCGGCACTTGGATAGGTTGGCAAATCGTTCGTTCGTATATGAAAAACAACGATGTTTCGCTGCAAACCATGCTCATGACCGATGCCAAACAAATTTTTGAACAATCCCATTACAAACCCAAAAAAAATGAGTAATTCCATAACTTCTGAAATCAAAGTAAATGTAACTTTAGACGAGAACCGCATTCCTGAAAAACTGAGCTGGACCGCTCGCGACGGTGGTGTTGATGCCGAAGAAACCAAGGCGGTTTTACTCTCGATTTGGGATTCTAAAGCTAAGGAAACTTTGCGTATTGACCTTTGGACCAAAGACATGCCGGTGGATGAAATGAAACAGTTTTTTCACCAGACTTTAGTGGCCATGACTGATACCTTTCAGCGCGCTACTGGCGATGAAAAAATGGCCGGAACCATGAAGGATTTCTGCGATTATTTTGCCGAAAAACTCGAGCTTATTAAGTAGGTGTTTCAGAATTTCTGACTTTTGAAAAAGTCTTGGTTGATTTGATCGATAAACTCTAAAATCGATTCTTTTCCGGTGTTTTCAAGCGATGAAGTCACAAAGTGTTGCGGCATTTCTTCCCAATTATTGGCCAACATTTGCTTTTTGTAAGTGGCAATGTTCGAATCAATTTTTGAACGTCCGATTTTGTCGGCTTTGGTAAAAATAATCAAAAACGGAATTTCGTATTCCGCCAAATATTCCATGAATTCCAAATCAATTTTTTGGGCCTCGTGTCGGATGTCAATCAGCACAAAAGCACAGACCAATTGTTGTCTTTTTTCAAAATAATCAGTGATGAATTTCTGGAAAGTGGCTTTGGTTTTCTTGGAAACCTTCGCGTAACCATAACCCGGTAAATCTACCAAAAACCAATTTTGATTGATTTTGAAATGGTTAATCAGTTGCGTTTTTCCGGGTTTCGCCGAGGTTTTTGCCAAATTTTTATGGTTGGTCAGCATGTTAATCAGAGATGATTTGCCCACATTCGAACGGCCAATAAAAGCGTATTCCGGCAACGGCTCGTTTGGGCATTTCTCAGGTTGAGAATTGCTTATGATAAATTCGGCTGAGGTAATTTTCATGTTTTCAATCCATAAAAAAGCCCTCGATTAAAGGACTTTGGGCGTTTTATAAATGTACTTCTTTGAGCCATTCGTGCAACAAGCGGTTAAATTCATCCGGATGTTCCATCATCGCAGCATGTCCGCATTTGTCTATCCAATACAAGGATGAATTAGGCATTAGTTTGTGAAATTCTTCGGCTACATCCGGCGGAGTAACTTGGTCGTTTTTGCCCCAAATAATACAGGTTTTTACATGCATTTTGGGTAAATCCTTAGCCATGTTGTGACGAATCGCGCTTTTGGCAATGGTTAAGGTTTTGAGTACTTTGATTCGGTCGTTGACCACGGCAAAAACTTCGTCTACAATTTCTTTGGTTGCGATTTTCGGATCGTAAAAAACAGCCTCCGCTTTTTTCTTGATGTATTCATAGTCGCCGCGTTTCGGGTAACTGTCGCCCATCGCACTTTCATACAAACCTGAACTTCCGGTAATGACCAATCCGGCTACTTTTTCGGGATACATTTTACAATGGTACAAAGCGATGTGACCGCCCAGTGAATTTCCCAACAAAATCACCCTTTCAAATCCTTTAAAAGTAATGAAGTCTTTGACGTATTTGGCAAATGCTTTTACATTGGTTTTGAGGATATTTTGGGTATAAATCGGCAATTCTGGGATGACCACTTTATAGCCTAACGGCGGAAAGTAATTGGTGACGCCGTCAAAATTGCTCAAACCGCCCATTAAACCATGCAGAATAACAATAGGCGTGCCTTCTCCGGCCTCATAATAACTGTATCTACCTTCTTTTTTTACCTCTAAATTCATGAATCTGCTTTGGCATTTGTTTGCGGCAAATATAAAAAGAATATCCAAGCGTATCCGAATAAAAATCAAATTCCAAAGCCTGGTGACTTGCTTAAATTTCTGTTTCAATAGTTCTTGAAGTTTTTAAAAGTTTGTTCGGTCTTTTTGTTAATCTTTTTCAGAATATGCCGCATTTGATTTTAAATCGAAACGTTTCTTAACAATTTGACAAAGAATTAATTGAAAGCTTCTGGTTTGTTTTTTTGCCAAAATGGAATCAGAGTGGTAAAACTTATCAACAAAGTGGTATTTTGTGGTAAAATGTGGTATTTTATTTTATATTTTTGCCTCTAAACATTTTAAAACCATTTTCTTGAACTCATTCATCGGATCATACGAGTGTAAAGTTGACGCCAAGGGCAGGCTTCTTTTGCCTTTGCCGCTCAAGAAGCAACTCTCTGCTGTTTTGCAAGATGGTTTTGTGTTGAAGCGTTCGGTTTTTCAGCCTTGTTTGGAGTTGTATCCGATGCAAGAATGGAATGTTATGATGCAAAAAGTCAACAAGCTCAATCGGTTTGTCAAGAAGAACAATGACTTTATTCGCCGTTTTACCGCGGGTGTCAAAGTGGTTGAAATGGACAATCTGGGACGTTTGCTCATTCCGAAAGATTTGGTTTCGTTTTCTCAGATTTCTAAAGATGTGGTGTTGTCGTCAGCGGTGAACATCATCGAGATTTGGGACAAAGATTTATATGAAAAAGCCATCGACGATTCAGTGGTTGACTTTGCTGATTTGGCCGAGGAAGTAATGGGACAGGTAAATGACGACGATCATGGAATATCATAATCCTGTATTGCTGCATCCAACTGTAGATGGGCTCAATATCAATCCTGCAGGAATTTATGTCGACGTTACTTTTGGTGGTGGCGGACATTCTCGCGAAATCCTCAAAAGACTCGGGTCCAACGGAAAACTATTTGCTTTTGATCAAGACGAAGATGCTTTGGCTAATGCGATTGAAGATGAAAGATTTGAACTCATTCATGAGAATTTCAGATACATTAAAAGGTTCTTGCGATTTCACGGTATAAAACAAGTCGATGGTATTTTGGCTGATTTAGGAGTTTCCTCGCATCAGTTTGACGTAGCAGAGCGCGGTTTTTCAACCCGTTTTGAAGCCAAACTCGATATGCGCATGAGCCGTAAAAATGAACTCAGTGCTTATCAAGTGGTCAATACTTATGATGCTGCCGGACTTACTCGGATTTTACTCGAATACGGCGAACTCAAAAGCGCACCGGCCATGGCCAGAACCATCATTGAGGCACGCGAGCACCAACCGATACAAAATACCGAACAGCTCAAAACGGTCTTGAATCGTTTTTTGCCGGCACACAAAAGCAACAAAATTCTGGCTCAGATTTATCAAGCCATTCGCATTGAAGTCAACCAGGAAATGGAAGTTTTAAAAGAGTTCTTAGAGCAATCGCTCGAGATTCTAAAACCTGGCGGAAGATTGAGTGTAATCTCTTATCATTCGCTCGAAGACCGATTGGTCAAGCGTTTTATGCGCAACGGAATGTTCGAAGGTGAGCCGGAGCGCGACTTTTTTGGTCGTTTTACGGTGCCGTTTAAAACCATAGAAAAACTGATTGTCCCAAATCAGCAAGAAATCGAAATCAACAACCGAGCGCGCAGCGCCAAACTCAGAGTAGCCGAAAAGTTGTAAGCAATTTAAACCATGAAAAACGGAGTTTACAGCATTTTAAAAGCGAGGTTTCTGATCAATGAAGAAGCCAATGCCGCCAAGAACTGGCGATTCATTGTGTTTTTGATTATTCTGGCGATTCTCATGATTGCCAACACCCAAAGCTACGAGCAGAAAGTGTTCAAAATTGTGGCCTTAACCGGCGAAGTCAAAGAATTGCGCTCAGAATTTGTTGACAGACGCTCAGAGCTGATGCAACTCAAAATGGAATCCACCGTGTCTTCTGAAATGGAAGCGCGCAAAATATATCCGGCCTCAGTTCCGCCGGTCAAGATTAAAGTTAAAAAAGCAGAAGAGAAAAGTTTCTTTCAAAGATTATGGCAGTAGAAGAAAAATACATATCGTACCGCATGTATCTGGTGGCGTTTGCTATTTTCTTGATGGCTGCTGCTGTTACGTTTAAGCTGACCAAAATTCAGTGGAGCGAAGGTGATTACTACCGAAAACTGGCCAAAGAGCGCACGGTTAAAAACTTTGTGATTCCGGCTAACAAAGGCAATATTTATTCAGCCGACGGAAGTCTTCTCGCTACTTCAATTCCAAAATATACTGTTCGATTTGATGCAGTGGCGCCCAAAACCGAAGCCTTTGATAAAAATGTGCGTGCCTTGGCTGATTCATTAGGTGTGTTGCTCAAAAAATCCTCGGGTGAAATCTACAACGACCTCAGAAAAGCGCGTGCGAACAAAAGCCGCTACTTTTTGGTTGCTCGTGATTTGAGCTATACCGATTACATGAAAATGAAAGGCTTTCCGCTGTTCAACCTCGGGGCATACAAAGGCGGAATGATTACCGAACAAAAAACGGTTCGCGAACATCCGATCGGGAAAATTGCCGAAAGAACCATTGGCTACGAGCGCAAAACACCTACAGGAATGCTCGACGGAAAAGGAATCGAATGGGCCTTTCGTCAATATCTCAACGGAAAAGACGGCAAAGTCCTCAAACAAAAAATTGCCAAAGGTCAGTGGAAACCGATCCGCGATGTCAATGAAGTAGAACCACAAGACGGCTACGATGTCATTTCGACTATTGATGTGTATATTCAAGATATTGCGCATCATGCTCTGCTCAAACAATTGCGTCAATACAATGCCGATCATGGTTGTGTGGTGGTTATGGAAACCAAAACCGGAAAAGTAAAAGCCATTTCTAATTTGGGAAAAAATCCGGCCAATGCGAACAAAGCTGCTGATAGCACTTATTTTGAAACGACTAATTACGCTATAGCCGAAGCCCACGAGCCGGGTTCAACCTATAAGTTGGCCGATATGATGGCTTTGCTCGAAGATAAAAAGCTCGATACCAGTGCGGTTTTTGACAGTTATGGCGGTATCATTACTTATTCAGGAAAAAAAGTCCGCGATTCACACGAAGGCGGTTACGGAAGAATTTCACTCGCGCGTGGTTTTGAAGTTTCCTCGAATACAGTTTTGGTGCAAGCGGTGTATAACAGTTACAAAAACGAACCGGAAAAATTTGTCAACCACCTCAATAATTTCGGACTCAACAAGCCGCTCGGATTGCCGATTAAGGGCGAGGGAATACCTTATATTCCACAACCAGAAAGCCCGCGTTGGAGCGCGATTTCGCTTCCGTGGATGGCTTTTGGTTATGGCGTTTCCATTACACCTTTACAAACACTGACCTTTTACAATTCGGTAGCCAACAATGGCGAAATGGTCAAACCGCAATTTGTTTCAGAAATCAAAGAATGGAACAAAACCATCAAAAAATTCAACAAAGAAGTTATCAATCCGCGCGTTTGTTCGCAAGAAACCATTGCCAAACTCAAAGCTGTGATGCAAAATGTGGTCAAAAAAGGAACGGGTTCTAAGTTGTATTCCAAAGATTTTTCAATGGCCGGAAAAACCGGAACCGCCCAAGCCAATTATGCCAAAAACGGCGGAACCGAAAAACACTATATCTCATCTTTTGTAGGCTATTTCCCGGCTGATGATCCGAAGTATTCTTGTATCGTCGTAGTGCACGAACCCAATACTTCTAACAACAATTACTACGGAGCCGATGTGGCCGGTCCGGTATTTAAACGTATAGCGCAAAAGATTTTTACCGACGCTCCGTCCATGAACGAAATCAAAAATCTGAACCGCAAAAACAAAGCGCAAGAAACGAGTTACGCGAACTATTACACCAAAGTTCAAAATACCAAAAATATCATTCCGAATGTCAAGGGAATGCCTGGGATGGATGCGATTGCATTACTTGGAAATTTAGGGTTAAATATTAGAGTTAAAGGGACTGGAAAAGTCAAATCGCAATCCATCCAACCTGGGCAAATTTTTAGCAAAAAAACCACCATTTTACTCGAATTATCGTGAGCGTTTTAAAAGACATATTATACAAAGTATCCATTGAGGCAGTCAAAGGAAGCACTGAAATTGAGGTCAACCAAATTGATTTTGATTCCAGAAAAATAGCTGCAGGCGATGTTTTTGTAGCCATCCGCGGAAGCCTTTCAGACGGTCATAACTTTATTAAAAAAGCAATAGATAACGGAGCTGTTGCGGTGATTTGCGATGCGTTTCCGAATGAAATCAAATCAGGGGTTACCTATGTTCAAGTCAAAGACACCAATCTGGCTTTGGCGTATATGGCTGCTAATTTTTACGGGCATCCATCCAAAGAATTAAAATTGGTCGGTATTACCGGAACCAACGGAAAAACCACCATTGCATCTTTGCTCTATCAAATGTTTGGCAAAGCAGGTTATGCTTGCGGATTGCTTTCGACTGTAAAAATCATGGTCGACCAAACCGAATACAAAGCCACACATACCACACCGGATTCGCTGACCATCAACAAATATTTGCGTCTGATGGCCGATGCCGGAGTGACCTATTGTTTTATGGAGGTCAGCTCGCACGGTGTTCACCAAAAACGCACCGATGCACTTCATTTTGCGGGTGGCGTGTTTACTAATCTTTCGCACGATCATTTAGATTATCATCCAACGTTTGCCGAATACCGCGACGTCAAAAAATCGTTTTTTGATCATTTGCCGTCCACCGCTTTTGCGCTCACCAATATCGATGACAAAAACGGCAGCTTGATGTTGCAAAACACGGCGGCCCACAAACGAACTTACGCGCTCAAAACCTATGCGGATTATCGCGCGCAAATTCTTGAGAGCCAAATGTCGGGTTTGCTTTTAAAAGTGAATGATCAGGAAGTTTGGGTACGACTCATCGGAACCTTTAATGCCTATAATTTGCTTGCCATCTACGGAACTGCAGTTGAATTGGGCATGGAGCCACTCGAAGCTTTGCGTTTGCTTTCAGAACTTGAAAGTGTTTCGGGTCGTTTTCAGTACATCGTTTCTGAGCAAAAAATCACCGCAATCGTTGATTATGCACACACGCCGGATGCTTTAGAAAATGTACTTAAAACCATCAACGATATCCGCACCAACAACGAGCAACTTATTACGATTGTAGGTTGTGGCGGCGATCGTGACAAAACCAAACGCCCGATTATGGCGCACATTGCCTCATCGATGAGCGATAAAGCCATTATTACTTCAGATAATCCGCGTACCGAAGATCCGCAAGCGATTATTGCCGATATGGAAAAAGGTGTCGAGGCACAAAACTTTAAGAAAACCATGTCAATCACCGATCGCAAACAAGCCATTCAAGCGGCTTGTCAACTCGCGCAACCGGGCGACATCATTTTGATTGCGGGTAAAGGACACGAAACTTATCAGGAAATTCAAGGATTTCGCTATGATTTTGACGATATGCAAATCGTTACCGAACTATTAACTCAATTGCAAAAATAACAAGCCATGCTGTACTATTTATTTGAATATCTCGACAAAACCCTGAACATTCCAGGCACTGGAGTTTTTCAGTACATCACGTTTCGTTCGGCTGTGGCTGTGTTGCTTTCGTTGACACTTTCAACCATTTACGGAAAACGCATCATTGGCTTTTTGCGCAATCAGCAAGTAGGAGAGACGGTTCGTGAACTCGGTTTGGCCGGACAAAACGAAAAGGCCGGAACGCCAACCATGGGCGGACTTATCATCATCATGGCGACTTTGATTCCGGTGTTTTTGCTTACTAAGCTCAACAATATTTACATTATTTTGCTGATTGTCACCACACTTTGGATGGGCACCATTGGTTTCATTGACGATTATATCAAGATTTTCAAAAAAGACAAACAAGGTCTGAAAGGCATTTTTAAAGTCATCGGACAAGTAGGCTTAGGGCTCATTGTAGGCTCGGTTTTGTATTTGCATCCGGGCGTAACGGTGCGCAAAGAAGGTCCGAACAGCATCACACTCAAGCAAACCGAGAATGTGATTTCGCCTTTGCCAATAGATGAAAAATCAACGGCCACAACGATTCCATTTTTCAAAAACAACGAATTTGACTATGCCGAATTGCTCTCGTGGATGGGCGATGACTACGAAAACTACGCTTGGCTCATCTTTATACCGATTGTGATTTTCATCATCACAGCGGTATCCAACGGAGCCAATCTCACCGACGGAATTGACGGACTCGCCGCCGGAACTTCGGCCATATCGGTGCTCGCACTGGGCATCTTTACCTTCGTTTCGGGGAATGTGATTTTTTCAAGCTATCTCAATATTATGTACATCCCGAATTCGGGCGAAATGACCGTGTTCATCGCTTCCTTCGTTGGAGCTTTAGTCGGTTTTCTTTGGTACAATTCCTACCCGGCCTCGGTATTCATGGGCGATACCGGAAGCTTAACCATTGGCGGTGTGATTGCGGTTTTGGCCATTTCGGTGCGCAAAGAATTACTCATTCCGCTGCTGTGCGGGATTTTCCTGGTCGAGAATTTTTCGGTGGTTTTGCAAGTCAGTTATTTCAAATACACCAAAAAACGATTCGGCGAGGGCAGACGCATCTTTTTGATGTCACCACTGCATCATCATTACCAGAAAAAAGGTTATCACGAAAGTAAGATTGTCACCCGATTCTGGATTGTCGGAATTTTACTGGCCATTTTGTCCATCGTGACTTTAAAACTCAGATAATGCAAAGGCTGGTGGTATTAGGCGGAGGAGAAAGCGGCGTGGGAACCGCCATCCTCGGAAAGCAAAAAGGATACGATGTTTTTGTATCCGACTTTGGAAAGATCAAAGATCATTACAAAGAAGTTCTTACCCTTAACGGAATCAAGTGGGAAGAAGAAACCCACACCGAAAAAAAGATTTTGAATGCCGATGTGGTCATGAAAAGCCCCGGAATTCCCGATAAATCACCAATGGTCAAAAAGCTGCACGAGCACAAGATTCCGGTGATTTCAGAAATTGAGTTCGCGGCGCCTTTTACCCAAGCGGTCACCATCGGAATCACCGGCAGCAATGGCAAAACTACCACGACCATGCTTACGTATCACTTGCTCAAATCAGCAGGTCTCAACGTAGGTTTGGGCGGAAACATCGGAAAGAGTTTTGCTTGGCAAGTAGCCGAGAACCAATACGATTATTATGTGTTGGAGCTCAGTAGTTTTCAGCTCGACGGAATCATTCACTATCGCCCCGATGTAGCCATTATTACCAACATTAGTCCCGATCACTTAGATCGCTATGAATACAAGTATGAAAACTACATCGCATCCAAATTTAGAATTACCATGAACCAAACCGCCGAGGATTATCTCATTTACGATGCAGACGATGAAGCCTCAGCCAACTGGTTAAAACAAAACAAAACGAATGCTCAATTAATTCCTTTTTCACTCACACAAAAGTTTGACAAAGGAGCTTATCTAAACCAAAACAAAATGGAAGTAAACATCAACGAAGAAGAATTCATCATGGAGACCGAGTCAATTGCGCTCGAGGGAAAGCACAATGTCAAAAACGCCATGGCCGCCACCTCGGTTGCCAAACTGATGAAAATCCGCAAGGAAACCATTCGCGAGAGTCTGTCCAATTTTCAAGGCGTTGAACACCGTTTAGAAAAAGTGCTCAAAATTCAAAACGTGCAGTACATCAACGATTCAAAAGCCACCAACGTCAACGCTACCTTTTTTGCCCTCGACAGCATGACCGCGCCAACGGTGTGGATTGTGGGTGGTGTCGACAAAGGAAACGACTATTCAGAATTGATGTCGCTCGTGCACGAAAAAGTCAAAGCGATTATTTGCTTGGGCGTTGACAACAAAAAAATCATCGATGCTTTTGGCAACGTGGTCGATGTCATGGTCGAAGTTGATTCGATGAGCGCCGCCGTGAAAATGGCGCAACGCTTGGCCGAAAAAGGCGACAACGTATTGCTCTCACCGGCTTGTGCGAGTTTTGATTTATTCGAAAATTACGAAGACCGCGGACGTCAGTTTAAATACGCCGTTCAAAATTTATAATTTTTTTAGAAGCTAAATCCTGCTGTACGCTTTTATCTTTCGCGGCGAACCCCGCCGCCAAAGGATAGCCGCTTCCATCAGGGCTAGGAAGCCCACTAACCGACAACTCAGAAACGTCAATCATGTTAGAACTCATTAAAAACCTCAAAGGAGACAAAGTCATCTGGACCTTCGTGGCCCTGTTGGCGCTGTTCTCGTTTATGCCGGTTTTTAGTGCGAGCAGCAACTTGGCCTACATGGGGCACGGCACCGGAAATACTTTGGCCTATTTGGTCAAACACTTTGCGCACATTTGTATTGGGTTTATGATTATTTATTGGATTCACAAAGTACCGTATCACTATTTCAGAGCCATTTCAATAGTGGCAATGCCGGTGGTTTGGGTGCTTTTGGCCTATACGCTCATCAAAGGAACCGTCATTGCCGGAGCCAACGCCAGCCGCTGGATACAAATTCCTTTTATTGGCATTACCTTTCAAACCTCGACCTTGGCCTTTATTGTGCTCATGGTTTTTGTGGCGCGTTATTTATCCAAAAAACGCGAAGAACCTATTACATTCAAAAATTCACTTTGGGAACTCTGGGCGCCGGTATTTGTTACCTTAGGATTGATTCTTCCGGCCAACTTTTCCACGGCAGCGCTCATGTTTTCCATGGTGCTGATGCTCACTTTTGTGGGGCAATATCCACTCAAATACATCGGTCTTATTGTCGGCGCGGGCGTATTGGCTTTAGCCTTTTTTGTTTTGGTCAGCAAAGCCTTTCCCGATGCCAAATTCTTTAACCGTGTCAAAACTTGGGAAAGCCGTTTAGAAAACTTCACCACCGACAAACCCGATGAAGACGATTATCAAATCGAGAAAGCCAAAATTGCCATTGCATCAGGTGGAATTCAAGGTTTAGGACCGGGCAAAAGCGTTCAGAAAAACTTTTTGCCGCAATCTTCTTCCGACTTTATCTTCGCCATCATCGTTGAAGAATACGGACTTATTGGGGGACTCACCGTCATGTCGTTGTATTTGTTGCTTTTCTTCAGATTCATCGTAGCGGCGCACAAAGCCAATACTCTATTCGGAAAACTCGTCGTCGTGGGTCTCGGATTTCCGATAGTTTTTCAGGCACTCATCAATATGGCTGTGGCGGTTGAATTGCTGCCGGTTACCGGGCAGACTTTGCCGCTGATCAGTAGCGGAGGGAGCTCAATTTGGATGACCTGTATTTCTATAGGCATCATCATCGGGGTTACCAAAAAAGAAGAAGAGATTGCCCAAGAACTTGACGAAAAACAACGCCGCGAAGAAACGCTCAAACGCATGATTGATGCACAAATTGAACGCGAAGAAATCGCCGAACGAGCCTTGCGCGAAATCGAACTTTCTCAAACACAAGGACATTCAATTGTTGATGAATCTCATCCGTTAGATCCAATTTTAATTAAAAACAAATCATAATATGGCCGGTTTAAAATTCATACTCAGCGGAGGCGGCACCGGAGGCCATATTTACCCGGCTATTGCCATTGCCAACGAACTCAAAAAGCGTTATCCCGACGCAGAATTTTTGTTTGTGGGCGCTCGCGACAAAATGGAAATGCAAAAAGTTCCGCAGGCCGGTTACACCATCAAAGGTTTATGGATTGCCGGTTTGCAACGCAGATTGACTTTTGACAATGCGATGTTTCCGTTCAAACTGATCAGTAGTTTGCTCAAGTCAAGAGCAATCATCAAACAATTCAAACCCGATGTGGTGATTGGCACCGGCGGTTTTGCCAGCGGTCCGTTGTTGCAAATGGCCAACGCGGCCGGAATTCCGACGGTGGTACAAGAACAAAATTCGTATCCGGGCATCACTAATAAATTGTTGGGCAAGAAAGCAGCGAGCATTTGTGTGGCTTATGAAAATTTGGAGCATTTCTTCCCAGCCGAAAAAATCAAGTTTACCGGAAATCCTGTGCGTCAAGATTTGGTAGACATAGCCGGAAAAAAAGAAGAAGCGGTTGCTTATTTTGGCTTGAATCCGAATCAAAAAACCTTGCTGGTTTTGGGCGGAAGCCTCGGAGCTCGCAGAGTTAATCAACTCATCGCTGCTGAGCTCGACTTTTTTGCTCAGCACAACATTCAGCTCATTTGGCAATGCGGCAAGCTGTATTTAGATCAGTATCAATCCAACAACGATAGGGCAGGCGTTCAGGTAAAAGCATTTATCGATCGTATGGATTTGGCGTATGCTGCAGCTGATTTTGTCATTTCGCGCGCCGGAGCCTCGTCGGTTTCAGAGCTTTGTTTGGTAGGTAAACCAGTGGTTTTTATTCCATCGCCCAATGTAGCCGAAGATCATCAGACCAAAAATGCGCGCGCGATTGTCGAGAAAAACGGCGCCATCCTCATCCGAGAAAGTGAACTCGATGCCGATTTTGAAAAAGTTTTTGCTGATTTACTTGCTGATGAAACGCAACAAAAAACCTTAAGTGAAAACATCAAAGCGTTGGCAAAACCCCAAGCAACCCAAGATATTGTCAATGAAATTGTGCGGTTATGTCCGCCTCAAAAAATATAATTCAAAATGAATCTGAGTCAAATTCAAAACGTTTATTTTATCGGCATCGGAGGCATCGGTATGAGCGCCTTGGCCAGATATTTTAAAAGCATTGGCAAAAATGTTTCGGGTTATGACAAAACCGAAACCGAACTCACGCGTGAACTCGTGCATGGCGGTATTTCGATTCATTTTGAAGATTCTATTGATTTGATCCCCACCACCTTTTTGCCCGATAATACTCTGATCGTCGTGACTCCGGCGGTTCCAGTGCATCATGCCGAATGGAACTTTTTTCAGGAGCGCGACTATCAGATTAAAAAAAGAGCCGAAGTGTTGGGCATCATTACCCGCGATACTTTTTGTTTTGCGGTGGCCGGCACGCATGGTAAAACCACTACTTCGAGTATTCTCGGACATGTTTTGTATCAAAGTGGTTTGGATGTAACGGCTTTTGTGGGCGGGATTGTTGAGAACTACGATTCTAATCTGATTGGCTCCGGAAAAACCATTACGGTGGTTGAAGCCGACGAGTTTGACCGTTCGTTTTTGCATTTGCATCCGGACATTGCTTGTGTGACATCAACCGATGCGGATCATTTGGATATTTATGGCGACAAAGCCTCGATTGAAGCTTCTTTTGCCGAGTTTGCCCATAAAGTCGAAGACAAATCCAAGCTGTTTGTAGCCGAAGGATTATCGCTGGAGGGCGTTACTGTAGCAGTAAATAAAAATGCCCAATTCAAAGCTTTTAATGTACGCATCGAAAACAGCGCTTATGTTTTTGACGTGCAAACGCCGACGGAAACACTCAGCGGTTTTTCGTTTACTTTGCCCGGAACCCACAATTTGACCAATGCGCTGATGGCTTTGGCGATGGCGTATACTTATGGCGTTGCTGCCGAAGATATCAAAAAGGCGCTGGCTTCTTTCAAAGGAATTCGCCGCAGATTTTCGTTTCAAATCAAAACGGATGATTTGGTTTTTATCGACGATTATGCGCATCATCCCACCGAAATTAATGCGGTTCATCAAGCGGTGCGCGAGTTGTACCCGAACCAAAAAGTATTGGCTGTTTTTCAGCCGCATTTGTTTAGCAGAACCCGCGATTTTGTCGATGGTTTTGCCGAAAGTTTAGCGGCCTTTGACGAGGTGTTTTTGTTGGATATTTATCCGGCGCGCGAGTTGCCCATTCAAGGAATTACCTCCAGTTGGTTGATGTCCAAAATGACCAATCCAAGGGTAAAATTGGTTCAAAAATCTGAATTAATTTCGAGTATTAAAAATAGTGGATACCGCGTTATTGTTACTATTGGCGCCGGTGATATTGGAGAATTAGTCAAATCAATTAAAGAATCTTTGCTATGAAAATTTTTAGTTGGGATAACATTCGATTGATGCTGATGTTCGCTGTGGTGGTGTTTTTATTTTCGTTTTCATCCATCCGAAATGAACACC
>JAXLVE010000007.1:0-143169 GCA_046329175.1 Flavobacteriaceae bacterium
ATTTTCTCGTTGCACACAACCGAAAAGCCTTTGTCAATCTTGATGATGTGCTGCAAAACGAAAAAACTTCAAGTCTCGAACGTTTTGGGTTTTCACAAAATACAGCAGATGCTTATCTTAAAGTTGACCATATTTCAGCAAATCCACTAGTGCAAGTTGAATTCGAAAACACACAAATCAATTCGCATCTCATCGGGTTGTACAACGCCAATAACATCTTGGCTGCGGCCACCATCGGAAAATATTTTGGTGTAAGCAACGCGCAAATCAAAGCGGCAATTGAGGGTTACATCCCCGAGAACAATCGCTCGCAAATGTTGCAAAAAGGCAGCAATGAAATCATCCTCGATGCCTACAATGCCAATCCGAGCAGCATGAAAGTGGCCATTGAGAATTTTGTTCAACTTGACAAACCCAACAAACTTATGATTTTGGGTGATATGTTTGAACTAGGCAATGAAAGCCCACAAGAGCATCGAGCCATCGTCAATTTGGTGGCGCAGCATCCGCAAACACAATGCTTTTTTGTGGGTAAAGATTTTTCGGCTCAGGCTATTTCGGCGCCGCAGTTGCAGTTTTTTGCGCAATTTGAAGATTTGGCGGCACAGCTTCAGACGCATCCGTTACAAAATCAAACCTTGCTTATCAAGGGCTCGCGCGGTATGGCGTTGGAGCGTTTGTTAGAGTTTATTCATTAGGGGCGTTCCTCGCAAATCATTCGCGAAGAATTTCTGTTCCATCGGAATCTTTCATCCGCTCATGATTTGCGCGTCGGGCTTTTCGCTCCAAGTCCTCGCTGCGCTGCGGGCTTTTTGCTGCAATCCCTAACGCAATCTGGTATTCATAAAAACAAAAACGCCTTCCGATTAAGAAGGCGTTTTTTGTGGGTCATACTGGAATCGAACCAGTGACTTCTACCCTGTCAAGGTAGCACTCTGAACCGCTGAGTTAATGACCCGTGGGTTTAAAGAAAAAAAGCAAGCGGTGAGGCTTGCTTTTGTGGGCGATGAGGGGTTCGAACCCCCGACCCCCTCGGTGTAAACGAGGTGCTCTGAACCAGCTGAGCTAATCGCCCGTACAGCTTGATTGCGAGTGCAAATATAAAGCAACTTTTGTTATGTGCAAATAAAAATTCAGATTTATTGCAATATTTCTGCAACCACAAAGGTGCTGCCGCCCACATAAATAAAATCGTTGTTTGAAGCTTGGTCTTGAGCAGCTTGGTAAGCTTCTGAAACTGAGCTATACGCGCGGCCTTTGAGGTTGAAGTTTTCAGCTTCTTTTTTTAAAATGACGGCATCCAATCCGCGGGGTAAATTGGGTTTGCAAAAGTAATAATGAGCATTTTTGGGCAATAAAGGCAAAATTTCGCTTAAATCTTTGTCGTTGACCACGCCCAAAACCAAATGCAAGTGATCAAATTTTTCGTTTTGAATTTGCTGCATTACTATTTTGAGCCCCGCAGGATTATGCGCGGTGTCGCAAATAATTTTCGGATTGATTCCGAGTTGTTGCCATCTGCCTTGCAATCCGGTATTTTTTACAACGTTCAAAAAACCATCTTCAATATTTTGCTGGGTCAAGTTGATTTGCGCTTGGCTTTGTAAAATGCGTAAAGTTTGCAAAGCAGTTTTTTTGTTGAATTGCTGATAATCGCCCAATAATACTGTTTCTGGAGTTACATCAATCAAATCCTCAGCATAATACAGAGGCGCTTTTTCCTGATGAGCTTTCGCATCGAAAACCGCTTTTGTTTCGGGGCTGTATTCTCCAATTACCACCGGAATTCCTGGTTTTACAATACCTGCTTTTTCTGTGGCTATTTCGCTCAAGGTATTGCCCAAAAATGCCGTATGATCTTTACTGATGTTGGTAATCACTGATACCAGTGGTGTGATGATGTTGGTGGCATCCAATCGACCGCCCATACCTACTTCAATAATCGCAAAATCTAATTGTTCATCCGCAAAATAAGCAAAAGCCAAACCGACGGTCATTTCAAAAAAACTCAGCGAATGGGCTTCAAAGAACGATTTGTTTTGAGCGATAAAGTCTACCACATATTGCTCTGAAATCATTTTTCCATTTATTTTAATCCGCTCACGAAAGTCTTTTAAATGCGGCGAAGTATACAACCCAACGCGATAACCGGATTCTTGCAAAACCGAAGCGAGTAGGTGTGATGTTGAGCCTTTTCCGTTGGTTCCAGCCACATGAATGCACTTAATTTTTTGTTCAGGATGACCTAAATATTCAGCCAAAGCTCGTATGTTGTGCAAATCTTTTCGATAAGCCGAAGCACCTTGCTGTTGATACATCGGCAATTGCGCAAACATCCACTGTACGGTATCGTTGTAGTTCATTACTTTCTTAATAAATTATTTTAGGGCAAAATATTTTCAGCAATTTTTAGTTTAATATTGTAAATATCGCTGCGTCGATACAAATGTCAAACTATTTAACTTAAAGTCAAAATTCAATCCTCTATGCTGATTACTTTCTTACAGGTACAAGCTGATTCACTCGCACAAGCTCCGGTTGAAGCCGCGCAAAATTCACCGCTCACTAATGAAATCTCTGTTCTTGAATTTATTTTCAAAGGCGGTTTCTTTTTGATTCCAATCGTTATCTTATTGGTCTATACTATTTATCTGATTTTTGAGCGCGTTATGTATATCAAAAAAGTGGCGAAAATCGATCACCATTTAATCAAAGATATTCGCAATAGCCTCAATACAGGCAACCTTGATATGGCTTATTCTGTGGCCGATCGCGTGGGTAATGCTCAAGGAAACGTCCTCAAAGAAGGCATTCTCACCATTGGTCGTCCGATTTCAGAAATTGAATCCAACATGGAGCGCGCTGCCAACATTGAAATTGGCGAAATGGAAAAGAAACTTGGTCAACTCGGACTCATCGCCGGTATTGCGCCCACACTCGGTTTTATCGGAACCATTTCTGGGGTAATTAAAATTTTCTACAGCATCTCGGTCACCGAAGACATCAGTATCGGAAACATCTCGGGCGGTTTGTATGAAAAAATGATCAGTAGTGGCGCCGGTTTGATTGTCGGTATTTTGGCCTACAGCGCTTATCACTTATTCAACGGGCGCATCGATGCTTTTGCATTGTCGATTCAGAAACAAGTATTAGAATTTGTAAGTATCATTCAAAGACCAAATCATGGCGATAAGACGAAATAAAAGATTCCACGCAGAAGTAGCTACCTCGTCACTCAGTGACATTATGTTCTTCTTGTTGTTGTTCTTTTTGATTATTTCAACCTTGGCCAACCCGAATGTTATCCGAATGGTGTTGCCCAAATCTAAGAACAACGAAAAGACCAACAAGCAGCATATTTCGCTTTCGGTAACTGAAGAGAAACGCTACTTTGTGGATAAAGAAGAAGTGGCTTTTGAAAACCTCGAGCAAACCTTGCTTTCTAAAATGGGGCCCGAAAAAGATCAAACGGTTGTTGTGCGCATTCCGTTTAATATGCAAGTACAAGATTTGGTTGATGTATTGCAAATTGGCGTGAGAAACAAACTCAAATTTGTGATTGCCACGAGCCCGAAGTAGAACATTAAAACAATACATAAAAAAAGCAATAGCCGCGAGACTATTGCTTTTTTGTTTTTATCTGGTACCGTTTTTAATTCAAACTAAAACTGTAAATAATCAATCCGACTTGTTTATCGGCAGCTTTCTCGTCGGCTTGCCATTTGGTGCGCAAGGCTGCGTTTTTAGCCTCGTCTAACAAACACTTCGCCGCATTGGTGGTTCCTCGAACGCCCGGTTTCGCATCAATGACATTTCCGGAACGATCTACTGAAATCTGAACCGCTACTTTTCCTTCTTCATTGCAGGTATAATTCGGAACCGGTTTGCTGAGTGCTTTTCGGTTGCCAAGGTAATAACCAGGACCAGTGCCATTTCCGCTTCCGGAGCCGTTTCCGCTGCCATTGCCGGAGCCGTTTCCCGAACCATTTCCAGATCCGTTTCCGGTGCCTGAGCCTGTTCCGGAACCCGAACCACTGTATCCAGCAGAAGTTAGGCTTCCATCTGGTCGACCTTTGTTGCCAGCTTGTTTGTCGTTACCATCACCGCCTTTGTTGCCACCGAGTAAATTGGCCAAAGCATCATTGGTGTTTTTCGAAACTTTAGGTTTTTCAGGTGCAGGTTGTTTGGTTTCAACTTTGGTCGGAACCGGAGTTGTTTTTTTAACCTTTTCGTTTTGGGTCATCGAAACAACATCTTCGTCATCATTGTCTTGTGTGAGTACATTGTCTTGGGTTGCCGTTGGGGTGGGAGCAGATTGCGCCTCGTTTTTTACATTGAGCGCTTGACTTTTAAAGTTGTCACCCAAACCATAATCGCTGTCACCGAAATTCATTTCAATTCCACCACCACCGCCACCACCGATGAGTTCTTCTAAGTTTGAAGGCGGCCAAAAGCGAACAAAAAACAAAATCAAAATCAACAGCGCCATCACCAAAGCGGTTAAGAGCATTGATTTTTGTTGGTCTTTATTAAAAGTAATGTCCATAAGCGATGTTGTTAGTTTGCCTTTTTAAAACGAATAAATCTACTCAAAATTGTTATCGCAAAATCATTCGTTTGGCTAAGTTTATAACAATTGTTTCAACGCTATTTCAAAGGCTGTTGCGCTGATGTTGGTCTTAGACGGATTTTGCTCATATGCTTTTTGAATCGCTTTTTTGATGGTTTGCGAAGTGTCCGAGAAAATTGCTTCATCGGTCATTTGGACTTTCTTTTCCATAAAATAAGCAAACACGCGCGCCATTCCGCAATTCGAGATAAAATCCGGAATCAAACTCGTGTTGGCATCGGTCGCTTCCATAATCGGCCCAAAGAAAATAGCTTGATCGGCAAACGGAACATTCGCTCCGCAAGTAATCACTTCTAATCCGGCTGCAATCATACGCTCGGTTTGGTCTTGGGTTACCAATCTTGAAGCGGCGCACGGAGCAAAAATTTCAGCGCCCATCGACCAAATTTTTTCGTTGATTTCTTCAAAAGGTCTGAGGTTGTGTGCGACCAGTTTGTTTCCGTCTTTGTTCAGAAATAAGGTTCTGATTTGATCAAACGTAAAGCCGTTTTCTGAAATCAATCCGCCATCGCGATCGATGATTCCCACTACTTTTACGCCCATTTCGGCCAAGTAAAAAGCCGCCGCCGAACCTACGTTGCCAAATCCTTGAACAATCGCTTTTTTGCCTTTGAAATTGCCTCCGTATGTATCGTAGTAATGACGAACCGCTTCGGCCACGCCATATCCGGTAATCATATCGGCCACGGTGTATTTGCGCGATACATCGGGTGAAAATTTTGGATTTTCAATCACTTTAATTACCCCTTGTCTGAGTTGTCCGATTCGGTTGATTTTATCGGCATCCGTCGGTTTGAAATGCCCATTAAAAACACCTTCTTGCGGATGCCAAACACCGCACTCTTCAGTCATGGGAATTACTTCGTGAATTTCGTCCACATTCAAATCACCACCGGTTCCGTAATAGCTTTTGAGCAATGGTGAAACCGCTTTGTACCAACGTTGTAAAACGCCTTTTTTGCGCGGATCGTTCGGGTCAAAGTTGA
This sequence comes from Flavobacteriaceae bacterium, assembly GCA_046329175.1. Lineage (GTDB taxonomy): Bacteria > Bacteroidota > Bacteroidia > Flavobacteriales > Flavobacteriaceae > Flavobacterium. The sequence goes on from JAXLVE010000007.1 coordinate 5,617, forward strand.
TGCCTGATTTAGCGCCGCCAATGGCCGGTCCGGAAACGGAGAATTTCACTTCCATGGTTTTGGCCAGCGAAAGCACTTCATTCATATCAAGGCCTTTGCGCATACGAGTTCCACCACCGGCAGCACCACCGCGTAGTGAATTGATGACGGTCCAACCTTCGGCTTCGGTTTCAGAATCTTTCCAGTTGAATATGATTTCGGGTTGTTTGCTTTCGAATTTTTCTAATAAATCTTTCATGAGTAATGATGCTTTTGGGCGCGGCAAATATAGCTAATTGACGTAAATTTTTCGGATATAAAGTACACAGTTAAAAAAACTTTAAAATGTTCAGAATGAATTTTCTATCTTTGAAATTGGGATTTAAATTTTATTTTATGAAGAGCAAAACTACTTTTAGAAATGCAAAACTTATTTTAATTGCGGTTGGTTTATTAACATCCGCTATTCAAGTTCAGGCGCAAGCATGCGTCGGAAATAAAGTTTTGATTTACATTGATAATGTCACCGCGACCACCAATGCCTTGGAGTACGATATTTTCGTAAAGAATATTGGAACAACTGACCTGAAAATGGCAAATTTCGGAGGTAATGTGTTGTATGGGGATAATTTTCTACCAGTAGGCGCAACGGGAACTTTAACGGTGGTGGACGATCCTAGCCAAACAGGAAATTTCTCTTCACTTTATCCTATCTCACAAGCACAACATCTACCGACTTCTAAACAATTGCGATGGACACAACCTCCCATGGTAATTCGTGAGAATGCTGTTGTGCTGCCTGCCAATGTTGCTCTAAAATTTGCCCGTTTCAGATTTGAGAGCTCAATTCCTTGGGATATTAACTCAGAGACAGATTTAACATTTCCAACCAGTACAACACCTGGAATTTTTTTTAACGTGATGTCCGTTTTTTGTAATCAAAATTTAACATCAACAGTTATTGCTCTAGCCAATAACAATTTAGTTCTTCAAGATGAAACGGCTACAACGCCTTCGGTACACGTTAATATGTTTCGATTGTTGGCCAACCAAGGTTTTGAGAATACTTCACAGGCTACAGCCTATCCGAACCCTTTTGATCAAAGTTTTAAATTGACTTCAAGTGCAACCGAGGCGCTTAACGTAATCGTTTCAGATATGACCGGACGCATCGTCGAGCAGAGACAATTGGATGCTTCTTCAATTGATAAGCAAGATTTTGGATTTAGTTACCCTACTGGATTTTACTTGGTTTCGGTATCGCAAGGAAGTCAAACACAAACATTTAAAATGCTAAAAAAATAATTGAGTTGACTCAAAAAATATAAACAAGGCCACGGTTGTGGTCTTTTTTTGTGTCATTAGGTTTGTAAAGCTGGTTTGATTGCCAACTCATATAAGCTCAATGTTTATATGTTATCAAATTGTGATTTTAATTTAAAATTATTTTCAGATTTACGTTAAATAACGTAAGAGTTTTCAACAATCTGTAAACCGTAATAAGAAATCAATATATTTGGGGCTTTATCTAACTAATCTCAATAGGAATGAAAAACAAACTACTCTTGATTGCTGCGCTAGCAATCTCAGGCCTTTCTTATGCTCAAAGCGGAAGAGCAGCTTTTGCTGTTGCTACTCAAAAAGCAGATGAAGTAGTGGTTGCTAACAAAAGTAACCTGATTAATCCAAGGCTGTTTTCAATAGATGTAAATTTGCTGAGACAATCTTTGCAAAACGCTCCGAATAGGTCCGTTGCAGGCAAATCAAATATTATTGTTTCTTTTCCCAATGCTGAGGGAACAATGGAACAATACCGAATCAAAGAATCGTCCAACATGGATCCTGCTTTAGCAGCTCGATATCCTGAAATCAAATCATACATTGGTCAGGGTGTGACTACCCCTAGTTCGACGATTTATTTTAGTTTATCACCTTTGGGATTGCAGACGATGGTCATCAGAGCAGATCAATCAGCTGAGTTCATTGAGCCTTACACCACCAATTTAAGCACTTATGCTGTTTATCGCAGAGCAGATAGAGCTGCATCGTTGAATCGTTTTGAATGCAAAATCCTCAAAGAAGCGCAGCAGGATTTAGGAATTGGTTCTGCAGCAAGACCCAACGCCGATGATGCAACGCTCAGAACGTACCGTTTGGCCATGTCTGTAACGGGTGAATATACAGCCTATTTTGGAGGAACAAAAGCATTGGCATTGGCAGCCATCAACAATAGTTTGACACGGGTTAATGGTGTTTTTGAAAAAGATTTTGCCGTTCATTTAAATCTAATTGCCAATACGGATGCCGTAATTTATACCAGTGCGTCGACAGATCCTTATTCACCGGCTTCTGCTTTAGACAATTGGAATTTACAATTGATGAATACTTTGAGTTCAGTAATCGGAAATGCCAATTTTGATATTGGTCACCTTTTTGGAGCTACCGGTGGCGGTGGAAATGCAGGCTGTATTGGTTGCGTTTGTAGCAATGATATGTCAACTTTTGTAGATACGGGTGTTACTTATCCAAACAATTACAAAGGCAGCGGATATACTTCTCCGGCCGATGGAATACCTTCGGGAGATAATTTCGACATTGATTACGTGGCTCATGAAATGGGACATCAATTCGGAGCCAATCATACTTGGACGCACGGAGGCAATGAAGGAACAGGAGTTCAGGTAGAACCGGGTTCTGGTTCAACCATCATGGGTTACGCCGGGATTACAACTTTGGATGTTCAGCCGCATTCGGATGCCTATTTTCATGCCGTGAGCATTCAACAGGTAACCAATTTTATCAAAACTACTACTTGCCAAACCAATGCATCTACCGGAAATTCTATTCCAACAGCCAATGCCGGTTTAGATTATACCATTCCGAAAAGCACTCCATTTATGCTCACCGGAACCGGAACCGATGCCAACGGAGATACGCTGACCTACAACTGGGAGCAAATGGATTCGCAAACCACAGCAGCAGCACCGAGCGCTACCAAAACTACGGGCGTAGATTTCCGTTCGTATACACCAACCACTTCGCCAACGCGTTATTTTCCGAAAATGTCTTCGGTATTAACCGGAGCAACCACAACCGCAGGAAGTGAAATCACGGTAGAGGCTTTACCATCCGTAGCCAGAACTTTTAACTTTAGATTTACCGTTCGTGACAACAGAGCGGGTGGCGCCGGAAACAACAGCGACGATATGATTGTCACCGTTAACGCAACAGCCGGCCCATTTGCCGTGACTGCCCCGAATACAGCCGTTTCGTATGTAGGCGGAAGTACGCAAACGGTTACTTGGAACGTAGCTGGAACCACAGCCAACGGTGTGAACTGTGCCAATGTAGATATTTTAATATCCACCAACGGCGGAACCACTTGGAGTACTTTATTGGCGGCAACGCCGAATGACGGAACGCAGGCCGTAACCATTCCAAACACGCCGGGAACTACCAATCGAATTATGGTCAAAGGAACCAATCATATTTTCTTTGATGTTTCTAATACCAACTTTACCATTACGGCCGGATCATCTGATACTATAGCACCCACTGCACCCACCAGCCTAGCCGCTTCTGGTACTACACAAACCACGACCAATTTATCTTGGACTGCTTCAACGGATAATGTTGCCGTGACCGGTTATGATGTATATCAAGGCGCTACCTTGAAAGGTTCTACTACTACGGCTACGACCTTTGCTGTAACCGGATTGACGGCTTCAACGGCCTATACATTTACAGTAAAAGCAAAAGATGCCGCCGGAAACGTATCCGCTGCTAGCAATGCTGTAAATGTAACAACCTTGGCAGCATCAGACACGACCGCACCAACTGCACCCACAAGTTTAGCAGCTTCGGGAACTACCCAAACGACTACTAATTTATCTTGGACAGCCGCCACCGACAATGTGGGTGTTACCGGATATGATGTATATCAAGGTGCTTCTTTAATCGGGTCAACTACGACAGCGACTACTTTTGCGGTTTCGGGCTTGACGGCTTCAACGGCTTATGCTTTTACTGTAAAAGCAAAAGATGCTGCCGGAAATATTTCGGCAGCGAGCAATACGGCCAACGTTACTACTTTGGCTAATTCAGGAAATGCAACAGATTTGATGTTTTCAGAATATATTGAAGGGTCGTCTAACAACAAAGCACTTGAAATTGCCAACAATACCGGAGCTGCCGTGAGCCTTTCTATCTATACAGTTAAAAAACAAACCAATGGAGCCGGAGCTTGGTCAACCGGAATTACCCTTTCGGGAACTTTAAACAACGGAGCCAAATTTGTCTTGGTGAATAGTTCGATTAATGTGGCTTGTTACAGCGCTGCGTCGGCCAATATTTCTACCGCCGGAACTGAATTGACTTTTAACGGAAACGATGCGGTCGGATTGTTCAAAAACGGAGTGCTGATCGATATCATCGGAACCTTCAACGGAGGTACGGCTAACTTTGCCATCGATGTTACTTTGAGAAGAAAAGCTACGGTTTTGTCGCCTAATACGACCTTTAATATAACGGGTGAATGGGATTCTTTTGCAACTGATACTTGCGGTGGATTGAACAATCGTCCGGCTGCCTTGGTAGATATGAACAACATCAAAATTTTCCCTAATCCGGTTCAAGGCGATTTCTTGAATGTTTCTGAAGCGGAAAATGCATCCTACAGAATTATCAATTCATTGGGTCAAGAAGTTTCGAAAGGAACCATTCAAAACGGCGAAATCTCTGTTTCAGGATTGACCACGAACATCTATATGTTAGAATTGGAATCCAATGGACAAACCGTTGTAAAACGTTTCATTAAAAAATAATTTCAACGATTGTAAATTAAAAAGAGCCGCTTATCGAGTGGCTCTTTTTTTATGCTTAATTTTTTGATTTAAATGAGCTAATTCAAGAAAAAGAAATTGATTATCTGTAAATCATACCCGAACAATGGTCTTGTTTTGCGCCCGTCACACTCGATAAAACATTGATTTCATTGCGCAGTTTCAAAACGCCCAACAATCCAAAAATAAGCGCTTCTTTATATTCAAGTATTTTAGCCGATGGAACTTCAAGGTGCATTTCCGGCAGTTCGCTTCTGAGGTGATGCATCAAAAAGTCGTTGTAAGCGCCGCCGCCGGTGGCCAGTAATTTTCCGGATTTTTTGGGTAAAGCTTGGGCAGTTTGATAGGCAATATGTTGTACAAAAGTGTTGAGTTTGTCTTGAATGGGAAGATCAAATTTTTCCATCAAAGGCAAAACGGTACTTTGCACATATTCAACTCCGAGTGATTTGGGAAAGGGCAAACGGTAATACGCCAATTCATTGAGCGCTTTTAAAAGTATCGGATGTAATTGCCCTGAGCGCGCAATTTTTCCGCGGTCGTCATAATTCTGACCAAGTTTGTTGGCGTAAAAATTCAAAACCGTATTGACCGGTGAAATATCAAAAGCGATTCTGCCCTGCAGAGCTTCAAACGACACATTTGAGAAACCGCCTAAATTCAAACAGTAATCATATTCAGTAAACAACAAACGATCGCCAATCGGAACCAGCGGTGCGCCTTGTCCGCCCAATTGTACATCTTGCACCCTGAAATTACAAACAACCGTTTGCTTGCAATACTGCGCTATTTCAGGCAAATTGCCTATTTGTAAGGTATAACTGTTTTGCGGCTGATGCAAAATTGTGTGTCCGTGCGAGCAGACCGCGTCGAGGTTTTTGAGTTGATTTCGTTCAATAAATTCAGCAATAATTTGACCCAACAATTGCGTGTAATCTTCGTTGAGTTTTTGCAATTTTTGCTCCTCGAAATTAACTGCAGATTTGAGTTGTTCGAGCCAAAAATCGTTGTAAGCAACCGTTTGGGTTTCTAAAATTTCAAACGACCAAGTGTGGTTTTCCACTTTGAATTGTAGATGCGCCAAATCAACACCGTCGAGCGAAGTTCCCGACATCACACCTAGCACTGAATAGCGATTGTTCAACATCTTTTAAAATTACGAAATCGTTTGAAAAATTAACATTAATATCATACTTTTGGGGCACTAAAAATAAAAAATCAACAAACACAAACCCAACATACGATGGATTTTAATTTAACCGAAGAACACCTAATGATTCAACAAGCAGCGCGTGATTTTGCACAAGCAGAATTGTTGCCCGGCGTGATTGAAAGAGACGAACATTCTAAATTCCCGACCGAACAAGTTCAAAAAATGGCCGAACTTGGATTTTTAGGAATGATGGTTGATCCAAAATACGGCGGTTCTGGTTTGGATAGTGTATCGTATGTTTTGGCCATGACCGAAATTGCCAAAGTCGATGCTTCGGCTGCGGTGATTATGTCGGTGAACAATTCACTGGTTTGTGCCGGTTTAGAAAAATACGCTTCAGAAGAACAAAAACAAAAATATTTGGTGCCGCTCGCGCAAGGTCAAGTGATTGGTGCGTTTTGTTTGTCAGAGCCCGAAGCCGGATCAGATGCTACTTCGCAAAAAACTACGGCTATTGACAAAGGCGATTACTATTTGCTCAACGGAACCAAAAACTGGATTACCAATGGTTCAACAGCGTCGACTTATATCGTGATTGCACAAACCGACATCGAAAAAGGCCACAAAGGAATCAATGCTTTTATCGTTGAAAAAGGCTGGGCCGGATTTGAAGTTGGTCCGAAAGAAAAGAAAATGGGGATTCGCGGTTCCGACACACATTCACTGATGTTTACCGATGTAAAGGTTCCTAAAGAAAACCGCATCGGCGAAGACGGTTTCGGATTTAATTTCGCCATGGCAGTTCTCAACGGCGGCCGCATCGGAATTGCTTCACAAGCCTTAGGAATTGCCACAGGAGCGTATGAAATTGCATTAAAATATTCTAAGGAAAGAAAAGCGTTTGGCAAAGAAATTTTCAATCACCAAGCCATTGCCTTTAAGTTGGCCGATATGTTTGTCAAAGTAACTGCGGCGCGACTTTTAGTTATGAAAGCGGCTTGCGAAAAAGACGAAGGCAAAGACATTGCGCATTCAGGTGCGATGGCTAAATTGTACGCTTCTGAGATTGCATTAGAAGTGGCCAACGAAGCAGTCCAAATTCACGGCGGAAACGGTTACGTGGCTGAATACCACGTTGAACGCATGATGCGCGATGCCAAAATCACACAGATTTACGAAGGAACTTCTGAAATTCAACGCATTGTTATTTCGAGAGGTTTGGGCAAATAAAAGTTGTCTGAATAAAATAAAACCCGTTCACATCAAATGAGCGGGTTTTTTTATGCAAAACTTTTTTACTTTAGCCTTATGTATGAAGAACTCAAATACTGGTATCTGCGCGATCACAAGTTGTTTCGGACGTTGAGCATGTCTCAAATCAAACAGTTGTGCATTATTACCGGCTATAAAAAAGCCCAAAAAGGCGATGTCATTTATTTTGGTTCCGGAGAACTTCCTCGGATTTATTTGCTCAAAAAAGGCAGTATTAAAATTGTTGCTTTGGATGAAGAAGGCAATGAAGTCGTAAAAGACATCATTCAAAAAGGCGATTTGTTTGGACATCTTGAACTCGATGAAGCGCAGGAAGTCAATGAATATGCAAAAGCACTCACGCCTGAAGTATCCATTTGCAGTTTTTTACAATCGGACTTTGAACACTTAATGCTCAAACATCCTGATTTGGCTTTATCCTACACAAAATTTGTGGGTTTAAAAATGAAGCGACTCAAAAACAACTACAACAATTTAATGTCGAAAGATGCCCGAACGCGGTTGGTTTCTTTTTTTCGCGAATGGGCCGAAAGAGAAGGCAAAACGATGGACGGTAAAATTTACATCGAGAATTATCTCACCCAAAACGACATTGCTCAAATCATTTGTACCTCTAGGCAAACCGCCGTTTTACTGCTCAATGAATTAGAATCTTCCGGGCTGGTTTACTACAGTCGAAAAGAGATTATCATTGACAATCTTGAAAAATTAAAATAAAATTTTACGGCTAATGTCGGGTTGATGACATTTCGCTTTCGGGCTGCACTCTACTTTTGAATAAAAAAAAGTATGAGTCTCTTTTTGAAAATAACCCCGCTGCTTGTATTGTTGATTTCTTGTCAACTCGAAGGTGATTTAACCCATAACCATAACTCGGGTTTGGTTTTGTCGGATCAGGCAAGATTGGTTTATGCAACCACTTTTACCACAACCGAGGGTATTTCAGGCGCAGGTAAAGCCGAAATTTATTCAGATCGCAACCAATTCAAACTTCGATTGGTGGATTATTCGATTGAAGACGGACCTGATCTAAAGGTTTATCTCTCGCAAAGCAATACGCCTGATTCTTTCATCAATTTGGGCAACTTATCTCGTCAACAGATTTATCTATTGCCTGAAGGCGTAGATTTTTCGGTCTATACACATGTGCTTATTCACTGCCAACAATACAATCATTTGTTTGCTTATGGCGCTTTAATTCCCCAAATGTAAAATGAGAAGAATAGCATTTTTAGTGGTTTTGGCTTTTACAGCGCATATTTCATCGGCACAAGGTTGTAGCGATGCAGGCATTTGTACGTTTGACAAAAACACCCATGACACACCCACCTACAAAAATGAACTTGAATTCAGTCCGCAAATAGCACAAGGGGCGGAGGATGTGATTTATTTTACCCCTTCGACTACTTACAAACATCAGTTTAAAAAAGGCTATTCATTTAGCGCCAAAATCACCTACAATCAGGCACATGGAGATTTGGGCATACGCGGTCAATTCGGAGATGTTTACCTCACAGGCAGTCGCCGATGGAAAAATAACAAGGCTCATTTTTGGAACTTATCCTTCGGGCTCAAAGCTCCGTTGAGTGCAGCCAATTTGAAGATCAATGGTTATTCTTTGCCCATGGATTATCAACCGAGTTTGGGAACGGCCGATGTGTTGTTAGGGCTTGCCTACACAACAGGTTTTTGGGATTTTTCAGGTGGATTGCAATGGCCTTTTTTAAACAAAAACAAGAATTCCTATTTCAAAGAATACAGTCCTACCGATGCCTTTGAGTCCACCAATCTCTTTGAGCGAAAACCCGATGCCTTGCTCAAGGTGAACTATAAAATCATCCGCCGCAAATCTTTTGAATTGCAACCGGCCTTGTTGGGCATTTATCATTTAGGGGAAGATTCGTTTGAGAATATTTACGGTCAGAGAGTTTCTATCGACGGTTCCCGCGGACTCACGCTCAACGGAGTTGTAGCCGCCACTTGGAAATGGTCCTCCAAACAATCTATTGAACTCGTAGCAGCCAGCCCTTTTGTGGTGCGCGATGCAAGACCCGACGGGCTCACGCGGGCTTGGGTGGTTTCAGTGAATTATCAAATACAACTTAAATAAATCATGATGAAAATTAAATTCTTTCTGTGGCTCATGGTCACTAGCCTAGCATTACAGGCACAATCTGTAACGCAAAGACAACAAAATTTCAATTTAGACAACAAATTAGCTTTGCAAGGATATGATCCGGTGAGTTATTTTTTGCAAAAAAAACCTTTACGCGGTAAAAAAGAATTAGCGGCTCAATTTGAAGGGGTTACGTATTATTTTGCCAATCCGAGCAACAAAGAAGCTTTTGTCAAGAATCCGCAAAATTACGAACCACAATACGGAGGTTGGTGTGCTTACGCCATGGGCAGCAACGGCGAAAAAGTCGAAATCGATCCGGAAACTTATAAAATCCTCGACGGGAAGTTATACGTATTTTACAATGCCTACTTCAACAACACGCTCAAAAGTTGGAACAAAGACGAGGCAAGGCTCAAAAAACAAGCCGATAAAAATTGGCAAAAAATCATCAAATCATGAAAACCAACACCACCATTTGGATTTTACGCTTGTTGCCGGCAGTGATTTTATTACAGACACTTTTCTTTAAATTTACAGCAGCACCCGAGAGTGTTTATATTTTTAGTACGTTGGGTGCAGAGCCCTATGGAAGAATCGGCGCGGGTATTTTTGAATTGATTTCGGTCATTTTAATTCTGTGGCCGCGCACCACTTGGCTTGGCGCTTTGATGGGTTTAGGAACAATGTTGGGCGCTATTTTTAGTCATCTTTTTGTTTTGGGAATTGAAGTTCAAAATGATGGAGGTTGGCTGTTTTTTCTGGCATTAGTCACCGCTTTGAGTTGCGTTGTATTGCTCTATTTACATCGTGCCCAAATCAAAGAATTACGCAAACGATAAACTTCAAATGATACATTATGTTGAAATCAGCGATAGATTCTGTTTTAAATGAGTTGCTCGAAATTCTGAGCCAACTTACCGATAAGCAATATACCGATGTTCAGCCGCAACTCAGCGGAGCCAGCATTGGGGCACATGTACGCCATATACTGGAGTTGTTTGTGTGTTTAGAAAAGCAGTATGATTCTAACCAAATTAATTATGAATTGCGCGCGCGTGATTTGACAGTTCAAACCGATCGTTCGGTGGCTGCCGGGGTGATTCAATCTTTGTTTCATCAGCTGGATAAACCCAATAAAAATTTGGAGTTGCGTCAGAGTTTTGATCAGGGCATCCTGAAAATGCAAACCAATTACCACCGAGAATTGGCCTATAATCTCGAGCATTGTATACATCACCAAGCTTTGATTCGGGTGGCTTTGCTCTCGATGCCCGAAGTTGTTTTTGAAGATCATTTTGGCGTCGCGCGAGCCACCATGCAATACCGCAAACAATGTGCACAGTAAGCTATGTTTTTTCAGAAGGTAAAGTAATCATTACCTCCAACCGCGATGAGCAAGTGGCCAGACCGGCTTTGGCGCCTAAGACTTATTCAATCAACGGAAAAAACATCTGCTTTCCGAAAGATCCGCAAGCCGGCGGAACTTGGTATGCAGCCGACGAACACGCGAATGTTTTGGTTTTGCTCAACGGTGCCGATGAAAAACATTTGTGGCAACCGCCTTACAGACGCAGCCGTGGCTTGATTGTTTTGGATATTATTGGCAGTGAAGACATGTTGGCGTTTTGGGCTGAGTTGGATTTGGATCGAGTAGAACCTTTTACCATTGTGCTCTATTTTGCCTCAGCGCTTTATCAGTTGCGTTGGGACGGAAGACAAAAAAACACCCAAATGCTTTCGCCCAATCAAGCGCATATTTGGTCATCTTCAACCTTGTATCCGGCGCCGGTCAGAACCCAACGAAGCGTTTGGTTTGAGCATTTTTTGCGGCAAAATCCACAGCCTACATCTGAAGAGATTCTCGAGTTTCATCAATTTACCCAATCAGATGATGCGCAAAATGGCTTGGTCATCAACCGAAATAACAGTCTGAAAACTTTGAGTATTACCCAAACGGTCATCGACACCAATAAATGGAAAATGCATTATCGCGATTTGATTGAGGTTCACGAATTTGATTATTCATTCATAAAGATTTAAAAATGCGATTGTTTTTTCACAAACTTACCCACTGGGAATATTGGCCGATGCACGTAGTATACGTTCCGGTTTATTTGCTTTGGTTGTGGTATGCATTGCGCAGCCGCACGATTTTCTTTTTCAATGCTGCCAATCCGGGCATCAAGAATGGCGGTTTTTTTATGGAATCTAAAATGAATATTTACGCGCTGATTCCGCCGCAATTTTATCCGAAAACACAATTGGTCAAATCGGGAGTTTCATGGGTCCAAGTCAAAGAACAGATGGGCAAATTGGGTTTGACTTATCCGCTCATCGCCAAGCCGGATATTGGTTTGCGCGGTTCGGCGGTTCAGAAAATTGTATCCGAAAGTCAGCTTGAACAATATCATCAGCGAGCCGGATTTGATTATCTGATTCAGGATTTGATTCCGTATGAAAATGAAGTCGGAATCTTTTATGTGCGGTTTCCCGGAGCGTCAAATGGCCGCATTACCGGTATTGTTGCCAAAGAATTTCTCACGGTAACCGGTGACGGAACATCCACCATGGAAGAATTGCTTCAGAAAGATCCGCGGCATCAAATGCAACACAAAGCCATCGCCAAAGAGCACGGACAAAACCTGAAAAAAGTATTGCCCATGGGCGAAAAACGCACGTTGGTTCCTTACGGAAATCACATCAGAGGCGCTAAATTTATCGATGCGAGCCACCGGATTTCGGCTGAACTCAACCAAGTAATCGATGCGGTTTGCCGTCAAATTCCGGGTTTTTATTTTGGACGTTTGGATTTGATGTTCGAAAGCTGGGAGCAACTTGAAGCCGGACAAAATTTTCAGATTGTTGAACTCAATGGCTCAGCTAGTGAACCCACGCATATTTACGATCCGAAACACAGCTTGTTTTTTGGTTGGAAAGAACTCATTAGGCACATCAGCTATATGTTTCAAATCAGTCAAATCAACCACAAAAAAGGTTGGACGTATCTGACTTTTTCTGAAGGTATGCGCGAATATCAACTGCATCGCAAACACAACCGTCAAATTTTGAATTTCTAAAATGAAGTTGCTCCGTAATTTACTCTTGGGGTTGGGCATTAGTTTTTTGGGTTCAATTCCGTTGGGTTACCTTAATATAATTGGTTTTCAAATCTATGAGCAATCGGGTTTATCTGCTTTGACTGCCTATCTTTTTGGGATCATTTCAGTTGAGGTGGTAATTCTTTATTTTACTTATAAAGGTGCTCTTTTTTTGAGCAAACAAGCCCAAATAGCTCGTTTTATTGAGTTGTTTAGCATTGTTTTTTTATTGATTTTGGCCTTTGTTTTTGCGATGGGTGAATACCGTCAAAACCTTGCGCAGCATTGGCTGGGAGCGGGTTGTTTTTTTTGGAAAGGAATCAGTTTGAATTTGGTCAACTTGATGCAAATACCCTTTTGGCTCGGCTGGCATTTGTATGTCAACCAAAATGATCAACCGAATCTTTTGGGCAGAAATTTATATTTTCTGGGCGCTTTATCGGGCACTTTTCTCGGGATGCTCAGTTTTGTTCTTTTATTGGCGCATTTTTCACATCAATCGGCAAGTTTGCAAAAATATTTGTTGTCTTGTTTGGTTCCGTTTTTTTTTGTTTTGCTGGCTCTTTATCAAATCTTTCGCTACCGAAAAAAGCATTTCGCAAATTAGCTCAATCTGCTCAGCGCGGTCATGAGGTTGATTTTTTTTCTCTGTGAAACCGGCAATGTACTTTTGTCAGACAAAATCACATAACCTCCATCTTTATTGACAAAACTGCTCAAATGATTTAGGTTGATGATGTGCGAATTGTGAATGCGTTCGAATCCGCTGTTGCAGAGTAATTCTTCAAATTCTTTGAGTGTTTTTGAGAACAACATTTTCTTGCCATTAGTAAAATACACACAAGTATAATTGCTCTCGGCCGAACATTTCAAAATCGAATCAACTTCAAAAACCGAAACACCATCCGAGGTAGCGAGCACAATTTTTTTACGCGCGGGCAACTCGACTTGGTTGCGAATCAAGGTTTCAATTTTGGTGGTCAGTTCATCTTGCGGAGCTTTAAAAGCTTTATCGACAGCGGTTTTAAGTTCTTCGGCATCAATAGGTTTGAGCAAATAATCCAGCGCGCTGAACTTGATGGCCTTGATGGCATATTGGCTATACGCTGTTGTGAAAATTACTTTAAAATCAATTTTGTCTTGAAAATGAGTCAAGATGTCAAAGCCAATCCCATCAGATAATTGAATGTCCAGAAAAATCAATTCGGGTTGTAACGACTCAATCATCAAGATGCCTTCGGACACCGTTTTGGCTACGCCCACAATTTCGATATTCGGGCAATTGAGTGCAATTTCTGAGCGCAAAGCTGAAATGGATTGTTCTTCGTCTTCGATAATTAATACTTTCATCACCATATATTTATGATTGGAATTGTTACTATTACCAGGGTTCCGCTGGGTTTTTGGTGGGTTTCTAAGTCTATGATTTCAATGCCGGACTGACCATTTTGTTGATCAAATAATTTGATGCGCTCTGAAGTGATTTCAAGCGCTTTCGATTCGTGATCGCGGTGCGTTTGCATTTTTTCTGAGGCTTTTCGACCGATGCCATTGTCTTGTACCGAGCATTTGAGCATGTTTTTTTCAAGTTCAAACCGTACGGAGAGCATGCCGCCCGGATCGTTTTTCGGAGCCAATCCATGGATGATGGCGTTTTCAACAATAGGTTGTAACAGTAAAGTAGGAATGGCTGTATCGTTGCGATTCAGTTTGGGATCGACGATGATTTCGTATTCAAATTTGTTCTTGTATCTGATTTTGGTAAGCTCTAAATACAATTGCAGCATTTCGATTTCGGAGGCCAATGACAAAGTCGGATCGGTGTTTTCGAGCAACATGCGCAATAATCGAGAGAATTTTGAGATGTAAGTGCTCGCATTGACCACATCGCCTTCTGAGTAATATCCTTTAATGGTGTTGAGTGCATTGAAAATAAAATGCGGATTCATTTGCAACCGAAGCGCTTTCTGCTCGAGTTCGGTCATTTGTTTTTCGAGGTTAGCCTTGTCGCGTTCAAGCTGAATGGCCGCTTTTTCTGATTCGAATGTTTTTTGTTGTTGGCTAAGGCGATAGTTCACAAAGCTGTAAACCATCAGCGAAATGAGTAAAATACACAACAAACTAAACCAGGTTTCTTGCCAAAACGGCGTTTCAATTTCAAAATAAATGGTTTGAATTTTACTTTTTACTCCGTAACCGTCCACACAATAAACGCTAAAGGTGTAGTGATTAGGGGCGAGTGATTTGTAGTTGATTTGCGATTCGCGACTTTCATACCAACGATCACTTTGACCGCCCAATCGATAATAGTATCTCAGGTTATTTTGATTGATGTATGAAATGCCTGTATAGTTAATGCTCACATCGTTGTTTTGATATGAAAAGCAAAATTCTTTGCCTGATTTGGGAAGCCAGTATTGGTTTTGATTTTTGATAAATTCAATTCGGCATATCGGATGACTTTTTTTTCTGCGAATTTTTTGAATGTCAAAATACAACAATCCTTCATCGGTAGCCAAATACACCGTGTTGTTCAGACAATCAATGTCGTTTACTTTTTTGTTTTTTAAGCCTAAAAGCGCGTTGAGGTTTTTGACTTCGAATTTGTTTTTGCCCAACACTATACCATTGATTCCGTTGTTGGAACCAATCATATAATAGTGATCGGTAAGTTTTTTAATGGTATTACACGATACGCTGTTTAGACCTTGTCGGTTGGTGATGTGGTAGATAATTTTGTTCTTTTGCATGATGAACAGACCTTTTGAGCTGGTAGCAATCATCAAAAAATCGTTCGCTGCGTCGTAAAATAAATCCAAAATGGATACCTGAAGCTCCGGATTTATCTGAATCCAGTTTTTTACTTGCCGGTCAGATTTGTATTCATATAAGCCATAATTGGTGCCGATCCAGATGTTTTTTTCATTGTCTTGTTCAAAAACCGTCGTGCGCTTATCAACCAAAATGCTGTCATACATTACTTGGGAGAGTTTTTCTTCTGACTGATTTTTTTGACTGACCTTAAAGGTGTAGTTATAGCCAATGAAATATTCTTTATCGGTAGTTAAGTAGTCATTTCCGCCAAACCCAAGCGGGATTATTTGCCCTTTTGCGGTGATTTTTTCGATTTGTTTTTTACCAATAATATAAGTCTGACCTTTTTGTGAGCGAATTCGACTGATTTGATCCGGCAAGGAATTTTTGATTTGCAATTCGAATTTTTTGTATTCGCCCGAAATAGATTTAAAATAGTATTGATTATTGTCTCCGCCCAGCCAAACACCTTTTTGTTTTTCGACACTCAAACAACTGAATTTTGTGGGTTGAGCATGCCCCATTTGATCAATAAAAATATCAAAGGACGGTACGTAATAAACACCATTTTTTAAAGTAGATATCCAATAACCGCCTTCAAAGTCTTGTGTTATATATGAAATACTCTGGTCTGTAAAATATTTTCTGATAAAAATTTGATTTTCAAATAAATACAATCCGTTTCGAGAACAAACCCACAACTTATTTCTTGATTCTTGATACATCTGAATGATTTCAGTTTTGTCGGGAATTTCGGCTATTTTAATGATTTGTTTTTGAGCTGTAATTTGATACAAACTGTTGCCCATGCTGAAGAAGTCCTTTTGGTCATAGTGATAGGAACGATAACTATTTGATTGTGGATGACGCGGAGCTAACAGTGGATGAATTTGATCGATAATTCCACAGGTTTTTAAGAAAAAAAACTCGCTGCGAATTTTTTTCATTTCCGGATCAATCACTTTGAGTTTATTGAGTTTCGAAACTTTTCCGTTGGGCTTAAGCTCAGCGATTTCACGGTCGCGATACTGAAAGTAGAGCGTGTGGTCAGTGGTTTGGTAAAAATCAAGCATCACGCTCGAGCCCGATAGTTCTCGAACCAATTTTGAATTGTTTTGGTTGTAGATTTTACCTTTGTATAAATAGGAGGTTTTTCCGCTCAGGGTGAGCATCCAGATGCGGCCTAAATAATCTTCTTTCATCTGAAAAACCTCATTGTCTGATAGCCCATTATCCGTGTTGATGATTGAAAAAGTATGACTGTTGTATTTGACAATACCTGCGTCGGTGGTAAACCAAATTTGTCCGTCTTGCCCGTTAAAAACTGAATAGACATTGGTTGAAGGCAAACCTTCTGAGGTTGAATACCGAATGTAAAACGGATCCTGAGCCCAAAGTTGCATCACCATGAATAAAGAAAAGACCAGCAGTATATTTTTCAAACCATTTGATAATTTGTAAAAGTAAAAGTAAACATTATTTAAAATTGCATGGCTCAGATGCTTTACAGTTATGTCTAGCTTTGTATCGTTTATCTGACATGTAGATACACTTAATCATTTCTTGATGCAGTTATCATGTTTTAAAATGATTATGCTCACAATAGAGTAATTTAGATTTGCATTAAGCCTAAATATCAAAAATGTTTGGGCTAAGCAGAACGTAACAAAATACACTTAGCAAGGCATCGGTGGTGGTTTTTTATATTGTTTTTTTGAGAATGATGCAATCCTAAATTAAGTAATAGAATAAACTGATGCCTGCAGTGTATTTTTTAAAAATGCAAGCTATGAATTACAGACAAATCTCCGTTTTAAGCATCTTCGGATTGGCTTGTCTTATCCTGTTGAGTTTTATTGGGTTGAGTGCGACCGAAGGTTTTTATGAATTGTCCCCAAAAGGTTTTAAAGTACAGACTTTATTTGCCATCCCTGAGGGAATCCGTGGTATGTATCAGGGATATCCGTCAACAATGGCTTTGTTGGGTTACATAATGTTTACTTTGAGCGCATTTTTGTTTCTCAAAGAAAAAAATAAAAGATTAAAGGGGGTCAGTATACTTTCGTTTGTTTTTTTATTGTGCATTTTTGTTTTTTTTCTTTAGAAATTTGCACATAAAAATTTGCTATGATTTATATGATGTCTTTTGTCGAAAAGTACCGCTTAGAAATACTGCTGTTTTGTATCTATGCAGTCATCGGTGCTTTTATTATTTATTGTTTTAGTTAGGTAGGAGGCAGCTCGGGTGAGTTGCCTTTTTTTGTTATTTTTACTGGCAAATTCATCCTACATGAAAATTATCATTACAGGCACTTCTCGCGGTATCGGATTAGAATTGGCTTTGCAATTGGCCGATGCCGGACACCATATTTTGGCTTTATCCAGAAAGACATCAGCAAAACTTTTGGCTCATCCCAACATTACTTCATTAGGGATTGATATTGGCCAAGAAGATAACTTTAAGCAAGTGGCCGATTTTCTTTCTTCGACTTGGCATCAAGTTGATGTGATTGTACACAATGCCGGGTTGCTTTTGTCAAAACCTTTTTCAGAAACTTCTCAAGCAGATTTTGAACTCATCTATAGAACCAATGTTTTTGGGGTGGCCAACTTAACCCGAGTATGTTTGCCGTATCTCAAAGCTGGAAGTCATGTAGTCAGCATCAGTTCCATGGGTGGAATTCAAGGCAGCATGAAATTTGCCGGATTATCAGCTTATAGTTCCAGCAAAGGAGCACTGATTACTTTAACCGAATTGCTCGCCGAAGAATACAAAGAACACGGAATCGCTTTTAATGTATTGGCTTTAGGTGCCGTGCAAACCGAAATGCTTTCAGAAGCTTTTCCGGGCTACCAAGCTCCGGTAACCGCCGCTCAAATGGCGCAATATATAGCGCATTTTGCCTTAACCGGAAATCAGTTTCACAACGGAAAAATCATTCAGGTTTCATCGACTACACCCTAAAATGAATCCGGTTTTATCTAAATATTTACCCGAACATGCCGTTGCACCGATTTTTGATTTGATTGTGCAAAACAGTGTCCACCTCAAAGTGGTCAATCAACGGGTGACCCGTCACGGCGATTATCGCAAAGGGCCTGATGGGAAGCATGAAATTACCGTCAATGCCAATTTAAATAAGTATAAGTTTCTCATCACACTTATTCACGAGATTGCTCATTTGGTTGCTTTTGAAAAGTTCGGTCGCAACATCAAACCGCATGGTCAGGAGTGGAAATATACCTTTCAGCGATTGATGGTTCCCTATATTCGGCCTGAGATTTTTCCGAGCCAATTGCTTCCGTTGGTAGCCAGACATTTTAAAAATCCTTCGGCCAGTAGCGATGTCGATGCGACGCTGACTTTGGCTTTGAAACAGTTCGATACCCAAAACGATAAAAGTTATATCTTTGAAATCCCTTATGGCAGCCGATTCAGAATACAAAACGGAAAAATTTTCCAGAAAGGTGCTTTACGTGTCAAACGCTATGAATGTATAGAAATCAGTAGCGGACGGATGTATTTGTTTAATCCCAATGCCGAGGTAGAATTATTATACAATTAACATGAACAAAAATTATTACGCTGTTATTATGGCCGGCGGAGTCGGTTCGAGATTTTGGCCGGTGAGTACTTCCGATTTTCCGAAGCAATTTCACGATATGCTTGGTGCCGGACAAACCTTGATTCAAAAAACTTTTAGCCGTTTATCGCAATTAATTCCCGTCGAGAATATTTTGATTCTCACTAATGAGCGCTACAGTTCGATTGTGCTGGATCAATTGCCGCAAATCAATCCCGAACAAGTTTTGACCGAACCAACTATGCGCAATACCGCACCGTGTATTTTATACGCATCGCTCAAAATCAAAAAGCAGAATCCCGATGCGGTAATGATTGTGGCGCCCAGCGATCATTGGATTGAAGACGAAACTGCTTTTGCCGCCAACGTTCAGCAGTGTTTCGATTTTTGTATAGAAAACAACGCACTGATGACTTTAGGAATTCAGCCGACTTTTCCCAATACCGGATTTGGTTATATTGAGTTTGATAAAACCGACACAAACAAAGTAAAAAAAGTCAATCAGTTCAGAGAAAAACCCGATTATGAAACTGCCAAAATGTTCTTAGAGCAAGGTAATTTTTTGTGGAACGGCGGTATTTTTATCTGGAGCGTAGCCTCGGTTATCCAAGCTTTTGAACAGTACCAGCCTGCGATGAATGCTTTGTTTATGCAAGGTTGGACACAATACAATACTTCATTTGAAAGCGCATTTATCACCCAAAATTATGCTTTGGCCGAGAATATTTCAATCGATTATGCGCTCATGGAAAAAGCTCAAAATGTCTATGTGCTTCCGGCCACTTTTGATTGGAACGATTTGGGAACTTGGGGTTCATTACACGAAAAACTCGACAAAGACGAAAACAACAATGCCGTGGTGAATGCTACTGTGATGATCAACAATTCGTCGAGCAACATCATCAGCACTTCTAGAGACAAACTCGTGATTATTGACGGTTTAGAAGATTTTATCATTGTCGATAAAGACAATGTTTTGTTGATTTATCCCAAAAGCAAAGAGCAAGAAATCAAAGGAATCGTGAGTCAGTTGCCGAAATAATCTCGTTTATAGATTTTCTTTGAGCTGAACTTCGCGCACTTTTCGGAATAAATTAGACGAATACACAAAATCTACCAAGGCTTGTGAATCGGTTTTGTAGATGTCGTGGCGCGTGCCTTGCCATGCTTTGAGACCATTTTTCAAAAAGACGATGTTCTCGCCAATTTCCATCACCGAGTTCATATCGTGCGAGTTGATGACGGTAGTGATGTTGTATTCTTCGGTGATTTCTTTGATGAGATTATCAATCAAAATTGAAGTGTTCGGATCCAGTCCTGAGTTGGGTTCGTCACAAAACAAATACTTCGGATTGTTGACAATCGCGCGCGCAATGGCCACGCGTTTTTGCATTCCACCCGAAATTTCAGAAGGTAGTTTTTTGTGCGCGTCAATCAAATTCACACGTTTGAGCACAAAGTCTACGCGGTCATTGATTTCAGATTTAGAATTATTGGTAAACATTTGCAGCGGAAAGCCCACATTTTCAGCTACGGTCAGAGAATCAAACAAAGCGCTGCCTTGAAAAACCATTCCGATTTCGGTGCGGAGTTCCATTTTTTCATCGCGCGTCAGGTCTGAATAAACACGGCCATCAAACGAAATCGTTCCGACATCCGGCGTATGGATGCCCAATAAACATTTGAGTAGAACTGTTTTTCCCGAGCCGCTTTGCCCAATAATCATGTTGGTTTTTCCGGTTTCGAAAACCGTTGAAATTCCTTTAAGAACCTTAGATTCTCCGAATGATTTCTCTACATTTTTTACTTCGATCATCAGGCCAACAATAATTGGGTTAGTATATAATTCATCAAAATAATGGTCACCGAAGTCCACACGAATGATACCGTACTGGCCTTGCCCACTTCAAGCGCGCCGCCTTTCATATAATAACCGTGAAACGACGGAATAGTGGCCAAAAGCAACGCAAAAACCACAGTTTTGATAAAGGCATAAGCAATGTGAAACGGAATAAACTCTTGCTGAATTCCGCCAATAAACTGCGAACTCGAGGCAAAACCGCCATATACGGCTGCAATCCATCCGCCCAAAATACCCAAAAACATGCTAATCCCAATCAAAAAAGGGTAGAGCAGTAGCGCTATGAGTTTCGGAAAAACCAAATAATTCAGCGAGTTGATGCCCATTACTTCAAGCGCATCGATTTGTTCGGTCACCCGCATCGTACCAATGCTCGAAGTAATAAACGAGCCCATTTTTCCGGCCATGATGATCGAGATAAACGTTGGGGCAAACTCTAAAATTACCGATTGACGCGTCGCAAAACCTATCAAATATTTCGGAATCAGCGGATTGGTCAAATTGAGCGCGGTTTGAATCGATACAACGCCGCCCACAAAAAACGAAATAAAAGCCACAATTCCGAGCGAACCAATAATCAAATCGTCAATTTCTTTTAGAATCAATTGGCGCATCACCGACCATTTGGTAGGCTTGTTAAAAATGTCTTTGAGCATCAGAAAATACCGCCCAATTTGCGACAAATAGCGTACGAGCATCATAGTTTTGAAATATGTGCTAAAATAAACAGAAGTTCTGACTTATCGCGGGGCTTGGGTAAAGTTTTTTATTAGGGCGTGTCCCTGCGGGTCGGGCTTTCGGCTTTATCTTTTTTAAGATGTCTGAGCTCAAAACGAATCTTTCAATAAAAAAAGGATATCGCCTCAATCCCTCACGCGGCGCGTTTTCCGGTGAGTTTTTGTTTCATTTTCATCCAACGGTAATCGCGGATAAATTTGGCTTGGCTCGGAGTTACCAGCATCGGTTTTCTTTGGCTTCGGGCTTGGTAAAAACCACGAATGTAATCTAAAAACAGCAAAGGTTTTTTCTTGAGCAAAGCCAATTTAGCCGAAGCTATCAAGGTGACGCCCAAACCATAACCTAAAGTATAAAAAGCCGCGCCTTGTTTGAGTCCGGCCGCTCGATTGTAGTTGGCGCCGGTCGGTTTGAGGTGTTTTACTTTGAGTGATTCATCAGTAAGGATTTCCCAACCGTAAAAGCGCGCCAATAATTCGTCGGCGGTATCCCAACCCATAGCGGGTCTGAGTCCGCCCATTTGCTCAAAACATTCTTTTCGGTAGGCTTTAAATGCGCCGCGAATGTGGTCTTTGTCGGTAAGATTTTCTAAAATCCAGTTTCCGTTTTTCTCGATGTATGCAAAACCACCCGCCATGCCCACTTTTGGATTTTGTTCAAAATGCCGGGCAATGGTTTCAAAATAATTTTCGGGTAAAATTAAGTCGGCGTCGAGCTTAACAATAAAATCATAATCGTCATCCACGGCTGATAATCCTTTTTCAAATGCGCGAATTACTTTGCTGCCCGGTTGGTGATCCGCATCGGATAAATTATTGAGTAAAACCAGCTGAGAATTTTGTTCTGCCAGATGACGCACTATTTTTTCGGTTTCATCGGTTGAATGATCGTTGACCACAACTATTTTTTTGGCCGCGAGCGTTTGTGTAAGCACTGAATTGAGCATCAAACCTATAAATTTGGCTTCATTGTGCGCCGGAATAATTAGGTAATATTGCATTTGTGATGGTTTAGCGGCATAAAAATAAAAAAAAAGGGATTCCTTTTCAGAAATCCCTTTTCGATTGTATGGTTGGTTAGATTAGTTTGATTCAGCAACAGTTGACTTTTTCTTCATAAAAGCCTCGATGTTGTCATACACCACCGGAATTACTTCTTTTCCGGTTTTGTCAATAAATCCGAGCTTTTCTTTGCGGTCTTTTACCAAAGCCCAGTTTTTGCGAACATTGTCAAATTTGTCAATCTGAACATATTTTACCGGAACAATGATGTTGCCTTCTTTGTCTAAGAAACCTTTAAGGCCTTCAGACTCAACCAGCATCCAGTCTTTGGTATATTCGCCAAAACCGCTGATTTTGTCATAAATTGGCGGAACAATTTCTTTTCCGAAATCATCAATAAAACCGAACTTTCCGTCTTTTTGTACCATGGCCCAACCCTCGTTGAGTGCGCCATATGCATTGATAACTTCGTATTTTGGTTCGACAATGATTTTACCTTTTTTATCGATAAAACCATAAAGGTTATTCAACCCAACTTTTGACCAGTTGAGGTGTACTTTGTCAAACTCATCTACCGAGCTATACTTGGTAGGAATGATCTCTACGCCGTTTTCATTGATCACGCCATATTTATCATCCGAGCTGACAATAAATAATTTCTGACCAAAACTAACGGAACATAAAGCCAAAGCCGCGTAGGTGTAGATTGCTTTCATAAAAATTTAAATTTCGTTAATTTTTCGAATTATTATTACGGGGCAATATTATGTTAATTTGCCGATAAAAAGCAAAAATAATCGATGAAATACATAAAATTTAAATTTATTGATATAATAATCTTACAAAAAAAGTTCGATTTCTTTATCGAACTTTTTCAGCGTACACCAAATAATATCTAGGTGTAAAATATCTTAGTAATGGCCTGAATCCTATTTGTTTAACCGGATGCGTCCATTTTTTTCGATCGACAATCTTCCAACCGGTTTTTTCAAGTAACCAATCGAGTTGCCAATCTTCAAATTCGTGATAATGCCGATCCCATGGATCAGTTTTACTTCTGTATGCCGATGAAAACCATAACCTCAGCGGAACAGAAATCAGAATTTTATCGGCTTTAATTTCTTGTAAAATTGTGTACGGATTGAGTAAATGTTCAAAAATCTCAAAGGCTGTTACTACTTTGGTCTGTGTATTTTTGAGCGCGTTTTGATCTTGATCTAAGTCTTCTCCGGTGGTATTTTGAACGTGATAACCGTTGGTTTTCATGATTCCTGAAAACGGGTTTTCAACGCCCAAATCTAAAATGGTTTCAGTAGTGGATATGTGTTTTTTGAGAAATTCCAGCGTAATCTCAAAACGTTTGGTCGGATAACTGTGTTCGTACATAATCTTGTTTTACGGCACAAATATACGCAGCGATAATTAAAATTTTGGTATAAAAAAAGGAGCCTTTTCGGGCTCCTCAATTACTAATTCAAAACTTAAGGTTAGTCAGCGTTTGCTAGCGCTGTGGGTTTTTTTACGAATGCTTCGATGTTGTCATACACCACAGGAATAACTTCTTTTCCGGTTCTATCAATAAATCCAAGCTTATCTTTACTGTCTTTAACCAAAGACCAGTTTTTTCTTACGTTGTCAAATTTCTCAATCTGAACATATTTAATGGGCACGATTACGTTTCCGTCTTTGTCAACAAATCCCTTAAGGCCATTGGCTTCAACTAGCATCCAGTCTTTTACATAATCTCCGAATGATCCAACTTTGTCGTAGACTGTTGGCACAATTTCTTTTCCGGCATTATCAATAAAACCGAATTTTCCATCTTTTTTAACCAAAGCCCAACCTTCGTGATAAACGTTGTAAGCACTGATTTCTTCATATTTGGGTTCGATGATGATTTTACCGCTTTTATCGATAAAGCCATACAAACTTCCTAATCCGACTTTAGACCAATTCGGGTGGATTTTATCAAATTCTTCAACCGAAGAATATTTTGCTGGAATAATTTCAACTCCATTTTCGTTTACAACTCCGAATTTGTTATCTGAGTTTACGATAAATAATTGTTGACCAAAAGAGATTGAGCAAAAGGCCAACGCAGCATAAGTGTAAATAGCTTTCATAAAATTTGGGGTTTAATTAATTATTTTTATTTTGCTTTAACAACGAGGCAATATTACTATCGTTTGCCGATTAAAAACAAAAAAAATCGACGAAATACATAAAAATCATTTTTTAAAGGTATAAAATCCTACAAAAATTAATTTTCGACACAAATTATTCTTCAAAAAACATGGTTTAGTTTCAAAACCGATACACAAAAGCATTGATGTTCATACCGGCGCCCACCGAAGCAAAAATCAAAATATCACCAGAGTTGATTTCGTGACCCTCTAATTGACCGGATTGTAGCAAATCAAATAATGTCGGAACCGTTGCCACGCTTGAGTTCCCGAGTCTGTGAATGCTCATCGGCATAATATCTTTGGGCGGAAGTTGTCCGTAAAGTTTGTAAAAGCGGTGAATAATCGCTTCATCCATTTTTTCATTGGCTTGATGAATCAGCACTTTTTTGACTTGGCTAAGTTCAATTCCGCTTTGGTCCAAACAAGCTTTCATCGCCAGCGGAACTTGACTCAAAGCAAATTCATAGATTTTTCGGCCGTGCATTTTGATGTATCGAACATCTGGATCAAGGTTTCGATCAAATGAATTTCCAAAATACAAATAATAAGCCTCATCATAAGTATAGGTGGCGCTTTTGTAGGATAAAAGCCCAGTGTTGTCATTGCTGGCTTCGACTATAGATGCACCGGCGCCATCGGCATAAATCATACTGTCGCGATCGTGCAAATCAACCACACGAGATAAGGTTTCAGCACCAATCACCAAACATCGCTTGGCCATGCCTGAGTTGATAAAAGCGCGCGCATGCAAAATTCCTTCAATCCAACCCGGACAACCAAAGAGCAAATCATAAGCCACACAATTTGGGTTTTTAATTTTGAGTTTAAATTTGACACGAGTGGCCAAACTCGGCAAAATGTCCGATTGGATTGCACCCGGTTTAACATCGCCAAAGTTGTGCGCAAAAATAATGTAGTCCAAAGTCTCTGGGTCAATACCCGAATGTTCAATGGCTCTTTGAGCCGCTATAAAACCTATATCCGAAGTGTTGTATTGATTTTCGGCATATCGGCGTTCTTCGATTCCGGTGATGGCCTTGAATTTTTCAATAATCACTTCGTTTGAATCAGCAATCAGGTTGCCTTCTTCGGTGAGAAAAGTATGTTGGTTGAAGTCTTCGTTTTTAACTTGAATCGACGGGATATAGCTGCCGGAGCCTATGATTTTAATATTCATGAAGGTAGATTTACAACGAATGTACCCATAAAAAACGCGCAATGAGACAAAGAAGTTGTTTTGCTTGATCGATTTGCGAATTCGCTAAAATATAACAGCTATTTTTTTGAATGTCAGAATTATTGCTGTTTTTGCTGCATAATTTTAATCTGCATAATCGTCGCAATACTCAACGCATTGGTCTTGATTTGCTCTGCTTTTTCACCGGCAAATAAAGCATCGACACTTTGGTTAAAATGATTCAGCCAAATCTTAAAAAGTTCCGGTGATAAATACGATTTAGCGCTCACATCTAAATGAATTTGCGTCAGATTGTTGGTGTAACCACCGGTGCCTAAAATGGCTTGTGACCAAAAAGTTACCAGAATCGGCAAATGTTCTTCGAGTTTGATTTGAACCACATCCGTAAAAATGTAGCTTATGGATTCATCAGCGAGTAACTTTTCATAAAACAAAGTCACAAGTTGCAGTAAATCGTCTTGATTTTGAATGTCTTTCATCATAAAAAAGAATCCCAAACTCTAAGTTGAATTTGGGATTGTGAATTTTAATTTATTCTTGCATATAAGCTTCAATCGGAGCACAACTGCAAATCAGGTTGCGGTCGCCATAAGCATCGTCGGCGCGGCGAACCGTTGGCCAGAATTTGTTTTCAGCGATATAGTCCAACGGAAAAGCGGCTTGTTCACGCGTATACGGCAGGTTCCAAACATCAGACGTCAACATCGCCAAAGTATGCGGCGCATTTTTAAGAACGTTGTTTGGCTGATCGGCTGAAGCAGCTTCAATTTCTTTTCTGATTGAGATCATCGCATCGCAAAAACGGTCGAGTTCTTCTAAGTTTTCACTTTCGGTCGGTTCAATCATGAGCGTGCCCGCTACCGGAAACGATACCGTTGGTGCATGAAAACCATAGTCCATCAAACGCTTGGCAATGTCCGTTACTTCAATGCCTTTTTGTTTAAACGGACGACATTCCAAAATCATCTCGTGTGCCGCGCGTCCCATTTCACCTGAATACAAAGTGTCGTAATGTCCGTTCAAGCGTTCTTTAATATAGTTGGCGTTGAGAATGGCCATTTCGGTCGAGCGCGTCAAACCTTCAGCGCCCAACATCGAGATGTATCCGTATGAAATCAAACACACCAAAGCCGAGCCCCAAGGAGCAGCAGAAATAGCCGTTATCGGTGTATCTCCACCGGTTGCAATCACAGGATTGGTTGGTAAAAACGGAACCAATTGAGGTGCCACGCAAATTGGGCCTACTCCTGGACCGCCGCCGCCATGCGGAATCGCAAAGGTTTTGTGCAAGTTCAAGTGGCAAACATCAGCCCCAATGGTCGCCGGATTGGTGAGTCCGACTTGGGCATTCATATTGGCACCATCCATATACACTTGCCCGCCATTTTCGTGGATGATTTTGGTCACTTCAATGATTGAGGCTTCGTAAACTCCGTGCGTTGAAGGGTAAGTTACCATCAAACACGATAAATTGTCTTTGTGTAAAATGGCTTTTTCACGCAAATCTTCTACGTCGATATTTCCGTTTTCAAGGGTTTTGGTCACCACCACTTGCATACCTGCCATCGCTGCCGAAGCCGGATTGGTTCCGTGTGCCGATGATGGAATAAGCGCAATGTTTCTGTGGTGATCTCCTCTAGATTGATGATAAGCGCGAATTACCATCAGACCAGCGTATTCACCTTGCGCACCCGAATTTGGTTGCAAAGTTGTTCCGGCAAAACCGGTCACTACGTTGAGGTATTTTTCAAGTTGTGACAACATTTCCTGATAAGCTTGTGCTTGATCAAGCGGAGCAAAAGGGTGAATGTTGTTCCATTGTGGGTTGCTCAGCGGAATCATCTCGGCCGCTGCGTTGAGTTTCATCGTACACGAACCTAATGAAATCATCGAGTGGTTCAAAGCCAAATCTTTGCGTTCCAACATTTTAATGTAGCGCATCAACGCCGTTTCAGAATGGTGTTTGTTGAAAACTTCATGTTCTAAAAACGCTGAAGTTCTGAGCAATTGATTTGGAATATATTCTGTTGAAACCAAAGAGGTAATCGATTCGGCCGTATTACCAGCAGCTTGTGCGAAGACCGAAATAATATCGTTCAAATCATTCAAGTTAACTGTTTCATTCAGCGCAATCGAAACAGTTTGTGCATCGATATAATAGAAATTGATTTCTTTGGTTTCGGCTAACGAACGAACTTTTTGGGCATCTGCTTTTACGACCAAAGTGTCAAAGAAACTGCTGTTGGTTTGTTCAATACCTATTTTTTTGAGCGCTTCAGATAAGGTCACGGCTGATGCATGCACTTTGTTGGCAATATAGCGCAACCCTTTCGGTCCGTGATAAACCGCGTACATTCCGGCCATCACTGCCAATAAAACTTGAGCGGTACAAATATTTGAGGTTGCCTTGTCGCGTTTGATGTGTTGCTCACGGGTTTGCAAAGCCATACGCAAAGCTCTATTTCCGTCTGTGTCAACGGTTACGCCAATAATTCGGCCCGGCATGCTGCGCTTGTATTCTTCTTTCGAGGCAAAATAAGCGGCGTGTGGACCGCCATAACCCAACGGAATTCCAAAACGCTGCGTAGTTCCCACAACCACATCAGCACCCATTTCACCCGGAGGCGTGAGTTTTACCAAACTCAAAATATCCGCGGCAACAGCTACTTTTATTTCATTCGCTTTGGCTTGTGCAATGAATCCTGAAATATCTTCCACTTGCCCGTATTTGCCCGGATATTGTAAAATCGCTCCAAAGAAATCAGTCGAAAAATCAAAATTGTGATGGTTTCCGATGACCAGTTCAATGCCCAGCGGAGTCGAACGCGTTTGCAAAACAGAAATTGTCTGTGGTAAAACATCTTCAGAAACAAAGAATTTACAAACGTTATTTTTTTTCTGATCGCGCGAACGGACATCAAACAACAAAGCCATAGCTTCGGCCGCGGCAGTTCCTTCATCCAAAAGCGATGCATTGGCAATTTCCATTCCGGTGAGTTCGATGACCATGGTTTGAAAATTCAAAATGGCTTCTAATCTTCCTTGGGCAATCTCGGCCTGATAAGGTGTGTAAGCAGTATACCAGCCCGGATTTTCCAAAATATTGCGTTGAATCACCGCAGGAACAATCGCTTGATGATACCCTAAACCAATATACGAACGGAACATTTTATTCTTGTTTCCGAGTTGTTGAATATGCTGAGCAAACTCATATTCGGTCATTGCCGGTGGTAAATTCAGTGGCGCTTTGAGACGAATGTCATCTGGCAAAGTTTCATAAATGAGCTGATCTATTGATTCAACTCCGATGGTTTTGAACATATGGGCTAAATCTTGTTCGCCCGGGCCGATGTGTCTTAAAGCAAAAGCGTCCGTTTTCATAAGGTATTAATAGGGTAGAGGTTTAAATTTTTGATGCACAAATTTATGGATTAATCTCAAAAACTAGGGCTAATTAACGCTTCATTTGTATTAATTTGTTAACCGATTCTGGGCTTTATTAACAGGTTTGCTAATTTTGTGGTATGTTGATGCTCAAGCGTATTTTTGATTTTTATTTGCAAGCCAGTTTTCATGTGGCGCTTTCGTGTTGGGCATTGGTCAAACTCACCGAATGTTGGTTTCATTTGCCTAGCGATGGTAGCGTTTCAGGTTTTGCCTTTTTCGGAACCATTGTCGGTTATAATTTTGTCAAATACGACGCGCTGGTCAGAACCCGAAAACAAACGCCAAAAGCACAACATCAGCTCATAGCCGGTATTAGTTTTATGGCTTTTTTGGGTGCAGCCTATTGTTTTTTGCAACTTCAAAGCCAAGCTCAAATGGCATCCATGGCGGTTTTGTTGTTAACGGTTTTGTACACTTTGCCGTTTTTCCCGAATCGAAAAAATGCCCGCAATTGGGCCGGAGTCAAAATCTATATGGTCACGCTTTGTTGGTTAGTGGTGACGCTTTTTCTACCCATTGTCCAAGCCGGAATTTCCATCGAAAGTGATTTTTACTTTTTCACAGTTCAACGCACTTTATTGGTGTTTTCACTCGTTTTAATTTTTGAAATCGTCGACCTCAAAACCGACGATCCGCACCTGCAAACCGTTCCGCAAAAAATAGGCGTCCGGGCCACCCAAAAGCTAGGTGTGCTGCTCATGATCTTATTTGTGCTCATAGAGTTTTTTGCACCACATCCTTTGGGTCCAGTAACGTTTGTCAAAATAGGTTTGGCCCTCACGACTTCGCTCATGCTTTTATTTGCAAATCCCAACAGAAGTCGCTACTTTTCCTGGTTTTGGGCCGAAAGCATTCCGGTGGTTTGGTGGTTAGCGGTATGGTTTTTATCTCGCTAGTTTTGGGCGCTCCCTTGCTTGCAGCTCTGCGCAACGGTTGATTTTTCACCAAAAATAGTTCACCCCAAAGTTCATTTGCGTTTGGCTCAGGTCGGGCTTTTCGCGTCAAATAATAATAAACTTTGAAAAAAACTAATCTTGACTCTTGATTGCCAAACACATGACTTGCGTAAAAATCTTACAAAGCTACTAATGTTAGATATTTATAACGCAGGAATTATCTTTCAAAGGATTCGAGAATAGCAATTTTTTGTATTTAAACGTGTGAAAATTTTAAAAATAAATATGTTTTTTCTGAATTTTGACAATTAGATATTCTTTGTAAATTTTTTGCATAAAAGGACACAAAGGAAGCTTCAATTTTGTTACATTTAATTTCGTCAATACAATGTATAGAGCCCATTTTTCAAAAAAGAGATTAATTAAACTTACTTTAATGAGAAAATTATGCTTCTTTATTACTGTTTCTTTTTTTGGGAACATAAACGCCCAAAACATAAACATACCAGATACTTATTTTAAAGCAAAATTAATTTCACTTGGAATAGATGGTATCACTGGAACTAGTCCTGACGGTCAGATTCAGATTGATGAAGCTTTAGCTACGACTAACCTGTATGTATCATCTTCCAATATATCTAGTCTTGAAGGTATTCAGTCTTTTGCTAATTTACAGCAGCTTTATTGCAATAATAACAATCTAACCGCGATTGATGTATCAGGAATGGTAAACCTGTTGAGGCTTGATTGTTATAGTAATCAAATTACTCAATTAAATATATTAGGTTGTGAGAGATTACAGTATTTAAGCTGTAGTCACAACAATAAGCAGAACCTAGTTGTTGCCAATTTTCCAGCATTAATTTTTTTTGCTTGTGGGTATAGCAATTTGAATAGTTTAACACTATTAAATTTGCCGATGCTGAATTATTTACAAGTTCAGGGTAATAACCTGCAAAACTTGGATTGTTCCAATATGCCAAATCTTGAAAAGTTGTGGTGTTATGAGAATCAGATTCAAAACCTTTCTTTTTCAAATTCTTTTAACATTAAAGAACTCAATTGTTTTAATAACCAATTGCAATCTATAGATTGTTCAAATATGCATGAACTTCGTGGATTGTTTTGTTACAATAATAATATTACGTATCTCGATACAACCAACTGTACTGCGTTAGCTACACCTGGGACTACAAATATTGGATTGGACTTTTCAAACAACCCAATTCAGATATTGAAAATGCAAAATGGATATCCTTTTACTGGGTTAAATCTAACTCCTTTCTTATCAACTTTAATCTCAGTAAATGTTTCTGATTGTGCCAATCTTAGGGATTTACATTGTTACTCAGCAAGCAATACAGGAAATCTATCGCAGTTGAATGTTCTGGGCTGCTCAAACTTGGTTAATTTATATTGTTACGGAAATCGCTTAACTACTCTAGTCACCTCTCAATTGAAAAACCTTAAAGATTTATCATGTCAAAATAATTTAATCAGTTTTTTAGATTTATCGACAAATAGTTCACTGATAAACCTTAAATGCAACAACAACCAACTTACATCGATGAATTTGATGAATTTAAATAATTTAAAAAATCTTGATTGTTCCAATAATCAATTGATACTGTTGTATTCGCCTAGCACAATAAGTCTAGAACAATTGGATTGCCAAAATAACCACCTTATAGACATTAATTTAGTATATTCTGCAAGTTTGCACAGATTATACTGTTATAATAATAATCTCAACACATTGAACGTATGTGTCTTTCATAATTTAAATAATTTCAATGTCGGTAACAATCCAAACTTGACAGAAATATTAATGAATAATGGCTACAATTGGACTCCAGGCGCATTTATTTGTAATGGTACTCCAAATATAAATCACGTTGGTACAAGTGCATCTTCAGTTGGTACAATACAATCCTATTTGAATAGTCAAGGTTATATTACTGTAGTAGATACTAATTGTAGTCCTTTAAGACTTAATGAAAAATTAGAAGGATATTTTTCAATTTATCCTAATCCAACATCTTTAATTCTAAACATACAGACCGATGGTATTGCAGATGTTGATAAAGTAACCATTATTGACGTAATGGGGAAAAGTATCTTCACGCAGAAAGAACTTACAATTAATGTTGGAAATTTAAGCAAAGGGATTTACATACTGGAAATCCTTTCTGGTGACAAAAAATATCACCGAAAATTTTTAATACAATAATAATCAGTCGTTATCAAACTCATAAAACAAAGCTTGAATTAATGATGTTATGCTACAATTTTGTAATGTAGTGTTCATGCATATTATTAGCAATGATAATTCTTCGAAAGCCACAAAAAGTTACTTTTCAAATTGATTATGTCGAAGGTTATCTGCAAGTCAATATATGGATGTTAATAATAGCTATCAATGAATACTGAGCCACTACTGCGAAAGTTTTAATTAATTTTTCTTAAGCAATAACAAGTAGCCTTGGTTTTACTTGGCTGTTTTTGACTTAATACTTTAAGTACAATTAGTGCTGAAATTATTACTAGAGAAAGTTCCATGTTAAATTATTTATTTTTGTACTTTGACCTCAAGTATTAAATTTCTTTTAAACAATTTTTTAGTATACTATGCGAAAAATTCTATTACTTTTTTTTATTTTAACGATAATTCAGGCATGTAGTTCTAGCGAGAGTGTTTTAGAATCAAATAATTCTCCTGACTTTGTTGCTCCAATATATGGAAGATTAAAAATTAACGTTATGGGTATTGCATTGCATCCAGGGGAAAGTACAACAGTTTTTGCTAATCAATATAATCAAAATGGAGTATTGATTAATAGTCCTAGTTTAAATTGGAGTTCAACTGATACTGCGGTCGCCTCGGTAAATAATGGAATTGTAACAGCAAATGGTGAAGGATACTGCGAGATTGTGGTTCAGGATGGAATCCGCGAGCAAAGAATGAGTGTAAATGTCATTAACAATATTTTCGAAATCGGCAACAATCCAACACAAATTAGCTTTGATGATGACTTGTTGGTTTTATGGGCAAACGATTCAAAGCCGCTACCACATTATCAGCTTTATAATGCAAAAGGACAGCCTGTTTCGGGTTATGAAATTACAATATTGCCGCCGCAGGATGCAAGTTTGACTTTTTCCTCAAATAATATTAGTTCTGCAAGGGTAATGGGCAGGAGTGATGCATTAGTACGCGTAGGAAACGATACCTTACAGAATGGACTTGGAATTTTAGTGGCATCACAGGTAGATACAACCTATGCCATTAAATTAGCACCATACACGTTTCCGGGAAAATTTTATAAAGACGGTGTAGCTGCCAATAGACCTGTAAAGATTGAGGTAACTAAAAACTGGTTTAATAATGGACAATTGCAGCAACAGATTTATACCACTTCTCCTGACAGAATCGAGCTTAATGATGATTGTGTAACTCTTGACACTAATGGTAGGTTGAAATCTATTAAGCGATCAACCAATAAATACTATCATAATGATAGTCACGGTTACATGGCTTGGTCGGGTTGTAAAGCTAAAATCAGCTACAAAGACCAATACATTTTTCGTGGTACCACAGTAGCTGTAAACATAACCGGAATCTGGAATTGTATATTAGGCAATGGAGATTCGTATAGCTATTGTTTGACGCAGAAAGGAATTGATGTTGGGTACACTATAGACAATCTTTACAGCTATAATCCTGGACCAACTCATACGTTCTCAGGGACATATCTTATTCAGAAAGATGAAGAACCTTTTTCGTATGGGTTAGGGAATTATTGCGGCGGAACATATAAAGCTATGGCGCTCACAGATTTTCCTTCACCATTAGCTTCAGTTTCACTGCGGCATGAGGGTGAATCTGTAGCAGTTGAACATCATTATGCAATCACGCAAAACGGAGATGAATTACTTACTCGCTATAATAACTCTTGGGAACCTGTATTGAATTTAAAACGAGATAGTTCCGTGTGTGAAAGCGAAGGGACGAATTCGCTACAAGCAGTTTTGTCTGGACACAGTTGGACACCAAATTCTTGCATGAGACAAAAGCCACTAAGTTACAGCTCTCCAATAATTTTTTATTCAAATGGGACATGGAGTATGCCTAATGGGTTGTACAACAATCAACCTTGGTTGGAAAATGAAGGTCCAGTGACTTGGTCTGTAATTAATAACCAAATAATTAGAATGGTTTTTCGACGATACATTGACAGGGATAATCTGACATTGGGAACAATGATTGATGAAGAAACCTGGAACGTCGATGGGTATACGGAATCTTCGGTATCACTCGTTGATGGCGCTGTAGATTGTACTATGATACTCGAAAGATAATATATCAACTCCTGTTTTTCCTCTCAACAAAGCCTCCGGTTTAGGAGCTTGTCCGCGAAAGCGTTTGTACAGTTCCATCGGCAATTCAGTTCCGCCTTTAGATAAAACATTTTCTTTGAAGCGCTCGGCGATTTCTTGGTTAAAGATGCCGTTTTCTTGAAAGAATTCAAAAGCATCTGCATCCAATACTTCGGCCCATTTGTAGCTGTAATAACCCGATGAATAGCCACCTTGAAAAATATGCGAAAACGAAGCGCTCACACAATTCTCGGCCACATCCGGATAAAAGCTCGTCGGCTCGGTGGCAGCCACTTCAAAAGCTTTGACGTCTTTAATTTCGGTAACTTGTGCATGATAGGCCATATCGAGCAAACCAAAACTCAGTTGGCGCACGGTGGCCATGCCTTCTAAGAAACTCGCACTTTCTTTAATTTTGTTGACATATTCTTGTGGGATGACCTCGCCGGTTTGGTAATGATGCGCAAACAAAGCCAAAGCTTCGGGCTCATAACACCAATTTTCCATTACTTGGCTCGGAAGTTCTACAAAATCCCAATACACAGAAGTGCCCGACAAACTCGGATATACCGTATTGGCCAACATGCCGTGCAGCGCGTGTCCGAATTCATGAAACAAAGTTGTCACTTCGTTAAAAGTCAACAGCGAAGGTTTCGACGGAGTAGGTGGTGTAAAGTTGCACACAATCGACACATGAGGTCGTTCGTTGAAGCCGTTTTGAATCGATTGTGATTTAAACGAAGTCATCCAAGCACCCGGGCGTTTGCCTTTTCGCGGAAAGAAATCGGCATAAAAAACAGCGACGAGTTCATTTTGAAAATCGCGCACTTCATAGGTTTGCACATCTGCGTGGTATTTGTCAATATTCGAGACTTCGTGAAAGCTAATGCCAAAGAGTTTTTCGGCCACGGTAAAAGCACCGTTCAAAACGTTTTCGAGTTTAAAATACGGTTTGAGTAGCTCGTCATCGAGGCTGAAAAGTTTTTGTTTGAGTTTTTCTGAATAATACGCGCCGTCCCATTTTTCGAGTTTATCGATGCCGTCAAGTTCGCGGGCAAAAGCTGTGAGCTGGGCAAATTCGCGCTCGGCGGCCGGTTTGGCTTTTTGCAGTAAATCGTTCAGGAATTTTTTGACTTGCTCCGGATTTTGCGCCATGCGTTCTTCTAACACAAAATGCGCATGCGAATCATAACCGAGCAATTGCGCGCGCTCATGACGCAAAGCCACAATTTTTTGGATGTTCTCTGTGTTGTTGAACTCGTTGTGTTGGAATGCTTTTTTGCCGTAAGCAATGGCCAATTCTCTACGCAAAGCTCGGTTGTCGGCATAAGTTACAAACGGCCCATAACTCGGAAAATCAAGCGTAAAAACCCAACCTTCTAGGTTTTTAGATTGCGCCAATGCTGCGGCCGCTTCTTTAGCGCCTTCGGGCAAACCTTGTAAATCAGCTTCGCTCGTAATATGCAATTGATAGTTGTTGGTTTCGGCCAAGACGTTTTCTCCAAAAGTGAGTTTGAGTTTGGCCAGTTCAGCGTCAATGGCGCGCAAACGCTCTTTTTTGTCTTCAGAAAGCAAAGCTCCGTTGCGGCTAAAACCTTTGAATTTTTTCTCCAATAACATGCTTTGTTCAGCAGTGAGATTGAGGTGCTCACGCTGCTCGTAAACGTTCTTGACACGTTTGAACAAGTCCTCGTTGAGCGCAATATCGTTGCCAAATGCGGTGAGCAAGGGCGAGACTTCTTGCGCTATTTTTTGCATCGTATCGTTGGTTTCGGCCGAGTTTAAGTTGAAGAAAATCGACGACAACCGATCAAGCGCTTGTCCGGAAAATTCCAAAGCTTCGATGGTGTTTTCAAAAGTGGGCGCTTCGGGATTGTTTGTAATGGCATCGACCTCTGCGCGCGCGGCGGCGATGTTGGCCTCGAAAGCCGGTTGATAATCTTCGGGTTTGATTTGGCTAAAAGGTGCCGTATTGTGGGGTGTGGTAAAACGTCGGGTGAGTATGTGTGTCATAGTTTATTTGTGAAAATCAGTGCCCTAGCCCCGATGGCAGCGGCATCCTTTTGGGCTGGGGTTCAGCCCGAAAGATACAGCGCACAGCGGGAAATGGCTTCTGTTATTTATTTTTTAATTCAGACGAAGCTTTTAAAACCGTTTCTTTGAGACTTTGTTTGTAGTCGATGATTTTTTGCAACACTTCAGGGTTTGCAGCGCCGATGATTTGAGCGGCCAAGATGCCGGCATTTTTGGCTCCGTTGAGCGCCACCGTGGCCACCGGAACACCGCCGGGCATTTGCAAGATTGACAAAACCGAATCCCAGCCGTCGATGGAATTACTCGATTTGATCGGAACGCCAATCACGGGCAGCGGACTCATTGAGGCCACCATGCCGGGTAAATGCGCTGCGCCACCGGCTCCGGCTATGATCACGCGGATGCCTTTTTGGTGGGCGTTTGTGCTGAAATCGACGAGTTTTTCGGGCGTTCGGTGGGCCGAAACGATATCGACTTCGGTGGCGATGTCAAAGCTTTTTAAGATGTCTATGGCTTCTTGCATCACGGGCAAGTCACTTTGGCTTCCCATGACGATGGCTACTTTGCTCATGTTTTTGTGAATTGTGTTCTTATTTTATAAATCAGTCAAATTTAAGACTTATTTTTTACTGACCACGCGAATGGTTTTTTTGACTTCTTCGGCTATTTTACGCGCTTGATTCATATCAGTATGTACAATGGTCACGTGCCCCATTTTCCGGAACGGACGCGTTTCTTTTTTGCCGTAAATATGTGGTGTCACACCGTCAAGCGCCATGATTTTTTCGATGTTTTCATAAACAACTGCTCCGGAATGACCTTCTTCGCCCACCAAATTAACCATCACACCGGCTACTTTGCTGTCGGTGTTTCCGAGCGGTAAGTCGAGAATCGCGCGCAAATGGTTTTCAAACTGCGAAGTATAACTGGCTTCAATGCTGTAATGTCCTGAGTTGTGCGGGCGCGGCGCTACTTCGTTGACGAGTATTTCTCCGGTTTGGGTCAAGAACATTTCAACGGCCAAAAGTCCAACATGAGCAAATGCTTGCGAAACCTGAAGCGCAATTTGTGTGGCTTTTTGAGCAATATCTTGCGGAATTCTCGCCGGACAAAGCACATATTCTACTTGGTTGGCTTCAGGGTGAAATTCCATTTCGACCACCGGATAGGTTTTAACTTCGCCCGAGGCTGAGCGCGCCACAATCACAGCTAGTTCATGCGTAAAAGGCACAAGTTGTTCGGCGATGCATTCAGTGTCGGGCAAAGCGTTTAAATCATGATGGTTTCGAACGATTTTAACGCCATTGCCGTCATAGCCAAAACGAGCAGCTTTCCACACAAATGGAAAAGACAAGTTGGCTTGTTGCAAGGCATTTACATCAGAAAATCTTTGGTGAGCCGAGGTTGGAATATGATGCTTTTGGTAAAAATCTTTTTGCGTGCCTTTGTTTTGAATGCGTCGTAAAGTTTGCGCTGATGGATATACTTGTCGTCCTTCGGATTCTAACTTTTCAAGTGCGTCAAGGTTGACGTTTTCTATTTCTATGGTCAGCACATCGACTTGTTGCCCGAAATGATAAACAGTTTCAAAATCCATCAAATCACCTTGAAAAAAACGGTTACAGCCAAATTGTCCGGGCGCTTCTGTAGATGGATCGAGCACAAAAGTTTGAATGTCTAATTTACGCGTCTCGGTCAATAGCATTTTACCGAGCTGACCGCCGCCTAGAATTCCGAGGGTAAAATCGGAAGAAAAATAAGTCATGTTTGTAGTTATTTTGGGCTGTTGCTTTATTTTGCTCTAGCCTGTGTGTTGTTGTGTGCGCAAAGATAATTTTTATCCCGGAACAATGCATCAAGCTTTGAGCTTTTTGAGTACGAGTTTCGCTGCGGCTTTGTAGGCGGCTGATTGTTTTGCGAAATCTTTACCGATGATTTCTCTGAGTTCGTCTTTGAGCCAAACTTCACGCTTCATATAATGCGCTAAAGTATACATCGCATTGGCTTTGGGCGCGACTTTGATTTGATTGTTGATGAGCCAATCCAGAGCAATCTCAATGCAAGTTTGCTGCTGGGCTTCACTCAGAAAAGAAGGCTCAAACTTACTCATAAACAATACTATTCTCGATGAGCCACGAATGGCCGATTCATGCTTAAAATACGGAATCGTTTCCAACAATTGTTGCGCAAACGGTTGCAGCAAAGCAGCGTTTTGTTCGGCGATCATCTCGACAATCCAAATGGCTTTGTGTTGGTTTTTGTCTGAAAGTTCCACCGCAATCTCCACTAAATCATTAAGTAAATCGGGCGTATCGAGCACGCGTTTTAGGTTGGCATTGCGGCATTTGAGCCCGGCATTTCCGGTGGTAATTTGTTGGTAGAAGTTCATATTCATTGTATAAATATATCAATTTTACAAAAAAGTCTATAACCATTTGAGT
The DNA here is from genome assembly GCA_046329175.1 of Flavobacteriaceae bacterium. Lineage (GTDB taxonomy): Bacteria > Bacteroidota > Bacteroidia > Flavobacteriales > Flavobacteriaceae > Flavobacterium. The sequence continues at coordinate 44,653 of JAXLVE010000007.1, forward strand.
TGGTAGTTAATACTTGTGTAAATTTGCAGCTTATTCTAACAACACAACATGATACGCTTACACGACAAAACTTTTGAACCTTTCATCTCGTCCGATGAAATTCAGTTCGCCATCGAAAACATGGCCAAACAAATGGACGACGATTTTTTTGATGAAATACCCGTTTTTGTAGGCGTGCTCAACGGCGCTTTTATGGTCGTGGCCGATTTGATGAAATACTACCGCGGCATGTGCGAAGTGAGTTTTGTAAAAATGGCTTCGTATGAAGGTACTGAAACTACAAATGAAGTCAAACAACTCATCGGCGTCAATCAAAACCTCGAAGGTCGCACGGTGGTTGTCGTCGAAGACATTGTCGATACTGGCAATACGATTGAAGAACTCAAAGCCATCCTCAAAGCGCAAAACGTCAAGCATCTGAAGTTTGCCGCTTTGTTCTTTAAACCCGAAGCGTATAAAAAAGACATCAAGATTGATTACGTCGGCATCCGCATTCCGAATAAATTCATCGTGGGTTACGGACTCGATTACGACGGGCTCGGACGCAATTTGCCCGATGTTTATCAACTCGCTGCCAACTAATTTTCATAACTAAAAATAACTCATAAAGCTAACAACTTTCAAAATGATCAACATCGTCCTCTTCGGAAAACCAGGCGCCGGCAAAGGAACCCAAGCCGAATTTTTAAAAGAAAAATACAACCTCACGCATTTGTCTACCGGTGACATTTTCAGATACAACATCAAAAACAACACTGAACTCGGTCAATTGGCCAAAAGCTATATGGATCAAGGCGATTTGGTGCCCGATGCCGTAACCATTCAGATGTTGCAAAGCGAGGTCGATCAAAACCCAAATTCAGCCGGATTTTTGTTTGACGGATTCCCGAGAACCATTGCGCAAGCCGAGGCACTAGATGCTTTTTTAGAAAGTAAACATCAAAAAATTACCGCCACTGTGGCGCTTGAAGCCGACGATGAAATCTTGGTGCAACGCCTTTTAGAACGCGGAAAAACCTCAGGTCGTCCGGACGATCAAGACGAAGAAAAAATCAGAAATCGCTATCAAGAATACAACGAAAAAACCGCTCCGCTCATGGATTTTTATAAAGCCCAAGGCAAGTTTCATGCGGTCAACGGAATCGGCGCCATTGCCGAAATCACTGAGCGTTTGAGCGCTGTCATTGATTCTTTGTAGCTTTTTCCCGCTTTTCGCGCTACGCGGTAGCTTGCTTCAATCGGGGCTAGGGCAGTCGTGTCGCATTATGTTTCATCAAAACAACCATCTTTGGAAATACTGATAATTCTTTTTTTGATTTTGCTCAACGGCGTGTTTTCAATGTCTGAAATCGCACTGATTTCGGCACGCAAAAACCGCTTGGAAACCGCCGCCAAAAAAGGAAGCGATAGCGCTAAAACCGCCTTGGATTTGGTCAACGCGCCCAACAAATTACTCTCGACCGTACAAATTGGCATCACGCTCATCAGTATATTAACCGGTATTTATTCGGGCGATAAAATCACCGCTGATGTTAAACTTTTTATTGAAGGCTTTCCGGTGTTGCAACCGTATGCGCATTCATTAGCTGTGGGTATAGTTGTGGTTATTTTGACGTATTTTTCACTCGTTTTGGGTGAACTTTTGCCCAAGCGCATCGGACTCAATTATCCCGAAGCCATTGCCAAATCAGTGGCGGTTCCGATGAAAATTATTTCGCAAGCGACCGCTCCGTTTATTTGGTTGCTCACTCAATCTACCGACGGTTTACTCAATTTACTCAACATCAAACCCACCGCCGACGGCAAAGTCACCGAAGATGAAATCAAAGCCATCATCAAAGAAGGAACTGAAGTAGGCGAGGTGCAAGAAATAGAACAAGACATTGTAGAACGTGTGTTTCACATTGGCGATCGCAAAGTCAATTCACTGATGACGCACCGCAGTTCGGTGGTGTATCTTTCGCCCGACGACAGCACTGACGAGCTCAAAACCAAAGTTTTAGAAGAACTGCATTCGGTGTATCCGGTTTGTGGTGAAAATCTCGACGAAATGATCGGTGTGGTTTTGCTCAAAGATTTGTTCGTGGCGCTCGAAACCGGAAAGTTTGATTTGAAAAAAATCACAAAAGAACCCGTTTATCTCATCGAGCAAACTTCGGCCTATAAAGCGCTCGAAAACTTCAAACGCTCGAAAGTGCACTATGCTTTTGTGATGGATGAATTTGGTGTTTTTCAAGGCATCATTACCTTGAACGACATCTTAGAAGCACTTGTGGGCGATGCTTCAGATTTTGATGATGATGAATACCAAATCACAGCGCATGCCGACAACACTTGGACCATTGACGGACAATATTCATTGCATGATTTCTTGACCTATTTTGATTTGGACGAACTCACCAGTGATTATGAAGTAACCACGGTGAGTGGTTTTGTGATTACTGAGTTGGGCAATATTCCGAAAAAAGGCGAAAAGCTCATTTGGCAAAAATTTGAACTCGAAGTGCTTGAAATGGACGGTGTGAAAATTAGTAAGGTGGGCATGAGGGCTTTGAAAGAGTAGATAGGAATTAGTAAATAGTAGATAGGAATTAGGTTTTTCACTAACTAACTGCTGAAAAGAAAAATATAGTAATTAGTAAATAGTAGATAGGAATTAGGTTTTTAACTCACTAACTACTAACGACTAACTACTGAATACTAAAATATATGACCGAAGGCAATTTCGTAGATTACGTAAAAATATATGTCGCATCAGGTAAAGGTGGTCGCGGCTCAACGCATTTGCACCGCGAAAAATTCATTGAAAAAGGCGGGCCGGATGGCGGCGATGGCGGTCGAGGCGGTCATGTGTATTTGGTGGGCAACAGCGGTTTATGGACGTTGTTTCACCTGAAGTTTGCGCGCCACGTCAAAGCCGGTCATGGCGGAGACGGCGGAAGCTCGCGCAGTACGGGCCACGATGGCGAGGACAAAATCATCGAAGTGCCGCTCGGAACGGTAGTGCGCGATTTTGAAACCAACGAAATTTTGTTTGAGATTACCCAAGACGGCGAAAAGAGAATTCTAGCGCCCGGCGGAAAAGGTGGGCTCGGCAATTGGCATTTTAGAAGTTCGACCAACCAAACCCCGCGTTATGCGCAACCCGGAATGCCCGGCGCCGAAATGGACGTGATTTTAGAGCTCAAAGTATTGGCAGATGTAGGCTTGGTAGGTTTTCCGAATGCTGGAAAATCAACTTTGCTTTCGGTGCTGACTTCGGCCAAACCCAAAATTGCCGATTATCCGTTTACGACTTTAAAACCCAATTTAGGCATTGTGGCTTACAGAGATTTTCAGTCGTTTGTGATGGCTGATATTCCGGGAATTATTGAAGGCGCTGCCGAAGGTAAGGGTTTAGGGCATTATTTCTTGCGCCATATCGAACGCAACTCGACCTTGTTGTTTTTGGTTCCGGCCGATGCGCCTGACATCAAAGCAGAATATGATATTCTCATCAAAGAGCTCTCAGAATATAACCCGGAATTGTTGGATAAAGAACGATTGCTTGTAATCTCTAAATGCGATATGCTTGACGATGAACTCAAAGCCGAGATGAAAAAACAGCTCGACAAAGACTTCAAAAAAATTCCGTATTTGTTTATTTCATCGGTAGCACAGCAAGGCCTCGTCGAACTCAAAGACAAATTGTGGCAAATGCTCAACAGCTAAACCAAATCATAGAGCGCTTCAGAGATGAGGCGTTTTTTTATGTCTTTTGTTGATAAAGAAAATTTACTCAAATTAATGTTCAAAATTTTTGTGGCAAAATCAGTTCAAGAATAGGTTTTGCCACAAAAGTTGTGGCAATTTCTCTCCAAAAATAGATTTTGCCACAAAAACTGTGGCAATTTTATCATTTGAACAAGATTTGCCACAACGCATCAATCTATAAACTCTCAAGTTTTTTCTTTCTTTGGCTTTTGATGGTTGGCAGTAAATAAAGAATCAAAAAATTTATTTATAGAAGTCTCATTTCAATTTTCAAAGTTTTTTATGGAACCCAATGCGCGACAGGGATGGCAACGGCAGCCCGCAGCCGCGCAGCGGAGCGAAGCGGCGAGGACTACAGTGAACAGCCCGGCCGTTCGCCCTAAAAATTACTCCTTCCATTACGACATCGTTGTAGTTTTGAACCACTTTTTTGGGCAAAATAAGTTATCTTCGCACGCACGAATTGGAGCTGATGCGGATGAGCGTTGTAACAAACCATAAAATTTTCCGACTATAAGCTCGATTATTAACTAATTCAATTTAATTACCGATGAAAAAAATTATTCTTTCCGTAATTGCTGCCGTATTGCTTATGCCAATGAGCGTGAAGGCCGATGAAGGGATGTGGTTTTTGATGTTTATTGAACGACTCAATCACCGCGACATGCAAAAAATGGGTCTGCAACTGACCGCTGAAGAAATTTACAGCATCAACCACCACAGTTTGAAAGATGCGATTGTTCAGTTTAACGGAGGTTGTACGGCTGAACTTATTTCAAAAGACGGTTTGGTACTCACCAACCACCACTGCGGATATGATGCCGTTGCTGAATTGTCAACACCGCAAGACAACATCTTAAAAACCGGATTCTGGGCTGATAAGAGAACTTCTGAAAGACATGCGCAAAGCCCTTTGTTTGTGCGTTTCTTTGTGCGTATGGACGATTGCAGCAAACGAATCTTGGCGCAGGTAAACGACAAAATGACCGAGGCTGAGCGCGAAAAAGCGATCAATGCTGAGATTGCCAAAATTGAAAAAGAAAACAACGAAGGCGGAAAATATGTGGTTTCGGTTCGTTCGTTTTTTCAAGGAAATGAATTCTACTATTTCGTGTATCAAGATTACAAAGATGTTCGTTTGGTAGGGGTTCCGCCTGAGAGTTTGGGTAAATTTGGTGGTGACACAGATAACTGGGAATGGCCTCGTCAAACCGCAGATTTTTCTATGTTTCGCGTGTATGCTGATAAAAACGGAAATCCTGCAGAATATTCAGCTGATAACGTTCCTATGCAACCAAAACACTATTTGCCGGTTAATTTGAACGGTGTAAAAGAGGGTGATTTTGCGATGATTTTGGGTTATCCGGGCAGAACCAATCGTTGGATGCCGGCGGGTGGAATTGAGCAAAACGTAAAATTCGGATATCCTGCTTGGGTAGAAGGTGCCAAAACCGGGATGGACAACATGAAAAAATACATGGATCAAAGCGATGCGCTCAGATTGGTTTATGCTTCAAAATATGCTTCAACAGCCAACTACTGGAAAAACCGTCAAGGAATGATTGATGCACTCACCAAATTCCAAACTTCAAAAACCAAAGCGGCGCAAGAAGCTAAATTCAACACATGGGCCAACAAACCGGCCAACAAAGAAAAATACGGTAATGTGGTTGAAAACCTCAATAAGTATTATAGCATGACCAATGAAAAATCGCGTCATGACAACTATTTGCAACAATTGTTCAGAACCACAGCGTTTGGAACGGTTGGTCGTACTTTAGGTAAACAGTTAGACAATTACGTAAAAGCGGATGCTGCTAAACGCAAAGAAATGGCTCCGGCAATTACGGAAATGGCTGAGGAAATGTTCAAGGAATTATATATTCCGGCCGAGAAAGATTTGTTGGCGGCGCAACTAAAATTGTACGCAACTAAATCGGTAGGTTATCCGATTGCTCCGATGGTTGAAAAAGTAGGTAAAGAAACCAACAACGATTTCTCGCAATACGCAGCTTCTATTATTGATTTGAGTATTCTTACTTCAAAAGAGCGCATTGCTGCATTTTTGAACTGGCCAAGCCAAGCGGTGCTTGACAATGATCCGTTATATGCTTTGTCTAACGATATGATTACGCACATCAATTCAAAATCAGATGCTTTGGCGAAAGCGCAAAATGATTACGGTGCAGCTTTCCGCAAATTGGTAGAAGGTTTGAGAGAATCAAAAATCGGAAGCATCAAATATCCGGATGCCAACTCGACTTTGCGTTTGACCTACGGAAAAGTACGCGCTTTACCGGCTGACAAACGCAATCCGGTTTCAATCAACAACTACACTACTTTAGACAGTCAAGTGAAGAAATACAAAAAAGGCGACGAAGAATTTGATTTGCCGGTAAAAGTTCTTGAAATGAACAAAGCCAAAAATTATGGTCGTTATGCTGACAAAGACGGAAGTTTACACGTAAATTTCTTGACTGACAACGATATTACTGGTGGTAATTCAGGTTCACCGGTACTCAACGGCAAAGGTGAACTCATCGGTTTGGCTTTTGACGGAAATATCGAGGCTATGGCGGGTGATGTTATTTTTGACAACAAATTGCAAAGAACCATCAACGTAGATATTCGTTATGTACTTTGGGTAATTGACAATTTCTCAGGGGCTAAAAATATTGTTGATGAAATGACGATTGTTAAATAATCAATCTTTAAAATAGATAAAAAAAGCCGCTCAATTTGAGCGGCTTTTTTGTTGTTAGATATTTTTAGTTCATGATTTTCTTTGAACTTACTTTTCCGTTGTCAAGTGTTATTTTGGCTAAGTAAACACCGCGAGCAAAACTAAAAAGTGTTTTGAATTCATTGCTTTGCGGTTGGTAATTGGCGATTAGTTTTCCGGAGATGTCAAATACTTCGATGGTATTGATACGCGAATTGCTTTGTGCAAATAATTCGTGTTGAATAATGCCGACACTTACATTCTGATGGTCAAAATCAACATTTGCTAAAGCTGAATTGTTGTATCTAATGACAAAGCGATGGTCAAAAACACCGGCTTCAGACGTAAATACATACGGACTTTGTTTCAGGTCGTGAATAATATTAAGCTGTTTGTCTTCAATAAAAATGTCTTGATTTTCAAACATGCCGTCAACACCGTCTAATCCGAATGAATAACTGTCGGCGTGTGTTGCTTTGTAACCTAAAATCACTTGGTCTTGAGCATCAAAAGGCAACGGACGGCCTTGAATGGCCAAATGTTTGTCTGGAATAATTGAATACAAAGTCATTCCCGCACCTTCATCCATTGGAACGCCATCATACATACGATCCCATCCTAAAGTGGCATCGTCTTTATAACCAATCAAAGCTTGGCTAAAGCTACTGTTGCTGTCAATCAAGTCAATCCAGTAACGGTGGTTGTCAATCGCTGCATGTCTAAAGAATTGGTTGTTGTTACCCGCAACACGCATTGAGTTTTTAAAGGTAGCAGGAGTAGGCGATGGAGCGGTACCGGTACTTTTGGTAAAGAAACCTTGACCAACGCTTATGTATCCATTGGGTACGGCCCCTCCAGAACCCGCTTGAATTCCTCTGAGTCCAACGGCGCCCAAACTATTCCAGGCCGCATAATCATTACTCGTATAATTATAGGCGTAACTTCCGTAGAAAGGGTTTGGATTAGCCGCGCTAATCGGAGAATTATGTGTCCAGAAATAAATGGTTCCGTCTATTACTGGAGTATTGGCCGGATCAGTCAAGAATACCTGAGCATCAAGAGCTGATGGATACGGATTACCCAATAGGTTGTATTTGTCGTCACTTACCCCGGCGGCCAATGTCCCATGCTGAATCGGGCTTGAAATTACACCATTGTTCGGCGTTCCAATAAAATTGGCTGTATATGGAACTTTAGTACCTACTGAAGTTGAATAAGTCTGTGGTGCTCTAACAATGTATCCTTTTCTTGGGTCCATAACTGTGGCCGTACTTTCTTGTGCCCATGTTCCAGCTGCATTGGCAATAGTTGGTGTCCAACTATAATACTTGTCAGGTTGCGTAGCTGGTGATAGCATGCCTAATGTATAAGCTGAGGCCAGTGTTACCGGTGATCCCCAATAAGTATAGTCATAACGATACATAGGTTGGGTGATGCGTTCGATGGTTACGATTCCGGAATTGGTTGAGCTATCGTTTGTTTGTAACAAACTGGCATTGTTCGTAAAAGTGAGCGAGCCTCCACTAACGTTTAAACCTCCAGATAAAGTGAGCGTTGCCGGGTCGTTGAATACGACATTTCCGCTAGATACAGTACAATTACAACCTGATAAATTAGCCGAACTTGTAAAGTTACCTGAAAACTGAAGATTCGTTGTGCCCGAAGGTGCTCCTAAGCTCCAAGTGGTTCCATTCCAAATATTTGGATTCATGGTGATTGCGCCCGTGCTCGTACTCGCGCAGCCCGTTACGGTATTGGTTACCGAGGCGGTATAAGTGGTTGCCGCTGTTGGTTTCGCATAAATGGTTGGCATATTGGTATGCACTGCCGGATTGTAAGCAATCGTGGCTGCAGCATCGGTATACAAATTCGTGGTCGGCGACCAAGTAATCGGAGCGTCAACTTCAAAATAAATGACCGGTTTATCTCCGTTGGTTGTTCCTGAAACGGCTGCACATGATCCACCACCAGTTCTTGAGGTTGTACTAACGGTTGCCGGTGTGCACAAAGTAACCAAACTAAAAGGGTTAAGCCCATTTCCGGTAGCGGTATGACAAATGTTGATGACAATGTTAGATGTTCCATCCCAAGCAAAAGGTGTAGCAAATGTATGGGTGTTGATTCCGTTGACCGGAAGAATATTTACACCGTTATAAACCGTTGTAAAGCCGGTTGTAATGTAAGTCGTGGTTAAATTTGCTACCAGTGTATGCGCCATACTGATGTCATAAGTTGGCATCACACCGGTTCCTGCTGAAGTTACATTAAACGATATTGATTTTAAGTTGGTCGCATTGGTAATTCCCGCTGCATTGAGTTCGGCTTTGGTGATTAAATATTGCATTCTGAGCTGCGTACTCGACGCTTGACGATATGGGGTGTTTCCGACCACAGCCGTATTCGAATTCGGTGTGCCAATCGGAATCATCGTACTCGGATTGGGCGTAACGGTAAGTGTCTGAATAATATTCGGACACGAATTCACCGAACTTGGACTAACCGTAATAGCCGTTGGTAGCGGGTTGACCGTAACCACAAATGATCTTGATTTGGTACAGCCAGATGGTGAAGTTCCTGTAACAATATAAGTTGTTGTTGCCGTTGGAGTAGCTGTTACGGTAGCTCCTGAAGTAGCACTCAGGCCGGTTGCCGGACTCCATGTATAAGTGTATGTCAAATCAGTACTCGAGGCCGTAATAGCAATGCCGCTTCCTGCACAAACTGTCAAAGTAGCCGGCGAAAGTGTAATCGTTGCCGGAGCTGATCCTGCAAACTCATCTGCGCCAATATCCGGAGTCGTAGCATTACGCGTTACCCCATCATAATCGGTAGTTACGGTTACCGGTGTTCCGGTTGATTCTAAATCATTACAAGTGGTGGTAATATGTAAATCAGCGGTGGCAGTATTGGCAAACGGAACTACCACGCCTGACAAACTATTGGCGTCCAAACCGGATGCTGATTTCCAACCCGCAAAACTTTGATCAGTAGTGTTGTTAATTGCTACCATGTTCACGTTACTTGCATTGAGCACATTATAGTTCATAGTCATACCGGTAAAGTTCGCAGCGGTATTGGCAAATGCATAGTTTTTACCTGAATTATTCTGTTCGTTGACAAAGATATTGTTTTTGATATCAGCAGTTGCACCCGCTGTAGCAATATACTGCATAGCGGCAGAAGGGTTGCTTCCGGCATTAGTTCCGCCAATGTATACACTGTTATAATAATATTTTCGATTTCCATTAAAACCCACGTCATTAATTCCGTAAGCAGAAATTGTTTGATTGTTGATGAGCGAAATCATGTTGTTGTCAAAAGTCCAAGAACCACTGGTTTTTATACCACAGATTGTAGCTAATGAAGAAGTTGAGGCATTTCTTAAATCATAAATACGGTTTCCAGTAATACTTCCACCAGAAGTAGTTAGATTGATAAAAATACCAACGGCAGTTGAATTTGCAGTGGTTGACGAGCCGTTCAAACCATATATTGTGTTTCCAGTTACTGTATTACCAGTTACTGACACTCCGAGATAAATTCCCAAGCATACGCCGCCTCCATTTGCAGCAGAATCAATATTACTTACTGTATTGTTTGAAATATTTGCGGCTACCGATCCACTGTATACAATGCCATAAATAATTCCTGTAGATGTAGTACTTGAATTAACAATGTTGTTGACGGTATTGTTGGTAATCACATTACTAGCTGAGGCGGATACGGCAGATTGAATACCTACGGTAGTTGCAGAATTGTTTATTGAAAATCCAAAGACGTTGTTTGCGCTAACCAATACAGTTGTTCCAGACTGATAATTAATGCCGCTGATGGTTCCAGCTGAAGCACTTAAAGCACTCACATTATTGTTGCTGATTGTTTTATTAGAAACTGCTCCGTTTGCATAAATTCCGATAACATTGGCTGCATTACTATTTAAAGAACTGACAGTATTGCTTAATATATTTTCATTAGCGGTCGCAGCGACTGCAGAGTTACTATTGATTCCGTATACCGTAGAGTTTGAGTTAGATGTTAAGCTGTTGACGGTGTTTGAGGTACAATTGAGGGTAGCACCTGTACTGTAAGTTCCGATTCCGATTCCGGTGATGGCCGCTGTATTGGATATACCACTGACAGTATTGTTAGAAACAGTAGAGGTTCCGCCTATGGATCCAATATTAAGAGCAATAACAGTAGCGCTGGATAACGAAATTGAACTCAGTGTATTGTTTGAAATGGTTTTTGTTGGGAAATTAGTAGCTGTAGTAGCATTAATTCCGTTGAATGTTGTAACCGAACTGGCCGTAATATTAGAAAAATTATTACTGCTGCAATTAATGATAGCACCGGTTGCTGATGCCGCATTAGCAAGAATCAAACTCAAGTTTGTAGTTGTTGTCGTAAATCCTGTTACAATACTATTTGAACTAATGGTTTGTGTGCCGGTTGCGGTAAGAACCACGGCATCGTTTATAAAAGTAATCGCACCGGTTGTTGCAGCATTTAAATTGGTAAAGGTATTACCGCTGATGTTTTGTGACAAGGTTGCTGCCGAATTCAAAATATATTGGTGAGATGCACTGGTTGTTCCGGTATGCGAAATCCCTTGAATGTCATTGTTTTGCACAGAAAGAGCCGCAGTTGCAGCTCCGCCGGTATTATTCACCACGATTAAAGTTCCGGTATTGCCGGCTGAGTAACTCACCAAGCCGGTTCCTGAAACCCCAAAACTGTTGTTATTAAAATCAATATTTCCGGTTACCGCAGCTGTATTGTTAATACCTCTGAAGACAGAACCCGTTGATGAAGCAGAAGTAAATGAAACTCCTTTTACTACATTGTAACTGACAGATGTTGAGGTGTTAATGCCTGAATTGCTAAAGCCAATAAAGCTATTGTTTGCAAGCGGTTTGATAGTGATGTTTTGGATGGTGTTGGCATTACCCGAAGAGCCAACAACAAGATTACCTGTTGAAGACGAGGTAATTCCGGTAAAAGTTACAGCAGTGGTTGAGGTACCCAAAGTTCCCATGTTGATACTGTCTGCAGGGGTGGTATGACCGATGGTGTTTCCGGTAATAGTATAGGCAGCTGATCCGGCAACAGAAATTCCTGTAATGTTAAAAGCTGCTGTGGCTGCACTATTACCTGCCGTAACAGCTTGTATGATGTTGTTTTGAACATTCATACTACCGGTTCCCGAGAGGTTGATGAAAAATATATTTCCGCCTGCGGTTGAATAAGAGAAAAAGCCAATAGTTCCGGTTGTTAACCCTATTGTGTTTCCGGTAACATTCACTGTACTACTTCCGGTGGCTGATATTCCTTGAAAAATAGTAGCTGCTGCTGCCGTAGTCATGCCGAACATTGTTCCGGCAATTGTATTGTTTTGAACCGTAGTGGCGGTTGTTCCGACCGACAATGAAATCGGTGTAAAACTTGAACCGGCAATACCCATGAGAGTATAGGTGCCCGTTCCAGCAGACGAACCATATCCAATCGTGTTTCCAGAAATCATGAAACTATTTCCTGTGGCTCCTGCCGCAATTTTAATCGCTGAATGTATTGCCCCTGTCGTATGAGCTCTGCCTCCAGTTTGATAAAATTTATTGTTGCTAAAAGTACAAGCGGTAGTTCCAGTTCCAACATAAATACCCGCAGATTCCGCCGCCGCATTGAAGTAGTCATAAACATTGTTGTTGGTAATAACAATGCCGCTGTTTTCTTTACCTGAGGTACCCGTGAAATGAATTCCTTTTGCAGGTAAATTGGTTCCGGCAGGGCCAATATTACAATTGGATACGGTATTGTTGTCATTTCCGGTGGTTACTGCTGCGGCTCCGAAGAAAATATTTCCGGTTGCTGTAGCGCCTGTTCCTGTTGCCGAACCTAAAATGGTACAATTGGTAATGATATTGTTGGTGGCATCCGTTTGAAAACGAATGGTTGACGTACCCGAAGTGGCTGATATGCTGGTGTTGCTAATGGTTAAACTATTGCTGTTGGTATTCAAACCATCAATTGTTACATTGTCAGCACCGTTTAAGTCAACAACTGGATTGCCTGCGCCCGTATTGCCTGTTCCGGTAATGGTTCTCGGGCCGCAACCCGCCGGTTGAATGAGTACTGAGGTAATTCCTGCTACTTGATTAAGAGCCGCCGTATTCGCGCCTTCATTGATATCGTTCAAAACAGAAATATTAATCACCCCTAAATGCGTACTTAAATTCATTGCATCAAATGCGGCTTTCAAAGTGCTGTATTTGGCGAGTAAAGTTCCTCCAGTGGCAGTCAACACGATATTTCCCGGAATAAGTTCCCCAACTGGACTAATACTAGCACCTGGAGCAAATCCTTGAAAAGTAATTTGTGCCAATTGAGTTGCGGTTAAACCTGTATTGTCAGTTCCGACAAATACTTTAGCGCCTGAACAACTGTTGGTCCAGCCAGTAATAGTGAGTGTTTTTCCTCCAGTCCAAGCCACAGCGCTACTGTTGGCAAAATTCAATGAGTGACTTCCGGTTCCTAATTCAATTGTTGAATTGTCGGTTAATGTTAATGTTCCTACCGTATCGCCATAACCAGTGGTGGCTCCTGTACTGAATTTACCTCCGTTGAGAATTACATTGGTTGAATTTGATAACGCGTTCGCTGCTCCGTATTGTAACGTTCCCGCATTGATGGTCGTAGTTCCGGTGTAAGTGTTGCTGTTTGATAAACGAACCAAACCTGCTCCGATTTTGAGCATTCCGCCCGAACCCGAAATAACTCCGGTAAAATCAACGGTTCCTGTGGCACTTACTTCGTCAAAGTTGACAATGTTGTTGTTGAGGTTGATGTTTCCAGAATAGGTATGTGTGTTTGAAGTGTTCAATCCGCCAATCGTTGCGTTGGCTGAACTGGTTGGAACGGTAATATTATTGGCAACTGTTGTAGCGGTCGAGGCATGGCTGATGTATAATTTGTTGATGGCTGTGGTTCCGTTTCCAACTTGAATTGGGCCTTGGATTACACCGGCAGAGTTTACCCATAATTCGCCTTCTTCTACAAAATACCCGCCTGACAGAGAGGAAACGTTGTTGTAATTTACTTCGACAATTGAGTATTGTTTGATGTATAATCCGACACTGGCATTTCCGGCAGGATAACTGTTTAAAGTTAGTTTTTTGGAGTTAGGTCCCCAAACATTGAAATTTTTATTGCCATTGTTTAAAATCGGGCGGTTGAAAGTAAATCCACCGTTGATGGGATTGATTTCAATAACGGAGCCGTTTTTTCCGTGAAAAGGCAAATTGAAAACTTGCGTATTGTTGGGTGAATAATTTTCAATTTTTCCGTAAAAGTTAATTCCGTTTTCACTGCCCACCGGTCCGTCAGCATCAAACTGATTCACCGAAGGATTATAGGTAGCAAAATAAGTGAGGTTATTGATGTCTATCCATGCGCCATAATTCAAATACATGGTGGTTTGAAAACCGCTGTTTTTGAGTTGTATATTTAAATCGGTGGTTGAATTCCAGGTTGTCGGGCATGAGTTGCCAAACCAATTGTTACAAAGTATGAATTCACCCAATGCGTTATCTCCGTCCCAATTATTTTGAGCGTTGAGCATTTGACACAAAAAAAGCAGAGGCATGAGCCTGAACAAACGACCGTAAAAATGTTTCATATTTCTGTATTGTTTTGACGCAAAATCCGACTTTCAATCAGTTGATATTCAATTCGAATGAACTTCCAAAATTAGAAATAAAAATCTGAATTGGCTAGTGTTTTTGATGTGTCGTCTAATTTTCGCGGATATAATAAAGGATTGAATAAAATCTTGAATGATAATTAAAAAACCGCCTCGTTTGAAGCGGTTTTCTATTCTTTTTTTATAAAATTTACAGAGTTGTGGCCAATAAAAATCAGTTTTTAGCACTTAATTTTTTGGCTGTGATATTTCCGTTTTTCATATAAATTTTGGCCAAATAAAATCCGTCGGCATGTAAAAAAGGCTCATTTATTTTTTTAGTGTTTCCAGAAGAAATATAATCGACAACTAATTTTCCGGTCATATCAAAAACTTCAACTTTTGCAATGTTATCATTGGCAGAAATTTCTAATGTTTTATTGTGAATTGAAGCAAAAATATTTTGAGTTACATTTGAATTGATGCTTAAAGCAGTATCGGTAAAACGCAGCACAAATCGATTGTCAAAGGTGCCGACTTCTGCGCTGAAAATATATGGGCTTTGCTTTAAATTATGGATGATCGCGAGTTGTTTGTCTTCAATAAAGATATCTTGATTTTCAAATAAACCGTCAAATTGATCCAAGCGCAATGAGAACGTGTCTGCTACCGTCGTTTTTAAGCCCAAGGCGATTTGATCTGTGTTTTCAAAGGGCAAAGGTCTTCCTTGGATAACCAAGTTTTGTTCTGGAATTATTGAGTAAAAACAACTGCTGCTGGCATCAATAAAGCGAACGCCGTCATAATCTCTGTCCCAGCCGGTTGTAGCGCCGTTGACATAACCCACCAAAATTTGGCTGAACACACCTGAGTTAGAAATCAGGTTGATCCAAATACGGTGTTTTTCGTTATCATCAGTGGTACGCAACTGTCTTTCGCCAACAACGATAGAAGCGGTTCTATAAAACTGGGTATTGTTAGACGAACGCATTGAGTTTTTAAAAATAACTGAGTTTCCGGTTGGAGCACTACCGGTACTTCGTGTAAAGAAACCTTGCCCGACACCGATATAACCATTTGGTGCTGAACCTCCGGTTGTAGCCGCAGAGCCTCTCGAGCCCACCGGTCCTAAACTATTCCAAGAGGCAAAATCACTTCCGTTGTAATTAATCACATAATCACCATAAAATGGGTCAACATAGGCTGTGCTCGGCTCGGAATTATGAGTCCAAAAATAAATGGTTCCATCAATAATTGGAGTGTTGACAGGATCGGTCAAAAAGGCTTGCGCATCAACCGCAGATGGATAAGGATTGCCTAACAAGTTGTATTTGTCGTTGTTGTTTCCGACCAATGTTCCGTGATAAATTGGGCACGAAATATTTCCGTTATTAGGTGTTCCTATGAAATTAGCTGTATAAGGAACTCTGCTGCTTGACGAAGCTGAGAATGTCTGAGGCGCTCTGACGATGTAACCTTTGATTGGGTTCATCACCGTAGCAGTGCTTTCTTGTTGCCAAGTACCAAATTGATTTGCTCCGGTAGTTGGTATCCAGCTGTAAAATTTATCGGGTTGTGTATTAGGTGATAGCATACCCAAAGTGTAATTGGAAGCTAAGGTTACCGGGCATCCCCAATAGGTGTAATCGTATCGATACATCGGTTGTGTAACCCGCTCAATATTTACGATGCCCGTATTGGCAACGTTGTTGGTCTGAATAAGGCTAGCTCCATTTTTAATCAAAAATTGTCCGCCAGAAATAACATTGACAGTGCTGGTAACGGTGATATAATTGGTTGAATTGACGGTTAGAATTCCTCCGTTCTGAACCGTTAAACTATAGGCGAATGCTTGATATGATGTGCCACTAATGATGGGTGGATTAGCTGAAGCCGGAACCACGACGCAATCTGATGAAGTGGGCACGCCATTCGGAGACCAATTCGACGCAACGTTCCAATTGCTACTTGCCGAACCGTTCCAAGTTTTTGAACTACCTACTGTTCCAGTGCCGGTTAAATTTGATGCAACCGCGGAACACGAAGCGTCACTTAGGGCAGTCAAAGTGTAATTGGTTGGAGATACCGGATTCACTGTAAAAGTATAAGGGTTGGTGGTATTACCCGTTACAGTTACGGGTGTTGTTCCATCAGTGTAAGTGAAATTCCAAGGGGCAGTTCCAGTTAAATTAATGGTCATCAAAGTTCCGCCAGAGCAAGTTGTTCCAGAACCTGAAATCGTAGCAGTAGGGCCAGTTATGACAAAGTTTGCTGCCGAGCGCACGTTAGGATTGTTCGGGCAAGCGGCATAAAAAGTATAAGTGCCCGGAGTAGTTGTGTTGGTTAAACCAGACCCAGTGACACCAACCGGATTAAAAGGAGTTCCGGTTCCGATGGGAACTCCACCCGAAGCAGCAGTATACCATTCAACCGATCCGCCGACTACGCCTGAAACAGTTCCTGGGCCGGTTACATTCCACTGAAAAGTATTGGTAACCAATACACTGGAGGCCGCATAAAGTGTTGATATAAGCGTATAAGTAACACCCGCAGTTAAAGTTGCAGTCATTTGTGGCTCAAAGGTAGTAGGTCCGCTATCGTCGTCACCAACAACCCATGTTCCACTACCACAGACACCTGGGTTAAACGGATTGATCACAATATATCCCATAGAATCATAAGCAGTGGTAGCCGCCATAGTAAAGGTGTAAGAACCAGTAGTGCTTACTTGAAAATCCATTGAAGAATAGTTGGCCGTTAAGTTACTTGGGTCAAAGGCACAAGTTGTTGAATTGGCCAAGAAAATGAGCGGACGAACTGCTCTCGGGTCGGTGGTAGCATCCCAACTGCCATTGATGGTGTTGCCTAAATTCATTAGTCCGGTACAGGTTCCGGTTGCTGAAATAGTTGCTGTTCCTCCTTGACAAACCGATGAATTTGTGGTAACCGGTGGCGAAGCAAGTGTTGAAAACGATAATGGACCAATCCAAACACCTTGATTGGCACCGCAATTTGATCTGACCCAGACATAGTAGTTCATTCCGGAGGTTAGTGCGGTTAAATTGGCAGTAGTAACTCCGGCTGCAGTAGTTCCGCTTGGGATTGTGCTATAGGTTGGATCTAATGCTGATGTGGCATAGTAATATTGATAACCACTTGCAGGTGCCGGGCTTGCAGCGGTCCAGTTGATGGTAGCGGTTGTAAAGCTAATCCCCGAAGCAGATAAATTCGAAGGGTTTCCACTACAAGAAAGTGCCAAAACAGTAAATGTATAATCTTCGGTTTCACCGTCGCTAATCGAACCGCAAACTTGTGGATTGGTGTCGTAATAATTGGCTCTGATTCTCATGCGATGGTTACCCACAGCTGCTGAACCCGGAACTGAAAAACTACCGGTGTTGGACGAAAAATAATTGCCTGATCCATAAACTTTTTCTCCTGGATCGTCAAAATCTAAATCGTTATTCCAATCTACCCAAATATTAAAACCAAAAGTACCGCCGGAATAGGCTGATGAAAAATTTACCGTTCCGTATGGTTGCTGACTCACGCTCATAGCCGTAAAATTGCCATAACCCGAAGCAGAAAAGCCGGATGAATTGTTGGTTATGTTGGCAGTTCCTCCGGTAGTAGAAAAACTGCTGATGTAATTAGTTGTGTTGGTACTGGTCGAAGCGCAATAGCCATTGTAAAAAGTACCCGGGCTTGACCAAGAGCTATAATTTCCGCCCCCACAATCACTTCTTACAAACACATAATAGGTGGTATTGCTGACCAAGCCGGTTATATTGGCTGATAAACCTGCACTGGCTGTTCCGGAACCTCCGGGAGGTGTGCTACTAGTTGAAACTACATACTGATACCCGTTAGAAGGCGCAATAATAGGGGCGCTCCAATTGATTGTTGCGGTTGTTCCTGCAAGGTTTGTGGTTGTATTGACTGTTGGTGTCAAACAACTTGGACTCAAGGTTACACTGACATCATCCACAAATAAATACCAAATGTTGGCCGCAGATATGCCGTGAAATCCGAGATAGTAAACACCAGAACTCGGTACCATAAAGTCGATTACTTTTTGTGTGTAAGCCACATTGCCTGGAACAACAGTTGGCGTAAGAATGGTTTGCGTCATCGCAGTGGACGAAGGAGAATTTCCACATTTTACCTCAATGTTTTCGTTGCTTCCGGAATAAACATAACCTCTGGTGTAAAATGTGAGTCTGTATGCGGTTCCGGCAGTCATATTCAAACCTTGAATATAGAACCAATCATCCATTGCATTACTCGTATTGTATTGAATGCCCATTTGATTGGCTCCTGAAAACGGTGCTACAGCAGTTGCATTTCCCAAAGAAGTGGTATTACAAGTTTTCCAGAATTGTGCATCATTATTATTGTTTTGAACGCTCACACAAGTAGGTAGGCTCGGTTGAGTAACACTGTCAAAATTCTGAAAATACGGAACATTGGTAGCGGTACAAGTTGTGCTGATGTTACCCGTTACATAAGCACTCGCACATCCGTTATTCGCAAGAATTCGATAATAATAAAGGGTGCTTGAGTTTAATCCGGTTACGTTATAAAATGATGTAGGCGCTGCAATTGAAAATGGCGAACCGGCAATATTGGCTGTATATCCTGCGTCGGTTGTAATCTGCAAAGTATATGTTACGCTATTGGTATTTCCACCTACCGATGAGCCCCAGTTAACCGTAAATGTCGAAGTGCTTATATTGGTTATGTTTACCGAACTCGGAACGGCCGCGCAAGTCACAACATTACCGCTCAAAACAGTTGGACTGTATATAGGCCCTCCCGAACATGAAGTGTTGTTATAAGCGTAAATGTAATAATAGTATCTTGTGTTTCCGGTGAGTCCAGTAGTTGAAATTGCTGTAGATGAACTGCTTTGAACAAATGTCAATGCTGCCCCGAGAGTACCGACGTTTACGGCGCTGTAGGTTGTTCCGTTAACGGGTTGTGATGGAGGCGTACTGCTGTTAGATTGAATAATCAGATAGCCATTGGCTGAACCGGAGAAATTGGCTGAAATTGTAGTAGCTAATGGTGTTCCGAAAACCAAACCAGTTGCCTGACTCGGAGTAGTACAAGCTGGAGTAGTAGTCACACATAATGAAAATGTTCCTTGGCCTGAGCCGCTTCCATAGCTATATACACGCACGAAGTATTCAGTTCCGGGAGTAAGTCCCGAAAAGGAACTCGTTTCAACCGATGTGCCTGAGGTGCTGTCAATACAACCCAGACTGGTAAGAGTTCCTGCACAAGTACCCGAGAAGACTTGAAAAACTACGTCGGTTAAACCAATAGGAGTAGCCGTCAATACATGGGTAGTGGCCGTAGCGGTAAATTTATACCAAACATCGTCATCGGCAGTTCCTGCGCAAGCCGCTTGTGTTTGAGTAGCGCCCACGGTAGTGCCTGTGGATGACGTTGTACAAGTCAAGTTTGGGTTGACCGTTAAAGGGTATGCTGTATTACAGTTGTCATTAAAAGCCGGAAGTGTTGTTCCTGATCCGGTCAACGGCCCTAAGGTATTATACGCCGGTCCGCCCAAGCATGACGTGTTGTTGTATGCGTATATAAAATAATAATAGGTTGTGTTTGAATTCAATCCGCTGTCGGCAATTGAAATGGCGCTTCCTGTTTGAACAAAAGTAAGCCCAGCCCCTAAAGTATTTATGTTTCCGGCATTATAGATTGTTCCATTCACAGGTTGGCTCGGCGGCGTACTGCTCAACGATCGAACAACTAAATAGCCGCTGGCTGTTCCCGAGTATGTTGCCGCAATAGAATTTATTGTCACTGTGCCCAACAAGAAAGAACTTGCTTGATTGGTCGGTGCCACGCAAGCAGGAAGCAAAGTCGAAATATTCCCCGTTACATAGGCGCTTGAACATCCGTTACTAGCGAGAATTCTATAATAATAAAGTGTATTGCTGTTTAAACCTGTAACATTTAAAGTGGTTGTTGGCGCTGTAACCGAAAAAGGAGATCCGCTTACATTGGTGACATAACCTGAATCAGTAGTTACCTGTACAGTATAGGTAATCGTTGCTGCTGAGCCACCGGTAGGAGCTGTCCAATTCAAAGTAAATCCTGTTGATGTAGCGCCAGAGGCTGATACAGAATTTGGTGCCGCAGGGCAAGTATTGGCTGAATTTGTTAATGCTCCTGATAGATAATAACTAGGTCCACCGGAACAACTTGTATTGTTGTATGCATATACATAATAGTAATACTGAGTGTTTCCAATCAATGAACTACTGGTAAATGAAGTTGTAGCGCCGCTTTGTATAAAGGTCAATCCGGCTCCCAACGAAGCAATATTTCCACTATTGTATACAGTTCCGTTGATTGGTTGACTTGGAGGTGTTGCGCTATTGGATTGAATGACCAGATATCCGCTGGCTGAGCCTGAGAATGATCCTGAAATCGAACTGCTGGTGATGGTTCCTAAAACCAATGACGATGCTTGGCTCAAAGGGGCAACACAAGAAGGCAATAAAGTAGTGAACGTCCCTGAAGATGTCCATCCGCTGAAATTTCCTGAGCCGCAATCGCTTCTGACAAAAACATAATATGTTGTATTTGGCAATAAACCAGTCGCATTAGCAGAAGTTCCAGCCACAAAAGTTCCCGCGCCTGACGGTGTTAAATTTGAGGTTGAAACCACATATTCATAGCCATTGGCAGGTGCCGGACTCGGAGCGGTCCAATTGATTGTGGCGGTGGTTTGCCCAATCGCTGTGGTTGCCGTAAGCAAAGGTTTTTGGCAAGAAGAAGCTGAAACACAACTCACACTGGCAATCCACCCGGGAAAATTGTTAACGCTGCTCGATCTCCATCGAATCGTGATGGCACCACTGGCATCGGTTGAGGTAATGGTGCCAGGGCTTGTGGTTCCGTAAAAAGCACCTGCCGGACAATTGGTTGCATTGGTTCCGGCTGGTAAACCTGATGATATTTGTGGTGAAGCGGTATTCGGGCCGTTGTAAATGACCATGCCATCTTCACCGGATTCGGTGCTGAAACTATTAAAAACCAATTCAACTTTGCTAGTTCCAACTGATGGAGTAAAGGTGATGGTATAATCTTTACTGATGTTGTAAATGTCATTAGCTCCACCTTGATCCATAAAATTATACGTGGTCCCACATTGAACTGTATGGGTGCAATTACTTAAGGCCGGAATAATCGTGTTTTCGGTTGTATTGGTTGAAGTCCAAGCGATGTCGTCTACCCATCGGATATCTGTTCCGCTAAGCCTTTCGTCAATAATTTGTACATAAACATTGGTAAGCCCTAAAGCGCCTAAATCAATCGACATTTGTGCCCATGAAGCTCCGGGTGTTGCTGAACCTCTAGAAGTCCATGTTATCAAATCCGGAGAAGTTCTCACCGTAAATTTTGGTGTCCCAGTTGGGAAACCACTTCTGCGATGATAAAATGAAAAAATACCCGGTGTACTGATTTTTGGTGTAATGATGTAATCACCAACAGCATCAAATTGCAAAACATTAATTCCTGAATTACCATATACAGATGGAGGAACAGTCGAAGTGTAACCCATGGAATTGTCGGTCCAGGTGCCCGCTGAAGTTGGGATGCTCGAGCCAAAAGCCTCATAGTTCTGATAAGCAACACATTGAGCCGAAACTTTGCTAATACAAGTCAGAAAAAATGAAATAACCAATAAAGATCTGACTAATGAATAACTTTTCAAGAGCAGACTTTCTGTATCAACGAAATGCTTATAAAAACAACTTCTATGTTGCTTATGTGTTATCATGTTTGAGGTAAATTGAAAAAAGGGTTGGTAAATTTATACTCTTTTTTCTATTTAACAGAAAGAACCTTTGTAAAAAATAGAAATTGTTGAAAACTATTTGAAGTTTAGCTGTAAAGTTTAAATATAGTACAAAATGATTTTTTCAGTAATAGCCATAAAAAAAGCCCCTTTTCGGGGCCTTGATTATGGTTTAGTAATGACTTTTTGCGTTCTCAGGCTTCCGTCACTCAAGTGTACTTTCAACAAATAAATACCGTCGGCATTTGTAAATGGTTGTTCGTATTTAGTCAATGGTTGGTTGAGTTGAGTATTTAAAACCAATTTTCCGGTTAAATCAAAAACTTCTATTTTACTCATGCTTTGCAGAGATTCAACCGAGAGTACATCGCTTTGTATTTGTGCAAAGATATGATTCTCTACCTCCGACTGGTTCGTATTCAATAAACTATTGTTATATCTGAGCACTAATCGATCGTTGAAAGTTCCAATGCCCGAAGTAAACAAGTATGGACTTTGTTTGAGGTTGTGAATGATGCCCAATAATTTATCTTCAATAAAAATCTCTTGAGTGTCAAATAAACCGTCAAATTGGTCTAAGCGCAATGAAAAAGTATCAGCTACAGTAGTTTTGAATCCCAAGGGAACTTGATCGGCAACTTCAAACGGAAGAGGTCTTCCTTGAATAACCAAATTTTGCTCGGGAATCACTGAATAAAAAGTGCTGCTCACACCATCAGTCAATCGAACACCGTCATAGGTTCTGTCCCAACCGGTAGTAGCTCCGTCAATATAACCGACCAAAATTTGATTAAATATTCCGCTGCCCGAAATTAGATTCAACCAAATGCGGTGTTTCTCTATATCGCTTGTTGCCCGATGGGTATTGCTCACGATTGAAGCATTTCTGTAAAACTGGCCGTTGCTTGATGATCGCATGCTGTTTTTAAACGTTACAGGATTTCCACTCGGCGCAGTTCCGGAACTTCTGGTGAAGAAACCTTGGCCCGAAGCAATATATCCATTTGGAACCATACCGCCGGATACCGCGGCTGAACCTCTTGAACCCACAGCACCCAAACTATTCCAAGATGCATAATCACTGGCGTTGTAGTTAATCACATAATCACCGTAAAACGGATCAACATACGAAGCAGAAGGAGCCGAATTGTGCGTCCAGAAGTAAATCGTTCCATCGATAACTGCGGCATTGGCAGGATCGGTCAAAAAGGCTTGGGCATCAACCGCCGAAGGATACGGATTGCCGAGTAAATTGTATTTGTCATTGTTGTTTCCGACTAAGGTTCCGTGGAAAATTGGACAAGCGATATCCCCGTTGTTTGGCGTTCCGATAAAGTTGGCCGTATACGGAACTTTAACACCCACCGATGTCGAGAAGGTTTGCGGTGCGCGAACGATATATCCTTTAATCGGATTCATCACAGTTGCAACGCTTTCTTGCTGCCAAGTACCAAATTGATTGGCGCCGGTAGTCGGAATCCAACTGTAAAATTTGTCTGGCTGGGTGTTAGGCGACAGCATACCCAATGTAAAGTTTGAAGCCAGTGTCACCGGACAGCCCCAATAGGTGTAATCGTAACGATACATAGGTTGGGTGATGCGTTCCACTTCGACGTTTCCAGTATTTGTCACATTGTTCACCTGAATCAAACTCGCACTGTCTTTGATATAAAATTGCCCGTTTGCATCAACATTTACAACATCGGTAACTGTTAAGTCGTTTGAGCTATCAATTGATAAAATCCCTCCGCTTAAAATGGTTAAGTTGTATGCATGTGCATGGTAGCCACTTCCGGTAATTACGGGAGAATTTCCCGCTGAAGGGATTACCACACAATCAACCGAAGTCGGAACCGAACCAGTTGACCAATTGCCGGCTTGATTCCAATCATTATCTACAGTTCCGTTCCATTGAATAGCTCCGTTGATATTGGCCATACCTGATAAATTTCCGGCTAAAGCAGAACAATGCGCATCACTTGCTGAAACCAAACTATAGGTGGTCGCAATTGAAGGTAAAGCACTAAATACATATGGACTGCTCATAATTCCGCTGACGGTTACCGGAGTAGTTCCGTCCGTATAGGTTACCGTCCACGGAGCTGTACCCGTAAGTGCAATTGAAATATTGGTGGCGCCTTGACACAAGTTGCCGGTTCCTGATATATGGGCTGTAGGACCATTGATAACAAAATCAACAGCAGTTCTCACCGACGGATTGTTCGGACAAGCCGCATAATAGGTATAGGTTCCCGGTGTATTGGTATCGGTTAATCCAGAGCCTGAAACACCTACCGGATTAAAAGGGCTTCCTGTACCGATTGGAGTTCCGCCTGCAGCAGAGGTGTACCATTCAATAGAACCTGATGCTACCCCGGCGATATAACCACCAGGTGGTCCAGATACATTCCATTGGAACGTATT
Source organism: Flavobacteriaceae bacterium (assembly GCA_046329175.1). GTDB lineage: Bacteria > Bacteroidota > Bacteroidia > Flavobacteriales > Flavobacteriaceae > Flavobacterium. Next base: position 69,055 of record JAXLVE010000007.1, read on the forward strand.
GGTTACCAGTAAACTTGATGCGCCGTATAAAGTTGAAATTAGTGTATATGTTATGCCCGCTGACAAGGTAGCGGTCATTTGCGGTTCAAAGGTTGTTGGACCACTGTCATCATCGCCTACAATCCAGGTTCCGCTGCCGCAATTTCCAGGGTTAAAAGGATTGATTACAATATATCCCATAGCGTCATAAGCTGTAGTGGGTGCCATCGTAAAAGTATAACTACCGGTAACACTTACCTGAAAATCCATAGCGGCATAATTGGCCGTATTGTTGCCCGGATCAAAAGCACAGGTTGTTGCGTTGGCCATAAAAATAACCGGACGAATCGCTCTCGGATCGGTAGTAGCATCCCAACCTCCGTTAACCGTAGTTCCCATGTTGACTAGATTAGTACATGAGGCTGTTGCCGATATAGTACCGCTTCCGCCCTGACAAAAGGTAGTTCCTGTAGTTACCGGCGGAGCGTTGAGTGTTGTAAAGTTGATGGGGCCAATCCAAAGCCCTTTGGTTCCGCCACAATTAGAACGAATCCAAACGTTGTAATATGAACCGCTGCTCAAACCGGTTAAATTGGCAGTTGTTATTCCTGCACCTACTGAACCCGAAGGAGTAGTTGCCAAATTTGGACTAGCGCCTGAAACGGAATAATAATATTCATAACCACTGGCAGGAGCAGGGCTGGCAGCTGTCCAGTTCAAAGTGGCTGTAGTAAAACTGATGCTACTGGCTGATAAATTAGAAGGATTGCCGCTACAACTCAAAGCCAAAACGGTCAGAGTATAATCTTCGGTTTCACCTCGAGTAATGGTTCCGCATTGACTTGGGTTGGTTGCCCAATAATCAGCTCTGATGCGCATGCGGTGATTTCCTAAAGTAGCTGTTGCCGGAATCGTGAAGCTTCCGGTATTAGTGCTAAAATAATTGCCTGAGGCATAAACTTTTTCGCCTGAATCGTCAAAATCCAAGTCGTTGTTCCAGTCCACCCAAATATTAAAACCAAAAGTTCCTCCGGTGTAAGCTGAAGAGAAATTCACTGTACCATAATATTGTTGACTAACCGTCATGGCGGTAAAATTTCCGTACCCTCCAGCGGAGAGTCCAGAGCCATTGTTGGTAATGTTCAAAGTTCCACCAGTAGTAGAGAAGTTATTGATGTAATACCCGGCGGTGCTTCCGGTAGCCGGACAATATCCTGTATAACAAGTTCCAGTTACATAGGCGCTATTACAGCCATTGCTAGCCAAAATTCTGTAATAATAAGTTGTATTGGCTGCTAGTCCAGTAACTGTTTTAGTAGTCGTCGGATCGGCTATGCTAAACGGTGAACCCGCGATATTAGTGGTGTAACCCGCATCAGTCGTAATTTGTAAAACATAAGTGATGGCTGCTGCAGATCCTCCTGATGGAGTGGACCAATTCAAAGTGAATCCACTTGTAGTGGTTACTGTATTGGCCACCGAATAAGGAATATCCGGACATGTGATACAGCTTCCGCTCAAAGGAGCCGATGTATTATACACAGGCCCGCCAGAACATGCGGTATTGTTGTAGGCATATACAAAATAATAGTAACGCGTGTTTCCGGTGAGTCCGGTTTCGGCTATAGTTGTAGTGTTGTTGCTTTGAATAAAAGTCAGCCCGCTACCTAAAGTTCCGATGTTGGCAGCGCTGTATACGGTTCCATTGATTGGGGCACTTGGAGGTGTATTGGTAAGAGAACGAATCACCAAAAAACCATTGGCAGTTCCGCTAAAAGAAGCTGCCGTTGAGGTAGTTGTATTGGTCCCAACCACAAAAGTTGAGGCTTGTGCAACCGGAGCTGCACAAGGTGTTTGAAGCGTAGTAGTATTACCTGTTACATAAGCACTGTTACAACCATTACTAGCCAAAATTCTGTAGTAATAAATCGTGTTCGGATTAAGTCCGGTAACTACTTTGGTTACGGTTGGATCGGCAATAGTAAATGGCGACCCTGGGATATTGGCTGTATAAGCCGCGTTGGTTGTAATTTGTACGGTATAGGTTACTGGCAAAGCGCTTCCTCCGGTTGGATAAATCCAGTTGAGGGTGAATCCGTTATAACTCAAGCCGGTTATGGTGACCGAATTAGGTGTATTCACACAAGTAACTCCATTGCCCGAAAGCGGTCCTAAAGTATTATAAGCTGGCCCGCCGGAGCATGCTGTATTGTTATATGCATAGATGTAATAGTAATAACGAGTGTTTCCGGTGAGTCCGGTTCCGGCAATAGTGGTTGCATTACTGCTTTGAATAAAAGTTAGTCCGCTACCCAAAGTAGTAATATTTCCGGCATTGTAAATAGTTCCGTTTACAGGCTGACTGGGCGGAGTACTACTAAGTGATCGAATCACCAAAAATCCATTGGCAGTTCCACTGAAACTGGCAGGTAAAGTATTGTTGGTCGCTGTTCCGAAAACCAAAGCAGAGGCTTGGTTAACTGGAGCAACGCAGGGTGTTTGCAAAGTAGTTGTGTTTCCGGTAACATAAGCGCTGTTACAACCATTACTGGCCAAAATTCTGTAATAGTAAATAGTGTTCGCATTTAATCCTGTAATTACCTTAGTAATTGTTGGAGCAGTAATCGTAAAAGGCGATCCCGGAATGTTAGCGGTATAGGCAGCATTGGTCGTAATTTGTAAAGTATAAGTAATGGGCAAAGCATTTCCTCCGGTTGGAGCTGCCCAATCTACTGTAAAACCATTGTAACTAAGGTTGTTGATAGTTAAAGAATTCGGAACCGCAGGACAAGTCGTTCCATTTCCGGTGAGTGGTCCAGAAGTGTTATACACTGGTCCGCCTGAACATGCGGTATTATTATAGGCATATACATAATAATAGTAAGTGGTATTTCCGGCCAAACCGGTGCCTGCTATAGTGGTGGCATTACTACTTTGAATAAAAGTCAGTCCGCTGCCCAAAGTTGCAATATTTCCCGCGTTATAAGTAGTACCGTTCACAGGTTGACTAGGCGGCGTGCTGCTTTGTGATTGGATGACCAAATATCCATTGGCAGAACCTGAAAAACTCGCAGGAACTGAAGTCGAGGTTCTTGTGCCAATGATCATGGCTGATGCCTGAGCGCCCGGTGCCACACATGGAGTTTGCAAAGTGGTTACATTTCCGGTTACATAAGCACTCGTACAACCGTTACTCGCTAAAATTCTGTAATAATAAATCGTATTCGGATTCAAACCGGTAATGGTTCTGGTAACTGTTGGGTCGTTGATCGTAAAAGGTGATCCGGCAATGTTGGCAGTATACGCAGCGTTGGTGGTAATCTGTAAAGTGTACGTAATCGCTGCTGAACTTCCTCCGGTAGGAGTGGCCCAATCCACTGTAAAACCAGTTGAACTCAAACCATTAATCGTAACCGAATTCGGTATGTTTGGACAAGTAAGTCCATTTCCGCTCAAAGGACTAGCGGTGCTATAGATGGGGCCGCCCGAACAAGCGCTACTGTTGTAGGCAAAAATGAAATAGTAATAGCGTGTGTTTCCGGCCAATCCTGTTCCTGGAATTGAAGTTGCATTACTGCTTTGTACAAAAGTTAATCCCGAACCTAAACTCGAAATGTTGGCAGCACTGTAGGTTGTTCCGTTTACAGGTTGTGCAGGAAGGGTATTGGTTAGCGATTGAATAACCAAATAACCCGTAGCTGTTCCGGTAAAACTTGCCGGTAATGAGTTTGAAGTTGGTGTTCCTAAGGTAAAAGCAGTCGGTTGGCTTGGGGCAGAAGGTACTGTACAAGTAGGTCTCAAGGCAATTAATATTCCGCCATTTCGTTCTGCTCCTGAAAGAGTGGCTGCACCATTTCCGGTGGCGCCAATGGCGGCTTTGGTTGCCCAAGCAGCACCGGCAGAGGATTGATCGCCTGAGCCTTGGCCAATATCAAATAGTTCTGTTAAGGCTCCCGGTGAAGTTGTACTCCAATTGCCGTTGTTCCAAGTTGGATTGTTTCCGGCCGCTTGCCCGAACATGATGATGGCTGCATTGGCTGTAACAGAGGTCAATCCAGTTGCGACAACTCCGGTTTGACTGGGTTGCACCGAAATAGCTCCCGGAGTTACATCAAATGGAGTAGTGCCGTCAACGCCTGAAAAAGCGACGATACCTCCCGAAGCACTGTCAGTACCTGCTCCTAAGGTAAAGGTGTAATTGGCTGGTTCAGCAGCTCCGGCAACTTTATATAATACGGCACCATACCTCTGCGTTCCTCCGCCTCCGCCTAGGTTCGCACCACTGATGAGCGTCCAGCCGGCTAGGGTTGGGGCATTGGTATTATTACCCCCTTTGGCAATGTTGACCAGCATTATATCACCGGCGACTACGCCCGTGGGTTTGTTGATGGTAATATTGGTATTGGTGGATGTGGCGGTGGTTGCGGTGCCTCTCAATGCTATTTGAGCTTCGGCGGCGGTCGGATCTAAGAAACTAACCATCAGTAAAAGGGCAAAGAACAGCTCTTTTAAAAAGGATATTTTATTCCAAAAAGGAAACTTAGAATTGTAAAAATTCTTCTTCATTTGGTTTAAGACTATTGATTTGGCATAACAAATTTATTTTGAACCGATTGAGTAGAATAATTAATCGGGTGACTAACCATAAAAATCGATGAAATGTCGTTTTTCACAAGTATTGTTGATAAACCAATTCAAAGCCTTAACTGTTGTGGATTAGAGCGTTTTTTGACAAATGTTTTTAAACGGATTTATTGGGTTTTTACAGACTTTTTCTTTCCAAAAAAAGACAAGTATTTCGGTTGGGCTCACTATAAATTTTTCTACTTTTGAAATTCATTTTTTAGTGATGAAAAAACTGCTGATCATCTTACTATTGTTGCCTTTTATTGTGTATAGTCAGTCGACTTATGAAAAGGCGGTCAAGTTATTTGATCAAGAAAATTATGCCCAAGCCAAACCTTTATTTCTTTCGCTTCTCAAGCAAGAGCCTAAGAACCTTCAAGTCATCGAATATCTCGGAGATATTTCAAGTCATCAAGACGATTGGGACAATTCAATTGTTTACTACGAAAAACTCAAAAACTTAAAACCCACCGAGGCCAATTACTTTTACAAATACGGAGGTGCACTAGGCATGAAAGCCAAAGTAGGCGGTAAATGGATAGCCATCCGGCTCATTGGCGATATGCGCGCCTCATTTGAAAGAGCATTGCAATTAAACCCAAAACACATTGAAGCGCGTTGGGCTCTTATTGAGTATTATTTGCAACTTCCAGGTTTCGTGGGTGGTAGCGAGCGGAAAGCGCAAGGTTATGCCAATGAGCTTATGAAATTATCTCCGGTCGATGGTTATCTGTCAAAGGCACACATAGATGAATATTTTAAGCGATATTTGAGCGCTGAAAAAAATTACAAACTCGCCATCCAAGTCGGAGGATCTAAAAACACCTATGAGCGTTTGGCGCAGTTGTACAAAGAAAAATTGCATCAACCTGAAAAAGCAGTTCAGGTTCTCAAGAATTACAACGAAAAAAATAAATCATAAATGCGAATACATTTTATTGCTATTGGAGGAAGCGCGATGCACAATTTAGCGCTGGCTTTGCATCACAAAGGATATCAAATCACCGGAAGCGACGATGCCATTTTTGAACCTTCCAAATCCCGATTAGAAAAACGAGGATTATTGCCCGACGAAATGGGTTGGTTTGCCGAAAAAATCACTTCAGATATCGATGCTATTATTTTAGGAATGCACGCCAAATCTGACAATCCTGAGCTTTTGCGCGCACAAGAACTAGGTTTGAAAATTTATTCGTATCCGGAATTTTTATACGAACAATCCAAGAATAAAACCCGCGTGGTTATTGGTGGTTCGCACGGAAAAACCACGATTACCTCCATGATTTTGCACGTGATGCATTACCACAACATCGAAGTCGATTATATGGTGGGCGCCCAACTCGAAGGATTCGAAACCATGGTGCATCTCACCGAAGAAAATGATTTTATGGTTTTAGAAGGCGACGAATATTTGTCTTCACCTACCGATCGCCGTCCGAAATTTCATCTGTATCAGCCGAATATTGCATTGATTTCGGGTATTGCTTGGGATCATATCAATGTTTTTCCGACCTATGAAAATTACGTTGAACAATTTGAGATTTTTATTCAAAAAATTACTCCGGGCGGAATTTTAGTCTACAACCAAAACGACCCAGAAGTCAAAAGAATCTCAGAAGCTGCGACCAATCCAATCAGAAAATTGCCGTACGCAACGCCAGAATACAAAGTTGAAAACGGCAAAACCATGCTCGCTACGCCCGAAGGCTATATGCCGATTGAAGTTTTCGGTGCGCACAATTTGAACAACTTAGCAGGCGCTAAATGGATTTGCCAAAACATGGGCGTTGATGAAGCTGATTTTTATGAAGCCATTGCCTCTTTTAAAGGTGCCTCTAAAAGATTAGAGAAGATCGCCGAAAGCGTCAATAAAGTTGCTTATAAAGATTTCGCACATTCTCCGAGCAAAGTGTCCGCTACGACCAAAGCAGTAAAAGAGCAATATCCCAATAGAACTTTGGTGGCTTGTTTAGAATTGCACACCTATAGCAGTTTGAATGCAGAATTTCTCAAAGAATATCAAGGTGCGCTTGATGCTGCCGATGTGGCGGTGGTATTTTATTCGCCCGATGCAGTCAAAATCAAACGACTCGAAGAAGTAACTTATGATCAAATTGCCGAGAGTTTTCAACGCGATGATTTAATCATTTATACCCATCCGCAAGAATTTAAAGATTATCTTTTTGGATTGAACTTGGATCATTCAGCCTTGTTGCTCATGAGTTCCGGAAATTACGGAGGATTGAATTTTGACGAAGTGAAAAATTTGATTGCATAATGAATTTCCTTTTTAAAAAATAAGAGTCGCTATTTTGAGCGGCTTTTTTTGTGCCTGAAAAAAATCTCTTATCTTAGAAGCTCATTTTAAACGCCATACAAATTATGTCTGAAAAAACTTTCTTTCCCATCAGCAGTTGGGCTGATGACGATAAACCGCGCGAAAAACTGCTTTTAAAAGGCAAAGCCGCGCTCAGTGATGCCGAACTTTTGGCGATTATCATTGGGTCGGGTTCTAAAAATGAATCAGCAGTTGCGTTAAGCCAGCGAATTCTCGCCAGTGTGTCACACAATTTAAACACGCTCGGTAAATTATCCATTCTGCAATTGGTCGCTTTTAAAGGCATGGGCGATGCCAAAGCCGTAGCCGTTCAAGCTGCCTTAGAATTGGGAAAAAGACGTCGCGCAGCCGAGCTTCCGCAATGGCAAACCATTTCATCGAGTATGTCGGTTTTTGAAATTATGCAGCCGGTTATTGGCGAATTGTCGCACGAAGAATTTTGGATTTTATATCTGAACAACGCGCACAAAATTATGCTCAAGGCACAACTCAGCAAAGGCGGCATTACCGGTACTTTGGTGGATGTTCGCTTGGTCTATAAAACTGCTTTGGAGCTTGGAGCCGTTGGAATCATTTTGGCGCACAATCATCCTTCGGGAACTTTGCGACCCAGTGAATCAGACCGACAGATTACCAAAAAACTCAAAATGGCCGGTGAGCAGTTGGATATTAAGGTGTTAGATCATTTGATTATTACCGAACACGGATATTTTAGCTTTGCCGACGAAGGAATGTTGTAGTTTTTTGGTTCGCTTGAAAAAACTTCACGACTTTTGTGCCTTTATCACATTGGTTTGAAAAACATTCAGCACATATTTTTTGATCTAGACCATACGCTTTGGGATTTTGATACCAACTCTGAAAAAGCTTTTGAAGTTATTTTTCAAGATTTGTATCCAGAGCTCCATGTAACTGATTTTTTGGAGCATTATATTCCCATTAATCAAGCGTGTTGGAAGCTGTATCAAGAAGACAAAATCACCCACGAAACATTGCGATATGAGCGGTTGAAGCAATCATTTGATGCTTTGAATGTTCAGGTAAACGATAATCAGATTGAATATATTTCAGAGGCGTATATTGAGCTTTTACCTGAGTTTAATCATTTGTTTGAGCATACGCACGAGACGCTCAGTTATCTGCAGCTGCGCTATAATTTGCATATTATTACCAATGGTTTTGCCGAGGTGCAGTTCAAGAAAATGACGCGTTCAAATTTGATGTCTTATTTCACCACCATCACAAATTCAGAACAAGCTGGTGCGAAAAAACCTAATCCGATTATTTTTGAACACGCTTTAAAAGCGGCTCAGGCAGACAAGCATCATAGCATCATGATAGGCGACAGCATTGAAGCGGATATTTTAGGTGCGACTGATTTTGGGATGCAAGCGATTTTTTTTAATCCGAATCAATTGCCAACACAATTAGATGTGATGCAAATAACTAATTTAGTCGAACTCAAAACACTTTTATAAATGAGAAAAATTCTTCTGGTTTTTGCCTTGATGATTGCTTTGTCTGCAAGTGCGCAGCGCGATATCAATTCGTATCAATATGTAATTGTGCCTGCCAAGTTTGATTTTCTCAAAAAAGAGAATCAATACAATTTGAATACTTTGACCAAAATGTATTTTGAGAAATATGGCTTTAAGGTTTATATGAGCAATGCTACTCCTTTGGAGATTTTATCTAATAAATGTGATAATTTGTATGTTTCTGTGGCTGAAACCGGTAATTTTATGAAAACCAAAATGCAGGTTTTTTTGCTCGATTGTAAAAAAGATACGATTAGCCAATCTCAAATTGGAACCAGTAAAGAAAAGGATTTTAATGTAAGCTATAATTTGGCTTTGCGCGAAGCCCTGAAATCATTGGACCAACTCAATTATCACTATGTGCCGGATACTAAATTAACAGAGACAACCACAAAACCTGTTGATACTCCTCTGGCTTCTGAGCCCAAAGCTGTTTTTTCACTTCAAGCCAAAGCCACAGCCAACGGATATGAATTGGTTGATTCCAGTGGTAAAACAATCATGAAATTGCTCAAAACTTCGCGTTCAGATATGTTTACTGCATTTAAATCGGGTCAACAAGGCGCATTGATTCTCAAAAATAAGACTTGGTTTTTTGAATATTATCAAGGTGAACAATTTGTTTCTGAACCGGTTGAAGTAAAGATTCCGAATTAATATCCGTATTTGTCTTTCCAACGATTTTTTAAAAAAGTCCGCAATTCGTTCTCACGCGCATTGTTTCCGGGCTCGTAGAGTTTGGTGTTGCGAACCGCTTCGGGCAAATACTCTTGATCGATAAAATTGTTGGCAAAATCATGTGCGTATTGATATTCTTCGCCGTAACCAAGCTCTTTCATGAGTTTAGTTGGGGCATTGCGCAAATGAATCGGCACCGGTAAATCTCCGGTTTGTTTCACCAATGCTTGCGCTTGACCAATGGCCATATAACTCGCGTTGCTTTTGGCAGAACTCGCTAAATAAACCGCACATTGACTCAAAATGATTCTGCTCTCGGGATAACCAATCGTTGAAACTGCCTGAAAGGTGTTGTTGGCCATAATCAGTGCTGTCGGGTTGGCATTCCCGATGTCTTCGCTGGCTAAAATCAGCATGCGACGCGCAATGAATTTTAAATCTTCGCCGCCTTCAATCATGCGCGCGAGCCAATACACGGCTGCATTCGGATCGCTTCCGCGAATAGATTTGATAAACGCCGAAACAATATCGTAGTGCTGTTCACCTGTTTTGTCATACAATACGGTATTTTGCTGAACGAGTTCGAGCACTTTTTCGTTGGTGATTTCTATTTCGCTTCCGCTAAAGGCACTTACAACGAGTTCAAAAATATTGAGCAACTTTCTGCCGTCGCCACCCGAAAGCCTGATGAGCGCTTCGGTTTCTTTGAGTTGAATTTTTTTCTTTTGAAATTGAGTGTCTATTTCGATAGCTCGATGCAATAGGGCTTCTAAATCGGCTCGGGTAAAAGCATTGAGCACATACACCTGACAACGCGATAGCAATGCAGGGATTACCTCAAAACTCGGATTTTCAGTTGTGGCTCCAATGAGTGTTACCCAACCTTTTTCGACGGCCGCCAAGAGTGAATCTTGTTGTGATTTACTAAAGCGATGAATCTCATCAATAAACAAAATTGGGTTTTTACCGCTAAACAATCCGCCACTTTGTCGGGCTTTGTCAATCACCTCTCGTACATCTTTCACACCTGCATTAATAGCGCTGAGTTCGTAAAACGGTCGCCCGGATTCACGGGCGATGATGTTGGCCAAAGTGGTTTTTCCGGTGCCGGGTGGTCCCCAAAAAATCATCGATGAAATCAAGCCGTTTTGCATCTGTAAGGTCAATGAACCCTGAGGTCCGACCAAATGCGTTTGACTCACATAATCAATGAGTTTTTGTGGGCGAATGCGTTCGGCTAGCGGTGTTGACATCTGAATGAAATCTGAAAAAAATGATGTTCAAAGGTAATGTTTTGAATAACTTTATTCAAAAGGTTTGTCTGACAAGTTGCTGACAATATAGCACAAAAAAATCTTTGGTGGTATATTTGACAAAGCCGTGGCTCAAACACGCAAAATGCAAGAACAACCTTTTAAATTTTCAGCTTCAGTCATTTGGTTTCCGTTTTTAACGGTGCTGAGTTTATGGGTCGTTTTTTGGGCAGGCGTGCGTTTTCATTTAGATTTAGAGACACTTGGAATTTATCCGCGTTCCCTTGATGGGTTTAAAGGTGTTTTTTTGAGCCCTTTAATCCATGGAAATATGGAGCATTTGTACAACAATTCAATTCCGCTGCTGATGTTGTTGGCGGCTATGCGTTTTTTTTACCGAGATCAGACTTTTTTTGTTTTGGGTTATGGTTGGCTGCTCACAGGTTTTATTACTTGGGTCATTGGCCGAGAATCCTATCATATTGGCGCGAGTAGCTTGGTGTATTTACTGGTGAGTTTTATCTTCTTTAAAGGAATTCTCACGGGTTATTATCGTTTAGCGGCCTTGTCATTTTTGGTTGTTTTGACCTACGGAAGCTTGGTTTGGTATATTTTTCCGAATGTAAAAGAAGGTATTTCGTGGGAAGGGCATTTGGCCGGAATGCTCGTAGGATTGGTATTCGCCTATACTGTCAAAACGCCTGATTTTGTCAAAGAATATCGCTATGATTGGGAGAAACCGGATTATGACGCTTCACAAGATAAATTCATGCAGCGCTTTGATGAAAACGGGAATTTCGTCAATCCGCCACCGCCAGAACCTATTGCAGAACCTGAAACTTTACAGAGGCTACAATCTACCTCAATAGCACATGAAGTATATTATGACGTTGAGCGAAATGTTTATGTGATTCAGCCTAAAAAGGCACATTAGCAGCGTTGGCGCACGGTTTCATATAGAAAAGCACCGCAAGCAACAGAAACATTTAATGAACCGATGTTTCCGAACATAGGCAATTTTCCTTTTTCATCAATGATTTTCAAAACCGACGGATTGATTCCGCGATCTTCGCTGCCCATCACAATCGCAATAGGCTCATTTAAGTTGATGTCGTAAATAGATTGATCGGTTTTTTCGGTAGCTGCCACGGATTTGATTCCACAGCCCTGGAGATAAAACAGGGCATCTTTGATGTGTTCAACTTTGCAAATAGGAACATTAAAAACAGCGCCGGCAGATGTTTTTACAGTATCGCCATTGACTGGAGCGGAACCGTTTTTGGGAACAATAATTCCGTGAACACCTGTACATTCAGCAGTTCTGATGATCGCACCAAAATTTCGAGCATCAGAAATTTGATCTAAAATCAATAAAAAAGGTGGTCTGTCAGAAGTTTGCGCTTTTTCGATGAGTTCTTCTAAATCCATAAATTCCACCGGTGAAATACTGGCAACAGCTCCTTGATGATTGAGTGAAGTGAGTCGATGAAGTTTTTCGGCTGGAACATAGGTAAAGTTGATATTGGCTCGCTTGAGTGTTTTGAGCAATTCTTTCATGAGTTCGCCAGAAGCGTCTTTTTGAATGAAGACTTTATCAACGGGCTTGCCTGATTGAACGGCTTCCATGATGGCGCGAATGCCAAAGATTTGATGTTCATTTTTCATGGCGTAAAGATATAAAAAAACCACCCCGAGTTGAGGTGGTTTTATTTTCTATCAGGGAGATACTAGTTTACATCCCAGAATACTTTATTCTTAAGCTTATCCCCGCCAATAGCAGTTGAAGCAGCTTGATAGTTTTCTCCATTGATGGTTTGTTCGTTAATTGGATAAGTCAATCGTTTTGGAACTTGTCCTTCGGCTTCTGAATAAGCATTGGTTGGAGCTGTAAGCGTCGGAGCATCAAGTCTTCTCCAAGTTGACCATGATTCAAAACCACGGTTGAAGTAAGCAATCCATGCTTGTTTACCGATTTTTTCTTTCCAAGAACCTGGAGCAGTGGTGTAGGCTACATCCACATTAGCTAAATAGGCATCTGCGTCACTTTCGGATAAGCCCCATGACTCAAATGATGATTTTACACCGTTATTGTAAAAATTCTCAGCTGTATTTCCTACATTATATCCTCTTTCGGCAGCTTCAGCTAGGTAGAAGTTAATTTCGGTTACTTCCATTAAAGCGGCTGGAGCATCAGCAGCTTTGATATTGTCTGAAACATGTGAAAAATTCGAATATGGATTTGTGAAACCATATTTTCCGCCTTTGTAAGTTCCATCGCTGAAAAGTGTAAAATACTTAGCTCTTCTTGGGTCTGATAAACCATTCATTGCATCAACTATGGTTTTAGCAGGAACAAAGTCATTACGACCGCTTGCAATTAAGTTCTCATAAATTGGGTTATAGTTTGGTGCTGCACTCACATAATTAAACACAGCGTTTTCGTCATTTGAAGTAATCACTCCATCAGCAACGGCAGATTCAACAGTTGATTGAGCCAAACTTGCATCAACGTCAGCCAAGTTAATACCGATTTTTACTTTGAGTGAGTTACCAAATTTTTTCCAACTAGCCACATCTCCACCATAAATGTAATCACCCTTTTCAAATGAAGTTCCATTAACATCCAAGTCTGCTAACGCTGCATTTAATCTAATAATCAATTTAGGATAAATTGTCGCATCATCATCATATTTGGGCAATACAACGGTTTTAGGCTGGATAGCATCAGTATATGGCACATCTCCAAAAGTATCAACTAATACTTGATAGGTGTATACTTCTTGAATTTCAATAATAGCCAATTTGTTTTTTTGCTGTGTTTGCCAATCTTCAGTTGAAATACCGGGTGGTTTTGATTCAGCTGCAATTACATTTTTTGCAGTCTCTAAATTATTGAGAACATTTCTGTACAAATTTGTCCAATGGTTATCAGGAATTTTTCGGGTACTTACTCGGTATCTAGATTCTGTTGTATATTGGGTAGCTGCCCAATATTGACTAAAATATCTAAAGACATTCAAATTGACACTTGGTGTAGTCATTTGATCGGTGAGTTCTTTTTGCGCATTGGTCAGCAAAACAGAAGCTGAGGGATTGTATAATGCAGCGTGATCCTCATTATAACTATCGTTTTCATCAACGCAAGCTGTGAAAACCATGCTCAAAAGCATTGATGATAAAATTACTTTTTTCATAGCTTAGAAGTTTACTTTTAAATTAAATGAATATACTTTAACAGTTGGCATAACGCCTGATTGATAACCTTGAACGTTACCTGAAGATGTTCCTGCTTCAGGATCAGCATAAGGCAAGTTTTTGTGAATAATCCATAAGTTATTTCCTAATACACTAAATGACATTCCTTTGATAAAAGTTCTTTCAAGGTATTTAGAAGGCAAAGTATAAGTTAAACCAACTTCTCTTAGTTTTACATAAGAAGCGTCATAAACATACGCTTTGTCTGGATTAGCAGAAATACCATAACCTAAACCACTGGCTTCACTTGAATCTGATGCATCAACGCGAATGGTATTGGTGATGTATTGTGGTTGACCATTACCTGGAACATAGGCTGGGTTTTCCATTACACCAGAATTGATGTATCCTCCACCATCAGCCAATGTATTTCTCACCGGATTGCCTAAGTCGTTAGTGCCAGCGGTTTCTGGATACAATCCTGTGTCTTGTCCGTAACCTTGGTCAAGTGAAAATACACTACCGCCTTTTTTAATGTCAATCAAGAAATTTAAAGCGAAGTTTTTGTAAATGAATTTATTCGAGATACCTCCAATCCAATCTGGTTGTATATTGCCAATTACTTTGTCATTGGTGTCAGATTGCAAATAGTTTCCATCTTCTCCAACAATTTTGTTTCCGTTGCTGTCATACACATAATCGGTTCCTTTGATGGTTCCGTATGGCTCTCCAACAGTTGCATTAAGCGTAATACCTGATTGGAAACTTGCTAATTGAAGATTGGTTCTACCTCCATCTAGGGATACAAGTTTGTTTCTGTTTCTTGCCCAGTTAACAGCAACTTGCCATTCAAAATCTTTTGTTCTAATCGGTGATCCTGTTAAAACCAACTCAATTCCTTTGTTTTCAACTTCACCAGCATTAATGAAGGATGTAGAATAACCAGTTGCAGTTGACTGAGGAACTCTGAATAATTGATTAACTGTATTTGATTGATACCAAGAAAATTCAAGATTTAATCTGTTTTTGAAGAATGATCCTTCAATTCCATATTCCCAACTTTTTTGAAGTTCTGGTTTTAGTTTAGGAAAATCAATAAAAGTTGTGCTAGTTCCGTACAATGCATTTCCATTAATAACTCCATTGTTAATTGCGCTACCCGGTGTGCCTACTGTGGGGTCATTACCCACTTCGGCATAACTGACTCTCAATTTAGCTAAATCTAGCCAATCTTTTTTAATGAACTCTGATAACAAAAAGCTTGATCCAACAGAAAAGTAATTGTAAACGTTATTAGTGTTAGGTAAAGCTGTTGATTTGTCTTTTCTTAGAGTACCTTCCAAAAACAAGAATTTTCCATAATCTAAACTAGCTTGACCATAATAACCTGTTTTCATGAAAGTAAATTCTGTTTGCACAGGAGCTACATATTGATTAGAATTAGATAGAGTGTACAAGCCAGCAGCGCCTAATCCACCTGTGGTTGAGCCCAAGAATGAATAACTCAAGGAATGTTTAAGCGTACTTCCTGCCAATAATTTTGCTCCAAGTTTTTCAGTCAATTTTAAATCATAAGTAGCGATGAAATCATAGGTTTCTTGAGCGAAATTTCTTGTGAATAATTGGTATCCAGATCCTTCGCTAATTTGTGATACGCCAAATTCTTCAGGATGACTTCCGATGGCTTTTCTCAGTTCTTGTTTGTCGTTGGTTCTTTCAAGAGTAACTCTTCCAAAAACATTAAAGTTTTTCGTAATGTCATAAGATAGATTTGCTCCTAATATCAAACGATTATGGCGGTCTGTTTCGTAATTTTCATAGCGATCCCAATATGGATTGTTCCAATAAGCAGGGCTTAAATCGCCGCTCAATGGGTCATTCATGTTCCAAGTAACATTTTGGTTGGCTCTGAAATATTCTCGTCTTAGTTCACTAACATCAACGTTGGTTTGCCACCATTGTCTGAAACCTCCAAGGAAGTTATCCCCATAACCTAAATTGTTACGTCCTTTAGTGCTTTGATCGGTAAAATTAAGCGTAAAGCCAAGTTTAATTTTATCATTTAAATCTCTTGAAAAATTACTCGAAATTGTATTTTTGAGTAAAAGTGAATTAGGAAGAACCCCGGTTTCTTTGTTATTGGTCAATGTAACACTATAGGTGGTTTTTTCATCTCCACCACTAAAGTTAAGACTGTTGACATAACCCACTGATTTCTCAAAAAAGTCTGAAGGATCGTGTTTAGCCGCAACCCATGGAGTGGATTTTCCAAAGTTTGGATTCCCCGGCGCAAATGCATTCCATTGATAAACTGATAAGTTTGGATCAAAAGCATTTCCGTATGAAATATCATAACCAGTTGGAACGAGTAAATCATCAACACCATCACCGTTTACATCAGTGACTATTAAATTGTCGTGACCATCGTATCCACCACCACCATAACTATTCTGATATTTTGCAAAAGTGGTTTTATCAATTTGGCCTGTGCTGAAAGTGGAACTAAAATTCACCCCAAGCGCCGTACTTTTTTTCCCTTTTTTAGTGGTGATGATTAATGCGCCGTTTGACGCGTCACTGCCGTACAAAGCTGTTGCTGCTGCTCCTTTTAGAACGTTGATTGACTCAATGTTGTTAGGGTCAATATCAGAAGCAGAATTACCAAAGTCAAAACCATCGCGAGAATTTGCAGCATCGGCTGTATTCAGGTTCGTGTTGTTAACTGGAACTCCGTCAATAACAATCAAAACTTGATTGTTTCCAGTGATACTTTTTGTACCACGCATGACAATGTTTGTAGAACCTCCGAAATTAGAATTGTTTCTGATTTCAAGACCAGCAACTTTACCGGAGAGGTTGTTTAAAAAGTTGGTAGTTGGGACTGCATTTACGACGGAACCGTCGACTTTTTGCGATGAGTATCCAAGAGATTTTTTCTCTTTTTTGATACCTAATGCCGTAACCACGACACCTTCAAGTTCAACAGAAGAATCGGCCATCTTGATTTTCATTTTTGATGAAGCTGCCAATTCTTGCGTTTTCATACCTAAGAAAGCAAACACCAATTTGTCTCCTTGCTTGGCATTGATTTTAAAGTTTCCATCAATATCGGTTTGTGTTCCGGTTGATGTACCTTTAACTGATACATTTACGCCAGGTAGTGGTAGACCCGCCTGATCTGTAACTGTACCTGTTACAACATTGTCTTGTGCAAAAACTATTTGCACCATTAACACCAATAAAAGTGTTAAAATTCGATTAAACTTAAGTTTCATTGTGGGTAATTTTGAATTAGTTTTATAAAATTCTAAAATTCTTGTTAAATAACCTAATATGCGTGCATATTTTTTTTTCACAATTTTAAAAAAAAGTTAAAAAATTGTTTTGAAACTTATATGAACGATCGAGTTAGCACTTTTAATTTCAGATGTTTGCGTGCTTCCATTGGCGTAAATTAAATTGATGAGTCCATTTTTGGTGATTACGCCTAAACCTATTCCAAGGCCTAATAAATTGCCGTTCTTATTTATGGTTTTGTCTTGATAATATCCGTAGTCAACAATTGAATAAATATATAAGTTTGTCGCGGGAACAAATCGATACTCAGTCATTATTGAGCTGAATAAATTAGCTTGTAGGCTGTTTTCGTTAAATCCGCGAATCGAGTTTATTCCGCCAAAGCGATAAAGTTCGTTCGTAATATAATGATTACTGTTTAGAAAGAAATTTTCGGTTTTGATGCAAATGTTGTTTTTCTGATTCAAGAAAATGATGTGTTTTGCATTGAGTTGTCCAAAAAACTGTTGGTCTTGGTTGAGTTTTGATGTTCTTGAGCCGCTTCCGATTTTAAAATTAATCTTGGTTTTTTCTGAGAATAGAAAGTTGTCAGGTCTCCAATCGGTAAATTCAAACTCAGAAGTGACAAAATGATTGCTAAAATCGTTGAGTAATGTTGTGTTTTGATTTTGAATGTCGCTTGATTCTGCAGATTGATATCCTAAGTAAAGTCGTGTATTGTAGCTGAAAAAATAGCCCAAATCAAGATTGGTTTTGGTGTTCTGAAAAGTGCTGTCTTGCTTAAAAATGTTGAGCTGTGCTTTAATGCCTAGCGGGCTTTTTAAAATATAAGGAAGATTAATGTTGGCGTTAAAAGTTTTTTGGTCTTTGCCGTCGCTTTTCCAGTAGACGGAAAAGGTTTCTCCTGATTTTAAAAGATTGTTTAAAGTCAAGTCTAGATATCCGTTTACGGTGAGTTTTTTGGTCTCGCTGTTGGTAAAACCTACGAAGCCTTCAAAGTTGTTGGCTTTGGCTTTTTCGAGATAACAATAAACTTTGGTTGAGTCAGGTTTGAAAAGGATTTCAGGATATTTCGTCTGTCTGATGAAACGGAATTTGTCTATTTCAGAAGCTAAGTTTTTTAGGTTCTGTTGCGTAAATGCTCTTTTGCGATAAATGCGTTTGAGTTGTTTTAAATGACTTGCCGGAAAATTCACTTCACCTTTAATGACTATATCGTCAAAATGTCTTTCGGTTTCTGTTTTAACTTCAAGTTCGGCATATAGTTTTTGTTCGCGGCGTTTGAGTTTCGTGAGTTTTATCTGCGATAACGCCCAACCTTTTTTTTCAAGTTGATTTAAGGTTTGCTGTAAATAGTTTTCGGTTTCAGAATAAGCAATTTTTATGGTGTCAGTTTTTGCGTCAATAATGTTCAATTTTTTCAGTGGCGAATCTTTACCTATATATAGGTAGGATTCTTTGACCTGAATTCCTAGATTTATTTTGTATGTAAAAGTGGAGTCATTTGTTTTATCTTGGGCAGTAACTTCGGATTCAATGTAACCGATTGATTGCAGTCTTTTGTTGAAAAGATTGAATTCATCAACAAGGCTTTTTTGATTTTCGAGTTTAGGATTGTATCCAATCGAATCTATTTGCTTTTGTTCGGATGGATTTTCGCTTAAAATTTTTAAATATTGTTTCTGAGCCAGGACTTTCCCAGATATAAAAATCAATACCAGCAAGCAAAAAAAATTTTTCAAAACCAATTTTCTTAGGTCAAATGTAACGCAAAAAACGGCAGTTTATCGTATGAGGCGAAATGTTGAATAATACGTTTGAAAATTAATGAATTAAGATTTGTTTTGAAAAAAAATATTTCTACATTTGCAACCCCGTAAAAAGCGGGAATTTATAACATAATATTTTTTTAGTATTAATTATGCCAACAATTCAACAATTAGTAAGAACTGGAAGAACCCAGATAACTAAGAAGAGTAAATCGGTTGCTTTAGATTCTTGTCCACAAAGAAGAGGCGTATGTACACGTGTTTACACCACGACACCTAAAAAGCCAAACTCAGCGATGCGTAAAGTTGCGCGTGTGCGTTTGACCAATGGTAACGAGGTAAATGCTTACATCCCAGGAGAAGGTCACAACTTACAAGAGCACTCGATAGTATTAGTTAGGGGAGGAAGGGTAAAAGATTTACCGGGAGTTAGATACCACATCGTTCGTGGTGCGCTTGATACGTCAGGTGTTGCTGGAAGAACGCAAAGAAGATCTAAGTACGGTGCAAAACGCCCAAAAGACAAAAAGTAATCTAAAAACTTTTAAAGAAAAGACATGAGAAAAAGACAGGCCAAAAAAAGACCTCTTTTACCAGATCCAAAGTTTAACGATCAATTGGTTACGCGTTTTGTAAACAACTTGATGTGGGATGGTAAAAAATCAACTGCTTTCAAAGTGTTCTACGATGCCATTGACATCGTTGAATCTAAAAAGCAGGACGCTGAGAAGTCAGCTCTTGAAATCTGGAAAGATGCATTAACTAATGTTATGCCGCACGTAGAGGTTCGTTCACGTCGTGTGGGTGGAGCTACTTTCCAAATCCCAATGCAAATCAGACCTGATCGCAAAATTTCAGTTGCGATGAAATGGTTGATTCTCTATGCTCGTAAAAGAAACGAGAAATCTATGGCTCAAAAATTAGCTTCAGAAGTTTTGGCTGCTGCCAGAGAAGAAGGAGCTGCTGTTAAAAAGAGAATGGATACCCACAAAATGGCAGAAGCTAACAAAGCATTCTCTCACTTTAGATTTTAATTAAGATGGCAAGAGATTTAAAATTCACTAGAAATATCGGAATTGCTGCGCACATTGATGCCGGTAAAACTACTACTACAGAGCGTATTTTGTTCTATACTGGTAAATCTCACAAAATTGGTGAGGTGCACGATGGTGCTGCTACTATGGACTGGATGGCTCAAGAACAAGAGCGTGGTATTACCATTACTTCTGCTGCTACAACTTGTGAGTGGAACTTTCCAACAGTACAAGGTAAATTAACTCCAGAATCAAAACCATACCACTTCAACATCATCGATACTCCGGGACACGTTGACTTTACTGTAGAGGTAAACCGTTCTTTGCGTGTATTGGACGGATTGGTATTCTTGTTTTCTGCGGTTGATGGGGTTGAGCCACAATCAGAAACCAACTGGCGTTTGGCTGATCAATACCGTGTTCCTCGTATGGGATTCGTGAACAAAATGGACCGTCAAGGTTCAAACTTCTTGGCTGTTTGTCAACAAGTTCGCGATATGTTAAAATCAAACGCAGTAGCGATTACTTTGCCAATTGGTGAAGAAGCTGATTTCAAAGGAGTGGTTGATTTGGTCAAAAACCAAGCTATTGTTTGGCATGACGAAACGCAAGGAGCTACGTTTGACGTGGTTGATATCCCTGCGGACATGGTAGACGAAGTAAAACAATACCGCTCAATCTTGATCGAGGCGGTTGCTGAGTATGATGAGAACTTGCTTGACAAATACATGGAAGATGAAAACTCAATCACTGAGGATGAAATCAACAATGCATTGCGTGCAGCGACCATCGACATGGCGATTATCCCGATGATTGCCGGTTCATCATTCAAAAACAAAGGTGTTCAATTTATGTTGGATGCTGTATGTAAATATTTGCCTTCACCGTTAGACAAAGAAGGAATTCAAGGTATTCACCCTGATGATGCTGATTTGTTAGAAGAAGATCAAACCAAAATCTTGCGTCGTCCAGACGTAAAAGAACCATTCGCTGCTTTGGCATTTAAGATTGCTACTGACCCGTATGTTGGTCGTTTGGCGTTCTTCCGTGCTTATTCAGGTCGTTTGGATGCTGGTTCTTATATCTTGAACACTCGTTCAGGAAACAAAGAGCGTATCTCTCGTATCTACCAAATGCACGCGAACAAACAAAACCCAATCGAGTATATCGAGGCAGGTGATATCGGAGCTGCTGTTGGTTTCAAAGATATCAAGACCGGTGATACCATGTGTGATGAAAAACACCCAATCATCCTTGAATCAATGAAATTCCCTGATCCGGTAATCGGTATCGCGATTGAGCCTAAAACTAAAGCGGATGTCGATAAAATGGGTATGGCACTCGCTAAATTGGCAGAAGAAGATCCAACGTTTACCGTTAGAACTGATGAGGCTTCAGGACAAACCATTATTTCAGGTATGGGTGAGCT
The DNA here is from genome assembly GCA_046329175.1 of Flavobacteriaceae bacterium. Taxonomy (GTDB): domain Bacteria; phylum Bacteroidota; class Bacteroidia; order Flavobacteriales; family Flavobacteriaceae; genus Flavobacterium. The sequence goes on from JAXLVE010000007.1 coordinate 90,191, forward strand.
TCACTTAGACATCTTGGTAGACCGTATGAAACGTGAGTTCAAGGTTGAAGTAAATCAAGGTGAGCCACAAGTTGAGTACAAAGAAGCCTTTACTAAATCAGCGCAACACCGTGAGGTTTACAAAAAACAATCTGGTGGACGTGGTAAATTCGGGGACATCGTATTCCGTTTGGAGCCTGCTGACGAAGTGGATGGTAAAGTGCCGGTTGGATTACAATTCGTTAACGAAGTAAAAGGAGGTAACGTCCCAAAAGAATTTATCCCTGCTGTTGAGAAAGGTTTCCGCGAAGCAATGAAAACTGGTCCTTTGGCTGGATATGTGGTAGATAGTTTAAAAGTAACTCTTTTGGACGGTTCATACCACCCGGTGGATTCTGATGCGCTTTCATTCGAATTGGCTGCTAAAATGGGTTACAAAGAAGTAGCGAAAGCTGCCGGAGCTGTTATCCTTGAGCCAATCATGAAAATCGAAGTAATCACTCCAGAAGAAAACATGGGTGATATTGTAGGTGACTTGAACCGTAGAAGAGGCCAAGTAAACGACATGGGTGACAGAGCAGGTGCTAAAACCATTAAAGCACACGTTCCGTTGTCAGAAATGTTCGGTTATGTAACTACTTTGAGAACGCTTTCTTCAGGTAGAGCTACTTCAACGATGGAGTTCTCTCACTACGAACAAACTCCTTCGAATATTTCAGATGAAGTAATCAAAAAAGCAAAAGGTAACGCTTAATTCTTAACAAGATGAGTCAAAAAATCAGAATAAAATTGAAGTCTTACGATCATATGTTGGTGGACAAGTCATCAGAAAAGATCGTAAAAACAGTAAAAAGTACTGGTGCTGTAGTGACAGGTCCTATTCCGTTGCCTACGCATAAAAAACTTTTCACCGTATTGCGTTCTCCGCACGTAAACAAAAAAGCAAGAGAGCAATTCGAAGTAATGTCATACAAAAGATTGATTGATATTTATTCATCATCTTCAAAAACCATTGATGCTCTTATGAAATTAGAGTTGCCAAGCGGTGTTGAAGTTGAAATCAAAGTGTGATAAAAACCTTTAAGATTTTTGTATAAAGTATCGAGATTTTCTTTTCGATACTTTATACTTATGTCTAAAGCAAACCAAAAAGAATCATTACAATTAGTAAAAAGCTAATTGTTCATTATTAATTATTAATTATTTTTTATGTCTGGGTTAATTGGAAGAAAAATCGGAATGACCAGCATTTTCGACGAAAACGGGAAAAATATTCCTTGTACGGTAATCGAAGCTGGCCCTTGCGTAGTTACCCAAGTCAGAACCAATGAGGTTGACGGGTATGAAGCGTTGCAACTTGGTTTCGATGACAAAGATGAGAAACATTCCACCAAAGCGGCTGTAGGTCACTTTAAAAAAGCAGGAACTGTTGCTAAGAAAAAAGTCGTTGAATTCAAAGATTTCGCAAGCGAGCAAAAATTAGGAGACGTTATTGACGTAACCATTTTTGAAGAAGGAGAATTTGTGGATATTCAAGGAGTATCTAAAGGAAAAGGTTTCCAAGGTGTTGTTAAACGTCACGGATTTGGTGGTGTTGGACAGTCTACACACGGTCAACACAACCGTTTGAGAGCACCGGGATCTGTAGGAGCTTCGTCTTATCCGTCACGTGTATTCAAAGGAATGCGTATGGCTGGAAGAATGGGAGCTGATAATGTAAAAGTTCAAAACCTTAGAGTTTTAAAAGTGGTAGCTGATAAAAACCTTCTTGTTGTTAAAGGTTGTATTCCAGGACACAAAAACTCTTATGTAATCATTCAGAAGTAATGGAAGTAAAAGTTTTAGATAAAACCGGAAAAGAAACAGGTAGAAAAGTTCAACTTTCTGACTCTGTTTTCGCTATTGAGCCGAACAACCACGCGATTTATTTAGATGTTAAGCAATACTTGGCGAATCAAAGACAAGGAACGCACAAAGCTAAAGAGCGTGCAGAAGTTATCGGAAGTACCCGCAAAATCAAAAAGCAAAAAGGTACTGGTACGGCTCGTGCAGGAAGTAAAAAAAGTCCATTGTTCAAAGGTGGAGGTACTGTTTTCGGACCACGTCCGCGCAGCTACTCATTCAAATTGAACAAAACTTTGAAGCGTTTGGCTCGTAAATCAGCTTTGTCTTTGAAAGTAAAAGAGTCAAGTTTGATCGTTGTTGAAGACTTCGATTTTGAAGCGCCAAGCACCAAAAATTTCCTTACTGTATTGAAAGCTTTGGGCTTAGATAACAAAAAATCTTTGTTCGTGTTGGGTGATACAAATAAAAATGTATATTTGTCCTCACGCAATTTAAAGGCGTCTAGCGTTGTAACTAGTTCAGAATTAAATACTTACGCTGTTTTAAACGCTAATAATTTGGTACTTTTAGAGAGCTCTTTAGAAGGAATTGAAGAAAATTTAAGCAAATAATAGGAGATGAGTATCATAATTAAACCTATAGTAACTGAGAAAGTAACCAAACAAGGTGAGGTGCTGAATCAATTTGGTTTTGTGGTAGACAAGAAAGCCAACAAAGTTGAAATCAAGAAAGCAGTTGAGGCTGCTTACGGAGTTTCAGTGGTTTCTGTCAACACCATGAATGTACGACCAGATCGTTCAGTTAAATACACTAAGAGTGGACTAATCAGCGGAAAGACCAACGCCTACAAAAAAGCGATTGTTCAAGTACAAGAAGGAGAAACAATTGATTTTTATAACAACATCTAATAAGAGGCAGTATTATGTCAGTTAGAAAACTAAAACCTATTACCCCGGGCCAGCGTTTTAGAGTTGTGAATAGTTTTGACGCTATCACAACTGATAAGCCGGAACGCTCATTGTTAGCGCCGATAAAAAGCTCTGGAGGTAGAAATAGTCAAGGAAAAATGACCATGCGTTACACTGGCGGTGGTCACAAAAAACGTTATCGTATCATCGATTTCAAAAGAACCAAAGCTGGAATTCCTGCTACGGTAAAATCTATCGAGTACGATCCAAACAGAACGGCGTTCATCGCTTTGTTGGCTTATGCTGACGGTGAAAAAACGTATGTAATTGCCCAAAACGGTTTGCAAGTTGGTCAGACAGTAATGTCAGGCGAAGGTGTTCAACCGGAAATCGGCAACAGCATGCCATTGAGCAAAATTCCTTTGGGAACTGTTATTTCATGCATCGAATTGCGTCCGGGTCAAGGAGCTGTTATTGCTCGTTCAGCCGGTACTTTTGCGCAATTGATGGCGAGAGACGGAAAATATGCGACCATCAAAATGCCTTCAGGTGAAACAAGATTAATCTTGCTTACATGTTCGGCTACGATTGGAGCAGTGTCTAACTCAGATCACCAGTTAATTGTTTCAGGTAAAGCAGGTAGATCAAGATGGTTGGGCAGAAGACCAAGAACTAGAGCTGTAGCAATGAACCCTGTTGATCACCCAATGGGTGGTGGTGAAGGACGTTCGTCTGGAGGTCACCCACGTTCAAGAAAAGGTCTTCCGGCTAAAGGTTACAGAACACGTACTTTGGCTAATCCGAGCAATAAGTATATTGTAGAACGCAGAAAGAAATAATAAGATATGGCACGTTCATTAAAGAAAGGACCTTACGTTCACTATAAATTAGAGAAAAAAGTTCTGGAGAACATTGAAAATGGAAACAAAGGCGTGGTGAAAACCTGGTCAAGAGCTTCTATGATTACTCCGGACTTTGTTGGGCAAACCATCGCAGTACACAACGGACGTCAATTCGTTCCTGTGTATGTGACTGAAAATATGGTTGGGCACAAATTAGGAGAATTTTCACCGACAAGATCATTCCGTGGTCATGCTGGAGCAAAAAATAAAGGTAAAAAATAAGAAGTCATGGGAGTTCGTAAAAGAGAAACAGCAAACGCAAGAAAAGAATCGAACAAATCGATTGCTTTTGCAAAATTGAATAACTGCCCTACTTCACCTAGAAAAATGCGCTTAGTAGCAGACTTGGTAAGAGGTCAGAAAGTGGAAAGAGCGTTGAATATTTTGAGATTCAGCACTAAAGAAGCTTCACGCAAATTAGAGAAACTTTTGTTATCTGCTATCAACAACTGGGAGCAGAAAAACGAAGGTGGCAACGTAGCTGAAGCAGGCTTGATCGTGAAAGAAATCCGTGTAGACGGCGGTATGATGTTGAAAAGACTTCGTCCGGCTCCACAAGGAAGAGCACACAGAATTAGAAAACGTTCTAATCACGTTACCATCGTATTAGGACAATTAGATAACACACAAAGCAATTAATAAACAGTATGGGACAAAAGACAAATCCAATCGGAAACAGACTTGGTATCATCAGAGGATGGGATTCTAACTGGTTTGGCGGTAATGACTACGGCGACAAAATCGCTGAAGATTACAAAATCAGAAAGTACATCCACGCTCGTTTATCAAAAGCTAGTGTATCAAAAGTAATCATTGAGAGAACTTTGAAACTTGTAACCGTTACTATCACTACGGCTCGTCCAGGTATCATCATTGGAAAAGGCGGTCAAGAGGTAGACAAGCTCAAAGAAGAATTGAAAAAGATTACTGACAAAGAGGTTCAAATCAACATCTTTGAAATCAAAAGACCTGAATTGGATGCTTTTCTAGTTGCGTCTAGCATCGCTCGTCAAATCGAAAGCCGTATTTCATACAGAAGAGCAATTAAAATGGCAATTGCTGCTTCAATGCGTATGAATGCAGAAGGAATCAAAGTAATGATTTCTGGCCGTTTAAACGGTGCTGAGATGGCTCGTTCAGAGAATTTCAAAGAAGGACGTATTCCTCTATCAACTTTCAGAGCCGACATCGATTATGCTTTGGCTGAAGCACATACTACTTATGGTAGAATGGGTATCAAAGTATGGATCATGAAAGGCGAAGTTTACGGCAAGAGAGATCTTTCTCCGCTTGTAGGAATGGATAAAAAACAAGCTGCTGGCGGTAAAGGCGATGCTCCAAGAGGAGAGCGCAAACCAGCCAAAGGCGGAAAAGGTGAAGCTCGTAAGAGAAAGTAATTTTTAAATTAAAGAAAAATGTTACAGCCTAAAAGAACAAAATACCGCAAGGTACAGAAAGGTAGAATGAAAGGAAATGCCAATCGTGGTCATGAACTTTCTAACGGTATGTTCGGAATCAAATCAGTACACGAAACAGGTATGTTCCTAACCTCACGTCAAATTGAAGCTGCGCGTATTGCTGCAACTCGTTACATGAAACGTGAAGGTCAGTTGTGGATCAAAATCTTCCCAGATAAGCCTATCACCAAAAAACCTCTAGAGGTTCGTATGGGTAAAGGTAAAGGTGCCGTAGAATATTGGGCAGCTGTTGTTAAACCAGGAAGAATTATGTTTGAGGTAGGTGGTGTGCCACTAGCAGTTGCAAAAGAAGCATTGCGTTTGGCCGCTCAAAAACTACCGGTAAAAACTAAATTCGTTGTAGCCAGAGATTTCGAAGCATAATATCAAGCATTATGAAACAAAAAGAAATTAAAGATCTTTCCGTAGCAGAATTGCAGGAAAAATTGACTCAGACAAAAAAAACCTATAACGATCTCCAAATGGCTCATGCGATTTCTCCAATTGAGAATCCAATGCAAATCAGAACGGTTCGTAGAACTGTTGCCAGATTAGCGACTGAGCTTACCAAAAGAGAGTTACAATAATCAAAGTAGCTGAAAATGGAAAAAAGAAATTTAAGAAAAGAGAGAATCGGTGTGGTTACTTCAAACAAAATGGACAAGTCTATTGTTGTTGCTCAAGTAACTAAAGTAAAACACCCGTTATACGGTAAGTTCGTTTTGAAAACGAAAAAATACGTAGCACACGACGAAACAAATGACTGCAACATTGGCGATACTGTGAGAATCAGTGAAACTCGTCCACTCAGTAAATCAAAATGTTGGAGATTAGTTGAAATCATTGAAAGAGCGAAATAATTATGGTACAACAGGAATCAAGACTAAAAGTAGCAGACAACACGGGAGCCAAAGAAGTTCTTACGATCCGTGTTTTAGGAGGAACGAAACGTCGTTATGCCTCTGTTGGTGACAAGATTGTAGTATCTATTAAAGACGCTACTCCGAACGGAAACGTTAAAAAAGGAGCGGTTTCAACTGCAGTAGTTGTGCGTACCAAAAAAGAAGTGAGAAGAGCCGATGGTTCTTATATCCGTTTCGATGACAATGCATGTGTTCTTTTGAATGCGGCAGGTGAAATGAGAGGAACTCGTGTTTTTGGTCCGGTTGCGAGAGAATTGCGCGAGAAACAATTCATGAAAATTGTATCACTAGCACCTGAAGTGCTTTAATATTGAAGAATATGACAAAGCTAAAAATCAAATCGGGCGATACTGTAAAAGTGATTGCTGGTGACCACAAAGGTGCTGAAGGCAAAGTTCTTAAAGTAGACCGTGAGAAAAATAAAGCGATTGTTGAAGGGGTAAACATGGTGTCAAAACACACTAAGCCGAGCGCTAAAAACCCTCAAGGCGGAATCGTTAAAAAAGAAGCTCCTATCCATATTTCAAACATTGCTTTGATTGATCCAAAATCTAAAAAAGCAACCCGTGTTGGAATCAAGGTAGAAGGAGATAAAAAAGTTAGAATTTCTAAAAAATCTAATCAAGTATTATAGTTATGGCTTATACACCTAGACTTAGAGAAGAGTATAAGAGCCGCGTAGTAGCTGCTCTTAAAGAAGAATTTGCATACAAAAATGTAATGCAAGTTCCAAGATTAGAGAAAATCGTTGTGAGCAAAGGAGTTGGTGCAGCAGTATCTGACAAGAAATTGATTGATTACGCGGTTGACGAGTTGACTAAAATCACCGGTCAAAAAGCCGTAGCTACTATTTCTAAGAAAGACGTTGCTTCTTTCAAATTAAGAAAAGGGATGCCAATCGGTGCCAAAGTAACTTTGCGCGGCGACAGAATGTATGAATTCCTTGATCGTTTGATTACTTCAGCTTTGCCACGTGTTCGTGACTTCGGCGGAATCAAAGCCACTGGTTTTGACGGAAGAGGTAACTACAACTTGGGTGTTTTGGAGCAAATCATTTTCCCTGAAATTGACATTGATAAAGTGAACAAAATCTCAGGAATGGATATTACTTTTGTAACCAATGCCCAAACCGATAAAGAAGCAAAATCATTATTGGCTGAACTAGGTTTACCTTTTAAAAAGAATTAAGATATGGCTAAAGAATCAATGAAAGCCCGTGAGGTAAAAAGAGCTAAAACGGTTGCTAAATACGCTGAGAAAAGAAAAGCTTTAATCGAAGCCGGAGATTACGAAGGCTTGCAAAAGTTACCAAAAAACGCTTCGCCGGTTCGTATGCACAATCGTTGCAAACTTACAGGTAGACCAAGAGGTTATATGCGTCAGTTTGGAATCTCGCGTGTGACGTTCCGTGAAATGGCCAATCAAGGGTTAATTCCAGGAGTAAAAAAAGCCAGCTGGTAACAGTTGGCATTGCCTTTTGATAAAGGCAAAGTAAATAACAGAGTATAATTGGTAGCAGGTTCAAAGAAATAGTTTCTGCTGAAAACCACTACCGCAAATCAATAAACATGTATACAGATCCAATTGCGGATTATTTGACAAGAATCAGAAACGCTGTGGCAGCAAACCACAAAGTTGTTGAGATTCCTGCTTCTAATCTAAAAAAAGAAATCACCAAAATCTTGTTTGATCAAGGTTACATCTTGAGTTACAAGTTTGAGCAGAACACCGTTCAGGGTTCTATCAAAATTGCTTTAAAGTATGATAAAGATACCAAAGAGCCTGTAATTAAAGATATTCAAAGAATTAGTAAACCGGGTTTACGTAAGTATGCTGGCGCTGCCAAATTGCCTAGAATCCTCAACGGATTGGGTATTGCAATCGTTTCAACTTCTAAAGGTTTGATGACCGGAAAGCAAGCGAAACAATTGAATGTGGGTGGTGAGTTAATCTGCTACGTATACTAATATTTAAAGACGAAGAAAGATGTCAAGAATAGGTAAAAACCCCATTGCAATCCCTGCAGGCGTTACTGTAGATGTTACTGATTCAAACGTAACCGTAAAAGGGAAATTAGGTCAACTATCACAAGATTACACAGATGTAACTGTAAAAGTTGAAGAAGGAAACGTGCTCGTTGAGCGTTCTTCTGACAATAAAGATCAAAGAGCAAAACACGGTTTGTACCGTGCGCTAATCAATAACATGATTACCGGAGTATCTGTTGGTTTCACCAAAGAACTAGAATTGGTTGGAGTAGGTTACAGAGCCTCAAACCAAGGACAGAAATTGGATTTGGCTTTAGGTTTTTCACACAACATTGTTTTAGAAATTGCTCCAGAAGTAAAATTGGAAACCATTTCTGAAAAAGGTAAAAACCCGATTGTAAAACTAACTTCACACGACAGACAATTGTTGGGTCAAGTTTCTGCTAAAATCAGAAGCTTCCGTAAACCGGAGCCATACAAAGGAAAAGGAGTTAAGTTTGTAGACGAAGTATTAAGAAGAAAAGCAGGTAAATCAGCTTAAAAAAGATAAGATATGTCATTAACAAAATCTGATAGAAGACAGAGAATTAGATTCAGAATTAGAAAGATTGTAAGCGGAACTGCTGCAAAACCAAGACTTTCTGTATTCAGAAGTAATAAAGAAATCTATGCACAGCTTATCGACGATGTGAATGGAGTTACTTTAGCAGCTGCCTCTTCAAGAGAAAAAGGAGTAAGTAAAGGAACGAACGTTGAAACTGCTGGTGCTGTTGGAAAACTCATCGCAGAAAAAGCGTTGAAAGCCGGTATTGAGACAGTAACTTTCGATAGAGGGGGTTATTTGTACCACGGCCGTATTAAATCACTAGCTGAAGGCGCAAGAGAAGCCGGGCTTAAATTCTAATATTAGTTATGTCGAATAAGTACAAAAACATAGAAATAGTAAAACCAATTGGTCTTGAATTAAAAGATCGTTTGGTAGCGGTAAATCGTGTTACTAAAGTAACTAAAGGTGGTAGAGCGTTTGGCTTTTCTGCTATTGTTGTAGTAGGCGATGAGCACGGTGTGGTAGGGCACGGTTTAGGTAAATCTAAAGATGTTTCTGAAGCGATTGCTAAAGCGGTTGAAGATGCTAAGAAAAACTTAGTGCGTATTCCGTTGGCAGGTCAATCGGTTCCACACGAGCAAAAAGGTAAATTTGGCGGAGCACGCGTGTTCTTGATGCCAGCTTCTCACGGTACCGGAGTTATCGCCGGTGGTGCGGTTCGTGCCGTACTTGAGTCAGTAGGTATTCACGATGTATTGTCAAAATCACAAGGATCATCTAACCCACACAACGTGGTAAAAGCTACATTCGATGCTTTGATGCAAATGAGAAGCGCTCATACGGTAGCAAAACAAAGAGGTGTTTCTTTAGAGAAAGTATTTAAAGGTTAATTCACAAGGAGGATATTATGGCTAAATTATTAGTAAAACAAATCAGAAGCCAAATCAACTGCCCATTGACTCAGAAAAGAGGTTTGGAAGCACTTGGTTTGCGTAAAATGGGTCAGGTAGTAGAGCACGATTCTAATCCTGCCATCCTTGGAATGATAAATAAAGTTAAACACTTAGTTTCCGTTGAGGAAGTTAAATAACAATAATAGTTATGAATTTAAGTAACTTACAACCAGCTGAAGGTTCAACGCACAATCAGAATAAAAGAGTAGGACGTGGAGAAGGTTCTGGAAAAGGTGGTACTGCTGCACGTGGTCACAAAGGAGCTAAGTCTCGTTCAGGTTATTCTAAAAAGATTGGTTTTGAAGGAGGTCAGATGCCGCTTCAAAGACGTGTGCCTAAGTTTGGATTCAAAAACATCAATCGCGTAGAATACCAAGGTGTTAATTTAGATACCCTACAAGCATTAGTTGATAACGGAATTGTTACCGATACAGTAGATATGACTGTGTTTGTAACCAATCGTTTGGCTACCAAAAACGAAGTTGTAAAAGTTTTGGGTAGAGGTGAACTAAAAGCTAAGTTAAAAGTATCTGCTCACAAGTTTACTGCCACTGCAAAAGCTGCTATCGAAGCAGCTGGTGGAGAAGCTGTAACCCTATAATTTTCTTACGATGAAGAAGTTTTTTGAATCATTAGCCAATGTTTGGAAAATCGAGGAACTGAAAAACAGAATCCTTTTTACTTTAGGACTTTTGTTGGTGTACCGTTTTGGTGCGCACGTTACCCTTCCGGGTATTGATGCATCTCAGTTGCACAGTTTGGCAGGTCAAACCAAAAATGGTATTGGTTCAATTTTGGACATGTTTACTGGGGGAGCTTTCTCTAAAGCTTCCGTATTCGCCTTGGGTATCATGCCGTATATTTCTGCTTCGATTGTAGTACAACTCATGGGAATCGCGATTCCTTATCTGCAAAAACTACAAAAAGACGGAGAGAGCGGTCGTAAAAAACTCAACCAAATTACACGTTGGTTAACCATCGTTATTACTTTGGTACAAGGCCCGGGTTACATTTACAATTTGTATAGAACCATTCCTGCAAGTGCATTCTTGCTCGGATTTGACTCGTTCAGCTTCCTATTTTCATCGGTATTGATCTTGACCACCGGAACTATTTTCGCTATGTGGTTGGGTGAGAAAATTACCGATAAAGGAATCGGGAACGGTATTTCACTCTTGATTATGGTCGGGATTCTTGCAAGATTGCCACAGGCTTTCTTACAGGAAATCACATCAACCATGACCAACAACAATGGTGGACTGATGTTATTAGTGATCGAAGTGATTATTTGGTTATTGGTAATTATCGCTTGTGTCCTTTTGGTGATGGCGGTAAGAAAAATCCCGGTACAGTACGCACGTCGTACAACAACTGGTGATTTTGAACAAGACATGTTGGGCGGTAACAGACAATGGATTCCATTAAAATTGAACGCTGCCGGTGTAATGCCGATTATCTTTGCTCAAGCCATCATGTTTATTCCGGCTGCTCTTGCAGGTTTGTCTCAAACTGAGACTTCACAAACCGTAGCGGCTGCATTTAGCGATATGTTTGGTTTTTGGTACAATTTCGTTTTTGCTTCGTTGATTGTAATCTTTACATTCTTCTATACGGCAATTACAGTTCCTACCAACAAAATGGCCGATGATTTAAAACGCAGCGGTGGTTTCATTCCAGGTATCCGTCCAGGCGTTGAAACTTCTGATTATCTCGATCACATTATGTCTTTAATTACATTCCCAGGTTCATTATTTCTGGCTCTAATTGCTGTGTTCCCAGCTATTATTGTTGGTTTGGGTGTTCAACAATCGTGGGCGATGTTCTTCGGAGGCACGTCGTTGATCATTATGGTTGGTGTTGCCATCGATACCATCCAACAAATCAATTCGTATTTGTTGAACAAACATTACGACGGATTGATGAAGAGTGGTAAAAACAGAAAAGCAGTAGCTTAATATGGCAAAGCAATCAGCAATAGAGCAAGACGGATCCATTATTGAAGCATTGTCTAATGCAATGTTTCGCGTAGAATTAGAAAACGGTCACGTTGTAATTGCGCACATTTCAGGAAAAATGCGTATGCATTATATCAAGTTGCTTCCGGGCGACAAGGTAAAACTCGAAATGAGCCCTTATGATTTGTCCAAAGCAAGAATTACTTACAGATACTAAAATATTAAACAGATGAAAGTAAGAGCATCAGTAAAGAAACGTAGTGCCGAGTGCATCATCGTTCGTAGAAAAGGAAGATTATACGTAATCAACAAAAAGAATCCTAGATTCAAACAAAGACAAGGATAATTATGGCAAGAATAGCAGGGGTAGACATCCCAAAAAACAAAAGAGGAGTTATCGCTTTGACCTATATCTTCGGAATTGGAAAAAGCCGTGCTAGCGAAATTTTGGCTCAAGCTAATGTGAGCGAAGACATCAAAGTTCAAGAATGGAATGACGAGCAAATCGGCGCCATTCGTGATGCAGTTTCTCAATTCAAAATTGAAGGAGAGTTGCGTTCTGAAACTTCTTTGAACATCAAACGTTTGATGGACATCGGTTGTTACAGAGGAATCCGTCACAGATCTGGTCTTCCACTCAGAGGGCAAAGAACCAAAAACAACTCTAGAACGAGAAAAGGTAAGAGAAAAACTGTTGCTAACAAGAAAAAAGCAACTAAATAATAAGTAATAATATGGCTAAAGCAACTACAAAAAAGCGTAAAGTTATCGTTGAGTCAACGGGTGAAGCTCATATTAGTGCCACTTTCAACAACATCATTATTTCACTAACCAACAAAAAGGGTGAAGTAATTTCTTGGTCTTCTGCCGGTAAAATGGGATTCAGAGGTTCTAAAAAGAACACTCCCTATGCTGCGCAAATGGCTGCTGAAGATTGCAGCAAAGTAGCTCTTGAGGCTGGACTTAAGAAAGTAAAAGTGTATGTGAAAGGACCGGGTAACGGGCGTGAGTCTGCGATTCGTTCAATTCACAACGGTGGTATCGAAGTAACTGAAATCATTGACGTTACACCTATGCCGCACAACGGATGTCGTCCTCCTAAAAGACGAAGAGTTTAATAACTCAAAATTTATAGTATAACCTAGGCAGGATTCCGATTATCGAAGGATAAGACCTGAATTCATAATCGCTGCCTTAAACAATTTAAAATGGCAAGATATACTGGTCCAAAAACTAAAATCGCCCGTAAGTTTGGCGAAGCTATTTTCGGAGACGACAAAGCCTTCGATAAAAGAAATTACCCTCCAGGACAACATGGTTTGGCTAAAAAGAGAGGTAAAAAATCTGAGTACGCTGTCCAATTGATGGAGAAGCAAAAAGCAAAATACACCTACGGAATTCTTGAAAAACAATTCCGTGGATTGTTCGAAAAAGCATCAGCTGCTCGTGGAGTTACTGGTGAAGTTTTGATTCAACTTTGCGAGTCTCGTTTAGACAACGTAGTATTCAGAATGGGAATTGCTTCTTCTAGAAGAGCAGCCCGTCAAATCGTCTCTCACCGTCACATCACGGTAAATGGTGAAGTGGTAAACATCCCTTCATACCAATTGAAACCTGGCGATAAAGTAGCCGTTCGTGAAAAATCAAAATCATTGGAATCAATCGAGCGTTCATTGTCAAATTCTGCACATGTTTATGAGTGGATTACTTGGAACAATGACACCAAAGAAGGAACTTTTGTTTCTGTTCCGGCAAGATTGCAAATTCCTGAAAACATCAAGGAACAACTCATCGTCGAATTGTACAACAAATAATAATTAACACGTAACTATGGCATTATTTAATTTTCAGAAGCCCGATAAAGTGATCATGATCGATTCTACCGATTTTGAAGGTAAATTTGAATTCAGACCTTTAGAACCTGGTTACGGATTGACTGTGGGCAACGCACTCAGAAGAGTGATGCTATCTGCACTTGAAGGATACGCAATTACTTCTGTTCGTATTGAAGGCGTTGACCATGAGTTCTCTACAATTTCTGGAGTTGTTGAAGATGTTACCGAAATCATCTTGAATTTGAAACAAGTTCGTTTCAAACGTCAAATCGAGGATGTCGATAACGAATCTGTGACTATTTCGGTTACGGGTAAAGACCAACTCACAGCGGGCGATTTCCAAAAATTCATTTCTGGTTTCCAAGTATTGAATCCTGAATTGGTGATCTGCAACATGGATAGCAAAATCAAACTCAACATCGAATTAACAATCGAAAAAGGGCGTGGTTATGTATCTGCAGAAGAGAACAAAAAGCAAAATGCTGCTATTGGAACCATCTTCACCGATTCAATCTATACTCCGGTTATCAATGTGAAATATGCGATTGAAAACTTCCGTGTGGAGCAAAAAACTGATTACGAAAAATTGATTTTCGAAATCAAAACCGACGGTTCAATCAATCCGAAAGACGCCTTGACAGAAGCTGCCAAAGTATTGATTCATCACTTCATGTTGTTCTCTGACGAGCGCATCACGCTTGAAGCCGATGAAATCGCTCAAACAGAATCTTACGACGAAGAGTCATTGCACATGAGACAATTATTGAAAACCAAATTGGTTGATATGGATTTATCAGTGCGTGCTTTGAATTGTTTGAAAGCTGCAGAAGTTGATACTTTAGGAGACTTGGTATCGTTTAACAAAAATGACTTGATGAAGTTCCGCAACTTCGGTAAAAAATCTTTGACAGAACTTGATGAATTAGTGGCTGTGAAGAATTTAACCTTCGGAATGGACTTATCAAAATACAAATTAGACAAAGATTAATCTAAGCCCACGGAGGTTTAAATTTTATAGCAATGAGACACGGAAAGAAAATAAATCACTTAAGCAGACAGTCTGGCCACAGAAAAGCTATGTTGGCTAATATGGCTTGTTCATTGATTGAGCACAAGCGCATCAACACGACTGTTGCTAAAGCTAAGGCTTTGAAACAATACGTTGAGCCTTTGATTACCAAATCAAAAGAAGATACTACACACAATCGTCGTATCGTGTTCTCTTACTTGAAAAGCAAATATGCGGTAACTGATTTGTTCCGCGATGTAGCTGCCAAAGTAGGAGATCGTCCGGGTGGTTACACTCGTATCATCAAGTTGGGGAATCGTCTAGGGGATAACGCTGATATGGCGATGATCGAATTAGTAGACTTCAACGAATTGTACAACGGAGGCAAAAAAGAGGTTAAGAAAACTAAGAGCCGTCGTGGAGGTAAAGGTAAAGCTACCGAAGCCAAAGCAGAAGCTCCAAAAGTTGAAGAGCCTAAAGCCGAAGAACCGATTGTTGAAACTACAGAGCAAGCTCCGGAAGCTCCAGAGGCTGCTGCTGAAGAAACCAACGAAGAGAACGCTGAGTAATGAATTCAGACTTCTAAATATCAAGGGACAAGACATTGCGTTTTGTCCCTTTTTTTATGCCTTTTCATTTCGGTCAAAAATCAGAAGCGAAACATCATGTGCACCATCAACCTCTGTCCCGCTTTGCGTTGCAATCTTTTAAAATTTTCCCTTCGCTGCGCGTGGGATTCATTTTAAAAGGATTTCCACTGCAATCGGGGCTATCCATAAACCCTCATTTTCAAAACCTGTTCATAAACGCTCATAAAAAAGCAATCTATTGACTTTGTAACCTAACGCGATACATTTAAATTTGCACCACAACACACAACAAATGACTTATACAACCAGACCTCAAGCCATCTTACTTTTGGCCGACGGAACCGTATTTTACGGCAAATCCATCGGCATCTCCGGAACCACTTTCGGCGAAGTTTGTTTCAACACCGGAATGACCGGTTATCAAGAAATCTTTACCGATCCGTCTTACTTCGGACAAATCATGGTGGCGGCCAATGTCCACATCGGAAACTACGGCGTCAACGCTCAAGAAATCGAATCTGATTCAGTCAAAATCTCTGGTTTGGTTTGCCGCAATTTTAGCTTCAACCATTCGCGCCCGGATTCCGAAGGCTCGCTGTACGATTACTTTGAAAAACAAAATCTTGTAGTCATTTCAGATGTCGACACGCGCGCCTTGGTGAGTTACATCCGCGATCACGGAGCCATGAATGCAGCCATCTGCACCGACGGAACATCGATTGAAGAACTCAAAAAACAATTAGCGCAAGTTCCTGACATGAAAGGTTTGGAGCTTGCTTCAAAAGTATCGGTTCAAGAACCTTATTTCTTTGGAAACCCTGACGCTTCACACAAAATTTCAGCACTTGATTTAGGCATCAAAACCAACATATTGCGTCATTTGGCCAGCCGTGATTGCTATATCAAGGTTTTTCCATACAACACACCCTTTTCTGAATTGGCGGCTTTTGAACCCGATGGTTATTTCTTGTCGAATGGCCCCGGCGATCCTGAACCGATCAAAGAAGTTATTGCCACGGCACAACAAATGATTTCCTCAAACAAACCGGTTTTTGGCATTTGCCTCGGACATCAAATCTTAGGTTTGGCCAACGGAGTTTCTACTTATAAAATGTTCAACGGACACCGCGGCATCAATCATCCGGTCATGAATTTGCAAACGGGCAAAGGCGAAATCACTTCGCAAAATCACGGTTTTGCCATCAACAAATCTGAACTTGAAGCGCACACCGATTTAGAAATCACGCATTATCACCTGAACGATCAAACAGTTGCCGGCATGCGCATGAAATCAAAGCCTGTTTTTTCAGTGCAATATCACCCAGAGGCCAGTCCTGGGCCGCATGATTCGGCCTATTTGTTTGATGATTTTGTGGGTATGTTGCAAAGTCTTGTTCACTAAATCGTTATCGTTGATAAGATTCAAAAAAAATATCTTTATAAAATTTCAGATGCGATATATTTGTAAAAGAACAACACTAAAATTGATTATTTAAAATTTAAAATAGAAAATTATGAGCATTATCGTAAAAATTCACGCAAGACAGATTCTTGATTCCAGAGGAAACCCAACCATTGAAGTTGATGTGGTGACCGAAAACGGCGTTTTGGGCCGTGCGGCAGTTCCCTCAGGCGCTTCAACCGGTGAACACGAAGCTGTTGAATTGCGTGATGGCGGTAAAGCCTACATGGGCAAGGGCGTGATGAAAGCCGTTGAAAATGTCAATATCAAAATTGCCGAAGAACTCCTCGGGACTTCTGTTTTTGAACAAAACTTGATCGATCAACGCATGATTGAACTCGACGGAACGCCGAATAAATCTAACTTAGGCGCCAATGCGATTTTGGGTGTTTCTCTAGCCGTGGCCAAAGCAGCTGCCAACGAATTGGGCATGCCTTTGTATCGCTATGTGGGTGGTGTTTCGGCACATACACTTCCGGTACCGATGATGAACATCATCAACGGAGGTTCACATTCTGATGCTCCGATTGCTTTTCAGGAATTTATGATTATGCCGGTTAAAGCCAAGAATTTCACACACGCGATGCAAATGGGTACCGAGATTTTCCACAACCTCAAAAAAGTATTACACGATCGCGGATTGTCAACAGCCGTGGGCGATGAAGGCGGTTTTGCTCCGAATTTAGCTGGCGGAACCGAAGATGCTTTGGATACCATCAAAAAAGCGGTTGAAAATGCCGGTTATAATTTTGGTGATGAAGTCATGATTGCTTTAGACTGTGCTTCATCAGAATTCTACAAAGACGGAAAATACGATTACAGCAAATTTGAAGGACCCACCGGAAAAGTGCGCACTTCGAAAGAGCAAGCCGAATATTTGGCCGAACTTAGCAAAAACTACCCGATTATTTCTATTGAAGACGGTATGTATGAAGACGATTGGGACGGTTGGAAATACCTCACAGAACTCATCGGAGACAAAGTGCAACTCGTGGGCGACGATTTGTTTGTGACCAACGTGCAACGTTTATCCACCGGAATCGAAAAAGGCATTGCCAATTCTATTTTGGTCAAAGTAAACCAAATCGGAACTTTGTCTGAAACGATTGCTGCGGTTAATATGGCGCACAATGCTGGCTATACTTCAGTCATGTCTCACCGCTCGGGCGAAACCGAAGACAACACCATTGCTGATTTAGCCGTGGCGTTAAACTGTGGACAAATCAAAACCGGTTCGGCCTCGCGCTCGGATCGTATGGCCAAATACAATCAACTCTTGCGCATCGAAGAAGAATTGGGCGACACTGCTTATTTTCCGGGAGAAAAGGCATTCAAATAGTCAACATAACAATTAAAAAAACTAAAACCTTTGGGAACATAACTCAAAGTTTTTTTTATTTTCTCACCCAAATAGCTCATTTACTCGCCAAAATTGAGCTGATGTTCATCGGTGAGCAATCCGACGAATGATTCCGTTACATTTGCTTTATCAATTGTGATGGACATGAAAAAAGAAATGCTTATTTGCAGTATTGTTTTATGTTGGCTGAGTTATCTGGCCGCTGCGCAATCGCTCGACAGTTTGCAGTTGGCCTTGAAAAATGCGAACAACGATATTGACCGAGTTAAAACGCTTAACGCACTTTCAGATCAATACAAATACACGCAACCCAAACTTACCGCAGATTATGCGCTCAAAGCACTTCAAATTGCTGAGCGTATTCAATACAAAAAAGCACAAGGCGATGCTTATTTGAATTTGGGAAACGCCGCTATCATTTCAGGAGATTATCCCAAAGCGATGGAAAATTTCGCAAAGGCTCGAAATATTTTCGAAACCGAAATTTCTGTTCAAACGGATGAACAACTTGCCTGCAAAGCCAGTTTGGCCAAAGCCTACGGAAGCATCGGAATTGTGTTGGCCGAGCAAAGCAACTATGCCAAAGCCGTTGAATATCACCTCAAGGCCGTTAAGTTGTATGAAGCTATTAAAGATGTAAAAAAAGCGGCACAAGTCTACAACAATATTGGGGTGGCCTACAAGTCTCAATCTGCCGATTTTAAAGCGCTCGCTTATTTTGTTAAAGCGCTCAAATTACAAGAAAAATTCGATGATCCGAACCTCGGAATTACCCAAACTAACATTGCCAATTGCTATCTCAAACAAAAGAACTATCCACAGGCTTTGACCTATTACAACCAAGCCAAAGCCAGTATTGACCAACATCCCGATACGCGTGCTTTGGGCGAATGGCTCAACAATATGGGGTTGTATCATCAGCAAACGGGCGCTTCTCAAAAAGCAATTGATTGCTGGAACCAATCCCTCAAAAACAGTCTTACCATTGCAGACCGATTTGCGCAGGCCGACACACACTTGTATTTGGGTGCATTGTATTTGTCATTGCATCAATTTCCGCCAGCCTTATCTCATGCGCAAACCGCTTTGCAACTGGCCAACGAATTGAATGTTTTAGAACAAAAAATGGCCGCAGAAAAACTGCTCAGTGATATTTATGCCTATCAAAATGACGTACCAAAAGCTTTTGCGCATTTTAAATTATACAGCGCAGCCAAAGACAGTTTGAACAACGCCGAAAGCATTCGAAAAGGCCTTGAAGCCGAGATGAATTTTGAATTCGAAAAACGCGAAGTACTGCAAAAAGAAGCGCTTCAGAAAAAAGAACTCCTGATGCTAGAAAAGGCAAAACAAAATCGATTGGAGTTGATTTTTGGCGGATTACTCTTGTTGTTACTCGCCGGCCTCGGATTCTTGTATTACAACCGCATGCAACTCAAAAAGCACTTGACCCTGCAAAAAGAGCTCGCTGAGTATGAACAAAAAGCCTTGCATTTACAGATGAATCCGCATTTTGTATTCAATTGTTTGGGGTCAATCTCAAGTTTTATTGTCAAAAACGGAACGCATTCAGCCGTGAAGTATTTGGCCAAATTCTCTAAACTCATGCGTCTGACTTTGGAATATTCAAAGCAATCGTTGATTCCGATCCACAAAGAAATACAGAGCTTGGAGAATTACCTTGAACTCGAACAACTTCGGTTCAACCACAAGTTTGATTTTTCCATCACTAAAGACCAAACCATTGAAGACGATTTGGCTTTGCCGCCTTTGCTCTTGCAACCTTTCGTTGAAAATGCCATTATTCACGGTGTCATTCCGAGCAAAGAACTCGGGCTGATTCAAATTCACTTTTCGATTGAAAATGAAAGTTTGATTTGTAGTATTCAAGACAACGGCATTGGCTTTAAGGCATCACGAGCCATCAAAGAAAATTCGGTTTCGGTGCATCAATCGATGGCGCTGGATATTACCAAAAAGCGCTTGCAAATGATTTCCAGTTCGATGGCGCAAAAAGCCGAAGTTGTGATTGAAGATTTAACTCAAGACAAAAACGGTCACAGCGGAACCCGCGTCACTTTGCATTTACCGATTCAATATATTTCAAAACACAACCCGCAACCGGCCATTGCCTTAAAAGATTAAACCATGATCACCGCTATTTTAATTGACGACGACAGCAACCTCAGAGATGGCATGCGCGAGCTGCTTTCATTTTACGCGCCCGATATAGCCATTGTTGGCGAGGCCGAAGATGTAGCCGGCGGAGTGACCGTGATTGATAAACTCAAACCGCAAGTGGTTTTTTTGGATATTCAACTCAATGACGGGACCGGTTTTGATGTACTCGAGCAGTTGGCGCAAAAAAACGGAAGCACGAATGCGCATATTGTATTCATCACCGCGCATGAGGAATACGCCATCAAAGCTTTTAGATTCAGTGCGCTTGATTTTCTGCTCAAGCCTGTTGATCCGGATGAACTTGAAACGGTGATTGCCAAAATCAGAACCGTGCTCGAAAAGAACAACAGTTATGCGCACATTGATTTGTTGCTCGAGAACATTCGCAAAAAGGTGGATAATTTCAAACGCATTGCGCTGACCACTTCTGACGGAATTCATTTGTTTGAAGTGAGCGACATCATTCGCTGTGAAAGCGAAGACAATTACACAACCTTTTACATCAAGAACAACAAACCACTGGTCATATCAAGGACGCTCAAGGAATACGAAGAGTTGCTGTCAGAGTATGGTTTTGAACGCATTCATCAATCACATCTAATCAATTTGGCTTATCTAAAATCATATGTCAAAAAAGACGGTGGTTATGTGGTGATGGCCGATAATGCACAATTGCCGATTTCACCTAGAAAGAAAGATCGCTTGCAGGAATTGATTAAGGCCCTGTAATGATGAGAACAGAACAAATGGCTTAGAAGCCGATGCAAACCAATAAAATCAAACAGATGAAAAAATATATCTTGATGTTGCTCTTATTTTCCGGGATGGCAAAGGCACAAATCGTCAATATCCCCGACGCCAACTTCAAAGCGAAACTGCTCGGATCGTCGGCAATAAATAGCGTGGCGAAAAATGCCTTGGGGCAAACGTTTGCGATTGATGCTAATGCCGATGGCGAAATCCAGGTCAGCGAAGCCGAAGCGGTATACAGCTTGTGGATTTACATGGCCAATGTGGTCGACCTTACCGGCGTTAGAAGTTTTGTCAACCTGACGCGACTCGAATGCTCGATAAATGGTATTACCGCACTCGATCTCACAGGTTTGAACAACCTCAAGTATCTCGATTGCAGCGAGAATGAACTCACAACCATCAATGGAATTGGATTGACAGCCGCTTTGGAATTTCTTGTATGCCGTGAAAATAACATTGCGACGATAGACGTTTCCGAATTCCCAAACCTCAAAACCTTAAATTGCCCGTACAACCAATTGACTACGCTCGATGTTCACGGCCTAGTCAATTTGCAATATTTTTATTGCTACAATAACCAGCTGACGAGTTTGAACATGAGCGGACTAGACAGCCTGATTAATTTGGAATGCAGCAACAACCAGCTGACGACTATAGATGTGAGTGCGATGCACAACCTTACTACCTTGAGTTGCTATAATAACCAGCTTACCACGATGTCTGTCAAGAATGGCGTGGCGAACATTGCTGTAAGCTTTGCTAACAATCCGCTCGAGTTTATTTGTGCCGATGAATCGCAGGTGCCGATGATTCAGAATTATGCGAATAACTACGGTATTACTGCGGTCATCAATACTTATTGCACGTTCACGCCCGGTGGAGATTTTAACACCATAACCGGAAGTATCAAATTCGATGCGGCTGGCGACGGTTGCGATGCGGGCGATGTGATATTGCCGCATGTTCGTGTCAATATCAACGACGGCACGCAAAACATGGCCAGTTTCATCAGCAACGCGGGAAATTATGCAGCGTATGTGGTGGCCGGAAATTATACGATTACTCCCTCGATAGAAAACCCGGACTGTTTCAGCTTTTCACCGCCGACGGCCAACGCTTCGTTTCCCGACAATAATAACAATACGGCCACGCAAGATTTTTGTATTGCCTCAAATGGTGTTCATCCCGATGTAGAAGTGGTGATTTCGCCAATATCTTTTGCGCGCCCGGGCTTTGATGCCACCTATCAAATTACGTATCGTAACAAAGGTAATCAGACAGTTTCAGGTATTGTAAATCTAATTTTCGACGATTCTAAAACGGACTTTGTTTTGGCAAATCCTTTGGTAGATAATCTTGCTGTAAATTCACTTTCTTGGAATTACAGTAACTTGTTGCCCTTCGAATCTCGAACCATCAATGTTGCTGTAAATGTCAATAGTCCATTAGAAATCCCTGCTGTGAATATTGGAGATATTTTGAATTTTGAAGCCAGCATAAATACTTTAATCGATGATGAAAGTCCAGCAGATAATTTATTTACCTACAATCAAACCGTTGTCGGTTCATATGACCCAAATGATATTACCTGCTTAGAAGGTGGTGTCGTGCCAGCAACAGAAATCGGGAATTATTTGCATTATGTCATCAATTTCGAAAATACCGGAACTTATCCGGCTGAAAATGTAGTGGTCAAAACAGAAATTGATGCTGCCAAATTTGATATCAATTCGTTGCAATTAATGAGTGCCAATTTTCCGGTAGATGCCAGAATTACAGGGAATAAAGTTGAGTTTATTTTTAAAAACATTCAATTGCCTATAGGCGGACATGGCCATATTTTATTGAAAATGAAAACGAAGAACACTTTGGTTACCGGAGATTCTGTATCCAATCGAGGCGATATTTTCTTTGATTACAATGCGCCGATTGATACAGGTTTGGCCCATACGATTTTTGAAAATTTGTCAAATACCGGTTTTGAAATGGATAGCAGTATAATGGTAACTCCGAATCCAGCCGCGCACTTTGTATCTGTAAAAGCAAATAATCTGATTAAATCAGTCGAAGTTTATGACATTCAAGGCAGAATCATCCAAATGAGTATCATCAACAAAAACGAATCTAAACTCGATATCAATTCTTATTCAGCGGGAACTTATTTCATCAAAATTGTTACTGAGAAAGGCACCCAAATGCAAAAACTCATCAAAAATTAGTTTGTTAAAGATTGCCTATGAAGAGCGCACGGCCCAAAGCTGTGCGTTTTCTTATTTGATAATCCAAGCTATATTTAATTTGCAATTTTTATAATATTATTAACGAAATCGTTGTCAAATTCTTTTTCTAATTCATTTTGAATTCGCTAGTTTTGTTAAATTATTATTCCAATAAAATTTCCATCAATATTATGTCAAAAATTGCTACACTCGAGTTAGACGGCAAAAAGTATGAGTTTCCGGTCATTGTCGGAAGCGAGAACGAAGTCGGCATCGATATCAACAAATTGCGCGATTTATCTGGAGCCATCACGATGGATCCGGGTTATAAAAATTCAGGTTCTTGTACCAGTGAAATCACTTTCCTCGACGGTGAAGAAGGTATTTTGCGTTACCGCGGATACGCCATTGAAGATTTGGCGGACAAAGCTAATTTCTTAGAAGTGGCTTATCTGATTATCTTCGGTGAATTGCCAACACAACAGCAATTGACTCAATTTGAAAACGACATTCGCAAATATACTTTGGTCAACGAAGAGATGAAAAACATCATCGACGGTTTCCCGAAAACTGCGCATCCTATGGGTGTTCTTTCGTCGTTAACCAGTGCGCTGACGGCTTTTAACCCGAAAGTGGTCAATGTTGATAATGAAAAAGAAATGTACGAAGCGGTGTGCAAAACCATGGGTAAATTCTTGGTGATTGCCACTTGGACTTATCGCAAAATGATGGGTTATCCGCTCAACTATTATGACAATACCAAAGGGTACGTTGAGAATTTCATGCATTTGATGTTTGCATTGCCGACTGGACCATACAGCGCGAATCCAGTGGTGATTGATGCATTAGATAAATTGTTCATCTTGCACGCCGATCACGAACAAAACTGTTCAACATCAACCGTCAGAATCGTAGGTTCATCGCATGCAGGATTGTTTGCTTCTATTTCAGCGGGTGTTTCTGCTTTATGGGGACCATTGCACGGCGGCGCCAACCAAGCGGTTTTAGAAATGCTCGAAGAAATCCACAAAAACGGGGGCGATTGCGATAAATACATGGCCAAAGCCAAAGATAAAGACGATCCGTTTAGACTCATGGGCTTCGGTCACCGCGTATACAAAAACTTCGATCCGCGCGCGCGCATCATCAAAAAAGCAGCCGATGAAGTATTGCAAACTTTGGGTGTAAACGATCCGATTTTGGATATTGCTAAAAAACTCGAAGAAGCCGCTTTGGTTGACGATTATTTTGTATCAAGAAAGCTTTATCCAAACGTAGATTTCTATTCAGGAATTATCTACCGCGCTTTGGGTATTCCGACCGATATGTTTACAGTGATGTTTGCCATCGGACGTCTTCCGGGCTGGATAGCACAATGGAAAGAAATGCGCATCAACAAAGAACCGATTGGCCGTCCGCGTCAAATTTATACCGGACATCCGTTGCGCGATTTCAAACCGATGAATCAGCGATAATATTTAAAAATCTTATGATTAAAGCCACTCCAACGAGTGGCTTTTTTTAGGGATATTCCCTTTTTTTCGCTAGTGTTTTTCCTGAAATTATTTAGGGTTTTTCCTTTTTTGTTTTAGGGTTTTCCCTCTGTTTTAAAGATTTTAAGCAAGCTAACTTTATAGAAATCTTTAAAACAATATAATTATGAAAACAAACAAGTTATTATTTACTGTATTCTTATCAGTTTATGTGGGAATCATTAAAGTGAATTCACAAAATTACACAGCACCAGCTACAAGTACTGGCGGGGCAAACAATACATTTGTCGGCTCAAATTCTGGAATCAACAATACATCAAACAGTAATTCAGGCTTTGGTGTTGGTACACTTATTAATACCACAGGGGGATTTAACTGTGCTTTCGGGGCAGGGTCAATGCCTTCAAACACGGATGGGCATTTAAACAGTGCATTTGGAACAAGAAGTATGGAGCTCAATACTACTGGATCATCCAATATAGCTATCGGACATAGGGCTTTGGAAGCTAACACTAGCGGAAATGGAAATGTTGCGGTTGGTTATGGTTCCTTGTGTCTACAACCAGGAGCTCCAAGTAACAATATTGGAACAAACAACACTGCACTGGGCTGTAATACACCGAGAAATTTTTACTCAGGAGACAACAACGTTTTTATAGGAAACGAAACAGCAGTAAATCTAAGAACAGGTAGTAATAATACCTTGATAGGAAGGATTGTTTTTAATGCAAATGCATCAACTCCTTTAGTAGCTGGGAATGATACGAGTAACTCAATTATTTTAGCAGATGGGGGCAGCAACCAAAGACTGTTCTTTACCGGAAACGGTTTTGGTGGAGTTGGCCTAGGTAACAATAATATTCCTCAGAATACATTTGAAATTAGAGCTTTAAACGGAAGCCCAACCCAGGCCGGTTTTACAGCATCAGGTTTGAGATTGTCTAATTTGACCAATACCAATTTTAATACAACACCGCCAACCTCAAACAGAAGAGTATTGTCTGTGAACGGGAATGGAGATGTTATTTTGGTAGATGACGAAGTAGGTAATCCAAATCCGGGTTCAACACTGACCAACAATTGCGACAAAACTTATTTTGTGAATAAAACAGATGTTGATGGAAATTTGATGTGCTCTCAAATATATGACAACTATCGTCCGGGTGCACCAACCATACCGCCTACCATTTCTAATATCAATAAAACGGGTGTTGGTGTAGCCATAGGATGGGAAACCCCTAGAGTTGCCAGTGAATTTCAATACAACGCATTGGTTGCTCCTTACCCTGCATCGCAAATCAATTTAAATCCTTATCCGGCTGGAAAATTTAGATTGTTGGTTAATGGAAATCAAAAAGTCAACGGTTTGTGGTTGACTTCAGATCAAAATTATAAAACAGAAGTTGGAGATCTTGATAAGCCACTTGACAGAGTCTTAAATTTAAAAGGAGTTCATTACTACTGGGATACGGCCAATAATCCCAATATGGATTTTGACGAAGGTTTACATACCGGATTTATAGCTCAAGAAGTTGAACAAGTTATTCCACATTTAGTGGTAACCCAAAAAATGCCTAAACTAGACGGGAAAGAAGATGAGTTTCAAGAGCGCAAATCGGTTAATTATATCGAGCTAATACCATATTTAGTAGAATCCATTAAAGAACAACAAAAACTTATTGAAAGTTTGCAGCAACAATTGGTTTGTTTGAACGAAGTGACACATTGTAATTCTGTTGCTCAAAGATTGTCAGAACCAACTAAATTTGAAAATACTCATATTGTTTCGGTTTCTCCGAATCCTACCAAAGACAAAGCTGAGGTTGTCTTCAGTGTCGAAAAAGAAGTTGCTGAAGCCAGTCTCGAAATGTATGATTTATTAGGAAAAAAAATCAGCAGTTTTATTATTTCTGAGCGCGATCAATACATCAAAAGAACTTTTGAAAAATCAAACTTCGGTGTCGGAACATACATTATTAGCTTGGTCATCAACGGCAAAAGCATCGACACCAAAAAAATTATTTTCAACTAAAAGCAAACCAACCCAAAAGCCACTCCAACAAGTGGCTTTTTTTATGCCCCAAAATATTTATCAACGAAACCCGCTTCGAAATTTTGCCATCACGCCACTTTCTTTATATTTGCTTTTATACAAAACCACTTTATGTTATCCTTACACGTTACCAACGAAACTTCCCGACTGAGGGCCGTGGTGCTCGGAACAGCCGTGAGCAACGGACCGACACCTAAAGCCGAAGATGCCTACGATCCGAAATCATTAGAACACATATTGGCCGGAACTTATCCAAAAGAAGCCGATATGATTGCCGAGATGGAAGCTTTCAACCAAGTGTTTCAAAAATACAACGTCCAAGTATTCCGCCCGGAACTGGTGACCAACGAAAACCAAATCTTCACGCGCGACATCGCTTTTGTCATTGACGATATCATCATCGAGGCGGGTATTTTACCTGAGCGCGACAAAGAATTTCCAGCCATTCAATACATCATCGATCAAATTGATCCGGCCAAAGTCATCCGCATAGCCGACAAAGACAAAGTCCACATCGAAGGCGGCGACGTTCTGTTGTGGAACGAATATATTTTTATCGGAACCTATCGCGGTGACGATTACAGCCAAGTCAAAACCGCGCGTACCAACCAAGCCGGCATTGATCTGATCAAAGAATTGTTTCCGCACAAAAAAGTCCTGACTTTTGATTTGGTCAAATCTTGGGAGGATGCACGCGACAACGCCTTGCACCTTGATTGCTGTTTTCAGCCGGTCGGAACCAACCAAGCCATCATATACAAAGGCGGCTTCCGCAACGAACAAGAATACCAACAACTCGTTGATTTGTTCGGCCTTGAAAACCTATTTCACATCACGCGTGACGAAATGTACGACATGAACTCAAACGTGTTTTCGATTGCGCCCGATGTGGTGGTTTCTGAAAAGAATTTCACGCGGCTCAACAACTGGTTGCGCTCGCAAGGCTTTACCGTCGAAGAAATTCCGTATGCCGAAATCGCCAAACAAGAAGGCTTGCTCAGATGTTCGACCTTGCCGCTCATCCGCGATTAGTCGATGGTTTTGGGCGTTGCCTTCGGCCAGGCTTTTCGCTTCAAGTCCTCGCTGCGCTGCGGGCTTTTTGCTGCAATCCCTAACGCGGGCTCGGTGGCAAAATCAGCCAACCTTCTCAAAAAAATCAACCTTGAAATTTGAATTAAAAAAATATTGAAGTTTACACCATGAAACAAACCACCAATGCAATTCTCATGATTCGCCCAGTTGCCTTTAGAATGAACGAGCAAACGGCCGTAAACAATTATTATCAAAAAGTACTCGACGGACTCACGCCCGAAACGGTCAATGCGCGTGCCCGTGAAGAATTCGACGCCTTTGTCAACAAACTGCGCATGGTAGGTGTTGATGTGGTCGTGGTCGAAGACACGCTTCATCCGGACACGCCCGATTCTATTTTTCCGAACAACTGGATTTCATTTCACGAAAACGGCGATGTAGTGCTCTATCCGATGTTTGCCGAAAACCGCCGTCAAGAGCGCCGCGAAGACATCCTGGATTTGCTCGAAGAGCGCGGTTTTGCCATCAATGAAATCATGGATTACACCTCGGCCGAGGACGACGATATTTTTTTGGAGGGAACCGGAAGTTTGCTTTTAGACCGTCAAAACGGAAAAGCTTATTGTGCGCTTTCACCACGCGCTGACGAAGAATTATTCATCGAATTCTGCGAAGACTTTGAATACAACCCGATTATTTTTGAAGCTTATCAAACAGTTGATGGTGTGCGCAAACTCATCTATCACACCAATGTCATGATGTGTTTGGGCGAAACCTTTGCGGTGATTTGCGCTGATTGCATCGACGACAAACAAGAGCGCAAAATGGTGCTCGATAACCTGCGTGAAGACGGAAAAGAAATCATCCTGATTACCGAAGATCAAGTCAACAATTTTGCAGGCAATATGCTTGAAGTGCGCGGCAGTGACGACCGTCGTTATTTGGTCATGAGTCAATCGGCAAACAAAAGTTTAACGCCCGCACAAATTGCGCAGCTCGAAAAACACGCTACAATTCTCAGCTCAAGCCTTGATACCATTGAAGCTTGTGGCGGCGGAAGCGCGCGTTGCATGATGGCTGAGATTTTTCTGCCCAAGCAGTAATCAACCAAAATGAGATAATAAATTCCGATGAGATTCAGATTTTGTCGGAATTTTTGTTTTAAATCCCGCGAATAATACTTAAAATCGCGCTGATGATGTATTGAATTCCGATGGCAATGGTCAAGAAACCGACAATTCGCGAAATCGCTACAATCCCGGAAGTTCCGAGCATTTTAGAAAGATAATGCGCACTTCTGAGAATAATAAAAATCACCAACGAAGTCGCTAGAATCGCCAAACACGACGCTATAATTTCTTCGGTAGAATGATGTTCTTGATAATAAGTAATCAGCAAAGACATTGAGCCCGGACCGGCCAACATCGGCATGGCCAAAGGTGTTAAAGCAATATCGTTACGCACTTGCACTTCTTCTTCGACTTTTTTGTTGATTCCCTTGTTTTTGTTGAATCGACCGTTAAGCAGCGAAAAACCTGAACTCGCAATGATGATTCCGCCCGTAATACGCAAAGCCGTAATGGTGATTCCGAAGAAGTCGAGCACATATTTTCCAACAAAAAACGAAATCAACAAAATAATAAAAACATCAATCGAAGTCCAGAGCGAAATACGCGAACGCTCTTTTTGGGTGTCGTCTTGCGTAAGCCCCACAAAAATCGGAACCGTTCCGATTGGGTTTAATACCGAGAACAATGCAAAAAAAAGGTAAATAAAAATTTCCATGTTTTTTGGGTAAAGTTACCGCTGCCGCTGCCCGCAAAGTTAAACTATAAATTAATCTAAAGTTAATTTTAACGTGTCAAAAGCCTTCATCTTTGTAACTTCGCACCATGGAAAAGAAAAAAACACTAGTGCTCGGCGCTACTACCAAAGAAGACCGTTACGCCAACCGTGCCATACATGCACTCATCAATCACAACCACCCTGTGATGGCCATTGGTCAACAAACCGGAGAAGTTGCCGGGGTGAAAATTCAAACCAAAATGGTTCCTGTCAAGAACATTGACACCGTCACGTTGTATCTTAACCCACGCAACCAACGCGAATATTACAATTACATCATCGAGGCCGAGCCTAAACGCGTCATCTTTAATCCGGGTACTGAAAATCCTGAGTTTTACCAGTTGCTCAAAAGCAATAACATCAGTGTAGAAGAAGCTTGCACGTTGGTTTTGTTGGCTACGAATCAGTATTAAATGCCTTTTTTGAAGCTATTTGCTTATGCCTGCTCGCCTTTTTAGGAGCTCGGTCCGGCTGTACGCTTTATCTTTTAAACCTACAAGGTTTTCAAAACCTCGCAGGTTCAAAAGGATGCTGCTGCCATCCGGGCTAGGGCAGTAGTGTTCCAAAATTAAATTCAGTTTTCTATTCTAAGACCCATTGCCAAGCGTTGCCTATTTCGTGGTCTTGAACAATGCCTGAATAAGTAAATCCGTTGCGTTTCAGTATTGAGGTTGAAGCATTTTCCTCGGGTGCAGTTTTGGCAATAATCGTGAGATTTGGATTACTAGCTTTGGCAATATCTATGAGCGCTTTGCAAGCCCAAGTTGAGATTCCTTTGCCTTCATTTTGTTTGAAAGTCCAATAAGAAACTTCAACCGAGTTGTTTTGAGGTTTTCCTGTAAAGGCACAACTGCCAACAATTTCATCTTGCTGCATCACAAAATAACCAATCCAAGGCAAATGAAAACCAATTTTTGGATAATAATCTTCCCACATAGCAAGTAGATTTTGACAATCTTCGGAGTCATAAATAGGCTTGGTTTTATCTTCATTTTCAAGAATTGGTTCGAGCCTTAATTCCATAATTATTTGCCTTTTAAGTTTAAAACTTTGTTTGCGATTCAGCCGGTTTGCTGATGCAATACAATCCGATAAAAGTGAGTAATCCGTTTACAATAATCAGTTCGTTGTCAAAAACGTAATCGCCAAAAAGCGCCGCTGAATTCTTGCTGATCAAAAAGCAAATCACCGGCGAAATCACGCAAATCAAGGGTACTAATCTATCGCGTACCGTTTTGGTTTTGACAAACAAGCCAAAAGCATACAAACCCAACAGCGGTCCATAGGTATACGAGGCAATTTTAAAAATCATACTCACCACCGAGGCATCGTTGATGGCATTGAAAATCACAATCACCAAAAACATCAACAGCGAAAAACCAATGTGTACCGCATGACGGGTTTTGATGGTGTGTTTGTGTGCGTTTTCGGTTTTATCCATGCCTAAAAAATCCACGCAAAATGAAGTAGTTAAAGCTGTCAGGGCGCTATCGGTAGTGGCAAAAGTAGCCGCGGTCAATCCGAGTAAAAACACCACCGACGGAATCAAACTCAAATGGTGAAACGCAATTTCCGGAAAGAGCAAATCGGTACGTGGCTTTCCGGTGATTAAATCAGTCGGAACTTCAATGTGGTTTTGCGCGGCATACATGTATAAAAGCGCGCCTACGCTCAGAAAGAACAAATTAATCACGACAAAAATACCGGTAAACGTGAACATGTTTTTTTGCGCTTCGGCTATGGTGGCACAGCTGAGGTTTTTCTGCATTAAATCTTGATCGAGCCCTACCATGGCAATCGTTACAAATATTCCACCAAGTATTTGTTTTAAAAAGAAGGTTCCTTTGAGGTAATCTTCGTAGAAAAATATTTTTGAGTAACCACTGTTTTTGACTTGTTCAAAGGCTTCGAAAAAAGAAAAATGCAAACTGTCACATACAAAATAAATGGTCAAAAATACAGACGAAACCAGAAAGAAAGTTTGTAAAGTATCAGTAATGATGATGGTTTTAAGGCCGCCCCGATAGGTGTAAGCGAAAATCAATCCGAGCGAAATGAGCACGGTAGCCGCAAACGGAATTTCATAAAAATCAAAAACATAGCGCTGCAAAACAATCACCACCAAGTACAATCGAAACGCCGATCCAATCGTGCGGCTCAGCAAGAAAATAAAAGCGGCGGTTTTGTAACTCACGGTGCCCAATCGCTTTTCGATATAACCGTAAATTGAAGTCAAATTCATGCGGTAATACAACGGCAAAAGCAACTTGGCAATGACCAAAAAACCAATGGCATTGCCCAACACAAACTGAAAATACTTAAACTGATTATCCGGATTTCCGACTTCACCGGGAACAGAAATAAAGGTCACGCCCGAGAGCGCCGTGCCAATCATTCCAAAGGCTACCAAATACCATTTTGAGTTTTTGTTGGCTTTAAAAAAAGCGTCGTTTCCGGAGTTTTTTCGGCTGGTGTAGTACGAGATCAAAAACAACATCCCGAAATAGCAAATAATCAAGGTTAAAATGGCCGTTGGCGTCATGCAGCGTTTTTTTAGTTGTGGCCAAATTACACAAATTATCTTCAAAAATTCAAATATTCAGTCGTTCAAAATATGTACTTTAGCAACCATGGAATTCTCTTCAAAATTACTTGAAAAAGCCGTCGATGAAATGGCGCAATTGCCCGGAATCGGCAAGCGAACAGCTTTGCGGTTGGTATTGCATTTACTGCGTCAGCCCAAAGAGCAGACAACCTTTTTAACGCAGGCGCTAACGTCTTTGCGCGAGGATATTCGATTCTGTAAAAGTTGCCACAATATTTCAGATACTGAACTTTGTGAACTCTGTGCTAATGCAAATCGAGATCACGGTTTGGTTTGTGTGGTCGAAGATGTGCGCGATGTCATGGCTATTGAAAACACACGTCAATTTGGCGGAATTTATCATGTTTTAGGAGGAAAAATTTCACCGATAGATGGCATCGGTCCGGGGCAACTCAACATTAATTCGCTGGTTGAAAAAGTCAAAAGCGGCTCGGTCAGAGAGCTTATTTTTGCGCTCAGCTCAACCATGGAAGGCGATACGACTAATTTCTTTATATACAAACAAATAAAAGATACCGGCGTGATTACCACCACTATTGCCCGCGGAATATCTGTAGGTGACGAACTCGAATACGCAGACGAAGTCACGCTTGGAAGAAGTATCAGACAGAGAATTCCGCTCGAAATTTCTTTTAAAAATAATTAGGCAATATTCGGTGGGTTCTTTTTGTTATTCCGCCATAAAAATTATCTTTGTTGGCTAAATTTTCACAACAGCATGAACAAGCGCTTATTGTTGGTATTGATTGGGTTTGGGTTATTACTCGCCGCTTGCGTACCGACTAAAGATTTAATATATCTCCAAAAAAAAGGAACTCAACAAGAAAATTCAGAGGTCAGTCAAATAGCCTCGAAACCTTATCGCTTGCAAGTTTCTGACATCATTTCGATTACTATTAAAGCCAACGATCCAAAATTGGTTGAAATATTTTCGCCTAAAAATCAGATTTTAGAAGGTAATAGAACCGAGACAGGTTTGTATTATGATGGTTTTTCTGTTGATGATCATGGGAATGTTCGTATGCCTATTTTGGAGGAAGTCAATGTTTTGGGTAAAACCTTAGACGAAGTTAGGCTGCATATTGAAGAAAGATTACTCAAAGAATATTTCAACAAAGAAGCTAATATTTTTGTTACAGTAAAACTTTCAGGTTTTAGATACACCATCAATGGTGAAGTAAATGCGCCAGGAAGTAAAGTTTTATATGTAGACAAACTCAACATTATGGAGGCCATTGCCAATGCTGGTGATATTACCATGACGGGTAATCGCCACAAGGTAACAGTCATTCGTCAAACGCCTTCGGGTTATGAAATGAACGACATTGATTTGACCGATGTCAATGCGATGAAATCTCCGTATTATTATATAAAACCCAATGATTATATTTATGTAAAACCACTCAAACAAAAATCATGGGGAACCGGGAAAACCGGTATAGAGTCACTCTCAACCATATTGTCAGTACTTACGTTAATTACTACAACCTTGATTCTTTTAAGAAATAAGTAGACATGATTGATACCAAAGATTTTTCGTTTTTTGAGAGTCAAAACAGTTTTGATTTTAAAGGATTTTTAATCAAAATCACGAGTTATTGGAAGTGGTTCTTGTTGTCATTAATCATTACATTTACCATAGCGCATCAGGTAAATATCCGTAAAGAAAAAGTATATCAGCTCGATACTTCTATTGCCATTAAAGAAGAGAACAATCCTTTTTTTACTTCTAATACGAGTTTGGTTTTTAACTGGGGTGGAACCTCAGACCAAGTTCAAAACATATCTAATACGTTGCGGTCGCGTTCTCATAACGAGCTCGTAGTCAGTAAGCTGCATTATTATATTGAATATCTTGAAAAGGGAAAGTACAATTATAAAGACGCATACGGTCGTGTGCCGTTTTATGTAGATATTGATGCTAACAAGCCGCAATTATATGAAACCTTGGTTCGCATCAAATTTTTGAGTGAATCTGAATATATGTTGGATATTGCTTTTGAAGGTAAAAGCACCGAGTTGATTAAATATACTGATAATTCAAAAACTGAAACGGCGGTTGTACCGGGGGAATTCAAAAAAAGATACAAAACTGGACAAAGAGTAACCTTGCCTTTTTTGGATATGGTATTGAATATCAAAGACAATCCCGGATTTTATAAAGGCAATGAATATTTCATACGCTTTAGAGATTTTGATGGAACCGTTTCTCGTTATCAAGGAATTAAAGTTGATATTGACACCAAAGCTCCGTCAATTTTAAAGCTATCGCTTCAAGGAACCAACAAAAAGCGCTTAGAAGATTATCTGAACGAGACTGTTAAAATGCTCATCAAAGTTCAGTTAGACCGCAAGAATCAATTTGCTACCAACACGATTGAGTTTATTGACAGCACCTTGGTTTCATTAGCTGATCAACTCAAATCGACCGGAGATGAATTAAAATCTTTCAACAACAACAAAAATATCTTATCCATTCAAGAAGAAGGCTCGGGAATGTCAGATAAACTGACGAGCTACGATCTTGAAAGAGATTTAATTACCAGAAAGATTACCTACTGCAACACGTTAAAATCTTATCTGAAAAACAATTCTGACTATTCTAAACTTCCGGCACCAACGGTAGCGGGCATCGATGAACCCAATATTTTGTCGAACGTATCAAAACTCATTGAGCTTTCGGTGCTTCGGTCGCAGATGGCTTATTCGGTAAAAAGTGAGCGTATTTTTAAAGATTTTGACATGCAGATGGAATCGATGAAGTCAGTATTGCTCGAAAATATTACCTCGTTGACCAACTCGCTCAAATATGATTTATCATTGGTTAACAACAAAATTGGTCAGATTGAAGGCGATATCAAAAAGCTTCCCGAAGACAAGCAAGAATACCTCAAAATTTTGCGCAAATATGATTTGAGCGATAATATTTACAATACTTTTCTTCAAAAAAGAAACGAGGCCGAAATTGTCAAAGCGGCTAACTTGTCGGATATTCATTTTATCGATACAGCCAAAGATACCGGCGGTGGTCTTATCGGCCCAAACACCAGTGTAAATTATGTTTTGGCTACATTTTTAGGACTGTTGATACCGTTGCTGATTGTTTTTGTGATTTTCTTTTTAGAGAATTCCATTCTCAATACTGATGACATTAGCCGATTGACCAATATTCCTTTAATTGGCGTGGTCGGTGTTAAGCATTCAAGTTCTAATCTTTCGGTCATTGAAAAGCCAAAATCGGCTTTGTCGGAATCGTTTAGAGCGGTGCGTTCTTCTTTGCAGTTCATGTACAAAAAGAAAGACATTTCCGGCTCAAAAACACTGATGCTCACCTCGTCCATTAGTGGTGAAGGAAAAACTTTTTGCTCATTGAATTTAGCCACAGTATTTGCCTTGAGCGAACGAAAAACGGTTATTGTAGGACTCGATTTGCGCAAACCGAAAATCTTTGAAGACTTTAATATTAAGAATGATATCGGAGTGGTCAATTATCTCATTGGTCAAAAAAATATTGATGAGGTTATTCAAAAAACACATATTCCATTTTTGGATGTAATCACTTCAGGGCCGATTCCGCCTAATCCTTCAGAGTTGATTATCGGCCAGAGCATGCGTGATTTTATGAAAGAACTCAAAACGCGTTATGATTATATTATTCTCGATACTCCGCCGGTCGGACTGGTTTCAGACGCTATTGAATTGTCTGAATATGCCGATTTGACTTTGTATATCATGCGTCAGAACTATACCAAAAAAGATATGGTCACTTTGCTCAATAATCGCATTGCTCGAGGTGAACTTGAAAATATCAGCATTATTCTAAACGGATTTGAGAATAAAGCCAAATACGGAACCGGCTATGGTTATGGTTACGGTTACGGCTATGGTTATGGTT
The DNA here is from genome assembly GCA_046329175.1 of Flavobacteriaceae bacterium. GTDB lineage: Bacteria > Bacteroidota > Bacteroidia > Flavobacteriales > Flavobacteriaceae > Flavobacterium. Next base: position 125,980 of record JAXLVE010000007.1, read on the forward strand.
ACGGAAATTACGGAAACGGCTATCACGAAGAAGATAAACCGAAAAATATATTTGAGAGAATTTTATTCTTGTTTAAGAGTAAAAAGCAGTAAACCCAAATGATGTCAGACAAGAATCACTATAAAATTACCATAACAGGAGGTGCCGGATTTATCGGTTCAAACCTCTGCGAGCATTTTATTGCTCAAGGTCATCAAGTGGTTTGTTTAGACAACTTTGCCACAGGGCATCGATATAATTTAAATGCGGTTATCAATCATCCGAATTTTACTTTAATTGAAGGAGATATTCGCAACTTAGATGATTGTCATCAAGCAGTTGAAGGTGCAGATTATGTTTTGCATCAAGCGGCTTTGGGTTCGGTTCCGCGTTCCATCAACGATCCGATTACTTCAAACGAAGTCAATGTTTCCGGATTTTTGAATATGTTGGTTGCTGCCCGCGATGCTCAGGTCAAGAGATTTATTTATGCAGCGAGTTCTTCAACTTATGGCGATTCTGAAACTTTGCCCAAAGTTGAACACATCATCGGTAAACCTTTGTCACCTTACGCTATTACTAAATACGTCAACGAATTGTACGCAGATATTTTTCACAAATCTTACGGAATGGAAACCATTGGTTTGCGTTATTTCAATGTTTTTGGTCGCAAACAAGATCCTAACGGAGCTTATGCCGCGGTAATTCCGAAATTCGTGATGCAATTCATGAAACACGAAAGTCCTGTGATCAATGGCGATGGAAATTATTCACGTGATTTTACCTATATTGACAACATTGTTCAAATTAATGAACGCGCTATGTTGACTCAAAACCCACAAGCGGTGAATACCGTTTTTAACGCTGCTTTTGGCGACAGAACTACTTTAAATGATTTGGTTGGCTATTTAAAATCGACTTTGTCTGCATTTGATCCGGCTATTGCTGAGGTTAAAGTCATTCACGGTCCCAACCGAGCGGGCGATATTCCGCATTCATTGGCCAGTATTGACAAAGCCAAAGAGCTTTTGGGTTACGACCCTAAGTTTTCGCTTCAAGAAGGTGTAAAACAGGCGGTTGAGTGGTATTGGGAAAATTTAAAATAACACAATAAAAAAACAAACTATAAATGAGAATAGCAGTAATTGGATTAGGTTATGTCGGATTGCCACTGGCCAGATTGTTTGCCTCTAAATATTCAGTTGTTGGATTTGACATCAATCAAAACAGAGTCGATGAACTCAACAGCGGTGTTGATAATACCCTTGAAGTAGAACCTGAACTACTGCAATCGGTTCTCAAACAAAAAGATGATGATGCGGATAAAACAGGTTTGTTGTGCAGTACTTCGCTTGATGATATTAGCGATTGCAATTATTATATTGTGACCGTTCCGACTCCGGTTGATAAAAATAACCGCCCTGATTTAACACCGCTTTACAAGTCAAGTGAAACCGTTGGTAAAGTTCTTAAGAAAGGCGATATTGTTATTTATGAATCGACCGTTTATCCGGGCGTTACTGAAGAAGAATGCGTCCCGGTGCTCGAGCGCGTGAGCGGACTTAAATTCAATGCTGATTTTTATGCGGGATATTCTCCTGAGCGCATCAATCCGGGAGATAAGCAACACACCGTTGAAAAAATCCTCAAAGTAACCGCAGGTTCTACACCAGAAGTTGGCGAAAAAGTAAATGATTTATACAAATCAGTTATTACTGCAGGCACTCATTTAGCGCCGACGATTAAAGTGGCTGAAGCTGCCAAGGTCATTGAAAACTCGCAACGCGATATCAATATTGCTTTTGTTAACGAGCTTTCAAAAATCTTTAATTTGCTCGGAATTGACACCCATGCCGTACTGCAAGCCGCTGGAACCAAGTGGAACTTTCTTCCGTTTAAACCGGGGTTGGTGGGCGGCCATTGCATTGGTGTTGATCCGTATTATTTAGCGCAAAAAGCACAAGAAGTGGGTTACCATCCCGAGATTATATTGGCCGGACGTCGACTCAACGATAGTATGGGTGAATATGTGGCTTCACAAGTAGTCAAGCTCATGATTAAAAAAGGGGTGGTGGTGAACGGTGCAAAACTTTTGATGTTGGGTATTACCTTTAAAGAAAACTGTCCGGATGTGCGTAATACCAAAATCGTCGATGTAATCTCATCGCTCGCTGATTACGGTATCCAAGTAAAGATTTATGATCCATGGGCCAATCCAGATGAGGTAAAACACGAATACGGATTAATTACCACCACAGTATGTCCTGATGAATCATTTGATGCCGTAGTTTTGGGTGTAGCTCATGATTTATTCGCCCATATTGATTATTCAAAAATTAAAAAAAACAATGCCGTTTTATATGATGTAAAAGGAATTTTAGGTCATGCTGCAGATGGCAAATTATAGGATAAAACTATGAAAATCACTTCCATTTGTTGTATTGGAGCCGGATATGTTGGAGGGCCAACCATGGCTATTATAGCTCAAAAATGCCCGCATATCAAAGTTACAGTAGTTGATTTAAATGCTGAGCGTATTGCTGCATGGAACGATCCTGATGTTAATAATATTCCTATTTTTGAACCCGGTTTGAGTGAAGTTGTAGCTGAGGCACGAGGAAGAAACCTATTTTTCTCAACCGAAGTTGAAAAGGGAATTGACGAGGCACAAATGATTTTCATATCGGTCAATACACCCACCAAAACTTATGGATTGGGCAAAGGAATGGCTGCTGATTTAAAGTATATTGAGTTGTGTGCGCGCCAAATTGCCTCTGTGGCTAAAGACGACAAAATTGTTGTTGAAAAATCAACGCTTCCGGTGCGAACAGCCGAAGCCGTCAAAAATATTTTGGACAATACCGGAAACGGAGTTCAGTTTCAGATTTTGTCCAATCCTGAATTCTTGGCCGAAGGAACCGCTGTGGCCGATTTATTCAATCCAGACCGTGTTTTAATTGGCGGAATAGAATCTGAAGCTATAGAAGCTTTGGTTGAAGTTTATGCCAATTGGGTTCCCAAAGACAGAATTTTAACCACTAATTTATGGTCTTCAGAATTGTCAAAACTTACAGCTAATGCATTTTTGGCTCAACGTGTATCGTCTATTAATGCGCTTTCTGAGGTTTGTGAAAAAACCGGTGCTGATGTAAATGAAGTTGCGCGCGCTATCGGAATGGATAGCAGAATTGGTTCTAAATTCCTTAAAGCTTCTGTCGGATTTGGTGGTTCTTGTTTTCAGAAAGACATCTTGAATTTGGTCTACATCGCCAAGTCTTATGGTTTAGATGAAGTAGCCGATTACTGGGAACAAGTCGTGATTATGAATGACCATCAAAAACGAAGATTTGCCCATAAGGTGGTGCAAACGCTCTACAATACAGTTTCAGGTAAAAAAATCGCCTTTTTAGGCTGGGCATTTAAGAAGGACACCAACGATACACGCGAATCCGCAGCGATTGATGTAGCTGATTATTTATTGCTTGAACAAGCAAATATTGCTGTTTTTGACCCTAAAGTAGGCGATAAGCAGGTGCGTTATGATTTGGCTTATTCAGGTGCTAACGAATCGTCAACTATTGATAAAAATGTGATGGTCTATCAAGATCCCTACGAGGCTTGCAAAGGAGCTCACGCTATTGTGGTGCTCACTGAGTGGGATGAGTTCAAAACTTATGATTGGAAGCGCATTTTTGATCACATGCACAAGCCTGCATTTGTTTTTGATGGTAGAAACATCTTAGACGCTTCTATGATGAAAGAAATCGGCTTCATTTTTAATTCAGTCGGTAGCGCACATTAAGATTTTTTTAAGATTTATCAACCATTGTGGTTTTAATTAAATATTTATTTTAATTTTAGTGATTGAAATAAATCGAGTACTTTTGTTACTCGATTTGTAATTCGAATTTCATGCTCGAAACGTTAATCACTTCTAAGACTCGGCTGCGCATACTTGTTAAGTTTTTTATCAATGTAGCCAATAACGGATATCTTAGAGGTTTGGCCGAAGAGCTCAATGAATCGACCAATGCCATCCGAAAAGAGCTCAACAATCTTCAAGAGGCTGGTTATCTCGAAAAAGAATCCCTTCAAAACAAGGTCGTATACAAGGCCAACACCAAGCATCCCTTATTTAGAGTTTTGCAACAAATTGTTCGTCAGCACATCGGTTTAGATGCGTTGGTAGAACTCGTGTTGCAACGCATGGGTCGAGTGCAAAAAGTAGTCGTTATTGGTGACTATGCTAAAGGTATTGACAGCGGAGTGATTCAAGTGATTTTGGTCGGCGATCAATTAGATTCGAAATATATAGAACAACTCGGAGCCAAAGTAGAAAAAGAAATCAAACGCAAAGTTCAGTTTAACCTCGCAGAGACTTATATCGGAGACGGTTTGGTCATCTATGAAGCCGTTTAAATTATAAGCTATGCCTTGGTTTGTTATTTACACGAAACCCCGAACCGAAAAAAAAGTAGCCGAACGATTGGCGCAACTAGGAGTTCAGGTTTATTGCCCGCTGGTAACAACGATCAAGCAATGGTCTGACCGCAAAAAAAAAGTGCAAGAACCTTTGTTGAGTTCTTATGTTTTTGTTCAGTTAGACGAAAAGCAAAGAGACTTGGTTTTTCAAGTTAGCGGAGTGGTTCGTTATGTGTTTTGGCTAGGAAGGCCCGCGGTTGTTCGCAATCAAGAAATAGAAGCGCTCCAAGAAAGCCTTCAGCATACACTGACCTCATTTGAAGTTCGTGCGCACAAAGTGGGCGATGTAATATCTATCCCGGCTGGACCTTTTCAAGGCAAAGAAGGAATTATTCGCCAACTGAGTAAAAATAGTTTACAATTGGTTCTAACAGAACTCGGTGTTTTGATCACCTTGCACAAAGAAGAATTGTAAAAAATAAAATACCGAAAAACCCTCATTGGCTTCCATGTTTTTGGGACTGATGGGGCGAAGCCGTTTCCAAAATCAACCTTTCTCAAAATAAAAACAGTATTTATTTAATAAATCATGAAGAAAATACTAATCACCGGCGGAGCAGGATTTATCGGATCACATGTGGTCAGAAGATTTGTAACGCGTTATCCGGACTATAGAATCTTTAATCTCGATGCCCTTACTTATGCCGGAAATCTCGAAAATATTTCGGATATCCAGTCGGCTTCTAATTATGAGTTTGTTAAAGGCGATATTACCGACGCCGATTTTATCAACGGTTTGTTTGCTGCGCATCAGTTTGACGGAGTGTTGCATTTAGCTGCCGAATCACATGTCGATCGTTCCATCACCGATCCATTGGCGTTTGTCAGAACCAACGTCATCGGAACCATGAATTTGCTCAATGCCGTGCGCGATACCTGGAAAGACAACAAAGAAGGAAAACGTTTTTACCACATCAGCACCGATGAAGTCTACGGAACTTTGGGCGCAGAAGGATTGTTTACCGAAACCACACCGTACAGCCCGAATTCGCCTTATTCAGCTTCAAAAGCGGCTTCGGATCACTTTGTGCGCGCCTATGGTGAAACTTATGGTTTGCCTTATGTCATTACCAATTGTTCGAACAATTACGGACCGAATCATTTTCCAGAAAAGCTCATTCCGCTGATGATCAATAACATCATCAATAACAAACCATTGCCGGTGTATGGCGACGGAAAATATACGCGAGATTGGTTGTACGTCATTGATCACGCGTTGGCGATTGATTTAGTTTTTCACCAAGGAAAGAATCACGAAACCTACAACATTGGCGGATTCAACGAATGGCAAAACATTGATTTAGTGCATTTGCTTTGCCGTAAAATGGATGAAAAACTCGGCCGTCCGGAAGGCACTTCAGCTCAGTTGATTACCTATGTCAAAGACCGACCGGGCCATGATTTGCGCTATGCGATTGATGCCAACAAAATCAACAAAGAACTCGGCTGGAAACCGTCGGTTACTTTTGAAGAAGGTTTGAGTAAAACCATCGATTGGTATCTTGAAAATACCACTTGGCTCGAAAGTGTCACTAGCGGTAATTACCAAAAGTATTACGATCAGCAATACCAATAAATATTGGCTATGAGCACAACCAAACTCACAACTCCGCATATTATTCAGTTGCCTAAAATTGCTGATGCGCGTGGCAACTTGTCTTTTATGCAAAACCACGATCATCTTCCGTTTGAAATCAAGCGCGTTTTTTGGATTTATGATGTTCCGGGCGGAGAAACCCGCGGCGGGCATGCTTACAAAACCCAGCAAGAAATCATCATTGTCTTGAGCGGAAGCATTGATATCGTTGTGGTTAATCCGCAGGGCGAAAGCACAAAATATACTTTGAATCGCTCGTATTCAGCTTTGTATATTCCGCCGATGCATTGGCGTCATTTAGAGAATTTCTCGACCAATTCGGTGTCGGTTCATCTCTCGAGTGCTGAATTTTCTGAAGCCGACTATATCCGCAATTACAACGAATTTCTCGCTTCTTAAGACTATGAAAAAATCAACCGTTTACGATTGCACCATGGTGACTTTGCCAGTCAATCATCAGGCCAACGGAAATTTAACCGCTATAAGCAATGGGCAAGAAGTTCCGTTTGACGTACAGCGCGTGTATTATTTATATGATGTTCCGGGCGGATTTAGTCGCGGCGGGCATGGGCATGCCGAGTTGCAGCAACTCATCGTAGCGCTCAGCGGCAGCTTTGATTTAATTGTTGATGACGGAAAAGTCAAACGCACTTTTCACCTTTCAAGACCCAATATGGGCGTGTATATGCCATCGGGTTTGTGGCGTGAATTAGACAATTTTTCGAGCGGCTCGATTTGTTTTGTTTTGGCTTCGCACAAATATGACGAAGCCGATTATTTTAGAGATTACAATCAGTTTACCCAGTGGAAATCGTCGAAGTAAACGATATTATATATGGGCAAAGTTTTGCTCAACCGTCGCAGGTTTTTAACTCGGCGGCGTTTAATGCGCTCAATGTCTACAAATGTGAGCAAGTGCATTATTTGCTTTTCAAAGATTCCAAAGTGCGTTTGGGCTTGATTTTAGGCGTTCGCGAGGGCAAATTGGTTTCGCCTTTTTCGGCTCCGTTTGGCGGATTTGAAGCAACTTCGGCCGATGTTCGTCTACAAACCATTGATTTGGCGCTCGAAGCATTGACCGCTTGGGCAACCGATAAAAAGTACATTGGAATCCGCATCGTACAACCGCCGTTTATTTACGGTTCTGATTTGCTCAATAAAATGCACAATTGCTTATATCGAAACGGCTTTGTCAGTCAGAACATCGAACTTAATTATCAGTTCGAAACCAGCAAATTTACCGAAGATTATGCCATGAAGGTTTTGTGGTATAATGCTCGAAAAAACTACAAACGTTCTTTGCAAGCCGGGCTTGAATTTGTCGCTTTAGCCGCTGATGAAGGCCAAAATGCCTATGAAGTCATTGCGCTGAATCGCAGCCAGAGGGGTTTTCCGCTCAGAATGACTTGGGCGCAGGTTCAAGAAACCATGCAAGTAGTTCCGGTTGATTTTTTCTTGGTTAAAAAAGAAACCGATGATATTGCTGCTGCAGTGGTTTTTCATGTGGCCGACGGAATTGTTCAGGTGGTTTATTGGGGCGATTTACCCGCTTATGCCGAATGCAAAACGATGAACTTTTTGTCGTATCATTTGTTTGAATACTACCAAAAGCAAGGTATTCGTATCATTGATATTGGCCCGTCAACCGAGAATTCTATTCCGAACCACGGACTTTGTGAATTCAAAGAAAGCATTGGTTGCAGTATTGGCATCAAAACCGAATTTTATAAATCACTCAGCTAATGTTTGTGCTCAACCCAGATCCGTTTTTGTTACCGGCTTATCGAATTAGCCCTTTTCAGACGCGTCATCTGGTAGAGAACACACAATGGCCTGCGAGTGATTTTGCGCAACAATATTTTGATGCGCGCTTCGGGAAAAATGGTTGGATGTTCACTTTCAATGGCCGTGAAGCGATTCGTTTGGCTTTAAAAAAATATCACCTAAAACCGCTTGATGTGGTGACTGTTTTAACGACTTCTGAGAATTTTTACATCAGTTCGTGTGTCACCAAAACCATCGAGGAATTTTGTCAGTGGAACCGAACTGTTACCCACGATACCAAAGTTATTCTGGTCAACCATGAATTTGGTTATCCGCATCCAAAGATGAATGAAATTCTGGCGTTGGGTTTGCCCATTATTGAAGATTGTTGTACAACTTTCTTTAGCCAAGATACGGCAGGTCGAGTAGGGCAATACGGCGATTTTGCCACATATAGTTTTCCGAAATTCTTTCCGGTGCAAATCGGAGGTTTGTTGGTTTCAAATCAGGGTTTTTCAGAGGTATTGACCACCGAACTAAATGCCGATGAACTAGCCTATGTAACGCAGACCTTGTCGCATTATCTACCGCAAAACACCGAAATAATGAACCAACGAAAAGCTATTTTTCAATATGCAGCTGAAACCTTTAAAAACATGGGTTTCTCCTTGCGATTTGAAACTTCTGATTTAGTGGTTCCATCAGTGTTGATGCTCAACAATCACCATCAAATAAAAGATTTACCGGCGCTCAAAGTTTTTCTGGCCGACCACGGAATTCAAAGCAGTATTTTTTATGGTGAAGATGCTTTTTTTATTCCGTGTCATCAGCATTTAAGCCGAGCCGATATTGATTATTTCGCTCAAGTTATAGGTTATTACCAACAAAATTTTGCCAATGCCTAGACCTAAAATTGTTTTAGCCGGATTTGGTCAGCCGATCGTTGATTTATATCATTGGCTCGAAAGTCGCTTTACTATTTTGGGCGTCATTCCCGATTATCACCGCAGAGCGAGATTTCCGTTTTTTTATGAATTTTTAGAGTCAAAGCAACTGCCGATTCTTGATTTTCAGCAGGCGAACGAACTACAAGCCGAAGCCATCATCGTCTATAATTACAACAAGATAATTCCGGTAGAGCAGGTGCGCGCTCCATTTTTGCTCAACATCCATATGGGATTGTTGCCCACTTATCGCGGGAACAATGCCAATTCTTGGGCAATTCTCAACGGAGATTACACGGTGGGTTACACTTTGCATGCCATCAACGACAAGCTAGACGACGGTGACATTTATTATAAATTTGGTTACGAAATTCAACCGGATCAAACCTATTTTCACGCCAAGCAAGCAATGAAGTTTGATATGGAAGAAAATCTCGCTCTGAAAATTGATTCCATTTTGCACGGAAAAATTCAAGCGCAAAGCCAACAGGGCGCTTCGTTTATGTATGCGTGCCCGCTGATACCCGAAGATGGTATTATTGCCGACTGGAATCGCCCCACGCAAGATTTCATTGGGCGAAACATGGTTTTTGCACGTCCGTTGGGAACCGGTTTCAAACTCAAATACAACGACACTTTATACGAAATCACACAACTTTCAATGATTCCCGGGTTTATGACCTCAAAAGGCGTTCCCGGTGCAGTGGTTTTAATCACCGCTGAAGGCGCGGTTTGGATCAAAACTGCCGATACTGCTATAGCCATTGAAAGCCTAACTTTAGACGGAAAAGAAATACTTCCGTCAACATTATTTAAAATTGGACAACGATTATGATCAAGTTTTTAGATCTTCAAAGAATCAATGCGCAATACGCCGATGAGCTCAAACAAGCAGCCGCTTCGGTGATTGATTCAGGTTGGTTTTTGACCGGAGACAAACTCGCTACTTTTGAAAAACAACTCGCTGAATTTACCGGAGCAGCTCATGCTATTGGGGTTGCTAACGGACTTGATGCGCTGCGTTTGATTCTCAAAGCGTACATTGATATGGGCATTATGAGCGCCGGCGATGAGGTAATTGTTCCGGCCAATACATACATCGCTTCTATTTTGGCGATTACCGACAACAGATTGGTTCCGGTTTTGGTGGAGCCCAATTTGGAGAGCTACAATCTTGATTTGAATCTTATCGAGCAACATATTACACCCAAAACCAAAGCCATCATGGTGGTGCATCTGTATGGACAGGTTTGTTGGAGTGATGATTTAGTGGCGCTTGCTCAGAAACACCAACTCAAAATCATTGAAGACAATGCTCAAGCGATTGGCGCATCATTCAACGGAATCAAAACCGGAAACCTTGGTGATGCATCAGGTTTTAGTTTTTATCCCGGAAAAAATTTGGGTGCCTTGGGCGATGCCGGAGCCGTAACCACCAACGATGCTGAATTGGCCGAGCGTGTCCGTGCTTTGGGTAATTATGGCAGCAAGAAAAAATACGTCAATGAATACATCGGACTCAACAGCAGATTAGACGAACTTCAAGCTGCTTTTTTAAGTGTCAAAATCAAACATATCGAGACCGAGAATCAAATCCGCAAAAATATAGCCGCTAGATATTTAAATGAAATTACGCATCCAGAGGTTGTTTTGCCGGTTCCTGTTAATACAGATTTTGCGCCGCAAGACAATCCGGAACACGTTTGGCATTTGTTTGTGGTTCGTCACCCAAAACGCGATGCTTTGCAAACTTATTTAGCGGAATGTGGCATTCAAACTTTGATTCATTATCCGATTCCGCCCAACAAACAAGGCGCATATGCCGAGATGAATCATCTGGATTTTGAATTGACCAATCTGATGCACGATACCGTTTTGAGTTTGCCGATAAGTCCTGTGATGACTGATGATGAAATTACTCAAGTAATCACAGCAATCAATCAATTTAGCCAATAAAAAACCTTATGATACAAGCTTCCAAAACCCACAACAACAGAAAACCATGGAATTGGCTCGTTTATCAGACCAACGATGCATTTCTGAATAAATATTCGGTTCATTACAAAGGTAAAATGTTCGATTTGGGTTGTGGTGCCCGATCGTATGAAAGTTTCTTTTTGCACTTTGCCGATACATACACCGGAATTGATTGGGGTTCAAGTGTTCACGATTTAAAAGCTGATATCTTGGCTGATTTGAACCAACCTTTACCAGTTGAATCTGAAGTGGCCGACAGTGTCGTTTGCCTTTCGGTTTTGGAGCATTTATCAGAGCCGCAGACTTTGCTGAATGAAAGCTACAGAATTATGAAACCCGGAGCTGTTATGGTTTTGCAAGTGCCGTGGCAATGGTGGATTCACGAGGCGCCGTATGATTTCTTTAGATATTCACCTTATGGATTGAAACATCTTTTTGAAAAAGCGGGTTTTTCAGATATCGAAATTGAACCAACTAGTGGTTTTTTCTCGATGTGGATTCTCAAGATGAATTATTTTACACTTGGACTCATCAAAGGCCCGAGAATTATTCGTGCTCTTAAACGTATGGTGTTTCAACCTTGTTGGTACATCGGACAAAAACTCGCACCTTATTTGGACAAGCTTGACAAAAATTGGGCAGCCGAAACCCAAGGTTATTTTGTGGTAGCCAAAAAGAAATAAAAAATGGCCGAAGAAGCCGAAAAAAGCGCACAATACAAATCTATTTTCAAAGCGACTTCCATTTTCGGAGGCGTTCAAGTATTCAATATACTTATAACGCTTATCCGCGGAAAAGCGGTGGCTTTGCTCATCGGCACGACAGGTATGGGTTTGAATGGGCTTTTTTTGTCGGGCATCAACTTAATCAAGACCATAACTTCATTAGGATTGTCTGAAAGTGCGGTACGCGATCTCTCAAAGGCACACGCCTCGGGTGACGAACAAAAAATGCGGTTAACTTTTACCGTTTTTGAGCGTTGGATATGGATTACCGCCTTGTTGGGTATTTTTATCACGGTGGTTTTTTCGTCGTTGCTAAGTCGTTTTTCATTCAATAATACTTCGCATACGTGGTCTTATATTGCGCTGAGCAGCACCTTTATTTTTGCTGCGCTTATGGGCGGTATTTACACCATGTTGCGCGGGACTAGACAACTCAAATACTTAGCTCAAGCCAATGTTCTCGGGTCTATTGCCGGTTTGTTGGTGGCTTTGCCGATTTTCTATTTATGGGGCATGAGCGGTGTGGTTCCGGCCATTATTGCCTCGGCTTTTGCCACTTATTTGGTATCGCTTTATTTTAAAAGTAAAATTCAAATTCAAAACATCGCAGTAACTTGGAGGCAAACGATTGATTTAGGCATGCCGATGGTCAAACTCGGATTGAGTTTAACAGTGGTAAATTTATTGGCTTCAGCTGTTGCTTTTGTACTCAACGGTTATATTTCAAAAACGGGTAATTTATCAGAAGTTGGCTTATACAATGCAGGTTTAGCCATTGTTGATGGATACGTTGGCATGGTGTTTACCGCTATGTCTACGGATTATTTCCCGAGACTATCCGCTCAAATCCATGACGATAAACAATGGCGATCGGTGGTGAATCAACAAGCAGAATTGGTTCTAATTATCCTAGGCATTGTATTGGTTTTGCTCATTTCGACGACGCCTATCTTGATTAGATTGTTGCTCAGTAAATCATTTCTTCCGGCGCAAGACTTTATTTTTTGGGCCGTTTTGGCCATTCCGCTCAAAGGATTGGTTTGGGTTTTAGGTTTTATCATCTTGGCCAAAGGCGACAACAAACTATTCCTAACCATTGAAATTGTGGCCAATGCATTGCTGCTGGTATTTAATTTATTTTTTTACACTTGGTACGGAATTGACGGACTGGGCGTTTCAATGCTCGTGAGTTACAGTGTTTTTATCATTATGATGATATCGGTGCTCAAGGCCAAATACAATTTTAATTTTGAAAAACAAGTCTATATTTTGCTTGCCAAAGGAATGCTTCCGCTTGGGTTGTGTATGATTTGTATTTATACGTTGGGTTATCCGAACGCATATTTCATAGAGGCCATTATTGTAGCCTTGACCCTTTGGATGTTTTATCACGAGCTCAATCGCCGAATGAACATCAAAGGAATTTTGACACAACTAAAAGCCAAGATTTCCGGATGAATCCATTGGTAAGCGTTGCAGTAGCTACTTATAATTCGGCGGCTTTTGTTGAAGAAACCCTTGAAAGCATCTTCAACCAAAGTTATAGCCCGATTGCCTTGGTGGTTTCGGATGATTGTTCCAAAGACAATACGGTTGAGATTGTTCAAAATTGGCTGGCACAAGACAGAGTTGTCGAGCGCTTTGACAGCATTCAATTGGTTACTGTTGTCGAGAATACCGGAATTTCAGCCAATTGCAACCGAAGCATCGCCGCAGCGCCATCCGATTATGTTAAGTTCATTGCCGGGGATGACATCATTTTGCCCGACGGAATTCAAAAGTATATGGCCTTTGCAATCCAAAATCCGCAAGCGCGCATCATTTTTAGTCAAATTCGGGTTTATCAAGACCATTTCAAACCGGAATCTTACGTCAAAACTACGCCGCTAGATTATCCGCATAATTTGATGGATGAAAAATTAACGGCCCACGATCAATATCAATTGTTGTTATTATCCGACAGAATTCACTACACGCCGTCATTTTTTCAGAACAAACAAGCCATCCTGAAAGTTGGTGGTTATGATGAAGAAAATAAATTGGTCGAAGATTATCCGATGTGGCTCAAACTCACGCAAGCGGGCGAACGATTGTACTATTTTCATCAAGAAACCGTGGGTTATCGCATTCATTCAAAAGCGGCCAATAATACTGGGCAACATGTTATTTTTAAGCCATCGGTTTTGTATTCGTTCAAGATTCGTCAACGCTATGCGCATCAGCATTTGCCATGGGAAATTGTCGCCTCTGAATATCAAGTATATTACCTTTCCAAGCTATTTAATCAATTGGGTTGGAATCAAAATACACCGTGGTTATCAAAATTGTATCGCTTAGGAACTTTTTATCTGAATCCGTTTCAGTATTTCTATGCGCTCAACAAAAGATTGCCGCAAAACAAAAACAATTTATTTTACCAATAAATGCGTCTGAGCATTATCATTCCGGCTTATAAAGTTGAAAAACACATCGAGAAATGCATCCGCAGTCTCGAAGATCAAGATATACCGCTTTCAGATTACGAAATCATCGTCACCAATGACGGTTCGCCAGATAACAGCGCAACCATCGTAGCCGGATTGCAAAAAGTGTATCCGAATATTCAGCTGATTCATCAGGAAAATCAAGGTGTTTCTATGGCGCGAAATCATGCCATTGAAAAGGCCACAGGAAATTACATCATGCCGATTGATCCGGATGATTACGTTTTGCCGAATACCTTTAAACGCGTTTTAGAAATTGCCGAACAGCGTCAATTAGATGTTTTGTACTTGGGTTTTGAAATTTTTGATGCCGACGGAAATGCTGTTTGGCATACCGATTATCGCTTGCAGCAAGAGCAAACTTATAATGGCGTTCAAGGCTATTACGCCGCCAGAGGCAATGATGTCCGCGACCCGAATCGCTCATGGGGCATTTTATATCGACGCGAGCTCATTGAACAATACCAATTGCGCTACCCGAAAGAGGTTCCGTTTCTTGAAGACGGACAGTTTTTGGTTAAAGTATTTTCGATGGCACAAAAGGTAGGTTTTGACGACGAAAAATTCCATCAACGAACCACCAGCAAAGGTTCGGCCACCGTTACTGGGGTTTATCATACGCAAAAAGCCATCGACGGTTTTTTAAAAGCAGCGGTTGATTTGCGCTATTTTGCCAAACAACACAAGTTTACGCAACAGCAGCAAGGTTTGATTAACCACGGATTGGTCAATTATGTTTTGTTGTCATTGTTATCGCAGATTTCAATGAGTAAAATAGGCGGATTAATCAAAACCGTCGACAAAATAAAAGAATTAGGTTTTACAAAATTTGATACTGACGGCGTGGTCGAGCCTTATCTGACCTATGCCCAAAGATTCAACATTTCGCCCTATTATTTCTTGTTGTGTTACAGCGCAGAAATTACCAAGAAAAAAATATTTTCATGATTAATCTTTTTGTATTAGGCAAAAAAGGACTTGATGCGCTGGCCGGAATTCATTCGGAGTTGCACGCGCATATCAATGCGGTCATCATCGGAAAAGACAGCGCTGTACAAAATGATTATTCTTCAGAAATTCAGGCTTGGTCAGCGCAAAATCAAATTCGCTTTTATTTTAGAACAGAAGTGAATGATGCCGTTTTAAAGCAATCAAAATTAAATGTAGCTATTGGTTGGCGTTGGTTGATTTCACTAGAGATTCCGCTGATTGTTTTTCACGATTCGATTTTGCCTAAATACCGCGGCTTTAATCCGTTGGTTTCGGCGCTCATCAACGGAGATCAACAAATTGGCGTAACGGCACTGGTCGGAACCGATGAATTTGACCAAGGCGACATCGTTGGGCAACGGATTATTTCAATTGAATATCCCATCAAAATTGAACAAGCCATCGATTTGATTTCGGAACAATATGCTTTATTACTCGATGAAGTTTTGCATCAATTCATCAACGGAAAACTTACCCAAACTCCGCAAGATGAAACTCAAGCCACTTTTAGTTTGTGGCGCGATGCCGAGGATTATCGCATTGATTGGCAACAAGACAGCGCACTCATCAAACGAACCATCGATGCTGTGGGCTTTCCGTATCAAGGTGCATCGACTTTAATGGATGGCGTTGAGGTTCGGATTTTTGATGCTCAAATAATACCCGATGTGACCATTGTGAATCGCTGCGCCGGAAAAGTTTTGTTCAAACACGACGACGGTTATGTAATTGTTTGCGGCAGCGGATTGCTTAAAGTCAAAGCATTTTACAATCAACAAGGAGAACTCATTCAACCCAATAAATTTAGAATTCGCTTTCAATAATATGATGAATATACCTTTTAATAAGCCACATTTAACCGGAAAAGAGACGCACTATATTTATGATGCGGTATCTATCGGAAAGCTTTCCGGCAACGGAAAATACACTCAATTGTGTCAAGATTATTTCAAAAAACGCTATGGTTTTGGTAAGTGTCTGCTGACTACTTCGTGTACCGATGCGCTTGAAATGGCGGCCATTCTCATTAATTTATCTGAAGGTGATGAAGTCATTATGCCCTCGTATACATTTGTGAGTACTTCGAATGCCTTTTTGTTGCGCGGCGCCAAAATTGTTTTTGCGGACAGCCGACCGGATCATCCGGGCATTGATGAAGACAGTATTGAGGCGCTTATCACACCTAAAACCAAGGCCATCGTTCCGGTGCATTATGCCGGTGTGGCCTGCGACATGGATAAAATCATGGATTTGGCACATAAATACAACCTATTTGTGGTTGAAGATGCCGCGCAAGCCATCGACAGTTTTTATACCGGAAGAGACGGCGTGAAACGCGCTTTGGGATCCATTGGACATTTGGCGGCTTTTTCGTTTCACGAAACCAAAAATATTATTTCGGGCGAGGGCGGTATGCTGGCCATCAACGATGCTCAGTTTGAAGCGCGCGCCGAAATTATCTGGGAAAAAGGAACCAATCGCTCAGCTTTTTTCAGAGGCGATGTAGACAAATACGGTTGGGTTGACATTGGTTCGTCGTTTTTGCCATCAGAACTGATTGCTGCATTTTTGTGGGCACAACTCGAAAACCTCGACAGTATTCAACAACAGCGTTTGCATCTCTGGAATCAATACCAAGAAAAACTAAGTCAATGGGCACAGCAAAAGCAAATTGGCTTGGGCAGCATCCCATCATTTGCCACCAATAACGGGCATATGTTTTACATCGTTTGCAAAGATTTAGAACAGCGAACTGCTTTGTTGGCGCATCTCAAGTCAAACGGAATTCTCGCTGTATTTCATTATTTGAGCTTGCACAACAGTAAATATTACGCCGAAAAGCACGACGGCCGCGATTTGCCGATGACCGATCATTATTCAGATTGCTTGATTCGTTTGCCGATGTTCTACGACATTGACGACGCGATGCAGGCTTACATCATCAATACTATATTGGCTTTTTAATGACTTTGCACGTTGCCATTCCGGATAAGTTCACGCGTCCGTTTTATCATTATCTCACCAGCGAACTCAAGCTTGAAGGGCAACAGTTTTTGTTTTTAGGAAACCCTACCCAAGAATGGGCGAATGCTCAAAATGTGCAATGGATTCAAACGCCGATTAAAAGTCAGTTGTTTCAGAATTTAAATCGCTTCTTGAGCTTGACGCGAAAAGCCAATCGTATTGTTTTACACGGTGATGCCTTGATTGTTTTTTTTGCGCTTTTTCCGTGGATACTAAAAAAAACA
>JAXLVE010000008.1:0-130450 GCA_046329175.1 Flavobacteriaceae bacterium
GTCGGAAAAAACATCGCTGAACCTTCGTGGGTAATTTTGTTTTTGTCTTCGGTAGACACGCCGTATACCAAAGCGCCACTAACCAGAACAACCGCTCCAATCAAGGCTGTTTTCTTCATCCAATTCATCATCATCAATTTAGTTTGTTTAGGTAAACTTACAAAAAATAGGCAGTTAACAATTACTCATTAAGAATAATTTTGGGCAAGTGCTCATTGAACCAGCGGTAGCGCAAAACAATCATAATGTGTGAGCCGCCGGGCACTGTAATACAATTTTGAATATTTTGAATCGGAAAAACCTCATCTGCATCGCCATGAATGTGAATTACGCGCTCATCAGCCACTGTTCTAGACCAATATAACATCTGAAAAATCGCCCATTCTAAATAATCTTTATCGCGGACAGAAAGATACTTTTCATACAGCTTAAAACGCAATTTGAGCGCATGATTAAAGGCCAATGGTCGCAAAACTTCAATATTTTGCAATAAACGTGTCGGCACCAAATGATAAGCTTTGGTATTGCGAATAATCCGCATTCTAAGCGGAATTTCATTCTGAGTTTTAACGCTCGACACTATAATGAGCTTGCGCGGATGAACAAATGCTGCCATTTCTTGAACCAAAACACCACCAAATGAAACACCGATCAAAACCGGATTTTCGTGTTGAATATCTTGACACATTCGCTGCGCATAGTCGGGCAACGATTCACCCGAAAGCGGGATTTTCCACGAAAGCCAATGCACTTCAAATTGAGTTTCATCTAACCGAATTCGCTCAAAAATAACCGGACTGGCGGCCAAACCGGGCATCATATAGACGGGAATTCGCTCCATAAAATTGTTTAAAATGCAATTGCGCGCCTAAAGGTACGCATTTCAATACAGCTCAAAAAAAATATAACTTGAAGATATCGTAACATTTAGCAGTATAAATCAACAAAAAATCAGAGTTTATGTTTAAATTTGTAGCCCGAATCAATAATTATAATTGATTTTTTGAATAATTAAATTGCAGACTATGGAAGCGACGATGACCCTTGAGATTAAAGACAATACTTTTGCACGTCAATTTGAAATTGCGGTACCTGAAGGATTGATTACCGTAGAATATTCGTTTCAAGAAAAGAAAATATTCCTCACCCGCATCAATAAGCCAGAAGGTTTTAACGATGAAATCCTCATTGATGAAATACTCAAAAACATCATGACCATTGCCTACGAACGCAAACTGCGCGTGGTGCCTATTTTACCGAGAATCGCTTCTTTTTTCAGAAAAAACAGCATTTATAAAGAATTACTTCCTCCGGGAATTAAAATCTAAACATGAAGAAAACACTGCTTTTCTTTGGCCTTTTGCTTGGTTTGAATACTTGGGCGCAATCACCCACTCCGCCGGCGCCGGGTTGCAGAATTGTAACCGCTTTGGATGCAGACAACGACGGTTTTACCACTTTTGATATTAACCAATATCTGACACAATTCAGAGGTGAAGCCTTGGCGCTAAACTATGATTTATCGGGCTATGCTTTAGAATTGTATCCGTCTGAAGCCGATTATGTAGCGGGCACCAATTTGATTTCATCACCCTACAACAACATCGTTGCTTTTGAGCAATTTTGTTATATGAAATTCATTTATTCCGGAAGCGGACCCTTTTATGATGCAGCCGAATTGACGTTGGTTTTTGGATGCCATAAACTCGAGGTATCACCTGATTTATCATTGGATATGGCCATAAAAAAAGTAATGGTAATTTACCCCAATCCGACTGATGGTTTGTTGTACTTTGAGCAACCCATCAACAATATTGATTTGTATACAACCGACGGGAAAAAAATCCAAACGAAGATTCAAAATCAAATCATGGATATTTCAAACCTATCCAGCGGCATTTATCTCATCGAAGGCCAAAATAGCTTCGGCGAAAAATTCAGGCAAAAAATTGTAAAAAAATAATCAACTAAAGGCTTCAACTCGGAGCCTTTTTTATTTCTGCTTGCAAAAGAAAAAGCTATCTTTAGCTCATGATATCTGAAGAAATTCGTTCGCAAATTCTCGATTTTTTTGAAAACATCGAACAATATTACGGCTGCAAAACCGAAATTGTTGAAGGCATTCACCTGTCGCACGAAGCCGACAATGCTCAAAAAAGCACCTGGAATTTATCTGAATTCACATTGATTCGCTCAGCCTACAGAAATACCGGCGAACACTTTATGCTCGAAGGCGAAAAAATGTATTACGAAATATCCGCGGCCAAACTGGTTGACTTTAAACAAACCAAAAGACACAGCTACGAACTCATGGAACAATACGCCGATTCAGTTTTTAGAATTACCAAATTTCGGTTTCATTCAAAGTATTGAGTAAATTATGCGGAAACCGAAGCAAACTCAAAACGCACACAACCATCATCGTCAATGCGCGTCAAAGTCACATCGTGCAAAGTATTGACCAATTCCGGATTCCAAGGCGCTTTTACCTTGACATAGTTTTCGGTAAAACCGTGAATATAGCCTTGTTTGTTTTCGCCTTCAAAAAGAACCGTTCGCTGTGAACCCAACTGGCTTTCGTAAAAAGCACGGCGTTTTTTAACCGATAATCCGCGTAACATTTTACTGCGTTTGGCGCGCACATTGGCCGGAACCACGCCCGACATTTCAACAGCTTCGGTATTATCGCGTTCAGAATAAGTAAATACGTGCAAATACGAAATATCCAATTCGTTCAAAAAGTGATACGTCTCTAAAAATCGTTCATCGGTCTCGCCCGGAAACCCCACAATCACATCCACACCAATACAAGCATGCGGCATGACTTCGCGGATTTTGGCCACTCGCTCAGCATACAATTCACGCATATAACGACGCTTCATGAGTTTAAGGATATCATTGCTGCCCGATTGCAACGGAATGTGAAAATGCGGTACAAAAGTTCTACTGCCGGCCACAAATTCTATGGTTTCGTTCTTGAGCAAATTCGGCTCGATCGAAGAAATGCGCAAACGCTCAATGCCTTCAACCAAATCGAGTTTTTGAACGAGTTCTAAAAAAGTGTGTTCGTGTTTTTTGTTGCCAAATTCTCCTTTGCCGTAATCGCCAATATTCACGCCGGTTAGTACAATTTCTTTGATGTCTTGTTGGGCAATTTCATAGGCGTTTTTGAGTACATTCTCGAGCGTATCACTGCGCGAAATACCCCGCGCCAGCGGAATCGTACAATAAGTACATTTATAATCGCAACCGTCTTGCACTTTTAAAAAGGCACGCGTCCGGTCGCCGATTGAATAAGAACCAACATAAAAATCAGCTTCTTGAATTTCGCACGAATGCACTTCGCCATGATCGTTTTTAGACAAATCATTGAGGTAATGGGTAATTTTGAATTTCTCGGTCGCGCCCAACACCAAATCAACGCCATCCACAGCCGCCAATTCTTCAGGTTTAAGTTGCGCATAACAACCCACCGCCGCCACAAAAGCCTCCGGATTCAGCTTCAAAGCCTTGCGCACCACTTGCTTGAATTGCTTGTCGGCATTATCGGTCACCGAACAAGTGTTGATGACGTAAATATCGGCCACTTCTTCAAAATCAACACGCGCAAAACCTTCGTCTTGAAAGTTTCTGGCAATGGTTGAAGTCTCCGAAAAATTGAGTTTGCAACCCAAGGTGTAAAAAGCAACTTTGTTCTTGTTTTCCATGATGTATTTTTGGGCGTTTCCCTGCGGGCCATCAGCGAATGTTGGGCTCTAAAAGAAATGATTCGTATGCCTCTTGCCCTGCGGGCCGCGCTTTTCGCTTTTAGTCCTCGCTGTGCTGCGGGCTAACCGCTGCACACGAGCGAAGCGACTGCCGAAGGAATCGCTAACGCGGGCGCAAAGTTACACACAAAATTCGGTTTGAAAAAGCCTGCTTTGTTTTTTTCGAGCGCTCACCATCAGCGGATTACGATGACTCATCGAAGTACCGTTGCAGCCCCGACCGAAGCGGTTATCCTTTGGGGCTGGGGTTCAGCCACAAAGATAAAAGCGCAGAGCGGGAAATACTGCCCACAAAAAAAGCCATCATCAAAAGATCATGGCTCAGTATCTTAAAAATAAGTTTTCGTTATTCTTTGCGGTATTTCTTGGTCGCTTCAAAAACGTATTCCAAAATTTTGGCGTCTTGCTCGGTAAAGTCTACATGGCGACGCGACATCACAATCTTGGAGGTCTGAAAAGCTTTTGAAGTGAGATAAGTTGTAAAGCCCGAAGCTCCGCCCCAGCTAAAACTTGGCACAAAATTGCGCGGAAAACCGCTGCCAAAAATATTGGCGCTCACGCCCACAACCGTTCCGGTGTTGAACATGGTGTTGATGCCGCATTTGCTGTGATCGCCCATCATGAGCCCGCAAAACTGTAGGCCCGTTTTGGCAAAACCTTCGGTTTCGTAGCTCCAAAGTTTGACTTCTTCGTAGTTGTTTTTGAGGTTTGAATTGTTGCTGTCAGCGCCGATGTTACACCATTCGCCCAAAACGGAATTGCCCAAAAATCCATCGTGTCCTTTGTTGGAATAACCAAAAAGTACTGAGTTATTCACTTCACCACCAATGCGACATTCAGGCCCAACGGTGGTGGCTCCGTACACTTTGGTGGCAAGCTTGACCTGCGCACCTTCGCACAAGGCAAACGGCCCACGGATGACCGAACCTTCCATGATTTCGGTGTTTTTACCTATATAAATAGGGCCGGTTGAAGCATTTAAAGTGACGAATTCAAGTTTAGCGCCTTCTTCGATAAAAATATTTTCGGGCGATATAACATTGACACTTTTCGGAATAGGTTGCGAAATTCTGTCTTCGGTAAGCAATTCAAAATCTTCGCGCAAAGCCGCATCGTTCTTGGCAAAAATATCCCAAGTATGCGCAACAAAAAGGCAATCGTTGGCATATTCAATCACTTCGTATTGGTCAAAATTGACTTCTTCTTGGGTGTCTTGGGTGTAAAAAGCAATCACTTCTTCGCCTTTAAAAATGGCTTGATTGGGTTCAAGATTGCGCACCATTTCGACCAAAATATCATTGGGCAAAAACGAGGCGTTGATCATGATGTTTTGCTCCATTTCAACCATCGGGAATTTCTCTGAAAGATATTCTTCAGTGAGTGTGGTTGTGGTGGTTCCGAGGTGTTTTTCCCATTTTTCGCGGATGGTCAAAATACCGATTCTAATATCGGCCACTGGTCGGGTAAAAGTAAAAGGCAAAAGCGCATTGCGCACGGTGCCATCAAAAAGAATATAGTTCATGTAATTGGTTCTGTTGTTATTTGCTGGTTTGGTTATCTCAGTGAAACAACCGACCCAAAGTTTGAAAAAAAAATCCGTTTGGCAAAGTTCCGCTCAATAAAAAAGCCTCTCCGATTTGGAAAGGCTTCTTGATAATTTTGAACACTCTTAAGATTATTTACCGTGTTTGGCGTATTTAGTTTTGAATTTGTCAATACGTCCGGCAGTATCGATAAGTTTTGATTTACCTGTGTAAAAAGGGTGTGAAGTTCTTGAAATCTCCATTTTCACTACCGGATACTCAACACCTTCGTGCATGATGGTTTCTCTTGTTTCCGCTGTCGATTTGGTGATGAATACATCATCGTTTGACATGTCTTTGAAAGCTACTAATCTGTAATTTTCTGGGTGAATTCCTTTTTTCATGATAAATCTTTCTATTTAATGTGGCAGCCGATTCTGATGCTTTTGCTTTAAAAGGTATGAACCAGCAGCGACTTTTGTTATTCTTTGGTTTAATTTTGAGTGCGCAAAAATACAACTATTTTTTAATTAGCAAACGATTATTAGATATTTTTTGAGGTCGTTCCTGCAATGTTTTTTCTGCGCTGTAACAGCAGATTTGCTATATTTGTCGATTGAATTTAAAAACCTTTCTTATGGCCGATGCAACTCAAACCAACAATGTGATTACAGCCAATCAACTCGGAATTCTTTTCGGAGTGATTATGATTCTCGAGTTTGTGATTTCGTATGTAATGAACATCGATCCGATTTCAAATCCGCTCGCCGGAACTTTGATGAACCTTGGAAACTATCTTGTTTTTCCGGCTTTATTCATTTTCTTGGCTTGCAACAATTACAAGAAAAGTCATTCAGGTTACATCAGTTTTAGTCAATGCCTCAAAACCGGCGTAATGGTTTGTTTGATTGCCTCGCTTATTTTTGGCGTATTCAACGGAATTTTCATGACTATTTTTCCTGAGTTTGCCGAAGAAATCCTTCGAAAAACCCGCGCGGTCATGCTTGAAAAAAGCCCACAAATGACCCAAGAACAAGTAGATATGGCCATCGGAATGACCAAAAAATTCATGAATCCGCTGTTTAGCACACCGATTACCGTATTGATGTATTGCTTTATCGGTTTGATTTATTCACTGATTGTAGGCGCGATTGTCAAAAAAGATCCGCCACATAGCCTGTAATTGCCGATGTATTTATCGATTGTTATTCCGCTGCTCAACGAAGAAGAATCCTTGCGTGAACTGCACCAATGGATTACTTCGGTGATGCTCAAAAATAATTACACCTACGAGATTCTGTTTATTGACGACGGAAGCACCGATAATTCTTGGAAAACCATAGAATCGCTTTCGGCTGAAAACCCCAATGTAAAAGGCATTCGATTTCAGAGAAACTTCGGAAAATCACAAGCATTGCACGCCGGATTTGCCCAAGCACAAGGCGATGTCGTGATTACCATGGACGCCGATTTGCAAGATAATCCGGAGGAAATTCCTGAATTGGTTGATATGATTCAAAACCAAGGCTACGATTTGGTTTCAGGTTGGAAGAAAAAGCGTTACGATTCGGTGGTGACTAAAAACCTGCCATCTAAATTATTTAATTGGGCCGCACGACAAACTTCGGGCGTTGAACTCAACGATTTTAACTGCGGACTCAAAGCTTACAACCAAGAAGTTGTTAAAAACATTGAAGTTTCAGGTGAAATGCACCGATATATTCCGGTACTGGCCAAAAATGCCGGCTTTAATAAAATTGGCGAAAAAGTAGTACAACACCAAGCACGCAAATACGGCGAAACCAAATTTGGCATGAACCGCTTTATCAATGGTTTTTTGGATTTGATTACGATTTGGTTTTTGTCAAAATTCGGCAAAAGACCCATGCATTTATTTGGAGCCTTGGGCGTTGTGATGTTTCTGATTGGGTTTTTATCAACCGGATTTATCATCACGCTTAAACTCATAAAACTCTATGCCGGATTCTCGACCATATTGGTCACCGACAATCCGCTGTTTTATATTGCGCTCACCACGATGATCATTGGAACCCAGCTTTTTTTAGCGGGTTTTCTGGGAGAAATCATCTTGCGCACCAAAAACAACGAAGAACGTTATAAAATTTCTAAACGAATTAATCTGTAACTCAGCTGCCCTAGCCCCGGTTGCAGCGGCATCCTCACGCGATAGCGGGAGATACAGCAAAAAACGGGAATCAGCTTCTGAAAAAAAAATAAAATTATGAGTATTCCACAAAATATTCTCGATGCAGCCCAACAGTGGCTTTCACCGGTTTTTGACACCGAAACTCAAGACGCTATCCGACACATGATGGCGCACAACCCAAAAGATTTAGAAGAAAGTTTTTATAAAAACCTTGAATTCGGAACCGGCGGTATGCGCGGTATTATGGGCGTTGGCACCAACCGAATCAACCGTTATACTTTGGGCAAAAATACCCAAGGTTTGTCTGATTATATGCATCGGGTTTTTCCCGGAAAAGAGCTCAAAGTAGCCATTGGTTATGATTGTCGCCACAATAGCAATACGCTGGCCAAAGTGGTTGCCGATGTTTTTTCGGCCAACGGAATCAAGGTCTATTTGTTCTCGGACATGCGTCCGACGCCTGAGTTGAGTTTTGCGCTCAAATATTTGGGATGTCAAGCCGGAATTGTACTGACGGCATCACACAATCCGCCGGAATACAACGGTTATAAAGTATATTGGGAAGACGGAGGACAGCTCGTTCCGCCGCAAGATGGCGAGATCATCCAAGTGATTGAAGCTTTGCGCTACGACCAAATTAAATTTGAATCGAATCCGGATTTGATTGAATATATAGATGTAGAAATTGATGCGGCTTTTAGAGCTTCATCCATTGCCAATGCGAGTTTTAACACACCGGCAGCTGCTAAAGAAAATCTGCAAATTGTGTTTACTTCATTGCACGGAACATCGATCAAAGCTGTTCCGCAAACTTTGGCCGAGGCCGGATACACGAATGTGCATGTGGTTCCCGAACAAGCCGAACCCAACGGTGATTTCCCGACGGTGGTTTCGCCGAACCCTGAAGAACCTGAAGCTTTAACAATGGCTTTGGCTTTGGCCGACAAAATCGGCGGTGATATTGTGATTGGAACCGATCCGGATTGCGACCGATTGGGCGTAGCGGTTCGTGATAATAACGGCAAACTGATTTTGCTCAACGGGAACCAAACGATGGTACTCATGACGGCCTTTTTGCTCGAGCAATGGAAACGTCAAGGAAAAATTGATGGCAAACAATTCATCGGTTCTACGATTGTGTCGACTCCGATGATGCTGGAATTGGCCGAAGCTTATGGTGTAGCCTGCAAAGTTGGACTGACCGGATTTAAATGGATTGCCAAATTCATCAAAGATTTACCGGAACTCAAATTCATTGGCGGAGGCGAAGAAAGTTTTGGCTTTATGGTAGGCGATGCCGTGCGCGACAAAGATGCTGTGGCCGCTACCCTACTGATTTGTGAAGTGGCCGCTCAGGCCAAAGCAGCCGGAAGTTCAGTTTATAAAGAACTTATCAACTTATATGTAGACCACGGTTTTTATAAAGAACACTTGGTTTCATTGACGAAAAAAGGCATTGATGGTTTGCGCGAAATCAATCAGATGATGGTGGACATGCGCGAGCATCCAGTGCAAGAAATTGCCGGAGCACGTGTGGTGATGCTCGAAGATTACAAAAAATCAATCGCTAAAAATTTACTCACCGGCGAAGAAGAAGCGCTGAGTGTTCCCAAATCTGATGTACTCATTTATTACACCGAAGACGGCGCCAAAATAGCCGCGCGTCCGAGCGGTACTGAGCCCAAAATTAAATTTTACGTGAGTGTGAACGCGCCGCTGGATAAAGCTGAAAACGCTTTGAAAGTTGAAGCAGAACTCGATGCCAAAATCAAAAACATCTTGACCGATTTAAAAATCATTTAATGAATAATTTCAGAAAGATAATTCCCTTTATTCTGCCTTATAAAAAGTACGCTTACCTGAATATTCTGTTCAATGTTTTGTATGCTTTTTTTGGTACGCTTTCATTTTTGGCGCTCATGCCGATGATGGATGTATTGTTCGGACAATCCAACAAAATTTATCAAGAACCGCTATATACAGGTTTGAGCGGACTCAAAAAGTACATAGGCGACTATCTGAATTATTATCTGACCATGACCACAGAAGAGCAGGGTATTGGCACCACGCTATCAATATTGGTAGCGGGCATCATCACGATTTTTATGCTCAAAAACTTGTGCGATTATCTGGCCATGTTTTTCATTACTTTTCTGCGCAACGGAATTCTGCGCGACTTGCGCAATGCGATGTATCAAAAAACACTTGATTTGCCTCTTTCGTTTTTTTCGGAAAAGCGCAAAGGCGACACCATTTCAAGGATTGCCAGCGATGTAAGCGAAGTACAAGCATCTATGCTTTCGATTTTGGAGTTGATTGTCAAAGAACCGCTGACCATAATTTTTACAATCATAGCTATGTTCAGCATCAGTGTCAAACTGACCATTTTTGTGTTTATTTTTATTCCGGTTTCGGGTTATATCATCTCGCTCATCGGCAAACAACTCAAGAAAAAATCCACACGAGCACAACAAGAACAAGGTATTTTTTTATCGACCATCGAAGAAACTTTAGGCGGACTCAAAGTCGTCAAAGGATACAATGCTGAAGGATATTTCAGCAAAGTTTTTCAAAATTCAACCAACCGCTTTTTTGGTTTGTCCAACAGTATTGGCAATCGTCAAAATTTGGCCTCGCCCATGAGTGAATTTTTGGGCATCATGGTTATTGCTATTTTGCTTTGGTACGGCGGCCATATGGTTTTGATCGAAAAAACACTCAAAGGCGCTGCATTTATTACCTATATGGGATTGGCCTACAATATTCTCACACCAGCCAAAGCCATTTCTAAAGCGTCTTATGGTGTCAAGAAAGGAAACGCTGCGGCAGAACGCGTACTCGAAATTTTGGAACAACCCAATCCGATTACCAGCAAAGAAAATGCGATTGAAAAAGATTCGTTTGACACTGATATTCAACTGACGAATGTTCGTTTTAAATATGCCGAGGATTGGGTGTTGAAAGATTTTTCACTGCAAGTCAAAAAGGGACAAACTGTGGCGCTTGTCGGTCAATCAGGCAGCGGAAAAAGTACCATTGCCAATTTACTCACGCGTTTTTACGATGTAGATGAGGGAACCATTGCTATAGATGGAACCGACATTCGCGATTTAAACTTGCAATCCTTGCGCCATCAAATTGGATTGGTTACTCAAGACAGTATTTTGTTTAATGACACGATTAAAGCGAATATTTCACTGGGCAAACTCGACGCAACGGATGAGGAAATCATCGACGCGCTTAAAGTGGCCAATGCTTATGAATTTGTCAAAGATTTACCGCAGGGTATTTACACCAATATTGGCGACAGCGGAAACAAACTCTCGGGCGGACAAAAGCAACGTTTGAGCATAGCACGCGCGGTACTCAAAAATCCGCCGATTATGATTTTGGACGAAGCAACTTCGGCACTGGATACCGAAAGTGAAAAATTGGTTCAATTGGCTTTAGAAAACATGATGCAACACCGCACATCTATTGTGATTGCGCATAGACTTTCGACCATTCAAAAGGCTGATGTCATTGTAGTGATGCAAAAAGGAGAAATCGTCGAACAAGGCAACCACGAAGAACTTATGGCCAAAGGCGGAAATTATCACAAACTCGTGACAATGCAGTCGTTTGAGAACTAAATGTTATTTTGTAAGCTGATACTCGGTTGCTTTCCAATCTTTGGCTAAATCTAAATAGAAATAATGAACGCGGTCTTCTCGATCAAAAGCACCGTCTTTATTGGTATCGTCAAGGGCTCTGAAGTATAATCTATTTTGAGCGTCAATAACATTCCAATCAATTACTTCTTGAAAATCGGCCGAAATCTTCGTAAAACGCTGCCCTGAAATATCACTTAAATACAAAGTTTGAATATCGTTGGTATCGATGACATTGTCTTTGTTGGTATCAGCATCGGTCAATAAATAAACCAAAATTTGCTGTTTGATTTTATCGGCTTGTGATTTGAGATAACTAACCGATTGAATCATGACCGGTTTGTCGGTCAAAGCTTGCAGAGAATCAGATTTGACGTTTTGAAATTTTATGTTGCGCAAATATCCTGTGATTTCGTTTTCGCTGTAATTCGATATTTTGGTATTGAATCGACTACTTGAAGAACCGCTGTCGTATTTACTTCTGTCAGAGGCTGAAACTTCACCTATTGGGAACAACAAATATTGCGTTCCTTGAAACTGTATGGGCAAATCGGCTATTTCAACTTTTGAAGTATCAACCTTTGGTTTTTCGATTGCTTTTGAAGGCGTCTCATAACTAACTTTAGGTGTTTCGGTTTCTTTTTTACACCCGATGGTCAGCAAACTAACTCCTGCTATTACCGTGTTCAAAATAACTTTCATAACAAACTATTTAATTCAAAAGTAGCAAATAAACTACAACTTAGCCGAGATTTTCAGATTGAAAACACGCGTGGTCAAATAATTCGGAATTCCGTATTGGCTTTTGGTATATACATCGCGCACCCAAGTATTGGTAATGGCGTTTTGGTTGTTGAACATATTGAAAATTTCAAAACCAATCGATAAATCATTGAACTTTCTGAGCCAATGTTTCTCAGGGCGTTGTGCATTTTTCTCGGTAAATACATATGAAAAACCAACATCGGCTCTGCGATAATCACGTAAACGCGACTGAAATTGGTACTGATCAGCATACGATGGTGAACCGCCTGGCAATCCGGTGTTATAAACCAAATTCAAGTAAATCTTCACACTCGGAATATTGGGCATATAATCTTGAAACAAAGCAGCAAATTTGAATCTCTGATCGGTCGGACGTGCAATATCTCCCTTACCATCAATATTTTCTTTGGTTTTCATATAACTGAAACTAAACCACGATTCGGTGCCGGGAACAAATTCTCCGTTAAGGCGAACATCCAAACCTTGGGCAAAAGCAGTTGCATTGTTGTTGGCTGCATAACGAATTCGAACGTTGTCAATCGTGTACGGATTCACATCGTTCAAACCTTTATAATAAGCTTCGGTGACCATTTTAAACGGTCTTCCCCACATCAAAAAGCTGTAATCGTTGCCTAACACAATATGATAAGAAGCCTGTGCTTTTACATCGGGCTGAACTTCTCCTAACGCGTTGCGCAATTCTCGATAAAATGGCGGCTGATAATACAATCCGCCTGAAATTCTAAAAAGCATATCTTTTTCCCAATCGGGCTTGATGGCAAACTGCGCACGCGGACTAACCACAACTTGACTTTTCCCGTTGATGTTATCACCACTCACCTGCCATTGTTGGGCTCTTAGACCAGCATTATACCATACTTGATGATTACCGATATTGCCTTTCATGCTCCATTGTCCGTAACCCGAAAATCGGTTGATGACCGCAAAGTTTTTGGCGCGAACATTTTGATAAGGCAACAATGGCCCAACATACGAATTATAAGGTTGGTCATTTGCCGGCGGTTCATATCCCGATGGAAGACGCGGCGGATTGATTGAAAAACCGGCCGAATCAATAACTTCCCATTCAATCAAGCGATCGCGTATATCTTCGCGGGTATATTTAAAACCCCATTCCACTTGGTGTTTCTTTTGGATATCGTGAAAACCTTTTACCTCGGCATTGACGATGAGCGCATCTAAATCATTGCGCGCATGGTTGAGTTGGGTTCCGATGGCACGACTATACACCACATCGCCAAAGGTCTCCGAACCTAAATTACCATCCACTTGACCCAAAGCATATTGTGCAAAAATGTCAAAATACTCTTGTTCTTGCGTATGATAAGCCGACCCTATGAATTTTAGGGTAAAGTTTTCATTCACATTAAAAGTCCCTTTGTAAGCTCCGAATAAAGTTCGGTATTTATCTTTTTCTTGGCCTTCATAAAAAACTTGTAAAGCAATCGGCTCAGCTATAGTTCCAAAATTGGTTTGACGGGTGAGCGGTTGATAATCATACTTGTTTTGCGAAATATTCCCTAAAAAGCTATGCTGCCAACGCGTATTGGGCGTATAGGTAATATACGTTTGAGCATCCGCAAAAGTGGGATGATAATTGGTTTGGGTTTCTTGGCTTTTGACCAACAAACTGTTATCGCGATAACGAACTCCTGTAATGGCCGTCCATTTCTGATTTTTTGAAACCAAATCAACCGATGCAGCGCCACCCAAAGAACTGGCATCAAGTGAGGCCCCGAATTTGGTTGGCCGGCGATAAGTAATATCTAAAACCGATGACAATTTATCACCATATTTAGCTTGAAATCCACCCGCGGAAAAATCAACATTCTGTACCAAATCAGTATTGGTAAAACTCAAACCTTCTTGTTGTCCGGAACGAATCAAAAATGGTCGATACACTTCAATTTCATTGACATAAACTAAGTTTTCATCGTAGTTTCCGCCACGGACGGCATATTGCGTACTGAGCTCATTGTTGGAACTCACCCCTGGCAATGATTTAAGCAAATTCTCAACACCGGCATTGGCCCCGGGAATTTTGCGAATAACTTGGGGCTCTAAAGTGATAATTCCTTGCACTCGTTTTCGGTTTTTGGCCGTAATCACCACTTCGCCCATTTGTTCGGCTTTGTCATTCATCACCACGTTGAATTCATAGTCTTCATTGGGTTTGAGCTCAATCGTCGCCGTAGATTTTTTGAGTGAAATATGCGTAAAAACTACTTGAACTTTTTTGCCTGCCGGAACTGTTAACTGATAATATCCATTGGCGTTGGTTTGTGTGCTTTTACCTTCGGCTGAAACATTGACTTGTTCAACCGGTTGTTTGTTTTCATTGAGAATGATTCCTTTGACACGAGCTGTTTGCGCATTTGCTGCAACAGTTAAAAACAGCAGGCAAAGAAATAATCGCGAGATATATGTTTTCAAAAGATGTTATTTAGTTTTTTTATTCCTGAAAAAAGTCGTTTCAAAGATAGCAGAATTCCCGAGATTATCTGAAACGATTACTTTTAATTGATTCTCACCATCGAGCAATTCATCATCGTTGATTTCGTAGGTAATTCGGTCTGATTTGTTGTCGTATTCAAACAAAACCCATTTCTGGTTGATGTATCCTTTGTAGCTTTTAATCCCAGACAAATCATCGTCAATCTTGAGTGAAATTTGCTTCTGATTATCTATTTTTTTGAACGACTTGGCATTGATTAACGCAATTTTGGGCGCTATCGTATCGGTTGCCAGGGTGAATCCGCCTAAATTTTTGGTGTAAGCAGTGTACGTATCGTCTTTGCGTTTGGTCGCATTGTACATTTTTCTGCTCCCGCTGAGTGAAGCCACAAAAGTTTTTTCTTTGTTGATGATTGTTGCATCGGTAATACTCACTTTAAAATTGCTGTGCACCGGAACCGAATCGTCATGAACGGTCATGATTTTATTTTGCACAGAAAATTTTAAATAGAAATCTTCGTAAAAAGTTTTGGCAGGAAAAAAAACTTCCATACCGTCTTTTTCATAAATATTGTCCGTGTTTGCTTGTAAAAAGTAGGGCGTTTTTTCAGAATTGTCTTTGATCAGAACAGACTGCTGAGCATAATCAATCGGCACAAAAACCGTTACTTGATTTTGGTTGAAATCAGCCACTTGAATTTTGAAAACTTGAGAGAAACCTTCTTTTACGGATACAATTCCATTCTGGGCATCTGATTGAACAATACTCAGCGAAAATGGATTTTTTGCAAACAATTTCTGGTATCGCTGCTTGGTAATTTTGAAACGCTGAAAATCAATCAAAGCGTTGACATATCTGCCTTCATCAAACGACAATTGGCTAAATTCATAACCAAAAGACGGGCTTCCGTTATTGAATGCTTCAACTTTAAAAACACCATTATTATTGTACGAAACATTGTCGTAATCAGAACAAATAAGTCCAAAACCGATTTGTCCTTGGGCAAAAATTTTCTCGGCAATATAATTCCCATCTTTTTGCAAAGACAAATTAATCATCACCGGCTTTTGCGATTCATTGGCAATGCTGCCTTCGCCAATTGGATAAACCATTAACCCAGAAATCATAGGTTTCTTGGTGTCTGGTAAAAGTTTGTCGAATCCAAAATAAAGTGGATTAATAATTTTCTCGGATTTAGTATCGCGGAATTCAAAATGCAAATGCGGGCCTTCGGAACCGCCGGTATTTCCGGAAAAAGCAATCGTATCGCCTTTTTTCACCGGAAGTTCACCGGGAGCCGGAAAAATCTCTACTTCAAAAGATTCGGTTTTGTATTGTTCAGCACGAATCGCTTTTTCTAATTTACCATAACCTTTTTGCAAATGACCGTAAACCGTAGTGTAACCGTTCGGATGATCGATATAAATGGCTTTGCCATAACCAAACGGCGAAATCTTGATCCGGGAAACATAACCATCAGCGGCAGCATAAACCGGAAAACCTTCTTTTTGTTGGGTTCTGAAGTCAAATCCGGTATGGAAATGATTCGAGCGCAACTCACCAAAATTGCCCGCGAGTTGCATGGGTAAATCCAGCGGCGGACGAAAATAATCCTGTGGATAATTCTGAGCAAAAACAGGCGTGTAAAAAATCAAAAGTGCGAATAAATATTTCATAAAATAAAGCTTTGTGCTAAGTTAGAAAAAATCCATAAACGCATCTATATTTTAGCATTTGCGCTAATGACTTAACAAACAAAGATTTATCAAACCCTAAAATAGTTAGTGGTAAAATTTTATACAAAGTGTTGGTATAATTCAATCGGAATCTTAACTTTGTTCGGATTAGTAATGAACCGTCGTTTAACATGAGTGAAATTGTAGAAATCATTGATAATCTTGAGAGTAAGCTGCAAAAGTTGTTGTCTAAAATGGACCAACTCGAGCAACAGTCGACTCGCTTGAAACAAGAGCTTGAAAAAGCGCAAGGTATCGTTGAGAAGCAATCGCAAGAAATGAACGCACTCAGACAAAAGTGCGAATCGTTGAAAATGGCTAATTCATTACTAGGCAGTGAAGAAAACAAACGAGATACTAAACTGAAAATAAATTCATTGATTCGAGAAATCGATTATTGCATCGCCCAATTGGCGGACTAATTTTATGGATAACAAACTTAAAATCAAACTATCGATTGCCGACCGCGTTTATCCGCTGACGGTAGAACTTTCGCAGGAAGAAGGCTTGCGAAGCGCTTCGAAAAAAATCGATACCATGATTAAGCAGTTTGAAGAAAATTATGCCGTTCGCGACAAACAAGATGTTTTGGCCATGTGTGCACTGCAATTCGCTTCTCAGTTAGAGCAAAAATTGATGGAAAATTCCATAGACGGAACCCAAGCCATTGACCGAATCAAAAAATTAAATGACCGTTTAGACCAATATCTCGCCAAAGGAAGTGAATAAACTCTCATCCAGATAAAAACACGTTCATAGACACAGACTAAAAATACTGCCTACATTAGTTCATATTTGATAAACTCAACGCTAACAAATTCAAATGAGCGAATCGTTACTACTAGGGTATGCCTTGCACAGACTCGGAAACCTGAACAGTAAGTTAGCTCAAAACTTGTCTATACGAGTTTATACAATTACCTAATGTAGGCTTTTTTTATATAATTAATTATTAACTAACTAATGGATATTTTAACTATACTAATCTCCGGTATTGCCGGAATTGGCGGTGGTTTCGGGGTGGCCAAAGTGCTTGAGAAGAAGAACGTCTCGAACCTGATTAAAAACGCCAAAAAAGAAGCGGCTTCTATTTTAAAAGATGCCTCACAGGAAGCAGAAAACATCAAGAAAGATAAAATGCTTCAGGCCAAAGAAAAGTTCATCGAACTCAAAGCCGAACACGAACAAGTGATTTTGGCACGCGATAAAAAAATGGCAGAAGCCGAAAAACGCACGCGTGACAAAGAATCAATGGTTTCAAACGAATTGGCTCGATCTAAAAAATCGGCTGATGAACTCGAATTGAAAATCAAAGAACATCAATCTAAAATTGAAATTCTTGAGAAAAAGCAACAAGAAGTTGACAGAATGCACAAAAGCCAGTTGAATCAATTGGAAGTAATTTCTGGTTTATCGGCTGACGAGGCCAAAGAACAATTGATGGAAGGCCTCAAAACCGAAGCAAAAGCCGGAGCTATGGCCTACATTCAAGAAACTCTTGAAGAAGCTAAACTCACCGCACAACAAGAAGCCAAAAAAGTCATCATCAACACCATTCAACGTGTAGGAACTGAAGAAGCGGTTGAAAACTGCGTTTCTGTTTTCAATATCGAGTCTGATGATGTCAAAGGCCGAAT
The DNA here is from genome assembly GCA_046329175.1 of Flavobacteriaceae bacterium. GTDB lineage: Bacteria > Bacteroidota > Bacteroidia > Flavobacteriales > Flavobacteriaceae > Flavobacterium. Next base: position 17,722 of record JAXLVE010000008.1, read on the forward strand.
CATCGGTCGCGAAGGACGTAACATTCGTGCGCTTGAAGCGGCTACCGGTGTTGAAATTATTGTGGACGATACTCCAGAAGCCATTATCTTGTCTTGCTTTGATCCGGTTCGTAGAGAAATTGCTCGTTTGTCATTGCACAAACTCGTAACCGATGGACGTATTCACCCGGCCAGAATCGAAGAAGTCGTTGCTAAAACGGCCAAACAAATTGAAGAAGAAATCGCCGAAGTCGGTAAAAGAACCGTCATTGATTTGGGGATTCACGGATTGCATCCTGAACTGATTAAAGTGGTTGGTAGAATGAAATACCGTTCGTCTTATGGCCAAAACTTATTGCAGCACTCGCGTGAGGTTTCAAAACTTTGCGGTATTATGGCGGCCGAATTAGGGCTTAATGTAAAATTGGCCAAACGTGCCGGTCTATTACACGATATCGGAAAAGTACCTGATACCGAAAGTGATCTTCCACACGCTTTATTGGGGATGCAATGGGCAGAGAAATACGGCGAAAAAGAAGAAGTTTGCAACGCCATTGGAGCACACCACGATGAAATTGAAATGAAATCATTGCTCTCGCCGATTGTTCAGGTTTGCGATGCTATTTCAGGTGCTCGTCCGGGTGCACGCCGCCAAGTATTGGATTCGTACATTCAACGTCTGAAAGATTTAGAGCAAGTAGCTTACGGATTTGGCGGTGTTAAAAACGCTTATGCAATTCAAGCCGGTCGTGAGTTGCGCGTAATTGTTGAAAGTGAAAAAGTAAACGACGATCGCGCTGCGGAACTTTCGTTTGAGATTTCTCAAAAAATCCAAACTGAAATGACCTATCCTGGTCAAGTAAAAATTACCGTGATTCGCGAGACCAGAGCCGTGAATATTGCAAAATAATACACTACACTTCATAAAAAAAGCACTCTCTATCGGAGTGCTTTTTTATTTAGAATATTTTTTTAAGATCATCTAAAGTCATCGGTTTAAAGAAATAATCCTTGATTTGATCTTGATAATCTTTCGCCTTATTTAAATCTGAAACACTGTTAGACGAACTGACCAAGTATATAATGGTCTGGCCAGTAGCCGTGCTATTAGTGGTTCGCGTTTTTCGGAATTCATCCAAAAACTGCCAACCATCCATGATGGGCATATTGATATCTAACAGAATTAAATCGGGCATGTTGATGCCTAAATTGAGCTTTTCGCGAATGGTTTCAATAGCTTCGAGTCCGTTGAGATAGAAACTTGGCTTAACATCAATGTTATTGTTTTTAAATAACTTCTGGATGATAAAATGAAAAACTTTGTCATCATCAACCACAAACACGTCTTTAAATTTATTATTGCTCATTGAAATAGATTTTAAAAGTGGTTCCTTCTCCAACGATACTTTGAACGTCTACTGATCCGCCCATGGCTTCGATTTGATTTTTGGTAATAAACAAACCGATGCCCCGAGAATCTTTATGCTTGTGAAAAGTTTTATACATTCCGAACAATTTTTCGCCGTGTTTCTCAAGGTTAATTCCTAGGCCGTTATCGCGAATTTCTAAGACTTTTTGTTTCTTATTCGATCGCAGCGAATAGCTAATGACCGGCGTTCTATCAGGGTGTGCATAACGTATGGCGTTCGAAGTAAAATTAAGAAGAATACTTTCTAAATAAGCCGGATTGAACAAAATTGTTTGGTCTTTTTTGAGCTTATTTTTAATAACAACTTTGTTGGATTTGATTTCTTCGGCCAGTACATCCAAGGTTTTTCCGAGAAAACTATCTAAATTGAGATTTTCTTTTTTATGTGACAGTTCTGATTGAATTTCAACCAATTCTTTTAAATGCGCGATGGTTTGCGTGAGCGCTTTAGAAGAAGTTTTAAGATGCTTAAAGCTCTCGTCAATAAAAGTTTGATCCGATTCATCGTCAATAATGTTAAGCAACATTTCAATATTGCTTGAATGCGATCTTAAATTGTGCGAGACAATATGAGCGAAGTTGAGCAATCGGCTGTTTTGCTTTCCGATAATACCCATGGTTTTGATCATATCTTCTTCTTTTTGCTTTTGAATGGATATGTCTGTGTGTGTTCCGATAATTCGCAGCGGATTGTTGAAAGCATCTCTTTGGATGATCTTTCCACGGCTCAAAATCCATTTATATTCACCGGATTTGGTCATGACGCGTTGCGCATTTTCATAATACGGAGTCAAATTGTCAATGTGCGCTTGAATATCAGTTAGGTAACGCTCTTTATCTTCAGGATGAACACGGTTATCCCATAAATTGATTGAATCTATTCGATCATGCTCGTCAAACTCAAGCATTTTCATAGATTGAGACGAATAAAAAACTTTATTGGTTTTTACATCCAAATCCCATATTCCTTCTGAAGAAGCTTGAAGCGCAAACTGAAAACGCTCTTCAGAGATTTTAAGTTTGAATTCTTGTTCTTTATATAAAGTAACATCGGTAATTTTGCCAAAAAAGCCAACGGTTCCATCATCATCTTCTTCAACTGTAGCAAATCCTTGATACCATCGCAGTCCTTTTTCGGGAAGTAAAACCCTAAAGTCATGTTTCCAGGCTTGCAAGGTTCTTTTGGCTACTTGCACTGAAGTCAAGAACGCTTGAAAATCTTCAGGATGAATGCGGCTTTTTAGAATTTTGTAAGCCGTTTCATGCTTTTCGTGCTGTGAAAGTTCAAAATGCGAGATGACTGATTTACTCAAAAACGGAAAAATCATATTTCCGGTTATGTCCAAATAGAAATGGAAAATCAAATCGGGCGAATGCATCAACAGTTTCTTATATAAACTGTCTTTTTCTTCGAGATGTTTAAATTCCGAATAGTTGTAGGTTTTCATAGAGGAATACAAATTTAGTTGGGGCCATTTTGTATGCTTTTAGATATTGTCCTTAGCAGACAACGAAATCAAACATAAATAAAATAATCGATAAAAAGCAATTTTAATCGATAAAATACATTAAAATTATCAATTATCAATAAAATGTAAGATTTTATCCTTATTTATTTAGCTCTTGGATGAAATTGATTTACCATATGTGCAAGATGTCGACGATCAAGATGGACATAGACTTCAGTTGTTGTAATAGATTCATGCCCGAGCATCATTTGAATCGAACGCAAATCGGCTCCGTTTTCAAGTAAATGGGTTGCAAAGGAATGTCTGAAAGTGTGCGGGCTAATTACTTTTTCTAAACCAATATCCTTAGCCAAATCTCTTATAATGGTAAAAATCATGGCACGTGTGAGTTTACTGCCTCGACGATTCAGAAACAAAATATCTTCAGAACCTTTTTTAACCGTTAAATGCGAACGAATCTGTTGTTGATATATGTTGATGTAGCGCTGCGTTGTTGATCCGATAGGCACAAATCGCTGCTTGCTTCCTTTTCCGGTAATCTTAACGAAACCTTCATCAAAAAATAAATCAGATATTTTTAATTCTGTAAGCTCCGAAACACGCAACCCACAACCATAAAGTGTTTCTAAAATAGCTCGATTGCGTTCACCTTCAGGTTTACTCAAATCAATGGCAGAAATCAAACTATCGATTTCAGATATTGAAAGCGTGTCGGGCAACTTACGCCCAATGCGTGGAGATTCAATAAGCGCCAAAGGGTCATCGCTGCGATAATCTTCAAATATCAAATATGAAAAAAAGCTTTTTAGACCAGAAATTATACGAGCTTGAGAACGGGCATTCAGTTCTTTTGAAATTTCATAGATAAATTGCTGCAAGATTTCGGCTGAAATTTGAATCGGGGAAACATTGATTTTGAATTCACTTAAATAATTAGTTAGCCTGAGAATATCAAAAGTATAATTCTCAATAGTGTTATTAGACAAACCCCGTTCAATCTTCAAATAAGATTTGTAGCTTTTGATGTAAGAGTCCCAATTCATGTGACCAATATAAAATAAAAAAGCCTCTCAAATGAGAGGCTTTTATATTCGGTAATTTTAAATTACAATTTGTAAAGTAAACCAAATGTAAGAGCTGACATATCACCACCAATTTTGATAGTGTTCAAAGCCTCAGCACCAGTAGAATCAGCTTTAGCTGAAGTGTAGCTCAAACCAGCCCACTCAGCTGTTAAAGCAAAGTTACTAGACACAAAGTAGTTCAATCCAACAGGAACGCTCAAACCAATTGTGTTAACTTTAACATCAGTTTGGTCATTTTTAGTAGTAGCGTATGACAAACCTGCACCTAAAGAAAGTGAAAATTTATCAGCAGGAGTAAAATAGTAATTTACACCAGCACCAACACCAAAACCTGAATCTTTAACAGCTCCACCTCCATTGTCAGTTGAAGAAGAGATGTAAGCTAATGAACCTTCGATTGCCAAGTTTTCAGTAAGCATATAACCTACACCTGGAGCAATTGTCAAACCGTCAGCTTTAGCATCACCTTGTTTTTGGTTAGTAAGTTGAACAGTACCTGCAAGGTATATATCTCCTTTAGAAAAACCTTCAGATCCACCTTTTTTATCTTGCGCGTTAGCAAAAGAGAAAGCGAACACTGCAGCAACAGTTAAAATAATTTTTTTCATGTTCAGTTTTGTTTAAAATTAATAGTGCAAATATAGAATAAATTGTTAACAAAAAAATTTTTAGACATTTTTTTTCATCTCCATTCCAAAGCTATGATAACTCATAAAATTAGAGGATGCAATAAAATTCATTTGACATTAGATTCTTTGAGATACAAATTTTGAGACAGATATTAATTGCTCAATTTATAAATACACGCTATGGAAATCCGCACAAATACTTGATTGTTCATATTTTCATCTATAAAATATTAAACTACCCATAAGTGATATGAAAAACCCGATAATTGATTCGTTGTCTCGATAAACGACGCAATTTCATACTTCAAGTTGTCAACTTTTTTATCAACACTGATTCTAAAACTGTTAATAACTTCATTTTTACACAAAACCAAAAAATTTAAATTGCTAGTTGTCTGAATATTTGATGAGTAACTATACAAAGAAAACAAATAACACAATTAGTTATTAAAGCAGCTTTTTACTTAATTTGTATAACACAAGAATTCAATCATGAAAATCATCATCATCAATGGTCCAAATCTCAATCTTTTGGGACAACGCGAGCCAGAAACATACGGGAATCAATCATTTGAATCTTACTTTAATGAACTTCAAAATGAATTTTTAAATATTGAATTATCGTATTTTCAAAGCAATATTGAGGGTGAGCTCATCAATAAAATTCAAGAAGTAGGCTTTGATTATCAAGGCATCATACTCAACGCGGCTGCTTACACTCATTCTTCAATCGGAATTGGTGATGCGGTAAAAGCCGTCAATACACCTGTCATTGAAGTACATATTTCAAATACTTTTGCACGAGAAGAATTTCGTCATCAATCATACATAGCGCCCAATGCCAAAGGAATCATCATTGGATTTGGCTTGGACAGTTACCGTTTAGCCATTCAATCATTTATCCAAAAAATCAAATGAAAAAAATTATCTGCCTTTTATTTTTGTTTTACAGCCATAATCAATATTGCTCAAATCAAGGGCAAAGTCACAGATGCTCAAAACCAACCCATTCTCTGCGGTTAGCATTCACATTGAAAACACTTTATGTTGGAACCATTACAAATGATATGGGCGCATACGAACTGAGTTATAATTCAAAAGAGCCATTTGTAATTGTATATCAATGTTTGGGATAAAACCGCAAAGTACATTAAAACCCGATGACGCCCGCAACAATGTAAACGTTCAATTGCAAGAAGAAAACTACCAACTCAATACCGTGGTGATTGACTCCAAAAACAATCCGGCCAATCAAATTATTCGATTGGCCATTAAAAACAAAAAAGAAAACTCTGAAAGTGCCGGAGCATTTAATGCCGATTTTTATTCGCGAGGAATTTTCAGAATTAAAGATGCTCCCAAAAAAATCTTAGGCCAAAAACTCGATTCGTTTGACGAAATACTCGATTCAACCCGAAGTGGCGTTTTATATTTGTCTGAAACGGTTTCAAAAATCTCTTATAAAAAACCCGACAAACTCAAAGAAACCATCATCGCTTCAAAAGTCAGCGGAAAAGACAAAGGCTTTAGCTTCAACAGTGCGGCATCGGCCAATTTGATTTGTATGACAACTATATCGATTTGGGCACCAAAAACCTTCACCCATTGCTGACAATGCCTTTAATTACTATAAATACAAAATTGAAAGCTCATTTTTTGATCAGAACAACGTCCAAATCAATAAAATCAAAGTAACGCCTAAACGAATTCAGAGCCCGTTTTTGAAGGCTACCTATATATAGTAGAAGATTCTTGGGCCGTTTATGCTGTGCGAATTGACCACCAACGGCAAACAAATTCAAATGCCGATGATGAATTCAATGACCATCAAGCAAAATTTTAGTTATAATCAAGCCAATAAAATTTGGTCAAAAAACACCCAAACTCTTGATTTTTCTGCTGGTTTTATGGGCATTAATATCAACGGACGATTTACCTATGTATACACCAATTATGAATTCGAACCTAAATTTACCCGCAAAACATTCTCAGGTCCGGTGTTGGCTTTGCCGCCGAATCCAATAAAAAAGACGACGCCTATTGGAATCAATTTCGTCCGGTGCCTCTCACAACTGAAGAAACCAACGACTACCTCAAAAAAGACGCGTTGCAAACCAAGAAGAAATCTAAAGTCTATTTAGATTCGATTGATTCCAAAAGCAATAAATTCAAAATAGGCAATCTAATTTCGGGCTATAATTATAAAAACTCATTCAAAAAATGGAGCGTTGCCTACGAAGGGCTCATCAAAGGCATCAACTTTAATACGGTACAAGGCTGGGATATCACCACCGGTTTTGGCTATTACAAAAACAATCCCGACAACAGAACCCGATCCAACATCAAAGCCGAAATGGACTATGGTTTGGCCGAGAAAAAATTCAGAGGTTTTGTCAACTACTACAACAAATTTGAGAACATCCACCACAGCGAATTGGTGCTTTGTGGCGGTAGACAAGCTTTACAATTCAACGGTAACAATCCCATCAACAAATTAGTAAACACCGTAAGCACCTTGTTTTTTGAAGACAACTACATGAAGTTATACGAATCTAATTTTGTCGGCGGAATTTTCAATCGCGAATGGTTCAACGGATTTTGGCTCAAAACCGAATTGTATTACTCCGAACGAAAACCTTTGTTCAACCACACCGATTATGTGACGCTCAATGTTGAAGATAAAAATTACACATCAAACAATCCGTTGGCTCCAGAGCTAGAAAATTCAGCGGCTATTGTCAAACACAATTTAATCAAAGCTAGATTGGGCGCTAAATTTAATTTCGGACAAGAATATTGGTTGCGCCCTGATGGCAAATTCAATTTGTCGAACGATCAATATCCCACGCTGCAAATCAATTTTGAAAAAGGTTTCGCTGGCAATGAAAGTCAATACAACTACGACCACCTGAGCGCACAAATCACTTATGACAGAACCTTAGGCAACAAAGGAAACTTATCAATGCGCGCCAATGCCGGTAAATTCTATCATGCCGATAACATTTCGTTTGTAGATTACAAGCATTTCAACGGAAACCGAACTTATATAGGAACTGAAGAGCAATACCTCAACCGATTCAATTTGTTACCTTATTATATAGCCAGCACCAACGATGCCTATTTTGAATTCCATGCCGAACACAACGACAACGGTTATATTACCAACAAACTACCGCTGATTAATTTGTTGCATTCAACCTTGGTTTTGGGCTATCACAATTTGTCGGTTCCAGAGCGCAGTCCGTATCACGAATATACCGTTGGACTCGACCAATTAGGTTTTGGAAAGTTTAAAATCTTCCGCCTTGATTACATTCATTCATACCAAAACGGCCATCAAGAAGACGGGGTAATTCTCGGGCTAAAAATTTTGGATGCTTTTAATTAATCTTCGTGCGGTTCAATGTGAATGAGCACATGCCCCAATTGCGGAATTTGAGCGCGCAAAGTATCTTTGAGTAAATGCGCTATATCATGCCCTTCTTTAACCGAAATATAGGCATTCACTACCGCGTGTAAATCCACATGGTATTTCATGCCTGCTTTTCTGATAAAGCACTTTTCGGTATCGATTACACCTTCAACGGTTAATGAAACGCTACGGAATTTCGTCAATCAAATCGTCATAAACATGTTCGTCCATGATTTCGCCCAAAGCCGGACGGAAAATCAAATAGCTGTTGTACATGATAAATCCTGAGGCAAACAGTGCAGCCCAATCATCGGCGGCCTCATAACCCGGGCCCAGAAAAAGCGCAATCGATATTCCGATAAAAGCGGCCACCGAAGTAATCGCATCGCTGCGGTGGTGCCAAGCGTCGGCCTCAAGTGCGGAGCTATTGGTTTGCTTGCTGCGCTTGAGTACTAATCGATAAGAGTATTCTTTCCAGATGATGATGACACCCAAAATAATCAAAGTCCATTTTTCAGGAAGTCGGTGTGGTGTACCTATATTAATAATGCTCTCGTAAGCAATCACCGTCGCAGTGGTAATCAAAAAAACCACCACCAAAAAAGTAATCAGCGGCTCTGCCCTACCGTGTCCGTACGGATGATTGTCATCGGCAGGTTTGTTGGCATATTTGATTCCGAACAATACCAAAAGCGATGAGAATACATCGGTCGTAGATTCTAAAGCATCAGCAATAAGTGCATACGAATTTCCGAAAAATCCTGCCAAACCTTTGACCAGCGCCAAACCCAAGTTTCCGAAGATACTAAAATACGTGGCTTTAACGGCGGTCTGTTCGTGATTCATAGTTGAAGTTATACGCGAACAATGTTGGCACCGAGTGCTCTGAGTCGCTCATCAATACGTTCGTAACCGCGGTCAATTTGTTCAATGTTTTGAATGGTGCTCGTTCCTTTGGCTGAAAGTGCAGCAATGAGCAACGAGATTCCGGCGCGAATATCCGGTGAAGACATCGTTGTGGCTTTGAGTTGCGATTTAAAATCGTGTCCCATCACTACCGCGCGGTGCGGATCGCACAACATAATCTTGGCGCCCATATCGATGAGTTTGTCCACAAAGAACAAACGGCTTTCGAACATTTTTTGGTGAATCAACACATCGCCATTGGCCTGTGTAGCCACCACCAAAACAATACTCAACAAATCCGGAGTAAAGCCCGGCCAAGGAGCATCGGCGATGGTTAAAATGGATCCGTCTATATCGGTTTTGATTTGATAAGTTTCGTGTGTTGGAATAAAAATATCGTCTCCGCGGCGCTCTAATGTAATCCCGAGTTTTCTAAACACACTCGGAATCACGCCCAGATTATCCCAGCTTACATCTTTAATGGTAATTTCACTGCGTGTCATCGCGGCGAGTCCAATCCAGCTGCCGATTTCAATCATATCCGGCAAAATGGTATGCGTACATCCGCCCAAAGATTCTACGCCTTCAATGGTGAGCAAGTTAGAACCTACTCCGTGAATTTTGGCGCCCATCGAGTTGAGCATTTTGCAAAGTTGTTGTAAATATGGTTCACAAGCTGCGTTGTAAATAGTTGTGGTTCCTTTGGCCAAAACTGCTGCCATGACTACGTTGGCAGTTCCGGTTACGGAGGCTTCATCGAGCAACATATAAGTTCCGGTCAAACCTTCAGGCGCTTCTACTCCGTAGAAATGGTCTTCGCGGTTGTAGCGGAATTTTGCCCCTAAGTTGATGAACCCTTCAAAGTGTGTATCCAAACGACGACGCCCGATTTTGTCTCCGCCCGGTTTTGGAATATATCCTTTACCGTAACGCGCCAACAATGGCCCAACAATCATAATCGAGCCGCGCAATGAGCCGCCTTCTTTTTTAAAAGCTTCGGTTTCAAGATAACCCACATTGACTTCGTCTGACTGAAATGTAATGGAACCTTGTCCGTTGCGCTGAATTTTTACACCCAAATTACCGAGCAAAGTAATCAGTTTGTTGACGTCAATAATGTCGGGTATATTGTTGATGGTTACTTTTTCGGGAGTGAGCAAAACAGCACACAATATTTGCAATGCTTCATTTTTAGCGCCTTGTGGTTTTACTTCACCTTTGAGACGGATGCCTCCTTCAATTTTAAATGTTCCCATAAATCAATTTCCTTTTACCTTTTAATTACTGAGGCTTATTTTGGTTGTTATTTTTTTTCTGAAAGTTTTTACCCTTTTTGTTTTTGTGGTTCTTTCCGTTGTTGTTGTTATTCTGATTGCTTTTGTTGGAAGCTTTTTTGTTGGTGCGCATCAAATCAGTGGTATTGACCAATTCTTCGTCGCCTTGCATCAAATTGATTTTTCCTCCTGACAACTCATAAAGATGCTCAAAAATAACATCGTCTTTGACCGTGTCTTTGTTCCAACTCAAAAAGCTTTTTTTCATGTGGTTGGCAATCACTTTAATGAGCGCGCTTTTGAGTTCGCCTTCTTCCCAACGGTTGGCCACATCAATCATGTATTTGATGTTGTTACCGTAAAAACGATACTTCGGAAAGTTTTGCGGATACGGCAGCGGATCGGGTTTAAGCTGCAAAACCTCGCGCGAAGGAATCGGGTACGGCGAATCTACGTCCAATTTAAAATCAGACATGATAAAAATCTGATCCCACAACTTGTGCTGAAAATCAGGCACGTCGCGCAAATGCGGATTCAAACTACCCATTACTTGAATGATATACCGCGCGAGTTTGTTGCGCTCTTCGCGATCTTGAATTTGAACCGCTTGATCGATGAGTTTGTGCAAATGACGTCCGTATTCGGGAATGATTAAATGTTTTCGCTCTGAATTGTACTCCAGATTAAAAACCACATCGGCAGCATTTTCTTTGATGTATTTTGAATGCATATTTATAGCGAAATAATCCCTTCAACCACTGATACTTCTTGATATTTGCTGATGATTTCGTCTGAATCTTTCATCGTCACATCAACAGAAATACTGGTGAATTTTCCGGTTTTGGATTTGGTAGTTTTAATCACGGCGCCCATACAATCAAACGCATCTTCCACTTGTTTGATCTTGGACGGATCGGTAGGCACAATGAACTTGAACAGATATTCGGCAGGCCAAACGGGATTGTTCAGGTCTAATTCTACTTTGAGGCGTTCGTAGAATTCTTGAGTTTTGTTATCCATTTTTCTGTTTAAAAATAAAGGCAAATATACACTATTGATTTCTGATAACTAAAATACGTTTTTATTTTTTGGTTTCTGAAGTAGTTGAATCATGTGTCTTGAGTTTTAACTTTGTCAAGGCTAAATAAAATTGATTGTGTTTGTTTTATAATTCCGATTTATTAATGATATTTAGACGCTATTTTAATTGACTTCGGTCATAATTTTTTGTCCTTGGAAAACCAGAAAAAAGATATTGCGGTTGTTGTCCCGGTTTATTACGGTGAAAAATCATTGCCAGAATTAACCCACAGATTGGTAGCTGTTTTTAAGCAACTTGATTTGACCTACGAAATTATCTTGGTCAATGATGCAAGTCCGGACAAATCTTGGGAAGTTATAAAAGAATTGCACAGACAAAACACGCAAATTAAAGGCATTAATTTTAGTCGGAATTTTGGTCAGCACTATTCAATAACCGCCGGACTCAATCAAGTAAACGCGCATTGGATTGTGGTAATGGACTGTGATTTACAAGATGTGCCCGAAGAAATTATCCCTCTGTATGAAAAGACAAAACAAGGTTTTGAAGTAGTTCTTGCCCAAAGAATTGAAAGGCAAGACAAATTCTTTAAGCGATTGTTTTCAAAAGCATTCTACGCCGTTTTGAGTTATTTATCAGGAACCAAATACGATCCGAGCATTGCCAATTTTGGAATTTACAAAGACATTGTTATTGATCAAATCATCCAACTCAAAGAAAAAAATAAATATTTCCCGAGCATGGTAAAATGGGTTGGATTTAATCAAGTGGCCATTCCGGTCAATCATGCTGATCGAAAATTCGGGGAAACCTCTTATAATTTTAAAAAACTGCTCAATTTATCTTTAGATATTGTCTTGTCCTACTCTGACAAACCTTTGAGATTGGCCGTCAAGGCTGGAATGCTCATTACCTTTACCTCTATTTTATTTACTTTTTATCAAATATATCTTTGGTACAACGACGAAATTAAAGTCATGGGATATTCATCAATCATCATATCCATTTGGTTTTTATCCGGCATCATTATTTTTGTTTTTGGCATTATTGGCTTGTATGTTGGGAAAATATTTGAAAACGTTAAAGACAGACCTACTTACATCATCAAAGAAAAGCTGTGACAAAAAGGTTTTATTAGATTTTTTTTACGCTCATGCTATAAAGACTCTAATGATATCCTAAAAAATCATCTCTAAAATTTCATTTTATGGCGTTAAACATTCAAAAATTATTACCTCAAACTCTTAAAATAATCATTCCTCTTTTTTTTGGGCTGATGTGCTATTATCATATTTCAACAATCATGGCCGGAGCCGGCGATGAAATTTTGTTCTTACACGATCTGAACTATATTCGATCTCATGGCTGGGTGTCTGCCATTGCTAAAAACATTGGGGTTACCTATCTGCTTATAGCCTATCCTTTTACTTATATTTTTTCTGATTATGTAGCGCTTCGGTTCACCAACGTATTGTTGCTGGCTCTTTTAGTGCTGTATTTTTACAAAATAGGCGAGGTTAAAAATCGGATGTTCGGGTTTTACCTAATGTTTATCTGCGGTTTTGGTTTTTTTCTTTCAGGCACCAATGATACTTTGTTTATAGTTGCCATGTTGATTTTTTTCAATGAAGTCTATAAATTAATACAAGACAAAGAAAAAGCCAGCATACCTCTGTTGTGGAGCTCTCTGTTTGTGGCCTTTTTTACGCGCGAACTTATTTACGTCTATATCCCACTCATCATTTTGTGTCTGTTTTTAGTAAAAAAGAAAACCAATTTGCTTCATCAATGGTACATCTCTGCATCGGTTTTGGTTTTTTTATTGGTTATCAACATCCCTTGTATTGAACAAAATCACCATTTTTCGTATGATGACAAAAAGCCCGACTCCAGTGTTAAAAGCACTTGGGCGCAACGGCAATATCTGGCGCAATTGCTGGTCAATGAAGGAAAAATTCCCAATCAAACCCACCCGAGTTGGGCAGAAACAGATGCTTACTTGAAGCTTCACGGCGAAAATTCATTGCCCAGAACTACCGGAGAAGGTATTTTCTTTGACTTAAAACTAACCTTTTTAGAGTTTTTTAAAGACTTTACTTCTACCGTTTTTTTATCAATCCGCCAAACCGCTATGATGTACATCATTGTTATTTCGTATTTGGTTTACGCTCTTTTCAGAAGAAGAAAAATAACTACTGATTTACTATTGCCTTTTGCTTGTTTATATATAGTGGCAACATTTTCTTTCATCATCATTTCATTTGTAGAACCTCGGTGGCTGTTAGTAGCCTATATACTTGCGATACTCTATTACAGCGATTTAGAATTTGAAAAAAAATTACCCAAAATAGTTTTACAATTCAATCACCTTGTCTTGTTGTTGACCATTCTTTATGGCAGTTATAAAGTGATGTTGAAACTATAAGTATTTCAATTATAAAAGCCATTTAACTAATTCTATCCTTTAAAAATAGAAATAGATTGATTAAATTCGCGGCTTATTTCAAAATCAGTGGCTCAAGAAATCATCGTGCTTATTGGCGGTCCGGGCACCGGAAAAACCACCATCATCGAAGGACTCAAAGCAAAAGGATACTGTTGTTATCCCGAGATTTCGCGCGAGATTACCCTAGAAGCCAAAAAACAAGGTATCGAGCAATTGTTTCTTGAAAAGCCACTCCTATTTAGTGAATTATTGCTCGAAGGCCGAAAAAAGCAACACCAAAATGCCCTGGCCGAACCACATGAACGCGTTTTTATCGATCGCGGAATTCCCGACATTTTAGCCTACATGCATTACATTGGCGATAGTTATCCGGCTTTTTTTGATACCGCTTGTCGCGAACATTTGTACCACAAAATTTTCATCTTGCCACCTTGGGAAGAAATCTACGAATCAGATGCGGAGCGCTACGAAAACTACGAGCAAGCCAAACTCATCTACAATCATTTGGTAGAAACCTATTCGCATTATGGTTATCAGCTCACTGAAGTTCCGAAAGACTCGGTTGAAAAACGCATCGAGTTCATTTTGAATTCGCTCGGTTAGTATTGTATTACACCTTTCTTTTTTCAGAAAACCATTTTCAAATTATCGGCTTTAATCGTCTCCGAGACTTCTTTTTAAGCCTCTGAAAAACTTGTGTCATTTTTTTCAGTTTTTGAAAAATTGACACAGTTTTTGTGTCAAAATATTTTTTTAAAAAAAAATGACACAAATTAACCTTTGACTTCATGCGTACAATCAAATAAAAATACTGATGAAAAAAACAACTAAACTCAGCAAAATACTCGGGCTGACGCAAAGCGATGTTGCCATGCTTATGGGCATCACACGCAGCCAATGGTCAATGTTTGAATCCGGAAAAAGAAAACTTCCGCCCCAGGCAAATCTTTTATTGAGCGCGATTCTCAATCACCTGAAGATTTCTGACAACCAAGCATTTGAAAATAAGCAGCAAGAAATAATACAAAACCAATACAAAAAGTGGCAACCTGAAAATAAATTTAAGTTGCTTGAATTAGAAAAAAAGATAGAATTTACCCAAAGAAAATTGAATTCAGAATTAGCACAACAAAAACTAATAGACTTTGTTGAAGCAAGCCAAAACAAAGATTTACCTTTTGCTCCGGTCAAAGAATATTTATCACAAAGAAAAAAATTGTCTACAATATCACAACTGACCGAATTGCTCACCGAACAACAACATCAAAAGGAAATATTGGAATTTGAAATGAAATTAATCGCGTCCAAACTCAAAAAGTAAACATCCGGCAAACCTAACGTTTTTGAAAAAACTACTTGAGTTTATCAAAGGCCTGATTTTGCTACCTTTGTGATTGTGTTTCAACTTTACATCTAAAAATCATGCTTGACGCCATACAAATACTCCAAAAATATTGGAAACACGACCACTTTCGCGAGCCACAAGAACAAGTGATTCAAAGTATTCTCTCGGGTCGCGATACTTTTGCACTCATGCCCACCGGCGGCGGTAAATCGATTTGTTTTCAGATTCCGGCTCTTATGCAACCCGGATTGGCCTTGGTGATATCGCCCTTGGTTGCTTTGATGAAAGACCAAATTGACAATCTTCAGAAACGCGATATCAAAGCGCTTTCGATTACCGGAGGGCTTTCGGCGGATGAAATTTCGGACTTGCTCGACAATTGCCAATTCGGAAATTATAAATTTTTGTATTTATCACCCGAGCGTTTGCAATCAGACTGGATTTTAGAACGCATCAAAAATCTGCGCATCAACTTGATTGCGGTGGATGAAGCGCACTGTGTTTCGCAATGGGGACATGATTTTCGTCCGGCATATTTGAAAATATCTGCCTTAAAAGCGCTGTTCCAAAAAGTTCCGTTTGTTGCGTTGACGGCTTCGGCGACGCCCAGAGTTCAGCAAGATATTGTTGCGCAGCTCAAACTTGACGATCCGGCTGTTTTTCAAAAATCGTTTGCCCGCGAACATTTGGCCTATATGGTTTACCCGACAGAAGACAAATTGTTTTTGCTCGGGCAAATTCTTCAGAAAAATCCAGAACCTTCTATTATATATGTAAGAAATCGAAAATCCTGTATCGATACCGCAGCTCAACTCAACGCCATGGGTTATCGAGCGGTTTATTACCACGGCGGTTTGTCGCGCAAAGACAAAGAACAGAACATGAATCGTTGGATGGAAGAATCTGCCCAAGTCATGGTGGCCACCAACGCTTTTGGGATGGGCATTGACAAGGCCAACGTAAAAACAGTCGTGCATATTCAGCTTCCGGACAATTTAGAAAACTATTACCAAGAAGCCGGACGCGCCGGAAGAAACAATCAAAAGGCGTTTGCTGTTTTGCTGACCTCGGCTGCTGAAATACAAACGGCCAAACAGCAATTGTTGGCCATGTTGCCCGACAAAAAGTTCTTGCTACAGGTTTATCTTAAATTGTGCAGTTATTTTCAGATTGCTTACGGCGAAGGCATGGGCGAAGAGTTTGCCTTTGGTTTGAATACTTTTTGCGTTAAATACAACTTTCCGGTTTTAAAAACTTATCAGGCATTGCAGTTTTTGGACCGACAAGGCGTGATTGGTTTATCACAAGAATTCTCCGAAAAAATTACTTTGCAGTTTTTGATTGAATCGCGCGAGGTAATCAGATATATGAGTCTGAATCCGGCCGACGAAGAAATTTTGCTGACCATTTTGCGCACCTATCCGGGCGTGTATGATTTGCCTACAGCGATTAATCCGGCTTTGATGGCTAAAAAATCAGCCAAGTCAGAAGAAGAAGTTTTGGCCTTGCTTGAAAAACTGCATAGCCGAGCCATGATTTCACTGCAATCAAAAAACAACGACACCCAACTTATTTTTCACGAAATCCGCGAAGACGAAAAAACCATCAATCGCGTGAGTCGTTTTTTAGAAATGCAAAACCAACTCAAATTAGAACAACTTGACGCGGTTTTAGAGTATGCGCAGAATCATCAAAAATGCAAAAGCCAACAACTGCTCACTTATTTTGGCGAAAAAACTTCGCAGAATTGCGGTATATGTTCTTATTGCATTCAACATAAAAAAAGCATCGGCCAAGAACCCAATATTACACGCGAAATTCTAGAACTGCTCAAGGAAGAAGATTTATCTTCGAGAGAACTTCAAAATCGACTGGGTTATGAAACAAACGATCTTATCTTTGCGCTGCAAACGCTCTTGGAAAACGAAATAATTTTGGTTCGCAACAACAGTCAATATACCTTAAATAAATGAAGCCTTTAAAAATTGTCTTTATGGGTACTCCGGAATTTGCCGTGGGCATACTGGACACCATTTGTAAAAATAACTATGAAGTAGTCGGTGTCATTACCGCCGCAGATAAGCCTGCCGGGCGCGGGCAAAAAATAAAATATTCAGCCGTCAAAGAATATGCGCTCGAGCACGGACTAAAATTGCTCCAGCCCACCAATTTAAAAGAGGAAGCTTTTTTGCAAGAACTCAAAAGCCTTCAGGCCAATTTGCAAGTGGTCGTTGCCTTTAGAATGTTGCCTAAAGCCGTTTGGGAAATGCCTGAATACGGAACGTTTAATTTGCACGCGTCGTTGCTTCCGGATTATCGCGGGGCGGCACCGATTAATTGGGCGATCATCAACGGAGAAAATCAAACCGGCGTTACAACTTTTTTTATCGACGATAAAATTGATACCGGCGCGATGATTTTGAGCAGAACCACTGAAATTGATCCAAAAGAAAACGCAGGACAATTGCATGATCGATTGATGCAGATCGGCAGTCAAGCTGTTTTGGATACTTTGGAGTTAATTAGTATAGGAAATGTTTCCACAACCATGCAGCCTGAAAACGCTGAACTCAAAACGGCCTACAAACTCAACCGAGAAAATTGCAAAATAGATTGGCAAGCATCGGGCGGGACTATTTATAATTTGATTCGCGGTTTATCGCCTTATCCGGCGGCTTGGTGCTTATTTGCCGATGCAGATCAGGAGTGGAATATTAAAATTTATGAAGCTGAATTTATTCCGGAATCACACACCTATAATATAGGTAGTATTCTAACCACCAAAAAAAGTTTGTCAGTTGCGGTCAAAGATGGTTGGTTGCAGATTTTGAGTTTGCAGTTGCCGGGCAAAAAAAGAATGACGGTTTCAGAACTGCTCAACGGCGTTTCATTCTCAGAGAAGGCTCATGCCTACTAGGCTCAGCGAGGAAAATGCTTCAAAAAACACCTCCTTTATCAACAAATAACCCGATTTATCAACAAAAATGATGAAATCAGGCTAAATCGCTTGCGTGGTAAGGATTTCCTACTAAATTTGTTTCACTTATAACTTAATGTTTAACCAACAATTAATAACTATTATTATGAACAAATCAGAATTAATCGATGCAATTGCTGCTGACGCAGGAATTACTAAAGCAGCTGCTAAATTGGCTTTGGAGTCATTCTTGAATAACGTAGGTGGTACCTTGAAAAAAGGTGGAAGAGTATCATTGGTAGGTTTTGGATCTTGGTCAGTTTCTAAAAGAGCTGCTAGAGAAGGAAGAAACCCTCAAACTGGAAAAACCATCAAAATCGCTGCTAAGAATGTTGTAAAATTCAAAGCTGGTGCTGAATTAGAAGGTTCTGTAAACTAATAAAAGTTTATAAAATATAAAGAAAAGTCTCCGTTTTGGGGACTTTTTTTTTGAATTTCCGCGAGATATATTTGTTTATATCAAACTTTTATTCTTAATTTTAGGTAAAATTGCGATTCAGATGATATCAGAAAAATTACAAAAAGGCCAATTGCTTATTGCAGAACCTTCTATAATTGGAGATTTATCATTCAATCGTTCGGTAATACTGCTTGCCGATCACAACCAAGACGGATCTGTCGGATTTATCATCAACAAACCTTTAAAGTATACAATCAATGACTTGGTTCCGGATGTTGAAGCCAATTTCAAAATCTACAACGGCGGTCCGGTAGAACAAGACAATCTGTATTTTATTCACAACATTCCGGATCTCATTACCGACAGTGTAGAAATATCCAACGGTATTTTTTGGGGTGGAAATTTTGATTTGACCAAAGAACTCATCAACAACGGAAAAATCAAAAAAGACAACATTCGTTTCTTTTTGGGCTATACCGGCTGGAGTCCGCAACAATTAGAGCAAGAGATGAAATCAAATTCTTGGATACTCACCGAGAATCTCTACAAAAACAAAATCATCGGCAAATCAAGTACCGACTTCTGGAAAGAAAAAATACTCGAGATTGGTGGCGACTATGTGATTTGGTCTAATGCGCCAGAGAATCCGATTCTGAACTAAGCTTGAATATATTCGTTGAGTAATTCTGTAAGCTTTTCAGAAAGTTTGGCAGAATATTTCTTCTTGCGATATTGACTAATAGGCTGAATTCCGCTGATGACATTCGTAATGAATAACTCGTCGGCATTCTGCAAATCAAAGGGCGAAATAATTGCTTCAACCACTTCAATTCCATTGACTTTTTGGGCTAATTGCAATATTTTTTTGCGCATGATTCCATTCAAACAACCTTCAGAAACCGGTGGTGTAATGAGTTGATTATCTCTGAGCATGAACAAATTTCCGTTGAGCGCTTCAATAACATTCTTCTCATCATTGATCAAAAGACAGTTTTGATAACCGTTTTCCTGAGCAAAAATACTTCCGGTTACATGAATCATTTTACTCGTCGTTTTAAGTGTTGACAACAAGTTTTTGGCCACATGAAAATCTTTATACAAATCAACTTCAAAGGTAACAGTTGTACATTGGTATAATTTATTATTTAGTGGATTGACTTGAATTACATATTTAACATCTGAACCATCTGGAGTGTAAAACCCATGGCTGTCACGATAAAAAGTGATTCTTGCACGTGCAGAATCTGTACATAGATTCACCTGAGCTGTCTTGAGAATTTCTGCTTCAAAGTGTTCCATTGTAAAATCCATCGGAATTTCCATCCGAACAATACGCATAGATGCCATCAATCTAAAATAATGATCTTCTAAAAACAATACTTTGCCATCAACAATCTTGAGGGTATCAAAAATACCGTCTCCGTATAGAAAACTTCTGTTGCTTGTCCAGTCTTGATCGGCCTGAAAGACCAATTCACCATTGAGATTAATCATAAAAAAAGCCCTAAAATGTAGGGCAAATATAAGGTTAAAAGAGGTGTGTTTTATACAGACCCTATAACGTGTTTTAAATCAGATATTTGGTTATCCCAAAGCAATTTGGCTTCTTCTAATTCGTCACTTTTGGCAAAGTCAATAATCATCAGCGAAACGTCTTTGGTAATTTCATCTTCAAGAATTCTGAGTTCAAAAAAGTAATCGGTATCTCTTTTTTGCTCGTCAATCCAACGAAACTTGATTTTCTCACCGGTCTTTTTAGAAGATACTCTAGCATACTCTTCAGTATCATCCCAAATAAAAGTAAAATACTCACCACGCGAGTTTACATTGTCAGCAAACCACTCTGACAAACCAGAAGGTGTTGATATATACTGATATAACAATTGCGGAGATGAATTGATGGGAAATTCTAGTTCGTATTTTGTCTTTACTTCCATGGTTTTGAGACCTATTTTTGGTGAAATATATAGAATAATAGTACAATATAAAAGCAATTTTATAAATAATTTTTTTTCGAAAGATTAATTTGCAACCTATGATTTAAGTTATATATTTGCAGCCGCATTCAGGGATGCAACGAATCATGGCGAGGTAGCTCAGTTGGTTAGAGCGCAGGATTCATAACCCTGAGGTCACGGGTTCAACTCCCGTCCTCGCTACTACAAATATTCTAAAGCCTTAAGCAGAAATGTTTGAGGCTTTTTTTGTTTATTTTCTTTCAGATGAATTTTCATAAAAATCAGAGAAAACCTATCTAATTCTAATTCAACCCTTTTCTTCAAGCAAAAAATTCTACTGACTAGAATAAAAATTAATTCTGCTTTGAGTAATTATTGTAGTCTTTTACTTTAAAAAACATCAAAAAAGTGCATTTCATCGATTTTTTATGCATTTTATCGATGAAAAATTTTGTCAATTAAAACACTCCCTCTACTTTTGACTCGTTAAAAAGTTACTAACCAAATAATCACTTATCGGGGGAAAAAGAATTATGGAAACAACTACTTTACACAGAAAGAAATTCATATCGCTATTTATAAGCTTGTTCTTATTGACTATAGGATATGCACAAACTTCTCAAACCTTTAATAGCTCAGGCAACTTTGTCGTCCCAGCTGGTGTAACTACTGTAACTGTTCAGTTATGGGGAGCCGGTGGTGGTGGATCTTCTGCTGCTAACGCCAGTGGCGGTGGCGGTGGCGGTGCTTATACTACGGCAGTACTTTCTGTTACACCGAACACAACTATTCCCGTTACTGTTGGAATAGGTGGTGGTGTTGGAAATGCAGGCACTAGCTCATCAATCATGTCAGTATCTGCTAACGGAGGTGCTGCGGGTGGAAATCGTGCCGGTGGCGCTGGTGGTGCCGCATCAGCAATCATAGCTCCGGTTACGGCATCATTTGCCGGTGGTAACGGTGGTAACGGTAGAACCAACAGCGGTGGCTCAAACAACGAAGCCGGTGGTGGTGGTGGCGCCTCTGCAACAACGTCAGCAGCAGGTGGAGCCGGAAGTAACGGTGGAAGCAGTACTACAACAGCAACTGCAGGAGGAATTGGTACCGGAAACGGTGGTGTTGGTGCTGCTGCCGACGGAAACCCTGTAGCAACCATAGGTAATGCACCTGGTGGTGGTGGTGGTGGTCGTGCAGAAGGCGCATCAAGTGCTATGGCTGGTGCAAACGGGCGTGTAACAATCTCATGGATTTGTCCAACTTATTCCTTAACCAATGCGACAACAGCAACCGGACCATTTTGTGGAAGTTCAGCTTCGACAGTGACCATAAAATCTTCAACCATGCCGAGTGGTACTTATAATGTAACATATGATCTGAGCGGAGCAACAACTGCCTCAGGATCAACAGCCATAGTTACTTTTACATCTGGAGCTCCGGGCACGGGTACTTTTACAACCCCTGCACTAAATCCGGGGGTAACTACTGTAACTATTACAGCAATAAATTCTGCTGGAGCGTGCTCAGTAACTCCAGCAAGTAACAACACCGTAAATATTACAGTTAACACTACACCTACTGCTAATGCGGGCACAGCTGTAAACACTTGTTCAACTTCTGGTGCTGTAAATATAACCGGCGGATCATCGGCAACAAACTACAGTTCTGTTCAATGGACTTCAAGCGGAACAGGTACTTTTACCAATGCAACCGATTTAACAACTTGCACCTATACACCATCAGCCGCAGATATTATTGCTGGTAGTGCAACTATAACATTAACTGCTTACGGAAATACTCCATGCAGCAATGCAACTTCAAGTAAAACGCTAAACATTCGTGCTGCAGCAACTTCAAATGCGGGAACAGCCATTAATACTTGTTATAATTCGGGTGCAGTAAATATTACTTTAGGTTCTAGCGCGACTAATTACAGTAGCATTCTTTGGACTTCAAGTGGAACAGGAACATTTGCCAACGCAGCATCGCTAACAACTTGCACCTATAATCCAAGTGCAGCTGATATTGCCGCGGGAACAGTTACATTAACTTTAACTGCCAACGGAAATACGCCATGTTCAAATGTTAGTGCAAACAAAACTTTGACCATCCAACCCGGTCCAACTGCTAATGCAGGAACCAACGTAAGCACTTGTAATACTGGCGCTGCTGTTAACATTACTGCAGGATCAGCAGCTACCAATTACAGTTCTGTTCAATGGACCGCAAGTGGATTGGGAACATTAACCAATGCCAATTCATTAACAACCTGTACCTATACACCAACTGTTCTGGATATTTTGGCAGGGAGTGTAACATTAACACTCACAGCTACCGGTAATGCTCCGTGCGGAGGTACTGCTGTATCCAATAAGACTCTATACATTTATGCTCCATCAACGGCTATTGCCGGAACAAATGTGACCATTTGCGCAACAACTGCAACAACCAATATCTCGGCGGGTTCTAGCGCAACTAATTATACAAGTGTTTTATGGACTTCTAGCGGAACAGGAACTTTTACAAATGCCAACAACTTATCAACTTGTACCTACACACCAAGTGCGGCTGACAAAGCAGCAGGAAGTGTTACCATTACACTAACAGCTTCAAATCCGGGATGTGCTAATGCCATTTCAAACAAAACGCTTTTCATAACTGCTGCACCAACTGCTGTTGCAGGAACTACTGTGAATACTTGTTCTACAACAGGTGCTGTAAATATTACAGCTGGTGCTAGTGCAACAAATCATGCGTCCGTTTTGTGGACATCAAGCGGGTCTGGAACTTTTGCAAATGCAACGTCACTAACTCTATGTACCTACACTCCAAGTGCAGCGGATATTAGTGCTGGAAGTGTAACACTAACTTTGACAGCTATTGCCAACAGCCCTTGTAGCAATGTAACTTCAACAAAAACCTTGAACATAAGCAGAGCCATGACTGCAGTAGCCGGTAGTAACTTTTCGATGTGTTCATCATCAGGTTCAGTAAGTGTAGTTACGGGTGCCACAGCTACCTTTCAAACAGCCATCTTATGGTCATCAAGCGGAACGGGAACATTCAGCAACCCTACCAATATCAACACTTGTAGCTATACTCCAAGTGCAGCCGATATTGCTGCCGGAAGTGTAGTCATTACCTTGACTGCTACCAATGCAGGTTGTTCACCTGTGTCATCTACAAAAACCTTAACCATCTACAGAACCCCGGTGGTGAGTGCAGGACCAGCTATGAGTACTTGTTCAACAACTGGTGCAGTAAACATCACTTCAGGTTCAAGTGCAAGCTACCAAGCGAGTGTTTTGTGGACCTCAAGCGGAACCGGAACATTTGCCAACGCAAACTCACTTACAACTTGTACCTATACACCTAGCGCAGCTGATATAACAGCTGGCAGCGTAACTTTGACTTTGACTGCATTTGGTAATGCGCCTTGTGGCAACTCAAGTTCTACAAAAACACTTACCATAAATACAGCTGTTTCGGTTACCGGTACAACCCCCGGAAGCAGAACCGGCACAGGAACTGTTCTTTTAGGCGCTACTGCTTCTGGAGGAACTCTAAATTGGTATTCTTCAGCTACCGGTGGTAGTTCATTAGGTACAGGAACCAGCTTTACAACACCGGTAATCTCAACCACAACTACTTTTTATGTTGAGGCGGTTAATGGAGCTTGTGCTTCAACACCAAGAACGGCAGTAGTAGCAACGGTTAACTATCCTGAAATTGACATCCAAGGAAACGCCACGACAATTGTTGATGGCGATATAACACCAAGCACCACTGACTGGACAGATTTTGGCTCAGCAACAGCAACCAGAACATTTACAATCAGAAATACGGGTTCTGCTTTATTAACCATCGGCGCCATTACTATTTCTGGGGCAAACGCCAGTGAATTTACTGTAACTACAGCACCAAGCGCTACGGTAGCTATTGGCTCATCAACCACTTTTACAGTGACCTTTGCGCCTACTGCTGTAGGTGTAAGAAGTGCAAACATTTCGATTGCTAACAATGATAACGATGAAAACCCTTACGATTTCAATATCCAAGGAACCGGAGTAGAACAAGAAATGGACATACAAGGAAACGGTGTAACGATTTCTGATGGTGACAACTCTCCTTCTACTTCAGACTGGACCGATTTCAGCAATGTGGCAGGTACGAGAACTTATACTATTCGCAACTTAGGGAATATTGAATTAACCGTAGGAACGGTAATGATTGGCGGTGCAAATGCGGCTGACTTTACTGTAACTACACCACCGGCTGCGACAGTTCCGGCTTTTGGAAGCACTACTTTTGTGGTAGCTTTCTCTCCGAGTGCTATCAACACAAGAGTCGCCACCATCAGCATTGACAATAACGATGCTAATGAAAATCCATACAACTACTCTATTCAAGGTTTTGGTATTATTCCAGAAATTGACATACAAGGAAACGCTGTAACTATTGTTGATGGCGATGCTACACCAAGCACTACTGATTGGACAGACTTTGGTTCATCAGCCAATACAAGAACTTTTACGATTTACAACAATGGTAATATAGCACTGACATTAGGAGCCTATACTATCGGAGGAACAAACGCTTCAGAATTTACGGTGACAACCCCACCAGCAGCAACTGTTGCAGCTTTCAGCAGCACAACTTTTACCATTACTTTCGCACCAACGGCTGTAGGGGTGAGAACTGCAACGTTCTCGATTGTAAATAATGACAGTAACGAAAACCCTTATAATTTCAGTATTCAAGGAACCGGAACAACACGTGAAATAGACGTTCAAGGTCTTGGTTTATCGATTGCAGATGGTGATACGGTAACCTCGGTTTCTGACGGAACTGACTTTGGCCCGGTGGATATCAACTTGGCTACCATAACCCGTACTTTTACCATTAGAAATACCGGATCTATTCCGCTTACGATTTCAAATCCAACTATAACCGGAGCTAACGCAGCTGATTTTACCATAACTACGAATCCGGGTACTTTGACCATAGGTGCTGGATCAAGTACTACTTTCCAGGTAACTTTCAATCCAAGTGCTGTATTTACTAGAGTAGCACAAATTAATATTGTCAACAATGACAGTGACGAAAACCCTTATAATTTTGCCATTCAAGGAACAGGTTTACTAGACAATGATGGTGACGGAATCGAAAACAACACCGATCAAGACGACGACAACGACGGTATCTTAGACAATATAGAATGTGGTATCTGTGTCAGCGACCCATTTGTAAACGGAAGCTTTGAAACACCAGTTATTGGAACTTCAACCTACAGCATCCAGCCTTCTGCTAATGTAACAGGCTGGAACAACAGTGCCGAGAATTTCATTGAAATCTGGAGCACCGGATTCAACGGAGTTCCTTCGGCTGCCGGAAATCAATTTGCCGAATTAAATGCCAACGTAGCTGGTAACTTGTACCAAACGTTTTGTTTGAATGCCGCCGGAGGAACCATTTATTGGTCTATCAAACACCGCGGACGTTCAGGAACCGATACAGCAGCAGTTCGTTTTGGTCCGAGCTTGTCTTCGCTCACAACTGTACAAACCATGACAGACGGAAACACTGCTTGGGGCTCTTATTCAGGAACCTATACCATCCCTGTAGGACAAACATCTATTGTACTAGCTTTCACGGCTATATCATCAACCGGAGGTTTGTCGTACGGAAACTTTATCGACGATGTACAAATCATCATCAACCAAAACTGTGTGGATACTGATGGTGATGCTGTAGCAGATATTTTGGATGTAGATTCTGATAACGATGGTATTCCGGATATTGAAGAAGCAGGTTTCAAAGCCTACAGTAATAAAACCGGTACTATGGATAAGACCAGTGCAGCTAACTGGGTTGATGCCAATGCCAACGGTATCAACGATTATATTGATTCAAGAATTTCTGCCGGTACTTATGTTATTCCTGATACCGATGGAGATGGTATATACAACCATTTAGATTTAGATAGTGACAACGACTCATTATTTGATGTTGACGAATCTGGTTTACTCAACGGTGATGGTGACATCAACGGTGATGGTAAAGGCGATGGAGCCGATACTGAAGGAGACGGAATGTTAAACTTATATGATAATTCAACCAATTTTGGTGTAGTTGGCAGAGCTTATGCACAAGACAGCGATTCTAACGGAATTCCAGACTATATGCAATTAGACTCTAACGACGACGGAACAAACGACATTCAAACCGGTTTATATGCCAGCTTTGACACCAACGGTGACGGTAAAATTGACGGAACCGGAGATACAGATAGAGACGGAATTTTAGATGTATTCGATACGGATGATGTTCAAAGAGGTTCACCGAGAGATTTGAATAGAAAACTTTACTTAGATTTTGACGGCAGAAACGACTATGCTGAAAATGTTGCCTTGATAGGCGGATTATCTAATGCTACTTTGATGGCTTGGATTGACTTAAACTCAGCATTCAGCGCAACAGGTACTGTGGTCGGACAAGATAAATTCCATATCAAAGTATCAAGTTCAAGAACACTTCAAGCGGTTGTTAACGGAACCACCTTAACTTTCGGAACTCCGCTTAATAAATCACAATGGTATCATGTAGCAGCTACTTATGGCGGCGGTACACTGAGCTTGTATTTGAACGGAAAACTAGTAGCCTCACAAGCTTTAACCGGTAACATTGCTGCTGATGCCTCTAAACTAACTTTGGGTAAAGATCCATTAACGTCAACCAACTACTTCAAAGGTAAAATCGACGAAGTACGTGTATTCAATACAACCTTAACAGCTTTGCAAGTACAAAGAATGGTATATCAAGAAATACAAAACTCATCTTCGCAAGTGCGTGGTATGATTGTACCGAAAGATGTAGGTTCGCTTCCGTTTGCCAATGTATTGAGATACTACAGAATGGACGCTTATAAAGATGACATTGTTGATGATTTAACCACTGCTGCCATCGATACAGGAACCGGCATGAAAATGTACAACCACAAAGTCATTGCGGTTCAAGAAGCACCAATGCCTTTTACTACTATCAGAACCGGAACCTTTGCAACGGCTATCAATGACAGTACAAAAGACATCAGAGGTTTAGATGTGTTAGACTATGACTATGCCATCATCCAAGCGCGTCACAACATCACCGAAACAGCCAACAACACACACATGGGCTTGTTTGTTAATCCAGGTGTAACGGTGACCATGAACAACGATACCAAAATTCAGAATGATTGGTATTTAAAACTCGACGGTAAAATTGACTTACAAGGAAAATCACAATTGGTACAAACCATCAACTCTGATTTAGATGTAACCAGTGCGGGTTCTGCTGAACGCGACCAACAAGGTCAATCAAATAAATACAACTATAACTATTGGTGTTCACCGGTAGGTGCCATCAATGCAACCTCTAACAACAATGCATACACGGTTGCAGGGGTTATGAAAGATGGTACTAATCCGAACAATATTCAAAACATCAACTGGACAACTGCATATGACGGAGCGGCCACTTCTCCTGTAACATTGAGTAGTTATTGGATTTTCAAATTCCAAAACTTAACGCCTCAATATGCCAACTGGTCGGCGGTGGGCCAAAATGGTTCATTATCAGCTGCGCAAGGATTCACCCTCAAAGGAACCGGTGCTGCAACTGCTACACAGAACTATACTTTTGTAGGAAAACCAAACAACGGTACCATTACAACTGCTATTGCTGCGGGTAATCTAAACTTGTGTGGTAATCCGTATCCGTCTGCTCTTGATGCCGATGCTTTCTTAACAGCCAACAGCACCGTGACAACAGGTTCTATATATTTCTGGGAACATTACAGTACCAACTCATCGCATATGTTACTTGATTATCAAGGAGGTTACGCCGCCAGAAATCTAGTAGGCGGAACACCACCTGTGGCGCCAACAGGCATCAGCGGACAAGGTTCTAGTAGCAGAATTCCATCAAGATACATTCCGGTAGGTCAAGGTTTCTTGGTTTACGGAAGCTCAACAGGCGGAACCATCACTTTTGACAACAGCCAAAGAGCTTTCATCAAAGAAGATAACGCTTCATCTAACATTATGTTCCGTCAGGACAGCGGGTCTGCATCAGCTGATAGAACTCATGACAACAGAGAAGATATGCCTTCTGGAAACACAGATACTTTTGCCAGAATCCGTTTAGGTTTTGACTCAGCCAACAACTATCACCGTCAAATTCTTATGGGCTTTATGGACAATTTAGCAACCGACGGATATGATGTAGGATATGACACAGAACAAATTGATACACAACCAAATGATTTGTACTTCAAAATGGGCGCTGCCAACTTGGTGATTCAAGGTGTAGGAAGTTTTAATGCAAACAAAATATATCCGTTGTCATTAAAAAACAGCGTCGAAGGAAACATAAAATTTGTTTTAGATGACGTCGAAAACCTTGATGCTACGCAAAACATCTTTATTCATGACAATGTAACCAACTTGTATCACAACATCCGCAACCAAGATTTTCAAATCAACTTGCCAGTGGGTACATATACTGATCGATTCTCATTGAGATTCTCAACCAGCCCTAACTTAGGAGTGGATGATTTCAACGAAGGTGATGAAGTATCGGTAGCTTATACAAGTGCAGATAATATGATCAACATTTCAAAAGGAATGTCCAATACAACCATCAAAGGTGTTGAGCTGATTAATATGCTCGGGCAAAACATCAAAACTTGGAATGTAGACCATACAACCGGAAACAAAATTCAAATTCCGGTAACGAACATCAGCACCGGAACTTATATCGTAAAAGTGCTGACTTCAAAAGGTGATCTAACCAAAAAGATCATCATCAAATAATCCCCCCCTTTTTCCCCAAACCTACTTTAAATAAGCTTCCTCCCCCAAAGGAAGCTTATTTTTTTTGGCTATTGAAGTTGAGCGAGTAAATCGTCAAAAGTTAAAGTTTGTTGCTCACCAGTGATAAGGTTTTTCAAAGCAAAAGTGTTGTTTTCTATTTCATGCGTTCCGACCACAACCGCAAAAGGAATCCCGCGCTTATCGGCATACGAAAACTGCTTCCCGACTTTGATGGCTTCGGGATAAAGCTCTACACAAATTCCAGCTTGTCTCAATTTTGTAATGGCTTTCATGGCGTATTGCGCTTCGGTTGTTCCGTAGTTTACAAACAAAGCTTTTGTGCTTATGGCCACCGTTTCCGGGAACAAATTAAGTTCTTCCATCACCAAATAAATGCGGTCAAGCCCAAATGAAATTCCAACACCACTCATATTCTTAAGACCAAAAATTCCGGTCAAATCATCATAACGACCGCCACCGCCAATCGAGCCCATCGCTACACCTTCAGGTGCCGAAACTTCAAAAATAGCTCCGGTATAATAATTCAATCCGCGCGCCAAGGTCACATCCAAATCTAATTTTGAAAGACCTAAGCCCAGAGCTTCCACTTGCGTACAGATAAATTGCAATTCTTCGATGCCTTTTTTGCCTTCTTCAGACGACGACAATAGTTCTGAAAGTTGATTGAGTTTTTCTGAAATGGTTCCGGAAAATGAAAACAGCGGTGCCATTTGATCAATCGCCGAAGCAGCAATGCCTTTTTCCAACATTTCTTGGCGAACGCCCTCTGCTCCTATTTTGTCGAGTTTGTCTAAGGCAACGGTAAAATCAATGAGTTGATCTTGCGCACCAATTACTTCAGCAATGCCCGAGAGAATTTTTCGATTGTTGATTTTAATGGTCACGCCAACCAATCCGAGCGCTGAAAAAACCGCATCATACAACTGAACAAGTTCAACTTCTTGCCAAAGCGAAGTCGATCCTACCACGTCGGCATCACACTGATAAAATTCTCTGAAACGCCCTTTTTGCGGACGATCAGCACGCCAAACCGGTTGAATTTGGTAACGTTTAAACGGAAACTCAATCTCGTTTTGATGTTGTACCACATAACGCGCAAAAGGCACGGTTAAATCATAACGCAAGGCTTTTTCAGAAATACGCGCGGTGAATTTATTGAGCTCAATGAGTTGTTCTTTGCTGATGGTTTCGGCTGAATTTTCGAGCAAAGCATTCAACGAATCTGGCAACTGAATTTTGTTTTTATCAAAGAAAAAATTCCCTGAATTCAAAATTTTAAAAATCAAACGATCGCCTTCTTCACCGTATTTGCCCATGAGCGTTTCAGAGTTTTCAAACGACGGGGTTTCAATAGGCTGATAGCCGAATCTTTCAAAATGATTTTTAATCACCGAAAAAATATAGTTGCGTTTATAGACTTCAACCGGTGAAAAATCTCGGGTTCCTTTAGGGATACTTGGTTTTGCCATGATTCTGAATTCGAAAAATTGTGTGTGAATTGGCTGCAAATATCTTACTTTTTGCCATAATAATCCCTGAGCAACAAGGCAAACTTGTAACAAAAGCTTTAACTTCGTGACAAAATCGCATCATGCTAAAACTATTCAGAGAAAACATTCGAATTGCGCTGGGCTCAATCAGAACTCAATTGTTGCGAACCATCTTAACTGTATTGATCATTGCCATTGGCATTACGGCTTTGGTGTGCATCTTGACCGTTGTGGCGGCGCTTGAAAATACCATTTCAACCGATTTTGCCTCGATGGGTGCCAATACATTCAACATCAATCAATATCCTTTTGAAACGCATCGCCGTGGTGGCGGTGAACGCGAGGTCATCAATCCGATTATTTCATATCCAGATGCGGTGGCTTTTAAAAACAAATACAGTTTTCCGCTGACGCATACTTCACTTTCGTTTACAGCGACCAATAAAGCCGAAGCTAAATTTGAAAGCAAAAAGACCGACCCAAAAATAACTGTAAAAGGTGTTGACGAATATTTTGTAACCAATTCAGGATTACAAATTGCCAGCGGCCGAAACTTCTCGGGTTTTGACATCGCCAACAATACCTATTGCTGCGTGGTCGGTTCGGATTTTGAGAAAGATTTACTCAAAGATGTCAATCCGATTGATAAAGTGATATCCATCCGCGGAGCTAAATTCAAAGTCATCGGTGTGCTCAAAGAAAAAGGTTCAACCTTTGGCAATAATGAAGATTTACGTGTGTTGATTCCGATTCAAATTGCGCGTTCCATTTTTACTGAGCCCAACATTGATTACACCATCAGTGTGATGATCGAGAAAAAAGAAATGCTCGATCAAGCCGTGGATAACGCCAATGCGGTCATGCGCAACGTGCGAAAACTCAGCCCGGTCGAAGAAAACAATTTTGGCATTTCGCGTAGCGACGATCTCATCAACAGAATTTTGAGCATCACCGATTACTTGGGCGTTTCGGCTTGGGTTATTGGCATCATTACGATTTTTGGATCTTCCATTGCGCTGATGAATATTATGCTGGTTTCGGTCACCGAACGCACCCGCGAAATCGGCGTTCGCAAAGCGCTCGGAGCCAAACGCAGAACCATTGCCACGCAGTTTTTTATCGAAACTCTGGTCATTGGGCAAATGGGCGGAATATTCGGAATTATTCTCGGTATCGCGGCCGGCGCCGGAATTGCCTCGCTCTTGAACTTTGATTTTGTAACGCCTTGGGCCGCTATTACAGCTGCTTTTATTACCACTTTTGTCGTAGCCATTGTTTCGGGTTCCTATCCGGCGCTTAAAGCTTCCCGATTAGATCCGATTGAGGCTTTGCGTTATGAATAATTAAGGTTTTACCGCGCGCATCATTCGGTCATTTCCGTAGATATCTTTTCTGAGTTCAATCTGCTCAAAGCCAATTTTGGACAGTAATTCGGTGGTTTCTTTTCCTAAATACTGATTGATTTCAAAAAAAAGCTTTCCTTTTGAAATTAGTTTATCCATTGCCAATTCAGCAATTTTTCGGTAGAACTTGAGCGCGTCGTTATCCGGAACAAACAAAGCTAAATGCGGTTCATGTAGCAAAACATTTGCGCGGATTTCGGCTTTTTCAAGTTCGCGCACATACGGCGGATTCGATACTATTATATGATAGGTATCATTTAGTTTTTCGGTTTGCAAAATATCTTGAAGCAAAAAGTCAATTTTTACCGCATTGATTTCTGCATTTTTTTGCGCGATGTGCAAGGCCGCTTCTGAAACATCAATAGCCGAAACCTTAGCCAGAGGTAAATGTTTGGCCAATGAAATCGGAATGCAGCCGCTGCCGGTTCCGATGTCTAGAATTTTCGCGTTTTGTAAATCTTTGACTTCAGATAAAATCCAATCCACTAATTCTTCGGTTTCCGGTCGCGGAATAAGAACCGCGGGCGAAACTTCAAAAGACAATCCGTAAAATTCGGTTTGGCCCAATAAATATTGTATCGGAACTTCTGAGGATAATTCTTGCAGTAAAAAATTCCAACGCTCAAGTTGGGGTTCATTAAAGACAAAATCGGTTTGCAAAGCCCAGTCAATACGGCGCATTTGGTAATCGTGTTGGAGAATCAAGAAGAAAAACTGGTCGGCTTCAACTCGATCATATATAGGAGTCAAAACTTCGGTAAAATGCTTTTGATATACTTTTCCCAACATAAATTTAGCGTGCAATGCAACAAAACTATTCGGGCTAAAAACCCTATTTTTGCGCTGTGAAGATACACGAAAAATACATGCAACGCTGTCTGCAACTGGCAAAAAACGGTCGGGTGCACGCCATGCCAAATCCGTCGGTAGGCGCTGTGATTGTGTATAATGACGAAATTATTGGCGAAGGATACACTTCAAGTTACGGCGGACCTCATGCCGAAGTCAACGCGATCAATTCTGTTAAAAACTCTGAATTATTAGCCCATTCAACCATTTATGTAAGTTTGGAGCCGTGCAGCCATTTTGGCAAAACTCCGCCTTGTGCCGATTTGATTTTGCAACACAAAATTCCAACGGTAGTTGTGGGCGCTTCTGATCCGAATCCGCTTGTGGCGGGCAATGGCTTGAAAAAAATCGCCGCTTCGGGCGCCAAAGTCATCCGTGGAATTCTTGAAAAAGAATGCATTGAATCAAACATTCGATTCTTTACTTTTCATCAAAAAAAACGTCCGTATATCATTTTGAAATGGGCACAAAGCAAAGATGGATTCATCGCTCCGTCATCTGAAAAAAGAAACCAAACCCCGGAGCCGTTTTGGATCACCAATATCTACTCGCGACAACTGGTTCACAAATGGCGCAGCGAAGAAGCCGCTATTTTGATTGGCACGCAAACCGCCATTGATGACAACCCAAAACTTGATGTGCGGGATTGGTTTGGAGCAAATCCGGTTAAAATTGTTTTAGACCAAAAAAATCGAATTCCAAAAGAAAATCATATATTTGGAGATACGTCAAAGGTCAAAGTGCTCTCGGCGGCCGATATTGATTTTACCAAAAACCCGGCACCACAAATTGCAAATTACCTACATAGTGTGGGATTGCAATCGGTGATCATTGAAGGTGGCCGACAAACTTTACAGACTTTTATTGACGCAGGAATTTGGGATGAAGCTCGGGTTTTTACGGGTGAAGTTTTATTCGGAGCGGGCATTCCGGCACCCGAATTTTCAGGTTCCGAGCCCATCAAACAAACTTTGCTTCAGGACGAACTTTTAATATTTAAGAACCATGATCAACACAATTATTTTTGATTTCGGTGATATTTTCATCAATCTTGAAAAAGAGAAAGCAGTCGAAGAATTTAAAAAACTCGGATTGGACGGACCCAACGACGAACTGCTCATGATGAACGATCAGTTTGAAAAAGGAAAAATATCTGAGGTTGATTTTATCCAGGGTTTTCAAAAGTTTATTCCCGAAGCCGATTTGCTTGAGATTAGAAAAGCTTGGAATGCTGTTATTGGAGATTTTCCGCTCTACAGGCTTGAGTTTTTGCAAATGCTCTCGAGAAAATACCGTCTTTTTTTGTTGACCAATACTGACTCGATACACATCAATCGATTTGAGCATATGGTGGGCATGTCATTTTTTAGTGACTTTTATCAATGCTTTGAAAAGGTTTATTATTCCTACGAAATGGGCATGCGCAAACCCGACCCCGCCATTTTTAGTTACATTTTGAACAAACACGATCTCTCGCCCAAACGAACATTATTTGTGGATGATAAAAAAGAAAACACCGATGCCGCCGCTTCTTTAGGCATTCATGTTTGGAATCTGCAAGTTGGTCAGGAAGATGTAGTTGATTTGTTCGAGAAAAAAATTCTGGTGTAACAGTTGGAAGCCCGCGACACTTACAAAACCATTGCCGCCGCTTCAGACGAAATTCTGTACAAGGAAAAAAACAGTAAATTTTTTGGTTATGCTTTTCCGATTCAGTCAGAGTCTGAAGTAAAGTCGCTGATTGATCCGCTCAGAAAAAAACACTTCAATGCGGTTCATTTTTGTTATGCTTTTCAGGTCGGAACCGACAAAATTAACTTTCGCGCCAATGACGACGGAGAACCTGCCAACTCAGCCGGAGCGCCTATTTACGGGCAAATTCAATCGCATGAACTCACCAATATTCTCATTGTTATTGTTCGCTTTTTTGGCGGAACCAAACTCGGTGTCGGCGGACTGATTTCAGCCTACAGAACCGCGGCTCAAATGGCGTTGGAAGCTTCTGAAATTGTAGAAAAAACCATAGACATTCATTACCAAATTAGCTTTGAATATAAAGACATGAACAAGGTAATGCGCATCATCAAAGAGAAAAACCTCAACATCTTATCACAACAAATGGACGAAAAATGCTCGATCGAAATTTCAGTGCGCAAGAAAAATGCAATGCAAACCTTTGAAATATTTGAACAAACTTTTGGTGTTGAAATCAAAAAGTTAGCATAAACTACATTCCCATCACTTTTTTAATATACTCTGGCGGAACCATCGGACGACCGGTTTGGGTATCAACAAACACCAATATAAACTGAGCGGTTGTTAATAACTCATTTTGTTCGTTGTGGATTTCACAATCAAATTCAATCTTGACCGAACTGTAACTTTTGAATTTGGTGGTTACCGTGAGTAAATCGTCATAACGTGCAGGTTTTTTGTAGTTTAAAGTCATTGAAACAATCGGCAAAGCAATCCCGCTTTCTTCGAGATTTTTATACGAAACGCCTTTATTTCTGAGCCATTCCACGCGTCCAATTTCAAAATAAGGAATATAACTGCCGTGATAAACCACGCCCATTTGGTCGGTTTCAGAATAACGAACGCGCACTTGAATTTGATGTTCCATGAAGCTGTAAAATATATTTAAAGGGTTGTTTTTGGAATTAATCAGGCAATCTTTACAACAATATTTTTAATAAATCAACCTCGATTTTATTTTTTTTTAACGATTTTTGTTCACATATTTGTTACCCCAAAATCTGAGTACGAATCGACTGATTCATCTTGTTAGGATAACCTTAAAATAAAAACACAAACTTATTAAAATAATATGAGCAAAACTGCGCAATCAGTATGGGAAAATTGTCTTGAGTTTATCAAAGATAATATCCAAGAACAGGCTTACAAAACTTGGTTTGAACCAATCAAGTCTGTTGAACTTACTGATAATGCGTTGTACATCCAAGTTCCGAGTAAATTCTTTTACGAATGGCTCGAAGAACACTATGTAAAATTGCTTAAGGTTGCCCTGACCAAAGAACTCGGAAAAAATGCCAAATTGCTCTACAAAATCAAAATGGAGAACACTTATGGCAACAAACAACCGTTTACCGAACAAATTCCAAGCGCGCACAGAACCGCGATGAAACCGCAAGAAGTAGACGCTCCGTATAAAAATTTAAGCCCAGAGCTCAAAAATCCGTTTGTGATTCCGGGCATCAGAAACTTAAAAATTGAATCGCAACTAAATGCCAGCTACAACTTTGAGAATTTCCTTGAAGGCGATTCGAATCGTTTGGCTCGTTCAGCGGGTATGGCTGTAGCCAACAAACCGGGCGGAACCTCATTTAACCCGCTACTCATTTTTGGCGGTGTTGGTTTAGGAAAAACGCACTTGGCTCATGCGATTGGCGTTGAAATCAAAGACAAATATCCTGAGAAAACAGTTTTGTACATTTCGGCAGAGGTATTTACGCAACAATACATAGATTCGGTAAAGAAAAACAACCGAAATGATTTCATACATTTCTATCAACTCATCGACGTGTTGATTATTGATGATGTTCAATTCTTATCCGGAAAATCAGGAACGCAAGACGTGTTTTTTCACATTTTCAACTATTTGCACCAAAACGGCAAACAAGTGATTTTGACATCGGACAAAGCTCCGGTGGATATGCAAGACATTGAGCAACGTTTGCTTTCTCGTTTCAAATGGGGCTTGTCTGCCGAGTTGCACCAACCTGATTACGAAACCAGAATTTCCATCCTTAAAAACATTCTGTACCGCGACGGAGTAGACATGCCTGATGAAATCATTGAGTATGTAGCGCGCAACATCAAAAGCAATGTGCGCGAACTCGAAGGCGCCATCATTTCATTGATTGCTCAATCGTCATTCAATAAAAAAGAAGTGACTTTAGAGCTAGCCAAACAAGTGGTTGAGAAATTCGTGAAGAATGTCAAACGCGAAATTTCGATTGAATACATTCAGAAAATTGTTTCGGATTATTTCCAATTAGACATTGAGGTATTGCAATCTAAAACCAGAAAACGCCACGTAGTTCAAGCGCGTCAGCTAGCGATGTTCTTTGCCAAGAAATTTACCAAAGCTTCACTGGCGAACATTGGTTCACAAATTGGCGACCGCGACCACGCAACGGTATTGCACGCTTGTAAAACGGTAGACAATTTGGTAGCTACCGACAAGCAATTCAAAAAATTCGTCGAAGACATCCACAAAAAATTATCGCTCTAACATGTCGGTAAAAATACTGATGGTTTGCCTGGGAAATATCTGCCGTTCTCCTTTGGCAGAAGGTATCTTGGCGTCAAAACTACCCAAGGATAAATTCAAAATTGATTCAGCTGGTACCGGAAGTTGGCATATTGGCAAACAACCTGATCAGCGTTCAATAGCTACGGCTCAAAAAAACGGTCTAGATATTACTGACCAACGTGCCAGACAATTCAAAACAACTGACTTTGATAAGTTCGATTACATTTTTGTGATGGACAACAGCAATTACGACGATGTAATGGCGATGGCCAAAACAGATGTGCATAAAGCCAAAGTTGATTTGATTTTGAACGAATTGTTTCCGGGAGAAAATGTCGATGTTCCCGACCCTTATTACGGCTCACAATTTGGCTTTGACAGTGTATATCAAATGCTGGACGAAGCCTGTGAAAACTTAGCCAAAAAACTCATCGCAAAACATTCATAAGTTTTATGGAGCCGACCAAATTGGGAAAACTATATATGATTCCGGTGCCGCTTGGCGAAAATGATCCGGCAGAAGTTTTGGCCCCAACGGTAAGAGCAACCATAGCGCGCATTGACGATTACATTGTCGAAAACGAAAAAACAGCGCGGCGGTTTATCAAAAGTATTTATCCCGAAAAAGTTCAATCGAGTCTCAGGCTCAGCTGTCTGAACAAACATACGCAACCCGAAGAATTGCAAGCCATGCTCATGCCCTGTTTGCAAGGAAAAGATGCAGGCATCATGAGTGAATCTGGTTGTCCGGGCGTAGCCGATCCGGGAGCAATTTTGGTCAAGATGGCGCATGAAAAAGGGATACAAGTGGTTCCGTTGGTGGGACCATCATCGATATTGTTGGCGCTCATGGCATCAGGTATGAACGGGCAAAGCTTTGCTTTTAACGGTTATTTGCCGATTGATAAAGCCGAGAAAAAATCAGCGCTAAAGTTCTACGAAAGATTAGCTGCCGAGAAAAACCAATCACAGATTTTTATTGAAACACCTTACCGCAACCACAAACTACTCGATGATTTAACGCAGACTTTGCAACCCAACACCTTGCTTTGCATTGCTGCTGATATTACGCTGGCTTCGGAATTCATCAAAACCCAACGCGTAGCCGACTGGAAAAAATCCAAAATAGACATCGATAAGCGACCGGCCATTTTTATCATTCACAAAGACTAAACATTCGGGCGCTCGCGTGAAGGATGGCAGCAGAAATCATTTTTTGGGCAAGCAAGCGAGCCTAAAAAATATTGCCACGAACAGCCTGACCCGCAGGGGCACGCCATAAAAAAACCTGCACAAAGGCAGGCTTTATTTTTATATTTTGGCATTGCTGTTGGCAACAATACCGGAAGTTTCATATCCGGCAAAATCGCGCATATAACTTTTGACCGAAGAACCGTACTGGTCATGGCACTTTTTCTTGCCATTACTATTCAAGAAACGTTTCACGGAACGCGCTCCGCCCAAATGAGCTGCGGCTAAAATTCCTGATTCGGTGATTTTGACTCCGGCGATGATTTGCCCTTCGAACTGATTGATTTCGTCTTGTAAATCGGCTTTATTTTTAGACAACAAAGTGACAAACGCTTTTTCTTGAAGTTTGGGATTTCTGAGAAATGCAGCACTGTCGTGGATACCGATAGAAGCAAGCGCTTCACGGCCGAATTGGTATTTGCCCATATAACCGAGCGAATTGATTTTGTGGTATTTGCCTTGAGATTCTTTAAAGGCAAGGGCTTCTTTAAAACCGATGAAAAATTTACCGGTAAAAGGAACTTTTAGGTGGTTGTAATCCTGCGGATTTTGCGAAGGAAATACATAAGACATTTCATGGGATACGTCAGTGCTGTTAGCGTAAAGATCATAAGAATCTGAAGGCTTAAAGCTCGAGCTCAGAACGGTGATGGTCAAAGCTACACTGCCGCAAAAAATCCATTTTTTAATCATATGGTGGTTTTCTTTTCAGTCTGTCACCCCGAAAAATTTCTGCGCTGCAAATGTACAACATAAAATATAATATTGAATATCAATAAGTTAATTTTTTTCTAAAAATAAATCCCTCTGAATTTGAAGTCGCCATGCTCAGTGAGTTCAAGGGTTGGCGCCGGAATTTTAATCGTGTTGAACACCTCAAAAACCGTCTTAAGTAGATGCGATTTGGTTTTGATTTTGGTCAAATCAACATCCAAACTCAAATAAAATTGTCTGAATCGTTCTGATTCGGGAAGAAAAACAGTGTTGACCAATTCATCGTTGCCGGTAATCATGCCCTCGGCACCATAACCGACGGCCATATTGAGCCATGAGGGAATTTTACTGTTTTTGGCAAACGAATGTAAATTGACCGACAACCAATAGGTTTGACCATTGTAATCTTTGAGTAATTGCTCGGGATAATTGCTACCCAAAGCCGAAGGTCTGGCTGAAGCATATGGTGTCGTATGAAAAGAGAACTTGGGAATGATGCGTTGTTCTTTCCAAGTAAGTTCTTGCGCTAAATACAAACCGGTTCCGGCGGCATTGGCAGCCACATCGCCCAACGAAGCGCCCCACTGAGCAGAATATCCGTCCATGATCTCAACCACCGATAAAAAAGCGAAACCTGCCGTCGCGCCGTAAAGCAATTGACTTTTACGGCTGGCTCCGCTCCATTGCCAAGCATTTTTGCCTAAACTTCCTAAATGATAAGCTGAAAAAACATGACCGGCTTTGTCCATTTGTAACCACTCGATATTGTCGTTAATCGTGTGGAAATTGGTCTGCGGATAATCGGCATACCAAGTTTGGTTCAGACCAACAAGAATTCCGGCAGACAATCCGATTTGCGAAATAACTACCGTATTGTGGCGTGTTTTGTTGAGTGAATCAGCTGGTTTTAAGAAAAAATCCAAATGATTTTGTGCCCACTGATTTTGAGCAAAAAGCAAAAGTAATCCTATGAGCAGCGCTCTTTTCATGTCTAGCGTTTGATGCCTTGGCTTGAAATCCAGGCTACATATTGCTGACGATTGGCCTCATGCTGGGCCGGAGTTACCGCAAATTCATGGTAACCAAAACGCTTTACACTCGCGCAGAAATATATGTAGTTGTGCTTTTCAGGATTGAGCACAGCATCAAGCGCGGTAATATCAGGCATCGCAATCGGTCCCGGCGGTAAACCTGCATACATATAAGTGTTATATGGTGAAACCGTTGCTAAATCTTTGTTGAGCACACGTTTGATAACTTGGTTAAAATCGTTGGATTGAAGTTTGACCGCGTAAATGACCGTTGGATCGGCTTCGAGTTTCATGCCTTTGGCCAAGCGGTTCAGATATACTCCGGCTACTTTTGGGCGTTCGTCTTTTTTGACCGTCTCTTTGTGTACAATCGAGGCTAAAGCAGCTACTTGAACCGGTGTCAGATTGAGTGCTTTGGCTTTGGCTAAGCGCTCGTCATTCCAAAATTTGTGGTATTCTTTGAGCATCTTATTGCGGAATTTTTCGGCGGTGGTATTCCAGAAAAATTCATAAGAATTCGGTACAAAAATGCTCAGAACATTCTCTTTGGTAAATCCGTTTTCTTGAAGGAATTTTTGATCGGTAAAAGCGTTGAGCAAACTCAAACTGTCGGGTTCGATTTGCTGCGCGATGCGTCCGGCGAAATTCTCTAAACGCTCTTGATTGTTGAACGATAGCTGAACCGGAACGTTTTGTCGGAGTGAATTGACAATCTCATTGCTGTTCATGCCTTTGGTAAGTAAGAAACGCCCGGCTTTATCTTCGCGATTCGGATATGATTTTTTCTGGGCCACTTGATCAAAACGATCAAGGTCTTTGACATAAGGAGCAATGATTTTTTTGACAGCCTCATAATCAGAATTAGTCGGAATGCACACGTATACTTGCCCTTCGGAAAACTGAGTATTGTCAGAAAAAATGCTGCGATACAACAAATAGCCATAAATCATCAAACCGGTAATGACCACAACTGAAACGATGGAAATAATCTTTTTTGGACTCAAAATAATGTCTTTTATAAATATTTAAGGAGTGTGAATTAGCTGAAACAAAGCCTCGTCGTGAAAGCTACCGCGGGCAAAAATCCATTGCTTTTTGACACCCACTTTTTCAAAGCCAAATTTAGCAAAAAGAGCCAAACTCGGTTGATTGTCGGTGCTAATATTCGCATAAAGTTGATGCAAATGTAAGTGGGTAAATGCGTAATTTATTAATAATGCTAGCGCTTCTGAGCCATAACCTTGGTCATGATAACTGGCTTTTTGTATGAGAATCCCCACGCCTGCTCTTCGGTGCAACGGATCGAAATCAAACAAATCAATGAGTCCGATGGCATCTTCAGTGCCCAATGTACAAATAGCTAAACGCAATTGCTTGGCTTGATAAATATCTTGCTGCGCTTGTTCTAGATATTGACGAATCAAGAACCGGCTGTACGGTGTTTGTGTGCTGCTGATTTCCCAGATGGATTCATCGTTTTCTATTTGATGTACAAAATCTAAATCTTCGGGCTCGAGTGCGCGTAAATAAACCAAATTCCCTTTGAGTGTTACCATGATATTGCACCGTTAAAAACAAAAGTGGCCGGGCCAATTAAATGGACATTTTGATACGATTGATTGTGTTTTTCAAACGAAACTTCGAGTTTTCCGCCTTCGACCAAAATGGTAATTTTTTGCGCTTGGGTTTTTCCGGATGCGTGCATGGCTATGGCTACAGCTGTTGCTCCGGTTCCGCATGAAAGGGTTTC
Organism: Flavobacteriaceae bacterium; assembly: GCA_046329175.1. GTDB lineage: Bacteria > Bacteroidota > Bacteroidia > Flavobacteriales > Flavobacteriaceae > Flavobacterium. Next base: position 59,710 of record JAXLVE010000008.1, read on the forward strand.
ATCTTCAACGCCGCGTTCATAAGTGCGAATGCGAAAAGTTTGTGTATCAATTTGCGCGACAAAATTGACATTGCTGCCCGCTTTTCCGTATAAATCACTATAGCGAATTTCACTACCGCGCGCTTTGACATCCATCGTTGGCAAATCATCGACCAACAAAACATGATGCGGCGAACCGGTATTGAGAAATATATAATCGGGCTGAATCTTGACCGAATCAACCGAAGTCATTTGCAGCGAAACGATTCCTTGTGCATTCAAAGTAGCATGGTGCATACCATCGACCGCATCAAAGGCCGCCTCATCTTGAATAATTCCGAGTTGATGCGCAAAAGCCGTCAGACATCGACCGCCGTTGCCGCACATTGAACTCAAATTTCCGTCAGAATTATAGTAGACCATTTTGAAATCGGCATGCGGATCGTTTTCGAGTAAAATGAGTCCATCGGCGCCAATGCCAAAACGACGATCGCATAAATGTTTGACCAAATCATGATTATCTTTCGGAAAAAAAAGGGAACGATTGTCAATCATGACAAAGTCGTTTCCGGTGCCTTCATACTTGCTAAAGTGAATTTCCATAAATTGCAAATGAAGCCCAAAGTTACGAATAAAACCATCAGAAACAACGAGCCAAGCAGTGGCTAAAAGCTCATTATTAATGAAACGTTAAGCCTTGTTAAACGGGCGTTAAACTGTTTTTGGCAACACAATACTTTTTTAATTTTACGTTCGAAAATGAAAAAAACTTAGGTTTAACTAATTTATAAAACAGTATGAAACGATTTTCGGGTTTATTATTTGTATCGCTTTTAAGCGGCGCTGTAACCCTCGGAGGTTATAAATTATTTATTGAACAAGACGGATTTTTTTCAAATCGCAAGAACATTGTTACGATGGCGCCCACCAACTACAACAAAAATGTAGGATTAGTTCCAGAAGGTCTTGATTTTACGGAGGCTGCCGACAAAACTGTACACACCGTTGTGCACGTAAAAAATGTTTCGTACCGCACGGTGACCAATCCGATGTTGGAATTCTTTTACGGATTCAACGGTGGTCAACAGCAAGAACAAGTCGGAACCGGTTCGGGTGTGATTATTTCTGAAGACGGTTACATCGTGACCAATAACCACGTAATCAAAGATGCTTCTGACATTGAGATTACACTCAACAACAAAAAAACTTACAAAGCCAAACTCATCGGCACTGATTCAAAAATGGATATTGCCCTCTTAAAAATCGATGCAGATGAAAAATTGCCTTATTCAGTATTTGCCGATTCTGACAATACCCGCGTGGGCGAATGGGTTTTGGCGGTCGGAAATCCGTACAACCTCAACTCAACCGTTACTGCCGGAATCATTTCGGCCAAAGCCAGAAACCTCGACACCAACGGAATTCAATCGTTCATTCAGACCGATGCAGCAGTGAATCCGGGCAATAGCGGTGGCGCACTGGTCAATACGCGCGGCGAACTCATCGGAATCAACACAATGATCTCGTCACAAACCGGTTCTTATGTGGGCTATTCATTTGCTGTTCCGTCAAACATTGCGCGCAAAATCATCGAAGACATCATGGAATTTGGCAATGTACAACGCGGTATTTTGGGTGTTGAAGGTGGTGAATTGAATAGCGCTGCTTCGAAAGAATTAGGCGTAAAAGATACCCAAGGTTTCTACATCAGAAAAGTGACCAAAAACTCAGGCGCTGAAAAAGCCGGTTTAACCAAAGGCGATATCATTATCAAGTTAGACAATCAAGAAATTAATACTTATGCAGAATTATCGGGTTATATCAACACCAAACGCCCTAACGATAAAGTGCAAGTTTCGTACAAACGCGACGGAAAAGTGTATTCGGTTCCGGTGACTTTGTCTAAAAACGATTATTTTACTACTGAATTTAAAGGAATTGAATTAGAGAACATTGATTCAGCCGACAAGAAAAAATTCAGAATCAGTTCGGGTGTGCGCATCAAAGACATCAACAATGACAATTTGAGACCTTATTATGATGAACTCAAAGGAACCATCATTTTGAGTATTGACAATGTGGCAACTCCTGATGTAGAAGCCGCTTCAAGAATTTTGCAGAACAAAGACGAAAACCAAAGCATCAGCATCGAGATGATCAATAAACTCGGGCAACGCATCAGAATTATTATATAAGATTTAGAGGTTAATATTAATTCAAGAAACCACCTTTAAAAACGAGGTGGTTTTTTTATGGAAAAAAGTTAAAAAAGATTTTACGAAAACGTTTGAAATGGATACTTTTGCACCACAAAACCCCAAAAAAGGTTTGTAGAATAACTATAAAAAATCCATCAACACACTAACAATTTCTACCTATGAGCAATCATAATTCTTACGAAAAAGAAGTTTCTTTTCAGGTAAATCGCCGAAGAGCCAGCGTTGAATTTATTAAAATCATCAACGATTTGTGGTATGACAAATCCATCGAAATGGTTTTGTTTAGAAACCAACTCATCAACGGAAACGTCAGCGACATCATCAACTTACACGAATACGCCGGTGAATTTGTCGGAAAACCCATTTCAATTTTTGACAGTGTAGAAATTGCCAAAGCGATTTTATCGTTGGATTTACCACCTTCAAAACTCGACATCGGTAAATTGACTTATGAGTTTAATTTAGAGAACAATAAATATGACAATGCGCGTGCTTTTGTAGTAGACAAACTCAAAAATGCCAAAGATACCCAAGACATTCAGCCTAAAGATGTTGTTTTGTATGGCTTTGGACGTATTGGTCGTTTGCTTGCCAGAGAATTGATGTCGAAAATGGGCAAAGGAAACCAATTGCGTTTGCGTGCGATTGTGACCCGCGATAAAAATGATGCGGTTTCGTTAGAAAAAAGAGCATCTTTGTTGCGTTATGATTCGATTCACGGAGATTTTGAAGGTTCAGTGGTGGCTGATGCGACCAACAATGCGCTCATCATCAACGGAACTACCGTACACATCATTACCGCCAACGCGCCTGAAGATATTGACTACACCCAATACGGAATCAACGATGCGCTTGTGATTGACAATACCGGAGCTTTTACCACGCATGAAGCTTTGTCTAGACATATGACCTCGAAAGGTGTTTCAAAAGTGCTTTTGACCGCACCCGGAAAAGGCGTACCGAATATTGTGCACGGAGTAAACCAAAACGAATACAACCCAGATACGATTGATATTTTCTCGGCAGCTTCTTGTACGACCAACGCGATAACCCCGATTTTGAAAGCCGTTGAAGATACTTTAGGTGTGGTGAAAGGACACTTAGAAACCATCCACGCCTATACCAATGATCAAAACTTGGTAGACAACATGCATAAAAAATACCGTCGCGGTAGAGCAGCCGGTTTGAATATGGTTATTACTGAAACCGGAGCCGGAAGTGCCGTGGCCAAAGCTTTGCCATCACTAGCCGGAAAGCTAACCTCGAATGCGATTCGCGTGCCGGTGCCAAATGGTTCTTTGGTGGTTTTGAACTTAGAAGTCAACAAAGCAACTTCGGTGGAAGAAATCAACGCCATCATGAAGAAATATGCTTTAGAAGGCGAATTGGTGGAGCAAATTAAATACTCACTCAACAATGAGTTGGTATCGTCTGACATCATCGGAACCTCGGCGCCATCGATTTATGACAGCAACGCGACCATTGTTTCAGCTGACGGAAAAAACATTGTACTGTATATTTGGTATGACAATGAATACGGCTACAGCCACCAAGTAATTCGTTTGGCAAAATACATCGCCAAAGTAAGAAGATACACTTACTATTAGTAGGTGATAGATGTGATTTGAGACATTGCATCCAACAAAAGAATCCGCTTGAAAAGGCGGATTTTTTTATGGTGTTCACTGATTGATTTGGAAACGTGCGCGTGAGGGATGGCAGCGGTTAGCCCGCAGCCGCGAAGCAGAGCGCAGCGGCGAGGACTAGTAGCGAACAGCCCGACCCGCAGGGGCTCGCCCTAATGATGAACGATTACTGAACGGAGATTTTTGATCTACAGAACCGACAGAGCTACTTTGCTTTGGTGAGGTAATATACCGGAATACCGATGAGCATAATCAGCACGCCCCAACCGCAAGTATCAGTTTTGGTAAACAACAAGGCCAATGAAATAGCGCCCGCTGCCACAATGTATAACATGGGTAAAAATGGATAACCAAACGCTTTATACGGTCGTTCGGCATCGGGCATGGTGCGGCGCAAAATGAAAATTCCGTAAATAGTCAGGATGTAAAAAATGAGTACGATGATGATAACAAAATCAAGCAAATCGCCGTATTTACCCGTCAGACATAAAGCCGAAGCCCAAATGCATTGCGCCCACAAAGCCCAGGCCGGAACGCTGGCTTGGTTGAGTTGCGCTGCTTTTTTGAAGAACAATCCGTCTTTGGCCATGGTGTAATATACGCGCGCACCGGCCATGATCAGTCCGTTGTTGCACGCAAAAGTTGAAATCATAATCATGATGGCGATGATGAGCGTTCCGATGTTGCCAAAAATATATTGAGATGCAACCACCGCAACTCGATCGGATTTGGCTGTGGCGATTTCATCGAGCGGAATCACAGCCAAATACATGAAATTGGCCAAAACGTAAATAATGCTTACCGTTAAGGTTCCGAGTAATAAACTGAGCCCCACATTGCGCTGCGGATTTTTGATTTCGCCGGCAATAAAGGTTACGCCGTTCCATGCATCGCTTGAAAATAGAGAGCCCACCATAGCCGCTGAAATGCCTGATATGAGCGCCATTCCACTGATGGGCAACCAAGAACCATCGACTTTTTGATAAGCTTTGGGTGTGAAGGCATCAGTCCAATTGGCTTGCCAAACATCGGCTTTGGCTGCCAAGATCAACCCAAAAACAATGAGTCCGGCCAAAGATAATATCTTGATAATGGTGAGTACGGTTTGTAGTGATTTGCTGTTTTTGACGCCTTTACTATTGAAATAAGTCAGCAAAATAATCGTGATGATCGAAACGATTTGTGCCGCGTTGAGTTTGAAGGAACCTAATTCGGCAATGATATTTTCGTCGCTAAGCGGTTCGAATAAATAGGCGGCGAATTTTGAGAAAGCCACACCAACCGCGGCAATAGTTCCGGTTTGAATGACTGAAAAGAAACTCCATCCGTATAAAAAAGCAATGAGTTTTCCGTAGGCTTCTTTGAGGTAGACATACTGGCCGCCGGCTTTGGGAAACATAGCGCTGAGTTCACCGTAACTAACGGCTGCAATCACCGTAATGAGTCCGGACAATACCCAAATAAGAATAAGCCAACCGGCTGAACCGACTTGTCGGACAATATCTGAACTCACAATAAAAATTCCCGAACCAATCATAGAACCCACGACGAGCATGGTTCCGTCGAGCAAGCCTAATTCTCTTTTAAAATCTTCGTTTTGTTGCATGTGAGAGGTTTGTTTAATACTTTATTGATACACTATCGATACTTGAAGCATACGCAAAGTAGGGTTTTGGTTTTCTGTTTGGCTAAAGATATAAAAAAGTTAATACGAATTGATTTCATAAAAAAACCCTGCCGTGTTGAAGCAGGGTTTTCCCGTAATAATAAAGAAAAATTAATGAAACAATATATAAAATATTGATGGGTTACTGTTTGTAGATTTTTTGGGTGTATGTAGTTCCGTTGGCTCTTACTTTAACTATGTAATAACCTGATGATAAGCCAGAAATATCTGTTGAAGAAGCTTTGAGTCTTCCGCTTAAGTTATAAACTCTTACCGTATAATTGGTCGTTGTCAAATTGTTGATTACGATGGTTGTGTTTGAGACCAGAATAATCTGAACCGGTTGTGTAACAGTCGTGGTAGTTCCTGTAGTAGTTGTAGTCGTAGAGGTACTAGCAGTCGTGGGTGTGGTTGTTGTTGTTGTGCCGGTGCTGGGCACCGTGGGTGTGGTGGGCGTCGTGACTACAGGCGTAGTAGAGGTTGATCCTGCAGTCAAGCTCACCGTTTGGTTCAAATTATTGTATCCTTTGGTGGCGTCCCATGTCCCCACATTGGCACAGCGGATAGAATACAATGGATTTGAAATCAGCGGATCCGGCAAATTCAGATATAACTGATAGGTTCCTGTTGGCACATCCATATCCAAAGCTTTGCTGATTTGGATGGCACTTCCCTCTCTCCATGCTCTTAAGTCGCTAGCTACTTCGAATGAATACTCGGTATTGGTAGCTGTATTTCTTAAGACCAAATAGGCTTTTCTGGCTTTAAATAAATTGGCAAAGCCGGTATTTTGTAGCGTTACATTTAAGGTATTGTTATCAATAGATGAGCTAACCATTTCAAATCTGTAGCCCAATCTTCGGTCGATTTCTGAAAAACATCCTTGTGAGGTCCAATTCGCAATATTAGCGGTCAAATAATCTGTGTTGAGTAAACTCCAATTGTATTTATTCATCTCAAGCATCGCATTGGCACAATCGGTTCTCGGTGCATTCAGTGCATCAGTCTCACCGGTCATCGGAAGATTAACGGTTTGTGTTTGCAAATAATTGCTGTCGGTTGTGCTGGGTGCCGCAGCTGAGCCGTTCACCAAAAAGGTTCCCGAATCGCCCCAGACGTTCAAGAAAGCATCGTTGTAAAAACCAATGCGGTCATTTCCGTTTGGATACATTTTTTGTTTGTGATATACATAGCGAACTTGAACCGGAATTTCAACCGGAGTTACGCTTAACATAGCATCCATTACCGCTTTGCGATTGGCCCATTGTGAAGTTGTGTAATTTTCGTAATCAGAATTCCCGAATTCAGTTACTTGGCTAGAGTAGTAGGTCTCGCCCCAGCAACCAATCCATCCGTATTGATAGGCTGAAATCACATCTTTATTGGCAGAAATAACCGGGGCCACTTGATTGATGTGTGCAATGATTTGATCTTTTGTCGCATCAAGAACAGCGGCCGTTTCGCTTTTTGAGTAAGCAAAACGAATGATGACTTTTAGTCCGGCGCTGCGAATGGCATTAAAATCGGTTTGCATACTTGCTAAATAAGCATCTGAAATAGGTGAACTCGTGAATTGATTAAGATAAAAAGTTCTGTGAACTGTAGTGATATTCTGAGCGCGATAGGTGCTCAGTGTGCTGGCGCTAAGAGCATTGTAGCTCGTGGTTGCTGAAACTAAACCCGTGGACGAATAGTGGTAAAATCCTCTTTCCGGGTTTGGGAAACTCTCTGTGCTGGACACATAGTTTACGGTTTGTCCCTGTGAAGCTACTGCAATAAGTAGCATAAGTAAAAACTTTTTCATAATAGTAGGTTAAGGTTTTCATACTCATTTGTTTTAGGGAGAAGTGTTACTGAATGTTGGGGCAACAGCAACACACCACAAATTAATATGATATAAATTTATTGAAAATTAAAAATTCGATTAAGTGATTATTTTATCCGATTAAATACACAAAAAAAATTATTTTGTAAGTATTTATTTAATATTATAATGCAGATAAGTACAATTGAAGATTGGAATTTTGAGCGTTTCATTCAAGGCTAAAATGTTTCCCAACGAACATAAAAATTCAGCCAAATTGATTACAAATCAAAAAGCTCAAAATATAAAATCCAGTAAATTCAATTGTTTAGAAAGAGGAATATTTCCTCAAGAGAAGTAAATGTCTCATGGTTTTGGTAGGTTAAGATTAATAGATCATGCTTCAGTTCTGACTTGTTCTATTTGTACAAATGGGGACACATGTGTACGGGGGCAAACATAATAAGATAAAGTGATTAAAATCATCGACGAAATGCAGCTTTATACACATTTTATAGACAAGTTACTAACAATCAATGTTTTTGTAAGATTTTTACACAAAAAAACTACTTGTTTGTAAGAGAAGACGTCTTAAATACGCATAAACAGCCTTAATAAACAAATTGTCAAGTATTTATAGCTATAAATTTTAACAAGAAATAGTTTTAAAATCAAAATGAAGCACAAAAAAAATCTCCAAATTAATTATTTGGAGATTATAAAAAATGTGATTGAATTTTTAATGAATTAAAAACTTAAAAGTCTTTTTTGTATCGTTAATACTCAAAAAATACATCCCTGATTTTAATCCGCTCACATCTATCTTGACATGATGACTCCCAACCGATTCATGATTAATTTTATATGTTTCAATGAGTCTGCCCTTAAAATCAAAAACTTTGGCAATAAATGGAGCGTCTTGGTTAAAATTTAAATCAACAAAAAGATAATCTGAAGCCGGATTCGGATATACCTTTATGCTGCTTAAGCCTAACGAGTTTTGATTTACGGATAATCCTAAAGCGGTCAAATCAATCTTATATATTCCACGGCCGTAAGTAGCCGCAAACAAAAAATTTGAGTTTACATCTAAAACCAAATCTGTCACAATAACTGACGGCATGTTGGTGCCAACAAAATCCCAATGCTGGCCAAGATCACTCGAAACCAGAACACCAATATCAGAAGCCACAAATAAATTTTGATCCGCAGTTATTTCAATATCACTCAAAGGTGTATTTGGCAAATCTTGAGATAAATCTTGCCATGAATTACCCAAATCATCGCTGACATAAAGATTGCTATCGAACAAATTATAACGATATCCTGAATAAGTTACATAAACTTGATTTTCATTGATTGGCGAAGCTTTTACCTTTGTAACCCATTTATTGGGAAGTAAATCAGAAATTTTGCTGTAAGTAATACCACCATCGGTTGTTTTCCATACATTTCCATCATCGGTTCCGATAAAAATAATGTTGCTATTTAAAGGAGAAATATCTATGGTTGTTATGGTGCCATATTTCTGTGTTCCCGTATAAACACCTTTACTTAAATTATCACTGATAGATGTCCAATTAATTCCATTATCCGTTGACTTGTATAAATTGCTCGTCCCAAAATACATTACATTTGGATGAGCGGGATCAAAAACATAAGGTGTGTCCCAATTTCTGGGTTCAGTAGCACTTACGCCGTTATCAGAAACCAGAAACGAACCTGCATTATCTGTTGACCTAAAGAACATTCCGTATTGATATTCTGCAAAAATAATATTAGGATCAAGTGGGTTCACATTAGGTTGCATACCATCACCCCCATAAATTTGACTCCAATCGTCAAATGAACCGGTAAGAGTTCTACAGGTTCCGTTGTCTTGAAATCCGGCATAAACATGATTTGAATTAACTGGGTTTACAGCCATTCTATAGGCTTGAGAAATAGGCAAATTATTAATCTTGGTAAAAGTGATTCCGTCGTTACTTCGATATAAACCACCGTCATTACCCAACAATACTTCATTATTACCGGTAAATGCAAAAACATGTTGATCAACATGAATGGCTTCTGAACTTCCATGAGTTAGGTTCCAAGTAGTACCTCCGTTTGTTGAATAATGAGCATCAAATTGAGCCATAAAGACATTATTGCTATTGGTTGGATTGAAAAAAACACCCCCAAACCACCAGTTATATGGTGAGGCCGTAATGGCACTAGATGAAATTGAAGCCCACGTGGCTCCCGCATCAATTGATTTTTTGATGACCAAAGTGTTTCCTGAAATATTCGTGTAAGTAACCATCAAAATATCAGGATTAGAATTTGATATATCAATGCTGATACGACCTTTGTTATTGGTATTAGGCAATACATTGGTCAATAAACTCCATGTCAGTCCGCCATCAGTAGATTTATAGACATTTGAAGTAGAACCTCCATAAACTCTATTTTCAGGAGTTCTGGTTCGCTCCCAAGTGGCTGCATAAATAATATTTGGGTTCTGCGGGTTAATGGCCATATCAATCACGCCTGTTTTATCCGAAATAAATAAGGTTTGTGTCCATGTCAGGCCGCCATCAGTAGATTTATAGACACCTCTGTCGTTGGATTGACGATACAACAATCCCATCGCTCCTACATACATGATGTTTGGGTCAACAGGATTAATGATTACTTTACCAATGCCTCCTACATTGTTTAAACCTCTTGATTGCCATGAATTTCCTCCATCATTACTAATATAAACGCCATTTCCATCAACACTGGTAGAGCCTCCACCTCCGTTGGGTTCACCAGTACCAACTAAAATCAAACTGTTATTGGTTTTAGAAATATCCATATCCCCAACGGACAAAGTAATTTGTTCGTCAAAAATAGGCTGCCATGTACTACCAGAATCAACCGATCTAAAAATTCCGCTTGAGGCAGTTCCTACAAAATAAGTACTAGGGTTGTTAATAGGAACCTCAATATCAGTGATTCTTCCACCAACGTTTTGCGGCCCAACGAATTCCCAATCAACTATATTTGATTGTCGGTAAGTCGATGCTTTGGCTATAATCCAATTCTGAATTTCAGTTAAATTGTCTGATTTGAGTTTTCCTGAAGGATATGCTCTTTGAAGATACAAATACTCGCCGGGTGAAAGATGCGCGCCCTTGAACTTTTTTTCAGTCTGAGTCCAATAAAAATAAACCCCACAAAGTGCTGTTAACAAAACAATAAACAATAAAGGTTTCTTAAAATAGTATTTGTTCAAAGCCATTTTTTAATATTTGTTTCAAAACAAATCTAATACTTTTAAGTAAAAAAAACTCCCAAGTAATACTTAGGAGTTTAAACGTTTGTTGTGGCATTTATAATTATGCTTTTCCGGCTGCTATCAAATTTAATGCTGAACCGGCTACAAACCATCCGATTTGACTGTCATTATATGAATGATTCGCCATGATGATGTCTTTTGAACCATCTGCATGAACAAATTCTAAAGTCAATGGTTTACCAGGAGCGAATTCTGTTAAGTCTAAGAAATTGATTACATCGTCTTCTTGAATTTTATCATAATCCGCTTCATTGACAAAGGTCAGCGCCAACATTCCTTGTTTTTTCAGGTTGGTTTCGTGAATACGTGCAAATGATTTTACCAATACAGCCTTCACCCCTAAAAATCTAGGTTCCATAGCCGCATGCTCACGAGATGAACCTTCGCCGTAATTGTGATCACCCACAACAATCGACGGAATTCCGGCTGCCTTGTAGGCACGTTGAACCGCAGGAACAGCATCGTATTCGCCGGTCAATTGATTCTTGACTGAATTAGCTTTGCCATTGAATGCATTCTCAGCACCAATGAGCATGTTGTTAGAAATATTGTCTAAGTGACCGCGGAAACGCAACCATGGTCCCGCCATTGAAATATGGTCGGTGGTACATTTTCCGAATGCCTTGATGAGCAACTTGGCACCCGAAATGTTTTGTTTGTCCCAAGGATCAAACGGAGCTAATAGTTGTAAACGCTCTGAAGTTGGAGATACAATTACTTGAACTCCTGAACCATCTTCAGCAGGAGCTTGGAAACCAGGATCTTCAACATCAAAACCTTTAGTAGGCAATTCATCACCTTTAGGCGCGTGTAATTTTACTTCTTGGCCTTGATCGTTGATCAAAGTATCCGTGATGGGATTAAAATCAAGTCTACCTGAAATAGCCAAAGCAGCAACCATTTCTGGTGAGGTTACAAAAGCGTGCGTATTCGGATTTCCGTCCGCACGCTTTGAAAAGTTTCGGTTGAATGAATGTACAATGGTGTTTTTCTCTCCTTTATCAGCTCCGGCTCTATCCCATTGCCCAATGCAAGGTCCGCAAGCGTTGGTAAATACTTTCGTACCCATTTTCTCAAATGTCGAGATAATGCCATCACGCTCAATAGTGTAGCGAATTTGCTCAGAACCCGGATTGATTCCGAATTCAGCTTTAGGAGTAATTCCGTGGGCTACCGCTTGTTCTACAATGGATGCTGCGCGACTCATATCTTCATAAGAAGAGTTCGTACATGAACCAATCAGCCCCCACTCTACTTTGAGCGGCCAACCATTCGCCTCGGCCTCAGCTTTCATTTTTGAAACCGGAGTTCCTCTGTCTGGGGTAAACGGACCATTGATGTGTGGTTCTAATTCAGATAAGTTGATTTCAATCAATTGATCAAAATATTGTTCCGGATTGGCGTATACTTCAGGGTCCGCCGTTAAATAAGAAGCGACTTTATCAGCCGCATCGACTACATCTTGACGACCGGTGGCTGCCAAATATCTACGCATAGAATCATCGTATCCAAACGTTGAAGTCGTAGCTCCAATCTCGGCGCCCATATTACAAATGGTTCCTTTACCGGTACACGACATTGAAGTAGCACCTTCTCCGAAGTATTCAACAATAGCTCCGGTTCCACCTTTTACCGTGAGGGTATCGGCCACTTTAAGAATTACGTCTTTGGGAGCCGTCCATCCGTTGAGTTTTCCGGTTAATTTTACACCGATGAGTTTAGGGAATTTCAACTCCCAAGCCATGCCCGACATTACATCGACCGCATCAGCCCCACCTACTCCGATGGCCAACATTCCCAAACCTCCAGCATTTACAGTATGTGAATCGGTACCAATCATCATTCCGCCCGGAAATGCATAATTCTCTAAAACAATTTGGTGGATGATTCCAGAGCCCGGCTTCCAGAACCCGATTCCGTATTTGTTAGAAACCGAAGAAAGAAAGTCAAAAACTTCTTTTGATTGTGTATTAGCAACGGCCAAATCAGTCTCAGCGCCAACTTTGGCTTGAATTAAGTGGTCGCAATGAACCGTAGTTGGAACCGCCACTTTATTTTTACCTGCATGCATAAATTGCAGCAAAGCCATCTGTGCGGTGGCATCTTGACAAGCTACACGATCAGGTGCAAAATCAACATAATCTTTACCACGAGAAAAAGCCGAAGAAGGCATTCCTTCCCAAAGGTGGTTGTATAAAATCTTTTCAGTTAAAGTAAGCGGACGGCCAACAACTTCGCGTGCTTTATCAACACGGGCAGTCATATTGGCGTACACTTGACGAATCATTTCAATATCAAAAGCCATAATAAAAATGGGTTTACTGGTTTGCAGCGCAAAATTACGAAAACGTTGTACCTGATAAAAAAAATTTAATGAAATAAGTTGATTGCTTTCAATTATTTATTAAAAGTAGATTTTGGCTAGGTCTTTTTTGCCAAAAAGAAAAAATATTTGGCTCAAATCGAAAATTCTTAACTTTTGTCTCTGAAATCCATCAGTGGTTTTTCGTAATATTTATAGAAAAAGTGGCTAGAAATGACAATCAACAATAGATAACACATAGTAAAAATATGCAGTTGTGTAGTTTTAGTTGAATCAATAATCCAAAAAGTCTTCATCAATTGAAGCAACAAACTGTAATGCAACAAATACATACTGTATGAGCGAATGCTTATCCACTCGACGGCAATGCTTAGTATTGATTTTTGTGGTTTCCATTCTGACAAAAGCGGTACAAAAAAAGCAACCGCCAAAGAAACCAGCGGCAAATAAAAAACATTCCAAAAAATAGGATGCTGGTTAATCAAAAATCTAAAATAGCCAACACCAACAAACATAAAAGCCAAAAATACAAAACCCAAAAGCGCTAAAAACCATCGAAAACGAATCCAGAAAAAACTATATTTCACCGAAAACCAAAAGCCCAAAACGCCCAAATAAATAGAATCCAATCGATAAATCACACTAGATTTTATCAGACTGTTCCAAATGCCTAAATCGGTATTGTGCGTCTCAAGATAGAATTTAATTCGGGCAAACCAACTAAGTAGCATCAGACCAAAAATAATCGCCAAAAAAAAGTTTGCCTTTTGATTTTTATTCTTTAGTCTGCTGGCTAAAAACAAAGCAAGTGCGAGGAACAAATAGCTAAATTCTTCTACGCTCAAGCTCCAAGATTCCGGAAAAAAACCAGGCATAGATTTGTTGAAGTTTTGCCCAAAATAAAAATATTCAATCAGCGAATCAGTACTCGGAAACAACATCATTGTCAAGGCAACATTGATAGACAAAATCAAATAATAGCCCGGAAGCGTTCGCCACCATCTTCGTTTGAGAAACCATCTAAACGACTCAAAGCTATAAGTTTCTTGAACATAAAGTTGATAAACGATTTTTCCGATTAAAAAACCGCTCAACACAAAAAATATTTCAACGCCTAAAAAAGCAAAAACATCCAAAATGGAAGATGCAACACCTGTAATATTGGGGTAAATCCATTTGGTATGACCGATGATTACCATCGAAATCGCTGTGGCCCGCATGAGGTCTAACCCAAAAATTCTATTTGCCTTAACAGAACCTTGCATATTAGTGTTACTTTTGTATGAATGACTAAATCAAAGATATACAAAATTATAGGCGGACTATTTATCATCGGATTAATAGCAGGTTTTGTTGTTTATTCCAACTTGACCAACCGACACAAAGCCATTTTAAAAACTACCATATTATATAAAAGTGGACTCGTTGATGCTGATTGGAAAATCGAAAAGCATCGCAGCGAATACAAAATGATTTCGCCTGATTTTTATATCGATGGAATTTACAAATCCATGGAAGGCCCGAAAGCTTCAAATTACATCCGGCTAACCGAAGACTCAAGCTTGGTGTGGATTACCGATTTTCATGTTCGTGCTTTGGATGCTAAAACGCGAAAATATATCTCAAAAGATTTTATTTGTCACCTAAATGTTGATTTCAACGATGCTAACTACTACTCAAGTTTGGGTTTAGAAAACAGAATCGGGAAACAATACCCACGTATGGCTACGCTGTCACACGGCGTTGAAAATTTTGCTTTACCAAAAGGTTATGGTGTTCCGATGAAAGGCAATCAGTGGTTGTTGGCTACCACACAATCGCTCAACCACAACATCGCTGATGCAAATTATTTAATCAAACATGAAGTGACCATTGGCTATCACAAAGACGATCAGCAAACACGGCCGTTGATGTGTCGGGCTGTTTATATACAATTGCCGTTTGACAAACAAGATCCGTACAAAGAACCGATGGATCCGGCCGCAAATCAATGTACACCGATTGAAACAAAAAATCACGTCTATGTTGACGGACAAGGCAATACTTATTCTGGTCATTGGCTGATCAAACCCGGAAAAAAAATTTACCGAAGCAATGTTGATAACCAACTCATGATTAGCGATAGTATGCGTTTACACGCAGCCGCAGTTCACGCTCATCCGATGTCACGATATATCACGCTTTTTGACAGCACCACCAACCAGCCCGTTTTTACGAGCAAAATCCAAAACCACCAAAACAAGATCGGCATTGATTACATCAGCCCGTTTTTGTCAGAAAAGGGTATTTGGCTCTACAAAAACCATCATTATGAATTGATTTTAGAGGTGAACAACACTTCCGGAAAAGACCAAGATATGATGGGTAGCATGTTTCTATTTTTCTACGACCAAGAGCTCGACCAATTGCTGCACAAGCAAAAGAAGTTGGCTTTGAAGAAATAAAAAAATCCGGTTCAAGACCGGACTTTAAAATTATTTAGTTACAACAAAGTGCTGATAATTTTTTCAATAGAGATTCCCTCAGCGTCAGCCTTGTAGTTTTTCACCACCCGATGGCGCAGAATTCCTGTAGCAACAGCATTCACATCTTCTTTATCCGGTGAGAATTTACCATTAAAAGCTGCATGTGCCTTGGCCGCCAAAATCAGGTTTTGCGAGGCACGAGGGCCGGCTCCCCAATCAATATAGTTTTTGACAAAATCAGTTGCCAAGCTATTATCGGGGCGGGTTTTACTGACTAAAGTAACCGCGTGTTCAATAACATTGTCAGCCACCGGAACCCGGCGAATGAGTTGTTGAAACTCAATGATTTCATCGGCTGTAAACAAAGGTGTAATATTTACTTTGGCATCAGTAGTTGTGCTTTTGACCACTTGAACTTCTTCGGCAAAAGATGGATAATCAAGTTTAATAGAGAACATAAAACGGTCTAACTGAGCCTCTGGTAACGGGTAGGTTCCCTCCTGCTCAATTGGGTTTTGCGTCGCCAACACAAAATAAGGCAACGATAATTTGTAATTGTGCCCGGCAATGGTGACCGCGCGTTCTTGCATCGCTTCAAGCAAAGCTGCCTGAGTTTTAGGCGGCGTACGGTTAATCTCGTCAGCCAAAATAATATTCGAGAAAATAGGCCCTTTGATGAATTTAAACTGTCGATTTTCATCAAGAATTTCACTTCCGAGTATATCTGACGGCATCAAATCAGGGGTAAACTGAATGCGCTTAAAATCTAAGCCCAAAGCCTGCGCAATGGTATTGACCATAAGGGTTTTGGCCAGCCCAGGAACACCCACAAGTAAAGCGTGACCGCCTGAGAAAATACTCAATAAAATTTGATCGACAACTTCGTCTTGACCAACAATTACTTTGGCAATTTCGGTTTTGAGTTCGGCTCTTTTCTGAACCAATGTTTGTATAGCTTGAACGTCTGACATATCTGTTAACGATGACCTGAACAATCAGGAATGTTGATTTATTTTTTGAGCCAATTGTTGGTAAAGGCACAATTTCGGTATTCTCCGTTGATTTTGATATAGGTTTCTTTAATTTTCTCTTCAGACCATTTGGCAATGGCTTGAATCTGTTTTTCTTTGAGCGCTAATTCTTTAATCTTAATATAGTCGCGGGCATAATCAGCGGTGTGCTCATTAATGCGGTTGGTAACCGTTACCAATTTATATTTCTTTTTACCGCTTTGCTCTGTATCGAGAATCGGAGCTGAAATTTCTCCTTCTTTTAAGTTAGAAACCTGAGAATACAAAGCCGGATCCATTTTGGTAAGTTCAAAATGGGTGTCTTGAGTTTTGGGGTTGATGAGCACTCCTCCGTTCGAGCGAGTTTCTTTTTCTTCAGACTCAGCGCGCGCAGCATCGGCAAATGAAATCGTCTTATCGTCAATTTTTTTCTTGATGTTTAAGATGCGTTCTTTGGCTTCTTTGAGCGACTGCTCATCAGTCTTAGGAACAATCAAGATATGGCGCAAATCAAGATCTTGCCCGCGAATTTTCTCGACATATATGATATGAAAACCAAATTCGGTTTCAAAAGGCTCAGAGATTTCACCTTCGCCTAAACTAAAAGCCACATCTTTGAACTCTTTGACAAAAGGTGTTTTTTTGTTCATGCGATAGTACCCCCCGTTGGAACTCGAACCCGGATCTTGCGAATACAAAACTGCCTTGGTGGCAAAGCTCGAACCGTTTTCAACCTCTTTTTTGAGTTCTTTTAAACGTTCAATTACCTTTTGCTTTTCGGCATCTGAAACTTTAGGTATCACGACAATTTGCGAAACTTCCATCTCGGCACCAAAAACAGGAAGTTCAGATTCAGGTATTTTTTTAAAAAAAGTACGCACTTCTTCTGGGGTGATTTCGACTTTGTCAATAATTTTCTTTTGCATCTGACCCGCTAATTTATTCATCTTAATGATATCAGATAGTTCAGATTTGAATTCCTCTTCGTTGGGTTTTTTAAAGTAAGCAACTACTTTGTCCATAGAACCCAATTGCTCAACCATATAGGTAATTTGCTCGTCCATCTTAGATTTGATATCGTCATCGCTCACCACAATACTGTCTTGGATGGCTTGATGAGCATACAATTTGTCTTCGAGTAATTTGCCCAACATCTGACAACGCGAAATATCTTTGACCGAAGCCCCTTGACTGGTCATTTCTAAATAGGCTTTATCGATATCAGATTCAAGAATGTTGAAGTCACCGACGGTAGCAATTACACCATCAATTTTTTTGCGCATCGAACTCTGAGGCGCTTTGGGTTTGATGGTGTCTTTGATGATTTCTTGCGCCAAAACCGGCATTGAAAACATCAGAAATAATCCTAAGATACATAGGATTCTATGGTTTGTAAACTTCATATTTTTTGTCTTTGATGGCGTCATCAGTAATTTCTTTTTCAAACTTTTTTATTAAATCTAATTTTCTTTGGTTAAGGATCACCTCGCGCAAAGTGGGTTTGATGTATGGATAGGGTGCCACTTGATTCTTATCGATTACTGAGGCTATTTTAACCAAATACATATTTTTCCCGTCGTCTTTTTGGATACTTTTTCCTGACAAAATATAATCATCTCTGTTGTCTGGATTGATAAACGGCAACTTGCTGTATACCTGACTCATCTCGACCCAAACCGTATCATTCAAAGCAAAATTGTTGAGCTTGATGGATTGTGCCTCCCAGAACTTTTTGTCTGATTTTCTGAAGTCAAAAAACTTGCTTCGGATGGTTTCATACTTCGGATGATCTTTACTCAAATTCACATATCTGAGGCGAACCAAGGTTCCGGTAGTTTTGAAATTCTCTTTATTCTGTTTGTAATAAGCCTCAATCTCTTGGTCAGTCACCACCGTATCAACAGTTGATTTAACCACATCTTCGAGATACGCCTTTACGTATAAATCAACTTTATATTGTTGAATAAGCGTATCAAAGGCTGCCTTTTTTTTATTGCTCAAATTAACTTCTGCCGCTTTAATCAGCAGTTTTTGCGAGGCCCATCGATCAATAAAACTACGCACAATCACTGCGCTGTCTTCTATGGATGTTCCCGATGGGACTAAATCTTTGATGTCTGATTTGAACAAAAAATCATCCCCAACCCTGGCAATCGATTCGGGCTTGGCATTGGGTGTAAAAAACGAACACGAAGCCAATGTAATCAAGCCTATAAATGCCAGGAGTTTTGTATGCATGCTTACTTTTTAACTTGTGCTTTCACACGCTCAAAAACATCTTGATTGGTTTTGATGGTAAACTCTTTTTTGAGTTCCTGAACCCAATTTTGCTCTAGATATTGTTGATAATCATTGATGGCTTTGCCTTTACACTCTTCAAGTGTTTTAGGTCCGGCCGGAATCATTTTATTGACTTTGGTTACAAAATAATATTCCCCGTCTTTGATGATATCTGAAACACCTTCTTGTTGTTTGAGGTTTTTCGGTAGCGCGTCGTTGCCTTCTTCAAAAACACCTACATTGGTCATAACTTCAACTTTTTCTTTGGTGTTGAATTTTTCTTTAATCTTCTCAGGAGCGATATTTTGCTTGAGCATTTTTTGAACTTTGCCGATGATGTCTTTATTGGTTGATGACGCAATAATTACATCCAAACGATTTTTCCACTGATAAGCAGACTTGTGCGCATCATAGAAATTTTTCAATCCTAAGGTATCTGTTTTTGAACGATCCCAAATTTCTTTTTCCATCAAATCAAACAACAACAAACCATCGCGGTACTCGTCCATGACATTGGCAAATTCAGTGAATTCACCTTCAAGATGGTCAGTGTAATAAGTAGTCAGTTGCTCGTCTAAGAATTTTTGATAATTCACATCAACCATTTTAGCCACAGGTTTTATATTGACACTGGCTTTTTGTTGAGTTTTGAGATAAATAAGGAAAGTGGTTCCGCTGACCGGTTTGTCAATTATAGTAAACAACGGACCATCAAAAGCTTTGGTGTCGGCCGGAAGTTCCCATTTGTTGTCGTAATAATCGTTGGTAACCGTTTTGGTCAAAGCCGCAAACATTTTATCGTTGCGTTTGATTGGGTATTTTTTTCTAAGCTTTTCGTTGAGCGAATTGGTGATGAGTCTTGAACGGTCGTCTTTAGAAACTTTGTTTTCGAGTTCAACTTTCATTTCGTCAAAAGTACGCAACGGATGTTTTTCGATGAGTTTTACAATGTGCCATCCAAATTTGGTCTGAAACGGAGCTGACAACGGTTTTTCTGGCGTTAAGGCAAAAGCAGCATTTTCAAATTCTTCTGAACTCAACTGACCTGAACCAAAACGCGCCAAAACTCCACCTTTAGATGACGAAGATTTGTCGTCAGAAAATTGTTTGGCCAAGCTTTCAAAACTTTCCCCTTGTTGTAATTTTTGATAAATATCGTCGATGTTCTTTTTTACTTTGGCGCGCTCCTCTGGCGTATCATCTTTTGGGTTGAGCAACATAATGTGCGCCACGGTTACTTCGCCACGGTTATCGCGAACATCATCAACTTTGATGATATGATAACCAAAACGGGTGCGTACGGGATTTGAAATTTTGCCTACAGGAGTTTTAAAAGCTGCTGATTCAAAAGCATACACCATTCTGAATGCTGAAAAATACCCTAAGTCACCTTTGTTTTCTTTGGCCGATGGATCTTGAGAATTTTCTTGTGCCAATTTGCCAAAATCTTCACCGTTTAATGCGCGTTTGCGAATTTCCATAATCTTGTTGTATGCCGCGAGTGTATCTGCAGGAGCTGCATTCTCATCGACCATAATCAAAATATGCGATGCTTTGATTTCTTTTTGTGAGCGTTTGTATCCTTCGTCAACCAACTCTTTGGTGACTTTTGAATCGCTCAAATAATTCTTTGAAAGTTGGGTGCGGTAAGATGCCAACTCGTTTTTATAAGAATCGCCATTTTGTAAACCGAGTTTGTTGGCCTTGCTGATTTTGAGTTTGTACCCGATGAACAACTCTAGATATTGTGTCAAGTCTTTTTGAGACTCATCTTTTACCAAATCTAGGTTTTTGTTATATACCCTGACAAATTCATCGGTGTAGAAAGGTTTGTCATCAATGGTAAATAAAACTTCTTTTTTGACTGTTTGGGCATTGACCGAAAAGCTTGCGGCTAGAAGCCCCGCTAAAAACAACTGTTTTATTTTCATTTTAGTTTAAAATTTCTTGTTCGCTTTATTGCTTAAATTATTTTTTTAATTGGATTGTATTGGATTAAAGGCCAACAAAAATAACAATTCATACGCATTTAACAACTATGCGCATTACTATTAACAAAAAATTATTAACGCCTCAACTGACGCGGAATCAGAGGATTTTATTACGAAAAAACAGCGTAATTTTTGACTGTTTATTCCATTTGGAAATACTATTTTTGCAGTCGCAATTTTTAGCATATGAGTTTTTTAAAAGAAATTGAACGTCGCCGCACCTTTGGAATCATCTCGCATCCGGATGCCGGTAAAACTACTTTGACTGAAAAGCTACTTCTTTTTGGGGGTGCTATTCAAGAAGCCGGCGCGGTCAAAAACAACAAAATCAAAAAAGGAGCTACCTCTGATTTTATGGAAATTGAGCGCCAAAGAGGAATCTCGGTTTCAACTTCGGTATTGGCTTTTAATTATAAAGACAAAAAAATCAACATCCTCGACACACCTGGCCATAAGGATTTTGCCGAAGATACTTACCGAACACTTACCGCTGTTGATAGTGTCATTGTGGTGATTGACGTAGCCAAAGGGGTCGAGGAGCAAACCGAAAAACTTGTTTCTGTTTGCAGATTGCGCAACATTCCGATGATTGTTTTTATCAATAAATTGGACCGCGAGGGTAAAGATGCTTTTGACTTAATGGACGAAGTTGAACAAAAACTCGGACTCAAAGTAACACCTCTGAGCTTTCCGATTGGGATGGGTTATGACTTTCAAGGCATTTATAATCTTTGGGAAAAGAACATCAATTTGTTTAGTGGCGACAGTCGAAAAAATATTGAAGAAACCATTGCTTTCTCAGATTTACAGAGCCCTGAATTAGAGAAAATCATCGGCCAAAACCCAGCGAACAAACTGCGTGAAGAACTCGAACTCATTGCCGAAGTTTATCCGAACTTTGATCGTCAGGCATATTTAGAGGGTAGCTTGCAGCCGGTTTTTTTTGGTTCGGCTTTGAATAATTTTGGGGTGCGTGAATTGCTGGATTGCTTTATTGACATTGCTCCTGCTCCGCGCGCTAAAGAATCAGATACGCGTTTGGTGGAACCGACAGAAGAAAAAATGTCTGGTTTTGTTTTTAAGATTCACGCGAATATGGATCCGAAGCACCGTGATCGTTTGGCATTTGTGAAGATTGTATCGGGTACTTTTGAACGCAACAAACCTTATTTGCATGTTCGTCACAACAAAAATCTGAAGTTTTCAAGTCCGAATGCTTTCTTTGCTGAGAAAAAAGAGATTATTGACACTTCATACCCGGGCGATATTGTGGGCTTACACGACACCGGTAATTTCAAAATCGGTGACACTTTAACCGAAGGTGAAAACATGAACTTTAGAGGAATTCCGAGTTTCTCACCGGAGCATTTTAGATACATCAACAACGCAGATCCGCTCAAAGCTAAACAACTTGAAAAAGGAATTGACCAATTGATGGATGAAGGAGTGGCACAACTTTTTACTTTAGAATTGAACAACCGAAAAGTGATTGGAACTGTAGGTGCGCTTCAGTATGAAGTGATTCAATATCGTTTGGAACATGAATACGGAGCCAAATGTACTTATGAAAACTTTCCGGTGCACAAAGCGTGTTGGGTAAAACCGGACGATCCGAAAAACGAAGAATTCAAAGAGTTTAAAAGGATAAAACAAAAGTTTTTGGCTAAAGACAAATATGACCAATTGGTTTTCTTGGCAGATTCTGATTTTACAATCCAGATGACCATTAGCAAATATCCAAGTGTCAAATTATATTTCACATCAGAATTTGAATAGCACTAATTTTATGAGTATCTAAATTTAAAAAGCTGCTTAATTTTCAATATTTTAATATCGATGTTCGTTTTTTAAATTATGATTCATATATTTGCGTCTTAATAGAACTATGAAATGAAAAAGACTTTTTTGAATCTACCCCTCGTAATTCTGTTCGTCTTGATGGATGTGGCTGTTTTTGCACAACCTGGTGACGATGATGGTTCTGGTGGTTTGGAAGGAAACGACCCACCGCCTGCACCAATTAATACAAAACTAATTTGGTTAGCTATTATAGCTTTAATATATGGTTTTTACAGTATCAAAAAATACAGAAAAGCTATATAATAATTTATTATAAATAAAAAAAGCCTGATTTATAAATCAGGCTTTTTTTATTGCATTCACTAATATAATTCTTAAATAAAAAAGCCCGCTCAATGAGCGGGCTTTTCGTTATCAAAGATTAGTGATTATCTTTTGATTACTCTTACCGTTTTCACGTTGTCTCCTTGAGTTACAATGATGTTGTAAACTCCTGAAGGGAAACGAGATCCGATTTCAAGGTTAGATAAAGCTGCAACGCTTGATACGCTAGACTCAACTTCTCTACCCAACATATCGTAAACTTTTACGCTTACCTCATTTTCGCTAGATGAATTCAACTCTAGTTTGAAGTTATCAGCAAATGGGTTTGGATAAGCTTTCACATCGTATACGTTGATGGCTGTAGCTGTTTGTCTTGTAGCAGCTGGTGACACAGTGATGTCACAAGTTTGCGTACCTTGAACGTAGCTAGAGTTGTATAATACATCAACACGGATGGTGTAAGTAACTCCAAGTTGTGCTCCACCTGGCAAGTTCATCAAGCTGAATACACTGTTTGGAGTAGTGTAAACTCTTGAAGTAGCCGGTGAAGTTGAAGTAACTACGAAACGGTATCCTTGAGCACCAATAACTTGTTGTGCATAGATTGAAGTCCACAAACGAGTGATGGTAGAACCACAAGCAGGGTTAACCACTCTAGATGCACCCGGAGTTGCCGGAGTTGTGATAGAACAAACTGTTCCGTACTCTGAATCTGGTCTCCAAGTAGATCCGAAACGCAACAATACATCAATAGTATAAGTGGTACCGAAAGAAATGTTTTGGATACCCAAATCAGTTAAGCTAAATCTGTTTACAGTAGCATCAACAGTTCCAACAACTGTAGAACCATTGCTTACGCGGAATCTGTAACCTGTAGCACTAGCTACGGCATTACAGTAGATAGTGTTAGAAATGTTAGCCAAAGTAGATCCACAAGCTGGTTGTGAAATGCTCGTTGAGTTAGGAACAGCAGGAGTAGTTACTGTACAAGCTGAACCGTAAGCTCTCCAGAATCCTTGGATTTTAACTGAAACTCTTACTGAATAAGTAGTAGCATAAGTTGCTCCACCTGGTAAGTTCAATAAGTTGAAAGTACTTGCAGTAGACTCATAAGTTCTCACATTAGAACCATTGGTTACTTCAAAACGATACCCTTGAACAGGAATTCCTGTTGAGTATACATAAGTAGACAACTGATAAGCATACAATGCATTTGACAAGTTAGTCAAAGTAACACCACAGCTAGTAGAGTTCAAGAATGAAGTTGGGTAAACTTCATCAATGTTACCATCACAGTTGTCATCGATGTTGTTACCAGGAATCTCAGAAGCATTCGGGTTAACTGAAGCTGATTCATCGTTACAATCAGTACCAATGTTCGCTAAAGTATAACCTGCTGGAGTAGCTGCTCCGTAGCAAACTGAAGTTTGTGGGAAACCGTTGTTGTATCCGTCACCGTCAGCATCTACGTAGAAATTACCTGTTCTCCATTTAGTAGCATCAGCAGGTGCACAGTCTGTATTGTTGGTAGAAGTTCCTACCGGTTGACCTGTACAAGACAAGATAGCAGCACCAGCTCCGAATCCATCACCATCGGTATCAGCATAGAAAGTCTGAGCTGAAGAATTGATGGTCAAGTTCAAGATTTCTGTATGACATCCTGAAACTGAAGTATAAGTACCTGATGAAGTATAGGTTTGACCGTTTACTGACCAAGTATAAGATCCACAAGCAGTTTCTGAAGTAGTGTTTGAAGTACTTGGCGTAATAGTCAAGTTCAACACTTCTGTATGACATCCAACAGTGTTAGAGTAAGAACCTGATGAAGTATACGTTTGACCATTTACTGACCAAGTATAAGTATCACAAGCAGTTTGTGAAGTAGTGTTGGTAGTACTTGGCGTAATAGTCAAGTTCAACACTTCTGTATGACATCCAACAGTGTTAGAGTAAGAACCTGATGAAGTATAGGTTTGACCGTTTACTGACCAAGTATAAGTATCACAAGCAGATGCTGATGAAGTATTAGTAGTACTTGGTGTAATTGTCAAGTTCAACACTTCTGTATGACATCCAACAGTATTAGAATAAGTACCTGATGTAGTATAGGTTTGACCATTCTCAGCCCAAGTATAGCTATCACAAGCAGATTGTGAAGTAGTGTTGGTAGTACTTGGCGTAATAGTCAAGTTCAACACTTCTGTGTGGCAACCAACTGTGTTAGAGTAAGAACCTGATGAAGTATACGTTTGACCATTTACTGACCAAGTATAGCTATCACAAGCTGTTTGTGAAGTAGTGTTGGTAGTACTTGGCGTGATTGTCAAGTTCAAAGTAGCAGTGTTACATCCAGAAACAAAAGTATAAGTTCCTGATGATGTATACGTTTGACCGTTAGCAGCCCAAGTATAGCTATCACAAGCTGTTTGGGTTTCGCTACCATTGGTAGTGTTAGGTGTAATCGTCAAGTTTAAAGTTTCATTAACTGTACATCCTTGACCATTAGTAGTTGTACCACTGTATGTACCAGACTCAGTGTAAGTCAAACCAGTCACACCCCAAGTATAGCTACCACAAGCAGACTCAGTAGTAGTATTGGTTAACGGGCCTGAAGGACCAGAAATAGTTACCGGTACAGTTACATCAGCACATGAAGTGTTTGACACAACGATTGAGTGTTCACCAGCTGTTAAACCAGTTACGTTGAACGCACCTGATTCCAAAGTAGCTGGAGTTGAAGCACCACCATCAACAGTATAAGTAATAGAACTGTTAGACGGAACCGGCGACATGGTAATAGTAGCAGAACCATTGTTACCACCAAAACAAGTTACAGCAGCTTGGTTGCTAGCAGTACCTGCAGTAGCACAAGTAACAAAATTAGCAGTGTAAGGACCAGTAAGAGTTAAAGTGTTTTGTGCTAAGTTAATTGCAAATGAACTAAGGTTACCATTACAATAACCTACAGCAGCATGAGGGTATACACCTCCAGTTGTTGAAGTAGGGAAAGTAAGGCTCATACTGCTTCCTGTAAAACCAGTTGTGTTTGACAGTCTGAAGCGCGCAAATTTCATCGGAACATTAGCTGGCATTGCCACCGAGTTTGGCTCAGTAACAGGGTTTTGAGTGTAACGAATCTGACGTGTTGCAGCAACGTGCTGCGTATTACAATTCAATAGAGTTGCAAAAGCAGAAGCTGATGGTTGATCAACAACTGTCCAAGTTACAGTTCCACCACCCGGCAGGGCTGTTCCATACACCACGTTGATTCCCGCTTGAGCCAACTTAATGGTAGTAGTACCAGTGTTAGTCAACACAAGGTCATACTCAATAGTCGTGGATGTGGTCTGAATGTTCGCCAATGATACGGTGACCATATTCCCAGGACACGCCTGGGAATAAGAAGTCACTGTGTACATCATCGAGAACAAGACCGCAAAACCTAAGATAAGGTTTTTAAAAGACATTCTTGTTTTCATAAATATTTAAATTAATTATTGGGTTACTCATTAAAACGGATAGAATGCAAAGATGAAGTTATTGTAGTTTCCTTCCCAGATTACATAATCTGTTCCGTCCACAAATCCATCACCGTTCAAATCACTAGCAAAAACTCCAAATGCAAAATTGTTGTAATCTGACTCCCAAACTACATAATCTGTTGTATCAATGAAGTCATCTGCTGCTAATTCTCCGCTGTACATTGCAAATACGCCCGGATCAATCTCAATCATGTTATCACCATATGCTTGTGAAGCTGCACTTGTAAAGTCATAACTAGCCGGTGTAGTTCCAATAGTTACCGGAGCTGCTGACCATGTTTGAATAACATTTGCACCTTTTACTGCAATATAGTAATCTCCAGCTGCTGCCGTTGTAAAGGTAGCTGACAAAGTACCATCTGTATGCAATGTAGCCACTGTAGTTTCAACCAAAGCATAAGTAGTAGCATCGTGTAACTCAATAGTCATGTCCTCAACATCAGTATCTGGCGATACAAAATCTTGATTCATTTTTACTGAGTTCATCAAACCTCCACCTAAGTAGTATCCTTGGATAAACATGGTCAAATTAACTACTGAACCACCGCCACAGTTGTCTGTCAACAATGGGTTGGTGTCGTTACAATCTGTACCGCTTGTAGTAGCAGAATATCCAGCAGGAGCTGAAGTACCTGAACAAACTGAAGCTGTTCCGTTGTCCCATCCGTCTCCATCAGCGTCTACATAGAATGTAGCCAATTGATAGATAGACATGTTGGTATCGTCACAATCAGTGTTGTTAGAAACATATCCTGAAGGAGCTGTACATGCAGTTGTTGAAACTGCTGCATTACCATATCCGTCACCGTCAGCATCAGCGTAGTAAGTAGAACCTACTGTGATGGTAGCATTGGTGTCGTCACAATCTGTTCCTGCTGAAGTAGCAGAGTAGCCAGCAGGAGCTGAAGTACCTGAACAAACTGAAGCAGTACCATTGGTATAACCGTCACCATCAACATCTACATAGTAAGTAGCGAATTGATAGATAGCTGCATTGGTGTCGTCACAATCAGTATTGTTTGCAACATAACCAGATGGTTGTGAACAAGCCATTTGAGAAACAGCTGCATTACCAAATCCATCACCATCAGCATCAGCATACCAAGTAGTAGCCGGAGTAACAGTAATAACTGAGCTTCCTGAGCTAGAACATCCGTTCAATGCAACAGTAGCAGTAATTGTAGCTGTTGCACCCGGTCTTACATATACTGAAGTACCTGTAGCAGTATTGCTAAATGTAGTACCCGCAGCATTTGTGAAGCTGTTAGGCTGTGTAGATGTCCAAGTATAAGTAGTAGCACCACTAGGGATTCTTGTGAATACCATATTAGGTCTAGCATTTCCTGATGAATTTGGCGTAGTTGCCGCTAAAACAGAAGCAGCAGTAGCACCATCTACTCTGTACCAGTTTGTACTTACAAAACCTGGATCAGAATTTCTAGACTGAACATAATTACTAGAAGTACCCGTGTTAGCATTACTGTATGAAGTTTGAATAACGATATTGCTAGTTCCATTCCAAGTGAAAGGAGTATCAAACGGAATGTTCAAGTTAGCTGGTAAACCTGTAGTCGGAACTGTTACCGAAGCAGCATTTCTAACCGTAGTTAATCCAGAAACAAATGAAGTACCATTCAATACTGTATTACTTGTATTACCAACAGCAATAGTATAATTGTTCAAAGTACCTGTAAACGTAGTACCTACAGCATTAACATTGAATTGAACTGCAGAAATTTGATCTCCAGCAGCAAATCCAAGAGCGGTCAACTCACTAGCTCTAACCAACATTTGGTGTTTAGCACCTCCGTAATAGTTAGAAAGTGGTGAAGGATAACCAGTTGTAGTGTTTACTGTGGTTCCAGTGCCTAAAACCGATTGGATATTAGTAACTGTACCACCAGACAATGTCAACAATACTGGTAAATCACTGCTGCAGATATCAGAACTGCTAGGTGTAACAGTAACTGCGCTTGGCGTTTGATTGATGGCAACAGCATAATTGATAGCTGTACCTGTACAACCGTTAGCTTTTGGCGTAATTACCAAAGTAGCATTTCCTGTAACAGCAGTAAATGATGGAATTGAAGTAACTCCAGTTTGATCAGCTAAACCAATTGCAGAACCACCGGTAATGTCGAAAGTAACACCGCTAGGAGTTCCGTTCAATACAATAGCCGAAGTAGTTGATCCGGCACATGTAGCTGGGAAAGCAGCTGGAGCCGTAACAGTTGGTGTAGGGTTAATCGTTAAAGTAACTGGTGTAGTAGTTACAGTAGGATCAGCACAAACTGAATTAATCACTACATCATAAGATCCAGAATCAGCAACAGTAGCTGAGTTAATAGTCAAAGTTGCACCAGTTGCACCTGAAACATCAACTCCTCCTTTACGCCATTGGTATGTTAAACCAGCACCAGTTGCAACAACAGAAAGTGTAGCAGTAGTACCTTGGCAGAAGCTAGCATCAGCTGGAGGCGTAGTTACAACAATACCTGCAGCAACAGTAACCGTAACATCTTTGGTTGCAGAACAACCAGTAGAGCTAGTAATAGTAACTGTATAAGTAGTTGTAGCGGTAACACCAGTAGCTACTGGATTAGCAATATTTGGATCACTCAAGAAAGTTGTTGGTGACCATGAATAAGTATAAGTTGGTTTAGTAGTAGCACCACTAATATTTACACTATAATCTTCAAATTCACCAAAACCTGTATGTCCACAAGCTTCAGTACTAGTAATAGCAGTGCTATATCTATCAGCAACACGCATACGGGTTACACCGTTGTATGCTGTTGTAGGAATAGTAATTGAACCAGTTGCAGTAGAAGTTGTAGAAGAAGTAGTAGCGAAAACGCTCTCAGTTGATTCAAAAACACCGTTTTGGTTCATATCAATCCAAACTCTGAATTGTTGACCGAAACCAGGATCCGGAGTAATTGAAATTGGCGTAGCAACACCAGCAGTTACATTAGCTGTTAAACTAGTGAAGTCTTCATAATCGGTAAGTGAATCACCACTACCGTTATTGATTTCAGCAAAAGTAACGTTATTGATGAAGTCACCCGTATCACCTGTTGAACCAACAGTCGGTGTACAGTATGAAGATGGAGTACCTTCACCGCTTAAACCTGAAGTAGCAGCCAATTGTGCATTAGCACCTGAACAAACAGTGCTTGGAGTAGCTGAAGCTGTTGGAGCCAAAGCTGGAGCAACAGTAACAGTTACCTGTGCGCTTCTAGTACAACCACCTGTTTCAGTAGCTAAAACTGTATATGTAGTTGTAACAGTCGGAGAAGCTGTAACGCTAGCTCCAGTAGTTGAAGATAAACCTGTAGCAGGAGACCAAGCATAAGTAGCTCCAGTACCGCTTGCTGTAAGGGTTACTGCAGAACCGCCTGGGTTACAAATCAAGTTGCTAGATGCAGAAACACTCAAAGTTGGTGTGTTGATAATTAACTCAGCAGAGTTTGAATCAGCGTAGCAACCAACTGTGTTAGTTACTCTACATCTGTAATAGTGAGGACCAGCTACTAAGCTAGAAGAAGTTCCTACTGTTAAAGTTGCAGTTGTAGCTCCGTTGTAAGTAATAGCTCCTGTTGGTAAACCAACAGCAACATTATCCCAATCAGCACCATTAGATGAATATTGCCACTGATAAGTCATAGCTGTGCTAGCTGTAGCACTCACTGTGAAAGTTGAAGTTCCAGCAGTATTAGCACATACAGTAGCGTTTTGAACAGCGCTAGGGCCTGTAGTAGCAACAACCGGTGCGTCTTTAGCAATAATGATAGCAGGGTTAGATGGAACTGTATCGTCTGCCAAAGCATAGATATAGTAACCGTCATTAGCTGAAGTAATGTTACCGACTTCTAATGAGTTACCAGTTACACCGCTAGGGAAAGTCATACCGTCAACATCAGAACCGTCTAAAAGAACTGGCGGTTCGATTCCGTCTGGGCTGTAGTACCAAGTGATGCTAGCTGTGCTAGGATCAGTAGTAACTGTAAAGGTACGTGTACCTGAACCACAAACTGGCGATGACAAGGTAGGATGTGTAAGGAATGCAACTGTTGATACAGTCAATTTAGCTGCGTTAGAATTTGTAGTAGCAGCACATGGTGCAATTCCAGCAACAACGCAACGGAAATATTGTCCGTCAAGTGAACCATCAGCAGCTGTAATAGCTAATGTAGCAGTAGTAGTACCTGTATAGAAACCAGTGTCAGACAAATCAGTCCAAGTATTGATTCCGTTCGGAGATACTTGCCATTGATAAGTTCCAGTAGTTGCCAATGATCCGCCAGCAACTACACTAAATGTAGTGCTTCCACCATCTAAGATACTTTGAGGAACTGGTTGCGTAGTGATTGATACCGGAGCATATACAGTTACTGTACGATCTAAATCAGCATAAGTAACACAACCTGTAGTAGTGTTGTTGATAAACGCTCTAATAGTTGTAGTACCAGGACCCACTAATGTCAATACTCCTGTATCGATATCAATCGTAGCCACTGAAGCATTAGAAGATGAGAACTGAGTACCTGTTTGAGCACTGATAAAAGTATAATCTTGGCTAGCACCACCTAAACAATAAGTGTTTTGACCACCTGTAATGTTGTCAACAACATCAAAGTTAACAGTTACTGGGATAGCTTGTGTAGTGCTACATCCGTTAGGAGCAGTAGCAGTTACATAGTAGTTAGTGGTAACTGTTGGGGTAGCCGTAGCAGTAGCACCTGAAGCAGTAAATCCTGCGGGGCTAGAAGTCCAAGAATAAGTATATGAACTTGTAGCATCAGCTACACCGATAATTGAAATGGTATAGTCTTCAGTAGTTCCACTAAAGAAAGTACTACAAGCATCACCTGAACCATTAGAAGAACCTGTACTACGAGTACGGATACGCATCGCCACATCACCTGCAACTGCATTTGATGGAATGGTTACGTTAATAGTTCCTGTTGAAGCACTAGTCCACAACTGATTAAACTCAGTAGTTTGGAAAACACCGTCTCTGTTGTAGTCAATCCAAACTGCTGCAATACTCGTTGAACCAGAGTTAACAGTTAGTGGATAAGTTTGACCTGCTGTAACTGTAGTTGTAGTTCCAGCACCTGGAGCGTTCAAACTATAATACGGAGATATACCTGAAGGAGAATGGTTGATAGAGCCAAATGACACTAAAGTAACAGCCGGAGTTCCACCCCCACCTGTACTATCAGCTGTACAAGAAGTAGCAACCAAACCAGTTGGGCCAGCAGCTAAACCAGTAGAAGTTGCGCTTAAGTTTACAGAAGCACCTCTACAAATAGTTGAATTGTTAACCGCAGGGGTAACATTAGCCGTATTTACATTTACTGTGAAAGTAGTTGATGTAATACAACCAAATCCTGAGGCTGTAATGGTATAAACAGTAGTAGCAGTTGGATTAAAGCTTGCAGAGAAAACACCAGACAAGTTACTTGTAGCCACACCTGTAGTAGGTGAAATTACGAATGTATCATAATTAGCGCCTGCATCTGCATCAGTAATAGTAGCTGTAGTATCACCACTACAAATAGTAGCACTTGTGATGTTGCCTGAACCAGCAGTTAAATTGAAAGCAGGAGCCGGAGTAACTGTAGCAGTTACCGCAACACGTGGGCTAGAACAAGCAGGACCTGTAGTTTCAGCAGCTACGTAGTATGTAGTAGTTGCAGAAATAGAAGGCGTTGTAAAAGTAGCACCTGTCCCGAGAGCTGTTCCTCCAGTGGCAGCAGCATACCAGTTAAGAACAGCACCTACTGAAGAAGTAGTAGCCGCCAAAGTAACTGTACCTGTACCACAACGAGTTGCTGGTGTTGTAGTATCAACGTTATTTGTAAATCCTACACTAACAGGGCTAGAAGCCACAGAAGAACCTCCACAAACAGATACCAAACATTGATAGCTAGAAGCTACTGTTGGAGAAACTGTAATTGAAGCTGTAGTAGCACCTGTACCAGTATAGTTTGTATAACCTGAACCTGTATTTACTTGCCATTGGTATGTTAAACCATCTGTGTTACCAATGCTGTTTACAGCACCGTTCAATGTTAAAACTGAAGTACCATTCAAACAAATAGTTGAAGCACTAGCTAATGCAGTAGTTGCAGGAGCCACATTGTCAATAATGGTCATGGTTACACGATCAGAATCAGCAATATTGCTACAACCTGTAGTTTGGTTGGTATAACGAAGGTCATAAGTAGTAGTAACCGAAGGAGTTACTGCCAAAGAGAAAATATTGGTTCCTGTTTGAATTGGAGTCAATACGTTACCAGGACCTACACTACTCCAAGTAATGGTATAGTTTGCCGGAGGTGAGAAACGATAAGCAAACGGAGTAGAGATTGGGTTAGTAGCACTAGCAGTAGTACCAGAAGCATAAGCCAATACTCCAATTGTACCATTACCATTGTTGATACCTACTAATTTATTTCTATCCTGGTTAGTTGACGAAGTTACGTGTACTTCAACAACACCAAGAGTTTCGTAGAAAATTGCCTGAGCAGTACTTAATTTAATATCTCCATACTCACGAACATTTTCGTAGCTAACAACAAATCTTCTGTTTGGTGCAGTACCTTCAGTCCAGTATTTGATAGCACCACCCGGTGTACCAGCTGTAGAACCATCAGGTCCAGAAGCCGCAAGGTTGTTATCCATAGCTAATACAGCCACCATATTGAATGGCTCAGAAGTACTTGGAAGTGTAGTAAACGTAAAGTCAGCAATACTAGCAGACGAAGCTGTACCCATGAACACAGTTCCGTTGGTACTGATACTTACAGTACTGTAGCTTGTTCCGAAGAAGTTGAAGTTAAATCCAACCGGAATGTTGCTCCAACCTGAATCATCAAGGTCACCCGCAGAGTCATAAGACAAGTCAGGAGTCACATTGATTGTAGAGTTGTTTACCAAAGTAACAGCTGTACCAGGAGCGGTTTTAGGCGCATATGTGATTGATGAACTTGTAAAGTTTCCAGCAGATAAACCAGAGTTGATCGTTGCACTAGTTCCAGGACAAACACCTGTAGCCGTAGTAGTTACAGTTGCGTTTGGCAATGGATATACTGAAACCGGAAAAGTAACTACGATTGGGTTACAAGACGGATCAGAAGGAGTACCTGTTAAAATAAAATCAGAAGATTCTGTAACATTAACATCTAATACTGCAGTTGAAGCACCGCTGTTGATTACCGCTGTTCCTGAAGTAGTCGTCCAAGCGTAAGTCATTGACGGATCTGAAGTAGTAGCTGTCAATACCACATTATATGATGTACCGATACCACAGTTTACTTGGTTACCTGTTGTAACAGCAACCGAAAGTGAAGGCGGAGCATCAATAGTCAATGTAATTGGAGTTCTTGGAGAGCTTTCGCAAGTACCTACTAATTCAGATACATACAAAGTTGTTGTAGCTGAAATAGAAGTAGTGTAACTTGTAGATGTACTAGTTTGCAAAGCTGTACCACCGGTTGCAGCTGCATACCATTTAAAGGTAGGAGTTGGTTGACCAGTTGTAGAAGCTACAGTAGCATTGGTTACTACACCAGTACCACAACGATTTCCGTTGGTAGCTGTTGGTGCAGATGGCAAAGCTTGAACTGTTACTGCACTAGTAGTTGCAGACGTAGAGCAACCTCCAGCAGTAGTCATAGTTACTGTATAAGTAGTACCCACTGTCGGGGTCACTGTCAATGGATTAGTAGTACCAACTACTGTTGAGGTAGTATTGTCAACCCATGAATACGAAGTGATTGGTGCAGCCACTTGCCCAGCGAAAGTAAATTTCGGACGGCTAGTTCCTGTTCCATCACCTGTAGCAGTAGCACACTCTACAGCCGGAGTAACGCTATCGGTTTGGTCGTAAGCTGAACTTGTAAATCCAACCGAATCAACTTTCATTGATGTAGCTGTAGAAGTTGCAGCTGCCGGCACTCTACTCCAACAAATGCTAACAACAATGTTATCAGTTCCGTTCCATGTAAATGAAGACGAAGAACCCGCACCTGTACCAAACGCCAAGGTATTAACACCAACGGTTGGTAAATAACCATCATCGGTTAATGTTCCTTTGTATACTTGAGTCATAGACGAAGACAAGAAAGTAGTCGTCATGGCAGTTGCAGTAGTATGTCCGATTTGAACTGTAAATCCTTGGTAAGTTTGACCAACAGCTACAACCTCAAAAGCCAATGAAGTCATAGCTCCAGCAGCAAGGCCAGCAGCTGTTAACTCAGATGCTTTGATGATGTATTGTGTTTTGGCACCACCCCATCCTCCAGGGAAGAATGTAGCCGCTGTTGTAGTAGAAGTTGTACCTCCAGCTCCCAATGTACGAGAACCTGGTGAAGTAGCAAAACCATTCAAAGTAACAGTACTTCCGTTACAAACAATACTAGGTGTAACAGTAGCCGAAGCTGTAGAACCAAATAATGGCTCATCTTGATATCCAGTTCCAGTAGTGTTTCTGGTTACAATTGGATCAACAGCTGTAACACTCCAAGTAACTGCAGCATTCGTTGGCGAAGCTACCGGAATAGTAGCTGTCCAATCTGAAGTACCAGTAGTAGAACCACCTGTCATGGTAATTGGCGTTTGAGCTACGCCATTTAAAGCATAGTTCAAAGTAACCGAAGTTATTGGGCTTCCGCCTGCTGTAGTGTTGGCCGTAACAGTTCTTGATACAGCAGTACACAAACCTGTTCCGCTTGGAGAAGCAGCAACAGAATTAATAACAACAGCAGAAGGACCAGTTCCGTTTAAAGCATCAGCACCGATATCAACCGGCGTTAATCCTGAACGAGTTTGACCGTCATAATCATCTGTAACAGACGCTACAGAAACACCAAAACCTTCAGCAAACGTTGCAGTAGCAGAGTCTATATGAAGGTCAGGAGTTGATGCAGTAGCACCTACAAATGGAGTGTCTTCTGAGTAAGATAAAGCATCTTGCCCTGTAG
Organism: Flavobacteriaceae bacterium; assembly: GCA_046329175.1. GTDB lineage: Bacteria > Bacteroidota > Bacteroidia > Flavobacteriales > Flavobacteriaceae > Flavobacterium. The sequence goes on from JAXLVE010000008.1 coordinate 95,077, forward strand.
CAGTTCTCCAGTTTGCAATCGTTGATTGATCAACCGCATTAAACAAACCAGTAAAACCACCTGTTCCGTTAGCAAACAAAATATTTCCGTTAGAAGTCAAACCAGCTGGATTAGCAGCAGTACCACCTACTCTGATGGCATAGTGCTTACCGGTTGAACCGCTGTTAGAACGTTTGTTTACAAAAATGTTGTTTTGATATGCACGTGTATTGGTAGTTACAATACTTTGGAAAGCAAAAGAGTTTGAAGCACCAGCTGTTGGCGCTCCACCAATATAGATACTGTTATGATACATATTATCAGTACCTCCTTGCTCATTGATACCATTGATTGCTAAACCAACAGTAGCTGAATTTCCAGCAACCCCTAAACGAATCATATTGTTTCTGAAAGTAGAAGTACCTGCAGACATATAGATACCGTTTAATGATGATGTAGCCGAAGCAGCATTCAAATCATAAACTAAGTTTTTCTCAACTACGTTTGTTCCAGTTGAACTTGCGAAATAAATACCATTAACTGTAGCAGCACCAGTTGCAGTACTTGCCAAATTGTAAATAGTATTTGAACCAATGGTATGATTGGCACTGGTTGCAGAGTTCATAATTCCTGAGACACCCGCAGAAGTAGTTGTACCAGTACCACCAGCTGTAGACAAGTTACGAATAGTATTGCCTGTAAATGTAGCTGCTGGCGAAACGTTATTAATACCACTAACAATACAGCCTGTAGCCGTAGATGTAACACTAATAGAGTTAGCCACAGTACCACCAATGGTGTTACCTGTAGCAGTCCAAGTTACACCTGAAGAAGTATTCGCACGTAAACCATAGATACTTACTGCCCCAGTACTTGAGTTAGCAGCTGTAATACCGCCAATCGTGTTGTTGTTGGTTACCCAAGCAGAAGAACCATAGTTATAGATACCCATCAAATCACTAGCAGAAGTACTGCTCGAAGTAAAGGTGATGGCTCCGGTTGCTGATTGGCTACCAATTGTATTACTATTAACAGTGGTCAAACCAGCAGAAACATAAATACCTCTAAAGATACCTGATGAACCTGTTCCACTAACTGCACCAGACATTGCCAAAGCAGTAATAGTGTTTGATGACACATTTGTAGCAGTGGTTGTTCCAACACTAACAAAAATAGGAATAAATAAAGATGAAGATGAAACCCCTGCAAATGTATACGTTCCCGTTGCACTTGAAGAAGCATATCCAATTGTATTACCCGTTACTTGGAAATTGTTTCCAGAAGAAGAATTGGTAATCCAGATTGCCGAGTGTTGCGCACCAGTTGTTTGGGTACGCGTAGCAGTCTGATAAAATTTGTTATTGGTAATGTTGTTATCTGTACTACCACCAGCGATATAAATACCGGCACTTGATACAGCAGCTCCAAAATAGTTGAAGATATTATTACCATTGAATGTGTTACCACTGTTATTAATTGCAGTAGTTGTAGTAGATCCATTCATATAGATACCTTTGGTTGGCAAGTTTGCACCTGCCGGCCCGATATCACAAAATGAAATGGTGTTGTTGTCATTACCATTTGCGGTGTTAGCATCAGTACTAAAGAAGATGTTACCCCCGTTAGTACCTACAGCAGCAGAGAACGAACCAAAAACCGAACATCTAGTGATCGTGTTGCTGGTAGCTCCTCCGATGAAACGGATAGTAGATGTCCCTGAAGTTGCTGAAGCAGTTGTGTTTGAAATCGTGAGGGAATCGCCCCCGCTATTCAAACCATCAATGGTGACATTGTCTGCACCGTTCAGGTCAATCAAAGGGCTACCCGCTGTGATAGCTCCCGAAATGGTTCTTGCAGCTCCTCCACTTGGTGCGATAGCAATCGAAGTATAACTGGCACTACCCGAGCCGCTGGCATTCAATACTGCCGTTGCGGTTTCAGTGGTGTTACCCGTAATACTGATTGTAATCGTACCCGTATGAGTACCTGCATTAATCGCATCAAAAGCGCCTTTCAAAGTCGTAAAACTGCCCGTCGGAGTACCTCCTGTTGCAGTCAAACCAACTTGTGCATTGGCGCTAATGAAACTAAACATGACGAAAAAGAGCAGCAAGGCCATTCTTCTCTGCCATGTTCGTTTGAGTTTGGTATCCCTACCGCTACTCAAAGAAATGTAGTTTACATTCATAATTAAAAAATTGGGTTAAATAAAGAGTTAATATAGTTAAATGTTAATTTACCCTTAAAATAAATCAACAAATAATCGTTAAATGACATTAAAAAACCGACCAATGACAAAAAAAGTAGTGTGATTTTATACAAATACATACTACTTTTTTTGGCTAAATATTAAAATGTGATCTTATCAGAACAGAACTTTTTTAGTAACAATGGAACCGTCAACTGATTTAATTTGAACTAACAACAGTTGATTTGCTACCGATAAATTATTAAAGGCTGCTTTAGAATCATTGATGTTATTTTGTGCAAGAATCAATCTTCCTCTGGTGTCAAAAATTTGCACTTCACTTATACGGAAACCGCTTGTTTGAATTTTGATAGATTCATTTTGTTTGTATGCGATTACTGAATTTTCAGAAGCTTCAGATGGATTGACATTGAGCAGACTGTTGTTAAATCTTAGCACGAATCTCGTATCGAATGTACCGGCTTCAGTAACAAAAGAGTAAGCTCCTTGACGTAAATCGTGAATGGTATTTAGCAAGGTATCTTCAAGATAAACCCCAACACTCGCATCATTAAACAATCCGTCAAATTGTGCAAGCGAAATCTGATAGCTAGCTGCCGCTGAAGATTTATATCCTAACGGAACTTGATCTGTATTCACAAAAGGTAAAGATCTACCTTGAATCGATAAATTTTCAGAACCAACTGTTGAGTAGAAACTTACTGCATTACCCACTTCTATAATTCTACCATCAAACCCATCTTCATATGCATTGGTTGCATTTTGAATATATCCAACCAGAATTTGTTTGAACACCCCTGCGTTATCTGAAAGATTAAGCCAAACTCTATGCTTTTCTAAATTAGTTGATGAAGAACGGTAAAAACGTGAATTAGCTCCCACAGAACGCATATTGTTCTTGAAAGTAATAACTCCCGGAGTAACCGCAGCAATCATAAAACCTTGACCTGCAGAAATCAAACAATCAGATCCGTCTATAGGAGTCGCATTATTTCCGCCGGTATTTGGCGCTGGATAAGTAGGTCCGGTTCTATTATAAACTGCATAATCATTAAATTGATAAGCACCACCCGTATACTGAGTATTGTGGGTCCAGAAATACAAGGTAGTACCCACACCAGCCGTACCTAAAACACCCGCATTACCATCCATGAGCGCATTAGCACTCAATGGGCTTGGGTAAGGATTGCCTATTAAATTCAAATTATTGACACCACTTGGTCTATATAAAGTATAGGTGTAGTCTCCGTTATTAGGCACTCCATAAAAAGTTCCTGTAAAAGGATCAAGAGTTGTAGTACTAGCGGTATTAGGCCCTCGCACAGCATAACCTTGACCCGGCGCCATTACAGTTGCAACAGCATTTACAGATACCCAGTTATATAAATTAGAATCAAATTTCAAATATTTGTCAGACTGAGTATTAGGAGATAAATTGAATAAAGTAACGTTGGCAGTAGGTGACGACCAATAGGTATAATCAAACTTACGCATAAACGTATTTCTCAAATATCTAAAAGTGGTCAAAGGCGGACCAGCTGCTGTATTATTGTTGGCGGTGGCGGTAGCACTCTGCATAAGAGTAGCCGAGTTATTGAATGTTATGGTTCCCGGCGTTGTAACATTCAAGGCATTGTCAACGGTGAGCGTCACCCCTGAATTGACTACCACATTTCCGGATAAAATTTGCATAGAACACACACTCATATCTGCAGATATAGTGAGGTTTCCATTAATCGTAACTCTATCAGAACTTGTTGGAGGAGATGGCGACCAAGCAGAACCATTCCAGCTCACTGAAGGAACTGTTACGGTAATAGTATTTGAATAAGCCACATTACAACCTGTGATGACGGCACGTATATAAGTAGTTCCTGAAATAACACCCATCATAGCCGGGGTAATGGTATCAACATTTGCTGAGCCCGAAATTGTAAAAGTGGACGCTACTGGGAATGTTGAATCTGTAGAATATTCCCAACGCGTAATATTGGCTAACGCGGCCGGAATATATCCTGACAACGTTATGTTAGACGAAAGCAAGTTTCCGCAACTTACGGCTTGATTTCCTACTGCAGTACCTCCATTCAGAGGAATTACGGTTACTGTAACGTTTGCAGATGTTGTACAAACCGGAACAGTTAATGTAGCAGCAGAGGCGGTATAAGTTATGGTTGAAGAAGCCTTTGTATAAACAGTAGCTAATGGCGTATTGGCTACATAAGGAACCGCTAATGCACTATCCTGATACAACTCTGTGACAGGTGACCAAACTACAGTTGCAGAACTGCTACCTGTAATTTTTACATTATCAACTGCCCAACGATAACCATAGTTAGAAACATAAATGAATCTGATTTTTACATTTGAATTGGTGTTTCCTGGGAATGCATAAGCAGACAAGTTCAACACTACATTGACAAAGTTAGTAGCCGAACCTTGACTAGTGGTTGTCCAATTCGCACCCGGCAAGGTAACCCAAGTTCCAGGAGCTCCACCTGCTGTTGATATTTCAACTTTGGCCGAACCATTAGAGAATTGTTTATAGTAATGCCAGAAACTCAAACTCGCATCCGTGTAACCCACCAAGCTAAATGCAGGCGTGATTAATTCTTCGTTGGTATTACCTAATGAACCTTGAATATCACTATCAGACATGTAGAACTGCGAAGCATCATTACTGCTAATAGTCAACGGGTCATCTGTATTGGCTGCCGGAATGCTGTATGGACTTGAATGCAACATCCAATAAGCCAATGCAGGAGTACCATTTACTGAATTATGAACTAGTGTAAAACTATTGGTCGGGTTGTTGAAATTTTCATCGAGAATAGTAACCCCAGAAACGATACCTCCGGTAGCTGTTAGCGCTTGTGAAGAACCTTGACATAAAGTTCCGGCCGACGGCGAAATTGTAATCGCTGTAGGAAGCGGTGTAACATTAACTGTATAGGTAGCTGTGTTTGACAAGAAACTTCCAGTAGTCTGCGTAGCTGTTAAAGTATAAACAGTAGTAGAAGATGGTGTAAAGGTAAATCCAGCACCAATGGAACCTGAAACCCCAGTATTTGGCGACCAAGTATATAATGTTGCCGGTCCAAAACCAGTAGTTACTGTAACCAAAGGAGAGCTACTTCCGGCACAAACTGTAGTAGTAACAGCACTATTGGCATCTAAAACTGATAAGGCAGGTGGCGGCGATGTTACATAAATAGAGTAATCTTCAAAAGTACCCCATGAACCGGTATAACAAGGCCCTTGACCCGCACCTGTTAATGACAAGTCAGCCGAATCTGCTCCACCAATTCTTAATCTGTGTGGACCTGCTGTATTAGCAACACCTGCTACAGAACTTGGCACCACAAAACTTATAGTACTGGTTCCGTTTGGCAACTCAGCCCCACCATTGGTGTAGACTGTTTCACCGGCGTCATAAAAATCTCCATCATTGTTCCAGTCAATCCAAACTCTGGTATAATAACCTCCGCCAACAAAACCAAGAATAGAATATTTAAGTAAAATATTAACCGTAGTTGTTTGAGCAACATTTGTTGAGAGCGAGGTATAATCTCCGTAGTTGTTTGTTTCAACTCCGGTAGTATTATTAATCGTTCCAAAAGTAACATTGACAATACCACTACTATCAACCGAAATTGGCGCTGGTAAACACGGAGTTGGCGGCGCTGCCAATGTCGTAAAAGACGATACTACTGACCAAGCACTTGTTTCACCCCCACCGCAATTCGATCTTACCCAAAAATAATAAGTTGTTGATGGAGTCAAACCTGTTAATGTGGCAACTACCCCACCGGCTGCTGTACTACCTGTAGAAATAGTGGTCCCAATTGGCGAAGTAGCTGAAGTTGATATATAATATTGGTAACCTCCACTCGGAGCTGACACCGGAGCAGTCCAACTAATCAAAGCTGAATTGTGTGTAATTTGCCCCGAAGTTGTAGCTGTGGGTCTCAAACAAGTAGAATCATTGAGTGAAATATCATCAATTTGTAAATAACCGTTGTTGTTTCCGGCATATCCATTAAATCCTAAATAATAGGTTGCAGCAGGGCCAGCACCCGGAACAATAAAGTTAACTATATAGGTATTCGGTGAAGTTTTGATATTGTCATGATCAGCAACTATATTGGTCATACTTGCTACTGCAGCAGAAGAACCAAAGGCTACTTTTAATTTTTGAGTAAATTGAGCCAACTCTCTAGAACCACCATAAGTATAGGTAAGCTTATAGCTATTACCCGGTGTTAGCGTAATTCCTCTACTGAAAAACCAAGTATCGGTAGGAACCGTATTACCGGTAACCAAATTCTTATTGGTAAAACCATAATAAGGAGTAGAAGTTCTATCAACGGTTCTAAAAGTTAAACCGGTAGTAGCAACTACACTTGTACAGTTAGGTATCGCTGGAACTGCAACTCCTTCAAAATTCTCTGTATACGGAAAAACCGGTGTAACACAACTCGGAGTAACGGTTCCTGTGACACAAGTAGTCCAAGATTTACAACTTGTTTTAACATATACTGTATAGGTAGTTCCAACAGTCAATCCCCCTATGAATTGAGAAACCGAAGAAGTATTTCCTGAAGCGAATAAACCTGTAGCACCTGAACCAGCTGCACCTGAGGTTCGAACTTCCCAATCATATGTTTGACCCGTTGGCCATGCTGCACCCGTCCAAGTAAAAATGGCTGATGCATTATCTACTTGTAAATTTACAGCTAAATTCGTGGCAACAAAACAACTTGGGGTCCATTGAAACATGACATCATTTGATGGCCATATACTATAGGTAACGGGAGCCGTTGCCAAGTTGGTAATCATCGAAGAGTTGTTGGCTGTTCCGGCAATTGAAGGATAAAAATAATTGAGCGCCGGAGAACCCGATACCGAATTTTGTCGGTTATTGACATTTGGGTTAAAAGTATTATTCGCACCTCTTAATCCAATCTGACCTGTTGTTTGAGTTGTATAAGTTGTTGGGGTTGTATTGCCATATTGTATTTGAATTTTGTTGGTGCCTTCATACAAACGTATTTGCATGTTGATCAGACCATCTCTGTAACCAGCCGGAAAACCAAAATAACGTTTCATGTTTTTATATTGAATAATAAAAACCTGAGAACCTGAAGTACCGGTTAATATATAACTGATGTTCGGGCTATCCGCAACTTGACCTCCTAAATTTGAACCATAGGCAGCAATCGCACCCTCATAAGCAGTTGCCCCACTCAAAGGGGTTGTTGACGTTCCTGGTGTAGTAACTCCAAATGTGATGAAACCATTATCAGAAATAGTCAAGCTCGAGTAGGTTTTGTTATTGAAAACAAAATTGAACCCAATCGAAACCGTTGCATTAGCAATGGTATTAAAATCTGCTGCTACCGGAAAACCCGTCATATTGGTTGACCCTGAAATTCCCGGACCAACATCAATATCGTCATAAGCCGGAGTCGGAGTTCCTGATAAGGCATTTGATTCAGAATAAGTATAATCTAACTGAACACCCTGTGCACTTAACTGAGAAGAGCTACCTATAAATAGAGCAGCCATCAACACGAACAGTTTTAAAACATTCGTTCCGCTAGTACTTGGGACTTTGATGTTACTTACATTGAAGAGTAATCTTTTTGTCATAATGATTTTTTTAGAGGGGCTGGTTGGTGGTTCGTTTTTAGAGCGTTAAAACGCGAAAAAATTTTGGACATAAATTTAGCCGAAATAGATTTTAACTCAAAATTAATATTCTTAAAAAAGCAGCTCAGCCGATAAAATGCATAAAAATTCGACAAAAGTTAATCTTTTGTTTTTTAAAGAGGATTTAATCTTACAAAAAACGATTCGTTACGTAAAAATATCTTTAAAAGATTAATAATTAATTCGCACACCTTACAACAAAACTCATCTAGGATTATCAAATAGTTAAATTACCTACTGATTTGATTAGAAAACAGATTATTTAAAAAAGAAAATTATACCTATATATATTATATACTCTAAAAAGTGAAAGCCTCCCTTGACGAAGGAGGCTTTCTGAGTTAACCTAACTATGTTAAAAATAAAACTATGCGATGTTTGAACCGTATTGTGAAGCTTTTTTCAACAATACTTTAATCAACAAACGATTCGGAGCAATGCCTGAAGTAATCATTTGTTTTTTGGCGGTGTTCTCTTGTGTGTTTACACCGTTAGCAGTTTGTTTGGTCATCATAAACCATGAAACCATATTTAAGTTGTTGTTTGACTCAACTGCAGTGGTTGAAGCAGCTACTTGCGCAGGAACTTCAATCGTGTTTTGAGCAACTGCTCTTGAACCTGAAAGCAACATCACAGCTACAACCAATAACATTTTCACGTTTACTGAAGTGGCGATGGTGTTGATGATTGCTTTCATAATTCTGGGTGTTTGTTGTTTCATTTGTACATGACAAACTTATCACCAACTCAGCGGCTTGTGAAATATTTTCGGTCAACAACACCAAAACTCGTTGAAGCTGCAAAAAATCAAAATCTCGTGTAATTCGGCTAAAAAAACGTGCATTTTATAGACCCTTTTGTCTTCCTACTGCACTTAATCGCACTTCTTTAGCCATTTTTGAACATAAAAAAAGCCCAAACTGATGCTTGAGCTTTATATTTCGTCCTAAAATCATACTTATAGTTGTGACAAAACCCGTCAAAAAACAAACTTTGTCACAACTGCTCTTACAATTCTCAAACGAAAAAACAATCGACAACAAGTTTTGTGTCATTTTTTCAAAAAAAAATATTTTGACACAAAAGTTGTGTCATTTTTAAAAAAAAATAAAAATTGACACATTTTAACAATTCAACCAATTTCTGATTTGAGTTCTAATTGTATTATCAACCCAAAACAAAATAAAAAAGCCCAAACTATGCGTCTGGGCTCTTAAAATCAAAGAATCAATAATAAATTACCTTTTGATAACTCTCAAGGTTTTTACGTTCTCTCCTTGAGTTACTATAATGTTATATACCCCTGATGGATATTGAGCACCTATCTCAAGATCAGCTAATGCCGCAACACTGCTTACACGTGACTCAACTTCTCTACCCAACATATCGTAAACTTTTACGCTTACCTGGTTTTCGCTAGACGAATTCAACTCTAGTTTGAAGTGATTGGCAAATGGGTTTGGATAAGCTTTCACATCATATACGTTGATGGCTGTAGCTGTCTGTCTTGAAGCAGCCGGTGAAACCGTGATGTTACAAGTCTCAGTTCCTTGAACGTAGCTAGAGTTATACAATACATCCACACGGATGGTGTAAGTAACTCCAAGTTGTGCTCCACCTGGCAAGTTCATCAAGCTGAATACACTGTTTGGAGTAGTGTAAACTCTTGAAGTAGCCGGTGAAGTTGAAGTAACTACGAAACGGTATCCTTGAGCACCAATAACTTGTTGTGCATAGATAGAGGTCCACAAACGATTGACCGTAGATCCACAAGCAGGGTTAACCACTTTAGAAACTCCCGGAGTTGCCGGTGTATTAATAGAGCACACAGTTCCGTATTCAGTATCTGGTCTCCAAGTATTACCGAACTTCAACAATACATCTATTGAATAGTCTGTACCAAATGTAATATTATGAACGCCCATATCAGTCAAACTAAATCTGTTGACGTGGCTTTCATAAGTTCCGATAACGGTAGCGCCGTTTCTTACACGGAATCTATAACCTGAAGCGCCCGGAACTTGACCGCAATAAATAGTATTTGAAATGTTGGCCAAAGTAGATCCACAAGCGGGTTGTGTAATGCTGGTTGAATTAGGAACTGCAGGAGTTGTTACCGTACAAGCAGAACCATAAGCTCTCCAGAATCCTTGAATTTTAACCGAAACTCTTACCGAATAAGTAGTAGCGTAAGTTGCTCCACCCGGTAAATTCAATAAGTTGAAGCTGTTGGTAGTCGATTCATAAGTTCTGACATTAGAACCATTGGTTACTTCAAAACGATAAGCTTGAACCGGAATTCCTGTTGTGTTTACATAAGTAGTCAACTGATAAGCATATAATGCATTAGACAGATGACTAAGCACCGATCCACAGTGATTTGCATTCAAAAATGATGTTGGATAAACCTCATCAATGTTGCCATCACAGTTGTCATCAATGTTATTACCAAGCACCTCAGAGGCATTCGGATTGACATTAGCTAACGAATCATCGCAATCGGTTCCGATATTGACCACGGTGTATCCGGTTGGCGTTGACGCTCCGTAACAAACCGATGTTTGCGGGAAACCATTGTTAAAGCCATCACCGTCAGCATCAGTATAGAACATACCGGTTCTCCATTTGGTTCCATCATTCGGATTACAATCAGTGTTGTTGGTTACATAACCCACTGGGGTTCCCAAGCAAGTTTGAACGTTCACAGAAGCATCGCCATAACCATCATTATCGGCATCGGCATAATAAGTTGTATTGGTATTGACTACAATGGTTAAAGTAGTAGCAATGTTGTTGACACATTGACCTGGGTCTGTAATAAAAGTATAAGTCGTCGTTGCTGTATTGTTTAAGGCAGGAGTCCAGTATCCGGTAACTCCGTTCAGCGAAGTAGTTGGCAAAGCCGATAAAACATCACCCGAACAAATTGCTGCTACTGAATTAAACGTCGGAGTTAAAACCGGATTCACAATAATTTCCATCGTTGTTGAAACCGCACATTCACCCGAATTTGGGGTAAAAGTATAGGTCGTAGTTGCCGAATTATTCAAAGCTGGCGACCAAGTTCCGTGTACTCCGTTTAATGAAGTTGTTGGCAAAGCTGATAAGGACGAACCCGTACAGATCGGTGCTACTTGATTAAAAGTCGGCGTCAAAATCGGGTTGACAACGATTTGCATGGTGGTTGACAAAGCACATTCACCTGAATTGGGTGTAAAGGTATAAGTAGTTGTTTGTGTATTATCGATGGCCGGCGACCAAGTTCCTGAAATACCGTTGTTAGAAACCGTTGGCAATGCTGATAACGCAGCTCCGTCACAAATTGGGGCAACCTGTGTAAAGCTCGGCAACACTTTTTGATTTACGGTTAAAATTTTACTTACTGAGCCCGGTCCGCACAATCCGCCTGAACCAACTAATGTTAAAGTAACCGAAGCAGGAGCATTGGCTGCTGCAGTATAGGTTGTTAACTCTGGTGTTGATCCTGAGTTGTTGTCAAAAGTTCCGCCTGCTCCACCATCGTTCCAAACGGCTGAAGTTGTACTTCCGCCAAATGAACCGCCCAAAGCTGAAGTAGTTTCACCTTGACAAATAGCGCTTACAGCAAGTCCGGCATCAAGAATTCTGATTGGATTTACCGTTAACGTTTTGCTTATGGCGACTGTTCCGCAAGAACCACCATCAGTTGTTAAAGTCAAAGTAACCGAAGCCGGGGCATTGGCTGCGGCTGTATAGGTTGCCGTTGCAGGGGTTGAGCCTGAATTGTTGGCAAAAGTACCGCCGGCACCGTTGTCATCCCAAACGGCCGAAGTTGCTCCGCCTCCAAATGAACCTCCCAAAGCAGCAGTAGTTCCGCCTTGGCAAATAGCTGACAAAGCAGCACCCGCGCTAGCTGTTGGATTGGCATTAATGGTCAGTGTTTTACTGGCTGACACTGATCCGCATAAACCTCCGGCTGTGACCAAAGTCAAGGTCACTGATGTCGGAGCATTCAAAGCAGCCGTATAAGTAGCAAATCCCGGAGTGGTTCCTGAGTTATTGGCAAAAGTACCACCGGCACCATTGTCATTCCAAACTGCTGAAGTAGCTCCACCGCCATAAGAACCGCCTAAATTTGCAGTGGTTCCTCCTTGGCAAATAGGCGCCAATGGGCTTCCGGCATTTACCGTTGGATTCGGATTTATCGTCAATATTTTACTGGCAACCGCAGCAGTACATGAGCCCCCAGCAGTTGTTAAAGTCAATGTAACTGAAGCCGGGGCATTGGCTGCAGCGGTATAAGTTGTTGTATTGGGTGTTGTTCCTGAATTGTTGGCAAAAGTTCCGCCAGCTCCTCCATCACTCCAAACAGCTGAAGTCGCGCCTCCACCAAATGATCCGCCTAGAGCAGCCGTAGTTCCGCCTTGACAAATGGCCGAAACAGCACCGCCAGCATTGACTGTCGAACTCAGATTGGCAGTTACCGTTAACAAACGTGGAGCCACAAAAGTAACGGTAAGTTCAGGTGAATTGGCTCCGTTTCCGAAACCAAAAAAGTTGTAATCGGCTGTTCCGCCTCGGTGCAAACCAACCGCTAAATAACCCGGCGATGAAATTCTACTTTGAATATCAGCAGTAGCAGAAGAATTCAAACTTAAAACTACTGAACCGGTATTGCTCCATGTTGTGGCGCTATAGCTGGTTCCTGATCCGCAAGCGTTGTACAAAGTACTGGCTGCCGTTGAAGCCGGATCATTATTGCCCAGAGCGCGAACGTTGTTGGTAGCGGTACTCACAGTCGTTGAATTGTTGTTGACCAAAGTCAAAGTAGCCGAACTGATGGTAGCGCCCGCCGGTATCGAACTCAATGGGAATCTCAAATATCCGCGTAAAGAACCCGAATTACAGGTAATATTTCCGCTGGTTTTGGTTGATGAAGAAGTAAATCCGGTGTGATTAGTCGTCGACAACGGATTGATATCGATGCTTTGCGTTGGGCTAGTGCTTCCGCATGAATTACTGGCCACTACCGAAATATTTCCGGTACCAGCCGTACCCGCTACTACGTTGATTGAAGTTGTTCCTTGTCCGTTTGAAATGGTCCATCCAGAAGGAACTGTCCAAGTATAATTAGTTGCATTGGTCACAGCCGCGATGCTATAAGTAGTGGTTTCTCCGGTACAAACCGTTGTTGAACCCGTAATATTTCCCGGAGCAGCCGGAGCAGCCGGACTTACCACAATCGTATACGTTGCTGTTGCCACACTACATGGGCTATTAGTTACGGTCATGGTGAGGGTTACCGTGTTTCCGGCATCACCCGCTGCTGAAGTATAAGTCGGCGTCAAACTGGTTGCACCCGCCGTGATAGAACCAGCTCCGTTTTCGGTCCATGAAATGGTTCCGTTGGTTGCAGAAGCACCGCTGACAACAGCTGCTGCTCCCGGACAGATGGTTTGCGTTCCACCCGCTGAAGCTGTTGGGGCTAACTTAATGGTGAGCGTCATAGAATCAGAAACTGCATTACAAGGTCCTGCTGGGTCGTTGGTAGTTAAAGTCAGGGTAATGTTTCCTCCGGCAGCTAATTCGCCCGCAGAAGGTGTATATACGGCATTTAATGTATTGTTGCTCGGGCTAAAGGTTCCTGCTCCGCCAGACCAAGTGCCCGATGTAGCGCTTCCGCCCACTGAACCAGCCAAAGTTACATTTGGATTGGTTGCGCAAACGGTTTGATCTCCACCTGCATTGACTGTTGCCGCAGGATTAACTGTCACGGTGTAGGTAGCTGTTGCATTTCCGCATGGGCTATTGCCCGTTACGGTCATAGTTAAGGTCACGGTGTTTCCCACGTCGCCGGCTGCAGGAGTATAAACCGGCGTAAGACCGGTACCTCCGGAGGTAATAGATCCGGCTCCGTTTTCGGTCCACGAAATGGTTCCGTTAGATGAAGACGCTCCGCTTACGGTAGCTGTACTTCCAAAACATATAGTTTGCGAACCTCCTGCTGTAGCCGTTGGTGGCGCATTAACCACTTGAGTTTTGGCTGCTGAAGTAGTTCCGCAAGAACCTCCTGAAGTAGTTAGCGTCAAAGTAGCCGATCCTGAATAATTGGCCGGCGGCGTCCAGGTTGCGTTTAAAGTTGTGGCATTCGGATTAAAAGTTCCTCCAACTCCGCCATCAGACCAAGTTCCGCCAGTAGCGGTTCCTCCTACAGAACCTCCTAAGGCCGCTGAAGTTCCACCTTGACAAATAGCACTCAAAGCTGAACCTACACTCACCGTTGGAACATTAACAGTAATGGTAGCCGCTCCATCCGTAAAAGATGAAGTTCTCATAGTTCCTGAAGCTTCAGCAATACTCACCAAGGTATAATTGGTAGTAGTTGAAGGATTGGAAAAAACATCAAAAGCAGTTCCCGAAGATACATTGGTAGCTGTTCTATTGGCCGTTCCGTCGTTGTATACAACTGTAAATGGCCCGGTTCCTGCACTGGTGGTTACGGTCAATTGTCCGGTTGCGCCAGAGCAAATAGTATTTCCTGAAAAAGCTGAAACTTGGGGTGTAGCCATTGCTTTGACCGATATATCATCAAGGGTAATGCTTCCTGTGCTTCCCACATAAGCAAATTTCATATCTGATAGAGTTCCTCCGGTAGTTTCTACAACCACATCGTTATATACTCTTGTGGTTCCTACCCAAAAATCAACGCGGTCATTGGCAATCGTTTCTGTGTTTCCATCAGGGGCAAGATAAGAAAGCGTTCCACCTGAATTGTTCATCACCCAGGTAATAGCGTAGGTGGTTCCTACTGTAAAATTGGATGAGGTTACTGCATTCGAAACATCGTTAAATCTGAAACTAGTGCTTCCTCTAAAATCAATCGCCATTTGTGCGTAAGTACTCGCATCGGCTTCAACTCCGTTCGTTGCTGAATTATAACCGCTACCGATTTGCCAGCGAGCCGTGGTGGGGGTATTGCCCCCCGGTGTGCCGCTTACCGTCAAATCAAACTCATAAACCAAAGCCGTTGGGGTCGTGCTGAAGTTGGTTGATCGGGTAAAACTGGTGGTACTATTACCACGTGTAAAACGAAGCGCACCAGAGGTAATAGTCGCTGTGCTGGTACCTGCCGTAGTAATGGCATTGAACTGCCCAGCATCAGGCGCAGAACTGTTGATGTAGCTAGACAGCGATGTAGACGAACTGAAATCTTGCGAAAACAAAGTCTGTGCTTGACCTGATGAAAAACACATCAGAGTCATTAAAAGCAAACCGAAAGCATAGAAATCTTTTATGCGGTTGCTTGCTGTTGATAATTTAGTGAATTGGTTCATGCTCTTTTGTTTTGGGATTAATATTGATTGCTTGATTTTGGGCAATAAAGGGAAACGTCACGATGCCAATGCATGTGAAGTCGGATGTTTTTGTGTGGAGGGATTTATTTTAGGTCAGAGAGAATAACCTAAAGTTTTGTAATTTCAGAAAAGTAAATTTTTGTCATACGCTTTTGCTTTTTTAGAGATTGGGTTAAGGGGCGATTGTTGTATTCTAGGTTGAACGTATTAACTTTTATAATATTCTACACAACAAATTTGAATTAGTTTGACAACTATTGAAAACAAAACCGATAAAAGCACCAAAAACTCGATTAAAAAACAACTGCTTGCATTTTGTCTAATTTTTCTGCTTTTCAACTAAGCTAAGTTATCAAACGCAAAGTATAAATTATTGCAAATCAGTATTTTTAAAATAAAAAACCCGCTCGTTTGAGCGGGTTTTGATTTAAATAAATTGTTCCTGATTAAAACGGATAGAACGCGAATACGAAGTTGTTGTAGTTTCCTTCCCAGATTACATAATCTGTTCCGTCAACAAATCCATCGCCATTCAAATCACTAGCATAAACTCCAAATGCAGAATTGTTGTAATCGGTCTCCCAAACTACATAATCTGTCGTATCCATGAAGTCATCTGCTACCAATTCTCCGCTGTACATTGCAAATACACCTGGCTCTATCTCGGTCATATTATCTCCATATGCTTGTGAAGCTGATGAAGTAAAGTCATAACTAGCTGGTGAACTTCCAATCGTAACCGGAGCAGCCGACCAGGTTTGAATAATGTTCGAACCTTTTACAGCAATGTAGTAATCACCTGCTGCGGCCGTGTTGAACGTTACTGACAAAGTACCATCGGTATGTAATGTACCAACTGCTGTGTCTACCAATGCATAAGTTGTAGCATCATGTAACTCAATAGTCATATCCTCAACATCAGTATCAGCTGATACATAATCTTGATTCAATTTAACTGAATTCATCAAACCACCACCTAAGTAATAACCTTGGATGAATAGGTTCAAGTTCACTACTGAACCTCCGCCACAATTGTCTGTCAACAATGGATTAGTATCGTTACAATCTGTACCGTTAGTCGTAGCTGAATAGCCAGCAGGTGCTGAAGTTCCTGAACAAACTGAAGCAGTTCCGTTATCCCATCCGTCACCATCAGCATCTACATAGAAGGTAGCCAATTGATAGATTGAAATGTTCGTATCGTCACAATCAGTGTTGTTTGAAACATAACCTGATGGAGCCGTACATGCAGTAGTTGAAACCGCTGCATTACCATATCCGTCACCGTCAGCATCAGCGTAGTAAGTAGAACCTACTGTGATGGTAGCATTGGTGTCGTCACAATCTGTTCCTGCTGAAGTAGCAGAGTAGCCAGCAGGAACTGAAGTACCTGAACAAACTGAAGCAGTACCATTGGTATAACCGTCACCATCAGCGTCTACATAGTAAGTAGCGAATTGATAGATAGCTGCATTGGTGTCGTCGCAATCTTCGCCGTTAGAAGTAAATGAGTAGCCAACCGGAATACTGATTCCGTAGCAGATTGATGCTGCCGAACCTAAGGTATAACCGTCACTATCAGCGTCGATATAAACCATCGCAGTTTGATATTTTGAAGCATCAGCATCGTCACAATCTTCACCATTTGTAAAAGGATTATAGCCTACAGGTAAACCCGATCCATAGCAAACTTCTACTGCCGAACCAACCGTGTAGCCATCAGCATCAGCATCAACGTAGAACAAACCTGATTGAAACTTATTTGAATCAGCATCATCGCAATCTTCGCCATTTGATGTCAATGAATATCCGGCAGGAACGGTATTTCCGTAGCATATCGCCACGGCAGCTCCTACGCTATAACCATCACCGTCTGCATCAGTGTATAACAATCCAACTTGGTATTTATTAGCATCAGCATCATCACAATCTTCGCCATTTGATGTCAATGAATATCCGGCAGGAACGGTATTTCCGTAGCATATCGCCACGGCAGCTCCTACGGTATAACCATCACCGTCTGCATCAGTGTATAACAATCCAACTTGGTATTTATTAGCATCAGCATCATCGCAATCTTCGCCCAAAGAAGTCGCCGAGTAGCCCGCAGGAACCGCAGCACCGTAACACATAGTAAGAGCTGCTCCAAGGGTATAACCATCAGCATCGGCATCGGTAAATAAATCACCGGTTCTGTACACCAAAATATTGTTGTCGTCACAATCGGTGTTGTTAACAGAATATCCTGTAGGTGGCGAAACCGCATTGATGGCGCAAACCATTACTGCGCTTCCCGTACCGTAATTGTCGTGATCAGCATCGGTGTAAAACTCATAAGTAGCATGCATCGCCGCATTGCTGTCATTACAATCGGTATTATCACACAGGTAGTTAACGGCACTGCTCGGGCATTGATCATAAGCTGTTTCTACCAACATAAATTGGCTTGGCAAAGTAAGTACACGATTAAAGTTTCCGCCACCACCGTTGATTCCGCATACGGTAGAAATATTCTGTTCGCTATATTGTGTTGCACCTGAATTCCAAGTGTTGTTGCGCAAGAATTTATATTGAAGTTGTTGTCCGGCAGCCGAGGATGGAAACAAGACCGTTAACTCATACACATTGTTTCCAACAGATTTTAATTGGCTTCCGGCAGCGCTTGGTGACCAATCAGTTGGAAGCGAAGTTGAGCCGCGCGAAGCAAAGTTTCCTGCAACATGCACTCCGCCTGCTTCAACCGTTTCAGCAGACATGTTCACGCGGAATTTAACCGCAATCGTGTTGGTCGATGCACAACTTACCGGAGCACAAACCAAAGTCGGGGTTGATGTTCCGAAACCATCAGCATCAACATCGGCATATAACGTAGTCGATTGATGCAACAAATTGTTGGTGTCGTCACAATCAGAACCCAAAGAACTCAATGAAGTTCCATTAGGTAAAGTGGCTCCGTAGCAGACTGTCGCTGAACCGGCATCGTATCCGTCGGCATCAGCATCGGTATATAAAAGATTACTTTGGTAAACAGCTGCATTATTGTCGTTACAATCTTCTGCACCTGAAGCGTTATAAGCGTAACCACTTGGTAAAGTCGCTCCGTAACAAATTGTCATAAGACCACCCACGGTGTAACCGTCATTATCGGCATCAACATACACTTGTGAGCTTTGGAAGACAAGCGCATTGTTATCATCACAATCTTGACCTAATGAAGTGAGCGAAGTTCCCGCAGGCAGTGAAGCTCCATAACAAACCGTTGATCCAAAACCAACCGTATGATGGTCACCATCTACATCTGTGTACAAAAAGGCACTTTGGAAAATAGCTGAATCAGTATCGTCGCAATCGGTATTATCATTTGAATAACCGCTCGGCAGCGTCCATTGATCTACAGCACAAACCAATGCCGAAGTACCGCTTCCGTATCCGTCGCCATCCATATCTGGGTAGAAATAGAAACTGGCATGTTTGTTCGGATCTTGATCATCACAATCGGTTGGATTGTTGATGTACGTAGTTCCAAAAGGCAGTGTAGCACCAATACAACTGATGTTTGATGGCCCGTTGGTAAAGGTATCTCCATCTACATCAACGTATAAATTGACCGCTTGATAGATCGCAGCATTGTTATCATCGCAATCCAAACCTAAACTGGTCAAAGAAGTTCCAATCGGCAGACTAGCCCCATAACAAGTAGGAAATGAGCCGGCTAAGGTGTATCCGTCGCCATCTACATCGGTGTACAAAGATGCTGACTGATAGATACTGTTATCGCTGTCATCACAATCAGAACCCAAAGTAGTAAGCGAAGTTCCCGGAGGCAAAGCTCCGTAGCAAGTAATTCCCGGAACAGAACCACCGTCATATCCGTCATTGTCATTGTCGAAATACAAAGGATTATTTCTGTATACTGACGGATCTGCATCATCACAATCACCACCCACCAATGAATAACCGCTTGGTGCTGTGGTTCCGTTCCCGCCACAAGCTTGGGTCGGAGTTCCGGTTCCATAACCGTCATTATCTTCATCTACATAAAAAGAGAAAGTAGTGTGTTTTAAACTGTCTGCATCGTCGCAATCGGTATTATCTGCTGAATAACCCGCAGGCGCTGCATTGGCATTGGCCGCGCAGAGCATTTCCGGAGCGCCGCTTCCGTATCCGTCACCATCAGCGTCCACATAGAAAGCAAAAAGTGCGTGTTTGGTCCCATCGGCATCATCGCAATCGGTATCAGAAACCGAATATCCCGAAGGCGGTGTATTGGCATCAACTGCACAAGCTAAATCTGTAGTTGTTGAACCATATCCATCGCCATCCGCATCAACATAAAAAGTAAAAGTCGTATGCTTGAGCGCGTTGCTGTCATCGCAGTCGGTATTGTCTAAAGAATAGTTGTTTGGTGGCAGAAAATCAAACATCGCACAGACTGGCACCAAACTTCCGGTTCCATAGCCATCGCCGTCTGCATCTACATAAAACGGATAGGTTTGATAGTAATTGACATCGGCATCATTACAATCGGTGTTGTTGGTTGAATAATTTGTCGGCGGCGTGAAGGCATCAGAGGCGCACACAGACACCAAAGAACCAATTCCGTAGCCATCGCCATCCTGATCTAAATAAAATGAAAATAAAGCGTGTTGAAGTGCGTCGTTATCGTTGCAATCGGTTGTATCGGTCACAGCAGGATATCCGCCATACATCGGTGGCAATCCATCACAACTTTGAACCGGAACGGCTATATTTCCATAACCATCTCCATCGGCATCGGCGTAATACGTAGCTGGATTACCCACCGTTACGGATGCTGAGCCTGATTGTGGGTTAGAACACGATGGAGTTGCTGCGTCTTGAACACTGACCAATTCATAGATAAAAGTACCTAAGGTCGAAGTAGCCACCGGAACCGAAACACTGTTCCCAGAAGTTGTTGTTACGGTTTGGTTACTGCCTGAATTGATTTTATAAGTAAAAGTATACGGAGCTGTTCCGCCAGAGCCATTAAAAACTATATTCGGTGAAGTTCCGTTCAAGCAAGCCGAAGCGCTCGAAGCCGAAATTGTGGCGGTTGGCAAAGCTTTTACTGTTACAGTTCCCGACGAAGCCGAAGTCAAGCTCGAAGCGCTGCCGCAACTTCCGGTATAACTCACCACGCAGTAATAAGTTTTTGAACCTACCGCGTTGGTTGGTGGCGAATAAGTAGAAGCATTGGCGCCACTGATCATAACCGCTCCAGGATTGCTGTACCATTGATAACCTAAACTATTTCCGTAAGCCGAAACCGACAAAGCAGTTGACGAACCGTTCAAACAGATAGTTTGTGCGCTGGTTGAAGGTTGTACAAAAATCTTTGGATAACCGACTGTTAAATTATTAAAAAAGAAATTATTGGTAGAGCCATTGCCCGCATTGCTGTTGAAAAACTCAATCGAAGCAGGAACTTGCCCTCCGGTAACGGTTGCAAAAGTACGACCATTGAGAACCGTAGTCACTCCTGAGCGGGTAATTGAAATCGCATAAGTATTCGCAGCCGTGTAAGCCAAAGTAATATTACTTAAACCAGCGGTTGTGAAGTTTACTCCAGTATCATTAACCGTGCTTCCGACTCCGTCATATAAGGAATATTGAGTAGCACCACCGATGATTCTGAATTCCATCAAAACGTTACCGCTTGAATTTCTGAGTCTGAATCCGACTTTGTTTCCGGTATCTACATTTCCGTTATCAAAGCCCATACTTACCGTTTGTCCGATAGAAAGTTCAGCAGCAAAAGGACGATTCGCTGTGGTGACTCCGCCTGAATTGGCATAAATACCCCAAGCAGTTCCAACGTCAGAACCGCCGGTAAATGTACCTCCGCTTCCGGTAACTGAATAGGCCCAAGCGCCAAAACCTTGACCACCGTTTCCACCATTCGAAATAGTGTAAGTGGCCGTGTCATTCGGGAATCCGCCAATCGTGATGGCTCCTGAAACATTACTGGTCACCGAGGTTGGCGCACAAGCTCCGCCTACAACGCAATAATAATAAGCTGTACCTCCGGTATAAGTTGGTGTATAACTAGATGAGGTAGCTCCGCTGATGAGCGTTCCACCAGAATTAGAAGCCGAAGTATTTCGGTACCATTGATAGGTCAAACTACTTCCGTTAGCCGTAACAGATAATGCGGTAGCGGATGTTCCCAAACACAAGTTTTGCGAAGATGTTGAAGGTTGTGAACTAATCGAAGTTGCTGTAGCCACACTAACGGTTAACGAACTTGAAGGACTGGTTCCTTGTGCATTTTGTGCGACTACCGATATCGTTCCTCCTGTGGAAGAAGCCGTTACGGTAATGCTGTTGGTTGAACTTGAACCGGTCCAGCCTGAAGGTAATGTCCAAATATAACTGGTGGCATTGGTATCGTTGGTAACACTGTAGGTTTGTGAAGATCCGTTGCAAACTACGGTACTTCCTGAAATGGCGCTTGGTTGCGCCGGAGCTGCAGGAGCCGAAACTACGGTGTATGTGTAATTTGCTCCTGAATTGTTATTTAAATTAATGGTCATTAAATCAGCATCTGCACTGGCAATTGAGGCAGGTTTTCCTGATGTAAAAAGATAGTAAGAAACATTTGTCCCGACTGCTAAAGCTGGAATATTAGCTGTATATGCAGTCCCGGAACCCGTCATCTGAACCACTGTTGAAGTAGCATAAGAATCGGTCGTATATCTAAGCCATACCCCTTGACCGGTTGAAAGTGTTCCGTCGAGATTGGCTGTTACCGTAACCGCTTGGCTTTGGTTGGGTGTCGTTATATTTCTCGAAGCTGAACTAATGGATCGAACAGTTCCTTGAATTTCAAAAGCGGCCACCTTAGCCGATGTCCCTGAACCGACCGTTTTAAAAACGACTTTGGTTGAAGCAAACGGATTGGCCAAATTCATGTAGTAAGCTTTAACACCCCCGCCTGTATTGGTTTGCAAGGTTGTAATGCTGTTGGCTGACAAAAGAATATTAGCGGTAGTGCTGTTCGGGGAGAAATTGGTCCCGCCCGACAAGGCGCTGTAAAACCTAAAATACTGATTTCCGGAACCATTAGGCGACACAATCGCTATGTTGGTTCCAGCAACGGTTGACATCAAACTAGCTCCATTTTGATTCCAGTTGTTGGGCGGATTGTAGTTGCCGCTCGAGAAATAAACTGGCGACTGCGCCCTAAGCCCAAATGCACTCAGAACCAAAAAGAGAATGAAGAAAAAATGTTTGATAAAATGATGGGGCAAAGCAGTAAAATAGCGGTGGAGTTTTCTTTCCATAAATGAATGAGTTTGATTAAAAACAACTCGCTTTTTGAATGTCTATCATTCTAAAAAACAAGTCATTTGCTTTGTTTTAACTCATAAACTTAAATATTTTTTAACTACCTTTTAACATTGCATTTTTAAATTAGAAAACTATAACGTTTTCGTGTTGATAAATTCTAAAAAATGAAAGGTTTTTTTTCTGTTTTCTTTTTTTAAAAAGAAGTAATTTGATTTCTACCAAACTATTAGAAATAAAAAAAGCCTCCCAATTAGGAGGCTTTTACTTTATGCTTGACCCGTAGGTCCAAAGTTCAAAGGAATCGGCGGATGCTCGGAGTCTTTGATTTCTCCATGGGCCATTTCAAAGCGGTGTACGTTTTCGGCCAAAGCTTTCACCAATCGCTTGGCGTGCTGCGGCGTCAAAACCACTCTTGATTTTACCTTTGCCTTTGGTGTTCCGGGCATAATACAAACAAAATCTACAACAAATTCTGAAGGAGAATGATTGATAATAGCTAAGTTGGAATAAATTCCTTCGGCCATTGCCTCATCAATCTCGATATTGATTTGTCCTTGCTGTGGTTGATTAGAATCGCTCATAACTAGTAAATGTATTCTTCTTTATTAGCCATCATTTCGTTGTAATCGTCTTTAGATCCTACAATCGTGTGATCATAATCGCGCATACCGGTTCCGGCAGGGATTCTATGTCCGACAATTACATTTTCTTTCAAACCTTCGAGCATATCAACTTTACCCGCAACTGCAGCTTCGTTCAATACTTTGGTTGTTTCTTGGAACGATGCAGCCGAGATAAATGACTTGGTTTGCAACGACGCTCTGGTAATACCTTGCAAAATCGGCGTAGCCGTGGCGGTAATTACATCGCGAGTAGACACCAAGTTTTTGTCGGCACGTTTGAGCAATGAATTCTCATCGCGCAATTGACGTGGCGTTACAATTTGTCCCGGTTTAAGGTTGTCAGAATCTCCGGCATCAACCACCACTTTCATTCCGTAGAGTTTATCGTTTTCGTCGATAAAGTCTTTGGTGTGGATAAGTTGCTCTTCAAGGAATAAAGTATCTCCCGGGTCTTCTACGCGCACTTTACGCATCATCTGACGGATAACTACCTCAAAGTGTTTATCGTTGATTTTTACCCCTTGTAAACGATACACTTCTTGAATCTCGTTTACCAAGTATTGTTGTACCGCTGAAGGACCTTGAATTCTAAGGATGTCTTCTGGCGTGATGGCACCGTCTGAAAGCGGAGCACCGGCTCTTACGAAGTCATTTTCTTGCACCAAGATTTGGCTTGATAATTTAACCAAGTATTTCTTGATTTCACCAAACTTAGATTCGATGACAATTTCGCGGTTACCACGTTTGATTTTTCCAAAAGTAACTACTCCGTCGATTTCAGAAACCACTGCAGGGTTCGAAGGATTACGAGCCTCTAACAACTCGGTAATTCTCGGAAGACCTCCGGTGATATCACCTGCTTTTGAGGAACGACGCGGAATTTTCACGAGTACTTTACCCGCTTTAATTTTCTCGCCATTTTCAACCATCAAGTGCGCCCCAACCGGCAAGTTGTACGAACGAATAAGCTCGTCATCTTTTCCGTATACCAAAAGGGTTGGGATGAGTTTTTTATTTCTCGATTCAGAAATTACTTTTTCTTGGAATCCGGTTTGCTCGTCAATTTCTACTTGGAATGATTGACCTTGCTCTAAATCTTCGTAAGCAATTTTTCCGGTAAATTCAGAAACAATTACCCCGTTGTATGGATCCCACTTACAGATCGTATCACCTTTGGCAATAGCATCTCCGTCTTTTACAAAAATGCTAGAACCGTATGGAATATTGTGTGTATTGAGTACGATACCTGTTTTTTGATCCACGAGTTTGAGCTCGGTTGAACGTGAGATAACGATGTCTACAGTGTTTCCTTCTGAATCCTCGCCTTTAACCGTTTTTAAGTCTTCGATTTCGATGCGACCGTCAAAACGTGCTACCAAGCTCGATTCTTCAGAAATGTTTCCTGCAGTACCACCCACGTGGAAGGTACGAAGCGTCAACTGAGTTCCCGGCTCACCAATCGATTGAGCAGCGATTACACCAACCGCTTCACCAATTTGAGTCATTCTACCGGTAGCCAAGTTACGACCGTAACATTTCGCGCAAATTCCTTTGTGCGCTTCACAAGTCAAGGCTGAACGAACTTCAACAGCTTCCAGCGGTGAGGCTTCGATTTCGCGAACAATATGCTCGGTGATTTGTTGTCCGGCATAAGCCATGATTTCAGAAGTCAATGGGTTTACCACATCGTTCAAGGCCACACGGCCCAAGATACGTTCCCCTAAACTTTCAACGATTTCTTCGTTTTTCTTGAGTGCTGTTACCTCGATTCCGCGCAAAGTTCCGCAGTCGTCTTGGTTGACAATAACATCTTGAGAAACATCGTGCAAACGACGAGTCAAGTAACCCGCATCAGCCGTTTTAAGCGCCGTATCGGCCAAACCTTTACGAGCACCGTGCGTCGAGATGAAGTACTCCAAAATCGATAGACCTTCTTTAAAGTTCGAAAGAATCGGGTTTTCGATAATTTCACCACCGCCGGCAGTTGATTTTTTTGGTTTTGCCATCAATCCACGCATACCGGTCAACTGACGAATTTGCTCTTTTGATCCACGCGCTCCAGAATCCAACATCATATACACCGAATTAAAACCTTGTTGGTCTTCACGGATGTTTTTCATGGCTAATTCAGTCAGCATTGCGTTGGTCGAAGTCCAAACGTCAATTACTTGGTTGTAACGCTCGTTGTTGGTGATGAGTCCCATGTTGTAGTTCATGGTGATTCCTTCGACCTGCTCACGAGCATCAGCAATCAATTCGTCTTTTCTTTGTGGAATAATGATGTCACCCAATGAGAATGACAATCCTCCGCGGAAAGCGAATTTATATCCCATATCTTTCATGTTGTCCAAGAACGCAGCCGTTGTAGGAACATCGGTTACAGCAAGGATTCGTCCGATGATATCACGCAAAGATTTTTTGGTCAATACTTCGTTGATGTATCCGGCAGCTTCAGGAACTACTTCATTAAATAGCACGCGACCTGCGGTAGTTTGAATGATTTTCCAAACGAGTTGACCTTCTTCATTGAAATCTTTGGCTCTGATTTTCACACGAGCGTTGAGTTCTAATTTTCCTTCGTTCAAAGCGATGTTCACTTCTTCAGCCGAATAGAAAGTCAAACCTTCACCCAAGATTTTATGCTCAGGGGTTGACAATCTTTCTTTGGTCATATAATACAGACCCAAAACCATGTCTTGCGAAGGTACCGTAATCGGCGCTCCGTTGGCAGGGTTTAAGATATTGTGCGAAGCCAACATCAACAATTGAGCTTCTAGAATCGCCTCAGGGCCCAATGGCAAGTGTACCGCCATTTGGTCACCGTCGAAATCCGCGTTGAACGCCGTACAAGTAAGTGGGTGCAACTGGATCGCTTTTCCTTCGATCAATTTAGGTTGGAAAGCCTGAATACCCAAACGGTGCAAGGTAGGAGCACGGTTCAAGAGTACCGGGTGTCCTTTGATTACGTTTTCAAGGATATCCCAAACTACAGGCTCTTTTTTATCGATAATTTTCTTAGCCGATTTAACGGTTTTGACAATTCCTCTTTCGATGAGTTTACGAATCACAAACGGTTTGAACAATTCAGCCGCCATGTCTTTCGGAAGACCACACTCGTACATTTTGAGCTCAGGTCCAACGACGATGACCGAACGCGCCGAATAATCCACACGTTTACCCAAGAGGTTTTGACGGAAACGTCCTTGTTTTCCTTTGAGTGAATCAGAAAGTGACTTAAGCGGACGGTTAGATTCAGTTTTTACAGCCGAAGCTTTACGCGTATTGTCAAACAATGAATCTACTGATTCTTGCAACATACGTTTTTCGTTGCGCAAAATCACCTCAGGAGCTTTGATCTCCATCAATCTTTTCAAACGGTTGTTGCGGATGATCACACGACGATACAAATCGTTCAAATCGGATGTCGCGAAACGACCACCATCAAGTGGTACAAGCGGACGCAATTCAGGCGGAATCACCGGAATCACTTTCATAATCATCCACTCAGGGCGATTCTCGCGGTCTAAGTTAGACTCACGGAAAGATTCAACTACTTGCAAACGCTTAAGCGCTTCTGTTTTACGTTGTTTAGACGTTTCGTTGTTGGCTGAGTGACGCAATTCGTATGACAAGGCATCCAAATCAGTTCTGGCCAACAAATCCATGATACACTCAGCACCCATTTTGGCGATGAATTTATTCGGATCGGTATCGTCTAAATATTGATTTTCCTGCGGAAGCGTATCTAAAATGTTCAAATATTCTTCTTCAGTTAAGAAATCAAGTTTTTCAATCGGTTCTCCGTCAGGATGCTTGGCGATACCAGCCTGAATTACTACGTATCTTTCGTAGTAAATGATCATATCTAATTTCTTAGACGGCAAGCCCAAGATGTAACCAATTTTGTTTGGCAATGATCTGAAGTACCAAATGTGTGCAATCGGCACGACCAAATTGATATGTCCCACACGGTCGCGACGTACTTTTTTCTCAGTAACCTCGACACCGCAACGGTCGCAAATGATTCCTTTGTAACGGATTCTTTTATATTTACCACAAGCACATTCAAAGTCTTTTACCGGACCAAAAATACGCTCACAGAAAAGTCCGTCGCGCTCTGGCTTGTGGGTTCTATAGTTAATGGTTTCCGGTTTAAGCACCTCGCCTCTTGATTCGGCTAAGATTGATTCCGGAGAAGCCAATCCAATCGAGATTTTGTCAAATCTCTTGATTAGATTTTTTTCTTTGTTATTTCTATTATTCATCATAGTCGTTACTATTGATTATTTTGAAACTGATTTTTAGTAGTGAGTGGTTAGTAGTTAGCAATAAGTCAATTCTAATTACTAACTACTGTATCCTGACTACTGTTTTATTCTTCTAAACGGATGTCTAATCCCAAACCTTTGAGTTCGTGCATCAATACGTTGAATGATTCAGGAAGCCCTGGCTCTGGCATCGTCTCACCTTTAACAATGGCCTCGTACGTTTTGGCTCTACCAATTACGTCATCCGATTTCACTGTTAAGATTTCGCGTAGCGTGCTTGAAGCACCGTAGGCCTCAAGTGCCCAAACCTCCATCTCTCCAAAACGCTGACCTCCGAATTGAGCTTTACCACCCAATGGTTGTTGCGTAATGAGTGAGTATGGTCCGATAGAACGCGCGTGCATTTTGTCATCAACCATGTGGCCCAATTTGAGCATGTAAATCACACCTACCGTAGCCGCTTGGTGGAAACGCTCTCCGGTTCCGCCATCATAAAGATGCGTATGACCGAATCTCGGAACGCCTGCTTCATCAGTAAGCGCATTGATTTGATCTAGAGTTGCTCCGTCAAAGATTGGCGTCGCGAATTTTTTACCGAGTTTTTGTCCGGCCCAACCCAATACGGTTTCGTAGATCTGACCGATGTTCATACGCGATGGTACCCCAAGTGGATTGAGTACGATGTCTACCGGAGTTCCGTCTTCTAAGAACGGCATATCTTCTTGACGAACGATACGCGCCACAATACCTTTGTTACCGTGACGACCCGCCATCTTATCTCCCACTTTGAGTTTTCGTTTTTTGGCGATGTACACTTTAGCGAGTTTCAAAATACCGGCAGGCAATTCATCACCTACTGTAATCGTGAATTTCTCTCTTCTAAGCGCACCTTGAAGGTCGTTCAACTTAATTTTATAGTTGTGGATCAAGTCGTTCACCAATTTGTTGGTTACATCGTCTGCTACCCACTGACCTTTGCTTAAGTGTGCAAAATCTTCAACGGCATGTAACATTTTGAGCGTGTATTTTTTACCTTTTGGCAAAACTTCTTCACCCAAATCGTTCATCACACCTTGTGAGGTTTTTCCGTTTACGATTAAGAATAGTTTCTCAACCAATTTATCTTTAAGTTCAACGAACTTAGTTTCAAATTCCATTTCCAAAGCCGTGAGCGCATCTTTGTCTTGTGTGCGTTTACGTTTGTCTTTTACGGCTCTAGCGAATAATTTTTTGTCCAAAACAACACCGCTCAACGATGGCGAAGCTTTAAGCGATGCATCTTTTACATCACCGGCTTTGTCACCGAAAATCGCTCTGAGGAGTTTTTCTTCCGGAGTTGGATCAGATTCTC
The DNA here is from genome assembly GCA_046329175.1 of Flavobacteriaceae bacterium. Taxonomy (GTDB): domain Bacteria; phylum Bacteroidota; class Bacteroidia; order Flavobacteriales; family Flavobacteriaceae; genus Flavobacterium. The sequence continues at coordinate 123,864 of JAXLVE010000008.1, forward strand.
CTTTTGGTGTGATTTTACCGATGAGGATGTCCCCAGGTTTTACTTCAGCACCAATGCGGATCATACCGTTTTCATCCAAATCTTTGGTTGCTTCTTCAGAAACGTTCGGAATGTCGTTGGTCAATTCTTCGTTACCCAATTTGGTATCGCGCACCTCGAGTGAATAATCATCCACATGAATTGAGGTAAAGATATCGTCGCGCACCACTTTTTCAGAGATTACAATCGCATCCTCGAAGTTGTACCCTTTCCATGGCATGAAGGCCACTTTCAAGTTACGACCCAAAGCAAGCTCTCCGTTTTGAGTAGCATATCCTTCACAAAGTACTTGTCCTAATTTTACGCGATCGCCTTTTCTGACAATCGGTTTGAGGTTGATCGAAGTACTTTGGTTGGTTTTTCTAAATTTAATGAGTTGATAGGTTTTCTCATCAGCTTCAAAGCTTACCATACGCTCTTCTTCGGTACGGTCATATTTGATGGTGATGATGTTCGCATCCACGTATTCAACCACACCGTTCCCTTCGGCATTGATGAGTACACGTGAATCAGAAGCTACTTGACGCTCTAAACCGGTTCCGACAATCGGAGCTTCAGGACGCAACAATGGTACGGCCTGACGCATCATGTTGGATCCCATGAGTGCACGGTTCGCATCATCATGCTCCAAGAACGGAATAAGCGATGCTGAAATCGATGCAATCTGGTTTGGCGCTACGTCGGTGTAATGAACCACAGACGGCTCCACTACCGGGAAGTCACCTTCTTCACGAGCAATAACTTTATCGGCTGTAATTTTACCGTTGTCATCCATCGCGATGTTGGCCTGAGCAATCAATTTGCCTTCTTCTTCTTCGGCGCTCAAATAAATCGGAGCTGCGTTCAAATCGAGTTTACCGTTTTTCACTTCGCGGTAAGGCGTTTCAATAAAGCCCATGCTGTTTACTTTGGCATAAACACCCAAAGATGAAATCAAACCGATGTTCGGACCTTCTGGAGTTTCAATCGGACACAAACGACCGTAGTGCGTATAGTGAACGTCACGAACCTCGAAACCAGCGCGCTCTCTTGAAAGACCGCCTGGCCCTAACGCAGAAAGACGACGTTTGTGCGTAATCTCAGCTAGTGGATTGGTTTGATCCATGAACTGAGATAACTGGTTGGTTCCGAAGAATGAGTTAATAACAGACGACAAAGTTTTGGCGTTGATCAAATCAATCGGGGTAAAAACCTCGTTGTCACGAACGTTCATACGCTCGCGAATCGTTCTGGCCATACGCGCCAATCCGATACCGAATTGCTGTGACAATTGCTCTCCAACGGTTCTTACACGACGGTTAGACAAGTGGTCAATATCATCAATCTCGGCTTTAGAGTTAATGAGCTCAATAAGGTATTTGACGATGGTGATGATGTCTTCTTTGGTCAACACCTGTTTGTCCATCGGAATGTCCAAATTGAGTTTTTTGTTCATTCTGTAACGACCAACTTCACCTAAGTTGTAACGTTGGTCTGAGAAGAACAATTTATCGATGATGCCACGAGCAGTTTCTTCATCAGGTGGTTCTGCATTACGCAACTGACGATAGATATGCTCAACGGCTTCTTTTTCTGAGTTGGTTGGGTCTTTTTGAAGCGTGTTGTGGATGATAGAATAATCAGCCGTATTGGTGTTTTCTTTGTGCAACAAAATAGACTTCACGTTGGCATCGATGATCTCTTCAACATTGTCTTTGTCAATGATGGTGTCGCGATCTAAGATGATTTCGTTACGCTCAATCGATACTACTTCTCCAGTATCTTCGTCAACGAAATCCTCGTGCCAAGTGTTGAGTACACGCGCCGCTAATTTACGGCCGATGTATTTTTTAAGTCCTGTTTTAGATACTTTGATTTCTTCAGCCAAGTCAAAGATTTCGAGGATGTCTTTATCACGCTCAAAACCGATGGCACGGAACAAAGTAGTTACAGGTAATTTTTTCTTACGATCGATGTAGGCATACATGACGCTGTTGATATCGGTCGCGAATTCAATCCATGATCCTTTAAACGGAATCACACGGGCAGAATAAAGTTTGGTTCCATTGGCGTGGAAAGACTGACCGAAGAATACGCCCGGAGAACGGTGTAATTGTGAAACTACAACGCGCTCAGCACCATTGATTACAAACGTACCGCTCGGTGTCATGTAGGGAATGGTTCCCAAATACACATCTTGTACGATGGTTTCAAAGTCTTCGTGTTCTGGATCGGTACAGTACAATTTAAGTCTCGCTTTGAGCGGAACACTGTAGGTCAATCCTCTTTCAATACACTCTTGGATGCTGTAACGTGGCGGGTCAACGAAATAATCTAGAAATTCCAACACAAAGTTGTTACGCGTATCTGTGATAGGGAAGTTTTCCATGAAGGTGTTGTACAACCCTTCGTTGCCTCGTTCGTCTGATTTGGTTTCCAGTTGGAAGAAATCTTTGAACGACTTAACCTGAACATCTAAGAAATCCGGATAATCGGGGATGTTTTTGGTCGAGGCAAAATTCAATCTTTCAGTCTGATTTGTGATCATCAATGGACAAAATTTTGATTAAAAAAAAGTAATTTTTTGTGTTTAAAACACGCTTGTCTTCTACTTTCCTTTTTGAAAAAACAATCAAAACATCTTGTAAAACAAACCAGGAAATTGTTTGTTTTCTTTCTTCGTAATGATTGTAGGCTTTTGGGTATTTGCATCTGCTTTGAATCCAAAACAGATATATAATTTTATTATACGAAAAATGGTTTAGGCCGTGGACGCGATTGTCCAAGGCCTAAACCTAGTTTTTCAAACTGTATGAAGCTTATTTAAGCTCTACTACAGCTCCTGCTTCTTCTAAAGCTTTCTTAAGACCTTCAGCCTCATCTTTAGAAACTCCTTCTTTTACATTTGTAGGAGCAGCATCAACTAAATCTTTTGCTTCTTTAAGTCCTAGACCAGTCAATTCTTTAACTGCTTTTACAACTCCTAATTTAGAAGCACCAGCATCTTTCAATACTACAGTGAATTCAGTTTGCTCTTCAGCAGCAGCATCACCACCACCAGCAACTGGACCAGCAGCTACAGCTACTGCAGCAGCAGCAGGCTCGATACCGTACTCTTCTTTAAGGATTGTAGCAAGTTCGTTAACTTCTTTTACAGTTAAGTTAACTAATTGTTCTGCGAATTGTTTCAAATCTGCCATTTTTTCTATCGTTTTTAATAGTTTGTAAAATATAATTTATTTAAGTGCGCGCGAGGGCTATGTTGTCTGTGACGTTTAAAGTTTGAAGTATCAAACTATTAACGCTCAGACAATGTTTTAACAATTCCAGCGATTTTTCCACCACCTGATTTAAGGGCAGAAACCACATTTTTAGCCGGAGATTGTAAGATTCCGATGATTTCACCGATAACTTCTTCTTTAGATTTAAGTGCGATTAACGCATCTAATTGGTTGTCACCGATAAAAACCGCTTGGTGAATGTAAGCTCCTTTAAGGATTGGCTTATCAGACTTTTTACGGAATTCTTTGATGATTTTTGCAGGAGCATTACCATTTTCTGCAATCAGAATTGAAGTGTTTCCTTTAAGCACTGATGACAAATCGCCATAGTCATTATCAGAAGCCTCCATGGCTTTCTCAAGCAAAGTGTTTTTAACTACTGCCAATTCGATTCCCGCTTTGAAACAAGCTCTTCTAAGGTTAGAAGTAGTCTCTGCGTTCAAACCAGAAATATCTGCAATGTACATTACATTGGTTTCGGCTAATTGTGCAGTTAAATCTTCAATAACTCTTGATTTTTCTTCTCTAGTCATAATACTAATGTTTAACTACCAATTATACTGCTTTCGGATCTAAGGCAATCGCAGGGCTCATAGTACTTGACAAGTGAATAGACTTGATATAAGTACCTTTTGCAGCAGTTGGCTTTAGTTTGATTAATGTTTGAATGATCTCATGAGCATTGTCAGCGATTTTATCAGCCTCGAAAGAAACGCGTCCGATACCTGCGTGAACAATACCTGTTTTGTCAACTTTGAAGTCAATTTTACCTGACTTCACTTCTTGAACAGCTTTACCTACTTCCATAGTAACGGTACCTGTTTTAGGGTTTGGCATCAATCCACGAGGACCTAACACACGACCCAAAGGACCTAATTTACCCATAACAGCCGGCATCGTGATGATGACATCAATATCTGTCCAACCGTCTTTGATTTTTTGGAGGTAGTCATCTAAACCTACGTGGTCTGCACCCGCAGCTTTAGCTTCAGCTTCTTTATCTGGAGTAACAAGCGCAAGAACTCTTACATCTTTACCTGTACCGTGTGGCAAGGTAACAACTCCTCTAACCATTTGATTCGCTTTTCTTGGATCAACACCCAATTTCACAGCGATATCTACAGACTCGTCAAATTTTGCAGAAGCAACAACTTTCAATAAAGATGAAGCATCTTTTAATGAATACAATTTGTTTTTCTCAATTTTTGAAGCAGCCTCTTTTTGCTTTTTAGTCAATTTTGCCATGTCTATCCCTTATTTTAGAGGAGAATCTCCAGTTACAGTTATACCCATTGATCTAGCTGTACCAGCAATCATGCTCATAGCAGATTCAATAGTGAACGCATTCAAATCAGCCATTTTATCATCGGCAATGGTTCTGATTTGATCCCAAGTAACGCTAGCTACTTTCTTACGATTTGGTTCTCCGGATCCTGACTTCAACTTGGCAGCATCTAACAGCTGAACAGCTGCAGGTGGCGTTTTAACGACGAAATCAAATGATTTGTCTTTGTAAACTGTAATTTGCACAGGGCAAACTTTGCCGGCTTTATCTTGGGTTCTCGCATTAAATTGCTTACAGAACTCCATGATATTAACCCCAGCAGCTCCCAAAGCAGGTCCAACCGGTGGCGATGGATTCGCAGCACCTCCCTTAACTTGTAGTTTAACTACTTTACTAATTTCTTTAGCCATTTCTAAAAAATTTTACATCGATCAATTGGAAGCGATTGATGTGAGTTATATGTAACAAAAAAATTATACTTTTTCAACTTGCATAAAGCTGAGTTCAAGCGGCGTTTTTCTTCCGAAAATTTTCACCATCACTTCAAGCTTACGCTTTTCTTCATTGATTTTTTCAACCGATCCGTTGAATCCGTTGAAAGGACCGTCAATTACTTTTACGGTTTCGCCTACTGTAAACGGTATCGCTTGGTTGTCTGTTTTCACAGCCAATTCATCTACTTTACCGAGCATACGGTTGACTTCGGACATTCTGAGCGGCACCGGATCTCCTCCTTTGGTTTCACCTAAAAATCCAATCACTCCTGTAATAGATTTAATAATGTGTGGAATCTCACCGGCTAAGTTGGCTTCAATCATTACATAACCCGGAAAATACACTCTGTCTTTAGTGATTTTTTTTCCGTCGCGTACTTGCACCACTTTTTCAGTCGGAACCAATACTTGCGATATGTAATCAGCCATACCCAAACGGTTGATTTCGGTTTCGATGTAAGCTTTCACCTTGTTTTCTTGGCCGCTTACCGCTCGTACCACATACCATTTTTTCACATTAGTATCTGTCATCACAAAAGAATTAAGCTTTTATCCAATTAAAAATTGCGGCAATAAACTTAGCGCAAACTTCATCAACGCCCCAAGTAGCCAAAGCAAACAAAACAGAAAATACAGCCACCACAATGGTCAAACGCTGCACTTCTTCCCAAGCTGGCCAAGTGGTGTTGGATTTTAATTCTTCAAACGCCTCTGATATATAATTAACGATCTTCATTATATCATGTTTTTTTGCACGGGCGGGAGGATTCGAACCACCATCAACGGTTTTGGAGACCGCTATTCTACCCTTGAACTACGCCCGTAGTAAAAGCCAGCAAGCAACCTAAACGGAAACCTGCTGGCTCTATATTTGGTTAATTATTCTTAGTCAAGAATTTCAGTTACCTGACCAGCTCCTACTGTTCTACCACCTTCACGGATAGCGAAACGCAAACCAACGTTAAGAGCGATTGGGCTCAACAACTCAACAGTAATAGTCAAGTTATCCCCTGGCATAACCATCTCTACACCTGCAGGTAATGAAATGATACCAGTTACGTCAGTTGTACGAACGTAGAATTGTGGACGGTAGTTATTGTGGAATGGAGTGTGACGTCCACCTTCTTCTTTTTTCAAGATATAAACCTCAGCTTTGAATTTAGCGTGTGGTTTAACTGAACCTGGTTTACAGATAACCATACCACGACGGATATCAGCTTTGTCGATACCTCTCAACAACAAACCAACGTTGTCACCAGCTTCACCACGGTCAAGGATTTTACGGAACATCTCAACTCCAGTAATTGTAGAAGTCAATTTGTCAGCACCCATACCGATGATTTCAACAGGATCACCTGTGTTAGCAACACCAGTTTCGATACGACCTGTAGCTACAGTACCACGACCAGTAATGGTGAATACGTCTTCAACAGGCATCAAGAATGGTTTAGCATTGTCACGAACTGGCTCTTCGATCCAGTTGTCAACAGCTTCCATCAATTCGATGAT
>JAXLVE010000009.1:0-129712 GCA_046329175.1 Flavobacteriaceae bacterium
GTGCAAGAAACGATCAGGTTTATCGGCGGTTCCAAAAGCGTCATATATATCTAAAACCTCAGCAAAGGTGCGACCTAGAATATTAGCTGTGTGTGAAATAGCTTTTTCTTTGTCGACTTGTGAGAGTTTTTTTCCTTGTAAAACAGCTTGTTCGAGTTTTTTCCAATCGCGGGTCACTTCACCGGATTCATCAATCAAAACACGGTCTTTAATTTTGTGCGATTCAATAAAGATAAAAGTCAAATGCGTTAAAATGTCGTAAATGTCCGAGCGTCCGCGCGTGATTTCAACATTCATTTGCTCGTCGTCGATGCGGTAACAATTGCGTCTTCGCTTGGGCGGAACAATCGCTTTGAAATGAGATTTTGAATAGCCTTCGTCCGACGTTAAATTGATAAAACGACATTCTTCAATGCCAATCGGCAAACGCTCAATAACGTATAACAAGCCGTTGAGTTCGACTTTTTCTTCGGCAATCGAGCCGTAAATTTCAGGGCGAAGAGATAAAAGCGCCTCGCGAAGTGTCTCGCCTGAAACACCCATCGGTTTATAAAAACCACGGTTAAACAAGTGGCGCATAGTGATGTACAATTTCTCAACAGCACTCGATGATTCTTGTGCTCTTGAGCGTACGATATTTTTAATTTCTTTCATTCAAAAATTTTGTTAACTAACGAATATTCTGTCTTAATCGTATTGCCAAAACATTAATAAAAACAGATTTTTCGTCTTATTTTTTTAGTTTGTTGTTATTATTAACCCGCAAATGTAAGGTTTTATTTTTTTAATTGGTCAGAATCAAAGTAATTGCCGGTTCGGCGGTGTTTATTTTTTCGAGCGTGCCTTCAGAGGTTTGTCTGGTTTGAACACGCCACTGACCCCCAGAATAGGTAAATATTTTGTCTTTCTCGGCCGAACTGTATAAAATAAGCGGATAGTAAACTCCTGATTGATATCCTTCGCCCGGTTCTAATTGATTTTTTTCAATCATCAACTTTTCAATACCCACAAACAAACCGGTTTTAGGCATTTTCAGGTGATATTTTTCGAGTTTAAATAGGGTATTCTTGATGCCTTTATCAACCGAAACCACCAAGTTTTCGCGAAGAATTTCCTTGCCCGGAAAACCATTTGCGTCGGGTTCGTATAAGTGAATTTTAAAAGTGGCATCTTTTACTTTGCTGTCGGTTCTGACGGTGATGGCGTCGATATTTCGGGTTTTGTTGTAGCTCGAGTGATATTCAAAAAAACGAGTGTCGGTGCGAGGTCCGCGGTCATAAGCTTCATAAACGCCTGGGGTTTCTGGACCAATTTCAAGCTTTTTGGTTTTTTTTCGGTTATCGACAATTACTTCATTCAAAGCAATTTCTTCGGGCTGTAATAAAACCTGCATATTGGGTTTGACTTCGAGTGTCTTTTTTTGATATCCGAGCAACGAAAAAACCAATTTTTTGCCTATGTCTTCGGGCAACCTAAAACTCCCGTCCAACTCTGAAGTGGTTCCTTTGTTTTCGCCTAAAACCGAAATATTCACCAGCGGAAGTGTCTCTTTTGTAATGCTGTCACGCACCACACCTTTGATCTGTCCGCGCAGGGCAAACACACTTAAAATTAAAAAAAGAAAAGTCAAAGTATTACGCATCAGCATTTAGTTTGATTAAGGCATCGGCGATGATTCGGTCATTGCTCAAGCGCGGAATTTTATTCTGTCCGCCCAATTTGCCAACAGATTTCATGTATTGCTGAAAACCATTTTGCATCACCGGAATAATCACCAGTGGGCGCAAAACTTTTCCGGCAATCAAATCGTCGTAATAAACATTTTGCTTGCGCATAAATACATCCAATTGCCCGGCTAATTGGTTCAAGTTTGGCGGAATGTTTTCAAACTCAATCAACCATTCATGATACGGCAAACCGTTTTCGGGCGAAATTTGCGGCGCCACGGTAAACTCTGTAATGCGAATATCGGTTCCCTGGGTCGCTTGTTGTAGCGCAGTTTCGACTTCTTTGCCAATTACGTGCTCGCCAAAGGCAGAAATAAAATGTTTGATGCGGCCGGTCACCACCAAACGATAGGGTTTTTTACAAACAAACATCACCGTATCGCCAATATTGTAAGCCCAAAGCCCGGCATTGGTTGAAATAATGAGCACATAATTCACACCCAATTCTACTTCGCCAATCGTGTAGCGTTTTGGGTTTTCTCTAAAGAATTCATCCGTTTTGATAAACTCGTAAAATATCCCTGAGTTCAAAAGCAGTAACATGCCCGGCTCGGTCTGCGAATCTTGATAAGCAAAAAATCCTTCTGAAGCCGGAAAAAGTTCAATGCTGTCAACTTTTCTTCCGATAAGCCTTTCGAATTTGGCGCGATAGGGTTCATAGTTTACACCGCCATAGATAAACAAATTGAAGTTTTCGAAAATCTCACCTACCGGCTTTTGGGCTTTTTGTTGCAAACGCTCAAAATACATTTGCACCCACGACGGAATGCCCGAGATCACGGCCATATCTTGATTTATGGTTTCATCAACAATCGCGTCGACTTTGGTTTCCCAGTCTTCTATGCAATTGGTTTCCCAACTCGGCAAGCGGTTTTTTTGTAAATACTTCGGAACATAATGCGCCACAATACCCGAAAGTCGTCCGAGTTGCACACCGTTTTTGTCTTCAAGTGATGGGCTTCCTTGTAAGAAAATCATTTTCCCATCAACAAAATCAGCCTTTCCGGTTTGATAAACATACGCCAAAATCGCATTGCGCGCCGCTTGAATATGATAGGGCATCGACTCTTTGCTGATGGGAATATATTTGGCGCCTGAAGTAGTTCCGGAAGTTTTGGCGTAATACAGCGGTTTGCCCGGCCAAGTAATGTTTTCTTTTCCAGAAACCGTTTGGTCGATATAAAATCTGAGTGCTTCATAATCGCGCACCTGAACTTTTTGTGCAAAATCATCATAGGTTTTGATCTGCTCAAAATGGTGATCTTGTCCAAAAACCGTTTGCCTCGCTTGCTTGATGAGTTGCTCAAAAATGCGCTTTTGGGTAGCCTCAGGATTTTGCGCCCATTTTTGGGTTTGCGCATGCACAACTCGAGCGAATATTTGGGCGGCGAATGATTTTACTGACATCTTATTCAAATTCTATGAATTGGGTAGGATCTATCGGATAACCGTCTTTCCAAAGTTCAAAATGCAAATGAACTCCGGTTGATTCCTGTCCGGTTGATCCCGCGAGTGCAATGACTTCGCCGGTTCTGACCACATCGCCTTGAGATTTGGTGAGTGAGGCGGCGTGTTTGTATGCCGAAATATATCCGTTGTTGTGGCGAATAATGACCACATTTCCGGTAGACGGTGTCCAATCGGCAAAAATAACCGTTCCGTTGAGCATGGCTTTGATCGGCGTATTTTTGGCCAAGGCAACATCAACGGCATAATGGCGATTTCGGGTGCTGAATTTTTCGGTGATGGAACCTTTGACCGGTGCAAACAAAACAACTCCGGTTTTGGATTGTGCCTTTTCGAACAAATTGTATTTGTCTTCGCGAGCCACTTCTTGACGCAATTGTAAATCGTCCTCGGAAGGTTTCACATCTTCCACACTTGTATTTTCGGGCGGATTGGCATAAATCGAATCTTTGCTGAATTTGGCCAATTCGAGTTCTCCGGTCAGTATTTTTTTAATAGAATTTAAATACGCTTCATTTTTCTTAACCGAATTAACCAACGAATCTGATTCAAGCGCCAATCGCGTAGCATCGCGTTTGAGTTGATCGGATGCATAACCCGGAATGTATTCGCGCAGCGGTGTAAAAGCGATGATAAAAGTCGTACAGATGATGATGAGAATAGCGCCCAATCCGGCCACAACAAACACATTCATCAAAGTTAAGCGCAACGAAAAAACTTCTTCAAAAGAATCTTCATTCAAAATAACCAGTCGGTTTTTGGTGTACAGTTTTTTGCGAAGTTCTTGTCTTTTGAGTCGTTTCTCGGACATGTGAGCGGTTTGAGCCACAAATATAAAAATTAAACCGCTTGGCCAGTTAAAACTCAAAGCTCTGAGCGTCATAAATATTTGCCAACCCTTGGCCTTTTTTAAGAGATTTTCTGTTTATCTTTGCGAGCATATTAATCTATTTTAATGCTTCGGCTAAAATTTAAAAAACATGGGAAGACTCGGCGTTACTGAAATCCTGATTATATTGTTGGTAGTTCTTTTGTTGTTCGGAGGTAAAAAAATTCCTGAACTCATGCGTGGTTTAGGAACCGGTATCAAAGAATTTAAAGATGCTGCCAAAGGCGACGACAAAGCCAATTCAAAGGAAGAAAACAAATAATAAACATCCTGAGTTTAACATCAAGCTCAGGATTTTTTATGCCTTTTAAATAAGTGGTTATGAAATTATATTTTGGCCTTTTTTTACTTTTTGTCCTGAGTTTAACCTCGTGTTCTGAACGCGATTCGGTGACCAATCACGATACAGTTGTCGATGTTTATGTGAGTGGTCAAAAAGACAATCATGCCGTTTATTGGAAAAACAATCAGCTGGTAACTCTGGATGATACCGCTTATATTTCTTCACAAGTTGATACTTTGGTGGTCAAGAATCAAAAGGTTTATGTATTAGGCTCTGCTGTTTTAAATGATGGGGTTAACATTTTAAATCGGCGCCTGTTGTGGATAAACGGAGTAATGTCTGATTTAAATGTAACCTACGCAACTGATACGCAAGATGTTGTTTCTATCGGTGCTATAGATGTAGTGGGAACGGATTTGTATATTTCAGGCATTGTTCATGATTTATCGGTAACTCCTGATGTATATCGTTTGGTGTATTGGAAAAACGGCGAACGCACAGATGTGGCCGAATTATCCGCCTCAGACTACAACAACACAGCCATGGCTTGGCAAGACAGCAGTGGTTATTTCTCGGTTGCTCACCCTAGTTTAGATTCAGGAATGTATATTGACACCACTTTTCATCCGTATGTCAATATGTTTGATTTTGGATACTTTCACAGCGGCACCAACGGATTGTATGTTTTTGGCTCCAAAGAAGGGCATCCGTACTATCAAGTTGTCGGATCAGATGCAGTAACCAACACAGATTTAAACGGTTCATTCACCAAACTCAGCGAATTTGCCAGCGGTATTTATGGGCTTCACAACAACAAAATTTACCGAAACGCAGCTGAACTTTACTACACATCTGCCGAGCACAGTGGAGTTCAAGACTTTCAATGGGCCAACAATAGTTTGTATACTTTAGAATACAATTTGAGCGGCAGCACTTATTCGTATTTCGTCCTTCAAAATGGAGTTCAAAAAGGTTTGTCTGCTGCGGGTGAAACCTACAAAACTATTTTTGTAAACGTATATTAATTCCCTTTTTTAAAGAATCATACTCAGCTGAATCCGCTTGCGAGCTTGATCAACTTCCAGTACTTTTACTTGCACGTGTTGATGCAGTTTCACTACTTCATTGACATCGGCCACATATCCTTGTTTGAGTTGTGAAATATGCACCAATCCACTTTCTTTTAAACCGATATCAACAAAACAACCAAAGGCAGTAATATTATTGACAATGCCCGGCAGAATCATTCCGGTGCGCAAATCATCGAGCGTTTTTACGTTCGGATCAAACTCAAAAACTTTGGCTGCTTTTCGCGGATCGAGCCCCGGTTTTTCCAATTCTTTTAAAATGTCTTTGACCGCTAGAATTCCGACGGTTGGATTGGTATATTGTTCTGGCTTGATGCGTGCAATTTTATCTTTGTTGGCGATGAGTTCCGAGAGTGGAATACTTAAATCTTTGGCCATTTTTTCAACAACCGAATAGGCTTCCGGATGCACGGCCGAGTTGTCGAGTGGGTTTTTTCCGTCTTTGATGCGGATAAAAGCTGCTGCTTGTTGAAACGCTTTATCGCCCAAACGCTGTACTTTTTTGAGTTCTTTTCGGTCTTGAAACGGACCATTTTCAGAGCGATATTGTACAATATTTTCGGCCATTTTCTCGCCAATGCCCGACACATAACTCAGCAGCGATTTACTGGCGGTATTGATGTTGATGCCTACTGAATTCACGCAGCGCACCACTACCGTATCAAGTTCTTCTTTAAGCCTGGTTTGATCGACATCGTGCTGATATTGCCCAACGCCTATAGATTTGGGATCGATTTTCACAAGCTCGGCCAGCGGATCTGAAAGCCTGCGACCAATGGATACTGAACCGCGAACCGTGACATCGTAATTCGGAAATTCGTCGCGGGCAATTTTACTGGCAGAATAGACTGAAGCTCCGGCTTCAGAAACCACAAAAACCTGCAGCGGTCGGTCAAAGGCAATTTTTTTGATAAAGGTTTCGGTCTCGCGGCTGGCGGTTCCGTTGCCAATAGAAATCGCTTCAATTTGATAAGCATTGACCATCGATTTGATTTTTTTCATGGCCAGCGCGGTTTCATTTTGGGGCTGATGCGGATATATGGTTTCGTTGTAGAGCAAATCGCCTTTTTCATCCAAACAAACTACTTTGCAACCCGATCGATAACCCGGATCTATTGCCAAAATGCGCTTTTCGCCCAAAGGCGGAGCAAGCAACAACTGACTCAAGTTTTGCGCAAAAACATCAATAGCTTTCAAATCAGCTCGGGTTTTGGCTTCTTGCAAAGTTTCGTTTGAAATGGCCGGATCGAGCAATCGTTTATAACTGTCTTTGATGGCTAATTTGAGTTGTTGGGCGGTTTCGTGGTTGTTTTTGATGGTGTTGTTTTCAATAAAATCTACCGCTTCTGAAGGTTCGTCTAATGCGACCGACAGTTTGACAAAACCTTCGGCTTCGGCGCGCAACATCGCTAATAATCGGTGCGACGGCGCTTTAGAAATGGGCTCTGACCAATCAAAATATTGCGAGAACTTTTGGGCATTTTCATCGCTGTCTTTGTCTTTGGTTACTTTGGTCGTGATAAACGCTTTGCGCTGATACAATCGGCGCAGGTTTTTGCGTACATAAAGATTTTCATTGATCCATTCGGCGATGATATCGCGAGCACCTTGCAAGGCTTCATCTTCATTGGGCACTTGTGCGTTGATATATTTTGAGGCGATAAAATCAAGATCGTTGGCATTTTGTGCCATGATGATTTTAGCGAGCGGTTCTAAGCCTTTTTCACGGGCCACATCGGCAAGGGTTTTCTTTTTCTTTTTATAAGGCAAGTACAAATCTTCAAGTTCTTGAGCGTCAAAACTGTTTTCGATTTTGGCTTTGAGCTCGGGCGATAAATGGCCTTGCTCTTCGATGGATTTCAGAATGCTTTCTTTGCGTTTGACCAATTCGCCGAATTGTTTGTGACTTTTAGCAATTTGCTCAATGGTGATTTCATCCAAGTTGCCGGTTTGGTCTTTTCGGTAGCGCGCAATAAACGGAATCGTACAATCTTCCTGCAAAAGTTGTACGGTAGCTTCAATGTTTTTGGCAGCGACGGCCGGTTGTGCCAATTGGTTTTGGATGTATTGAATGTGGTTCATCGTCAAAGAAGTTTGCCCGCAAAAATAGCCATTCTTTTGAGATGAAATGTTGAAAAATACACGCATCTCTGCGTTAGGGAGCGAGGCTTTGTTGGAGCTCGCCCGAAGGATGAGGGCAGCGACTGCCGAGCGCCCGGCGCGGTTCATCCGCAGGCGGTGGGCCGCGCAACGCCCATAAAATTACTCTTGAACTACCGCGACCTTATCGGTTTGTGTCTGAAAATCGGGCTGTAAGGTGCAATGTTGAATCTGAAAATCGTCGCGGAGTATTTGTGCCACTTGCTGAGCTAATATGTTGAATTCTGAAATAGTGATGTTGTGGACGCAGTCTATTCGGGCTTCAAAATGAATTTCGTGTTCGTTGAGCGGCCACAAATGCACGTGATACAACTGATGCGGTGCTGTTTTTGGGTGAATTTTTTCAAGGATTTTTTCAATGGAAATGTGCTCAGGTGTAAAGAGCATCAACATTTTAGAAGTCGATTTGAGCAACCCTATACTTATATAAATCAGATAACAAGCAATCAAGAAAGTGAGCGCTGCATCGACCCAAAACCAATCCAAATAATACATCAGTAAACCGCCCATGAATACGGCCACCGAGGCGAGGGTATCTGAGAGTAAATGTAAATAAGCCGATTTTAGGTTGAGGTTTTGATGGCTGTGTTGGCGCAGCATGCCTGCAGAAATTCCGTTGAAAACAATGCCCAAACCCGACAACCCGACAACCCAAACCGAAGCAATGGGCTCAGGCGATATAAGACGATCAATGGATTCAAAAATCAAAAAAAGCGCAATGATCATCAAAGCCAGTGTATTGGTATAAGCTGCCAAAAGTTCAATGCGTTTGTAGCCAAAAGTATGGTTTAGACCAGCTTCTTTTTTGACCCATCGCCGAGCGAGCCAACTCAAGGCCAAAGCCAAAACATCGCTCAAATTGTGCAGCGCATCCGAGAGTAAAGACAAACTGCCCGAATAAATTCCGCCTAAAATTTGCGCTAAAGTAATGAGTAAATTGAGCACAATAGAACCCGACAAGCTTTGGTGCGCAGCGTCGTGGTGGTGTTTGTGCCGGCAAGTCATTTTAGGAACACGCTATTTTTTGAACGCGTTGGGCATGACGTCCGCCTTCGAACTCAGTCGATAAAAAAGTGTCAACCATTTCAACGGCTTGCGCAATGGCTGTAAAACGCGCCGGAATGCTGATGATGTTGGCGTTGTTATGCTGACGAGCCAATGCAGCGATTTCTTTGGTCCAACACAAAGCCGCGCGTACATTTTGATGTTTGTTTACCGTCATATTGATGCCGTTTCCGGAGCCGCAAATGACGATGCCGAAATCAACTTTTTTTTGCGCGACATTCAGCGCGACCGGATGCCCGAAATCGGGATAATCTACCGAGTCAAAAGTATCGGTTCCGTGGTTGATGACCATGTGGCCTTTTTGTTCGAGATAAGCAACAATTGCTTTTTTATATTCCGGTCCGGCGTGGTCGTTTCCGATTGAAATTTTCATGTGGAGTTTGTTTAAATCGCTCAGGCAAAGGTACACAATATATAAGTGTAGCAATAGTAAAATAAAAAGGATGCTTTCAGAATGAATTAAAAGTTATTCGTGTTTAATGATTTGTTTTTCAGTTGATTATACTTTTGTTAAACATTGATTTTAATTGTTGTTAATTGTTTTTTACAAAAGCCTGATATTCAGTTTACATTCATTTAACATAGATTGTTGAAAAGTTGAGCAATAAAAATCAGAAGTTTTTTTGGTGGGAATTTTAAAACACACAAACCAAAATCAAAATGAAATAACCAAAAAATAACTCGGAATTTTTTGAGGGATTTATGCGCAATTTTGAGTCGATTATCAACAGCTTTTTAAAAAATATTTATGGACATTTTGATTGTTTTTTTTCTTGTCAACAACTGTTGATTGTTTTTGAAAATTCATTTAAAATGAAGCATTTGAATTCTTGAAAAGCTGTTGAAAAATCCTGATAAAAAAAGTTAAGTTCAAAACCATGAAAGAATGCTTAAAGTTATTTCAACAATTAACAAGCTATAATAACCATCATAAAATTAATTTTTAATTCAAAGATTTTTTTTGGTTTTATAATAGTTGTTGAAAAGTTAAACGATGTTGAGTTTAGGGCGATTGAGATCTTCGATAATTTCTTTGACTCTTTGATAGTCGTTGGGATGTACTTTGAGTTGAATGCCGCCATAGGCAATGCTGGCCAGCGGATCAATCGATACCAGATTTTCGTTGTGAAATAAATGCGGAATTGCTTCGCGTTCTAAAATGGTTTTAAGAATCGTGATTTCATGGGAGAAATTAAAAATGGCAACGGTGATAAATTCAGACATTTATGGTTGTTTTATGGTAAATGTAGAAAAATTAATGCTTTGCGTGCATCAGAACGTTTTCAACCTAAGTCAATTATATGTTAAGATGAACGAATTCTTATCTTTAAATTAAGACCTTCGCGCCAACAGGTGTGAACCATTTAATATTCACTACCTTTGGAAATTATAGAAAGAACATGCGTAAGAAACACAAAAAACTGGGTAAAAAAGACAAATCATTTGCTCAGAAAATCCTTAAAATACTCTCACAACACGCCAACAGGCCATTCAACTACAAACAAATTGCCGCTATTTTAGAAGTCGACGATACCAAAAGCCGCAATGAAATCATCAAAGATCTCAAAATTCTGGCTGCTCAAAAAGTCATTATTGAATCAGAACCCGGACGTTATTTAGTCAAAGCCATTAGCCAAGATTATTACGAAGGCACGATTGACATGACTTCACGCAGAACGGCTTATTTTATTTGCGATGAGTTTGAAGAAGATGTATTTATTCCGACCAACAACCTCAACCACGCTTTAGATAAAGACAAAGTAAAAGTTTATGTCTACAACCGTCGGAAAGGTAAAAAGCCAGAAGGCGAAGTGGTTGAAATACTCGAACGCGCCAAAACTGAGTTTGTAGGTGTGATTGACATTCAAAAGAATTTTGCTTTTGTGACCACAGCCAATGCTAAAATGTACACCGATATTTTTATTCCGAAAGATAAAATCGGCGAGGCTCAGCAAGGCGATGTGGTATTGATCAGAATTGACGATTGGCCAAAAAAAGCCGACAGTCCGTTTGGTTCGGTAATTAAAGTTTTAGGAAAGCCCGGAGAACACGATACAGAAATTCACGCAATACTCGCCGAATACGGTTTGCCATATGAGTTTCCGGCAGATGTTGAAAATTATGCGCAAAAATTAGATACTTCGATTCAAGACGATGAAATCAAAAAAAGACGCGATATGCGCAGCGTGCTTACTTTTACCATTGACCCAAAAGATGCCAAAGATTTTGACGATGCCTTGTCGTTTCAGGTTTTAGAAAACGGTCATTACGAAATCGGAATTCACATTGCCGATGTATCGCATTATGTGCAAGAAGGAACCATCTTAGACGATGAAGCCGAGCGCCGTGGAACCTCGGTTTATTTGGTGGATCGTGTGGTTCCGATGTTACCTGAAGTACTTTCAAACTTTGCGTGTTCATTGCGTCCGAATGAAGAAAAATATACCTTTTCGGCCATTTTTGAACTCGATGCAAAAGCACAACTGGTCAGCCAGTGGTTTGGTCGAACGGTGATTTATTCAGATCAGCGCTTTGCTTATGAAGAAGCTCAAAGTATGATTGAAACCAAATCTGCGGTTATTCCGGCTGAAGTTTCTTTGACCGGCGCTTCTTATACAGTAGATGAACCCGTGATGAATGCGGTTTTAAAACTCGATGAATTGGCTAAAATCATGCGTGCCAAACGTTTGGCTAACGGCGCTATTTCGTTTGATAAAGTTGAAGTTAAATTTCACCTCAACGAGCAAGATGAGCCTACCGGAGTGTATTTTAAAATCTCTAAAGATGCCAATCATCTTATTGAAGAATTTATGTTGCTCGCCAACAAAAAAGTAGCTGAATTCATCGGTAAGCAAAAGAAAACTTTTGTATATAGAATCCACGATGAACCCAATGAAGACAAGCTTTTCAACTTGCAAGGCATCATATCAAAGTTCGGATATAGTTTAAATTTTAAATCCAAAACCGATATTTCGAAATCACTCAACACGCTTTTACAAAATGTCATCGGTAAAAAAGAGCAAAATTTGGTCGATACACTAGCGATTCGCAGTATGAGCAAGGCCAAGTATTCTACTGATAATATTGGTCATTACGGTTTAGCCTTTGATTATTACGCGCATTTTACCTCGCCGATTCGAAGATATCCCGATGTGATGGTGCACAGACTTTTACAGTTTTACCTTGACGGAGGAAAATCAGCCGATCAAGATTTGTACGAAGAAAAATGTGAGCATGCCTCGAATATGGAAGCACTGGCCACCAATGCCGAACGCGACAGTATTAAATACATGCAAGTCAAGTATATGAAAGACCATGCTGAACAGGAGTTTTTAGGTGTGATTTCAGGTGTGACCGAGTGGGGTATTTATGTTGAAATTGTTGAAAATAAATGCGAAGGCATGTGTAGAATTCGTGAAATTCGAGATGATTACTACACTTTTGATGAAAAACAATATGCTTTGGTCGGAGAAGTTTCGCATAAAATTTTACAATTAGGCGACGAGGTTTTCGTTAAGGTTAAAAATGCCGATTTGGTGAAAAAGCAACTCGATTTTCACTTCATCCGAAAAAATGAATAATATGAAAAACTTAACTTTTATCTTTATTCTTACGACTTTTTTAGGTTGGTCACAAGAAAAAAACGTAGGCGATTTCAACAAAGTAACCGCCTTTGATCAGATTGATGTGATTTTGATTCCGTCAACTGAAAACAAAGTTTTACTCAATGGTTCAGGTTCAGATGAAGTAGAACTAGTCAACAAAAATGGCGAGCTCAAAATCAGAATGCCACTGACCAAAATGCTCAGTGGTGATGAAGTTTCTGCTACTGTTTATTATAAATCAATTAGTGCTGTTGAAGTTAATGAAGGTTCCCACATCGGTAGTGAATCGGTGATTCACGCTCAGAATTTTAGTTTGATTGCTAAAGAAGGTGGCTCGATTGATTTACCGCTTGAAGTTGAGCAATTACAAGCTCGTTTGGGTGATGGATCTAAAGTAAATCTCAGTGGGAAAGCATCTGAGCAAGATGTTTTAATCAACTCAGGATCAGAGTATCAAGCTGAGAATTTGCATACTTCAAAAACAATGGCTACAGCCAATGCCGGAGGTCAAGCACATATTTACGCTACCGATTATGTCGATGCCAAAGTTCGTGCCGGTGGTGAGATTACTGTATATGGAAATCCTAAAAACATCGATAAAAAAGTAGTTATGGGTGGCAAGATTAGACAGGCAGGTAAATAAAAATTATTATTTTTACCAAAAAACCACCTAGATGCTACAAGATATTTTTACAGGAATTCCACTCGGTATTTTTCTGAGTTTTATGGTTGGACCTGTATTTTTTGTCTTACTCGAAACCAGTGCAGTCAAAGGATTTCGTGCAGCTTTAGTCTTTGATTTGGGTGTGGTTTTAGCCGATGTTATCTTCATTGCATTGGCTTATTTTAGTAGTTATAAACTCATTCAAAGCATCAAAAACGATCCGGCTATTTTTATTTTTGGTGGAATTATGATGCTCACTTACGGAATAACTTCATTTATAAAACTCAAAAAAGTCAGTAAGAATATCGATGAAATCGCTGTTGACGAGCTCATCAAAATCAACTACTTCAATCTGTTTATCAAAGGATTTTTCTTGAATTTTATCAACGTTGGCGTATTGCTTTTTTGGTTTTTGATTTTGATTACCATCGGACCTAAATTGCAATTAGAAACCGCACGCATGGTGACTTTTTTCTCGGCTGTATTGCTTTCTTATTTGGTGGTGGATATTGGAAAAATCTTACTGGCCAAACAGCTCAGAAGCAAAATGACTCCGACCAATATTTTAAAAATCAAAAAAGTAATCAGCGTTTTGTTGATTATTTTCGGATTGACTTTGATGTTCCAAGGATGGTTTCCGAGCGATCAAAAACTAGTGAAAAAGGCACTCGAAAAAATAGAATAACACACAATAAAAAAACCGCTCTTTTGAAGCGGTTTTTTGTTGAGGCATCGTCCGGATTCGAACCGGAGTAGGAGCTTTTGCAGAGCCCAGCCTAGCCACTCGGCCACGACGCCTAATGTTCGGGGCAAACATAGTAAATTATTTTCAAAATAAAATTCAATTCCTAAAAAATAATTTACAGCCAATCGCCCGTCAATTCTGATTAGTTGCGGTATTCTTCCATAACAATAGTAACTGCTTCAACATCACCACCAATAGGCGGATTGAGTTTTGAAACGCCCAAGACAATTCTGGAAACCTCCGGCAATTCTTTAAAAATACGCATGATGATTCTATGACCAACATGTTCAAGCAATTGCGAACGAATCGCCATTTCTTCAACCACTATTTTGTTGAGCACCACATAGTCAACGGTATCGGCTAAGTTGTCTGAAATGGATGATTTTCTCAGGTCGGTTTTGATTTCTAAATCAACACTGTAGTCTGAACCAATTCTACCTTCTTCTGCCAAACATCCGTGATAGGCATATACGCGAATGTTTTTAAGTCTGATATTACCCATGTGAAAACAATTGTTAACTATGGGTAAAAGTATAAAATATTTCTGACTGGCTTTGAAAAGCAGCCTTAAATCATCGCCGAATTTCACAACTATTTTAATAACTTAGCGCTCTAAATTTTTACTATGTCGACCGAGGAAAAATCACTCAATTTTATCGAACAAATCATCGAGGAAGATTTAAAAAACGGACTTTCAAAAGACAAACTTCGCTTTCGATTTCCACCGGAGCCTAACGGATATTTACACGTAGGACACGCCAGTGCGATTTGCCTGAATTTTGGTTTGGGTTTAGATTACAATGCGCCGGTGAATTTGCGTTTTGATGATACCAATCCGTCTAAAGAAGAACAAGAATATGTTGATGCGATCAAGCGCGACGTGCAATGGTTGGGATTTCAATGGGACAGAGAATGTTACGCTTCAGATTATTTTCAACAACTCTATGATTGGGCGGTTTTGCTCATTCAAAAAGGAAAAGCTTATGTCGATAGTCAAAGCTCTGAAGACATGGCTATTCAAAAAGGAACGCCTACGCAAGTGGGAACTCATTCGCCTTTTCGCGACCGTTCAGTGGAAGAAAATTTAGACCTTTTTACCCGAATGAAAAACGGCGAATTCCCTAAAGGAACGCATGTTCTGCGCGCCAAAATTGATATGGCTTCACCCAACATGCTCATGCGCGATCCGATTATTTATCGCATCATGCACGAGCATCACCACCGCACCGGTAACGATTGGTGTATTTATCCGATGTACGATTGGGCACATGGTGAGAGTGATTATTTAGAACAGATTTCACATTCGTTGTGTACGCTTGAATTCTTACCACACCGCGAATTGTACGATTGGTTTTTGGATCAGATTTATGACGAAAAATTAGTTCGTCCAAAACAACGTGAATTTGCCAGAAGGAATCTTTCACACACGATTGTTTCTAAAAGAAAGTTGCTTCAATTGGTTGATGAAAAACATGTATCGGGTTGGGATGATCCGCGCATGAGTACGATTTCAGGCATGCGCAGACGCGGCTATCCACCGATGGCCATTCGCAACTTTGCCAATACAATTGGAATTGCCAAAAGAACCAATTTGATTGATGTTTCGCTTTTGGAATTCTGCGTGCGCGAGGAACTTAATAAAACCACAGATCGAGTCATGGCGGTTTTGAATCCGGTCAAGTTGGTCATTACCAATTACCCTGAAAATCAAGAAGAATGGCTTGATGCCGAGAACAATCCGGAAGCTGAAGTGATGAGCTACCGAAAAGTTCCGTTTACTAAAGAGCTCTATATTGAGCGCGAAGATTTTAAAGAAGAAGCCGATAAAAAATTTTTCAGATTGACTTTAGGCACAGAAGTTCGCCTCAAAAATGCTTACATTATTAAAGGTGAAAGCGTGGTGAAAGATGCCGAGGGAAACATTACCGAAATTCACTGTTCATATGATGTTGATAGTAAGTCCGGTAGCGGAACCGAAGCCAGTATGCGTAAGGTTAAAGGAACCATTCACTGGGTTTCGAGCCAGCATGCTTTAGAAGCTGAAGTCCGTGTTTATGATCGATTGTTCACCCATGAAAACCCGGATGGCGACAAAGACATTGACTTTAAAACCTATATCAACCCAAATTCATTGCAAGTGATTACCGGTTATGTAGAACCAAGTTTAAAAGAGGCAAAATCCGGAACGGCATATCAGTTTCAGCGTTTGGGTTATTTTTGTGTGGATGCAGATTCGACTTCCGAAAAATTGGTTTTTAACAAAACAGTGGGTCTTCGCGATACGTGGGCCAAGATTGAAAGTAAAGAATAAATCAATATTGACAATTTCTATAATTAGCCCGCTTTTGTAGCGGGTTTTTTTAATGATTATAATTAACTATTCTAATTTTTAATTCTATCGAAATTTGCTATAAAAATTGACTTTCATAAATTGTTTCTAAGCGAATTTTAAAAATAGCTAAGGTGATTTTATATTGAAATATTTAAAGTTCCCGCAAATCGCTCGAAATTAATTTTTTTCTTTTAGGAGTGCTATTAACAAAGCTCAGGAAAGAAATTTCGTAACTTTAGGCATCAAAACTTAAAATCATGTCTGGAAAAAATAGTGAAGGATTGGTTGCCTTACTTTTGGGCGCTGCCATCGGAGTTGGACTCGGAATTTTGTTTGCACCTGATAAAGGTTCTCAAACCCGAAAAAAAATCAAAGACAATTTAGACGAACTCAAAGATGATTTGAAAGAAAAATTTCAAACTGTCGAAAATGAGGCTAAAGAAAAGTTTGGTCAAACCAAAGAAGACTTCAAAGAATCGATGGATGATTTATTGTCGCGTTCCAGTTATAAAGCCGAAGAAGCGATTACGTATTTGGAGCAAAAGTTAGCCGAACTCAAACAACAAAACGCAAAATTTCAGAAGTAATGGCTTTTGATGAACTCAAAGAACAAACCGAAGAATTTCAAGAGCACGCCAAAGCTTATGTTGAAACCACTGTAGCCTATTATAAACTCTGGGGTTTTAAAGTAGCGATGAAGTCAACCACGATGATGGTTAAGTTTTTACTGATTGCCTTGTGTTTACTCATCGTTTTGCTTTTCGCTTCCATCGCCGGAGCTTTGGCTTTAGGTGCGTGGATGCAATCATATTCGCTCGGGTTTTTGTCGGTGGCCGGCATTTATCTCATTCTGGCAATTTTGCTTTTTAGAGTTAAAGACAAAATTGTCGAAGGCCCGATTTTAGAGCGATTTTCAGAAATTTTCTTTAATGATTAATCATGAAAAAGAAAAAATATAGCTCATACGATGAGATTGACCACGAACTTGAAATGCTTAAGATCGAACGCGAGATTAGTTATCAAAAAGCTTCGTTGAGTGTTCAACAATTTAAAGAAAATTTGTTTCCAACCAAGCAAATTTCCTATCTGACTTGGCTCAACAAAAATGTATTGAGCGGTCTGGCCGGAACCGTTTTTAAAACCGCATTACCTTTTATTTTGCAATGGATATTAAACAGAAAAAGAGGCGATTAAGCCTCTTTTTTATTGGATTTTCTGTTGATTTACGCAGAAGGTTCCCCCGGGTTTGAAGTGTCAGACGGATTGTAATCAGACGAGGTTTTGCTTTTATCTTTCACTCTTTTCGGTTGATTTTTGAGTTGTTCCCCAATTTGGTTTGAAGCGGCAAAACTCGCCACCATATTATTGAGCATATCGGTAGCAGCTTGTGGAGAATTCGGCAACAAAATCAGGTTTGAATTGGTATCGGCGCCCACCGCTTGCAAAGTATCATAATGTTGCGTGACGACAATCAAGGCCGAGGCTTCTTGTGAATTAATACCCACGCTGTTCAAAACTTCTACACTTTCAACCAATCCGCGAGCGATTTCACGGCGTTGATCGGCAATACCTTGACCTTGTAATTTTTTACTTTCGGCTTCAGCTTTGGCTTTGGCGACAATTCTAATGCGTTGCGCTTCGCTTTCAAATTGTGCAGCGGTTTTTTCACGCTCGGCAGCATTGATGCGGTTCATGGCATTTTTCACCTGAATATCCGGATCAATATCAGTAACCAAAGTATTGATGATGTCATAACCATAAGCCATCATAGCTTCATTTAATTCTCGTTTAACAGCAATGGCAATATCGTCTTTGCGAACAAAAACATCATCCAAAATGAGCTTTGGAACTTCGGCGCGCACCACATCAAAAACATAAGCGGTGATTTGATCGTGCGGATATTCGAGTTTGTAAAAAGCTTCATATACATGTTCTTGGATTACTTTAAACTGAACTGAAACTTTCATTTTGACAAAAACATTGTCTTTGGTTTGGGTTTCAATAATGACATCGAGTTGTTGAATTCTGAGATTCACTCGGCCTGAAATACGATCAATAACCGGTAATTTGAGTTGCAAACCAGAATTCCGAATGCTGTGAAATTTGCCAAATCGTTCAATAACTGCAGCGGTTTGTTGCTTGACGGTAAAGAAAGATGAGAGCAAAAGGACTAAGCCTAAAAAAAGAACAATTACTAAAAATGGCATGGTGATAAATTTTAAGTTGAAAAGCCTTTCTACGAAATTTAATGTATGTTTGTTACATCTTAACCAAGAACATTTTAGCCATGAAAAAAATATTCGCGCTATTACTGATATCAGGGCTTTCAGCGTATGGCCAATTTCAGAACAAAGACGGAAACCGCATCGGAATTTCAGGTGGAATTTCGCAAACATCACTGTTTACCAATAACTTCAGCGCCAAGCCAGAGAGCGGTTTTGCCGGAGGTTTGTCTGTTCGCGGAAATTACTACAACGATTGGAGTATGATTTATGGCATGCAGTTTTTCTCGAATAATTTTTCACTTGAAGCCGATTACAATCAGCGCGTGAAATACAACTTTCAAGGCGTAAAAGTTCGCTTGCTTTTGAGTTATAATGTGATTGAAGATCACGTTTCGGTTGATTTTGGCCCGCAAGTGCAGATCAACGGAAAACTACATATTTCTGGAGCCGACGAAGAAAAACAATTAGCAGGAACTGTATTAAAAGCCAAAGACATCATCGATGTTTCTCCGGCGAGCGGTCAAATTTACGTGGGCGCTTCTGGCGGCGGAAAAGTTGTGCGCGCGCTGGTTTTTTATGAATACGGATTTACCAATTTCTTCAACAAACTCAACAAAGACGATGATTTGCTCGCCAAAAACGGCAACAGAAACTTTAAAGGAACTTTAGGAACGATCAACGCTCAGGTGATATTTAATTTATAAACAAAAAGCTCCCAACTCGGGAGCTTTTTTTATAAAGTATCAATGGCTTTTTGAATTCGATTAGTAGTTTCTTCTTTCCCAATCCACTCGATGATGTCAAATAAATGCGGCCCTTTGAGCGCACCCACCAAACTCAAGCGCAGTGGTTGCATGATTTTCCCCATTCCGATTTCACGCGCAGCAATCCATTCTTTGATGATGGTTTCGACGTTTTGAGAACTAAAATCAGCAATGTTGTTCATCACAGTAATGATTTCGCTCATGAGTGCTGCGGTATCTGCATTCCAATTTTTGGTCGCTTTTTCGTCATAAGAACTCGGTGCCACAAAAAAGAAATCGCTCATCTCCCAAAATTCTGAAACAAAATTCGCTCGTTCCTTAATCATTGAAACTAAGTGAATAAGTTTGTCTTCAGTCGGTGCGAATCCTTTTTCTTGTAAAATGACAGCAAATGATTTTGCCAAGTCGGCATTGTCTTGCAACATCAAATAATGATGGTTGAACCATTTGTTTTTTTCCGGATCAAACTTCGCTCCTGCTTTGTGTACACGGTTCAAATCAAATTTCTGAACGAGTTCTTCGAGGCTGAAAATCTCTTGATCGGTTCCGTCGTTCCAACCGAGCAAAGCCAAAAAGTTAATCACCGCTTCAGGTAAATATCCTTTTTCTCGGTAACCCGATGAGATGCCTTCTTCAGATTTCCATTCAAGCGGAAACACCGGAAAGCCCATTTTGTCACCGTCGCGTTTGGAGAGTTTTCCGTTGCCAATGGGTTTTAAAATCAATGGTAAATGCGCAAATTCAGGTGCTTGCCAAGCAAAAGCTTTGTACAACAAATGATGCAAAGGCATCGATGGCAACCATTCTTCACCGCGAATCACATGCGAGGTTTGCATCAAATGATCATCGACAATGTTGGCCAAATGATAGGTTGGCATACCGTCGCTTTTGAACAAAACTTTATCGTCGAGCAAATTGGTGTCAAATTGAATATCACCGCGAATGATGTCGTGCAAATGCAAGGTTTCATTAACCGGTGTTTTAAAACGAATCACGTAATCTTGCCCAGCGTCAATGCGTTTTTGCGTTTCTTCGGCTGACAAAACCAATGAAGTATCGAGTTTTTCGCGGTTGTGCCAATTGTAAATAAAGGTTTTCCCTTCAGCTTCGTGTTGTTTTCTATGCGCATCCAGCGCTTCGGGCGTGTCAAAAGCATAATAAGCCCAACCGGTTTGAATCAGTTGTTCGGCATATTGACGATACATGGCTTTGCGCTCGGATTGACGATACGGACCAAACTTTTCGTTTTTGCCCACAGTTTCATCAGGCGAAATCCCGAGCCATTCGAGCGCTTCAAAAATATACGCTTCTGCTCCGGGCACAAATCGATTTTGATCGGTATCTTCAATGCGGAGATAAAAAGTACCGTTCTGTTTTTTGGCAAACAAATAATTAAACAAGGCCGTTCGAACTCCGCCAATGTGCAGCGGACCGGTCGGACTTGGCGCGAAACGAACGCGAACAGGTTGTGACATATGCTGAAAATTTGTGCAAAGATACACTTCAAATCTTACGGAACAGAGGCTGAGTATTGATAAATTTTTAAGTTTTTCGATTCGTTTAAAATTGTATTTTTAGCGATTGTAACCAAAACTACGCTTGAACCTTGGAGTCAACCCGCGTTATTTACCAGAAATTAGAAGCGTTTATCCGGAAATATTACCTCAATGAACTCATCAAAGGGGCGATTTTTTTTGTCGGACTGGGCTTGATTTATTTGCTCTTCACTTTGTTTGTTGAGTATTTTCTGTGGCTCAAACCGCTCGGCAGGACACTTTTGTTTTGGACTTTTGTGGCCGTTGAAGTCTTTTTGCTTTTGCGCTATATTTTATTCCCGATTTTTAAATTGCTCAAATTCCAAAAAGGTATTGATTATACGCAAGCTTCATCGATTATCGGAAATCATTTTTCTGAAGTAAGTGATAAACTCACCAATTTTTTGCAATTGGCTTCGCATCAAGAAAACTCGGAACTATTATTGGCTTCGATTGACCAGAAAGCGCAAACCTTGCAGCCAGTTCCGTTTAGCAATGCAATTAATATTCAAGCCAACCGCAAATATTTACCGTTGGCCTTGATTCCGGTTTTGTTGTTTGTTTTTTTCTATTTGTCCGGTAACAGCGATGTTATTTCGCAGAGTTTTAACCGCGTGGTACATTTTCAGAAAACCTACACACCTCCTGCTCCCTTTGCCTTTGAAATTCTGAATCCTAATTTACAGACAGAGCAAAACAAAGATTTTACACTTGTGCTTAAAACCAAAGGGCGTGTCATTCCTGAGAGTGTGATGATCTATTTGGGTGAGGAAAGCTATTTTATGGAAAGCCTCGAACCGGGAAAATTTCAATACAAGTTTTCTAAACCATTGGCTGACATTGACTTTCACTTGCAAGCCAATGCGGTAATTTCTGACGAATACAAGTTACGCGTGGTTACTGTTCCCTCGATTGCTAACTTTGAAATGCAATTACAGTTTCCTTCTTATTTGCGCAGAAAATCTGAAACGATTAAAGGTTCAGGAAATGCGATTGTGCCTGAAGGAACGCGCATCAACTGGAAAATCAGCGCTGTCGCGACCAACCGTGTAGAATGGCAAGACAAAAATATCCAAGCATTCTTTAGCAGAACGGAACAGGAATTTGATTTTTCAAAATCAATTGTAGAACCGACGGATTACCAGATTTTAACTTCAAATGAAAAGGTTCGCCACTATGAGAAACTCATGTATCAGATTTCGGTGGTGAAAGATCAGTTTCCGAGTATCAATGTGAATCAAGCGCCGGATAGTTTGAAAACCGAAAAGAAATACCTTATAGGACAAGTTTCTGACGACTATGGCCTGTCGCGTTTGCAAATTGTTTATTATGAAATCGGAAAACCACAAACCGCGCGTCGCGGAACGATTCCGGTGAAAAATGATTTGTATGATCGTTTTGTGTTTTCATTCCCAAGTCAGCTTCAGGTTGAAGAAGGCGTTACTTATGAATACTACTTTGAGATTTTTGACAACGATGCAGTTCATCATTTTAAAAGCAGTAAATCCTCTGTTTTCTCCAATCGTGTAGCTACAGAATCTGAAAAGCAAGATCAGATGTTGCAACAACAAAACAGCAACATCAATGGTTTGGAGCAATCGTTGAAAAATCAAGACAAACAGCTTTCTGAGCTTGAAAAGATTCAAAAATCCGGAAAAGAAAAAGACAATTTAGAGTTCAAAGATCAGCAGAAAATCAATGATTTTATCAATCGTCAAAAGCAGCAAGACGCCATGATGAAAGAGTTTTCTGAGAAGATGAAAGAGAATCTGGATAAGTTTAAATCTGACAAGAAAGATGAGTTTAAAGAAGAGCTCCAAAAGCGCTTAGAAAAGAATAATCAGGATATTGAAAAGAATAAGAAACTTCTTGATGAACTCAAAGAATTGACCGATAAAATCAAGAACGAAGAGCTCATGGAAAAGCTCGATCAGTTCAAGCAAACCAGTAAGAATCAGACGAAAAACCTGGAGCAATTGGTTGAGCTTACCAAACGTTATTACGTTAGCAAAAAAGCGGAACAAATTGCCGATAAGCTTGAAGAATTATCTAAAAAGCAAGATAAATTGGCTGAGAACGAAAAGGAGAATTCTTTTGAAAAGCAAAATGAAATCAATAAAGAATTTGACAAGATTCAAGAAGATCTCAAAGATTTACAAAAGGAAAACAAAGAGTTGAAATCGCCGATGGAAATTCCTAGTGATGCCGAGAAGGAAAAAAGCATTGATGAAGATTTAAAAAAGGCGACGGAAGAATTACAGAAAGACAAAAAAGACAAAGCCAAACCTAAGCAAAAAAGCGCTGCTCAAAAAATGCAGCAAATGTCTGCCAAAATGCAACAAAGCATGCAGCAAGACGAAATGGAACAAATGGACGAAGATGTAAAAATGTTGCGTCAGATTCTCGACAATCTCCTCGCCTATTCTTTTTCGCAAGAAGACATTATGAAACAGTTTAAGGGATTAAAGCGCGGTTCGCCTTCGTTTAATAAAAATCTTAAAATACAGCAAAATCTCAAACAACAATTCAAACATGTTGATGACAGCTTGTTTGCGATGTCGCTTAGAAATCCAAAATTCTCTGAAAGCATAACTCAAGAAGTAGGAAATGTTCATTACAACATCGACAAAGCAATTGATGATTTGGTTGAAGCCCAAGTTGCAAAAGGAACTTCGCACCAACAGTACGCAGTAACTTCGGCCAATCGATTGGCTGATTTTCTTAGTGATTTGCTCAACAATATGCAGATGCAAATGTCCGGGTCGGGCATGGGCAAACCTAAGCCAGGTCAAGGACAAGGAATGCAGTTGCCGGATATTATTCAAAAGCAAGAGGGCTTAGGTGAAAAGATGAAAAAAGCGATGAAGAAAGGGAATAAACCTGGTGAAGGTGAAAAACCGGGAGAAAGTTCATCAGAAGGACAAGGTCAAGGTGAAAAGCCCGGACAAAGTAAGTCAGGAAAATCTGGCAAAGATGGAAAATCAGGTCAAAGCGGCAGTGATAAAGGCAGTCAATCTTCACCAGGGAAAGAAGGTAGTCAAAAAGGAGAAGATGGTGAAGGAAATGCGGATGCGATTATGGAGATTTACAAAGAACAGCAACAATTGCGCGATGCATTGCAAAAAGAACTTGAAAAACAAGGTTTTGTAGGAAATGGGCAAAATGCCTTGAACCAAATGAAAGAACTTGAAAAGCAATTGCTCAATAAAGGCTTCAACAATGAAACTCTGCAAAAAGTTTTAAACTTGAAATATGAGTTGCTCAAGCTTCAAAAAGCAGTACAACAACAAGGAGAAGATAAAAAAAGACAATCTGAAACCAATAAGAAAGAGTTCAGCAATACAACCAATGCTTTACCATCAAACTTGCAACAATATCTGAATAGTGTTGAAATATTAAACAGACAAGCCTTACCTTTGCGCTCTAATTTTAACCAGAAGATTCAAGACTATTTTAAAACAAATGATTAGTTTCAATTACGAAACCAAATTTAGGTTGCGACAAGCTTTGAGACATAGAAGTTGGCTCTCAGAGGCTATTCTTTCTGAAAACAAAAAAGAAGGAGAGATTAATTATATCTTTTGTGACGATGATTATTTACTTGAGATTAACCAATCCTATTTAAATCACGACACGCTAACTGATATCATTAGCTTTGATTATTCTGTAGGAAATGAATTACATGGAGATATTTACATTTCTGTAGTTCGAGTTCGTGAAAACGCTAAAGAATTCAAAGTTTCTTTTGCAGATGAAATGCGCCGTGTACTCGTGCATGGAATTTTGCATTACTGTGGATATAAAGATAAAACCAATAAAGAGGCTAAGGTTATGCGTCTTAAAGAAGATGAAAAAATCTCTTTGTTTCACGTGGAACATTCTAATAAATAACAATCATGTTTGATGGAATTTATGATGTGATAGTGGTTGGGGCTGGCCACGCTGGCTCTGAAGCCGCTGCTGCTGCTGCAAACATGGGCTGCAAAACATTGTTGGTTACAATGAGTCTTCAAAACATAGCACAAATGTCTTGTAACCCTGCTATGGGAGGAATTGCTAAAGGTCAAATTGTGCGTGAAATTGACGCGCTAGGCGGATATTCTGGAATTGTCTCTGATAAAACCGCGATTCAGTTTAAGATGCTCAACAAATCAAAAGGTCCGGCTATGTGGTCACCCCGAGTACAAAGCGACCGTATGCGTTTTGCAGAAACATGGCGTTTAATGCTAGAGCAAACACCAAATCTCGATTTTTACCAAGAAATGGTTCGTGGACTTTTAATCCGCAATCACAAAGTTGAAGGAATTATAACTTCTTTAGGGGTTGAGATTAAAGCGAAAACCGTCGTGCTTACCAACGGAACCTTTTTGAATGGTTTAATCCACATCGGCGAAAAGCAATTTGGTGGAGGGAGAGCTGGAGAAAGTGCTGCTTTTGGAATTACCGAAGATTTAGTAAAAGTAGGTTTTGAATCTGGACGTATGAAAACAGGAACCCCTCCGCGAGTAGACGGTCGTTCTTTAGATTATTCTAAAATGCAAGAGGAGCCGGGAGACGTGAATCCAGACAAGTTTTCTTATTTGGATATTACCGAGCCCTTAAAACACCAGAAGTTGTGTCATATGACCTATACTTCAAATACGGTTCATGATATTTTAAGAGAAGGGTTCGATCGTTCACCTATGTTTAATGGAAGGATTCAAAGTCTTGGGCCGCGCTATTGTCCGTCTATTGAAGATAAAATTAATCGTTTTGCTGACAAGGAGCGGCACCAATTGTTTATTGAGCCTGAAGGATGGGGCACTGTTGAGGTATATGTTAATGGTTTTTCCACTTCATTACCCGAAGATATCCAGTATAAAGCCCTGCGTTCGGTTGCTGGTTTTGAAAACGTTAAGTTTTTTCGCCCTGGCTATGCTATTGAATATGATTACTTCCCTCCTACACAGCTCAAACATACATTAGAAACTAAATTAGTTGATGGATTATATTTTGCGGGACAAATTAACGGGACTACTGGTTATGAAGAGGCTGCTTCTCAAGGCTTGATGGCTGGAATTAATGCAGCTCTTAAAGTTAAGGAACAAGAGCCGTTTGTTTTGAAAAGAGATCAAGCATACATAGGTGTTCTTATCGATGATTTGATTACTAAAGGCACAGAAGAACCTTATAGAATGTTCACCTCTAGGGCTGAATTCAGAACTTTATTACGTCAGGACAATGCCGATTCTAGACTAACACCATTAGCATTTAATATAGGTCTTGCCAGTGAAAAACGACTCAGAAGAATGGAATATAAGTTCAATCAGTCTGAAAGAATGGTTAACTTTTTTAAAGAAACCAGTGTCACTCCTGAAGAAGCTAACCCGATTTTAGTGGCTAATGAAAGCACTTCAATGAATCAATCGGATAAGATGTTTAAAGTTTTTTCTAGACCACAAATCAATCTAGATGATATGCTCAAGTTTGAAAAAGTTAAGGCTTACATTCTAGAAAATAGCCTAGACAAAGAAATCATCGAACAAGCTGAAATTCAAGTAAAATATTCTGGATATATTGAAAAAGAACGCAACAATGCCAACAAACTTGTTCGTTTAGAAGATGTAAAAATCCCTGAAAACTTTGATTATCATCAAATCAAATCGATGTCTATTGAAGCCAAACAAAAACTTTCTAAAATTCGTCCGGTAACGATTTCTCAAGCATCCAGAATAAGCGGTGTATCACCAAGTGATATTTCGGTTCTATTGATTTATATGGGAAGATAAAATATGTTCCACGTGAAACGACATCTAAAAAACCATATTAGTAAAGGAATTGCAGTGATTTTAACAGCTGGTTTTTTATTTGCATCATGCGTTTCGAGAAAAGCAACCATACAAATTGAAGACTATATACTTGTTGCTAACGGAAAAGAAATTCTAGGAAATCCCATGCCGCTCACTGCGTTCATTTTTGAAAATAATACCAAGAATATGACTATTGAAAAGTTTCTTTCGATGAAATTCAAAAATGAAAATTATTACAGCCTTGAATATTCGGTAACCATTGACAGAAATCATTACAAAATCATCTTGTACGATAATTCTGAGTTTGAAAAATACTTTAACAGTTCTAATTATTCAGTAATAAATTTGCAACCTGATGACACTACTGTTGAAACTCAGCGAAAGTTTTTAGCTTTTTCGATGGTCGATAGCGAAAACCATGACTGCTTAGCTGACGATTCATTGTTGCAGAATATTGCTGTTAATTATCTCAAAAACCTTAAAGACGAATATTATAATCAATGACGGAAAAACAGCAAACAGAACTTTTTTTAAAAGTCAAAGATTTTTCAGTTTCTAAAAAGGAATTCTCGCTTTACATAGATGTATCCATTGATTTGTTGGCGACTTTTCCTCAGCCTTCATTGGATGAATTAGGAAGTTACTACGAAAGCGAAGACTACATTTCTCATACAGATTCCGCTCGTTCTTGGTTTGAAAAAATTTATCAAATCATCAAAAAAACAGCCATTCAACAGAAACTTAAATTGGTTTTAAAACAACAAAAAAGCAAAGGAATTTTGCTAGATATTGGTTGCGGAACAGGTGATTTTTTAGTAGCGGCCAAAGCCTTTGGCTGGCAAATTAAGGGTTTTGAACCCAACGAGAAAGCTCGTAATATTGCCCAGCAAAAAGGAGTTGAACTCTTCTATTCTACGCAAGATTTAGCTGATAATTCAGTAGATGTAATCACGATGTGGCATGTTTTAGAGCATGTTCCTGATGTAAGATCGCAAATTGCTGAATTAAAAAGATTGATTAAACCGGGCGGAACCATCATCATTGCAGTTCCCAATTACAAATCATATGACGCCAAGCATTATCAAAACTTTTGGGCGGCTTATGATGTTCCGAGACATTTGTGGCATTTCTCTAAAAAGTCTATTCAATCATTATTCGCTGAGCAAAATTTAGAATTGATTAAAGTAAAACCAATGTGGTTTGATTCGTTCTATGTTTCGCTTTTATCTGAAAAATACAAATCCGGAAAAATGAATTTTGTCAAAGGTTTTTGGCATGGAATTGTTTCAAATCTTTCGGGATTATTCTCAAAAGAATATTCATCACACATTTATATCATTAAAAATTCCTAAAAACGCCATAAATTAACCCTAACAAAGGTTCTGCTGCACATCTACAAGATAACATAAAGAAAAACGGAAAATCCTTTAAAACGCCTTTATCGAGGCCGAACTTAATAACAAAACATTATCTCAAAGGTTAGCACCATAGCTTATACTTATTCATTGTTAAAGGCTAGTTCCAACAATATTTTTTTACATTTGAACCTTTAGAAAACAAATTCTTCTCATGAAAAAACTTACCCTTATTTTAGCCCTTTCACTCGCCGTTATTTCTTGTAACAAAAGCAGTGAAAATGTTGCGCCATCAAAAGATTTCAAAACTGCTTATGTTGATACTTCTAAACTGATGGAAGAATATCAAAAAGCCAAAGACATCGAAAAAAAATACAAAGATAAATCAGACCAAATGGGCAAAGAGCTTCAAGCTGAAGTAGCGAAGTTCAAATCTGAAGCGGCTAGTTTTCAGAAAAATGCGCAAGCCAATGGCCAAGCTTGGGCCCAAACCAACGGTGCTCGTTTGCAAAAAAAGGAACAAGAACTTAGTTATGCTCAAGATGCCATGCTCAGACAATTGCAAGAAGAAAGCGGTGTAGAGATGGATTCTTTGGTGAGCAACGTTAAGAAATACATCCAAAAATACGGCAAAGAAAAAGGATATGACTATGTTTTTGCCAGCGGCGATACCAACGTATCAATTCTTTATGCCAAAGAGCAGTATGATATCACTAAAGAGATGATCAAGCTCCTCAACGAAAAATATGCTTCTGAAGATAAAAAAGAAGCCCAAAAATAATAGTTATAAGCTATAAATCAAGCCTTCACGATTCGTTGTGAGGGCTTTTTTTACAAACCTCAATGAGATCTTTTTTAATTAAAATATCGTTTCTAATTACCTTTTTTTTGGTGGCGGTGTTGGCTATTGAGGTTTTTTTGCGCAATGTTTCTAATAACTATTCTCTCAAATATCAGCAAATTGAAAGACAAAAAAACAACATTGAAGTTTTGCTTTTCGGTGATTCACATTGTCTTTACGGATTGAATCCCAAGTATTTTCATCAACAGGCGTTTAATCTGTCCAATGTGAGTCAAACGGTCTATTTTGATCAGTTGTTGTTTAACCAATATGTTGATCAGCTTCCCAAACTCAAACAAGTCGTTTTCTGCATTGAATATACCAATTTAAGTCAGCTTGACAATACAGGCGAAGATGGCTGGCGCAAGTTTTTTTATGCTCGATTTATGCATTTAAAAGTGCCGAATATAAGCCCACTCGACCCAAGAAACCATCTGATTGTTCTAACGCAAAAGCCCTATAAAATCAGAGATTTAATCAAAAGATATGTCAAAACCAAGAGTATTCTTGATTGTGATGTAAATGGTTGGGGCAACAACTATACAAAAGACAAAAGAATTCAACCAGATGAAGTTGCCGCCGAGCGAGCCAAAATTCAAGAAGACGGATTGGTTGATTTTTCAGTGAATAGTCAAAGATTGCAGAGTATGATTGACCATTGCAAACAAAAAGGCATACAAGTTCTTATTGTTTCCATGCCACAAACCCGAATTTACGAGCGTTATTTAAATCAAGAAAAACTGAGAAAGATTGTCAAAACTTGCCAGTCATTCGAACAAAAAAATCCTGGAGTTGCTTATTACTTGAACTTATTTGCCGACCCAAGATTTTCAGATGAAGACTTTTATGATGCCGATCACCTCAACGATCAAGGTGCGAAAAAAGCGTCTAAAATTGTAGATGAATTTCTGCACAAAATTTCAAAATAATCCAGTTTACATTACCTTTAAGCCATTGATATCTATACGCCTATGAACTCTTTATCCGCCGAAGCCCATTATGTGCTTCAATTCATCAATCAAACGCAGCGCAGCGTTTTCTTAACCGGAAAAGCCGGAACAGGAAAAACTACCCTTCTGCGCGAAATTATTCAAACCACACACAAAAAAACGGTTGTCGTGGCCCCTACCGGAATTGCCGCGCTTAATGCTTCGGGAGTGACGATTCACTCTTTGTTTCAGTTGCCTTTTGGCGCTTTTTTACCGACTGATGCCACGCCTGCCCTATCAAGTCTTGTCAACTATGAAACCAAGGCTACTTTGGCGCGTCATTTTCGGATGAATGCCAGTAAAAAAGCTGTCTTGCAAAGTCTGGAATTACTGGTAATTGACGAAGTCAGTATGCTGCGCGCCGATCTTTTGGACGCCATTGATTTCACCCTGCAAAGCATACGTAAAAACCCCAATCCTTTTGGCAGCGTTCAAGTTTTGTTCATCGGTGATTTGTTTCAGCTGCCGCCCGTGGTCAAAGATCAAGAATGGCAATTGCTCCGGCAGTTTTATCGCGGAAAATTCTTTTTTCACTCCTTGGTCACCCAAAGACAACCGCCATTGTACATTGAATTGCCGAAGATTTTTCGACAGTCAGATTCTGTTTTTATAAAAATTCTGAATCAATTAAGAAACAACGAATTGCATCGTGAAGATTTGCAAATGCTACAGCGTTATGTGCAACCACAATTCAAAGCTAATCCGGAATCGGGCTATATTACACTCACCACCCACAATGCGCAAGCAGATGCAATCAATCAAAAATCGCTCGAAGAATTACAAGGTTCAGCTGTAACGTATCTTCCGGAAATTGTGGGTGATTTTCCTGAAAAAATGTATCCCATTGAAGCCGCCTTAGAGCTCAAAATCGGGGCTCAAGTGATGTTCATTAAAAACGATTGGTCGGCACAAAAGCAATACTACAACGGCAAAATGGGCGTCGTGACATCGCTTTCTGAAGATGAAATTCTCGTGCGTTTTCCGGATGAGGACACAACCATTACGGTCGAAAAATACGAGTGGCAAAACATCCGTTACACACTCGATGACCAAACGCGAGAAATCAAAGAAGAAGTTTTGGGCACCTTCGTCCACTACCCGCTCCGACTGGCTTGGGCCATTACAGTGCACAAAAGCCAAGGCTTAACTTTTGAGCGAGCCGCGTTGGATGTTTCGCAGGTTTTTATGCCGGGTCAGGCGTATGTTGCCTTGTCTCGTTTGCGTTCGTTGGACGGACTGATTTTGCTTTCGCCTTTGCAGATGAACGGACTCAGCAATGATGAAGAAGTGGTTCAATATTCGTCAGGGCAATTGTCTGATGAAGAAATTAAAGATGAGCTCAAGTTTGAAACCCAAAAGTATATTCAGCATTTCTTGATTCATGCTTTTGATTGGACTGATCTCATTCAGCACTGGCGACATCATCGGTATAGTTATCACCAAAAAACACAAAATTCTGAAAAGGCAAAACACGCGGTTTGGGCACAAAATCAGTTAGACAAAATCGAGCAATTAGCCCTTCCGGCACAGAAATTTCAACAGCAACTGCGCAGACTTTTCAGCATCAGTCCAATTGATTTTGAACACATCACCGAGCGAATTCTGGCCGCTTATGATTATTTTTTTCCGGTTTTAGACGCGCTCTTAACAGACTTGTTTTTAACGATGGAAATTGCGAGTCACGCCCGAAAAGCTCAGGGGTTTTATGAAGAACTACTCGAGCTTGAAATACATCAAAGCCAAGCTATTTCTGAACTTATGCGCACAAAAAATCTAGTGCAAATTATTACACAAAATTTGCCCATCAGCAAAGAAAACATGCAAAGCGATGAGCTCAAAAATTACCGATTGCGCAAACTCGAATCGGCTCGCGCATCCTATCTTGAGCAACATGCTTCACTGATTGATTCTGAAGCATCATTTGAGATTGAAAAGCCGCCCAAATCCAGAAAAGTAAAAACTCCGAAAAAATCAACCTATCTTGAAACGCTCGAGCTTTGGCATCAGCAAAATACGCTAAAAGAAATCGCGCGCATCCGAAAACTCACGCCGCAAACCATCGCCACACATATGGCCAAACTCATTGAAATTAAGGCTGTTTCTATTGAAGATGTTTTGCCTGAAGACAAACGAGAAGCCCTAGCTGAAGCTTTTAAAGGTTATAATGAAACTTCATTGAATCCGCTCAAAGAAAAATACGGTGATGAGTATACTTGGGATGAACTTAAAATGTATCGCGCGAGTTTGTAATCAGCTCAACCAATAAACCAGCAAAACCGCCGGGACAAAATAAATTACAATCGTTCTTGCGCCATCGTAATCTTTGGCCAAGCGTTGTCCGAAAAGCAACATAATCAAAGTAATACACGAAAAAATACCGCCGTACAAAGCAAAAACTTTTTCGTGGTTGGTATAGAGCTGAATGCTTCCGGCCAAGCAAAGAATGCCCGAGATGAGTTCTAAAATCAATACGTGCAATAAGGCCAAAGGAACGCGGTTTTTGAGGATGGTTTGCGCAAAATGTTCTTTGAGCCAAGCGATGTTTCCTTTCCAATCCATAACTTTTTCGTATCCGGAAGTCAAAAAAGTAACCGCTAAAAAAAGCGCCGTTAAAATGGGGGCAGCATAAACCATAAGCTTAATTTTTGTGAATTAAACGCGTCAATTTGATGGATAAATCGGTTAGGATTATTTTGGCATTACCGTTGCGTTCGATGTGGTAAATGGCATCTGAGAGTTCTTTGTAAATATCTTGGATGTTATTTCCGGAAACAAAAGGCGCAAAATTCTCGAGTTTGAATTTTTCAATTTTGGGTTCCATGTACACCAAACTTGTGGTTTGATAATTGAGCAACAAAGCTTGACGGAACAATTCGATGCAATAACTCAAAAACTTTTTTTGCGTCTCGCGACCCAAAGCGGCAATTTGTTCGCTCCATTGAATCAAATCTTGAATGGCTGCGGCATTTCCTTTGGCTCTGAAAGCGGCGCGTACCCAATCAACAAACCATTTTTCAAAAATCAAATCTTCACCTGTTTCGTTGATGATTTGCAATGCTTTGTTGTAATTTCCTTGCGCTTGATGAGCGATTTTAGCAGCTGTTCTCGTGTCTAAATCGTGTTGCTTTGTGAGCGCATCGGTAATGATTTTCTCGGGAATCGCACTAAAATGCAACACTTGACAACGCGATAAAATGGTTTGTAAAATATCTTCTTCGTTTTCGGCAATCAATATAAAAAGCGTTTTCTCAGTGGGCTCCTCAAGCAGTTTGAGCAGTTTGTTTGAGGCGCTGATGTTCATTTTTTCGGCCATCCAAATAATGACAATCTTATAACCACCTTCATAGGATTTAAGCCCGAGCGACTTGACAATTTCATCGGCATCGTCTACCCTAATCTCGCCTTGCTTGTTTTGAACGCCCAAATGTTGATACCAATCAAACAAACTTCCGTAGGGATTTTGCTGTAAAAAAGCACGCCATTCGGCAATTAAATCAATGCTTTTGGGTTTTGATTTGACTTCTTCAGTAGTTACATTCGGATAGATAAAATGAAGATCCGGATGCGAGAAATGTTCGAATTTCAAATTGCAAGCATCGTTTCCGCCTAAATTTTCCTGACCTTGGTTTCGACACAAAATAAATTGCGCATAAGCAATAGCCATGGGTAAGGTGCCTGATCCTTCTGGCCCGACAAACAATTGCGCATGCGGAATTCTGCCCGAAAGCGCACTGGCGGTCAAATGATTTTTGAGGTAATCTTGTCCGAGAATTTCTGAAAAAAGCATGAGCAAATATAGCAAAAGTTAGCCGCCGGAGCGCGCCAGGTTTTTTTCTGCGCCAAATTAAAAGCCTATATTTGCGCCAATCTTAAAAATGAATTTTTATGAAGACTTTGGCTGATTTTGATTTCAGAAACAAAAAAGCACTGATTCGTGTTGATTTTAATGTGCCTTTAGATGAAAATTTCCAAGTAACCGATGCCACCCGAATTGAGGCGGCCGAACCCACCATCGCTCAGATTTTAAAAGGCGGCGGAAGTGTTATTTTGATGTCGCATTTAGGCCGTCCCAAAGGAGCCGAAGCCCAATACTCATTAAAACACATTGTTGCCAAAACTTCAGAAATTCTAGGTGTTCCGGTAAAGTTTGCTGAGAATTGCATCGGTGAAGCAGCCACTTCGGCCGCACAAGCTTTGCAGCCCGGAGAAGTTTTATTGCTCGAAAATTTAAGATTCCACGCCGAAGAAGAAGCCGGAGATGTTGCATTTTCAAAAGCCTTAGCGTCATTAGGCGATATTTATGTGAACGATGCCTTTGGAACAGCGCATCGCGCGCATGCTTCAACGACGATTATTGCTCAGTTTTTTCCAAATGAAAAATGTTTTGGACTTTTATTAGCCAAAGAAATCGAAAGCCTGAACCGTGTTTTAAATGACAGCCAAAAACCAGTAACTGCAGTGCTTGGCGGATCTAAAGTATCTTCAAAAATTACCGTTATCGAGAATATATTAGACAAAATCGACCACATGATTATTGGCGGCGGAATGACTTTTACTTTTGTAAAAGCGCTCAGCGGTCAGGTGGGAAATTCTATCTGTGAAGACGACAAACTACAGTTGGCACTTGATATTTTAGAAGCAGCACGCCATAAAAATGTTCAAATTCATTTACCGGTGGATGTTGTAGCAGCCAATGCTTTTGCCAACGATGCGCAAACCCAAGTGGTAGATGTCAAACAAATTCCGGATGGATGGCAAGGTTTAGACGCCGGACCTAAATCACTTGCAATGTTTGACCAAGTAATCAAAAACTCAAAAACCATTCTTTGGAACGGGCCGCTCGGTGTTTTTGAAATGCCCAATTTTGCCCACGGAACCATTGCTTTGGGCGAATCGATTGCTCAAGCTACCGCAGCAGGCTCATTCTCATTGGTCGGCGGCGGCGATTCAGTGGCGGCGGTTAAACAATTCGGATTGGAACCACGCATGAGTTATGTTTCAACTGGCGGAGGCGCTATGCTGGAGATGCTTGAAGGAAGAACTCTTCCGGGCATTGCAGCCATTATGGATTAATCAAAAAAACAGACTTGTTTGCAACGCTTAGGCAATATTTATCACAACTTTAAGTTATTAAATACAGATTATGTAATTTAAGATTGTTATTTTTGCCGCGTACAACCTTTTGATAAATAATCGATTGTACTCAGGGAATTCCCTGAAATCCGAGTAAAACTGAAAGAGACAACCGTTTTCTACCTACTGAAAACAAAGAAATAAAACTATGAGAATACCCAAAATCACATGGGTAGCAGTTGTATTATTTGCTGCCAATGCTTTTGCACAAAATGTTGCCATCAAACCTCAGGGCAATGTTTCGTATTTGGATTCCATCAAAAAAACATTTGTAAAAGACAATCTTGCCGCATGCGTTGATAGCTTGTGGCTCAAAGAGTTGACCAGTTTAGACATTTACAACGATCTTGAGAATGATATCAAAACCATCAACCTCGATCAAAAAGTAGATTATGAACTGTCGACAGATTTGCTCAAAGCACGTTTGAAGGAAATGGATTCTAAATCTCCGTTCAACATTGAGTACAATCAAGGACTCGAGAATATCATCAAATCGTTCCTCAAAAACCGCAAAAAGGCTTTTGAACGTTTGATGGCTGTTTCGGAATACTATTTCCCGATGTTCGAAGAGGCTTTGGCCAAGCAAAATGTACCTTTAGAAATCAAATATTTAGCGGTTGTTGAATCTGCATTGAATCCGAGAGCCGTTTCACGCGTTGGAGCCACCGGTTTGTGGCAGTTTATGTACCACACCGGAAAGCAATACAACTTAGGCATCGACTCTTATGTGGACGATCGAATTGATCCACTCAAAGCCAGTGAAGCTGCTTCCCAATACATGACCAATATGTACAAAATTTTTGGCGACTGGGATTTGGTTTTGGCTTCGTACAATTCAGGACCGGGCAATGTGGCCAAAGCGATTCGACGTTCGGGCGGACATCAAAACTTCTGGAATATTCGCAAATATTTACCGCAAGAAACCCAAGGCTATGTGCCGGCTTTCTTGGCGACGATGTACATTTACGAATACCACAAAGAACACGGAATCAAACCAGATCGCGCCATTGTAAAGCATTTCGCTACGGATACGATTATGATCAAAAAGC
Organism: Flavobacteriaceae bacterium; assembly: GCA_046329175.1. Taxonomy (GTDB): domain Bacteria; phylum Bacteroidota; class Bacteroidia; order Flavobacteriales; family Flavobacteriaceae; genus Flavobacterium. Next base: position 35,706 of record JAXLVE010000009.1, read on the forward strand.
AAATGACTTTCAAACAAATAGCCGATTTGTTGGATATGCCTATTGCTCAGATTCAAATGCTCAACCCGCAATACAAACTCAATGTGGTGCCGGCATATCATGACAACGCTTATTATCTGCGTTTGCCGAATGATAAAATCGCGATGTTCACTTCAAACGAAGACAAAATCTACGCTTATGTTCAACATGAGTTAGATCAACGCGAAAGGCCATTTAATTCAAGATTCCAACAAGCATGGGCTTCAAGGGATTCTTTGAGTTCAGGCGAATCCTATTCGGTAACTCGAACCAAGTTTCATAAAGTGAGGCGCGGTGATAACCTGAGTGAAATAGCCGATCGTTATGATGTAGCGGTTTCAGACATTAAGCGTTGGAACAAACTCAAAAGTAACAAAGCTCCACTCGGACGAAATCTCAAAATTGTAACAACTGAGCGGATTGCTGCACGCGTGAAGAAAACCAAAGTTGATTCTACAGCAGTGGCCGTAAAACAGCCGGAGGGAAAACAAATCCAAACAGCTGTGGCTGAAAATACGCCAAAAGAAACTAAACTTTTCAAAGAAGAAAAGGTGGTTACTTTTAAAGATGTGACGCGTTTTTACAAGGTTAAAAAGGGCGATAATCTCAGTGAGATAGCTGATAAAAATGAAGTTTCTTTAGCTGATTTAAAGAAATGGAATAAAATCAAAGGCAACAGCATAGCGGCTGGGAAAAGTTTGAAAATCATCACCAACGAGCGCGTGGTTACTGTGGTTAAAAAACCTATCAAATCGGAAGGTGCGATTGCTGTAAACGAGCGCAACAAGAAAGAAATAGAATCTGAATCAACCGACGATTTTTATGTGGTTCAGAAAGGCGACAATCTCGGAAGTATTGCTCGCAAACACAATGTTTCTGTTGAGGATTTGAAAAAATGGAATCATCTTGAAGACAACAACATTCAGTTGGAAAGCCGTTTGAAAATCTCTGATATTACCCTCAACAATGAAGAGAATCAAACTGAAATTGCCGATAATTCTGAATTGAAAAATATTGAATACACCGTACAAAAAGGCGATAATCTAGGAAGCATTGCCCGTAAAAACAACGTAACGGTAGCTGATTTGAAATCGTGGAATGATTTGTCTGACAACAACATTAAATTGGGCGATAAACTGATTGTTGCCAAAAAAATGGTTATGGATAGTGATTCGGCGGTAGCTGAAAAGTCAACTAAAAAAGACAAAAACAACAAAAACAAAAGAGACGAGCACTACTATGTGCAAAAAGGCGACTCATTGTTTAGTATTGCCAAAAAATATCCGGGCGTAACGGTTTCAGACATCAAAAAGTGGAACGGAATTAACTCAAATTCACTCAAACCGGGTATGAAACTTAAAATTAACGGATAGTTTATCCAAAAGCATTAAATTTAGGGCTTCTTTCAAACCAACAACGGATGAAAAAAGCCCTTTTTTTTGTGCTTCTTTTTTTGGCTTTTGCAACGGCTTGCAAGAAAAAGCCCGATCGAGCGCATCAAAAAACCTCGGGCCCAATTAATACCATTTCGGTAATCATTGACGATCCGCTCTGGAACGGAGAAGTCGGCGACAGCATCCGAAACAAATTTGCCGGTCCGGTGATTGGTCTTCCACAAGAAGAACCCATGTTTACCATCAATCAATATCCGCTTAAATTACTGGAAGGATTTACGACCAATTCGCGCAACATTATCATTGTCAAAAAAGAGGCTGAGGCCAAGTTTGAAATTGTAGAAAATGAGTTCGCTCATCCGCAAAATGTCATTCACATCTCGGCCAAAACTACCGCGCTTTTACTCGATCAAATTGAGCAACACGCACCAGAAATTATCGAGCGGATGCATCATACTGAGATTCTCGAAAACCAACGCATTATTGATACCTCTCGAATTCAAACCAAAAAGATTCGTCGCAAATTCAGCATTGATTTGAGTATTCCCAAAGGATTCAAATATGTTTTGCAACGCCGAAAATTTGTTTGGCTCAAAAAAGAAATCACCAGTGGCAATGCGAGTATTTTGATTTATCAGATTCCGATAAGTAATCTGATGACCAGTCGCAACATCACCAAAAGCATAATCAAAACCCGAGACTCCATCGGCAGTTTGTATATTCGCGGTATGGGCAGTAATTCGCCGATGATTACTGAAGATTCATATGCGCCCTATCTATTCAGAACGCATATTTCCGGAAAAGAAACCTATGAGACCAAAGGAACATGGGAACTGCAAAATGATTATATGTCCGGACCGTTTATAAATTATCACATCATTGATCGTGCTCGAAAACGCATTTTGGTGATTGAAGGTTTTTGTTATGATCCGTCAGAAGCCAAGCGAGATATTATGTTTGAACTTGAAGCGATGATTAAATCTGTTGAATTTCTCAAAAAAACCAACAAAAAATGACCTCAAATTTAAAATGGAAAATAAAGCGTTTTAAAGAACTTTCTTTAGAAGAACTATACCAATTGTTGCGATTGCGATCTGAAGTCTTTGTCGTTGAGCAAAACTGCGTTTATCAGGATATTGATGGGAAAGATTCAAAAGCCATTCACTTAATTGGCACTTTTAAAGATGAAATTGTTGCTTATGCGCGTTTGTTTGATCCCGGTGATTATTTTGAAGACGCATCAATCGGCAGGGTAGTGGTAGCGCAAAAACACCGAGAAAACAAATGGGGACACGAGTTGATGCAACAAGCCATTTTTGGTGTTGAACAATTTTGTCAGACACAAAAAATAACTATTTCAGCGCAGCTGTATTTACAGAAATTTTATGAAAGCCATGGCTTTGTTGCGGTGAGCGAAGTTTATCTCGAAGATGATATTCCGCACATTCGCATGACCAGAAATTAAGCTTTGGTAATGACCAATTCTACACGGCGGTCGTATTCTGAGCCTTTGCCTAGCGGAACCGAATTTCCGTATCCTTTAAAAGTCATTCTTTTTTTGTCGATTTTTTTAAAGACAAGATATTTGTAGACCGATTCAGCGCGGTTAGAGGACAAATTTCGTTTACGCGTTTCGCGGTCAATGGCTTCTTTTTGATACGGCGGTGTACAACAAACATGGCCTTGAATTTCGAACTCTAAAGCTTTGTATTTGAGCAACAGCTTAGACAATTTATCGAGTTGCGTTTTGGCCTCGATGGTCAATTTACTACTGCCGCGCTCAAAGAGCAAATTTTCAAGATAGATATGATCGCCCACAATATGCTTTTTTTGCAGCGTTGTATAAAAACCCGGAAGTTCAATTTTAGGGAGCGGTTTGAGATTGAGTACAATATCTACTCGGCGATTTTTAGAGCGTTTTTCGGGTAAATTCTCGACCAAATCATCATCGATTAAAATGCGTCCTTTACCTTCTATAGTGACAATAACTTTATTTTTGATGCCGCTTTGGTTAAGCTTTTCCTGAATGGTATTGGCTCTTTTGGTTGAGAGTTTAAAATTGTAATCTTCCTTGCCCACATCGTCGGTATAACCAAAAATTTCTATAGATTCAATACGAGTAGAATCTGTGTTCTTGATAAAGTCAACCACCGCTTGCCCTTGTTTTTCATCCAGATTGAATTTGTTGATATCAAAGTAAACAGACTGTACCTTTTCTTCTTGAGCAAAAGCTATGGTGCATACTAAAAGTGGAAGGAGTTTTAAAATCCGAATCATCATTTTTTGAGTATTTTGTTGTATTCGGCAGCGTTAGCCAAAACAGTTACGGCTCGTTTTATTTCAGGATTATTTTTGATGTAATATTGATAAAGCCCATCTTTATACTGATAACGTTTGAGCAATTCGTCTATTATCAAATTCTTTATTTCCTTTTGATTTTGTGTGAGTTGCGCCTCTTGGCTTCGCTCTAAAGCAGCTAGTAACTGTTGATATTCAGCTTGGATTCCGGTATCGACTTTTTCCTTTTGAGCAGCTTTCCAAGTTTCTTTGAGTGCCGCTTCAGACTCAGAGTCAAAGTTGAATTTTTTTCTTTTCAAGAATGCTTTGAACTCAGCAAAATCAGCATCTGTAATATTCGGAATGGTTTGTCCTATGCTTGGATTTTTGTAATAATATTCCGTTGCAAAATCAAAAATTCCATCGTTGGCTACAAGTTTTTCAGTCATCGGACTGAGCTTGGTTTCATCCAAAACAATGTCGGGTAAAATTCCGCCGCCATCATATACGGTTCTGCCGTTTTTGGTTTTAAAAGCATTGTATTTGTCTGAAGTGGTGCGGATCGCTTTTCCGTCTTTGTCTTTGTGCGCATAATCCAGCGCCTGAATACAGCGGCCAGAAGGCGTGTAGTAGCGCGAAATGGTTACTTTGAGTTGGGTTCCATAGGTCAAATCCACCGGACGTTGCACGAGTCCTTTACCAAAACTGCGTGAGCCAATCACTACGGCTCTGTCTAAATCTTGCAAAGCACCGGATACAATCTCTGAAGCCGAAGCGCTTTTTCCGTTGACAATAACTGCAATCGGGATTTGTGTATCCATGGGTTCGCGCATGGTTTTATGTGTGTTGTTGTGCTTTTCAATTCTTGATTTTGTGGTAACGATTACTTCGTCTTTAGGCACAAAAAAGTTGCAGATGTTCACCGCTTCATTAAGCAAACCGCCCGGATTGTCGCGCAAATCCAAAACCAGCCGTTCGATGCCCTCGTTTTTGAGTTGTTCGAAGGCTTCTTTGATTTCAAGTGAAGCCGTATTGGTGAATTGCGTCAAGACAATATAACCGGTTTTGTCGTCAATTTTTCCGAAAAACGGAACCGCTTTGGTTTTGGCCTCGCCGAGTTCAATTTGCCCTGTGAGTGTTTTTCCTTGACGAATGTATTTGATGGATATTTTGGTACCTTTTCCGCCTTTGAGCAGTTGTGAGGCATCATCTTTAAAGTCGCGCAAATCTATGTCGCCTATTTGAATAATCGCATCGCCTGCTTTGAGTCCGGCTTTGTCGGCAGGCATGTTTTTGTAGGGTTCTTTGATGATTAGTTCGTCGCCTTTTCGGGTAACCAAAGCACCGATGTCGGCATATTCTCCGGTGTTGTTAATTTTATATTTGACGATGTCTTGTTCGTTGAAGTAATTCGTATACGGATCTAAATCAGCCAACATGCTTTTGATGGCGATGTTCATCAGTTCGGTCGGATTGGTATCATCTACATAGTTGGCATTGACGGCCTTGAAAAGGTTGGTGAAAATTTCAATTTGTTTGGCCACTTCAAAATAGTCTTCTTTGAGACTGAAGCCCACACCTGCAAACAAAAAAGTTCCGGCCAAAACCGGAAGAATATATTTTTTTTTAAAACTTGAATGCATCGCCCAACATTTTCACCCTGAAAGGGAATTTAAAATCGGTTTCAAATATAACGGTTTAAGTAAGAAAAACAATGCTGTTTGGCAATTCGTTAGAAGCTAAATACCGAACTTATTCAGCAGATTCTTTTGCGGATTGTTGTTTTAATTTTTCAATTAATAATTTCATTTTGTGTTGCATCTGTTCAAGAGTTATGTTTTCGGAGGTTTGATAAAACAACATAACAGCAGAAGGCTTCAGCAAAGCGTCTTTAAGTAAATGTTGATTCAGACGGTAACTCTCGCGCAACAAACGTTTGTAATAATTGCGATCAACGGCTTTTTTGAAATATTTTTTTGAAACCGATACGCCAACCAAATGTTGGTTGAATTCTTCAGGATTTAGCGGAACATACACCAAACGCAGCGGATATTTAGCCACTGATTTACCTTCTTTAAAAAGGCTTTCAATGACTTTGTGGCTTTTGAGTTTTTCAGCTTTTGAATAAGTGTATTTCATCGCAAGAATTCTGAGCCAAAGGTACAAACTAAGGTTTAAAAAAAGCGAACCCGTTGGGCTCGCTTGATTTTTATTTTTTCTCGGGTTCGGCTTTGGGATATTGATTGTTCTCGCGTTTTACATCGGCCATCAAACCACTTGAATCCAAGACTAATTTTTTTATTTCAGATTTGGCTTTTGGAATTTCAAAGAAATATGTTGGGTAGGCCCAAGCCCAATCAGGCAAAACAGTTCTTTGAACCGATGGGTCTGGATTTTCTTTTTCAAAACTCATCATGCGTAGCGGAATGTAAAAACTCTCGCGACTGCCATCGGTATATTCTACCAAAACATCAATGGGCATCGGCATGCGTCCAATTCTCTCGAGTGTTACGCCGGTTCTGGGCACTGCTTCGGTAGCGCTTTCAACGGTTTTGATTCCGTAGTCAATGGTGTTGGTGGTTTGTGTCCAATCGGTGAGATACCAATCCAGATTGGCACCCGAGACGCGTTCGGCGGTGCGTTTGATATCATTAGGCGTTGGATGTTTGAATTTAAAATCGGCATAGTAGCGTTTGATTGTTTTCATCAAATTCTCGCGCCCGATTAAATAGCCTAATTGCGAGAGAAAAATGTCACCTTTGCTATAGGCATTGATGCTGTAAACCTGATTGTAATCGTAGCGATCAGAATGGGTACTTTGCGGTTGTTCTTTGCCTGAATTCACCATGAAATAATAACTGTCATAAGAACCAGCATGCGGATTGGCCGCTTTTTTCTCGGCAATTTCATTCATGCCTAAATCTTCTAAAAACGAGGTAAAACCTTCATCCATCCAGCTGTGTTTGCTTTCATTAGACGCCAATACATGCTGAAACCATGAATGCGCCATTTCATGTGCAATAACTCCGATGAGGCCGTCGTAGGTTCCTTCGCCCAAAATCAAAGTACACATAGCGTATTCCATACCGCCGTCACCGCCTTGAATCACCGAATATTGGTCATACGGATATTTCCCGACAGTTTGGTTGTAGAACTGCATGAGTTTAACCGTTTCGGGCTGAGCTTTCTTCCAATTGTCAATGATTTTCGGATTGTTTTTGTACAAGAAATGAAGCGTCGCACCACCGGGAACTTGTATGATGTCGTGCAGATAATTTTTGTCGGCAGCCCAAGTAAAATCATGCACATTTTGCGCGTTGAAATGCCAAGTCAATGTTTTCGTTTTTTTTGGATAAGCAACGGTCACACCGTTATCTTGATAGCCTTTTCCGATTTCATTTTTGTTGACTAAAATGCCGCTTCCGCCCAAAATATAATCTTTGTCTATGGTAATATTCACATCAAAATTGCCCCAAACTCCGTGAAACTCTCTGGCAATGTATGGATCGGCGTGCCAACCTTCAAAGTCAAATTCGGCAATTTTCGGATACCACTGCGCCATCGATAATTCAACACCTTCGACATTATTGCGGCCCGAACGACGAATTTGCACCGGAACTTGTCCGTCAAAATCAAGGCTCAAAACGGTTGAACTATTCGGCAAAAGCGGCTTTGCCAAGGTTACTTCGAGGATGGTTCCGACTTCTTTAGCCACAGCAGCCACACCGTCTTGTTTGAAGTTGGATATTTTGACATAGCCGATTTCGTCAGGTTTGAGCTCGGCAATGCGGCTTTTTTTGATTTCTTTGCCGTCGACTTTGAGTTTTTTCACCATGCGACGATCCGGATCCGCAATGGCTTGCAGACGCGCATCCATCTCGCTTCCGGGTTGAAATGCGTTGTTGTACAAATGATAAAATACACGTTTGAGCGTGTCAGGAGAATGATTGGTATAAACCAATTCTTGATGCCCTTGATAACGATATTTGGCCACATCCATGACCACATTCATTTTGTAATCAACTTGTTGTTGCCAGTATGTATTGCTTTGTGCTTGTAATAAAGAATGGGTCAAAAGCGTCGCGAGCATCCACGAATAATATTTCATAAATCGATGATTTGTTTGGGTTTAAAAATAAAAAAGCCTGAGTGAATTTTAGGTTCGAATCAGGCTTATTTTTGTATAGATAACGTTAAAGTTTATCCTTTTACCTTTTTCTTGACTACTTTTTTGGACATTTTTTCGGCCATTTTAAAGGCGTTGTAGGCATTGACCATTTTGCCTGAAGTAGAAATTTCGCTCATTGTTTTTTTGTTGTCTGCACTTCCACCCACTTCAACTTTCATGTCAATAGCAGTTCCTGAATCCATCAAAATATGTTTGACTTGTTTGGCGGTTAAGTTTGGAAAATAAGAGCGAATCATCGCTGCAACACCGGCAACATTCGGCGATGCCATAGAGGTTCCTTGCTCGTATTTGTAGGTGTTGTTAGGCGTAGTTGCGTAGATTTTCATGCCCGGAGCATACACGTCAACATTGAGTTTTCCGTAGTTAGAAAATGGAGCAATTACTTTTTCACCATATTCATAGTTGAGAGCGCCCACGGTAATTACGTTGTCGGCAAACTCAGTTTTTTTGTCGTCTGAATCGTTCGGGAAATTATTTTCAACATCAATATCCTTAGCATCGTTTCCGGCTGCATGAACAATCAACACATCTTTTTTCTCGGCGTATTTAATCGCGTCATAGACCCATTCTTTGTGCGGTGAGAAGCTTTTTCCGAAACTTCCGTTGATTACTTTAGCGCCATTATCTACTGCATAACGAATACTCATGGCAATGTCTTTGTCATATTCATCTCCGTTGGGAACCGCGCGAACCGCCATGATTTCGACATTGTTGGCAATTCCGTCACCGCCTAGTTTGTTGTTGCGGGTTTGGGCAATAATTCCGGCCACGTGCGTTCCGTGAAGCGCTTGCTCCTTGTCAGGTCCGTAAACAACGTTGTTTCCATAGTATTTGGTGCTCAAATCATCTGGATTATCACCCAAGATTTTTCTTCCGTCAAACTCTTTATTGAGGTTGTAGTTGAGCATGTCGTATACTTGGTCTTTGTATCCTTTTAATTCATCGGCAAAACCAGGCCCAGCTTGACCAATCACACTAATCATTACTTGTTTGCTTCTTGAAACCATTGGATCAGTGCTTTGAATTGACTTAACATCCTCAAGCGTATAAGAATCTTTTTTGAGGAAATCTTTGATGGTTTGATCCACTTTAAACAAGAAGTCAACTTGCTGCTTGCCCTGCATGTTTTCCTCGAGCATTTTCTTGTATTCTTCCTCAGCTTTTTTATAGGTTTCAGAACCGTCGTTTGGTTTTTTAAGTAAACGAGTCATTTCAAGGTTTTCATTTCCTGAATCGCCCAAGAAATTCCAACCGTGAACATCGTCGATATAGCCGTTTTTGTCATCGTCAATGCCGTTGCCTGCAATTTCTTTTTTGTTCGTCCAAACCACCGATTTCAAATCTTCATGGTCAATATCAACACCTGAATCGATTACACCCACAATTACTTTTTGGCCTTTTTTCCCTTTGAGTAACTCAGCATAAAGTCTGTCAACGCTCATACCCGGAACACTGTCTTTAGCTAAATCTAAATGACTCCAACGCTTGAGTTGTTGCTCTGTCATTGGAGTTTTTTTAGCCGTGAAAGTAGTGGCTTTTGATGTTTGAGCAGACATTTGGAGCGCAGCACCGAGAGCCAATGATACGCAGGTTAATTTTGATAAATTCATTTTATTTATTTTATGAGGTTCAAATGTAATCAGGTTCTGTAAAACAAAATAATTTGGTTAACAATAATTTAGGACGCAAAAAATCGTCGGATTGAATCCGAAAAAAAGGGCTCGATATGCTCTTAAAATCAAAACAATGTGATGATAAACACAAATGCGGAAATGACCCAAAGCGTTACCACGTAGATTAGCTTAATCATAATCTTTTATATTTATGAGGTTGATTGACAGTTTTTGATGATTTTTTTGAGTGTTGCATTGAGGTTTTCTAGTTCTTCAAGTGTAAGGCCGGTTTGGGCGATTTTTCGGTTCTGTAAAACCAAACTTTGTACTTTTTCAATAATGTCCTCGCCTTCAGGTGTTACTGTGAGAATTGAGGTTCGGCGGTCTTTCGGATTGACTTTTCGGTGTAAATATTTTGATTTAACCAACAACTCGATGATGCGCGTTACCGAAGCGTTGTCTTTAAATACTTTCTCTGCTATTTCTTGTTGTGAAACGCCCGGATTTTCCATCAAAACTTTAATGATCAGCCATTGGTCAACCGTAATTTTGTAACCATTCTCTTTGAGTTTTTTTTGCGAGTACATTCGATAGGTTCGAATGGCTTTGTCTAAAAGATAAAAATTGATGGTTTCAAGTCTTTCCATTGGGTAAATGTAAAAAACTTTTGATATATCAAATAAATTTTAACAACTCTTTAAAACCTTGATTATTTGAGGATTCACGAAGATTAAAAAAGAGAAGACCTTACAAGATATCTCCGCATTTGAAAACATCTTTTAAACGAACGCCTCTTTCTGTTCTTTCAACCGTAATGATTTCATTATGCGCATCGTGCTCTAAAAACAAATAGTAGTTGTGGTCAGCAGCCGTATTAAGGAATTTTTCTTTTTCAGGAAGAGTCAGCAAAGGACGCGTGTCATAACCCATAACATAAGGAAGCGGAATGTGCCCGGCGGTTGGTAATAAATCAGCCATGAAACAAATCGTTTTTCCGTTGTAAGAAATTTGTGGAATCATCATTTTCTCGGTGTGGCCATCAGCAAAAAAAACGCCAAAACCCAACTCAGATTCAGCAACAAAATCTCCGGTATTTCTTGTAATGAAATTCAGTTGACCGCTTTGTTGCAACGGCAAAATATTTTCGGTCAGAAAAGAAGCTTTTTCACGAGCATTGGGTTCTGTGGCCCATTTCCAGTGATTTTCATTACTCCAAAAACGAGCGTTTTTAAAAGCTACTTCATAACCGGTTTTGTCCGAATTCCATTGAACACTTCCGCCGCAATGATCAAAATGCAGATGTGTCATAAACACATCGGTAACATCGTCGCGGTGAAAACCGGCGTTTTTCATTGATTTATCTAGGTTGTGATCGCCCCAAAGCGAGTAATATCCAAAGAATTTCTCCGATTGTTTGTTGCCCAAACCGGTATCGATTAAAATGAGTCGATTTCCATCTTCAATCAGCAAACAGCGTGCTGCCAAATCAATCAAATTGTTGTTGTCTGCCGGATTGGTTTTGCTCCAAATGGTTTTAGGAACCACACCAAACATTGCCCCGCCGTCTAATTTAAAATTGCCTGTTTCAATTGAGTGTAATTTCATGACCCGTAAAATATCAGTTTTTAGTTTGCCAAATTAAACAAAATCGCCGTGAAATACCGCCGGCATTATTTTTTTCTATGTTAAGATTATATTTAAAAATCAAACCGCTTTCTGGCAAAACGTATATTTTAATGTATCTTTGCCGTTAATTTAGACAAAATCAAAATCAGCTATGATACAAGTATCAGAATCGGCCAGCAAAAAAATAGTTGAAATGATGAAAGACGACGGATTTGACGCCAGCCATGACTATGTTCGTGTGGGTGTCAAAAGCGGAGGATGCTCGGGCTTGTCGTATGAATTGAAGTTTGACAAACAAATTTCAGAAAACGACAAAGTATTCGAAGACAACCAAATACGCATTGCTGTTGAAAAAAAATCATTTTTGTATTTGGTCGGAACCACGCTTGAATATTCGGGCGGGCTCAACGGAAAAGGATTCGTTTTTAATAACCCCAACGCCAGCAGAACTTGCGGTTGCGGTGAATCGTTTTCACTATAAAATCAACCACACATGTCAAAGTATACTGAAGACGATTTAAAAATTGAACTCGAAAACAAAGAGTACGAATACGGATTTTATACCGATATTGAATCGGAAACATTTCCAATCGGACTCAATGAAGACATCATTCGAGCCATCTCGCAGCGCAAAGAAGAACCTGAGTGGATGACCGAGTGGCGTTTGGAAGCTTTTCGCGCTTGGCAAGAAATGACCGAACCAGAATGGGCAAATGTTCATTATGAAAAACCAGATTTTCAAGCGATTTCTTATTATTCAGCGCCCAAGAAAAAAGCCAAGTACAACAGTTTAGAAGAGGTTGATCCGGAGCTTTTGGAAACTTTCAAAAAACTCGGAATTTCTCTTGACGAACAAAAAGCATTGGCCGGAGTTGCCATGGATATTGTGGTCGATTCAGTTTCAGTAGCAACTACTTTCAAAAAAACCTTGGCCGAAAAAGGCATTATTTTTTGTTCGATATCTGAAGCTATTCGCGAATATCCCGAATTGGTGCGTCAGCATTTAGGAACGGTGGTTCCGCCAAAAGATAATTTTTATGCCGCATTAAATTCAGCGGTTTTTTCTGACGGATCATTTTGTTATATTCCAAAAGGTGTTCGTTGCCCGATGGAACTTTCAACCTACTTCCGCATCAACCAAGCCGGCACCGGACAGTTTGAAAGAACCTTGGTGGTTGCCGACGAGGATAGTTATGTTTCTTATCTCGAAGGATGTACCGCTCCGACACGCGACGAAAACCAATTACACGCGGCCGTGGTTGAACTCATTGCGCTTGATCGAGCCGAAATCAAATATTCAACCGTTCAGAATTGGTATCCGGGCAACAAAGAAGGCAAAGGCGGCGTATTTAATTTCGTCACCAAACGCGGATTGTGCGAAGCGAATGCCAAAATTTCTTGGACACAAGTCGAAACTGGTTCGGCCGTAACCTGGAAATATCCGAGTTGTGTGCTCAAAGGCGATAATTCCATCGGTGAATTTTATTCGATTGCTGTGACCAATAACTTTCAGCAGGCCGATACAGGAACCAAAATGATTCATTTGGGCAAAAACACCAAATCGACGATTATTTCTAAAGGAATTTCTGCCGGAAAATCACAAAACAGCTACCGCGGATTGGTGCAAATCGGTTCTAGAGCCGAAAACGCACGTAATTTTTCACAATGCGATTCATTGCTAATGGGCAACAACTGCGGAGCACATACTTTTCCGTATATCGAAAGCAAAAATTCCACCGCCAAAATTGAACACGAAGCAACTACTTCAAAAATCGGTGAAGACCAAGTGTTTTATTGCAACCAACGCGGCATTCCAACCGAAAAAGCGATTGCCTTAATTGTCAATGGTTTTAGCAAAGAAGTACTCAACAAACTTCCGATGGAATTTGCCGTTGAGGCACAAAAACTACTCGAAATCTCACTCGAAGGATCGGTGGGTTAATCAGATAAATTTTAAAAGCACATTCAAAAGATGTTAACGATCAAAAATCTGCACGCAAGTGTTGAAGACAAAGAAATATTAAAAGGTATTGACCTTGAAATCAAAGCAGGCGAAGTTCATGCCATTATGGGCCCGAACGGTGCCGGAAAAAGCACACTTTCATCGATTATTGCCGGAAACGAAAACTATGAAGTTTCAGCAGGCGAAATTACACTCGATGGCGAGGATATTTCAGAATTAGCTCCGGAAGAACGCGCACACAAAGGCGTGTTTTTGTCGTTTCAGTATCCGGTAGAAATTCCGGGTGTTTCTGTAACCAACTTTATCAAAACGGCCATCAACGAAAAGCGCAAAGCCAACGGACAAGAAGAAATGCCGGCCAATGAAATGCTCAAAAAAATCCGTGAAAAATCTGAATTGCTTGAGATGGATCGCAAATTCTTGTCGCGTTCGCTCAACGAAGGTTTTTCGGGCGGCGAAAAGAAAAGAAATGAAATTTTCCAAATGGCGATGCTCGAGCCCAAAATTGCCATCTTGGACGAGACTGATTCAGGTTTGGACATTGACGCATTGCGTATTGTGGCCAACGGTGTGAACAAACTCAAAAACGAAAACAACGCGGTTTTGGTCATTACCCATTATCAGCGTTTGCTAGATTACATCATTCCGGATTATGTGCATGTATTGATGGACGGAAAAATTGTCAAAACCGGCGGTGCTGATTTGGCATTAGAACTCGAAGAAAAAGGCTACGATTGGATCAAACAAGAGCAAGAAGCATAATGGAACTCAAAGAAAAGCTCATCTCATCTTTTATGGCTTTTGAGGAACACATTGATGTAGACTCAAACTTGCACGACTTGCGCAGTGCGGCCATTAAGAATTTTGAAAACAAAGGCTTCCCGACCAAAAAAGAAGAAGCTTGGAAATACACTTCGCTCAACGCCATTCTAAAAAACGATTACACGGTTTTTCCCAAACAAGAACCGGCCATTGAATTTGCTGAAGTAAAAAAGTATTTTTTGCATGAAATTGACACCTACAAAGTCATTTTTATCGACGGAAAATACAGCTCATTTTTATCGGCAACCACCCACGACGGAATCGATGTTTGCTTGATGTCATCAGCGCTCAACAAGCCGAAATACAAAATGATCATCGACGAGTATTTCAACAAAATCGCCAGCCGTGACGAAAGCCTGACAACGCTCAATACGGCTTTTGCTGCTGAGGGCGCATACATCAATATTCCGAAAAGTAAAGTCGTTGAAAAACCGATTGAAATTATCTATTTCTCAACGGGAAAAGAAGACGCGCTCATGGTGCAACCGCGCAATTTGGTCGTCGTCGGAGAAAACGCTCATGTTCAAATTATTGAACGTCATCAGAGCATCAATGAAAATCCGGTTTTAACCAATTCGGTGACTGAAATTTTTGCTCAAAAAAGAGCCATTGTCGATTATTACAAAATTCAAAACGATTTGACTTCGGCCAATTTGATCGACAATACCTACATCGCACAAAAGCAAGAAAGTCGCGTGTCGGTGCATACATTTTCATTTGGCGGAAATCTCACGCGCAACAACTTGAACTTCTATCATTTGGGTGAACGCATTGATTCTACACTCAAAGGAATCACAATTATTGGCGACAAACAACACGTCGATCATTACACTTTGGTGCATCATGCGCAGCCTAATTGCGAAAGTCATCAAAACTATAAATGCATTTTGGCAGACAACTCGACTGGTGTTTTTAACGGTAAGATTTACGTTGAAAAAGAAGCGCAAAAAACCGATGCTTTCCAACAAAACAACAATATTTTACTCAGTGAAAAGGCAACGATCAATGCCAAACCGCAACTTGAAATTTTTGCCGATGACGTAAAATGTTCGCACGGATGCACGATAGGTCAATTGGATGAAAGCGCGATGTTTTATATGCAACAACGCGGCATTCCAAAGAAAGAAGCCAAAGCGCTTTTGATGTATGCCTTTTCAAATGAAGTAATCGAAAGTATTAAAATTCCCGAACTTAAAAAACGCATCACCAAAATTATTGCTAATAAACTTGGTGTGAATTTAGGTTTTGATTTGTAGATAAAGTTACTGAGTGTCTGAGACGCTGAAGTTCCTGAGATATGATGACGCAGATTTGAATAAAGTCTGCGTTTATTTTTTAATGCTGTTTACAATGCCGCTCAGCAAACCGTTGAAGTCAAAATCTTCGCTGGTTCCCATGCGCACCACCACCAAATCACGTTGCGGGAAAATCGCGACCATTTGCCCTTGAAAACCGCTGCAGTAATACATTTCACGCGGCACATCCGAAAATTTTCCGCCGGCATTGAGCCAGAACTGCGCACCGTAACTTCCGTTGGAGGTCAGGGTAGCAGTAGACACATATTTTGCCCAGTTTTTGTCAAAAATTTGCTCGCCGTTCCAGTTGCCTTGATGCAAATACAAAAGCCCGAATTTGGCCCAATCGCGCGCTGTGGCCCAACCATACGAAGAACCGACAAAGTTTCCGGCCATATCGGTTTCAATAACGGCTGAATACATTCCGATTTTATCGAGCAAACTGCTGTACCAAAAGTCCAAATATTGTTGGTGCGATTCGAATTGTTTTCTCAAAATGCCCGAGAGTAAATTGGTTGTTCCCGACGAATAATTCCAGCTTTGATTGGTTTTTCCGACGAGTGGTTTTTCAAGCTGTACGCGCGACATATCTCTTGATTTAAAAAGCATTTGGGTTGCATCACAGATTTTTTCGTAGTTTTCTTCCCATTCGAGTCCGGAATTCATGTGCAGCAAATCATTGAGCGTGATTTTTTGCCGATCATCGTTCTGCCATTCCTTGATGGGCGCAGCTTTGTTGATGTCGATTTTATGTTGGTGTTGCAGAATGCCAAAGTAAGTTCCGGTAATGCTTTTGGTCATAGACCAACCTAAAATCTTTGAATTTTTATCAAAGCCCGGCGCATATTTTTCAGCAATTAAATGATCTTTATACAACACCACTATTGCTCTGGTTCGTTTGGTTTTTTCTCCGCTTTGATCAAAGGCATTTTCAACAACCGATTGGAGTTTTTGTTGTTCAATGTTGCTAAAAACGGTGTCTTTTTCAGGTAAAGTGCCCAAGGGATAAGGCAAAGCAATTCTAGGTTGCGCGCGTTTTGGTATTTCATAAGGCAAAGAAACGTCAAAGCTGTCGTCAATGAGCGTAGCACCTAATCCTTCGCGATAAATGGCTTTGCGTTCTTTGAGTCCGTAAACAGATGATGTGGCGAATTTTCCGAGTTCGTCAAAGCTGTTTTTAGCCAGGCGAACCAAAGGCAAATCATTGTCGGTTTGGTTGATGATTTCTAAAGAACGATGGTCCAGAAAATGACCCGAAGCCACACTTTTGGCTGCAAATCCTGAAATGAGTTCCAGTTTGGGATAATTAACCGCTATACCATAAACCAATCCGGCGAGTAAAAACCATCCGAAATACTTGAAAAACCGCTTCATCCGTAAGACTTTTTGTATTTGGGTAAAAGTAGCAAAACAATTGAATTATTAACGACTTCTTAGCGATGTATGACTTTCTATTTTATTACTTTTGTTTTGAATTTTTCTAAATAGTAAATGATCGACATTCAGAAAATCCGCGCGGAATTCCCGATACTTTCTCAAACCGTTCACGGCAAGCCTTTGGTGTATTTTGACAACGGAGCCACTTCGCAAAAACCCCAAATTATACTTGAGGCGATACAACATTATTACGAGCAAATCAACGCCAATATTCATCGTGGTGTGCACACTTTGAGCCAATTAGCCACGGACGCTTATGAGCTTTCGCGTCAGAAAATTCAAAAGCACATCAATGCGGCGCATGCGTATGAAGTGATTTTTACTTCTGGAACGACCCATTCAGTCAATGCCATTGCCAACGGTTTTGCCTCAGTTTTAAAGCCCGGCGATGAGGTTTTGGTTTCGGCTTTAGAGCACCACAGCAATATTGTTCCGTGGCAAATGCTTTGCGAGCGAACCGGTGCTGTTTTGAAAGTGATTCCAATGAATAATGAAGGTGAACTCATTCAAGAAAAATACCGCGAACTACTCAACGAAAAAACCAAAATTGTAGCCGTAAATCATATTTCAAATGCGCTTGGAACCATTAATCCGGTCAAAGAAATGATTGCTTTAGCACATCAGGTTGGTGCAGCGGTTTTGGTAGACGGAGCACAGGCGGTTCCGCATTTAAAGCCAGATGTTCAAGATTTAGATTGCGATTTTTACGTTTTTTCTGGGCACAAAATGTGCGGCCCAACCGGCGTGGGTATTTTGTACGGAAAAGAAACCTGGCTCAATCAATTGCCACCGTATCAAGGCGGAGGCGAAATGATAGCGACGGTGAGTTTTGAAAAAACCACATATGCCGGATTGCCGCATAAATTTGAAGCCGGAACACCCAATATTGCCGGAGGAATTGTTTTAGGAACCGCGGTTGACTATATGAATTCGGTTGGTTTTGAGGCCATTCAAGCTTATGAAAACGAACTTTTGCAATACGCCACACAAAGATTACTAGAAATTGAAGGTTTGAAAATCTACGGAACTTCTAGCCAAAAAGCCTCGGTGGTTTCGTTTAATATTGAAGGAATTCATCCGTATGACATCGGAACCATCATCGATAAAAAAGGAATTGCCGTCAGAACCGGACATCACTGTGCCCAACCGATTATGGATTTTTATGGAATTCCAGGAACGGTGCGCGCCTCGTTTGCTTTTTACAATACCAAAGAAGAAATTGATTATATGATTGAGGCCATTCAAAAGGCCCGACTAATGCTTTTATAAAATGATGAAAACAGTTTCCCTTATATTTTTGATGTTGCTTTTGGGCAAAGGCTGTGGTGCTGATGCTCAGAAAGACATGGCCAATACAGAAGTTGATTACACCGCCAATGCGCGAGGGTTCTACCAAAGAATTGTAGTAAAAAATCAGCATTATTCAGTATATAAAAACCGAAGAGACGAGAACGATGCAGCGGTAAAAGATCAGTTGATGTCAGAAGCCGATTGGAAATCTTTGATAGATGAATTTCAAAAACTCAAACTAAAAGAATTATCCAGCTATGAAGCGCCGACCAAAAAGCGATTATATGATGGTGCTCCGCATGCAGATTTAAAGATTACTTATCAAGACAGTCTATATCAGTCGCAAACTTTTGATCACGGCGCACCACCGGCTCAGATTGAAAAATTAGTTAATCAATTGAATGCATTAGCCCCAAAACAGTAATGAAAATACAAGACATACAAGAAGAAATCATTGATGAGTTTTCAATGTTTGACGATTGGGAAGAGCGTTTTCAGTATGTGATTGATTTAGGAAAAACGCTTCCGTTGATTGCGCCCGAATACAAAATCGATGACAACACCATCAAAGGTTGTCAATCAAAAGTTTGGTTGCACAGCGAGATGAATGAAGATAAAGTAGTTTTCACCGCAGACAGCGACGCCATTATTACCAAAGGAATCATCGCCATTTTGATTCGCGTATTCTCTAACCAAACGCCCGAAGACATTCTTTCGGCTAACACTGATTTTATTGATGAAATCGGACTAAAAGAACAATTATCACCCACGCGTGCCAACGGACTCGTGTCAATGATCAAACAAATAAAAATGTACGCATTAGCATATACTGCCAAAAAATAATCCCATGGAAACAACAATTGATACCCAAGCGCTCGGAGAAGCGATTGTCCAAAAACTCAAAACTATTTACGATCCGGAAATTCCCGTGGACATCTACGAATTAGGATTGATTTACGATGTAATGGTCAACGAAGATTTTGAAGTTAAAATTCTGATGACGCTCACTTCGCCTAATTGCCCGGTAGCTGAAACTTTGCCTAGAGAAGTGGAAGAAAAAGTAACTTCGATTGAAAACGTAAAAGCCACCGAAGTTGAAATTACTTTTGATCCGCCTTGGAGCAAAGATCTCATGAGCGAAGAAGCCAAACTTGAACTTGGAATGTTGTAATCATGTCAGACGAAATCATCAATAGAGTAGCCAACAGCGCACTTGAGGTTTTTGATTTAGAAGATTATTACACCAAAGGAACGCGTGCTCAAATTGACCTTTCTCAATGGCTTTTAGAAGGTTTTGTGCTCAGAGAAAAAGAATTCAGAGCCGCTTTGAGTAGTTATGACTGGAGCACATATCAGAATCAGTATGTGGCACTTTATTGCAGTACCGATGCGATTGTTCCGGCTTGGGCGTATATTTTAGTGACAACTCATTTGTCACCTTTTGCAGCCAAAATTGTTCAAGGAACTTTAGAAGATTTAGAAACGGCTTTATACCAAGATATTTTGCCAAAAATTGACTATTCAGTTTATCAAGACAAGCCGGTTATATTGAAAGGGTGTTCGCAAAAACCGGTTCCGATGAGCGCCTATTTGGAGGCGGTACAGTATCTTCAGCAATACGCCAAAAGCATTATGTATGGCGAGGCTTGTTCAGCGGTTCCGCTTTATAAAGCTAAAAAATAAAGGACCCTCACAATCAGATTTTTCGCTCGTTTTTTTAATTTTGCCCTTTCTAAAACAAAGAACAAATGACAAAAAAACTATGGTGGGCGTTTGTGCTGCTGGTCAACGGAGTGGTTCAAGCTCAAACTTCAGAAAAAGAACTGATTGTCAACACTGAAAAAACAGTCAAAAAAACCGTTGACACTACCAGCAACGGATGGAAAACCAAAGGCAATTTGATTTTCTTGTTCAACCAATCTAACTTTAATAATTGGCAAGCCGGCGGGGAAAACAACATTTCGGGAAACCTCGGAATCAACTACGATTTCAACTACAAAAAAGACAAAATCACTTGGGACAACAAAGTGATTGCTTCTTATGGGCTTATTCAAACCAAAAATGCTGATTTTGAAAAGAAGACCGATGATCGATTTGAGTACAATTCAGTTTTTGGAAAAAAAGCCAGCGGATATTGGTATTACTCATTTTTCATGAATTTCAGAACGCAGTTTACCAAAGGTTATGTATACTCAAAAGATGCCAATGGTAAAGAAATCCGAACAGAAAGCACCAATGCATTCTCGCCGGGTTATTTGACTTTTGGACCTGGTTTACTTTGGAAGAAAAGCGACAATTTTAAATTCAACATGGCACCAATTACTTCAAAAGTAACCTATGTCGACAAAAGCATGACCTTGCCTAATAAAAAATACTTCGGAGTTGAAGAAGGTAGAAGTTATCGCTATGAGCTCGGTTTTTATGCATCGGGTTATTACAAGTTTGAGCTCATGCAAAATGTAACCATGGAAAACACTTTGAATTTGTATTCTAATTATCTAGAAAAACCACAAAATGTAGATTTAGACTACACGATGAATATGGTTATGAAAATCAATCGTTATTTGTCAACCAACTTGGTTTTTCAAACGATTTATGATGACAATGCTTTTGCGGGATTTCAGACCAGACAAATTTTTGGTTTGGGCGTGAATTACGGATTCTAAACCGAAACAGATATAAATGAAAAAGCCTGATATCGACATCAGGCTTTTTTTATTCTTCGGCGTCTTTATAATCAGGATATAAAAAGTGATTGTACGGAAAAC
Source organism: Flavobacteriaceae bacterium (assembly GCA_046329175.1). Lineage (GTDB taxonomy): Bacteria > Bacteroidota > Bacteroidia > Flavobacteriales > Flavobacteriaceae > Flavobacterium. The sequence continues at coordinate 56,398 of JAXLVE010000009.1, forward strand.
GCGTGATATGGATTTGTCGCACGGCTTCATAAACGCGCTCGCGAAATTCTTCAAAATTTTCTTTATTCGTGGCCGAGATGAACAAGGTGTTTTTGTGCCCAAAATCGTTCATCCACGTTTGTTTCCATTCTTCGAGCGTATAGTGTTTTCGGGTGCGCTCGGTCATGAGATCATCTTCTTCAATGACTTGATGTTGATAAGCGTCGATTTTGTTGAACACCATCAAGGTCGGCTTGTCGTGGCTTTTGATGTCTTGCAAAATCTGATTAACCGAAGCAATATGATCTTCAAAATCCGGATGTGAAATATCAACTACATGCAGTAGTAAGTCGGCTTCGCGAACTTCATCCAAAGTACTTTTAAATGATTCGACCAATTGAGTGGGTAATTTGCGAATAAATCCAACGGTATCAGAAAGCAAAAAAGGTAAATTCTTGATGACTACTTTGCGAACGGTGGTATCTAGTGTGGCGAATAATTTATTTTCGACAAACACTTCGCTTTTGCTGATAACATTCATCAAAGTTGACTTACCCACATTGGTATAACCCACCAAAGCGACGCGAACCATAGCCCCGCGATTGCTTCGCTGAATAGACATTTGTTTGTCAATGGTTTTGATTTTCTCTTTCAAAAGGGCGATTCTGTCCCGCACAATACGGCGGTCGGTTTCAATCTCGGTTTCACCCGGACCGCGAAGCCCAATACCTCCTTTTTGACGTTCTAAGTGCGTCCACATTCCGGAGAGGCGAGGCAATAAATATTGACATTGTGCCAGTTCAACTTGGGTGCGGGCATATGATGTCTCGGCGCGTTGGGCAAAAATATCCAAGATTAGATTGGTTCGGTCCAAGACTTTACAGTTGAGGATTTTGCCGATGTTTTTTTGTTGTGAAGGTGATAATTCATCATCAAAAATAACGGTAGCAATCTGGTGTTCTCGAACGAATAAATTGATTTCTTCCATTTTTCCGGTTCCGAGAAAAGTCTTTGGATTGGGACGGTCCATTTTTTGAAAAAAACGTTTGATGACCTCGCCTCCGGCCGTAAAAGTTAAGAACTCAAGCTCGTCAAGATATTCATGGAGTTTTTCTTCCGATTGGTTTTGGGTTACAATGCCCACCACCACGGTTCGTTCATAATTTATGTTTTCTTTCTCTAGCATAGGTAAGTTTTCGATTGCAAAACTAATCAAATAAGTAACATTTCACCTGATTTTATGGGCATTATACCGATGATTTTTGAGCAATCTACGTTAAAAAGCAAATTTCTCTTAACGCTTTCATATATTTTGTTAAATTTGGGGCTCAAAAATTGCAATACTTTAACAAACCACCTAAATTTTCATTGTTATGAAAAAATTTATTCTATTCTTTTTTGTTGCCTTGTACAGTCTTGTTGGACAAGCTCAGCTAAACGAGGGATTTGAAGGTGCACCAACTACAGCCGATGCTTCGGGAGTTTGGGCGCTTACCTCTGGAAACTGGTTGGTCAGAGACAACAGAACCAACACAGGTCAAAACTGGAAGCGAAACGCTCCTCAAGCAACTTTTCCGGCCTATCAAGGAACCGACTGCGCCTTTGTAGATCGTGAAAACACCGGTCAAGGAGTTTTAGCTGAAGAGTGGCTCATTACGCCACAAATTACTGGAATTCCGGCCAGCAGCCAGTTTAGGTTTTTTACCAGACAAACCGTGTCTGGCGACGCCGGAACCAAGTATCAAATTCGAGTTTCTTCATCTGCCGATCAAACAGACTTAAGTGCTTTTACGGTTTTGCAAGAATACACAGAAACCGAGTTGAGCACGCTAACGGCTGACCAGCTAGACTACGAAGAAAAAATCATCAATCTGACTTTTACAGGAGCCAGATATTTTGCGTTTGTTAAAGTATTCACCCAACCCGGTCCTGCTACTGGCGGAGATCGTTGGTTGGTAGATAATGTAAGAATCATTCAAAGATGTACCGATCCACAGAATTTGGGGGCTCCAACGATTACCTCTTCAACAGCACATGTTACTTGGAACGCAATTCCCGGAGTAACTGACTTTGAAGTGATTTATGGGCCAGCAGGTTTTGATCCGGAAGCAATTCCTGCAGAACCGGGAGTTCAGACAATAACCACTAATACGAATAGTGCCGATTTGACTGGGTTTACCTCAGGATTGAATTATCAATATTATGTTCGTTCGGTATGTCCTGAGAGCACTAGTTTATGGGTAGGGCCTTATTTGTTGCCAATACCTCCTCAAGGAGCTTTGTGTAGCGATCCAAGGCCTATAACTGTATTGCCATTTCAAGAAAACAGTAATACACTCTTATATGGCGATCATATTGCTCCAACGGGTGATACGCCCGGAAATTCATGTGGAACAACCGGGGCTTACCTAGCCAGTAATGATGTGGTTTATTCATATACGAATAGTGCTGCAACGGCTACTCTTTTAGCGATTAGTATGAACCCTCAGGGAAGCACCAATACAGGGGTATTTGTTTATGGTTCTTGTGGTTCAATCGGAACAACTTGTTTGGGCGGTGTGGCGAATGCGAATGCCAGTATTAGAAACCTTACAGTGAATGTTGGTGCAGGATCAACCGTATATATTGTATTATCATCAACCACAGCAACACCAAATTATCCTTATACGTTAATTGTTCAAGAAGCCAATTGTGTGGCTCCAATCAACTTATCTGTTCCATCATTTACAACCACAAGTGCCAACCTTTCTTGGGTCAACGGTACGGCTAGTATATCGACATCATGGGAAGTTGCGGTGCAACTTGAAGGAGCATTGATTCCTTCAGGAGCAGGTGTTTTGGCTGTGACCAATACAAACTTTCCTGTAACCGCACAACTAGATGGCACACCATTAGTTGCTGGAACTAAATATCAATATTGGGTAAGAGCCGATTGCGGAAACGGATTGTTTAGTCCGTGGTCAGGGCCGTTTTTATTCAACACTGACGTTTGTGAGGCTGTCAATAAATGTAACTACACTTTTGTTTTGTCTACTTCAACCGGAAACGGATGGAAAGGTGCTATCATGCAAATCAGACAAGCGGGTATTGTGGTTGGAAGTATCGGCCCAACATTTACTACAGGTTTAGGCCCAGTAAATGTAACGGTTCCTTTGTGTAATGCTTTACCTTTTGATTTGGTTTGGACAACCGCAGGAACTAACGCGAACTCTGTTCGTTTGTTGGTAAAAAACAGCTTTGACCAACCTATTTATTCTATAACCACAAACAGCGGAAGCCAAGTTGGCAATACTTTGCTGACTAAAATGGTGGACTGTTTGAATCCTGAATGTCAAAGACCGACTGCGGTGGCAGTTCCGACACCTACTATATTTACAACAACAGCAACGGTCAATTGGACAAGTTCAGGCATTCCGACTACAGGATGGGAAATATATTTGGTGCTTTCAGGACAACCGGCTCCAACCGATACAACTGTTCCGACTTATTTTGTGCCAGGCACAGATCCGACTTCATTTATTATGGGGGCAACCGCACCATTCGGACCGCTAACACCAGACACTTTATATGATGTGTATATTCGTTCGGTTTGTTCGGTTGACAGCCCAAGTGATTGGACTTCGGTTACGACCTTTAGAACGATACCAACCTGCTTTAGACCTACAGCGGTTGCGGTAACAGCAACTAGTATTAACACTACATCAGCTACCGTTACTTGGACCAATGGTCAACCAGCTGATAACCACTGGGAAGTATTGTTAATTCCTGCAGTATTGACTCCACAAGGACCAACAGCACCGCCAACACCAGGGGTTGTACCACCTAGTGGAAATGGAGAATTGTTATTTGATGTAACCGCTCCAGGATCACCATTTACTGCAACAGGTTTACAACCAGCAACCATATATTATGTATATGTAAGAACAGTTTGTTCACCAACCGATTCAAGTGTATGGCAGCCAGCTACGACACCAAGTTTTAATACTTTAACCTGTGATCCTGCAGCTAAATGTAATTACAAGTTCTTATTGACTAACACTGCCGGAAACACTTGGAATGGTGGCAGAATGTTGGTAAGACAAAATGGAATTACCGTTGCGACTTTGGGGGCTAACCAAATTAACAACGCAGCTGGTGTACCTGTTGCCATCTGTCCTGGTGTTCCTTTTGATTTGTATTGGAGCGTTGCAGGAACCTCACCTGATTTAATTGGAGTTACTGTGGTGAATCCATTTTTGGACGTGCTTTACACAAAATTACCGGGTCAAGGAGCACCGCTAACTGTTTTATACAGCGGAACAGGAAATTGTACTCCTGCACCTTGTTCTAAACCAACAGGTATGACTGCTGTGACTACGTCAAATAGTGCCTTGTTGACTTGGACAGATAATTCTGTGCCGCCGTCTCAATCATTTGATTTGTATGTGGTTCCGACAGGTCAACCAGCACCGACCAATATTCCTCCAACACCACCAACAGTTTCTGGTATTATAGGAACTTCATACAATTTAACGTTGTTGAATGGACTTCCGTTGACACCTTCAACTTCTTATACATATTATGTTAAAGCGATTTGTGCTGACCCAGAAACCAGCGCGTGGACTGTTTTAACACCACTTATATTTGTTACTAAACCTGTTAATGACGAGTGTTTAACTGCAACACCTATTCCGATCAACCCGGGGCAAACTTGTGTTACGAATGTGGCAGGAAATACCTTTGGAGCAACTGCATCACTGCCAATTTTGACCCCACCTTTATCTGGAACAGGTTGTGGACAAGCCAACAATGACGTTTGGTATAGTTTTGTGGCCACCGCAACCAGTCATAGCATTAATTTGACTGATTTAGTAGGAACACCTGCTACGGCAACATTAAATCACAGTGTTTTCTCAGGCGATTGTAATAACTTAGTAAAATTGTATTGTAGTACTGCCCTCAATAGCGGTGCGACCGGCTTAACAATTGGAAATACCTATTACATCCGAGTATACAATTCTAACACTACAGCGGGTCAATCGGTTACCTTTAATATATGTATTACTTCACCGCCAGCGAATGATGAGTGTATCGGTGCTATCGATGTACCGGTGAATCCCGATCAAGTGTGTAATCAACAAACAGCAGGTAATACACTTGGAGCAACCGCTTCGGTGCCTACTTTAACGGGTACTGGTTGTACCGGAAGTGATGACGATGTTTGGTTCAAGTTTACAGCTACCAATGCAATACATATGATTGAAATTAAGGATTTGGTTCCAACTCCTTCTTCAGCAACAATTGCTTTGAGTCATACCTTGTTCTCGGGAGATTGTGGAACTCTAACAAACATCTATTGTAGTGCTTTAAGTCAAAGTGTAGCCACCGGCTTAGTCATAGGACAAACCTATTATATTCGTGTTTATACAGCAGGAACTACAGCGGGTCAATCAGCAACCTTTAATGTTTGTATTAAAACGCCACCGCCACCTGCAACAAATGATGAGTGTGCGAATGCAATTCCGGTAGCCGTAAACTTAACAGCTGTTTGTTCATTGACTACTCCAGGAAATATTATTGGAGCTACTCCTTCATTACCTACAGCAGCTACTTGTCAAGGTAACTCAAACGACGATGTTTGGTTCAGTTTTGTCGCGACTTCAACAACCCATTTTATTTCATTATTGAATGTTGAAGGGACTACAACGAATTTAAATCATGCGGTATATTCAGGAACATGTGGTGCGTTGACACTTAAATATTGTAGCGCAGCCAACTCGTTAACTAGTAACAATGCTACTTTTGTTGTGGGGCAAACCTACTACATTCGTGTATGGTCAAATGAGGCGGCCAGCCAAGTAACCACGTTTAACTTATGTGTTAAGTCAATTTCTACCTGTGAGAATGCAGCTCCTTTCTGTGGTTCGTCACCTGAGAGTCCATACATTTTTGAGAACACAACCGGTATTACCAGCACGGGTCAAATAGCCTGTTTGGGCTCTAATCCAAACCCAACTTATTATACTTTGCACGTGGGTCAAACAGGGCCTTTGTTGTTTAACATTTTACAAAACACTGCTTTTAACTCAGCAGGCGCTCCTGTCGGAAATAATTTGGATGTTGATTTTGTTTGTTGGGGTCCATTTACTTCGACACAGGCATGTAATCAGATTTCTTTTGCGGATTGTCCAACATGTCCAAACAACACAACCAATCCAAATTTTTATCCTTTTGGAAATATCGTTGATTGTAGTTATGATGCCAGTTTCACGGAAACTTTAAGTATTCCGAATGCGCAACAAGACGAATATTACATCATTTTAATTACAAACTTTAACGGCCAAGCAGGTTTTATCAAGTTGGTTCAAACCAATTTTTCTGCTGCTGATGCTGGTGAAACAATTTGTTGTGGTGTTGAACTTGGTCCTGATAAATCAGTTTGTGATAACAGCGTAACGCTTAATGCACTTGAAGGGGTTGTTGATTTGAACAATGTTCCGGGCTCTTATCAATGGTTCTATAACGGTTCAACCACTCCGATCGCAGGTGAAACCGGACCAACCATTACAGTTACTCAAGCGGGTCCTTATAAAGTTACTGGGGCTTGTGGTTTGAACGAAGTTGAGGATACGATTAATGTAACTTTTAATGTAACTCCTACACCTGATATTACTATTACACAACCTACTTGTGAAAACTTATCGGGAAGTATACTCGTTAATTCACCGGTTGGGGCTACCGCCGCATTACCTTCAAACTTATATATTTCTGAAGTGACCGATGAACCAAATGGATCTAGTTCAGCATCTTTATCATATGTTGAAATATACAATGGAACAGGTACGACAGTTGACTTGAGCGGATATAAAATTAAACAATACAATAACGGAATTGCGGGATCTCAATGTGATTTTGCTCTTTCAGGAAACATAGCCAACAACGCAACAGTTGTTGTTAAGTTAAGTAATGATAATAATTTGTTTGGTATTACTCCTCAGATGTCAGCAACAACATGTTCAGGAGTCAATACAGACGATAGTATTGTATTAACTACCAGCGCTGATGTAGTAGTGGATGTTTGGGGCGTGAACGGAACCAACTTTACACCATTAAATGCCGCGGGTTATGATTACAGACGTAACGCTTCGGCGATTGCGCCAAGTACCACTTGGAATTCATCGGATTGGACCGTGATTGACTGGACAGGCACCACGACATTGGCCGATTACAGTAATATTGGTTCGCACTCTGCGGCTCCAGTTTCAGGATATCAGTACAATGTTGATAATACACCTTGGCAAACGTTGTCTCCTCCGGTGACCTTTACTGGACTAGCCGTTGGAACGCATACAATATATGTGAGAGATTTGACAACGACCTGTATATCGTCACTTACTTTTGAGATTACACCTTCAAATGTTAATCAACCGGTAACAACGTGTGAATACCCTGCGGTAGTTTGTATTTCAGATCCAAACCCGACCAATTCATTTGTTGGATTGACTCCAAATGGACAATTTAGTACAGATTCAGCTCAGTTGGTTATTGATCCAGTAACCGGTGAAGTTAATTTGGCGGCCTCTCAACCAGGCTCATACCATATTACATATACTTTCGCCGGAGATTTGCCGAATTGTATTGGACCAGGAAGCACAATAGTACCAATTGAAGTAACTCCTTTGATTATTCCGGCATTTACCCAAATTGACCCGATTTGTTCTGGAACAACAGCGCCAAGTTTTGTGAATATCTCGAGCAACGGTATAACAGGAAGTTGGAATCCGCCTACAATCAGCAATACAAATTCTGACACCTATACCTTTACGCCAGATGCTGGTCAGTGTGCCGATATAGCAACGATGACTATTCAAGTTACAACGCAAAATATCACACCAACATTTACTCAGATAGATCCTTTCTGTCAAGGAACACCACCACCGTCATTACCAGCTACTTCTAATAATGGTATGACTGGAGTTTGGACTCCTGCTACAGTTAGTAATACTGCTAGTGATACGTATACATTTACCCCAGACCCAGGACAATGTGGTGTTGCGGTACAAATGACTATTCAGGTAACACCGCCGAATATTACGCCGAGCTTTACTCAGATAGCACCTTTCTGTGAAGGGACTACTGCGCCAACATTACCGGCTACTTCAACGGAAGGAATTACCGGTGTATGGACTCCTGCTACAGTAAGCAATACAGCAAGTGATACATATACGTTTACTCCAGATGCGGGTCAATGTGCCGTTTCGGTACAAATGACTATTCAAGTAACACCACCGAATATTACGCCGAGCTTTACTCAGATAGCACCTTTCTGCGAAGGGACTACTGCGCCAACTTTGCCGGTTACATCAACTGAAGGTATTACTGGAGTTTGGACTCCTGCTACAGTAAGCAATACGGCAAGTGATACATATACGTTTACTCCAGATGCGGGTCAATGTGCTGTTTCGGTACAAATGACTATTCAAGTAACACCGCCGAATATTACGCCGAGCTTTACTCAGATAGCACCTTTCTGCGAAGGGACTACTGCGCCAACTTTGCCGGTTACATCAACTGAAGGTATTACCGGAGTTTGGACTCCTGCTACAGTAAGCAATACAGCAAGTGATACATATACGTTTACTCCAGATGCGGGTCAATGTGCTGTTTCGGCACAAATGACTATTCAAGTAACGCCACCTAATATCACGCCTACATTTACTCAAATTTTGCCGTTCTGTTCTGGTGTGACAGCGCCAATATTACCTGCAACATCTAATGAAGGAATTACGGGTGTTTGGAGCCCTGCTACGGTTAGCAATACAACTTCGGATACATATACTTTTACACCAAATGCAGGACAGTGTGCTTTAAGTCAAACAATGAGCATTACGGTTAATCCGACTTTAACTCCTGATTTTGCTACTATTCCACCAATTTGTGAGGGCAGTCCAATACCAACCTTAAACAGTACTTCACCAAATGGAATTCCAGGTGTTTGGACTCCGGCAACCATTACTCAGAGCGGTACTTATACCTTTAGCCCTGCGCCTAATGTTTGTGCGGTATCTCAAACTCTTGAGGTTACGATAATTCCTAAACCGGTGTTCACAGTTGACGGAGGTTGTATAGGTGCGAATTATACATTAACGGTTTCACCTGAAATTCAAGGAGCAACCTATGTTTGGAAAGACGAGAACGGAAATGTAATTGCAGATGCGAATTCTTCAACTTTAGTGGTTACTCAAACGGGTAATTATTCATGTGAAGTTACTACTAATGGTTGTTCAGATACGCAACCGGTATCGGTTACCACCATTTCATGTTTGATTCAGAAAGGTATATCGCCTAGAGGAACCGGCAGAGGAGATGATAAAAATGATTACTTCGATTTGGAAGGATTTAATGTATCTAAACTTCAAATCTTTAACAGATACGGAACCAAAGTTTACAGCAAATCTAGATATGTAAACGAATGGTACGGACAATCTGATAACGGAGATGAATTGCCTGATGGAACCTATTTCTATGTTATTGACATTGATGGTCAGAAATCAAAATCTGGATGGATTTATATTAACCACGAGCAATAGTCAAATTTGAGATTAATTGAAGTTTAAAAACAAAGCTAACTTTACAAAAAGTATTACAATGAAAAGAATAATCTATACGTCGTTACTCTTGGTTTTGACCTCACTTGGCGCTATCGCTCAGCAAGACCCTCACTATACTCAGTACATGTATAACATGAACGTAATTAACCCTGCTTATGCCGGCTCAAAAGAGAATTTGTCTTTTGGGTTGTTGTACAGAAAGCAATGGGTTGATATTGAAGGAGCTCCTTCGACATTCTCTCTTGCGGGATCAATGCCTGTTGGCAAGAATGTCGGTTTGGGACTTTCGATGATTTCGGATAAAATCGGTCCTATTTCAGAAAACAATGTTTATGCTGATTTCTCATACACGCTTAGTCTTGGAGGGGAGCATAAATTAGCTTTTGGTATGAAAGGTGGAGCTACCTTTCACAAAGTAGGTTTATACAGTGAAATTGGCCAAAGTAATGTGCCTGACTTGAATGACCCGGCCTTTGCCGAAAACACGAGCAACACGTTTTTAAATATTGGTTCAGGGGTGTTCTATTACACTAATAAGTATTATTTGGCTTTCTCTGTACCCAACATGCTTAAATCAACGCATTTGGATTATAACGGAAGAAAATACGGGAATGAGTCTGTGCACTATTTCTTAACAGGAGGTTATGTATTCCAACTTTCTGACATGTGGAAGTTCAAACCATTTGCTATGGTAAAAACCGCTTTTGGTTCACCGATTTCTTATGATATCTCAACCAACTTTTTATACAATGAGCGATTTGAAATGGGTGCCACTTACAGAAGAGATGATAGTTTTGGAGCCATGGTTAATTATTCCATCAATCCCAACTTGAGAATTGGTTATGCTTACGATCATGTTATCTCTGATTTGAAAGTAGCTACAACATCGTCGCACGAGATCATCTTGTTGTTCGATTTGAACTTCCCGAAAAAAGTATCTCAGTCTCCTCGTTATTTCTAATCTCTTAAAGCAAGCTTAACATGAAAAAGTTATATATAGCCCTTAGTTTTGCGATTACTTGTAGTATAACTGCGCAAAACGCCGATACGCAGAAAGCGGATAAACTTTACAACCGCTACGAATACGTTTCTGCCGCTAAAGAGTATTTGAAACTCGTTGAGAATGGCAAAACAAGCCCTTATGTTTACAAACAATTGGCGGATACTTATTTTAATATGTTTGATACAGCTGAAGCAGCAAAATGGTATGCACAGGCGACGCAAACAGATCAAGATGCCGAAACATATTATCGCTATGCGCAAATGCTCAAATCAAACGGTAAATACGAAGAGTCGAACAAGCAAATGCAAAAGTTTGCGGCTTTGGCTCCAAATGATCAACGGGCGATTTCATTCAAACAAAACCCGAATTATGTTCCTAAATTGTTGGATAAACACAAAAATTTCACGGTTAAACCGCTGGAAATCAATAGTGATAAATCTGATTTTGGAGCTGTTCTTTACGATAATCAATTGTATTTTACTAGCGCCCGCAACACCGCACGTAAAGATTATGGATGGACCAAAGAACCTTTCCTAGATATTTACAAAGCCGATTACAATATTGACGGAACTTTTACCAACGCTACAACCGTTAACGAACTAAATTCAAAGCGTCATGACGGACCGGTAACCATCAGCGCTGATGGGAATACAGTTTATTTCAGCAGTGATAGTTTCCGCGAAAAGGTATTTGAGAAAGACAAAAAGAACAATCTTCAATTAGGAAAGAACAATCTTTTTGTTTGCACTAAAGAAAACGGGAAATGGGGTAAAATCATTTCGCTTCCGTTTAACTCAAAAGAATATTCTACCAGCAATCCAAGTTTAAGCCGTGATGGTAAAACCTTATATTTCTCATCTAACATGCCGGGTAGCATTGGAGGAGTTGATATTTGGAAAGTTGCCGTTAATGCGGATGGAACCTTTGGAGAACCTGTTAATTTAGGCACCAAAATCAATACTGAAGCCAACGAGAGTTTCCCGTTTATTGCTGATGACAACACCACTTTGTATTATGCGTCGACAGGTAAGCAAGGGCTTGGTGGGCTAGACGTTTTCGTGGCTGATTTAGCCAAAGGAACAGAAGCCGTGAATATGGGACAACCAATCAACAGTGAAAAAGATGATTTTGGTTTCACATTCAATAAGGACAAAAACATTGGTTTCTTTGCCAGTAACCGAGGAGAAAGTGATGATATTTACATGGCAACTCCGTTGTGTGGTGTTGAAATTATCGCTACGATTACCAATGCAAAAACTGGGGCAATTATCCCAGGTGCCAAAGTGGCAATCTTGGACGATAAAAACAATGTGATTACGTCCAAAAATGCGGATGAAAAAGGACAGGTTTCTTATGATGTTGAGTGCGACAAAGCCTACAGCCTAGAAGTGTCTAATGAAGGTTTTGAAAGCAACACATTTGCGGTTACTAAAACCAAAGGTGGCAAAAAGGAAATGCCTTTATCTATTCAACCTATTGAAGCGATTATCACAGAAACAGAAGTGGTGTTGAATCCAATTTATTTTGAGTACAATAAAGCCAATATTACACGCGAGGGAGCCTTTGAGTTAGACAAGTTGGTTCAAGCGCTTAAAGCGAACCCTAATATGGTTATTTTGGCTAAATCGCACACCGATAACCGCGGTAGCGATGTGTATAACTTAAATCTTTCTGATAAGCGTGCTCAATCAACTGTTCAGTATGTAATTTCTAAAGGGATTGCTGCTGAGCGTATCTCAGGAAAAGGAATGGGAGAAATTGAGCCTAAAGTAGATTGTAAAGAAAACTGTACCGAAGAGCAACACGCTCAAAACAGACGTTCAGAATTCTTGATTGTGAAAAAGTAATATAAGTCATTACTATATTAAAAGCGGAGTCAGATGGCTCCGCTTTTTTGTTTCTATTCACGTGACAGTATCGATAACCGCCAATATATGTTGGAAATCATCTGTTCAATAAAGACTATGTTGCAAGGCTTGTTGGGTTTTATTCCGGTTAATTTTAACTGTGTAAAGATTAACATTAAAAGATTTTCATCGAATCAAACAGCAGATTTGCTAGCCTTTTATAAGTTCTAACAAAACAAGTATAGATTTTAAAATGACAAAATAATTAGATGAATCTTGTCAAGCGAATGATTATTTTTTGTGTAGTAGGTCAGTGAATTTAAGTTTTAGTGAGCGCTCGCTCAAGTGAATGTTTAAATTTCTTATCGGATACTCTGACCAGAGATCCAAAGTTGTTTTTCAGAAAAGACATGTAAATCTTTTGCAACTAGCTATAGGCTTACATGTGAGCAGTGTTAGTTCCATTAAATTATACAAAAGCGGAAGATCAAGTATCAAGCTAAGAAATTCCAGCAAAGACCTTTTATTTGCTATTGTTGGATGCCCACTGACTGTAGATTTCGTTTCTTACAGTAAAACTTTTTAGCTCCCTCGTTGTAATAATTTTTTTATTTAACGATTTGAAATTAAATCAAGTTCAATGCTGATTTGTTAAAATGTGTCAAAATTTTATTTTTTTTAAAAATGACACAAAAGTTGTTGCAATTTGTGTTCACATTTTTGAATTGCAACATTAGTAGTTGCAATTTTTATCTAAAAAAAAAATTGCAACAAAATATTTTAATTAGATTTCGAGAAATATTTACGATTTACTTAAATCTTTCTGCGATTCAATTTGGGTTTTCTTAAAATTTGGGATTGTCATGATAAATTGCGATCCTTGATTTGAGGTACTGGATAAAATAAAAAAGAGGCTTATTTAAGCCTCTTTTTTATTTAAAGTTATATAAAGATTAGTTTGGAGTAATCTTTACATTATCAACTTCCCAAGTCGCAGATGCGCTAGTGGTTGAAGTATATTTGAAGGCTACATAAACGGTACTGTTTCCTGAGCCGGTAAATGAGTCGATGTTGACATCCCCTGAACCTGTCCACACATAATTTCCATTAATAGGAGACAAAGTTGCTGTAATTGGTGTCCAGGTTACCCCAGCGGCATTAGGTGTTCCAGAACCAGAATAATTGTTGGAAATGAATACTTGAAGCGCATTTCCTTGAAATTTAGTAGCTGTATCAAAAGTTAAAGTAGCACCATTGGTCAACAAAGATAAATCTTGTGCTGGTGATATTAACCAATCTTCATTGGCGTTGTTAGCGCTGTTAGCAAAGCCAGACATTTTCGCACAAGCCCCAGGGTTTCCAAATGAAGCGCTTTGTGCCCATACTTGAGCTCCAGACACACTAAAAGCAACCCATGAACCAATACCTCCGGTAAATGATTCGTTCAGTAAAATTTTTAATCTATTAGGATTGGTTAAACGAACATCACGAGTAGTTCTGACCATAAATTGGTAATCACTTCCGTATTTAGTCATAACGCCCAATATTTTACCGCTGCTGCTTGGTACAGATTCCCCAGCAAAACCAGCATATTGGCTCACGCGTAAAATCAATTCATTTCCTTGAATATCCTGAATAGTGTGGTTTGTAGCACTTCCTAAGTTGTTCAAAGTTGGATCAAAGTATTTTTTTCCCAAAGAAGTTTCAACAAACTGAACATTGTCTAACTCTATAAGCTTGTTCAGATGAGCGTCATTTTTAGCTTCTGCAATGGTCATTTTCTGAACTAAATCTTCTTCGGCTTTGTAGTCACTACAAGAAGGAGTCAAAATAGTTTTGTAGTCAATAGCTGAAATTCTGCCCACTTCATCATCAAAAGTGTCATCAGGAGTTCCGTTATTGTATAAAGACCCAACCACTGTTGAACTGTTTTGTTTCACAAAATAACGGTTACGCATCTGAATATAAACCAATCTTCCCGGTTCATATTTAGTATACAAGTTGTAATCGTCAATCGGCATACTAAAACCTACAGTTCCGTCTTTAGAAACAAATGAAATCGATTTGTAAAAATTACCGCCTTCATCACTTGAAGTCACGTAAGCTTCCATGATAGAATCTTTATCGGCAAATTTTATATACGAGCCAGTAGCTGCAGAAGTTACTGACGTAACATCAAGGTCAGCTGTTACATCAGAACACAGACCTTTTAAGTCTGAATCACTTGGATTGCTGTAATGTTCTGGATTTGAGCACCCAATTAAAGCGCCCAAAAGAACCGAAACAGATAATAATTTATAATTTTTCATAATCTATATTTTTGAGAACTTTTTGATTAGTTAATACCGTAAATTTTCACATTGTCAATCTCCCAAGTTGAAGAGGCAGATGTTGTAGAAGTATATTTAAAGGCTACATAAACAGCCTCATTTCCTGATCCAGCAAAGGCAGACATGTCAAGTTTTCCAGAATTTACATAACTATAATTACCCGGTGACAAATTAGCTCCGTTAATTTTGGTCCAAGTTACGCCGCTTGCATTCGGATCTCCGCTTCCAGAATAGTTTCTGGAAACATATAATTCAATTACAGGGCCATCAAACTTATAGGCATTGTCAAAAGAAATTTGAGCGCTGCTATAGCCTGACATATCTTGAACCGGAGAAATCAACCAGTCAACATTTGCGTTGTTTGCGCCAGAATAACCAGACATTTTAGCACAAGCGCCTGGATAAGGATTTCCAAAAGTTGGATCTAAAGTCCAAACTTGAGCACCCACTTCACTATACTTTACCCAATTCGGGAAATTAGTTTCAAAATCCTCTTTAAAGGTTGGATTGTCAACATAAGGCAAATCGGTCTTATCATCACAACTGCTCAAAATACCCGTAAAGAGCGATGAAATCAATAAAATTTTAAAAATATTTTTCATAGAATTTTTGATTAGAAGTTAAGATAAACATTTACAAAGAACGTTCTTCCGTAACCGAAGAAATATTTAGAACCAAACGAAGGAGTTCCGTTAGCGTTGTCTGCAATATAATCCGGATAAGTGGCTTTTCTTGATTGCTCAAAACCTCCTGTTTTGTAGGTAATGTCAAAAACGTTGTTTACAGAAGCAAAGAACCCAAAGGTGTCGTTTTTGATTTTCCATGATTTTCCACCCACTAAGTTAACCAGAGTAATTGGATCAAACTTTTCTTGTTTCAAAACTCTTCTCAATTCACCTTCGGTAACTCCGTCGTATGTACTTGTTCCACCACCTTTGATAACGCTGAAGTTGTTGGTTCTCAAAATTGATGAAACATCCATATAAGCATCAGCCAAGTAGTTTACGTTAGCACCAATCCACCAAAACTTAGGATCACGATATTCTAAACCAAAAGAGTACGCTTGTTGAGGAGCACCTGCTGTACGATAGTTTTTCAGATACGCATAACCAAAATCAGTCAATGGGTTTGTGTTGGTTGCACTTGCTTGTGCATCATCGTTAACTCTCAATCTCGGATTGTTGTCATAAATTGATTGGCTGTAAGTAGCCGCTCCCGTTGCTTTAATAGTTGAAGTAATTTGATATTCAAAGCCAAACTCCGCACCCATATTTTTGGTATTTACTCCTGTGAGTACTTCACTTACAAATGAGTCTGCACCGTCAGTAACAGAGCTTGGATCATCTTCAAACAAGCCCTCTCCATAGAAGAAAGCAAGCTCAGTTGAGTTCATAATTTTACTGAAATAACCGGTTAATCTTGATTTGAATTTTGGTGTTTTGATGATGTAACTGGCATCGGCACTCATAATGGTTTCGCTGCTCAAATCTGGCGTAATATTGTTGTTGATTCGGGCATTTGAAAATACATTTCTCAAATACGGAGCCTTGGTCATGTATGCGCCATTAAAGTCAAACATTTGACGACCCGTAATTTTGTAGGTTAATCCACCTTTAAAACCAAAGTTTTCGAAGATAACTTTATCGCTGTAACCATATGAGTTGTTGGCGTAGATGCCATTTTTATACAAACCTTCTCTTCTGTATTCAGAGCGTGAAAAAGATTGACCTAAGTAAAAATCAACTTTTTTGTAATTGAACTTAAACTGAGTAAAACCATCAAAAGTGGTTGCATGAAGATTGTAATTATATGCAAATGCATCTCCTACTTTTACTTGTCTGTTCATGTGATTCAAATCAGATTGCGCTGCATCACCTTGATAAAAAACGTTGACATCATTATAATAATCACCACCCAACAAATCGAGCATTTTAGCGTAGTTTCTCGAGGTTAACTTTTTAAAGTTAATGGCAGCATTAACAGTAATATTATCGTTAATCGTACTGTTTAAGATTGAATTAGCCGTCCATTGTTTGTCGTCAGTTCTGTCTTCGTATAAAGCATAAACGCTTTTTCCGTTTTGGTTCGGCGACATATTGGCGTAATACATAGCATTCCAGTTAATTTGACCATCCGCTACAAAGTTGTTTCCAGCTGCAATGGCTGCAGGATTTGTGTAGGTAGGATTTCCGTTTTGGTCTAAGATTGGATTTCCAGATCCGTCAACTGCAGGAACATAGTAATCCAAAGAATTTAAATAGTAGCTCGGTAAATTTTTGTAATAAGTTGGGTCAGGATTATTGGCCAACTGATAAGTTAAACGACTATTGCCCACAGATCCCGTTTGGAAAGCCACGTTGGTATTCAAATTAGTTCTGTCAGATATTTTCCAATAATGACTGAGCATGTTGATAGGTTCTTCAATTTCTTTGACACGAGAGTTTCTTTTATCTCCGTTTTGCCAACCCCAATAAGCATTGTATTTTTCTCCTTTTAAATCAATAACTTCTTGCGTATTTGGAGATGTTTTTCCTCTGCGGTTTCTAGCATAAATAGAAGTAAAATTCAAAGAGTGTTTCTCGTTGATTTTTTTCTCAACACTCGCAAAAATAGAATTGGCACTGTAATCTGTTCCTTCAAAGTAACCTTCTTGAGCCCAACGTCTTGAAGCTGAAACCACAAATGCCCAACCATTGGTATTCATTCCAGAGGCATGCGTTCCCATGGCTCTCCAGCTGTAGTTTGTATTGGTTCCAGAAAAAGAAATACGCGAACCTTTACGGTAAATGGAAGCACGGGTATTAATTTCTTGCGAACCTAAAATGTTTCCGAAAGTGTAATCAGATGGGCTACTGCCCAAAGTAAACTCTTGATTTCGAGTGGCATCATTTAAACCACCCCAGTTACTCCATTGTGGCCTTCCGTCATATAATTTGTTCATAACCACGCCATTAATCATCGTGGTTCCGTATTCATTATTTAAACCTCTGATTCTAAAACGAGCCTGCCCCCAATTAAAGGCGGCCGCTTGTTGATAATTATCTCTACTGGCTTGCAGCAAACCTGAAGTACTTTCTGAACCGCTATTGTCATCGCCCAAATCATTTTCAGTAATGGTAATGAGGCTTAATTGCTGCTCTTGCGTAATGTCTTCTGAAGCGACAACATTTCCTAAATCGAGCATTTGTCCGGCGGTGATTTCAATTTGAAGTAATTGGACTTCATATCCTTGCGTTTCAATTTTAAGGGTATGACTACCCGCAGGCAAATCATTCAACGAGAACTTACCGGTGTTGTCGGTGAGCGTGGTCATCGGAGAATTTACAATAGACACAACTACATTCTGCAATGCTTTGTTGTTTTTTGAATCGACAACTTTTCCGGTAACTCCGGTTAAGTTTTGTGCAAAAGCAAAAAACACTTGCATGACAAACAATGTACAGAGAACAAGTTTTTTCATAAAAATAAAAGAGATTAATTTTCTGGTTTAGCCAAGCTTAATAAAAACTTAACAGCCGACAAATGTACATCTTTTAATAATAAATTATACTTTTGACTCGAAATTTATAGATAGGTTCACCTTAATTTAACGCTACGATTTTATGAGAATTAGCAAAATAACAACCCTCTTCATTGTATTATTCGCAATTCAAACCGCCATTGGACAGAAAAAATTTTCAGTTCACACAGTTGCTTTTTACAACTTTGAAAACCTGTTTGATACCATCAACAATCCAAATAACGACGATGAGTGGTTGCCCAACGGAGCCCAAAACTGGACCTCTAAAAAATATCACAAAAAACTCGAGAATTTAGCTCGAGTACTTTCAGAAATCGGAACCGGAGATAATCCGCATTCGCCTACTTTAATTGGTGGTGCCGAAATTGAAAACCGAGGTGTGCTTGAAGATTTAATCAAACAACCCAAACTCGCAGCTTCAGACTATGGCATTGTTCATTTTGATTCTCCAGATAGACGCGGCATTGATGTAGCTTTGTTGTATCAAAAAAAGCATTTCAAACCGATTAGCTCAGTGAACATTCCTTTGATGATTTATCAGGACAGTAAAAAAACCGAAAAGAGTAAAGAAAAAGAGTCCGAAGAAGATAAAGAAGACAAAGACAAACTAGAAGTAGGTAATGGCGAGCGCCTTTACACAAGGGATATTTTATTGGTTACCGGATATCTTGATGGCGAAGAAGTGAATGTTATGGTTAATCACTGGCCATCTCGTTCTGGCGGTGAGAAAAAAAGCAGTCCATACAGAGAGGCTGCTGGAAGGCTCAACCGTAAAATCATGGATTCTATTTTCAAAGTTAATCCAAATGCCAAAATCATTACTATGGGCGACTTGAATGACGGAACCTACAACAAAAGTGTCAAAGAAGGAATCGGAGCTAAACGCAAAAAAGAAGAAGTTAAAGAATTTGGTGTTTACAATCCGTTTGAGCAAATGTACAAAGAAGGAAACAGTACTTTATTTCATCGGGATGCCGGAGATATTTTTGACCAAATTATGGTGTCTGAACCGCTCATCAGAAATGATTATTCTTCGTTTAGATATTGGAAAGCCGGAATTTACAATCCGCAGTATTTAATTCAGAAAACAGGTCAATACAAAGGATATCCGCTCAGACACGGAGCCAATGAAGTCGGATTTAGCGATCACTTTCCGGTTTATATTTACCTGATTAAAGAAATAAAATAAAACACAAGGACAGCTGCGGTTGTCCTTTTTTTATGCTGTATCTTAGCAACTCAAAAAAAACATATGGCTTTGCAGAAACCGTTTAACTTAAACCGCTGGATTCAAGACAATCGTCATTTGCTGAAACCGCCGGTAGGAAACAAAAACATTTATGTCGATTCAGACGATTATATTGTCATGATTGTCGCCGGCCCCAACGCTCGAAAAGACTATCATTACAACGAAACCGAAGAACTGTTTTATCAGCTCGAAGGCAGTATCAAAGTCATTGTTCAAGACCAGGGCGAACGCAAAGAAATGGAATTGCACGCCGGCGATATGTATTTGCATCCGGCCAAAATGCCACATTCGCCAGTTCGTTCAGAAAACTCAATAGGATTGGTGGTTGAACGCAAACGTGCTGGAAAGGGTTTTACCGATGGATTGCTTTGGCATTGTGAAAACTGTAACCACAAACTCTACGAAGTGTATTTTGAACTTCATGATATAGAAAAAGACTTCTTGCCGCATTACCAACATTTTTATCAGTCTGAAGAACTCAGAACCTGTGATAACTGCGGAACGGTTTTGCCGGCCGACGCTAAATATTTAGCTCAGGATTAAAAAATCACGTTTAAAAAAGAGAATGATGTGCAGATAATTTAATCTGATGGGCGAGTGGTTGCACATTCTTAAATATCAACTACATTTGCATAGCCAAAAATAAATAATCATAAAAATATGTCAACAATTGCACAACAATTCGGCATGACCGAAGCGTTAGAAATATTAGGAATTAAAGCCGTGAATGAAGGAACATCAACCGGGAGCAACTGGTTTTCAGGTGGAGAAATCATCGAAAGCTACTCACCGGTAGACGGACAGCTTATTGCCAAAGTAAAGGCTTCTACTGAGGCAGATTACGAAAAAGCCATGCAAGCTGCTACCGAAGCTTTCAAAACATTTCGCTTGATGCCGGCGCCAAAACGCGGCGAAATCGTGCGTCAGTTTGGTGAAAAATTGCGTCAATACAAAGAGCCACTTGGAAAATTGGTTTCATACGAAATGGGCAAATCGCTTCAAGAAGGTTACGGAGAAGTTCAAGAAATGATTGATATCTGCGACTTTGCAGTGGGTCTGTCGCGTCAGTTGCACGGATTAACTATGCATTCAGAACGTCCGTCACACCGCATGTATGAGCAATATCATCCACTGGGCGTGGTCGGAATTATTTCGGCCTTTAACTTTCCGGTAGCCGTTTGGTCTTGGAATACAGCTTTGGCTTGGATTTGCGGAGATGTTTGTATCTGGAAACCGTCTGAAAAAACACCTTTGTGTGGTGTAGCATGTCAAAACATCATTGCCGAAGTATTGCGCGAAAACAACTTACCCGAAGGTATTTCTTGTTTGGTCAACGGCGATTACAAAATTGGCCAATTGCTTAACCGCGATACGCGCGTGCCTTTGGTTTCAGCAACCGGATCTACCCGTATGGGAAAAATCGTAGCACAAGAAGTCGCGGCTCGTTTGGGTCGTTCATTGCTTGAATTAGGCGGAAACAACGCCATCATCGTCACTCCGGATGCCGACATCAAAATGACGGTGATAGGCGCTGTATTTGGCGCTGTGGGCACTGCTGGTCAACGTTGTACTTCTACCCGCCGTTTGATTATTCACGAAAGTATTTACGACAAAGTAAAAGATGCGATTGTAGCTGCTTATGGTCAATTGCGCATCGGAAATCCACTCGATCAAAACAACCACGTAGGTCCGCTGATTGATACTCATGCGGTAGAATTATACAACAAAGCTCTAGAGCAAGTAGTGGCCGAAGGCGGAAAAATCTTGGTGGAAGGCGGAGTGCTTTCAGGCGAAGGTTATGAAAGCGGATGCTATGTAAAACCTGCGATAGCCGAAGCCAAAAACGATTTTGCGATTGTACAACACGAAACCTTTGCACCGGTATTATATCTTTTGAAATACAGCGGAGATGTGACCGAAGCCATCGAAATTCAAAATGGTGTGGCGCAAGGTTTATCTTCAGCCATTATGACCAACAACTTGCGCGAGGCAGAAGCGTTTTTATCCGCTGCCGGGTCAGATTGCGGTATTGCCAATGTCAACATCGGGACTTCTGGTGCTGAAATCGGTGGCGCTTTTGGCGGTGAAAAAGAAACCGGAGGCGGTCGCGAATCAGGCTCAGATGCATGGAAAGTTTATATGCGTCGTCAGACTAATACAATCAATTACTCGACCAGCTTACCGTTGGCACAAGGCATCAAATTTGACTTGTAAAATCTAAACTCACATAAAAAAGAAAGCGTCCCGATTGAGGACGCTTTTTTATTTTTAATAGCTGGAAACTATTTTGTTTTCTTCACGTATTGTGTTAGAATCACAATATATTGACCTTCGACACGACCTTCAATTTGTTCAGCGTTGTCCCAAACTAATTTGATGTTGTGTACCGCGGCTCCGCGTTTGGCTGTAAAGTTGGCGCCTTTTACATCTAAATCTTTGATCAAAACAACCGAATCACCGTCGTTCAATATATTTCCGTTGGAATCTTTGTGAATGATTTTTCCTTCGTCATCATCGCCTTCACCGGTTGCTTTGGCCCATTCAAGCGCCTCTTCATCCAAATACATCATCTCGAGCAAATCGTGGTTTTTCAGACGCGCGAGCATACGCCACGAAACAATTTGTACCGGCAGATGCTCATTCCACATGCTTTCGCTGAGTCCGCGCCAATCGTTGGGTTCTGTGGTATCGGGATTTTCAATTTGATCTCTGAGTTTTTTTGAGATCAAAATACTGTTTTCAAGACTTTCGGATGTTTTTGGGAGAACGGTATACACAACCAAGTCATCGGTGCTGCCGCTTATTTCGCAAACAGAGCCACTGCGGTCGTGCAGTTTTTTTTCGATTACAGACATAGATTACAAGTTAAAGCTGGCGCCGATGTTAAAGACAAACTGATTGTTGTACTTCTCAAAGCCTTCAACATGTGAGTCATATTTGGCAAACGGGGTATTGGCTTCTGCAAACACACCAAATCCGTCGGTAAAGAAATATCTAAAACCCAAATGCCCGCCAAAATTTTTAAGCCCTAAATCAAGTCCAGGATAAATGTCCATGCTTTTGTCTAATTTAAAAACATTGCCGATGTTGGCGTTGAAGCGCACTTTTAAATCAAAGCGATCATTAAATTTTGGGCCATCACCATCAATCTCAACAGTATTCAAAAGATAATTACTGGTCACACCAAACGAGATGTTTTCGCCCATGCCATAATCAGCCGAAGCAAAAATCCCAGTTCCGTGATCTTGCGTGTTCAAACCCACTTGAGCTTTAATATCGCCTTTGCCTTTGTAGGCTTGAGCTTGAACCAACACACAGGCACAAAGCGCCAAAAGGGTACATACTTTTTTCATAATTAATAAGAATTAGATTTCAAAAGCAAAGATAAAAATATACAGCAAACTAATTGCGTCCTTTTTCATCAGGATATAACGATGCCACCGAGTCGCTTTGCCAGAATTCTTTAGTGTCAACATCCAGCGCGGTTAGTGGCCCCAAAAAAGCAGCTCCGGTATCAATGTTCCAAACACAGGCTCTTTGTTGTGGCGTTGTTTGATTGATTTGGATCACAGGCGTGTGGCCGATGTATATTTCGTCGTAAATTAAAAACCTTTTCGGATAGGATAAATCCGATTTTGAAAGGTTTGGATTGACCGCTAAGGCCGATTCCCAAAGTGTTCGCTCCCAATAAAACATCTTCGGAAAATACTCGAAATCAACACCTTTTAAATTGGTAAAACCCGCGTGAATAAAAAGGCGGTTTTGATTGTCGAGGTAATAGTTCTCAAGCGATTTTAAAAAATCAACATGTTGTTTTTTTGTTTCGGCATCAAGGTTTTGGTATGCTGCCACAGTCGATGCTCCGCCGTGGTTGAGCCACATAGGATTGTCGCGTCCGTAATCGAGCCATCCACAAAGCAATTCGTCGTGGTTTCCGCGCATGAAAATACATTGATGGGTCTGTTTTAGGTCAATTAGAAAATCAATCAACTTGGCCGAATCGCTCCACCCATCGACATAATCGCCCAGAAAAATCAATTGGTCTTTTGGGGTTATTTGTGCTCTTTCAAAAAGTTGTTTTAAGGCTTTTAAACCGCCATGTATATCGCCAATAACAAGGGTGCGCATAAGAAAAACGTTAATGGCACAAAAATACGTCAAAACAGTTAACATCAATTGAGGAAAATCTGCAATAGACTCAATTTTAATGGGACTAATTTTACTTCAATGCCAGCGCGATTGCTTGCAGAGATGAGTTTAATTCAAAATTTTTATTAGCCATGAAAAAATTAATTTTAGGTTTAATCGCCGCAGTCTTCATTAGCTTTTCAGCTAAAGCACAAACAAACGTTTATGCGAAATCCGGAATGGTCATACTAGTGACTCAAGCCAAAAGCAGTTATGTTAAAGGCAGTTCTTACAAAGATTGGCTGACCAAACAGACCGGAAGTTCCACTTCAAAATCTCCTGAAGAGGAAAAATTGTTTAGAGAGGTTTATGGTTTTTTGTCTACCAACTCAAACGCTGAAACCATATTCAAAAACTTAGTTGGTTCTTCTTAGGTCGAACTTGCCAAAGCGAGACAAAAAGAAGGAGTTCTTGCTTCAGAACCGAACGCTAAATGTGGGTTTTGGGGTCAATTAATCATTGAAATCATTATCGACACATTGCCTTTAATGCCTTGACAAGAAAGATGTTGGGTTTTTAAACTGTAAATTTTATCGTTTCACTAATTTAACGAAAGATGAAGAATAATTGGTCATTATGTTTCTTGAGTGTTTTTATTATGGAAATTTCTTGCACTTCAGTTAGAAGAATAGCCAATCAAGAAATTACTCTTAAGAATAATGTGGCGCAATTAAGTTTTTCGAGAAAAACTCCGCTTTTGACAGTATATGTGGACAATAACGACGCAAGGTTTATTTTTGATACAGGCGCTACAGTTTCTGTGCTTCATGATTCTACAATAGTGTCTAACTTTACCAACAGAACTTTTGACTTTTTTTTATCAGCCAAAGAAGCTGACGGAAAAAAAATAAGAAACAGAAAAATCTCAGTTTTGCTTTCGTCTGCTTTATTTGAAAGCCCGAACAAGGTTCTTACCTACATTAATACTCCGTTGTTTGATTGTTCGGCTAGGAAGCCATATTCGGGAATAGTTGGGATGGACGTTTTCTTCGCTGAGAAAAAGTCGCTTCAAATGGATTTTACTAAGAATACAATAGCCAACATTTCTCAGGAGCAACTTCAGAAAGCTGTGACAGCGGAAGATTATAAACTGGTTAAATCTAGTTGTAAATTGGGTCAAATTTGGATTTTTCTATCTGTCGAAGGTGTAGAATCCCCATTTCTTTTAGACACAGGATACAGCGGGGCAATTATATTCCACGAGGATAAGAAACGGGTCTTTAAAAACAACTCAAAACTAGAGTTGGAAGGATCTATTTTTCAGACTGTTTCTTCAACTACGCAAGGGAAAGAAACTATTTATGAGAACATGCCGATTCGTTTTTCAGATTATGACTTAGATGTAAAAATAAATGTTTCAAGCTCTATCAAAGCTCAAAACATTGGCATTGAATTCATCAAAGCCTTTGATTGGCTCATTGATTATAACCACAATAAAGTCTATGTCAAACGAAACCAGAATAAAATTGAAGATACATTTAAGAGAACGATTTCTTATTATGCAAAAGCTCAAGAAGGAAAGCTATTGGTTTCTGTGAAAGAAAAATCGCAAACTCGATTCAACATAGGCGATCAAATCATCGCGGTTAATGGACATAAAGTTTTGCCTGAAAACATCTGTCAACTTATGGATTTATTGAACAAAACCGAAGATTGGAATACTTTAAAAATAGAAACAATTCCCGTCCAAAGGTAATTTCCAAAACACACAAGCCATTTTAAAAATTCAGGTTATGAAAAATCATTTCCTAATGGGCGTTTTATGGCTTTTTTGGCCAACTAACTTATTGGCTTCATTGCCGCCTGATGAAATTAGCCTAGAAGCAGTATTGCTTGAATTGTCTATTGAAATCAATGCCGTCAACACTTGTTTCGAGCAACAAATTTCACAACAAGAATCTTTGCTCATCGAGGTTAGACAAAATTTACTCTTGACCACCGATTATCATCAAAAAGTCGATTTACTCATTTTGAAATCTCAAATAGAGGAACAAATCCAAAAAATTCAGACCGAAAACACCACTGAAATTGCTAAAATCCGTTATTTAAAAGGGCTTCAGATTATTAAAATTCTTTATGAAAAAGTTTTAAGTCTTGACCATCATTTTGCTTCCGTTCGAACTTTTAATGAAATCAGCAAAATGGCTAATCCGAATCAATATCCTGAATACAACAAACTCAGAGAATTAATCGCTACCAAGAAAGACAAAAAAGGAGGTTTTGAACTCACTTCGCTTTTGGGAACCAATATGGTAGCTTCTGTAATGCAAACTTTTTCAAATTTAGTTGTGTCTAGCTTGACCAAAGCCGAAAGAGAAACAGAATTGTCCAAAGTTGAATGCATCCTTGATTTTAGTCTGCGTATGCAAAAAGATTTGAACACCATTTATTTTGAAACAGCTTTTTTGCAGAACAGCAACCAAAAAATCAAACAAGACATTGAAATGCTTTTTAAAGAATACACCAAACCAATTGCTTATTTATCAACATTAGAAAGCTGCCGGACTAATGATGATTGGGAAAATTTAACCCAAAAAATGGAGGATTATCTTAAAAAAATGAAATCAACCGCCGGAAATAACCAATTGAAAATGAAAGTTAATATTGACTTTCCCATTGACCGATTGCTTTTGTTTATTTCTCAGTATAATAACTTCATTGATCAGGGCGGGAAATTCTATGAAAAGTTTAGCGTGATTTTGAATAGTTATGAAAACGAAAAACCCTGTGAAACAAAATTGCCTCTTGAGTACAAAAAACTTAAAGCCGACATCAATCTAGCCATTGAAAAATTTAATGTCGCATACAAGCCTGTCGAAATTAATGGCAGCAAGATGAAGGAAATACTCTACGGAATTAATGAATTTGACTAATGAACTCCAAAAATATAATCATCGTTTTATGGCTTATATTTTCTTGCCGGTTGTCAGCGCTCAACATCCATGAAGTAAATGTTACACAAATGGACAATCATCGAATTCGGGTAAGTCTATACACCGAAGCAGTTGAACTGTATTATTATCAAACTTGGCAATATTCAATTGACCAAAGAGAGATTACAATGAGTGTTTTATTTGTGCCCGGTTTTGGCTCAAAAATCGCCGTTTTGAACAATAATTTTGAGCTTTACTTTAATGACAATTTGATGGATTCATACAAGCTGACCGTCAAAGTTTATTATGACGTTTTTGATGAAACTCAACTTCAAGATACCATAAGCGGGACTTTGTCATTTCCGATTTTAAACTCAATTAGTTTAAAAAGCGTATTGTTCAATACAAAAGGATGTAGTTGTTGTTTTGAACCGCATAAAAACGTTGAGGTTAATATTTTTGATATGTCAAATAAACTAATTTTTAAAGTTCTAAACTCCAATATTTACATGGCTTTAGAAGGCCTATCGGATGGATTTTATTTGATGGTTTACGAAATGGATGACAAACGCTGCATTCGCAAGATAGTTCTCAAAAAATAGCCTTATTGAACATCATATTTCATCTTCCTCAAAACACGCAAAGCTTCTTTGAATGATAAGTAAACACTAGGAAAAGGCTTGAGTAGTAACTTAGCGTCAATGAGTTTTTGTTTGGCATCATCAAAACCATTCAAATAACAAATCATCATAGTTGCTGGTAAATGTTCTAAGTCTCGAATTTCTCTGTTGGTCAAAGGAATTTTCTTCGACAGTTTTTCAAGCAAAGCCAAAGTCGAATTGTAAATGTGATACAACATTTTCCGGTTGAACTCAGGCGGTTGAAACAAAAAGGTTCGGTCGATTTTATAGTAACCATTTTCGTAAAACCGAATGGTTTGTTGTTCGAGCGGATAATAGCTTGTCCGATCATTTAGCCCCAACGGAACGTATTCGGTAATAGTAAAACTGTCTTCGTCAAACTCAATGGTTACTTCGTCTAAGGCTGAATAAAACAATTTGATTTGCTCATTAATCAGCTCAATATCTACTCGAGACAGAAAGGTTTTCTCTCTAATTCGTTTGGGAATTCCGGCCCAACAAATCACAAACAACTCTTTAAAAACGCGATATTTTGAGTTGAGATCTTTATGTCGAAAATTCATGAAGTCAATAACGCCATCGAGTGTATGGCCAATGCTGTTTCTCGAATTGTTTTCAATGCCGATAACGGTTTCTGTATTTTGGTAATTGCGGTCAAAACTACCTTCTATCGGAATGGTATTGCTGCCAATTCGGACAAAGATTGTGTTTGGTAAAATTGTATGGATTCCTTTTTTAAAATAAGAAACTTTGCTATTGGGCTTTATCGTTACCAAACCCACCACTTTGTCTTTGGGCAAATTCGGAAAAGGAACATTTTCGTATTGAATTGTCGGAGGATTTTCTAAAAAAGCATTCACCAAATTCTGAATTCGACTGTCATCAAAGAAATCATCACCCACAATCTCGTTGTCTTGGTCTTCAACGCCCACAACGATGTATGAATTGTTGCTCGGATTTGAATTTGACAAGCCACAAATATGCTTTAGAAACTTAGCCTTGCCTTCGCGTGAATGCAAATTCAACTGACGCTTTTTGTCATAAAAACTGTTCTCATCGTGATGAGCCAATAAATTTTTAATCAAAAGGCGCTTATTAATCATTGCTCAGAATTTAAGGAACTTTGTTTCCGGCGCTTTCCACCCAAATGGCAAACCAATCTTGAACGTCAAGCATGAGCTCAGTTGCTGAATGTAAATTTTTAATTCTTTGCGTATCGGTGGTTCCGCAAACAGGTAAAATACCTGAAGGATGTTGCATTAGCCAAGCCAACAAAATGATGTCAGAAGTCGTATTGTATTGTTTGGCCAATTGCTCAGCGATTTTTCGCACACGCAATGATTTCTCATCTTCGCTTTTAAAGGCGGTTCCGAGCGGACTCCAAGCCATCGGAATAATATTCTTTAACTGCATATGATCCAAACTTCCGTCGAGCATGGGTTCAAAATGCGTGGCCGAAAACTGGATTTGATTATATGAGACAGCTACTTCTTTTTGGATTAAATCGGTTTGTATCGGTGTAAAATTTGAAACACCAAATGATAGAATTTTGCCTTCTGATTTTAATTTTTCAACAGCTGAGGCGATTTCTTCAGCGCGCATCAATGGGCTGGGTCGGTGCAAAAGCAATAAGTCTAAATAATCCGTTTGCAGATTTTGAAGCGATTGCTCAACCGACCAAATGATGTAATCTTCAGAATAATCGTAATGCTTTATTTTGTTGTTACGGCTTTCTGCCATATACTGAATTCCACATTTTGAGATCAGTTGAATGTCTCTCCGAGCGATTCCCGATTGGGCATAAGCGTTTCCAAAAGCGGCTTCGGTTGTATATCCGCCATAAATATCGGCATGATCAAAAGTGGTAATGTTGGCATCAAGACAAACATGCATGAGTGAAGACATTTCAGCGGGGCTCAAGTTCTTTCCCCAAACACCCCAGGTCATGGTGCCTGCAATGATTTTTGAAAACGGATTTTTTTGGGTCATCATAGATTTATCTGCCAGTCAAAAGTTGGCTTTGAAGTTTTGGTTTTAAAGTTCTTAAAAATATAAAAATGCATTCACAAATCATCCTTAAAATTCAGTGAAAGCGGGAACTTTTAACCATTCTTTAACATCTAGCTTCTGAAAAAAAATTCAATTTGCACCGTCAATTTTAACAGTACCTCAGTACCATTAATAATAGTAGAAATGGAAGAAACAACTGCAACGCTAGACATCCGTGCGATCAATGAAAAAATAGAAAGAGAAAGCGCTTTTATTGACCTGCTTTCTATGGAAATGAACAAAGTCATCGTCGGTCAAAAACACATGGTAGAGCGCTTGCTCATCGGATTGTTGGGACAAGGCCACATTCTTTTAGAAGGCGTTCCCGGATTGGCCAAAACACTCGCCATCAATACGCTTTCAAAAGCGGTGCACGGTTCGTTTAGCCGTATTCAGTTTACCCCTGATTTATTGCCGGCGGATGTGGTGGGAACCATGATTTACAACATCAAGCAAAACGAATTTTCCATCAAAAAAGGGCCGATTTTCGCCAATTTCGTCTTGGCGGATGAGATTAACCGAGCTCCGGCCAAAGTGCAATCGGCTTTGCTTGAAGCGATGCAAGAAAAACAAGTAACCATTGGCGACACTACCTTTAAACTCGACCAGCCGTTTTTGGTATTGGCTACACAAAACCCCATTGAACAAGAAGGAACTTATCCGCTTCCGGAAGCACAAGTCGATCGCTTCATGCTCAAAACCGTGATTGACTATCCAAAAATGGAAGAAGAACGATTCGTTATTCGTCAAAACCTCAATGGTGGCGGAGAAAAAGTAACACCAGTGGTTTCAGTAGAGCAAATCATCAAAGCCCAACAAACCGTTCGCGAAGTCTACATGGATGAAAAAATTGAAAAATACATTCTCGATATCATCTTTGCTACACGTCAGCCAGAAAAATACAAGCTGGACAGCATCAAACATCTCATCAGTTATGGAGCTTCGCCTCGCGGCAGCATCAACTTGGCTACAGCGGCCAAATGCTACGCGTTTATCAAACGGCGCGGTTATGTAATTCCCGAAGATGTGCGTGCGGTAGTGCACGATGTGTTGCGCCACAGAATAGGTATTACCTATGAGGCTGAAGCCGAAAACATCACTTCGGTGGACATCATCAATAAAATTGTGAACGAAGTTGAAGTGCCTTAATAGTCGCAAAGTTATAGGAACAAAGTCGCAAACTGACTTGAAGACATTCGGCTAAATTATGGAAACCAAAGACCTGCTCAAAAAAGTCCGCAAAATTGAAATCAAAACCCGAAGATTGAGTGATCATATCTTTTCGGGTGAATATCATACGTCTTTTAAAGGGCGCGGAATGACTTTCTCAGAAGTGCGTCAGTATCAATACGGCGACGATATTCGCGCTATTGATTGGAATGTGACTGCGCGCTACAACGAGCCCTATGTAAAAGTTTTTGAAGAAGAACGAGAATTGACGATGATGCTCATGGTCGATATCAGCGGATCAGAAAGTTTTGGAACCAAAGCGGAGTTCAAAAAAGACATTATCACTGAAATTGCTGCAACTTTGGCTTTTTCGGCGACTCAAAACAACGATAAAATCGGACTCATTTTGTTTACGGATCAAATCGAATTGTACATTCCGCCGCAAAAAGGGCGTTCGCATGTATTGCGCATTATTCGCGAACTCATTGAATTCAAGCCCAAAAGTTCTAAAACCAATTTGGCTCAGGCGCTCCGATTTTTGTCGAGTACCCAAAAAAAGAAAGCCATTGTTTTTGTGCTCTCAGATTTCATGACTTCTGATTATGAACAAACCTTGAAAATAGCTTCTAAAAAACACGACATCACAGGTATTCGGGTTTATGATGTTCGCGAAGAAAAAATGCCCAACTTAGGTATGGTTCCGATGCAAGACGCCGAAACCGGAGCGATTGCCTGGATCAATACCGCTTCTGCGACTGTTCGCGCTCATTATGAAAAACACTACCGAGAACAGCTTCAGTATTTCAAAGAAACCTTTTCAAAATCAGGCTCCGGCGTTGTGGATACCCGCGTTGACGAGAGTTATGTTACCAAACTATTGGGTTATTTTAAATCGAGATAATTGTTTCAAACACATGAGAAGTAAACTATTAATTCTGGGAATACTGTTCTGTGCTGTGAGCTTGACGGCTCAGCAAAAACAATTGTCCACCAGTCTCGACAAAACCAAAAATAAAATCGGAGCAGAATTCAAACTAACGCTTAAAACAACGGTCGACACTTCGGCCAGAGTAGTTTTTCCAGAACCCAAAACGCTTGGCGCGCTTGAAGTTATCAATTCCTATAAAATTGATACGGTTGCCCAAGGAAGCCGCCGAGAACTCATCAAAAAATACGGATTAACACAATTTGACAGCGGTCGATACGCAGTGCCTAGCATCAAAGTACTCATCAACAACAAACCCTACTATTCAGATAGTTTGCGCGTTGAGGTCAACAATGTTCAGGTGGATACTTTGCGCCAAAAAATGTACGATATCAAACCTATTGCAGCGGCTCCATCAGATTATTCATGGATCTGGAAGTGGCTGATCGCCTTAGTGGTCTTAGTTGGTTTGGCTTGGTTGGTTTATCGATTCGTCAAAAATCGTCAGAAGAAAAAAATAGAAGAAGAAGTCTATAAAACGCCCATCGAAAAAGCAACAATTTTACTCAATACCTTAGAGCAAAAACAGCTTTGGCAAAAAGGCGAAATCAAAGAATATTACAGCGAACTCACCAATATTGCTCGAAATTACATTGAAGAAGCCATTGAAATTCCGGCCATGGAAAGCACCACAGCCGAACTCATAGAGGCTTTGCAGCGCGCATCGGTCAAAAAGAAAATGACCCTAACGCCAGAAACCGTTGAGAATTTGCAACGTGTATTACAACAAGCCGATTTGGTCAAATTTGCCAAATCAAAACCGCTTGATTTTGAGATTGCCGAAGATCGCAAAAAAATCGAAAAAACCATTGTAACCCTTGATCAGTCTATCCCGGCTGTTGAGGTGGTGGAAGAAGAATCATTGCTCAACGAAATGCAACGTCAAGAGCAAATCAAACAGCAATTGCGCAAGAAAAGAAAGAAACGTATCGTTGTTGTAACGGTTTTTGTTTTTTCATTTATGATTGCGGCTTTTACCGGAGCTGTATTGGTCAAAGGCTACACTTATGTCAAAGACACCATCATCGGCAATAGTTCAAAAGAATTGCTAGAAGGCGAATGGATTACCAGTGAATACGGAAATCCCGGAGTGGTCATCAGTACGCCTCATGTACTTACGCGTGTTGATGTAAGCAAAACACTCCCGGCAGAAGGAATGGCGCTCATCAAAGAAATGCAGAGTTTTATTTTCGGAAGTTTGAAGGCCAGATTTATGGTCATGATTTCAACCACAAAACTCAAACAATCGGGCGAAATAGATTTGAACAAGGCGAGCGAAGTTTCAATGCAATATTATCAAATGCTTGGTGCTCAGAACATGATTGTCAAGCAAGAAGAATTTTCAACCAAAGAAGGACTTAAGGGTATGCGCTCATACGGAACCTTCTCTATGATTGATAAAATCACCAAGAGCAGCAGCAAATTTTATTATGAAGTTTTGCTCTTTAATCAAGAAGGAGGTTTGCAGCAAATTACTTTGGTGTATGAAGAAGGTGATCAATATGCCGGACAAATGAGCGAGCGCATCTTAAATTCAGTTGAACTCAGAAAAGCACAGCCATGATGAAAGAGGTCACTTTTTTAAATCCGCAGTTTTTTTGGTTGTTTGCACTGATGCCCTTGGCAATTGGTTGGTATATTTGGAAATTCAATCAGCAATCGGCTACACTCAAAATCAGCTCGCTTAAAGGTTTCGGAAAACCGAGTATGATTGCCCGACTAAAGCCTATTTTGTTTGTTTTGCGATTATTGGCTTTGAGTGCAATTATCGTAGCAATGGCCCGACCCAGAACTGTTGATGTCAGCAATCAAACCAAAACTACCAAAGGAATCGATATTGTCATCGCGGTGGATGTATCGGGCAGTATGCTGGCCAAAGATCTAAAGCCGAATCGAATGGAAGCGCTCAAACGCGTGGCGGCAAATTTTGTCGAAAAACGTCCGAATGACCGCATTGGATTGGTGGTTTATGCCGCTGAAGCCTACACCAAAACTCCGGTGACCAGTGATAAAGCTATTGTGCTCGATGCAATCAACAGTATTAAATACGACAATACATTGCAAGACGGAACCGGAATCGGGATGGGGCTGACCACTGCGGTGAATCGACTCAAAGACAGCAAAGCCAAAAGTAAAGTGATTATTTTGCTTACTGACGGAGTCAACAACGCCGGATTTATTGAGCCTGAAACCGCTTCAGATATCGCTGAGCAATACGGAATAAAAGTGTACACCATCGGCATTGGTACCAACGGAATGGCCGAATTTCCGTATGCCATTGCGCCCAACGGACAGTTTTTATTCAGAATGATGCAAGTAGAAATTGACGAAAAACTCATGCAGAACATTGCGCGCAAAACCGGAGGAAAATACTTCCGCGCTACGAGCAACAACAAATTACAACAGATTTATGACGAAATCAATAAACTGGAAACTACCGAAATTCAAGAGTTGCGCTTTTATGACTACGACGAAAAATATCGCTCGTGGGTATGTGCTGCTGGACTATTGCTGTTGCTTGAATTTGGCCTGCGTCAAACCGTTTTTAGAAGTTTTATATAGCCATGTACGAACTAGACGAATCAAAATATCTGTATTGGCTAGGCATTTTGCCGGTGTTGCTGCTTGTGTTTTTATACCAGCTTTGGTGGAAACGCAAAAAACAAAGCGAATTTGGCGATTGGGAATTGGTCAAAAAACTCTCACCTGAGCGTTCGGTGTTTAAACCATCGCTCAAATTTGCGTTTTTACTTTTGGCATTGTGTGGTTTGATTATGGGCTTGGTCAACCCAAAAATCGGCACCAAAATGGAAAAAGTCAAACGCGAAGGCATTGATATTGTTTTTGCGATGGACGTTTCTAAAAGTATGTTGGCCGAAGATGTTGCACCCAATCGTTTAGAGAAAAGTAAGCAACTCGTTTCGCAAATCATCAACCAACTCGCCAATGACCGCATCGGGATTGTGGCTTATGCCGGAAGCGCTTTTCCGGTTTTGCCGATTACCAGTGATTATGCGGTGTCTAAGATGTTTTTGCAGAGTATGAATACTTCGATTGTTTCATCTCAAGGAACTTCGCTTGAAGATGCGATTAAATTATCGGCTTCGTATTTTGACAAAAATCACAAAACCAGCAAATTGCTCATTTTGATTTCTGACGGAGAAGATCACTCAGAAGGAGCCTCCGAAGCCGCCTCCGAAGCGAATAAAATCGGAATGAAAATCATTACCATAGGTGTAGGAACTCCTAAAGGCGGGCCGATTCCGCTCAAACAAAACGGCGTAGTGCAAAGCTTTAAACGCGACCAGAACAACGAAGTGGTCATCACCAAACTCAACGAGCAAAGTTTGCGTGAGATTGCCAAGGAAACCAAAGGCGGATACATCAATGGCAGCAATACCAAAGCAGTGTTGGATTATGTAAAAAAAGCTTTAGAGAATATTGAAAAAACCGAATTTGAATCAACCGAAATGGCCGACTTTCAATCGCAATTTCAGTGGTTTTTAGGTTTTGCCTTTTTGCTGTTGTTCTGTGATATTTTCTTGCTCGAGCGCAGAACCGAGTGGATTCAGAAGTTGAACCTGTTTAATGAAAAAGAATGATGAAGCAATTATTCATATATGGTTTATTTTTTCTTTCTTTGGCCGGTTTCGCTCAAAAAAAAGACAAGCATTTAACCCAAGGAAATGACGATTTCTCGGATAAAAGCTACAGTTCGGCTGAGGCAGAATACCGTCAATCTTTGGCGCAAAATCAAGCAAATACGGCCGCTGCTTATAATTTAGGCAATTCGATTTATCGTCAAAACCAACCGGCTGAAGCCAAATATTCGTTTGCCAAAGCCGTTAAAAGCGCGCAAACCAAAGAACAGAAATATCAAGCCTATCACAATTTGGGAAATAGCTTGATGCAAGAAAAAGATTATTCAGGCGCTGTTGAGGCTTATAAAAATGCTTTGCGCAACAATCCGTCAGACGAGCAAACGCGGTATAATTTTGCTTTGGCCAAGAAAATGCTCAAAGATAATCCGCCGAAACAAGACAAAAAAGACGATAAAAAGGAGAATAAAAAAGACAACAAACAAGATCAGAAAAAGCAAGATCAAGATAAAAAAGACGATCCAAAACAAGATCAAAACAAAGATCAAAAAGACAAAAAAGAAGGCAATCAAGACAAGAAAGACGACCAAGGAAATCAAGACCAACCCAACCAGCCTAAACCAAAACCGGGCGGAATTTCAAAAGAAAGATTGCAGAATTTGCTCGATGCCGTAAACAACGAAGAAAAGAAAATTCAAGATAAAGTCAACGCTAAAAAAGTCAAAGGAAGACCGGTACAAACCGAAAAAGATTGGTAAAAATGAAAAAGATTTTAGTCCTTTTTTTGATTGCTTTTAACTCGCTTTGCGCTCAAGTTCAGTTTGAAGCCAAGGTGAGCAAAACCTCTCTAGGGCTCAATGAACGTTTGCGGATTGATTTCTCGATGAATGCCGACGGAGATAATTTTAATCCGCCGTCGTTTGAAGGTTTTCGCATCGTGGCCGGTCCGAGTCAACAAGTAAGCCAATCTTGGATCAACGGCCGCAGTTCGTTTAACAAATCGTATTCGTACTTTTTGTTGCCGATGCAAAAAGGAACGCTGACTATCAAACAAGCCACGGTTGAAATCAACGGACAGATTTATAAAACTAATCCCATCAAAATCAATGTGACCGCAGCAGTACCGCAACCGCGCGATCCAAACGATGAACCGCAAATTTCATCAGATGACGCCTTGCATTTGGTGGCCGAAATCACCAAAGGGAATCCGTACATCAACGAGCCGATTACGGTGGTTTACAAGCTCTACTTTAGCTACAACATTGGTATTACTAACTGGCGCGAACTCAACAAACCCAAGTACAACGATTTCTGGAGTCAGAATATTGATATCAAACAATTGGTCGCTGAAGAAGGACGCTACAACGGCGAGCGTTACCGTTGTGTGGTTTTGAGAAAAACGGTTTTGTATCCGCAGAAATCAGGCAAACTTGAAATCGAGCCGCTTTCATTGGATATTGACGTTCAATTGCCGACTAATCGACGCAATATTTTTGGACAAGTTCAAATTGTAAACGACAACAAACGCGTATCAGCCGGAAGCAAAACCATCAACGTAAAACCTTTGCCTGAAGCCGGAAAACCCGCCGATTTCTCAGGCGCAGTCGGTAAGTTTAACTTCTCGGTAACACCCTCTAAAACCACGCTTAAAAACGGAGAATCGTTAGATTTGAAAGTCTCTGTTTCAGGCACCGGAAACCTTAAATTGTTTTCACTTCCAAAACCTATAGTGCCGAATTCGCTCGAAATGTATGATCCGTCGCACAAAGAAAATGTGCAAACACCGCTTTCTGGCATGAACGGAAGCATCTCAGATACTTACACGATTATTCCGCAATTCAAAGGCAAATATCCAATCAAACCTATGTCGTTTAGCTATTTTGATTTGGCCAGCGGACGATACAAAACCATCACTTCGCCCGAGATTATGATCAACGTGCTCGACGGTCCGGGCGGACAACAATTGGCACAAGCAGATACGAATGCTCCAAGCGCCAACAAAGTTCAAGTAAGCGCGAATCAGCAGTTTGGCTTTATTAAACTCAAAACGCAATTGCAAAAAATGAGTCGTGAGGATTTTCTCGGTTCTACCTTGTTTTATATTTTGTTGTTTTTGCCGCTGGTTGTGATTCCGATTATTGTTTTGCTCAAAAAGAAAAAAGAAGCTATTGATGCCGATATAACCGGAAACAGAATCCGTCAATCGAATAAATTGGCCAAACAATTCTTGTCTGAAGCGCAAAAACAACTCGGACAAAAAGAACCGTTTTACATTGCCCTTGAAAAAGCTTTGCACAATTTTATGAAGGCAAAATTGCACATTGAAACCTCTGAGATGAGCAAAGACAACATTCGAGCGCTCATGACATCCAAGAATGTTCAGTCTGACACAACTGCTTCATTGA
This sequence comes from Flavobacteriaceae bacterium, assembly GCA_046329175.1. Lineage (GTDB taxonomy): Bacteria > Bacteroidota > Bacteroidia > Flavobacteriales > Flavobacteriaceae > Flavobacterium. The sequence goes on from JAXLVE010000009.1 coordinate 93,826, forward strand.
TATCACTCATTGAAAATTGTGAGATGGCTCGTTATGCGCCTTCCTCAGCCGCTGCCATTCAGCAAGATTATGACCGCGCGGTGACGCTTATTTCAGATTTAGAAAAACAAATTTCATAAGCCATGAAAAAAGCAGCTTTATTACTCATTTTGGTGGCTCAGGTTTTTTGGGCACAAAACAATTTTGAAAACGGCAATAAACTCTATCAACAAGGGCAATATGAAGCCGCTGCTGAAGCCTATCAAAGCGTTCTGAACGGACGGCAAGAATCGGCAGAGTTATATTTTAATCTGGCCAACTGTTATTACAAACTCAACAAAGTGGCGCCGGCTATTTACAACTATGAAAAAGCTTTAACGCTTCGACCGGGCGATGCCGAAATTTTAAACAATTTGCATTTTGCCCAAAAAATGACCATTGACGAAATCAAAGAAGTACCCAAAGTAGGGTTTGCTAAACTCTTGCGCGATTTTACCGGATTGCTTTCGTATGACGGCTGGGCATGGATGGCTGTAGGATTTTCTACTTTGTTTTTGTTGTTTTTTATCGGCTACTATTTCTCGAGCCTTACCCTCTACAAGCGTATTTTCTTTGTAGGGATGTTTGTTTTGATTTTTGTGATTTTGATCAGTTTGCTCTCGGCAGTATTTGAAAAAAGTCATGCCAAAAATGAACGCCCAGCCATTGTATTTGACGAAAGCGCCGAAGTAAAAAGCGAACCGCGTGCAGCCGGATCTGACGTTGTGGTGTTGCACGAAGGAACCAAAGTCATGGTACTCGAAGTGCTCGACGACTGGAAAAAAGTTGAATTACTAGACGGTTCTGAAGGCTGGATACAAAGCGCCTCGATCAAAGAAGTAAAACTTTAATCTTCTGTTTTGATTTTTAAATCTTCTGGATGTAGGTTTTCAAGCCAATGAGCGACCGAAGGATATAAAGCTTTTGAAACACTCAAAATGGGCGCGGCAAACATCGACTTTTGAATGTCTTCTTTAGAAACGATTTTATGCGCAAAATCAAGTTGTAATATTGCGAGTATAACACCTGTCATCAAAATAGCTTTGAGCACTGCAACGATGCTTCCGAGCATACAATTGACCAGACCAATCGGTGTTTTGTTGATGGCTTTGGTAAGCACTTTACCCAGCAACGAAACACCCAAAACCACCACGGCAAAAGTAATGACAAAAGCAACAAGTTGGGTTTTTTGACCGCTCCACGAAACGCGAATTTTAAGAGCGGATTCAGCCACAGTCGAAAATTCCATTGCGGCCCAAATGCCCAGTAAAATAATTACCATGGACAACATTTCAAGCAAAAAACCGCGTCGCCATCCGTTAAAAATGGCTAGTAAAAAGGCAAATCCAATAAAGATGTCTACCAAGTTCATGTGTGATTAATCTAGTTAGGCAAATATATAAGAATTGCTGCCCCAATTTACCACCGAAGTAATTATCTTTGCCCGCACCCAATCAAACGGATTTATGTCTAGAGACACACAACTCAAAGAACGCTGGGAGCGCATTGTTGCTCAATTGTCCCACCAATTTGCGCCGGGCGATGAACTTGATTTAGATGCCATTATTTATCTAATTGGTGTTCAAGAACTCGGACAACTGCACCGCACCTTTAAAAAAGACGAGAAAGTCAATTTGATGCACATTGCCATTTGTCGCTTGCTCGAACCGTATGGTTACTACGAATTTGACTACATTGACCGCGAAGGTTGGCCGCATTATAAAGTAAAAGCCGAACTGCCGCCGCTCAAAGCCGGAGAACAATCGGTACTCATGAAAGAAGCCATCGTTCAGTATTTTCTCGAGCGATCGTATATTGATTAAACAGCGCCAAAAAACTTTGCTCCACTGCGCTCTTTACGGGCATTTTTAATACATTTGCAGACTCAAATTACAAGCAAATCATGATAGATCAAATCAAAGAACACATTGCCCAAGTCAATGCTTTTAAAGCGCAAAACGCCGCTGATTTAGAAGCTTTCCGCATCAAATATTTAGGAAGCAAAGGCCTGCTCAAAGATTTTTTCGCCGAATTCAAAAACGTTCCCAACGAACAAAAGAAAGAATTTGGTCAAGTCATTAATTTGCTCAAAACATCTGCCGAAGAAAAGGTAAAAACGCAGCAAGAATCTTTTGAAAATGCTCAAGAAGCAAAAGGTATTTACGGTGATTTGACGCGTCCGGGCGAACCGTTTTCTATTGGTTCGCGTCACCCGATATCGCTTGTTAAAAACCAAATCATCGATATTTTTTCCAACATCGGATTCAACGTTTCTGAAGGCCCGGAAATCGAAGATGATTGGCACAATTTCACCGCGCTGAATTTGCCCGAATATCATCCGGCGCGCGACATGCAAGACACGTTTTTCATTCAAACCAATCCGGATATTTTGCTCAGAACCCATACTTCATCGGTTCAGGTGCGTTATATGGAAGCCAACAAGCCGCCGATTAGAACCATATCGCCGGGGCGTGTATTCCGCAACGAAGCCGTTTCATCGCGTTCGCACTGTATTTTTCACCAGGTTGAAGGTTTGTATATTGACAAAGATGTGTCGTTTGCTGATCTCAAACAAACGCTGTTGTATTTCACCAAAGAAATGTTTGGCAAGAGCAAAATTCGTTTGCGCCCGTCGTATTTTCCGTTTACCGAGCCCAGCGCTGAGGTAGATATTTATTGGGGGCTTAAAACCGAAACCGATTACCGCATCACCAAAGGAACCGGTTGGCTGGAAATTATGGGTTGCGGGATGGTCGATCCGAATGTGCTCAAAAACTGCAACATCAACCCCGATGAATACAACGGATTTGCTTTTGGAATGGGCATTGAGCGCATTGCGATGCTGCTTTATCAAATTGGCGATATCCGCATGTTTTATGAAAACGACGTACGTTTCTTAGAGCAATTTAAAACCAGTATTTAATTTTTTCAGAAGCTGATCCGGCTGTCCACTATATCTTTTGCGCTGAACCCCAGCACAAAAGGATGACGTTTCCATCCGGGCTAGCAGAGTAACTTCTCATAGATTTGTATGCGTAAAGACATCACCATTCCCGAAGTAGAAAACGTTTTTATGGCCGCTGTTCAAGAGTGGAACGACGATTTTCTCGACAACGTTTGGAACGTTTATCTCATCAACGATTCTGACCACGATTTGCACGACATTATGGTGGTTTCTAAAGCTTTTGGAACCCTCAACGGAGAAATGCGCAAAACTTCATTGCTCCGACACGCATTGGTTGAAATGCCCGCGGTTTCAGCCGTAAAAATCGAAATGATTGAAAACAGTGTTTTGGCTTTGAACAACGAGTTTATGCTCACGTATTTTATCGGTAATACGCTTTACGACCGCAAATATACTTTTAAAGCGGGTGTTTTAGGCAAGCAAACGCTTGAAGAAGTGCCGATACTATTTAAAGACGGCGTAATTGTTCGCTAATTAATCGAGCTTTTCGGTCAGTTTTTTAAAGACTTTTTTGGCTTCTTTTCCTTCGTATAGAATGGCGTGAACCGCATCAATGATCGGCGTTTTAGCACCGTATTGTTGGTTGAGTTCCCAAGCGCTTTTGGCGGCGTAATAACCTTCGGCTACCATGCTCATTTCCATCATGGCGCTTTGCACAGTATAGCCTTTTCCGATCATATTTCCGAACATACGATTGCGCGAAAACACAGAATAACCCGTCACGAGCAAATCGCCCAAATAAGCCGAATTGTTGATGTTGCGCTTCATTTTGTGCACTTTTCGGATGAATTTTTTCATCTCGCGAATCGCATTGCTCATGAGCACCGACTGAAAGTTATCGCCATAACCAATTCCGTGGGCTATTCCGGCGGCAATGGCGTAGATGTTTTTGAGCATCGCGGCATATTCGGTTCCAATCACATCATCAGTAATTTTGGCTTTGATGTAATTCCCTGACAAGCAATTGGCCACCATTTTAGCTTTATTAGCATCTTGACAAGCAATGGTCAGATAAGATAATCTTTCGAGCGCTACTTCTTCGGCATGGCACGGACCGGTAATGACACCGATATTTTCCCAAGGAATTTGATAGGTTTTTTGAAAGTGTTCGCCCACAATCAAACTGGTTTCCGGAACGATTCCTTTGATGGCCGAGAAAACAACTTTGTCTTGCAAGTTTTGTGTTAATTTGCTCAGTTCGCGATCTAAAAATGCCGATGGAATGGCAAAAATAATGTAGTCAGCATAAGCTACTGCCTCGTTGATATCGCTGGTGAGTTTGAGCTTTTCAATGTTGAACTCAACTGAACTCAAATAGTTGGGATTGTGATGTTGGGTTTTGAGGTGGTTAATCGCTTCTTCATTACGCATATACCATGCGATTTCAGGTAAGTTGACACAAAGCATTTTGGCAATGGCCGTAGCCCAGCTTCCGCCACCGATGACGGCAAATTTTGGATTTTTTGTCATGAACACTTTCTTTAGTCAGGAGCATAGAAAATTCTAGCCACTGTAATAAAACGCTCAAAATATATTGGAGAGCAATTTTGTCTTCAAAAATAACCAAAAAAACCGAACGGCAGTTATAACGCTAAACACTGAAACAGCACAATAATGAGGGTTTAAAAAAATTAACTTCTATTATTTTGATATTCAACACAATAGTTTTAAATTTGATACGTTAACTCAACAATAAAGTACAGTAAATGTTAACTGTGCTTCCACCATGAGTTAGTTACGTTTTGTTTTAATGTTGAAAAAGGCGTTCAAGAATCAGTTCCTGAACGCCTTTTGAATTTTTATAAAATTCTTTATTAATAACTCATCTCAACAATTTCCCGCACTTTTTCAGGTGTGATGTTTTGTTTTTCGCCCATGGCTAACCAGCCGCGTTCTTCAAAACGTTTTACGATAAAATCGGCGGTGTTTTCAATGTTTTGTGCGTTTTCAGAAATACGGGTTTTCATGCCCATGGTATGAAAGAAGTCCACCGTTTTTTCAATGGCTTCACGTGCGATTTCTTCTTCGGTTCCGGTTAAATTCCAAATGCGATTGCCGTATTGTGCGAGTTTTTCTTTTTTGGTATCAAACATCACGCGGTATAAATTTGGGCCGATGATGGCCAAAGTGCGTGCGTGGTCAATTTCGTATAAAGCCGTGAGTTCATGACCAATCATATGTGTAGCCCAATCGGTTGGAACGCCTTTCTGAATCAGTCCATTGAGCGCCATCGTGGCCGACCAAACAAAATTTGACGCCAATTTATAATCGGTAGGATTTTCTACTACATCCGGGCCGATTTCAATGAGTGTTTTTAAAATACCTTCAGCGATTCGGTCTTGCAGCATAGCCTCGTGCGGATAAGTCAAATATTGCTCCATGACATGCGTAAAAGCATCCACCACGCCATTTTGCAGTTGTCTTTTAGGCAAAGAAGCGATTACGGTTGGGTCAACAATCGAAAACTTCGGAAAAAGAGCGCTGCCACCTAAAGTGAGTTTTTCTTGCGTCGCTTCAATGGTGACTACCGCGCCTGAATTCATCTCAGAACCGGTCGCCGGCAAAGTCAAAACGGTTCCAAACGGAACACAAACGGAAGCATCTTTAAACAAAATTCGTTTTCTGAGAATATCCGCAGCATCACCCGAATAATGTACTGCCGCCGAGATAAATTTCACACCATCAATGACGCTTCCGCCGCCCACCGCCAAAACAAAACCAATGTTCTGCGCACGGATGATTTCAACGGCTTTCATCAAAGTTTCATAACGCGGATTGGGTTCAATGCCGCCAAATTCAATGATTTCATAACCTGACAAAGCGGATTTTACTTGATCGTATACACCATTTTTAAAAATACTTCCGCCGCCATATGCTAAAAGAATTTTGGTGTTTTTAGGAGTAAGTTCAGAGAGTTTTGCGATTTGGCCTTTACCAAAAATGTAATTGACCGGATTGTATAATTCAAAATTATTCATGACTAAGTTTTTTGTGAGCGCAAAGTTAAACCAAAGTCCTCAGCACAAATGGTAAGAGAATGTTAAGCCTTAGTAATAAAGTTGACTTTTGTCAATTTCTTTCCAGACTTTTTCGGGCAATAATGGACGAACATTTTTGCGATTTTTGATGCCCTCGCGAATAGCTGTTGACGAAATTTCAACCACCGGCGCATCGATTTTATGAATGTTCGGATGTTGCGCGATTTCAGGTAAAATGCTTTCTTTTTCTGCCCCTTCACTTGCCATTCTTGGATAAACATAAATGCGATGTTGCGCTAAAATGGCTTCGTAGTTTTTCCATTTGTGCAATGTTCGCAAGTTGTCTTCGCCCATAATCAGTGAAAACTCATCATCCGGATATTTGTCTTGCAAATGCGCCAAAGTATTCACGGTATAATTGGGTTGTGGCAGTTTGAACTCAAAATCCGAAGGTTTGATTTTTGGGTAATCTTCGGTGGCCAAATACACCAAATCCAAACGCAGATAATCGTTGAGCAAAGTTTCTTTTTTCTTGTGCGGATTGTGTGGCGTGACCATCATCCAGATTTGATCCAAGCCTGAATATTCAGCCATGTGGTTAGCAATGATGAGATGTCCCACATGAATGGGATTGAAGGTTCCGAAATACAATCCGATTTTCATTTGTAAAATTATTCAGAAATAAAATTCTTCACCAATTCGTAAGCTTCTTGTTTGGCTTGATCTAAATCGTAATTCTTGATTATTTTGTCAAATTGCGGAGCAGTCGCCAACTCAACGTGGGCTTTGGCAATGCGCATATTAATTTTGTCTTCGCTTTCGGTAGAGCGTTCTTTGAGTCGTCGTTTGAGCTCATCTACACTGGGCGGTTTGACAAAAACAGCCAAGGTTTCTTCGGGAAATTTCTTTTTGATGCGCAAACCACCGGCTACATCAATGTCAAAAATCACATTTTTGCCCAAGGCCCAAATTCGTTCAACTTCGCTTTTGAGCGTGCCGTAAAAATTATCGCGATAGACTTCTTCCCATTCAATAAAATCTTCGGCTTTGATGTGTTTTTTGAAATCCTCAATCGACATAAAATAATAGTCTTTACCGTCTATTTCTTGTCCGCGAGGTGCGCGCGTGGCTGCGGATATCGAGAATTCTAATTCGAGTTCGGGCAATCCCAATAAATGTCTGACAATGGTGGTTTTGCCTGAGCCGGATGGCGCCGAAAAGACAATGAGTTTCCCTTTTTTCATGCGTAGTTGCAGTTATGCTGTTGTTGGTATATTAGAGTACATTGAGCACTTGCTCTTTGATTTTTTCGAGTTCGTCTTTCATCATCACTACGAGTTTTTGCATTTCGGAATGATTTGATTTAGAACCCATGGTGTTGATTTCGCGTCCCATTTCTTGGGTAATAAAACCTAGTTTTCGACCGTTGGCTTCACTTCCGGCGAGGGTTTCAATGAAATAATTCAGATGACTCTCTAGGCGAACTTTCTCTTCAGTGATGTCGTATTTTTCGAGGTAAAAAATGAGTTCTTGCTCAAATCTGTTTTCATCTACATTTTCTTTGAGTTCATCCAAAGCTGTGCGCAGTCTAGTTTTCACGGTTTCAACGCGCTCGGCATCATACGCCAAAGCCTGATTCATCAAACTCAAAATATTGCCAATGCGGTGCAAGAATTCTTTTTCGAGCGCAACGCCTTCGTCTTTTCGGAATTGATTGATGTTGTCTAATGATTGATTGATGACGGTTTGAATTTGTTTCCACTCTTCTGGATCAATATCATCGCGTTCGGTTTTGAGCGCATCGGGCATACGAACGGCCATTTTCATGAGCTCGGTCGGATCGGCCTCTGGCAAAATTTCACGCATCTGCGCGATGTAACCTTTGATAATAGGTGCATTGATTTTTGAAGAAGTTTCTTCGCCGGTAATTTCAACAAACATCGAAAAATCAACTTTTCCGCGTTCGAGCGACTGGGCGATTTGATTGCGCAAATTGAGTTCCATTTCACGATAAACCGAAGGCATACGCGTGTTTAAATCTAAACCTTTGCTGTTGAGTGATTTGATTTCGACAGTGATTTTTTTGGTGGTCAACTGCAAGGTTGCTTTACCAAAACCGGTCATGGATTGTATCATACAAATTCAATAAAAAAGAAACCAAAGATACACAAAACCGCTAGTTTAGGACGATTGCATTGGAGTATTTTTCTGAGTGACCAAATAAACACCCACAAAAATCAAAGCCGCGGCGGTGAGTTTGATGTTGTTGAGGTAATCTTTGCCCAAACCAATTGCAATGAGTGCCGCAAACAAAGGTTGTAAATAGATAAAAACTGCTACGGTGGTTGGCTTGAGTTCGCGCATAGAAAGCAAGTTGAGCAAATACGTTCCAAAGGTTGAAAACACTACGACAAAGCTAATTTTCCAATACAAATCGGTTGGAATTTTGCTCCAGACAATTTCACCTAATTCACTCCAACCAAAAGGTAAAACCATCAAAAGGCCGAAGGTGTAAATCCATTTTACGAGCACAAAAGCGTCATAGCGAACCATGATGTTTTTGACGATGATTAAATACAATCCGTAGGAAACCGCATTGATAAAAACCAATAAATTACCCAAAGTCGCATTAGGCGCGCCGCTGTATGATTTGCCAAACGCAATGAGCAATAAAGTTCCGGCCAGTCCGAGCAAGATGCCCAAAATCTTGAGCGGTTTCATTTTTTCGCGCAACAAAAGCGCCGACAAAACCAAAACGATGATGGGCGTTGTCACCATAATTACCGCTGCTGAAATAGGCGAAGTCAAACTCAATCCTTTAAAAAAAGTCAGCATGTTGATGGCCACGCCAAAAAGAGCGGCCGCCATGATTCTGAAATAATCTTCTCGGGCAATTTTTTGTTTTTTCCGAAAAGCCGCTACCAGCCAAAAAAGGATAGTAGAACCCGCCACCCGCAGTAAGATAAAACCAAAAGGTTGAACATACCTCGGCATGACATCTTTAGCAATGGTAAAAGTCATTCCGTAGATAATTGAAACCGATAGAGCGGCCAACAAGGCCCATTTGCGCGCCGTCATTATTGTAAAGCTTCGATGGCTTTTTGAACAACCGCCGTTTGGTTGCCAACGAATATTTTTCCGTCAATAACAAAAACTGGACGACTCAAAAAAGTGTAGTGTTCCAGTAAATACCGGCGATAATCTTCTTCGGTAAGGTTTTGATCTTTCAAACCAAGTGATTTGTACAATTGCGCTTTTCGGCTAAAGAGCGCCTCGTAGCTTCCGGCCAATGATTTTAAGGTGTCAACTTCTGTCGCTGTGAGCGGTTCTTGTTTGATGTCGTGTAATTGCAAGCCGTGATTTTCAGGCAGCGACTTGAGAATCTTTTGGCAGGTATCGCACGATTTGAGATAGTAAACGATATTCATAGAAAATCTTTTTGCAAAGAAAATTCATTTGCCGCCAAAATGACTACTTTTAAGCAAAAATATCTCTATGCAAACTGCTTTTGAAATCAACAGAACCAGCCGAAATGTATTGCTTTCATTTCTGGATAAATATTCTTTAGAACAACTCAACAAAATTCCGGACGGATTTTCAAATAATCTGATTTGGAACATTGGACATATTGTCGTAGTGCAGCAAATGTTGACTTATAAACTATCGGGTTTGCCGATGATGGTTGCTGACGAAATGGTCGAAAAATTCAGAAAAGGAACCAAGCCTGAAGGCGAAGTCAGTGCTGATGAAATAGCGCAAATTCGAGATTTATTGTTCAAAACCATTGAGCAAACACAAGCCGATTACCAATCCGGAAAATTTAACGGAACTACTTTTAATGGATTTACCTCGATGTCGGGTTTTACGATGAATTCAGTCGAAGATGCGATTTCATTCAACAATTATCACGAAGCCATGCATACCGGCATCATGATGGGCATTCGCAAGTTTATTTAAGCTTGAGCAACGGTTCAATTTCTTTGCGCGGAACAGCCACTTCAATATCGCCGAAGGCATAAGCAGCAATTTCATAAGGATTGTAATGAAAAACCACCGCTGTTTTGGTTAAATAAATGTTTTTGGGCAAAAAGAACTGATCGTTCGGAATGAAATATCCGGCTTCAGTTAAGGAAGTTTTTGAATCAATTTTATTTTGTTTTCGGAACTGTTTTTCCACCAAAGAAGCTACTGAAAGGGTATCGGTAAACAATTGTCGATTCGGAATTTTTTGACCGGTTTTTGAATCGTAAAATTCAGATAAAGTAGCGCCATAACCATGCGCGCCACCGGTAAAAGTGTAGTATTCCAACACTATATTGACCATTCGATCTGATTGCCATTGAAGGCGACATTTTCCGGTCGCTTCCCACGAAGGCGGAAGTACTTTGAATCGCTCTAGAAATTCATTTTTGATTTGATTGTGCGTATTGATAAAACTATTGGTCAGTTCAAGATAGTTTTTGGCTTCTTGCGGTTTTTCGCCCACATACATAGCGCGGCGGATCATTTTAAAAACTGAATTATTGATGCTATCGGCTGCAGTTGATTTGTCCGTTGCGGCAACGATGTCTAAATTGAATTTGGCGCAACCTTCATGCGGCTGACAATTCTCTTTGCTCTGCGCTTGATAGTGTTGCGGCTCAAAGGTAATTTTTGATTGACACGAAGCGAGAATCAAGGCTGAAAAGCACAAAAACCAAAGCTTTTTCATAAGTTGCTATATTTTTACTAAAGGTAACGCATGATTTGATAATTAAAGATAAATTTGGCAAAAAATAAAATATATGAAATTCAATACCAAAACCATACACGGCGGACAACACCACGAGCCGGTCACCGGAGCGGTTATGCCACCGGTTTTTCAGACTTCAACTTATGCGCAAGTAACACCCGGAAAACCGGTTGGAGATTACGAATACAGTCGTGCTGCGAATCCGACGCGACAAGCTTTAGAAGACGCTTTGGCTTCGATTGAGAATGGCGCTCGCGGCTTGGCTTTTTCATCCGGATTAGCTGCTACGGATTGTTTGCTGCGCATGTTTAAAGCTGGTGATGAAGTCATTGCGATGGACGATTTATACGGTGGAACGTATCGTTTGTTTACGCGTTTGTACAAAGACAGCGGCATCAAGTTTCACTTTGTGGATATGAACGATTTTGAGAAATTTCAGTCGCTCATCAATCAAAACACAAAACTGGTTTGGGTCGAAACCCCGACCAATCCGCTGATGAAATTGGCCGATATTGCTGAAATCGCTAAAATCACCAAAAAGCACAACATTCTTTTTGCGGTTGACAATACTTTTGCTACACCGTATTTACAACGTCCGTTGGATTTGGGCGCCGATATTGTAATGCATTCAGCTACCAAATATTTGGGCGGACACAGCGATGTGATTGCGGGAGCTTTGATTATTAAAGACAAAGAACTTGGCGATGAATTGCATTTTAAACAATTCGCCACCGGAGGAACGCTTGGGCCGATGGATAGTTATTTGGTTTTGCGCGGCATCAAAACACTGCATTTGCGTGTGCAGCGTCATTGCGAGAACGGTGAGAAAGTGGTTGCTTTTTTGAGTAGCCATCCTAAAATTGCACAAGTTTATTATCCGGGCTTGGCTTCGCATCCGTTTCACGAAGTGGCCAAAAAACAAATGAGTGGTTTTGGCGGAATGGTTTCATTCAGATTTACATCAGGTCTGAAAAAAGATGCTACGGATTTCTTAGAAAAGCTCAAAGTTTTCACTTTGGCAGAATCATTGGGCGGAGTGGAATCTTTGGCCAATCACCCGGCACTCATGACGCATGCTTCTATTCCTGAAGACAAAAGAAAAGAAATTGGCATTACCGATGATCTGGTTCGATTGAGCGTTGGGATTGAAGATGCCGAAGACTTGATAGAAGATTTAAAACAAGCATTGTCATAATAAAAAAGCCCGATGAACAATCGGGCTTTTTTATAAATATAAATAACTTATTACTGTAGGTAATAAATGTATCCAACGTTAAACCAAATGAGCCAATCGTTTGCTTTGTTCTCGGTGTAAATATTCGGGTTCGGGTTTAATCCGTCTACCCAATCAGAGAAGTAATACTGCCATCTGAAATCAGCTAGTAAATCCGAAGAAGACGTAAGTTTATAACGTGTTCCTACACTCCAAACAACTGACCAGACTGTTCCGGTTCCGTTTTCGGTAGCATTGTAATATTTTACAGGAGTAGTTGAAGGTTGATTTAATCTACCGAGCGTTGAATGTGCGCTTGGGTCATAAAAACTAAACTGTCCTCCGAAACTCACATACGGAGCAAAAGCTCCAACGGTCGCGGTAAAGTCTCTAATGCTTAACGGAAAATACTCTAATTGCATACCGATATTGGTCACTGCGGTTGATCCGCGCATGGCTCTAAGTTGGCGATTGAAGAGTTTTTTGCGATCTCCGTCAACCCATTCTCCGTAGTGACGCAAATTAGTTTTGTTAAAAGACAATTCACTTCTGAGTTTGAAGTGATCATTAAAATAAGTTTCTGGATTGTAACAGTTACAATCAGCTCGATAAGAGAAATTCAGGTAATGAATAAGCCCGATTCCGTATCCGGTATTTCCAGCATTGGTATTATAATTATGTCTTTCGCCATAGTCTGACTGAAAAGCCACAGGGCCAGCAATAGCTCCGATTTCATGCGAAAAACCAAACTGAGCTTGCGCCTGCTTGGAAAATCCCAAAACAAATAGCAAGGTCAATAAAAGATACTTGGGCATTTTCATATGGATTATTTCAATTCTCGACAAATATATAAAAACATCATTCACTTTTAAAAAAAACATTTTTTATTAAACGATGAAAAAGTGATTTTGGTTTTTAGTTTCAATATATTAACACAAAAATCAAGTTTAGCCCAAGCATTCAATTGAGCTTATATTAAGAATCTGAAAAAAAAGTATGGGTCAAATTCATAAAAATGTATATTTGTCGCCGAATAACGAAAACGTTTTCATTAAACGATTATAATCTACAAATTATGTCACAAAGTATCAATGCATTTATCGACTTGGTTGCTAAAAGAAACGGTCACGAACCTGAGTTTATGCAAGCAGTTAAGGAAGTAGCTGAAACAGTTATTCCGTTTATCGAACAAAATAAAAAATACCAAAACAAAATGCTCTTGGAGCGCATGGTTGAGCCAGAACGCGTGATTATGTTCCGCGTTTGTTGGATTGATGATGCCGGAAACACACAAGTGAACCGCGGTTACAGAATTCAAATGAATTCAGCCATTGGCCCTTATAAAGGAGGAATTCGTTTCCATCCTACGGTAAACTTGAGCATTTTGAAATTCTTGGCTTTTGAGCAAGTATTTAAAAACTCGTTGACTACGTTGCCTATGGGCGGTGGTAAAGGAGGTTCTGATTTTGATCCGAAAGGAAAATCAGACAACGAAATCATGCGTTTCTGCCAAGCATTCATGACAGAATTACAAAGACATATCGGAGCTGATACTGACGTTCCTGCCGGAGATATCGGTGTGGGCGGTAGAGAAGTAGGTTATATGTTTGGTCAATACAAAAAATTGCGCAACGAGTTCACCGGAGTTCTTACCGGAAAAGGAATTTCGTTCGGAGGTTCACTGATTCGTCCTGAAGCCACCGGATATGGCGATGTGTATTTTGCACAAAACATGTTGGCTACCCGCGGAGAAAGTTTTGCTGGTAAAACGGTCGTAGTTTCTGGCTCAGGAAATGTGGCACAATACGCTATTGAAAAAGCCACTGAATTGGGCGGAAAAGTAGTTACCGCTTCTGATTCATCAGGGTATATTTACGATGCCGACGGAATCAATGCTGAGAAATTGGCTTTCTTGATGGAAATCAAAAATGTTCGTTACGGACGTATCAATGAATATTTAGAGAAATATCCAAACGCAAAATATGTGGCCGGAAAACGTCCATGGGAAGTAAAATGCGATGTAGCGCTTCCTTGCGCAACGCAAAACGAACTTAATGGAGATGAAGCAAAAATGCTTGTTGCCAATGGCTGTATCTGTGTGGCTGAAGGTGCGAACATGCCATCAACGCCAGAAGCAATTGAGGTATTCTTGGCTGCGAAAATTTTGTTTGCTCCCGGAAAAGCTTCTAACGCCGGCGGTGTTGCCACTTCAGGTTTAGAAATGTCACAAAACTCATTGCGTTTGAGTTGGACGCGCGAAGAAGTAGATCAACGTTTACACAGAATTATGAGTGATATTCACGAAGCTTGTGTACAATACGGTAAAGATGAAACCGGATTTGTTGACTATGTAAAAGGAGCTAATATTGCCGGTTTTGTTAAAGTAGCCGATGCGATGTTAGGTCAAGGAGTTGTATAATCAACCACCACCAAATATAGAAAGCCTTTCTGCAGTCGTCGGAAAGGCTTTTTTTATGATTGAATATTAAATCGAAGCTTTTTTCGTTTTCTGCTATATTTGTGATTCAATAAACTTGTTCATGAGAGCATATTTTACAGCGCTTTTCTTTTTTAGCATCAGTTTGGGTGCCTTAGCCCAATACAATAAATCCTGGAAAGGATATTTTTCATTCAATCAAATAACCGATCTGGCCCAGAGTTCAAACAAGTTGATTGCGTCTTCTGAGAACGCTATTCTCATTCAAGATGTTTTGACCGGTAACATCAAAACACTCAATACGGTTGATGGGCTTTCAGGATTAACCATCACGGCTGTTTACTACAGTTCTTCCCTTAAAAAAATACTCATTGGCTATGAAAATGGGCTCATGATTGTTTACAATGAAGTGGACGGCTCTATTTTGAATGTCGTTGATATTCTCAACAAATCCATACCGCAAAACGTCAAACGCGTCAATCATTTTATGGATGTGGACGGAATTATCTATGTCTCTTGCGATTTTGGTATTGTACAATACAATCTCAATACACTTCAGTTTGGCGATACTTATTTTATTGGTCCAGGAGGAAGCCAAATCAATATATCACAAACAACCGTTTTTAATGGACGAATTTACGCGGCTTCAAAAACCAACGGCATTTATAGCGCCGATATTAATAATCCTAATTTGAACGATTATAACCAGTGGCTCAACGTAAGTAGTTTTGGTTGTGTTGCAGTTGAAAGAACAGGAGTTAATTTAGTGGCGGTGACCAATTCGGGCAACCTGCAACGTTGGCAAGGAAGTTCATTTGGTTCACTTTCCCAATTACCCGAGGCTGCTGTTGATGTGCGAGCGAACGATCAGTATTTACTCATTTCAACACCTAATCATGTATTGGTTTACAACGCATCATTGGCATTGCAATCAGATATTCAAAGCGGTCAAATTACTACAGCGCCATCAACGTTTACTTGTGCAGATTTGGTGGACAATAATTTATTTGTCGGAACGCAACAAAACGGGATTTTCAACAAAGTAATGACCGAGTCTGTTTTTAATAGCATTACTCCAGATGGCCCTATCAGAAACAATGTTTTTGCCATTACAACCACAGCCAATAATCTTTGGGCGGTTTATGGAGGGTATGACCTAGACTATAACCCGTATAGTTTTTTTGGTTTTTCATTGCCTAAATTCGGTATGAGTAAACTTACCAAAAGCGGATGGCTCAATATACCTGCTGAAGAAGTACTCAATGCACGGTCGTTGTGCAGAATTGCGGTAAATCCAAATAATGAGAAACAGGTTTTTGTGAGCTCGTATTATTCAGGCTTGCTTAAAATTGAAAACGATATCCCCAATTTTTTATATAATGTAACCAATACGGCACCCAACGGATTACAAACCATACCGGGTGAGGTTCCTGATGATATTAGGATCAACGGATCTGTGTTTGATAACGATGGGAATTTATGGATGACCAACAGTATGGTGGCCAAAGGGGTTAAGGTTTTGAAAAGCAATGGTCAATGGCAATCATATGATATGCAAGACGTCGTTACGACCTCGACTCAATTTAAATCCGGAAGAATGATTGTTGATAAAAATGGCACCAAATGGATGACCAGTTGGCGCAACGGAATTATTGGCTTTAACGAAAAATACAACAACCGATTTAAAGTGATATCGAATTCGGCCGACGGAGGAAATCTTCCGTCTTTTGACACGAGGGCCGTAGCCGTTGACAATCGGAATCAACTTTGGATCGGAACCTTGAACGGACTTCGGGTTTTACCAAGTGTGGACAGTTTTTTTTCGAATGATGTTTTGCAATCAAACCCGATTATCATTGTTGAAGACGGTTTGGCACAAGAGTTATTGTATGAGCAATCGATTAGTGATATTTTTGTGGATGGAGCCAATAACAAATGGATTGCCACGGTTGATTCAGGCGTTTTTTATGTTTCATCAGACGGTCAAAAAACCATTTACCACTTTACCACTTCGAATTCACCTTTGCCAAGCAACAACATTAATGATGTCGAGGCCAATCCGGTTACCGGAGAAGTATTTTTTGCCACGGCAAAAGGCATGGTTTCATTCAAAGGAACTGCCACCGAAGCCAACAACAACTTGAGCAATGTTTATGTTTACCCCAATCCGGTGCGACCGGAATATTCGGGAACTGTCAAAATTAGTGGACTCACTGATAAAGCTCACGTAAAAATCGCAGACATTGAAGGCAATTTGGTTGCAGAATTTATCACCGAAGGCGGAACTATTGAATGGGACACCACAGCTTTCGGGAAATACCGTGTAGCCTCAGGAGTGTATATGATTTTTGTGTCATCAGAAGACGGCTCTGACACGACGGTTAAAAAAGTTATGATTGTTCGATAACGGTTTTTCAAAACAAGCTTAAATAGGCCGCAAGCATGTTAGTCAAAACCCAAGCTATTGTTATTTCATCGGTTCGCTATCAAGAGAAAAGCTTGATTGTTCGATGCTTTACCGCCTCAGACGGCCTCAAATCATATTTTGTGCGCGATGCTTTTTCAAGCAAGAAAAACCTTCAGAAAATCGCTTACTTTCAGCCATTAACCTTACTTGAAATCGAGGCTATTCACAAAAACAAAGGCTCACTCGAACAATTCAAAGAAATCAAACTGCATCAGGCATACGAACAAATATCAACAGATATCCGCAAAAGCACGATAGCTCTTTTTTTGGCCGAGATGCTGCAGCATTCTATTCGAGAAGAAGAACCCAACATCGGGCTTTTTACTTTTTTGCAAACCGCTTTTCTTTGGCTCGACACCCATGAAAATGTAGCTAATTTTCATTTGGTTTTCTTGTTTGAACTTACACGCCATTTGGGTTTTTATCCCGACGTTTCAGAGCGTGAATTGCCCTTGTTCCATTTACAAGAAGGTGTTTTTACTCAGCAAATTTTACCCGGAACGCTCAATGAATTTGAAACCGATGTGTTTAAAAAACTCATCAATCTCAATTTTGACCAATCGGCTCATTTGTTTCATGTGTCAGAGCGTCAACAATTGCTCAAAATATTAGTTGCCTATTATTCGAGTCATCTAGACGGTTTTAAAAAGCCGCAATCACTCGAAGTTTTGCAAGCTGTTTTTTCATAATTAGAAAGACTTTGTTGTTGTTTAAAAATGTTTATTTTAGCCCCAGATACATGTTCTACAAGATTTAAATCCAGAATTTATCAGGTTGTAAAGTCTTGAAAAGCCATTAATTAAAATTTATGAATCGAATCTTGACAACCTATTCTCTTGCTTTTGTTTTAGGGTTTCTTTTTATTGGAGTTACCAGCGCGCAAACAGCCAGTCAAAAATCATACATCATCAGCAAATCTGACTTTTACACCTTTGATATTAACAAGAATGATACTCCGGTTATTACGCTTAATTCTGAAGAAAAAAAATGGGTAGGCGATAAAGAAGATCCTGTGGTTCAAGGAAAAAGAATCGATTATTCTGACGCTTTCGAATCGGTATACGACATTGAGGCTTACAGCATTACTCCCGAAAACAAGAAAATAAAAGTTCGATATATCGACACCAAAGACCGTGAAATAGAGAACATTTTTTATCACGATCAAAAAATGAAAATCTATTATTTTTCGGACTTAAAAAATGGTTCCGAGACCTATTCATACTACAAAAAATCATATTACAATCCTCATTTTTTGGATCCGTTTTATTTTAAGGACGACCTCGAATGCAAGGAAGCAAAAATTACTTTGAAGGTTTCAAGTAAAATAGAAATCGGCTATGTTTTGAAAGGAAGAGAAACCGATAAGATTCAATTTACAACCCAAAAAGAAGGCGATTACACCCTCTATACTTGGCGATTGACCGACAGTCAAAAGGTCGAATACTTTGATGACGGACCTAAATTGTCGTACTATACACCTCATTTGATTTTTTTTATAAAGAGCTATGTAAATTCCGCTGGCAAGCAACCTGTAGTTGGGTCTGTTGAGAACCTGTATCATTTTTACACGCAAACTATCAAAGACATCAATAAAGCCGATGAATCTAGCTTGCGGGCTCAAACCCTTGAGTTGATCAAAGGACTTTCTTCAGATTTAGATAAAACCAAAGCCATTTTTGATTTTGTGCAATCAAAGGTTCAATATGTTGCATTTGAAGATGGTATGGGCGGCTTTATTCCGCGCGAAGCTGCCGATGTTTTTCAAAAAAAATACGGCGATTGCAAAGACATGGCCAACTTGCTGAACCAGATGTTGCATGTGGCGGGAATTGAGTCCAACATTGCTTGGATTGGCACCCGACACAACAATTATTCTTATGAAGAAGTTCCTTCGCCGATAGTCGATAACCACATGATTTGTATTGCCAACATTGACAAACAAAATTATTTTTTAGACGCGACCGGACAGTATACAATTTTTCCGAGTTTTACTCCATTTATTCAAGGAAAACAAGCTCTTTTAAAAATTGACGATCATCAGTATAAGATTATTCCCGTTCCGATAGTTGCTTCAGAGGCCAACCAAAATTCAGGAAAAATCAAAATAAATATCGACGAAGATAAACTTACCGGAACGGCCCAGTTTCAGATGAGTGGTTTTTTGAAAACCCAATTTTTGGCCTCGTACAAAACCTCGGTTGAAAAAGACAAAATGCTCAAAAATTATCTCTCCCGATTTATTGTCAATTTAACCGCAAACAACTTTGAGGTGAAAAACGACGATTTATCTCGAAATCCGGTTTCGGTTTTATGTCAATTCAGCGTGGATAAATGGATCAAAAAAGTTGAGAATCAGTTATTGTTCAAACCCATTTTGTTTTTCCCTTTTTCAGATTCCCGCATTGACACTCAAATCAGAAAGGTTCCCTATATGTTTGATTTTAATAAATCGTACAATTTTGAATATGAAATAGCTATACCGAACGGCTATAAACTTGACTTCAAACCTGACGACTACACCATGTCCAACGATCTTGTCAAGGCCAAAATCAAATACAAGCTTCAAGATCGAAAAATAGTGGTTAGCCAAGAATTGGAACTCAACAAACTATTGCTCGAGACCGAAGATTTTGACTCGTGGAATACCATCATTAAAAGCATTACCAAACAATACAATCAGAACATAATTTTAGTAAAAGAATGAAAAAAATATTAGTTTTTATCACCGTTTTGTTGACTCAATTAACCCATGCTCAAAAAGAAGAGGTTAAAAATTATGAATGGGAAGTAGCTCCGAAATTCAGAGAAGTTCCAGAGGAATTCAAGAAGTATCCGGCGGTGGTTTTAAAAGATTACAGGCTCTATGACAACAGAGTTGGACAATATGCCTATAAAGCGTTTGTGGTCATGCATTCGGCGATAAAAATCCTTACCCAAGACGGTGTGAACGATTACAATAAAGTAAAAATTAACAAACAATACGTTCGAGATTATCGCGATTTAAAAGCGCGCGTTATCAAAGCCAATGGCAAAATTGAAGTTTTATCTGAAGACAAGATTATCGAAAAAGAAAAATCAGACGAGCGACAATTTGTTTTTGAAGGCGTTGAAAAAGGCGACATTATTGAATATTACTACGTCATCAAAGATTTTCCTGACTTTAGTGGTGTAGAGTATTTTCAGCGCGACATTCCGGTTTTGGAAGCGAAATTTCAAATCAACGCCAATGTGAGTTCGGCGGTTACTTCGGTTTATGGTTACAACGGTATGAAAGACGAAAGTGTCAAAAGACACCGTGTTTTTACGGCAACTAACTTACCGGCTTACAAAGAAGAAGTCAATGCTGCCAATCTAGCCAATATGGCAAAAGTTTACTATTACACTGACATCAACAGAAATTACAGTTACATCACCTATTATAAAGAGTTGACTGAATTTGCCGAAGGCGTCAATGCTAAATCCATGGTTAAAAACTTTATCAGAGACCAAAAATTAGACGATGAAACCATTGCGCTGGATGAGCGTCTCAAGAGAATGGATGTTTATTTAAAAGAAAACGTAGAGATTGTCAATCAAAACGAGTTTTATAACTATAAAAAGATTTTTGACGAGAACAAAATTACCGGTAGAATGTGTCTTTATCTTTACAAAGACATTTTAGATTACCTCAGAATTCCGTATCAGTTTTTGGCATCAACCGATAAATTCGACAATCATTTAGACAAAGAAAATGTGGTTCCTGCCACACTTTCAGAAATTATGATTTACATTCCCGAAACCCAAAAATATCTTTCGCCTTTTTATTATTGGATGCCTTACGGACCGCCTAATTCTGTAAGCGTTAACAACGATGCAATCTTTTTTGAACAAAAACGAGGCAGCGCCAAAATTGATTATCATTTTGAAAAAACACAAGGCATTTCTATGAACGACAACGTGGTTAAAACCACGAGTCTGGTCAAACTCGACGACGATATGGAAACGGTTAAAGTCAAGAAAAAACTCGAATTAACCGGTTATCGCGCTTATTATTACAGAAGCGTACTCAAGTATATCAAAGAAGACAAGATTAAAGAAATGGTGAGCGATGCTGTTTTTAGCAAAGTTGATGTCGATTTGAAATCGCACACTTTTTCAAACAAAGAATACAAATACAATTATGGTTCTGACCATCCTTTTACCATCGACACCGATGTTGTTATTAAAGAATCATGGGTTGAAAACGCCGGAAAGAACTATCTGGTTTCACTCGGAAAAGTACTCGGCGAGCAAACCAATTTATACCAAGAAACCGATCGAAGACAAGACATAGATTTATATTATCCCAAAAAATATATCCACAGTATTGTTTTTGAAGTTCCTCAAGGTTATACCGTAAAAAACACCGAACAATTAAAGATGCATAAAGAACTCAAAGACGCACAAAATAAGGTGGTTGGCAGTTTTGATTCAGCAGCTAAAGTCGAAGGAAATCAACTTAAAATTAACATAGAAGAGTTCTACGATTTTACCCATTTAGGAAAAGAAAAATACCCTCAATACAGAGATTTAATTGACACTGCGTATGATTTTTTCAAAGCTTCGGTAGTTTTAACAAAGTAATTGACTATTAGGCCTTGGGAATTGTGACTAATCAATCAAAATTGATTACTTTCGCGCATTGATTTTTACTCGATAATTCCATGGCTAAAAAGTTTACTGAATACAAGGGAATCGACCTGCCCACCGTAGCGTCAGAAGTTCTTGATTTTTGGAAAAAAGAAAACATTTTTGAAAAAAGTGTCACCTCGCGCGAAGGCCAAAAGCCGTATGTGTTTTTTGAAGGCCCACCTTCAGCTAACGGATTGCCCGGAATTCACCACGTGATGGCGCGCGCCATTAAAGATATTTTTTGTCGATACAAAACCCAAAAAGGCTTCCAGGTGAAGCGTAAAGCGGGTTGGGATACACACGGATTGCCGGTTGAACTTGGTACAGAAAAAGAACTCGGCATTACCAAAGAAGACATTGGAACCAAAATCACCGTCGCTGAATACAACGAAGCCTGTAAAAAAACGGTCATGCGCTACACCGATGTGTGGAATGATTTGACCGAAAAAATGGGTTATTGGGTTGATATGGACGATCCGTATGTGACCTACAAACCCAAATATATGGAAACCGTTTGGTGGTTGCTCAAACAAATCTACAACAAAGATTTGTTGTATAAAGGATACACCATTCAGCCGTATTCGCCCAAAGCCGGAACCGGATTGTCTTCGCACGAAGTCAATCAACCGGGCACTTATCGCGATGTTTCTGACACGACCATTGTGGCTCAGTTCAAAGCGGTTCATGCTTCTTTACCAGATTTCTTAAAAAATTTCGGCGATATTCACTTCTTGGCTTGGACCACTACCCCTTGGACTTTGCCGAGTAATACGGCGCTAACGGTCGGTCCTAAAATCGATTATGTATTGGTGCAAACTTTTAATCAATACACTTTTGAGCCAATTAAAGTTATTTTGGCCAAGCCGCTTTTAGCTAAAATTTTTGCCGGAAAATACGCCGCGGCCGAAACTGCTGCTGAGTTAGACAATTACAAAACTGAAGATAAAAAAATACCGTATATCATTCTGGCTGAAGCCAAAGGAGCTGACTTGGTCGGTATTCGATACGAGCAATTGTTGCCTTATGTGTTGCCATATCAAACACCTGAAAACGCTTTTAGAGTTATAGCTGGTGATTTTGTCACCACCGAAGACGGAACCGGAATCGTGCACACCGCGCCTACTTTTGGTGCCGATGATGCCAAAGCGGCCAAAGAAGCAACGCCTGAAGTTCCGCCGATGCTTGTTTTGGATGCCGCCGGAAACCCGGTGCCGTTGGTTGATTTGCAAGGCCGATTCATACAAGGGTTGGGTGATTTATCCGGTAAGTATGTCAAGAATGAATATTACAACGATGGTGAAGCGCCTGAAAAATCAGTAGATGTAGAAATTGCCATCCGACTTAAAGAAGAAAACAAAGCTTTTAAAGTTGAGAAATACGTTCACAGTTATCCACATTGTTGGCGCACCGATAAACCGATTTTATATTATCCGCTCGATTCGTGGTTCATCAAAGTAACCGAGCGCAAAGAGCGTATGTTTGAACTCAACGACACGATTAACTGGAAGCCCAAAGCCACCGGTGAAGGGCGTTTTGGGAATTGGCTCAAAAACGCCAACGATTGGAATTTATCGCGTTCGCGTTATTGGGGCATTCCGCTTCCAATCTGGAGAACCGAAGATAAGAAAGAAGAAATTTGTATTGGCTCAGTAGAAGAACTTTACACAGAGATTGAAAAATCAATAGCTGCTGGTTTCCAAAAAGATAATCCATATCAAGGCTTTGAAATCGGCAATATGTCTGAGGCTAATTACGACCTGATTGACCTGCATAAAAATGTGGTTGATTCGATTGTTTTGGTGTCGTCTTCAGGTCAGAAAATGTTCCGCGAAACCGATTTGATTGACGTTTGGTTTGATTCGGGCGCGATGCCGTATGCACAATGGCATTATCCGTTTGAGAACAAAGATTATATTGACAATCACGAGGCGTATCCGGCAGATTTCATTGCCGAAGGTGTTGATCAAACCCGCGGTTGGTTCTATACTTTGCATGCCATTTCAACGTTGGTTTTTGATCAAGTATCGTATAAAAATGTCGTATCCAATGGATTGGTGCTTGACAAAAACGGACAAAAAATGTCCAAACGTTTGGGCAATGCAATTGATCCGTTCCAAACCATTTCTGAGCACGGGCCCGATGCCACGCGTTGGTATATGATTTCTAATGCCAATCCGTGGGACAACCTGAAATTTGATTTAGAAGGCATTACCGAAGTGCGCCGTAAATTCTTCGGAACCTTATACAATACGTATTCGTTTTTTGCGCTCTATGCCAACATCGATAACTTCCAATACAATGAGCCTGAAGTTCCAATTAATGAACGTCCGGAAATTGACCGTTGGATTTTGTCAGAGTTGCATACACTCATCAAAAATGTGGATTCTTATTACGCCGATTACGAGCCGACCAAAGCTGCACGCGCCATTTCTGATTTTGTGCAAGAGCATTTAAGCAATTGGTATGTGCGTTTGTGCCGTCGTCGTTTCTGGAAAGGCGAATATGCTCAAGATAAAATTGCGGCCTATCAAACTTTATATACTTGTTTGCTTACGGTAAGCAAGTTGGGCGCACCTATTGCTCCGTTCTTTATGGATAAACTGTATCGCGATTTGACCCAGGCCACTGGCAGCGAGTCTTTTGAGAGTGTTCACTTAGCAGAATTCCCGATTTGCGTTGAAAACTTTGTTGATAAATCACTCGAGCACAAAATGGAGTCGGCTCAGACCATTTCATCACTGGTTTTGTCGTTGCGTAAGAAAGAGATGATTAAAGTTCGTCAACCGCTCAAAAGGGTTATGATTCCTATACTTGACAAAAATCAGCGCGCTGAGATTGAGGCCGTTTCAGACTTGATCAAAGCCGAGGTAAACGTCAAAGAAATAGAGCTGATGGACGATGCTTCAGGCATTTTAGTCAAGCAAATCAAGCCTAATTTTAAAACTTTAGGGCCCAAATTCGGAAAAGATATGGGTTTGATTTCCAAAGAGATACAGTCTTTTTCAGCAGATCAAATCCAGCAAATAGAATCTTCAGGCGCTTTGGATATTGATATTTCAGGAAAAAATATAACTTTATCGCTAGAAGATGTAGAAATTTCTACACAGGATATTGAAGGATGGCTGGTGGCCAGCTCCAACGGAATCACCGTAGCACTTGATATTACTTTGTCAGAAGAACTCAAGGATGAAGGGATTGCGCGTGAACTAGTCAACAGAATTCAAAATATCCGCAAAGACTCAGGTTTTGAAGTAACCGATACCATTCGCGTGGTTCTTGAAAAAGAAGCGCGATTGGAACAAGCAGTTCAAAATAACTTGGCGTATATCAAGGCGGAAACGCTGACCGAATCGCTGGCTTTTGAATCGCAAGTTGCGGAAGGTTCAGAAATTGAGTTTGACGACATTAAAACAAAAATATTCATTTCAAAGTAGCTAGATTATGGTAGATGAAATTACACGTTACTCTGACGCAGATTTGGCAGAGTTCAAAGAACTAATCCTCAAAAAAATCCAAAAAGCACAGGCCGATTTAGACTTGATTAAAAGCGCCTATATGAATGACCTCAACAACGGAACCGACGACACTTCGCCAACGTTCAAAGCTTTTGAAGAAGGCAGCGAAACCATGTCAAAAGAAGCCAATTCACAGTTGGCTATCCGTCAAGAGAAATTCATTCGCGATCTCAAAAATGCATTGTTCCGCGTTGAAAATAAAACCTACGGAATTTGCAAGGTAACCGGAAAACTCATCAGCAAAGAACGCTTGATGATTGTGCCGCACGCTACGATGAGTATCGAGGCCAAAAACATGCAGAGATAAGTATCTTAAAACCCAAAAATTAACGCTCCAATCGGGGCGTTTTTTTTAGAAAATAATAGTACTTTTGGCGCACTAAAAATTTAAAAATGTCTTTACGTAACGCGTATTTCCTGATATTCATCATTTTGTTGGTCGATCAAGTGACCAAAATTTACATCAAAACCAATTTTGTTTTGGGCGAAGAAGTCAGCGTTTTTGGCTGGTTTAAAATTCTCTTTATCGAAAATGAAGGAATGGCTTGGGGCACCGAAATCCCTGGCGCGTACGGAAAACTCATTTTGACTTTGTTCAGACTCGTTGCGGTAAGCGCGATTGGTTATTGGCTTTGGGATTCTGTGCACAAAGGCGGTTCAAAATATTTGATTGTGGCCATCGCACTCATTTTAGCTGGAGCATTTGGAAATATCATCGATTCGGTGTTTTACGGAATTGTTTTCGATGATAGCCACGGTAAATTAGCCCAACTTTTCTCGGCGCAACCTTACGGAACACTCTTTCACGGAAAAGTGGTCGATATGCTTTATTTTCCGATGGTAGATACGCATTTTCCGCAGTGGTTTCCGGTAGTGGGCGGTAAAGAATTCAAATTTTTCAATGCGATTTTCAATATAGCCGATATGGCCATTTCAACCGGCGTGGGAATTTTGATTGTCTTCAACAGAAAAGCATTTCACAAAAACCACAGCTCAATTTCTACAACTACTGAAGAAGTTTAAAATTGGTAAATGCGCATAGGCGTTACGCAACAATCCAAGCGAATATCTTCTGGATTTGCATCTTCAATTAAATCAACCGCTTCAAAAAAAGACAAACCTATTTTGACGGTTTCAGGCTTGCATTTTTTCAAGAATCGATCGTAAAATCCTTTGCCATAGCCCACGCGCTGACCGTTTTGGTCAAAAGCTAATAGCGGAATAAAAACAACTTCAATGAATTCGTCTGGAACTGAAATTCCATATACAGGTTCTGGAATTCCGTATGTGTTTACTTTGAGTTTGGTGTTGTCGGTGAGTAAAAAATGTGTCATGGTCAGCGTTTCAAAATCAGTGCGCGAAACGACGATTTCTTTGTCTTTGCCTGAAAGCAAATGCAGCACA
The DNA here is from genome assembly GCA_046329175.1 of Flavobacteriaceae bacterium. Classification (GTDB taxonomy): domain Bacteria; phylum Bacteroidota; class Bacteroidia; order Flavobacteriales; family Flavobacteriaceae; genus Flavobacterium. Next base: position 120,205 of record JAXLVE010000009.1, read on the forward strand.
AATTCAGTGTTGACTTCATTTTGCTTTTCAATGGGCAGAAAAACGTGAAAATAGGTTTTGTCCCAAATGGGCAAATGAAGCAATTGATTGGCAATTTGTAGACTCAAAGTTTCGATTTGCTCCTCAGATAAGCTTTGTCTGAGTTGTTTATATTGCTTTCTTAAATCATTTTTGAGCATAGCAAGGCCGCTTTGAGTTCGGCTATAAAAGTAGTTAAATGCTCGACTTCTACATGGTGCATCACCACAATTTTATACCATAGATTCTCGCCTTGATGCGTTTCAGGCACCAAATGGAATCGCTCGGCAAGCTTTTTAGGAACATATTCAGCCGAAAGTGTGACGATGTTCATATGCGGTTCTCTGAAATAAGAGATGCCCAATTCATCGAGTTGTTGACATAAAAATTGCGTACGCATTTGCAAAACACTCACTTTTTCAAACCAACCATGCGGTCCGTAGGTAAACAATATCATCCAAACGGCGACAGCATTGGCTCCGGAACGACTGCCACAAAGCGTCAAATCCATACCTTCAACATACGAAGCTTCGGGGGTGAGCACATTTTCAATCAGCCCTTTTCGCCCAATAAAAATCCCGGTTCCGTAGGGCGCTTGCAGCATTTTGTGGGCGTCAATGGTGATGGATGAAATATCCGGATGAGTAAAATTTATTGTAGATTTTTGATTGCTAAACGGATATACAAATCCGCCATAAGCCGCGTCAATATGCAATTTGAATGCTAAATTTTGCTTTTGAAAAGCAGCAACATACAACTGCGGATTATCTACCGAACCAAACATGGTCGTGCCCATATTGGCTACCGCAATCAAATATTTTTTTCCGTTTTGTTGGGCTTTTTGTAAAAGCCCTTCCAAAGCATCAGATTGAATGGAACGCGAATTTTCATCCACCGGAACTTTGATCCAATCAATTTGCAATAAATTAGCGCCTTTTGGAATAGAATAATGCGTGTCTTCGGAAGAGACAATGGCAATTTCAGATAAAGTCGCTTTGTTATGGTACATAAAATAATTGCGATACATCCACAGCGCTTGAATGTTGGCTTCGGTTCCGCCCGGTGAAATATAGCCGTCAAATCCTTCGGGCTCGGCTTTGAAAATATCAACGGCAATTACCTTGAGCACTTCTTTTTCAAGATCGTGAGTGCCGCTAAAAACATTTTCAGATTTGCCCAAAGTATGACAGCCGATGTGATTGGGATTGGCAACGAATGTTTGCAAAGTCGGCGCTTCTTTTAAAAAGGGCGCGTCGTCATAAAATACTTTTGAATCGAGTTTTGAGGCCGGATAACCTAGCGATATATCTTGTGCAAAATTGATGTTTTCTTCTAAAGCTTTTTGTACCCGAGTTTTGAGCTGTTCACGCGTGCGTTTTTTCCAATAAATCATGAGCTGAAATTTGGCCAAAACTAAAGCCTTGAACGCGGATAAAATATGATATTTGTTAGCTGTAAACGCATTTGCTTTTTGTGAGAATTCAAGTAACTTTGCTTTATGCAGCAGCCTTCATTAGAACTTCAGATACAATCGCTACCGGACAGTCCGGGCGTTTATCAGTATTACGACAAAGAAGGCAAAATTCTGTACGTTGGTAAGGCCAAAAACCTCAAAAAACGCGTTTCTTCGTATTTCAACAAAGTCCACGATACCGCCAAAACCAATGTGCTGGTCAAAAAAATTGTCAGCATCAAACACATTGTGGTTCCCACTGAATCAGATGCACTTTTGCTCGAGAACAATTTAATTAAAAAGCTCCAACCGCGCTATAATGTGCTTTTGCGCGATGACAAAAGTTATCCGTGGTTGTGCATCAAAAAAGAACCGTTTTCAAGAGTTTTTTCAACTAGGCGCATGATCAAAGATGGCTCGGAATATTTTGGGCCGTATACCAATTTTAAAACGGTCAATACTATTTTAGAACTCATTAAAGAACTCTATCCGCTGCGCACTTGTAATTATGATTTGAACGAACAAAACATTCAAAACCATAAATTTAAAGTGTGTTTAGAATTTCACATCGGCAATTGCAAAGGCCCGTGCGAAGGATATGAATCGCTTGAAAATTATCAAGAGCAAGTCGAGGCCATTCGGCAAATTCTCAAAGGAAATTTCAAAGACAGCTTACGCAATTTTAAAAAGAAAATGACTGATTTGGCTGCCGATATGCAATTCGAAGCGGCGCAAATCATCAAAGAAAAAATAGAAGTGCTCGAAAATTACCAATCGCGTTCTACGATTGTCAATCCGAAAATCAACAACGTCGATGTGTTTTCAATAGTATCGGATGAAGGTGCAGCTTATATCAACTTTTTGCAAATAGCCCACGGTTCAATCATTCGTTCGCATACCACCGAAATCAAAAAGAAGCTCGACGAAACCGATGAAGAATTGCTTAGTTTGATGATTGTTGAATTGCGCGAGCGTTTTCATTTACTATCTAAAGAAATTATTGTTCCGTTTGAAGTTGATTTGGGCGAACACATCAAAGTGACGGTTCCGCAATTGGGCGATAAAAAGCAGATTTTGGAACTCTCAGAGCGCAACGCCAAGTTTTATCGAATCGAGCAACTCAAACAGATTCAAATTGTCGATCCAGACCGACACACCAACCGCATCATGGCCCAGATGCAAAAAGATTTGCGGCTTTCCGTCGAGCCCAGACATATTGAGTGTTTTGACAACTCAAACATTCAAGGAACGAATCCGGTTTCGGCTTGTGTGGTTTTTAAAGACGGAAAGCCCAGCAAAAAAGATTATCGTCATTTCAACATCAAAACCGTTGAAGGCCCGAATGATTTTGCTTCGATGGAAGAAGTGGTGTATCGTCGCTACAAACGCATGCTTGACGAAGGACAAAGTTTGCCGCAGCTCATTATTATTGACGGCGGAAAAGGACAATTGTCTTCGGCACTGAAAAGCATAGATGCGCTCGAACTTCGCGGAAAAATAGCCATCATCGGCATTGCCAAAAGATTAGAAGAATTGTTTTACCCGGGCGATTCGGTGCCTCTTTATCTCGACAAAAAATCGGAAACGCTCAAAGTAATTCAATATTTGCGCAACGAAGCCCACCGATTTGGGATTACTTTTCATCGCGATAAGCGCAGTAAATCAGCTTTGCAATCCTCAATGGAAGACATTCCTGGCGTTGGCGAAAAAACCATGCAAACGCTGCTTCAGCACTTCAAAAGTGTTAAAAGACTCAAATTGGCGACCGAAGAAGAAATTTCTGCAGTGGTTGGTGCTTCAAAAGCCAAAAAAATTATCGACTTTTACCAAACTTCTAATCCGTGATGGTTCTATGAAGAAAATTGGGTGGTTCATTTTATTGTTCTTTACGACAAATTTAATTTGTGCTCAAACCGAAGAGGTAAAACCTAGGCCTAAAATTGGCTTGGTGCTCAGCGGTGGTGGTGCCAAAGGATTTGCGCACATTGGTGTTTTAAAAGTACTCGAAAAAGCCGGTGTAAAAATCGACTACATTGGTGGTACCAGTATGGGTGCGGTTGTTGGCGGGCTTTACGCCTCGGGCTATTCGGCTCAACAAATTGATTCTATTTTTAGACAAACGGATTTTGATGCCTTGTTGAGCGATTATATTCCAAGGGCCTCTAAGAATTTCTATGAAAAAAACAACGACGAGCGTTACGCCTTTACGCTTCCGTTGCACAAAATGAAAGTGGGCATTCCAACAGCTATTTCTCGCGGAATGTACAACTATAATTTACTGAATAAGTTACTCAACAGAGTGCGCAATATTCACGATTTTAATCAATTGCCCACGCCGTTTTTGTGTATGGCCACCGATATTGAAACCGGCGAAGAGGTTTTACTCAACAAAGGTTATTTGCCCCAAGCATTATTGGCCAGTGGTGCTTTTCCTAGTTTATTTGCTCCGGTTGAAATTGACGGAAAATGGCTTGTTGATGGCGGTGTAGCCAATAATTTTCCGGTGGAAGCCATCAAGAATTTAGGAGCGGATTTTATCATAGGCGTGGATGTTCAGGACGATTTAAAAGATCGCAAAGCATTGCGTGATGCGACAAGAATTTTGGTGCAGATTTCCAACCTTCAGATGATTGAGAAAATGAAGGATAAACTCAACAAAACAGATATTTATATCAAACCTGATATTAGTAATTACGGCGTTATTTCATTTGATCAAGGCCCAGAAATTATCAAAAAAGGCGAAGAAGCAGCCTTGGCATTGTATGATAAAATTAAAATTTTTGGTGATTCCAGCTATGTTCGCCTACCTGCCAAAAATACTGCTTCAGACAGTTTGAACATCAAGAATATCATAATCAATCCACTCAAGAATTATACGCGTGCTTATGCCGTCGGTAAACTCAGATTCAAGCAAAACCGCAAAATTTCTTTTGAAGATTTGCGACGAGGAATGGACAACATAACGGCCACCCAAAACTTCAGTTCTATTGCCTACAGAATTGATAAAAACAATGAATTTGACGATTTAAATATTCATCTAACCGAAAACCCGAACCAATCTTTTGTTCGTTTTGCGTTGCATTACGACGGTTTATACAAGAGCGGTATTTTACTCAATGTAACCCAGAAAAAAATTCTTTTTCGAAATGATGTTGCATCGATGGATGTTATTTTGGGCGATAATCTGCGATACAATTTTGATTATTATGTTGACAATGGTTTTTATTGGAGTTTTGGCTTTCGTTCAAAATACAACAAATTCAACCGAAATGTTTTTACGGATTTTAGCGACGGCGCCTTGTTTAGTCAATGGAATATAGGTTCGCTCAATGTTGATTTTGCCGATTTCACCAATCAGTTGTATTGTCAGAGTATTTTTATCCAGAAATTTGTCATAGGAGCAGGCTTAGAACATAAATATCTTACCATAGAATCAAAAACCATTGATGATGGAGGTTCTTATTTTGAGAAAAGTCATTACGGAAGTGTCTTTGGATATCTAAAGTTTGATGCATTAGACAACAAATATTTCCCCAAAAAAGGATGGTATTTTTCTGGCGATTATCAAAATTATTTTTACTCATCCAATTATACCAAAGCGTTCAATAATTTTTCTATTCTCAAAGGTGAATTTGGTTTTGCTCAAAAACTCTTCAGAAAAACGACTTTAAAATATCAATCTGAAATGGGCTTTGCTATTGGTAAAGAAAGTGTTCACTTTTTTGATTTTGTTTTGGGAGGTTATGGATTTGCTCCGCTTAACAACTTTAAACCATTTTATGGTTACGACTTTTTGAGTTTGAACGGAGATGCTTACATCAAAAGCACGTTTACACTAGATTATGAAATTTTCAAAAAAAACCATGTAAATTTTTCGGCCAATTACGCCAATATTTCTGATAATATGTTTGATAATTCTAAATGGCTTTCAAAAATTAACTACAGCGGTTATGCATTGGGCTACGGAATAGAATCCATCATTGGTCCGGCTGAAATCAAATACACTTGGTCACCGGAGCAATCCAAAAGCTATTTAATGGTGAGTCTTGGTTTTTGGTTCTAGAGAACCGCCAAAAAAATAGTTTGCTGTTGTTTAAAAAACAATATATTTGAAAACCACTAACAATTAAAAATAGTTGCTTATGTCTATTTGGAAGAAAAAATCAATCACCCAATTATTAAGTGAAGCCTCAGAATCTGAAAAAGGAATGAAGCGAACGCTCACCGCTTGGTCCTTAGTTGCCTTGGGTATCGGTGCAATTATCGGTGCAGGTTTGTTTGTAAGAACAGCTACTGCCGCCGCACAAAATGCTGGACCATCAGTAACCATTGGCTTTATTGTAGCTGCGATTGGCTGCGCTTTGGCCGGTTTGTGCTATGCCGAACTTTCGTCGTCTATTCCGATTTCGGGAAGCGCTTATACATATACCTATGCCACGATGGGAGAACTACTAGCTTGGATCATTGGTTGGGATTTGATTTTAGAATATGCCGTAGGTGCTGCCACGGTAGGAATTGCCTGGAGCGAATATCTGAACAACCTGCTGGTCAATGTGCTGCATACGAGTCCTATACCTTATGAATGGTGCCATTCGCCATTGCAAGTTTCTGATACTGGTGTGAGTGGAATCATCAATCTTCCGGCCTTGTTTATTGTGGCGGTTATCAGTTTGCTGTTGATTAAAGGAACTCAAGAATCGGCTTTTGTCAACGGATTAATCGTAGTGGTAAAAGTGAGTATTGTAGTGATGATTATTGTTTTTGGATGGAGTTTTGTTCATCCAGAAAACCATACGCCTTATGTTCCGGAGCCTTCTATTTTTACCGATGAGCATGGAGTGGATCATCATTTCGGCGGAATTCTCGGAATTTTGGGCGCAGCCGGAACCGTTTTCTTTGCATTTATTGGATTTGACGCAGTAAGTACCGCGGCACAAGAAACCAAAAACCCAAAACGCGATATGCCGATTGGAATTTTGGGTTCACTGGCCATTTGTACGGTTTTGTACATTTTGTTTGCACACGTACTTACCGGATTAGAATCGGTTGAATTTTTCAGAACCAGCGGAAAAGAAGCTTCAGTTGCCAATGCGATTACATCGGCGATGGGTTCTGGTTATCAATGGTTGGCTCAGTTTGTGACAGTTGCTATTTTGTTCGGATTTACGTCTGTGATTTTGGTGATGCTGCTCGGACAATCACGTGTTTTCTATTCTATGGGTAAAGACGGTTTGTTGCCACAAGCTTTTGGTGATTTGCATTCAAAATTCAAAACACCTTACAAAGCGAACTTAGTCATCATGGTTATTGTAGGTTTGTTTGCTGCCTTTATTCCCGGTGATATTGTAGGCGATATGACTAGTATCGGAACTTTATTCGCTTTTATTTTGGTTTGTATTTCCGTAATCGTTTTGCGCAAAACTAATCCCGATATGCCGCGTGAATTCAAAACACCACTCGTGCCGATTGTTCCGATTCTCGGAGTGTTGGTATGTTTGGCTATGATATACGGATTGGGTTGGACCAACTGGCTCAGACTCATAGGCTGGCTTATCATTGGTTTAGTAATTTACTTTGGATACAGTAAAAAGCATAGTAAGCTCAACAATCCTGAGTAAGCTTTATTCAAGAAATAATATAAATCCAAATTCTGTTCAATCGTCTGCAACAGAATTTGGATTTTTTTTATGATTTTACTTGTTGGGCGGTATGATTTTTTCCGATATTTGTTATTATGAAAAACAGTTGGAGCGGTTTATTAGCGTATCTGCAATTTCTGATGAAACGGAATCCCGAGTGATTAATGACGTTTTTGAGTAAAAACATCAAAACGTTCATTAAAAACTTATTATCATGCCTATATATCACAAATTAGGAAGCATTCCGAATAAAAGACACATTCAATTCAGAAAGCCCAACGGAGATTTATACTACGAACAACTCTTCGGAACTATTGGTTTTGATGGAATGTCTACCAATTCTTATCACGAGCATCGACCAACCCAAGTAAAAGAAATTCGAGGTCAGTACGGCGTTGCTCCCAAAATTGCCAAAGCCAACAATATGCATTCGTATCGTTTGCGTGGATTTCAGGTGAATCCTGAATCTGATTATTTGCAATCGAGAAAAATTGTTCTGACCAATTCAGATTGTCATATTGCTTTGGCGGCACCGCAGAAATCAACTGCAGATTATTTCTACAAAAACACTGATTCGGACGAATTGATTTTTATCCACAAAGGTTCTGGTAAACTGAGAACGATGTTGGGAAATCTCGATTTTAAATACGGAGATTATTTACTCATTCCGCGCGGGATTATCTATAAAATCGATTTTGACACCGAAGACAATCGGTTGTTTATTGTTGAGTCGCATCGACCGATTTATACTCCTAAACGTTATCGCAACTGGTTTGGCCAACTGCTAGAGCATTCGCCGTTTTGCGAGCGCGATATCAGACGTCCGCATGAATTAGAAACCTACAATGAAAAGGGTGAGTTTCTGATTAAAGTCAAAAAGAAGGACGAAATTTTTGATATGGTCTATGCCACACACCCGTTTGATGTAATTGGTTATGATGGCTATAATTATCCGTATGCTTTTTCGATTCACGATTTTGAGCCGATTACAGGAAGAATTCACCAACCGCCTCCGGTGCATCAAACCTTTGAAACCGATGCTTTTGTGGTTTGTTCGTTTGTGCCGCGCTTGTACGATTATCACCCTGAGGCCATTCCGGCGCCTTATAACCACAGCAACATCGATTCAGATGAGGTTCTGTATTACGTGGATGGTGACTTCATGAGCCGCAACGATATTGAAGCGGGCCATATTTCATTGCATCCTGCGGGCATTCCACACGGGCCGCATCCGGGCGCAACCGAAAGAAGCATTGGCAAGAAAGAAACGCTCGAATTGGCGGTTATGGTCGATACGTTTAAACCTTTAATGGTCACCGAAGAAGCCATGAAAATTGCCGATGATAAGTATTTCCAATCTTGGTTAGAGTAAAAAATCAAAACACAACTTTTGGACAGATTCTGTCCGCTAATACCTTTATATTATGTCAAAAGAAGTAACATCCGTTGAATACGGACTCGAAAAAATATTTGAAGGAGCTCAAGATTTCCTTCCGCTTTTAGGTACCGATTACGTTGAATTTTATGTCGGGAATGCCAAACAATCTGCACATTTTTACAAAACCGCTTTTGGGTTTCAGTCGATGGCCTACCGCGGGTTAGAAACCGGTTCTAAAGATTCGGTAAGTTATGTGCTCAAGCAAGACAAAATCAAATTGGTTTTAACTACGCCGCTCACCAGTAAATCACCCATCAATGAGCACATCGTAAAACACGGCGATGGGGTTAAAGTCGTAGCTCTTTGGGTTGAAGATGCTCGTTCTGCATGGGAAGAAACCACCAAACGTGGAGCAAAATCGTATATGGAGCCGACGGTAGAAAAAGATGAGCACGGCGAAGTTGTTCGTTCCGGAATTTACACCTACGGAGAAACCGTTCACATTTTTGTTGAGCGCAAAAACTACAGCGGGGTTTTCTTGCCGGGATTTGTTGAATGGAAGTCTGATTACAATCCGGAGCCATTGGGTTTAAAATACATCGATCATATGGTAGGAAATGTAGGTTGGGGCGAAATGAATCAGTGGGTAAAATGGTATGAAGACGTGATGGGATTTGAAAATTTCCTTTCGTTTGACGACAGCCAAATTCACACAGAATATTCAGCTTTGATGAGTAAAGTAATGAGCAACGGAAACGGAAGAATTAAATTCCCGATCAACGAACCGGCCGAAGGTAAAAAGAAGTCTCAAATTGAAGAATATTTAGATTTCTATGAAAGCCCGGGTGTTCAGCATATTGCGGTGGCTACCGATGATATTATTAAAACCGTAACCGGATTACGCGCTCGAGGAGTTGAATTTTTATCCGCGCCACCTAAAGCTTATTATGAAGAAATACCGAATCGTTTGGGCGAACATATGAAGATGATGAAAGAAGATTTAAATGAGATTGAAAAGCT